>NZ_FOSR01000029.1 GCF_900114325.1 Rhodanobacter glycinis
ATGTTCACGCCGCTGTTCGTGATCGCGCGTACGTCAGGCTGGAGCGCGCACGTGATCGAGCAGCGCCAGGACGGCAAGATCATCCGCCCCAGCGCGAACTACACCGGTCCGGAAGACCAGGTCTACGTGCCAATCGACAAGCGCTGAGTCTGGTCGGCAATCTGTACGCAAAGAGGGCGCCGTCGGGCGCCCTTTTTGCGTTTCATGCCAGGGACGACGGGCGTCAGATGCCTTCCGCGCGCATGGCAGCCTGTACGCCGGCGTCTTCATGCATGCGCTGGCTGAAGGCTGCAAGATGATCCAGGCCGTGCAGGTCCACGCCCTTCGCCTTGGCCCAGCGCAGCACCACGAACAGGTACGGATCGGCGATCGAGCGGCTGCCGGTGAGCCAGTCGCGTCCGGCCAGTTGGTTGTTGGCCCGCTCGAACAGCGCGCGCAGTTTTGTGCGGGCGTGCTGTTGCAGGTCGGCGTGTTGCGCTTCGTCACCAATGAAGCTTTTCGGCCCGAAGATCGGCTTGAACGCCGGATGGATATCGGAGTTCACGAAAGCGAGCCAGCGGTTCACCTCGGCGCGACCGCGCGCAGTGCCGTCGCCGCCGAGCTTTGCATCGGGAAAGCGGTCGGCCAGGTAGTTGAGGATGGCCACGTTCTCGGTCAGCGTCCAACCGTCTTCTTCCAGCACCGGCACCTGGCCATTGGGGCTGATGGCAAGGAAGGCCGGCGAACGCAACTCATCGCGTGCCACCGGATGTGCTTCATAGGGTTGGCCGGTCCATTCGAGCACGATGTGGTCGGTCAGCGAGCAGGCGCCGGGCAGGTAGTAGAGCTTCAGCATGTGGGACTCCTTGGGGGACGAGAGGCGATAAGACATTTGGCCCGTAGCGCCGTTGCGACCTTGTTCGGGCAGATCGGCATGCTGTCAGTCTAGCGCCGCGGCGGCAGCTTCCACTCGGAGGGGCGTTTCCGGCCATGCGCGACGCAGCCTGGTGCGCCGGATGGTTGTGGATTTGTCCCCCGTGGCCGCGGCGCATCGACTTTGCCTGGAATCACCCATCGCTTCATTCGCGGCGTCGCGCTTGCCGATTGACCAGCCAGCCACCGCCACAGATGACGGCGATCAATCCCGCATCCAGCACATACCCTACCCACGTGTGTGCATCGAACCAGCCGGCGACCAGGTGATCGTGGGCGATCATGCGGGCCGAGGTAAGCGCGATCGCGGCGGCGCCGATATACACGATGGCGGGAAAGCGGTTGATCAGCTTCAGAATCAAGGTGGAACCCCAGACCACCAGCGGCACGCTGATCAGCAGTCCCAGCACCACCAGGCCGAGGTGGCCTTTCGAGGCACCGGCAATGGCCAGCACGTTGTCCAGCCCCATCAGCGCGTCGGCCACGATGATGGTGCGCAGTGCCGCCCAGAAGCTGCTGGCCGCGGTTACTTCGGGTGCGTCGTCGTCATGTTTCAGCAGTTTCCACGCGATCGGCAGCAGCACGATGCCGCCCGCCAGCATCAGGCCGGGAAGCTTCAGCAGGTAGACCACCACGGCGGTGAGTGCGACGCGCACTGCCACGGCGCCGAACGTGCCCCAGAACACGGCCTTCGTCTGCAGTGATTTCGGCAGGTTGCGCGCCGCCAGCGCGATGACGATGGCGTTGTCGCCTGCCAGCACCAGATCGAGCAGGACGATGGTGAGCAGGCCGGACAGGAAATCGGTGGGAAGCATGGGCGGTTCCGTGCGCGACGAGTCAATGCAGTGACGACGGACGCGCGCGATCCGCCAGCACCGCAAAAGTCTCGTTCGCGACGGGTGTCGCCGCGGCGCCCGGAGCGAGGTGTCGCTCGTGATGACGATCGCCGCACGGAAGCGTTGTACAACGGGCTTCCGGAACTACTCCCTTCTGGGATGAAGTGTGCCGATTGTCGACGGCAAGGGCGGGGCGGTCAAGCATGAGCACTGCTGAAAGCGGGATCGCCCGGATAGAATGGGCGTTTCCCCCTCGCAGCGAGACTCATGCCATGAGTGCACCCGACATCCGTTCCGCCGCCCGCCCCGATCCCGACCAGCCGATGGTGGACATCGCCAACTATGTGGCCGACTACACGATCGAGTCGAAGGAAGCCTACGACACCGCGCGCTACAT
>NZ_FOSR01000028.1 GCF_900114325.1 Rhodanobacter glycinis
TGCTTTACCGTTTCTTTCGGGCGCGCCGGGAACTCGCTGCGGCCTAACAATTCGTTCAAGGCGGACGGCTGCGCCGCCGCTTAACTCCAGCGTTATGCCTCAATGACCCAACATCACCGCTCGATCTGGTTTGCCGCGCTGGTCACGCCATGGGCCGTACCTATAGGGCTAAATCTTTTGGCGTTGCTATTCGGCCTCTTTACCAAAGGCACCGGCGCCCTCACTGGGCGGGACGATCTATATCTCGTCTTCGGTTACACCCTGCCGGCAACCTACACGGCGATGCTTGTCATCGGACTTCCATACGTACTGTGGCTACGGGCGCACGGTGTACTAACCTTTCTGCCTGTCTGCATAGGGGCAATGATTGCAGCCATCGTTGTGTCACCAGCTTATGTCGAGATCCTTTTCCACTCTACTTCGCTTCACGCCGGAGACATCCTTATTTATGCCTTGTTCGGCCTGCTATCAGGCATCGTTTTCTGCCTCGCCGCCGGCATAACATTTCGTCCAAGCGGACGCGCGAAAAAGCCGCGCGCCGCTTAACTCAAGCGTTAGATTGCCATGACAAATGTCGACCAAATTGAAGCTTTAAAAGAATGGAATAGGTTGGCTCGGGAAAACGCCGAGAACGCCATCGTGTCTTCCATGTTTGAAGCTTCGTCAAACGCTGTCGAGCCCATCGAATCTTTTGCGACTTGGTTGCTGGTAGGAGCCGCTGCCGTAGCGTCGTTCCTGCTAGGCAACGCAAGTAAGTTGGTACCAATAATTGGCAGTACCGGCTTCCGGGTTTGTGGCTTGCTCCTATGCGCTTCTTGCTTGTTCGGTGTTCTTTCCAAACTGTTCGCGCTCCTCGGTCGTATAGGCTTTGCCACGGGAAACGTGGTCAAAGAATCCGTGTTTCAGCACCTCAAAGCGCATGAAGAGACCGAGGCACAGGTCCAAGAGCGCGCCCAACAACTCGGGGTCGCTGTCGAGACCGGCATCCGAATGGAGAGGGTTCTGAGTGAGTTCCAGCGACCACTTCCCTGGTGGGCCTGTTGGGCGGTCGCACGCAACCTCAAAAGGTATGCTGGTGACCCTCAGATTGGCCAGATTCCACGCATCAAGAATCTAAACGCTCAGGGAGTTTTCACCTTCTTACAAACACTTTCGTTTTTATTGTTCTTGGTGACGGGGTTTGTTTCCGCAACAGCAACCTAACATTTCGTTCAAGGCGGACGGCTTCGCCGCCGCTTAACTCCAGCGTTGGGCGTCAGAGTAATCACAAGAGGTAACAAAAGTTGAAGAACCTTGATTTGCAATGTCGGTGCGGCGAAGTAGCTCTTCGCGTTACTGGCGAGCCCGTGGTGCAGCTTTACTGTCACTGCGATGATTGCCGTGCGGCACATGGAGGAGCATATGTTGCTTCAGTGATTTATCCCAAGGAAGCGGTTGAGGTTGTCAGCGGAGAGCCGACTCCTATCGTGGTAAAAACAACCAAGAGGTTTCGTTGCATAACCTGCGGCACGCATTTGTTCTCCGAAATCGAAGCCGCAGGTCTCAGAAGTGTCAACGCCTTCTTGTTCCCAGAAGGTGAATTCCATCCACAGGCTCATGTCCAGTGCCAGCATGCAGTTCTGCCGGTGGCAGACAATTTGCCTCATTACAAGGGCTTTCCAGCCGCGGCCGGTGGCTCTGATGAGTGCGTAGATTGGTAGTGTTGCCGCCCAACAAATCGCTGCAGCCGACCGTCATCCCGCTACGCGGGCTGCCGGCGGCTGAGCTCAGGCGTTAGGCTGCAGGGGAATCTGATGCGTCGTGGTTTTTTTCGCCTTGGTGTAGTTGCTACTGGCGTCTGGCTGGGGTTGGTCGTTGCGGTGGTTTTTCTCCAGTATTTCTCCGCGAACCCCTTCTGCCAGTTCGACTCTAGTACGGTCTGGAAACCTGAGTGCCAGAGCTTCTTTTGGTCGTGGGCTCCGGTGGGCAAGTTGGCCAAGCTTTCTCCGCATGTAGTACACATGGTGCTTGTAGCCGCTCTGCCGGTGGCCGTAGGCTGGGTGCTTGGCCTCGCAGCCGGCTGGGTGGTTAGGGGGTTTCGCACCAGTGCAACCTAACCATTCCGTAAGAGACTTCCCGTCAACCCCAGGCGCATGACGCTTTTGCCTTGGGCTTTCAGGCGACTGCCGGCGATGGTGTTGTCAGGCGTTGCATGC
>NZ_FOSR01000026.1 GCF_900114325.1 Rhodanobacter glycinis
ACGGAGCACAAAAAAAGCACCTGCTAGAGCGGCTGTCGCAAGAACCAGTGCGTATATTGTGTGCGCGGTGTCCATGCTTTTGTGAGCCTAACGCTGGAGTTAAGCGGCGGCGCAGCCGTCCGCCTTGAACGAATTGTTAGGCCGCAGCGAGTTCCCGGCGCGCCCGAAAGAAACGGTAAAGCAGCACGCCACCGGCAGCGACCAGCCCGGTGCCGACATACCCACCCAGTGCACAGAGGCCGCCGGCTGACGCCGAGCAAAAGCCCCAAGCGCCGATGAGTGCAGCCGGAATGTAACCCCCGACCGCGAGTGCCAAAGACGCAGCCGCGAACCGGACTGCAGTCGCAGCTGAGAGCCGGGAAGCCATCTGCACGAAGCGCCAAAGTGTCACGACGACACCCGACCAGAATGCAATGAGGCCAGTGGTGTATGCGAGCGCGAATAGATTTTCCATGCGGCCTAACGCCCGAGATCAGCGGCGCAGACCCGCGTAGCGGGTTTGCGTCCGCTGGATTGAGTTGTTAGGCACTACTGCAACAAACCAAACATAAGGCCAAACCCACCCACAAGCACAAGTACGCCGAATGCCCCATCAGTTACAACCAAGAACCAAAACATAGGAGCATTTTCTGAGCGTTTCCATTGCGAGGGAGTATAGGTCCCCGTGATAGCACCGTTACGAACCCCCATGACTGCTTGCCACACCAAAAAGCAGCCCATACCAAGCATGAGCAAAGCAAAGCCTGAGTTGCCTAACTGATGCTCCAACAGCTGCGGATGAGACTTGTAGTAGCGCTCAACAACGATCAAAGCGACTAATGCCAACAAGGCAGCAACGCGCACCCAAGTGTGGAGATGCCTATTGCTACGACTTTTACCGTCGTTGCTCATAACGCCCAATCTTATTGTGCCTAACGCCCGAGGTAAGCGGCCGACGGCCCGCGCAGCGGGACGGCGGTCCACTTGACCGAGATGTTAGGTTCTTTCGCGCAAACCCTCAATAACCCCATTGCAAGCATATAAGCAATCTCTGATTGTTTGCTCGATGTGCTCAAAGAGCTCGTCATCCAGTACGAGTTCTTTGTGACCACCACTGTAATATGTAATTACATACCCAGCGTTATGCTCGTGCATTAGGTTGCCATGAGCAAACGCGTTACGCCAATGCATTATGTTATTTAGTTTTCGCTTTAGAGCCTTTAGATCTTCGCTTCCCAGGGTTCCCATAACTTCCATAACACTTGTGAAGGCATGTCGTTTCGCCTTATATGACATGTCTGAAGTAGACATGATTTCGTTTACAAAAAGAGTACGCTCTTTGTGCAGCGGTTGAGAGCCGAACAACAACTTCGCTGTAGCCTCTACCATTCGATCTTCTATAAGTACGGCTGCCGTGATGATCTCTGCCGCGTTCTTCTCGATGGCGGCAACCGCGTCCGTATGGCTATCGACTGGCGCCTTACTTTTTGGCTCTGCCCCATTGAGGTACAGACGAACGGCCATAACCTTCGGTAACTCGATTCGCTTCATAAAAGAACCTAACGCCCAAGGTAACCGGCGCGAGCCCGCGTAGCAGGTTTGCGTCCGGTTGACCGAATTGTTAGCCATGTACCGATACTTTATGGTTTGAAAATTCGATTGTAAGGAAGCTCACGCACGGATCCGTTAACCGACTTGTTGAGGCGGATGGCATGGATGGGATAGTACCGACGACGTACTTACCCCATGGCATGTGTCTCTGATGATTGATTGCGTATGAGTCTACCGGCGATTGCGCCCACGTAAACGGGCCGAACACTTGGCGAACTGTTGACCACTTCAGATGACAGCCGTGCTGCACGTCGAATTGCACCGCGACAAGGCGTTTGTGTGCATAAGTAAACCAAATATGGTACACAAGAACCGATGGTGCTATAGGCAGGCCGGTGACGTCCGATACCGAGAGTTGAGAGCCATATTGGTGTACTTCAAGGTGTTGGCCATTGGCTAACTTTGTGGCTAGTGATACGGCTTCGCTTGGGCTTGGTCGTTCTTGAATTATCTTGCCGACGAGCTGACAGAGTGCTCCGTCATTGCAGAACTTGCCGTTCGCCGCTGCCGATGATAGAGGCAGAAGTAGCAGGACAAGAAGCGCCGAGAGTAAGGCCCCCTTGACAACGTTCGACTCACTCATTGCTGTGCCTCATCGCTACGCCAATGGCTAACGCTGGAGTTAAGCGACGCGCGGCTTTTCGCGCGTCCGCTTGGACGAGTGGTTAGGCCTGGTGTGCCGTGCTTTGCAGAGCGGCATGCTCAGCCAGTTCCGCGTTTATAAAACCCGCAATCATGGCCCTATACACTTCTTCGGTTACAGTCGGGCTAGCGCCCAGTTCGTTGGCTAGACCAATTACCTTGCCAATAACTTGTTCGACACGTTGAGGGGCATGAACGTCAGAGGTGGTCTTCTTGAACGCCGCAGCCTGCTTAACGTACGCACCGCGCTCAGCCAAGAGCGCTACGATATGCCGGTCAATGTGATCGATATGGTTTCGGACTTGCTCAAGCGAGTCACAGTGCTGGACGGCGTCGAAACTATTGCTCACATGAATTCCTAAAGGGTCGTGACAGGCCTAACGCTGGAGTTAAGCGGCGCGCGGCTTATCGCGCGTCCGCTTGGACGATGAGTTAGACGCCTCGCGGGAGAGCCTGGACAGAGCGAACGAAACGGCTGATGGCAGAAGACCGAACGCGCCGATGATGCCGACTGTAACCCAGAAGAAAGTACCGATGGCGTGGAACACGTTTGCCCACGTGTCGTGCGGCGCACCCGCAATGCGGGGACCGTACTCGGAGTAAAACGCGAAGCTCCCGAGAGCGCAGAGAGCGCCAAAGAACGCACCAACTACGGTGGTGCCGACCAGTGTTTGGCGAAGCTGCGTCGAAATGCCCATTCCTGTCCTTGGGGTCTAACGTTGGAGTTAAGCGGCGCGCGTCAGCGCGTCCGCCTTGAACGAGATGTTAGGCATCAGTGTCCGGGCCATAGATGTCCAGCGCAAGTTCAATTCCACGCTCTCCGAGAGCCTTGAGCGTGGCTGCTGAAATCGTAACCCCCTCGTTGGTGCCACCCATGAACCAGCCACAGAACAAGTCAATTTCGAAGCGGCTGGCCAAATCAAGCCAGACAACTGAGTCGTTGGTGAGCTTGCCAAGGAGCTCTGCAACTTGACCATCAAGGTCTTCCGGTTCGGTATCGGTAGCATGAAGGCGCCACTGGCCAAATTGGGCGATGCGGATGCGGCCAGACTTAAGTGGAAGCTCCTGGCCTTTTGCCTGGGCATGGGTGGGAGCTGCGCCTAGCAACTTTGAAATTTGATCAGGGTCGAGATCATCGCCTGCGATGCG
This sequence comes from Rhodanobacter glycinis, assembly GCF_900114325.1. Taxonomy (GTDB): domain Bacteria; phylum Pseudomonadota; class Gammaproteobacteria; order Xanthomonadales; family Rhodanobacteraceae; genus Rhodanobacter_A; species Rhodanobacter_A glycinis. Next base: position 3,382 of record NZ_FOSR01000026.1, read on the forward strand.
GAGAGAGGCGACTGCGCGTTGCAGGTGGGCCATGGTCTGATGCCTAACGCTTGAGTTAAGTGGCGCGCGGCTTTTTCGCGCGTCCGCTTGGACGAAATGTTATGCCGGCCGCAAAGCAGAAAACGATGCCGGATAGCAAGCCAAAAAATGCAGGTATAAGAAAGTCGCCAATCTGAAGCTGCGTAGAGTCAAGACGAACCCAGACATAAATTGGCGACACAATTGTGGCGGAAACCATTGCCCCTGCGCAGACAAGCAGGAAGGTCAATACGCCGTGCGCCCGTAGCCATAGTATGTATGGAAGTCCGAGGGCAAGCATCGCCGTATAGGTCGCCGGCAAAATGTAAACGAAGACAAAATAGGACTCCTCTGGAACCCTAATGGCATCGAGGCCTTTGGTGAACAGGCCAAATAGCAACGTCGTGAGAACTAGCCCGATAGGCACAGCCCATGGCGTAACCAGTGTGGCGAACCAGATTGGGCGACTATGTTGAGTCATTGAGGCATAACGCTTGAGCTCAGTCGCCGACAGACCGCGTAGCGGGATGGCGGTCGGCTGCAGCGAATTGTTATGAGTAAAATCCTGCATACTCAAAGACTTACAATTTGACATACTACAACCGGCGGTTGTATAGTGTCGGTGCGATCTGACCTGGGTCTCGAACCCACAGTAGGATCCACCGGGCCCGGCAACGGGCCCCTTCTTTTGCTTACCTCTCCACGATGCCATATCGGCTCGACCGGCTTGCAACCGTACACAGTACCGGCTGCAGCCGCAAAAAGTAGTTCTTGCCGCCCTTGCGTTTTACGTAGCCGCACGGCTTGTAGTATTGGTTCAGGAAGTACGCATTCACGTCTGCGGTTTGAATGAAGTACGAGTGCCGTGAATCTCGGTGCACGGCATCCTCGACGATTGTCGTGATTGGTACTGCGATCGAACCCCCGCCATACGCTTTCGGAACCGGGTTATAACGCCTCATACGCCTGCTAAGCGCGCGCAGCTTCAGCTCATCGGTGCGGTCGACTACCAGAATACCTCTGTCATCCGGGTTTTGTGGACCGGGGAAGTTTTTGTGAGATAAGGTGTTATGAAATCGCTGGATCAGCGTTGACCATGCCATGTCAAAGATGTCCGCACCCACATGATTCGCTTTGTCGACTATGACATTGATGATACTTATATCGGGTAGCTTGGCTTGGAAATCGATGACATCACGCAACACCCTCAAGCGCAGCGACTTTGGAATACGAGCAAGATCGCCGGGTTTATGAATAAATTCTGCGGCATGTACCTCTTCCCTCAACTTTAAGCCGTATGTCGCTCGTAATTGCCGGCGGAGATCAATAAGCGCCTCGAGTGTGTCGTGCCAGCGCATCTCATGTACCACAAGGCCGCTTAAGCAAAAATACCGCCCCGGACTTCCGGACGTTCCGACGTCACCACTTTCATCGGCGTACAAAAAGTACATTCTCGCGACACCCCTGTTCTTTACTCATAACGCTTGAGGTAACCGGCACGAGGCCCATCGGGCCGAGTGTCCGAGTTGACCGAACTGTTATGCCACATTGCCGAGAACAAGGCGAACCGGCTCATGAGCACGCGCATGTGACACGGCTGGTGGAAGAAAGCCCAGTGACCGCCAGAATGGCTCCGACGACCTTGGACTACACTGAACACCGACGGTTTCCGCGCCAGCAGAACGCAAGCGCTCGATTGCATTTAGCGCGAGCTGCGTGCCTATGCGCTGCCGCCGACGCTCGGGGTGAACCTCCAGGATGTCGATGGATGCGCGAGCTGATACGATGCTGTGCATGACAAACCCGACGGCGCTACCGCCTGCTAAACCGCAGTAGAGCTCGCCAGCCTCGTGCGCCTGAACGAGCATTTTGCTTTTGCAGAAGAAACCCTCGCCACATTCTTGCTGCTCACGTTCAAGCCAGCCAAGAACCTGATTTAGTAACTGTTTGGTTGAGGCTGAAATGTCGATCATGGGGCATAACGCCCGAGGTAAGCGGCCGACGGCCCGCGCAGCGGGACGGCGGTCCGCTTGACCGAGATGTTAGGGGTGCGCCGATTGAACGACACAACCCCACCCGTCGTACTCCAAGCCAAACAACTGACTGACGCAAACCATGAAGCCGGATACCGACTGCAATATGTGTTGCTCGATGGGCATGTGAACGACGACCAGAACACTTGGTGAGACCTCAAGGTCTTGCGGAGTTGCTACACCGTATTGGTGCTCGTTGATGAAGGACGCGACCGTACTTGCCTTGTCCGCTGTTGGTGCTCGCAAGAGAAACTCGACGTCACGGAAGATACCGAACTGATCGCCTTGGCTGTCGAGTTTGCGAAGTAGCTCGACATCCGCGACGGCAGTTTGCAACAACTCGTCGACAACCTTCACGCGCAGCCCCTAACGCTGGAGTTAAGCGGCGGCGAAGCCGCCTTGAACGGTTTGTTAGACGAAACTCGTGTTGATGATGCTCAGCGCTGACGCTTAAGCTTAATAAGTGGTCGAGCGACCATGAACCACATAAATAGCGCAAAAAACATACCGGCCAAAGCACAAACGAAGACCATGTAGCCGAACCTGTCTAGAGTTAGAGTGCCGTCGCGAGATGACAACAAAGTAAAAGCAGCGAGCAAGGGTAAGGAAAGAAGCAGCTCCGAAAGAGCAATGTTCCCTATGAGTGAGAAACTGGCCCACTTGAAGAACCTATTTCTTAAGAACATGGCTACACCCTGGTCTTCTGGAATCGGTGAGGTCTAACGCTTGAGTTAAGCGGCGCGCGGCTTTTCGCGCGTCCGCTTGGACGACATGTTAGGTGCACCGTCACCGGATGCATCTACGAACTGTTGGGCAGCTTTGGAGACTACAGCTTTTACACTGGCTTCTAGTGCGTCCAGCCGCGCACTACCACCTGGGGTATATTGCTTGTATGCATTTCGTACCGCATCTTTGCCGAGCATACTTACGATAACGGATGCAAACATTGGTTTGCGTGCTAGGTGCAGCGCCTCGGCATCTTCAATGAAGCCAGCCTGCCATAGCGCCATTGCTTCGCCACTTGTTGTGCCGGAAGCGTCACATTGCACTTGAGCACACATGATTTGATTGTACAAATTCGCCAAGTAGCTCCATTGCGACGCAAAGCGCGCATATAGCGCCGCATACACACCAGCGAAGATAGCACCGAACCAAGGTATGGTGCTTGAAATTAACTGCCTAGCCACGGTAATGCTGGGTTCCCACGTTGCGTATGGCGCGACGCGAGATCTAATGGCTATGGCAATGAAGTACAAAATAAACGTTATCCATAACGTACGAAGCAACACAGCGAGCCCGCCGTTCGGATAGCGATCTAGGATGAACTCGCCCGAAAGGTAGTTTGTCATGTGCACCTAACGCTGGAGTTAAGCGGCGGCGAAGCCGTCCGCCTTGAACGAGATGTTAGGCCTTGCGCCAGTAGCGAGACCCCCGGAGAACCACCCAAGAACAAAGGCAAGCCAAGCCAGTAAGAACAAAGAAGGCTGCGAATAGAGCAGCAATGAGCACCTCTATCAAACCATCCGCTGGCGTGTCGTGGTCGGTGTGAGACGCGGCCAGCCCTAATAGCACAAGCAGGCCAATGCTGAAGTTGAGCCAAAACCCCTTCCACGATCGGTGAGCCATAAACGCTGCGATGCAGAAGTAGACGGCGAACGCTAATGTGAGACTGGCAATGATGACGGTGGTCATTGAGGCCTAACGCAGAGCTAAGCGGCCGAGCGGGAGCGAGGTCCGCTTGAGCGCCGTGTTAGGCTCATGCTGCGATTGTGCCTGTTTTTGCGATGCAATA
>NZ_FOSR01000025.1 GCF_900114325.1 Rhodanobacter glycinis
CGCTACGGCATCCTGCCTTCGCGTCAAGACTGCTGCCTTAAACCACTCGGCCATCTCTGGCGTTTGTCTGCGCGAACAGGCGTACTGCGTACGCCACTACGGCAGTTTGATTCCGGGCTTCCTGCCCTCCCGCGAAAACCACGCTTCGTCTGCGACTCCGCGGCGCGCAATGCTATCAGGAACCGGGCGTGCGGCGCTCGTGCAGGTCTTTGCGCGACAGCGCGACCAATGCCCAGATCGCGATGGCGACCGGGATCAATGCCCCGATCAGCGGCAGCAGGATCTCCGGATGCCGGAAGGTCATCGGCAGCAATTGGGTCGCCGCGGCGTAGCCGACGATCAGCAGGCGCAGGCCGCGACGTCTGCGCGCAATCCATACGCTGGCCACCATCAGCGCCAGCGCGATCACGCCGAGCACGATGTCCAGCCGCGGCACCGACCATACTTCGGCGAACCCAAGCCGGGTGAGGATCACGGAGGCCAGCACCGCCATCAGGAAATAGCTGGCGTAGAACTCCACCTTGCTCCAGCGACCTTGCACGGGCGCCGGCGCATTCACGCGATGCGCTCCACGCCGCCCATGTAGGGCCGCAACGCGTCGGGCACGGTGATCGAGCCATCCGCGTTCTGGTTGTTCTCCATCACCGCGATCAGCGTACGCCCCACTGCAAGACCGGAACCGTTGAGGGTATGCACCAGTTCGGGCTTGCCGGTGTCGGCGTTGCGCACGCGCGCCTGCAGACGACGCGCCTGGAAGTCCTCGCAGTTGGAGCAGCTGGAGATTTCACGGTAGGTCTGCTGGCTGGGCAGCCACACTTCCAAGTCGTAGGTCTTCACCGCAGTGAATCCCATATCACCGCTGCACAGGAGCATCTTGCGATAGGGCAGGCCGAGCTTCTGCAGCACGGCCTCGGCGTGGCCGACCATCTCTTCCAGTTGCGCATGTGACTGGTCGGCACGGGCGATGTGCACCATCTCGACCTTCTCGAACTGATGCTGCCGGATCATGCCGCGGGTATCGCGGCCGTAGCTGCCGGCCTCCGCGCGGAAGCACAACGAGTGCGCGGTGAAACGCAGCGGCAGTGCGTCGGCTTCCTGGATGGTGTCGCGCACCAGGTTGGTCAGCGAGACTTCGGCGGTAGGAATCAGGTAGCGCTTCGTTTCGCCGACTTCGGTGGCGAACAGGTCATCCTCGAACTTCGGCAACTGGCCGGTACCCTGCATGCTGTCGGCGTTGACGATCACCGGCACGTTGCACTCAAGGTAGCCGTGCTCGCCGGTATGCAAATCGAGCATGAACTGGGCGATCGCACGATGCAGGCGGGCAAGCTGGCCGCGCAGCACGGTGAAGCGTGCGCCGGACAGCTTGGCACCGGCATCGCCGTCGAGCCAGCCATGACGCTCACCGAGTTCAACGTGGTCTTTCACCTCGAAGTCGAACGTGCTCGGCGTGCCCCAGCGTGCGATCTCGGCGTTGTCGTTTTCGTCCTTGCCGACCGGCACCGATTCGTGCGGGATATTCGGGATACCCAGCGCGATGCCAGCCAGTTTCGCCTGCACCTCGGCCAGCGCCTGCTCGTTGGCCTTCAGCTTGTCGCCGATGCCGGCGACCTCGGCCATCAGCGGCGCCACGTCCTCACCCTTGGACTTGGCCTGGCCGATCGCCTTGGACCGCGTGTTGCGCAGGTTCTGCAGGTCCTGCGTCTCGGTCGAGAGCCGCTTGCGCTCGCTTTCCAGCGTTTCGACGGCAGAGACATCGAGGTCGAAGCCGCGGGTTTGCTTGAGGCGTTCGGCGGTCTCGGCAAGGCGCGAGCGCAACAGGGCGGGGTCCAGCATGGGTGTGATCCGAATGACGTGCGTAGCCTTTGATTATCGCCGCCCACCCGGTGACCCGCAATGCGGCGCACATCCGGACGAAGCTTACGACTTGTGCCGGGCTTCCCGGCGTGCCGCGCGCAGAGCCTGCAGTTTCTCGCGCAATTTCAGCTCCAGCCCGCGTTCGACCGGTTCATAGAACACCGTGCCATCCAGCGCATCGGGCAGGCATTGCTGATCGAGCGCGACGCCACCATCGGCATCGTGGTCGTACTGGTAGTTCTTGCCGTAGCCAAGCCCCTTCATCAGCTTGGTCGGTGCATTGCGCAGGTGCATCGGCACCTCCAGCGTGCCGCTTTCGCGCACCGCGGCACGCGCCTGGTTCCAGGCCTTGTAGGCGGCATTGCTCTTGGGCGCAACGGCCAGCCAGATTGCGAGCTGAGCCAGACCCAGTTCGCCTTCCGGGCTGCCCAGGCGCTCGTAGGTATCCCAGGCATCCAGTGCCATGCGCCATGCACGCGGCTCGGCCAGGCCAATGTCTTCCACGGCCATGCGGGTCATGCGCCGGGCCAGATAGGCCGGATCGCAGCCGCCATCGAGCATGCGTGCCAGCCAGTACACCGCGGCATCCGGATCGGACGAGCGCACCGACTTGTGCAGCGCCGAGATCTGGTCGTAGAACTGCTCGCCGCCCTTGTCGAAACGACGCGTGCGATCGGCCAGCACCTGCTCCAGGGTGGCCTCGTCGATACGGCCATCTTCGGCCAGTTCCGCTGCAATCTCCAGCAGGGTCAGGCCACGACGCACATCACCGTCAGCCGCCTGGGCAATGGACTCGAGCGACGCCTCGTCGATCTGCAACTGTTGTTCGCCAAGGCCCCGCTCGCCGTCATCCAGCGCCCTGCGCAGGGCAGCGATGATGTCCCCGGACGAGAGCGCCTCCAGCACATGCACGCGGCAGCGCGAGAGCAACGCCGAATTGAGTTCGAACGAGGGGTTCTCGGTGGTGGCGCCGACGAACAGGATCACGCCTTTTTCGATATGCGGCAGGAAGGCATCCTGCTGCGCCTTGTTGAAGCGATGCACTTCGTCGACGAACAGGACGGTACGACGTCCCCGGGCGAAATTCGCTTCCGCTTCCGTCAATGCCTTGCGCACATCGGGCAAGCCGGACATCACGGCGGAGATCGCGCAGAAGTCCGCGTCCGCATAACGCGCCATCAACAAGGCCAGGGTGGTCTTGCCGCAGCCCGGCGGCCCCCACAGCACCATCGAATGCACGCGCCCGGCTTCCAGCGCACGACGCAACGGTTTGCCCTCGCCCACCAACCGACGCTGGCCGACGATCTCGTCGAGATCGCGCGGGCGCATGCGTTCGGCCAGCGGCTTGAGCGACTCGGGCTCATTGCCGGCGAAAAGGTCGGGGGAAGACGATGACGGGAAGGACATGGGCGGCATGATAACGCGCCGATCGCGCGCGGCTCAGTCGGGAATCCGCACCGTTTTCACCAGGTACTGGCGATAGAGGCTGTAACCCAGCCCGCAGGCGCCGGTCAGGGCGGCGGGAATCAGCAGGCTGCGTTCCTGCATCAGGCGGAACAGCAGCGCACCCGCCGCGCTGCCGAGCATGAAGGTGGTCGCCACCAGCACGCACAGGCGCAGGCGCAACATGTCCACGGGCAGGCGGCGCAGCATCTGCCCCAGGTAGATGCCCATGTCGGTGAAGATGCCGGTCACGTGCGTGGTGCGGAACACCATGCCGCTGTAGGTGCTGACCATGCCGTTCTGCAGGCCGACCGCGATCGACGCCAAGTACAGGCCGATCGAACTGTTCGCATCCAGCAGCGGCACGGCGGCGAACAGCAGCAGCGATTCCAGCGTCAGCGCCACGCCGTAGCGGCGCCCCAGTTTCAGCGTGCTCTGCTGCACGATGAAGCCGCTGAGCGCGGCGCCAAGCACGAACGAGGCGATCGTCAGCGCCCAGTGCCATGCTTCGCCGCCGTTGCCGGTGCCCAGCGAGATGCCGAGCAGGCTGGTGTTGCCCGTCATGTTGCTGATCGACTGGTGCCGGAAACCCAGGTAACCGGCGGCATTGACCATGCCGGCGATGAAGGCGAGCACACCGCCGCCGAACCATGCCCAGCGCGGCAACTGGCGCAGCACGGGCATCGGTGGTCAGTCCTTCAACGGCTGAGTGCTGATCACCGGCAGGTCACCGATCACGTCGGCGCCCTTGGGCGGCGTGAAGTTGAATGTCTGCGGGGGAATCGCCACGTTGCGCTTCCAGTTCGAGAAACGGATGTTGGTGGTCGAGCCGAGCTGGTCGCGGAATGTCATGCGGGCCAAACCGTTGGCGTCGAAGCCGAGGTCCGCATAGTCGAACTGCGGATTGGCCGCGGTGGACGTGAGCCGCAGCCAGACCAGGCCGTCGTGCTCGCCCTTTTCGACCACCTTGAAGTTCTTGTCCAGTTGCGAGACGTCGGTGAGCACGGTCAGCGGACTGTGCGCTTCCTCGGTACTCTGCTTGCGCACGGTGACCTGCTCCAGCGACGGGTCGTACATCCATACCCGGCTGCCGTCGGCCACGATGGTCTGCTTGTACGGCGTGAGCGTATCCCAGCGGAATTCGCGCGGCGCCTCCAATGCCAGCGTGCCGGAACTGGTTTGCCCAGGCTGGCCGTCGACGTTGGTAAGCGTCTGAGTGAACTGGCCGGTGAGCGAGTGCAGGTCGTGCGCAAAAGCATCCAGTCGCGCACGAGCGGGACCGGAAGCGGCCTGTGCCCCGGCGCTCAGCGACAGCACCAGCGCGGCGGTAACGGCGAGCATGAAGCGTTTCATCGGATTCCCTGCTGACGGCAATGGCGTTGAATTGTGGCCAGTCATCGCTTAACGGACCTGTAGGAGCCGGCTGGCGGGCGATGCTCTTCCCGAAAACTTGTAAAAGCATCGCCCGCCAGCGGGCTCCTACGGAATTGCTGGGAACAACGGGCGTCTATCGGTGTTTCATCAATTTTTCGGTGGTGGTGGCGCCAGCACCTCGCGGTTGCCATTGTGCTGCGGAGCGCTGACCACACCATCCTGCTCCATCTGCTCGACCAGCCGCGCGGCGCGGTTGTAGCCGATGCGCAAATGGCGCTGCACGCCGGAGATCGAGGCGCGGCGCGTCTGCGTGACGACGGCCACGGCCTTGTCGTACAACTGGGCATCGGCATCGCCGCCCTCCTCGCCGTCTTGCGGCAGGCCGGAATCGTTGATGAACTTGCCGTCGGACGTGGCCTGCACTTCTTCCAGCACGCCTTCGACGTACTGCGGCTCGCCCTGGGCCTTCAGCCAGTTCACCACGCCATGCACCTCGTGGTCGTCGACGAAAGCACCATGCACGCGCTCGGGCGTGGCAGTGCCCGGCGGCAGGTAGAGCATGTCGCCGTGGCCAAGCAATGCTTCGGCGCCGGATTGATCGAGAATCGTGCGCGAGTCAATCTTGGACGACACCTGGAACGCGATGCGGGTGGGGATGTTGGCCTTGATCAGGCCGGTGATCACATCCACCGACGGGCGCTGGGTGGCCAGGATCAGGTGCACGCCGGCAGCACGCGCCTTCTGCGCCAGGCGGGCGATCAGCTCTTCCACCTTCTTGCCGACGATCATCATCATGTCGGCGAATTCGTCGATGATGACCACGATGTTCGGCAGCGGCTCCAGCGGCTCGGCCGCCAGGTTGGGCATTTCGGGATTGGGCCGGAACAGCGGGTCCAGCAGCGGCTGGCCGGCGTTCTCGGCCTCTTTCACCTTCTTGTTGAAACCGCCCAGGTTGCGCACGCCCACCGCGGCCATCAGCTTGTAGCGGCGCTCCATCTCGGCCACGCACCAGCGCAATGCGTTGGCGGCTTCCTTCATGTCGGTGACCACCGGCGCCAGCAGGTGCGGGATGCCCTCGTAGACCGAGAGCTCCAGCATCTTCGGGTCGATCATGATCAGCCGCACATCCTTGTAGCTGGCCTTGTACAGCAGACTCAGCACCATCGCGTTCACCGCGACGGACTTGCCCGAGCCGGTGGTGCCGGCCACCAGCAGGTGCGGCATCTTGGCCAGGTCCACCACCACGGGTTTTCCGCCGATGTCCTTGCCCAGCGCCAGCGCCAGCGGCGACTTGATCTGGTCGTACTTGTCCGAACGCAGGATCTCGGACAGGTAGACGATCTGCTTGCGGGTATTGGGAATTTCCAGGCCGATCACGTTCTTGCCCGGAATCACGTCGACCACGCGCACGCTGACCACCGACAGGCCACGCGCAATGTCCTTGTCCAGGCTGGACACCTGCGAGCCGCGAATGCCCGGGGCAGGCTCCAGCTCGAAACGGGTGATCACCGGGCCGGGGTACACGCCGACCACCTTGGCCTCGATGCGGAAGTCCTTCAACTTCAGCTCGACCTGGCGCGACAGCACTTCCAGCGTTTCTTCCGAATAACCCGGCCCCTGATCCGGTGCTTCGTCAAGCAGCGACAGCGGCGGCAGCTCGCCGGGCTGCGAGGCGCCGCTGAACAGCGGGATCTGCGTTTCCAGCCTGGCGCGCTCGCTCTTCGCCACCGGCGCGGGCGGCGTTTCGATACGCACCGGCTCGCGCTTGGCCTGCTTCACCGCGTCGACCTTCTTGACCACCTCGCGCTCGGCGCGGGCCTGGCGCGCCGCCAGCTGATCCGGCATCCGGCGCAGCTTGCCACCGGCCCAGGCCAGTGCGCGCACCACGCCCTGCCCGGTCCAATCCATCACCCGGAACCATGACAACCCGGTGGCCAGCGTCACCGCAATCAGGAATATCGCCAGCAACAGCAACGGTGCGCCTTCGTTGCCGAAGGCACGGCCCATGCCGTAGCTCACCGCATGGCCGACGACGCCACCGGCGCCCTCGGGCAACATGTTGCTGGTGGGGAAATTGAGCGTACACAACGCCGGCGCGGTAACGAAGAAGAACACCGAGCCGACCAGCCGCAACGAGGATTCCCACGGTTGGGCATTGCGCTCGCCATGGTGGCGCAGCACCTGCACGCCCAGGAACAGCAGCAGCAGCGGGAAACAGTACGCCACGCCCCCGAACAGGTAGCGCAGCAAGTCCGCGATGTAGGCGCCCACGGTGCCGCAGAGGTTGTGCACATGCCCGGCGGACCCGGCATGCGACCACCCCGGGTCACGCGCGTCGTAGCTGGCCACGCAGACCAGCAGGAACAGCGCCAGCGGCAGCAGCACCAGCGCGCCGGCCTCGCGAAGACGGCGCTTGAGCTCTTCGCTCAAGCCGGCCTTTTCCTTTTCTTTCTTTGCGTTTGCGCTACGCGGCACCGTGATGACTTTCCTCTGGGATACGGGACGATTAAACCATGCCCGGCAAGACCATACGCACTCCCCGGACGCCGCCGGCACGGATTCCCGCACTCCGCGGCCGGGAACCATGGCAGGCACCGGATATCCGGCCGCCGCCCGAATCGCGGCGGAAACGGTCAGGAACAAGGCCACCGGCACCGGTCCCCGCGGCAATGGCCGTGGCACATCCTGACAGCATCCACCCATTGCGCCTTGAATCAGGCGCCGGACTTCCCCATTCTTGCGGGTTCCAGCCTTACCCGCATGCCCCGGCGCAAGCTTGCACGGCATCGGGGAATTGGCCGTTCATGCTGAATGCACACCCGAGGATCCTGTCCAATGAGCGTCACCTCCAAACACAGCCGCCTGCTGATTCTCGGCTCCGGCCCCGCCGGCTACACCGCCGCGGTGTATGCCGCCCGGGCCAACCTGAAGCCGACGCTGGTCACCGGTCTGCAGCAGGGTGGCCAGCTGATGACCACCACCGACGTGGACAACTGGCCGGGTGACGTGGAGGGCCTGCAAGGTCCCGCGCTGATGCAGCGCATGGCCGAGCATGCCGAGCGCTTCAACACCGAGATGATCTTCGACCACATCCACACGGCGGACCTGAAACAGCGCCCGTTCCGGCTCAAGGGCGATTCCGGCGAATACACCGCCGACGCGCTGATCATCACCACCGGCGCCACCGCGAAGTACCTGGGCATCGCCAGCGAGGAGAAGTTCAAGGGCAAGGGCGTCTCGGCCTGCGCCACTTGCGACGGCTTCTTCTTCCGCGAGCAGGACGTGGTGGTGATCGGCGGCGGCAACACCGCGGTCGAGGAAGCGCTGTACCTGGCCAACATCTGCCGCAAGGTCTACCTGGTGCATCGCCGCGACAAGCTGCGTGCCGAAAAGATCATGCAGGACAAGCTGTTCGAGAAAGCCGCCGCCGGCAAGATCGAGCTGGTCTGGAACCACACCATCGACGAGGTGCTGGGCGACGACAGCGGCGTCACCGGCGTGCGCGTGAAGGACGTCAACTCCGACGCCACCCGCGAAATCGAAGCCACCGGCTTCTTCGTGGCGATCGGCCATACGCCGAACACGGGTATTTTCGAAGGCCAGCTCGACATGCACGATGGCTACATCAAGATCCACAGCGGCCAGCAAGGCATGGCCACGATGACCTCGGTGCCCGGCGTGTTCGCCGCCGGCGACGTGGCCGACCACGTCTACCGCCAGGCGATCACCTCGGCCGGCTTCGGCTGCATGGCTGCGCTGGATGCCGAACGCTGGCTGGACCAGCAGACCCCGGCCTGAACCACCCGGTGACGGCGGGCGCGGCCCGCCATCACCCACGCCGCGTCATCCGGCGTTGCACGCCGCCGTCGTACCATGCCCGGACAGCCCGGCCTTGCGACCTCGGTCGACATCCGGGCCTGATTCCTCGCCAGCCAGGGATTCGACGCGATGCATGCCAAATGGCTTTTTATCGGCAGCCAGTTCACCCGCCGGATGTGGTTCCGCGCCACGCTCTACGGCGTCTTCGGCGTGGCCTCGGCGCTACTCGGCGCGCTGCTGCGGCCGTGGCTGCCGGAGGGCCTTGCCACCCGCATCGGCGCCGACGCCGTCGGCAACATCCTGGGCATCCTGGCGTCCAGCATGCTGGCCGTCACCACCTTCTCGCTATCGACGATGGTCACGTCGTACGTCGCTGCCGGCAGCAGCGCCACGCCGCGCGCGTCCAAATTGCTGATCGAGGATTCGGCGGCACAAGGCGCCCTGGCCAGTTTCATCGGCGCCTTCCTGTTCAGCATCGTCGGACTGATCGCCCTGAGCGCCGGCATCTACGGCGACAGCGGTCGCCTGGTTCTGTTCGCCGCCACCGTCGTGCTGATCGTGGTCATCGTGATCACCCTGCTGCGCTGGATCGACCAGCTTTCGCGGCTGGGCCGCGTGGGCGAAACCATCAATCGCGTCGAACGCGCCACGCGCGAAGCGATGCAGCAACACCTGCGCGATCCATGGTTGGGCGGCACGCCGTGCAAGGTTGTTCCCGCAGGCACGCATGCCGTGGAAAGCGACCGCATCGGTTACGTGCAATACATCGACACCGGCCTGCTGCAGGCCATCGCCGAAGAGCAGTCGCTGGAACTGTGGGTCAACGCGCCCGCCGGAACCTATGCCGCCCCGGGACGCGCCGTCGTCCATGCCTCGCGCAAGGTCGACGACGAGCTGCGCAAGCGCCTGGCCGATGCCTTCGTGATCGGCGACGGGCGCGACTTTCGCCAGGATCCACGCTTCGGTTTCGTGGTGCTCACCGAAATCGCGCAACGCGCGCTGTCGCCGGCCGTCAACGATCCCGGCACCGCGATCGACGTGCTCGGTACGGTCACCCGCCTGTTGTGCCAATGGGCGCGCCAGGCCGAAAACGGTGACACCCCGCCGACGCGCCACGAGCGCATCCATGTGCCGCCGCTTGCCGTGGACGACTGCTTCGATGACGTGTTCGCACCCTTGTCGCGCGATGCGGGCGGCATGCTGGAAGTCGGCATTCGCCTGCGCAAATCGCTGGCCACGCTTGGCGGCCTTGGCTTCGCCCCGTTCGAATCGCCGGTGCGGCAGCATGCCTCGCGCGCGCTGGAACTGGCCGCAAAGGCTTTGCCGCTGGAACGGGATCGGCGCGAACTCGAGGCCATTCCCGTCGGTGCGGCGACCGGCAAAGACTGATCGCGCATGACGCTCATCACACGCTTCCACGCCCATGTCGCCGACATGCCGCAGGCCGACTGGGACGCGCTTCGGCCGGACGACAATCCGTTTGTCTCACACGCGTTCCTGCATGCGCTGGAACGCGACGGCTGCGTGCGCCCCGAATGGGGCTGGCAGGTCCATCACCTCGGGCTGTACGAACGCGACCGCCTGGTGGCCGCCGCGCCGCTGTACCTGAAAGGCAATTCGCACGGCGAGTTCGTGTTCGACTGGAGCTGGGCCAGTGCGTGGGAACGTGCCGGTGGCCAGTACTACCCCAAGCTGCTCTGCGGCGTGCCGTATTCGCCGGTGCCCGGTCCGCGCCTGCTGGTCGGCAATGACGCGATGCAGGCGCCGATCCTGCAACGTGCACTGGTCGAGGCAATGCGTGAGGAAGCCGAGCAGCGCGGCCTGTCGTCGGTCCACGCCAATTTCCTCACCGAGCACGAAGCGACCGCCTTCGACATGGACTGGCTCGCACGTACCGATGTGCAGTTCCATTGGCACAACCGCGGCTGGCGCGACTTCGAGGATTTCCTTGCCACGCTCAACCACAAGAAGCGCAAGAACATCCATCACGAACGCGCCCGCGTCGCCAGCAGCGGCCTGGACATCGAATGGCGCGCCGGCCGTGAATTGCGGCTGGACGAATGGCGCCAGATCCATGCGCTGTACCAGGCCACCTTCGATGCCCGGGGCAACCACGCCGCATTGACCACCGCCTTCTTCAGTCGCCTCGGCGAGCTGGGCGATACCGTGCAACTCGCCCTGGCGCGCAACGGCGACGAGATCGTGGCGATGGCGTTGTTCCTGCACAGCGACGACGTTCTGTACGGCCGCTACTGGGGCGCCACCATCGAAGTGCCCGGCCTGCATTTCGAGCTGTGCTACTACCGCGGCATCGAATACGCCATCGCGCGCAAGCTGCAGCGTTTCGAACCCGGCGCGCAGGGCGAGCACAAGCTGGCACGCGGTTTCCTGCCGGCCACGACGCACTCCCGCCACTATCTTGTGCATGAGGGTTTCCGCGAGGCCGTGCAGAAAGCGCTTGAACACGAATCCGCGGACATGGCCGCCTACACCGAAACCTTGCTCGCGCACACGCCGTACGCCAAGCGCTGACGTGGCATCATGCAGCGGTCTTCATGCGAGAAGGCCCCAGCTACCGATAAGGATGCACATGCCGCACATCCACGACACGCTTGCCGCCGACGCTTCCGCGCGCGACCTTGCCGCCTTGCAGGGCACATGGGAACAAGTCGATTTCGAGGAAAACGGGGTAGCCAATCCGCCCGACATCCATGGCGCGCCCGGGGCCATCACCGTGATCCGTGGCCAGCACTTCGAGGTGCGCACCATCGAGGGCGGGTTGTTGCTGGAAGGCAGCTTCGAGATCGATGCCTCGGCAACCCCCAAGGCCATCACCTGGACGGACTCGATGGGATCGGATGCAGGCAAGCCTCTTCCCGCCATCTACACGCTCGATGGCGACCGTTTCGTGTTCATCGCCTCCGATGAAGGCATGCCGCGCCCCCAAGTGTTTCGCACCACGCAAGGACAAGCCATGCGCAGCTTCGTCCGCAGGTAAGCAAAACCGTCTGCACCGACCATGATCCGCCTGCCCCTGCTCGAAGACGATGCGCCGGACCGCTTTCCCGATCCGGCGCGCGCCCTGCCCGAACCGAACGGCCTGCTCGCCTTCGGTGGCGATCTTTCACCGCAACGCCTGCTGGCGGCCTACGCACGGGGGATCTTTCCGTGGTACGGCGAAGGCCAGCCGATCCTGTGGTGGTCGCCCGATCCGCGTTGCGTGTTCGATACCGGCGCGCTGAAACCGAACCGCAGCCTGCGCCGCCTGCTGGCGCGCACGTCCTGGCACGTCAGCGTGGACCGCGCGTTCCGTGAAGTGATCGAAGCCTGCGCCGAACCACGTCAGGACGAGCCCGGCACCTGGATCACCCCCGCGATGATGAACGCCTACACCGCCCTGCACGCCCAGGGCCACGCACATAGCGTCGAGGTATGGGATGGTGGCCACCTGGTCGGTGGCATCTACGGCGTGGCGATCGGCCGATTGTTCTGCGGCGAATCGATGTTCAGTCGCCAAAGCGGCGGCTCGAAAGTCGCGCTGATGGCGCTGGCTGCACGCTTGCGCGAGTGGGGCTTCCCGCTGCTCGATGCGCAGGTGGTCAACCCGCACCTGCTGTCACTCGGTGCGCTGGAAATCCCGCGCATCGACTTCCTTGCCCGGGTACGCGAATTGGTGGCGCTCCCGCTCGTCGAAGGCAGCTGGAGCGATGGCGCCGCCCGACCCGCACAGGATCTGCTGTCAGGAACCTGACGGCGCGCCGGTCTCGGCATGCGCCAGCAGCTTCAGTTCGTCGAGATGGTTCAGGAACAACGCGACCAGATGCGGATCGAGTTGGGAGCCGGCCACCTGGCGCAGGTACGCAATCACTTCGTCCTGCGGCCATGCCGGCTTGTACACGCGCGGATGGCTCAGTGCATCCCACACGTCCACCACGCTGAACACGCGCGCCGCCAGCGGGATCGCCTCGCCACGCAAGCCCTGCGGATAACCGGCGCCATCCCAGCGTTCGTGGTGGCTGTATGGCACGTCGGAGGCGGCGCGCAAGAAGCCCACTTTCTGCAGCATGTCGTGCCCGATCTTCGGATGCGTGCGCATCAACGCGGTTTCCGCCTCGTCGAGCTTGCCCGGCTTGATCAGGATGGCATCGGGCAACGCCAGCTTGCCGATGTCGTGCAGCAACGCGCCGAAGCGCAGGTTGCGCAAGGCTTCATCCTTCATGCCGGCCAGCCGTCCCAGCCCCACCGACATGCGGGTCACACGGTCGGAGTGATCGCTGGTTTCCTTGTGCCGCGCATCCATCGCCTCCACCAGCACGCGCAATGATTGCTCGTTGCCGGCCACCAGCTCGGCATTGGCGACGGCGAGCCGACGCACGGCATGCCCGACCATCGCGTACAGCAGCACGCCCGAGCCAAGCACGAACAACCAGCCCTTGAGACTTTGCAACCAGGTGAGCCGCTGCGGGTCATGCACCATCCACTCAAGCGCCCGATCGGAAAACCAGATCCAGACGACGGCGATGACCACGTAGATGGACGCGGTGCGAAATTGCGGACTGGTCGTCAACGTCATGCCCCCTTACATGCGCATCCACGCAAAGCCGACATCCTGCCATCGCCCCAGGCCCGCTGGTGTGCCGTTGTTCGCGCTTCAGTCCGCGCGGGCCACATACTTCCGGGCTACGTACTCGTCCAGTATGCCCACAAATTCACGGGCAATGTTATCCCCGCGCAGGGTCATCGCCTTTTCGCCGTCGATGAACACCGGGGCCGCCGGCGCCTCGCCATTGCCGGGCAGCGAAATGCCGATATTGGCGTGCTTGGATTCGCCCGGCCCGTTGACGATGCAGCCCATCACCGCCAGGGTGAGGTTTTCCACGCCGTCGTACTTCACCCGCCACAGCGGCATCTGTTCGCGCACGTGCTCCTGCACCACCTTGGCCAGTTCCTGGAAGAACTCGCTGGTGGTACGGCCGCAACCCGGACAGGCGGTGACCAGCGGCGTGAACGAACGCAGGCCCATGGTCTGCAACAACTCCTGCGCCACGATCACCTCGCCGGTGCGCGAAGCACCCGGTTCCGGCGTAAGCGAGATGCGGATGGTATCGCCGATGCCTTCCTGCAACAGCACCGCCAGCGCCGCACTGGACGCGGTAATGCCCTTCGAACCCATGCCGGCCTCGGTCAGGCCCAGGTGCAACGCGTAATCGCAGCGCGTGGAAATGTCGCGGTACACCGCGATCAGCTCCTGCACACCGGAGACCTTGCACGACAGGATGATGCGATCACGCGGCAGGCCAAGTTCCTCGGCCCGCGTGGCCGAATCCAGCGCCGAACGGATCAGCGCCTCGCGCGCCACGTGGGAGGCGTCCCACGGTTCGGCGCGAGTGGCGTTCTCGTCCATCAGACGGGCCACCATCGACTGGTCCAGCGAACCCCAGTTGGCGCCAATGCGTACCGGCTTGCCGTACTGGATCGCCTTTTCGATGATCGAGGCAAACTGGCTTTCGTGCTTCTTGCCGAAACCGACGTTGCCCGGATTGATGCGGTATTTCGCCAGCGCCTCGGCGCAGGCCGGCTCGCGTTCCAGCAACTGGTGGCCGTTGTAGTGGAAGTCGCCGATGATCGGCACCTCCACGCCCATCATCGCCAAGCGATCGCGGATGTGCGGCACTGCAGCCGCGGCCGCCGGCGTGTTCACCGTGATGCGCACCAGCTCGGAACCGGCACGGGCCAGTTCGGCAATCTGTTTCGCCGTGCTTGCCGGGTCCTCGGTGTCGGTGTTGGTCATCGACTGCACCACGATGGGCGCGCCACCACCCACTTTCACCTTGCCGATCTGCACGCCCACGCTGGGACGACGGGCCGCCGGCTCGGCCGGGCGCGGTTGCTGGGGGGGGAATTCGTTCATGGATCGGTCGACTGGGAATGTTGGGGTGCCACTTGGTGTGGCGATGCTTACAAGGATACTCGATTGAATATGTTTGATTGTTTTCGGGAGGTGCTTGCGCATCGGTTGCTCGCCTGCGGCGGGCTTTCGCTCGTTCTGGCGTGATCGTCACTGTGCTCGCCTGTGGCGGGCTTTCGCTCGTTCTGACGTGATCGATGGGTGGCTCGCCTGCGGCGGGCTTTCGCTCGCATTGGCGTGGTCGATGGCTGGCTCGCTTGCAGCGGGCTTTCGAGCGCCTGCCGGCGCCCGAGTTACCTCTCTTTGCTGGCCCAAAGAGACGTAACCCAGAGAAATGGCCTGATGGGACCCGCCGACCCTACAAGCCTGATCGGTCGAGGTGTTTGGAACCTGCGTGACACTTCCTGTTACACGCACGGCCACGCCGCGCCGTCACCGAAAACTGAGGGGTAGGAAGAGCGGACGCGTGTGGTCGAACTTGGCGCTGTGGTGTGCGGTTTTCATCCCCTTCGAGAAGCGGCGCGCGGCGGAGGATCAGGCCCGCAGGGTGGTCGGCATGGATGCCGGCCAGTTCGACGCCAGGGCAGGCGACGGCATGGATGCCGGAGTTGAGGCAACGCAGGACGCAGTTGCCCGATGCCCTGTCGGCGAACCCCCGTAGCCGGGCGCGGACCCGCCGGCTCGCAGAGCCGGTGGGCGCGAACGCAGGGCGCCCCTCTTTTAGTTCCGTTTTCTCGGGCGAGCGAGAAAATGAACCCGGCCGCCGGCAGGCGGACGGAACCCCCGACATCGAAGATGGCGGCACGCTAGCGGTACATCTCCGTCAAGGCAATAGAACGAAAGCTGGAAGCACTTCCAATGGACGAACACCTGGTCATCCAGTATCTCGGTCGCGCCTTTCGCAAGCGCCGCTAACGCAACCTGAACACCCCGCACTCAATGCCGGAGCGCAGCCTGCAGCAATCGCCGCTGCAGGCGCTCACCGAGGGCAGCCGGCGACTGCAATCCCATCCGCAGCAGTGCCTCATCTTCCCCGGAAACAGGTTCCCGGCGTTGCAGAACAGCGCGCAGCAAGCGGTAGCGTCCGCGCCATGTGGCGCCTTCGGTTTGCAGCCACTTCAACGCGGGCAGCAGGCGCTGCTCCACTTCGTCGAAATCGCTGCCGAAGGGGAATGTGGGCAACAGTCCCTGCTCGCGCCACGGGGCCAGCGTTTCGCGCAAGTGTTCCGGCGTGTGCTGGCGCCAGGCGTCGGGGATGTGGAAGTCCAGCGACAGCTTGCCGTGCGCCTTGGCTTCGGCGGCCAGTGCATCGAGAAAACGGGCATCGGTGATCGACAGCATCGCTTCGATGCACTCACTGTCGCTCTTGCCGCGCAGGTCGGCCACGCCGTATTCGGTCACCACCAGATCGCGCAGATGGCGCGGAATGGTGGTCTGGCCGTAGTTCCAGCGGATATTGGTCTGCACGCCGGCGCTGCCTTGCCGGGTGGCGCGCAGCAGCAGCACCGAACGCCCGTCAGGCAATTCGTGCGCCATCGCCACGAAGTTGTACTGGCCACCCACGCCGCTGACCACGTGGCCATCTTCCAGCGTGTCGGACACGGCCGCGCCGAGCAGCGTCGCCATCATGCAGGTGTTGAAGAAACGCGCGCCGCGACGCTGCAGCGACGCCAGCACCTGGTGATCGCCGTAAAGCTGGTTGACGTTGGAAACACGGCACATGTCGATGGCGTCGGGATCGGCCGCCTCGGTCGCAGCCAGCCAGTCGTACAGCTCGCGTGTGCCCAGGAAAAATGCGCCACGCAGGTAATGTCCACCCGGCACGTCAGCGGGCAGGCGACCGGCCGCAGAGGCGCGCTCCAGTGCCATGTTGTCCCAGCTGCGCCGCTTGAGGATGCCGGCACGCTGCAGGTGCATGAAGCCGTCCATCACCATCTCGCTGGCGCCGTACAGCCCGCTTTCAAACGCATCCAGCCCGCCGTAATGCGCGGCCGCGGCATGCGTGGTCTGGCCGGAATCCAGCGCCTGCAACGCCGCACGCCATGACCGGTTGTCCTGATGACGCAGCAGCAAGGCCTTGACCAGTGCATCGGACAGGGCGCCGATGCCGATCTGCAGGCAGCCGCCGTCCTTCACCAGCGCACTGGCATGCAGGCCCAGCGCGTATTCGACCGTGTCCACCGGCTGGCGCGGCAACGCGAACAGCGGCGGCGACGCGGCGGGCATCAACTCGATGTCGAAGAAGTCTTCCGCCACCTCGGCGTTGCCGCTCAGGTAGGGCAACTGTGGATGCACCACCGCCACGCACAACGGACGCGGCTTGCCGGCGGCCTTCAGCCGATCGAGAAAATCCAGCGTGAGATCGGGATTGCACGACAGGCTGTAACGCACGCCCGTCGGTGTCTCGCGCCGCGCCACCAGTTGCACCAGCAGGTTGATGTCCTGCACCACCAGGTCGCGCGCCACGTGGGTGTAGTTCTGGCTGATGTAGCTGCGCTGCGCACTGCCCGAATGCAGCATCGCGCCGGACTGCAGGTAGAACTCGTGCACGGCCACGTTCGGCGGCAGCGTGCCGCGGGCCTGGTCCAGCGCGTACTGCGGATCTTCGCAGTCCGCGCCGAAATGCCGGTCTAGAAACGGCTGCAGGAAGCGCGCTTCCAGGCCCGGTCTCGGCTGCGGACGGGTCAGCGACAACGCGGTGTACAGCGTCATCGACCGCCAGGTGTCCGCATGCACCCTCCGGTACAGCGCATTGAGCAGCCCGTGCGGCTTGCCCAGTCCCAGCGGCGCGGCCACGCGCAGGTCCGCGCCCACCCGTTCGACGATCAGGCGGGCACAGGCATCGGTATCGGCAAGTCGTTGATCCGGTGACATGGCCCGATCATGCCAGAACCCTTGTGATGGCAAACGCGCCACGCGTTCACGCTGGTGTCGTGGTTGCGACGCGGCGCACACCACGGAGGAACCTCTGAACCACCCTGATGGCGGCCTCGAAACCCGGCCCAAGCCGGGCAGGAGCGCACCCCGTGCGCGATTGGCCTTTCGCGATACCTCACCAAAAGCGTTCGCGCACAGGTTGCGCTCCTGCACAAGGAGGTTGTTCGAGGCGCCCTTGTTGTCCACCGCAACGTGCACGATTCCTGCACATGGGTGAAGCCATGCATGGCCTACACTTCGCTGCATGCCACCTTCCCCGCTTACCGCATCCTCGCCTTACCGTCTGCTGGCCGAGCAGGCGCTCAGCCGCGCCGCCGGTGCGCCGCTGCTGGGTGGCAATGCGGTGGAGTTGCTGATCGATGCCGAGGCCAACTACACGGCGTGGCTGCAGGCGATCAAACAGGCACGGCACAGCGTACTGCTGGAGAACTACATCATCCGCGACGATGACGTCGGCCGTCGTTTCCGTGATGCACTGGTCGACCGCGCCCGCGACGGCGTGCTGGTGGCCGTGATCTGCGACTGGATGGGCTGCCTGGGTCAGTCGCGTGCCGCATTCTGGAAACCGTTGCGCGATGCCGGCGGCGAGGTGCGCGTGTTCAATCCGCCACAACTGGGCCAGTCGTTCGGCTGGATCAGTCGCGACCACCGCAAGACGCTGGTGGTGGATGGACGGCACGGTTTCCTGTCCGGGGTGTGCATCAGTGCGCAATGGCTGGGCGATGCCGACCGTGGCGTGCCGCCCTGGCGCGATACCGGCGTGGCGCTGCAAGGCCCCGCGGTGGGCGAACTGATCGCGGCGTTCGCCGACAGCTGGCGCCAGACCGGCGCGCCGCTGCCCGAGCGCCCGCAGGAACCTGTGCCGCCGGTCAGCGCGGGCGACATCGCGCTGCGCGTGATCGCCACCCATCCGTCCACCGCCGGCATGTACCGGCTCGACCAGCTGATTGCCGCGATGGCGCGCCGCACGCTGTGGCTCACCGATGCCTACTTCGTCGGGATGGCGCCCTACGTGCAGGCGCTGGTTTCCGCCGCGCGCGACGGCGTGGACGTGCGCCTGCTGGTGCCTGGCAGCAGCGACATTCCCGCCGTGGGCAGCCTGTCGCGCTCCGGCTATCGCCCGCTGCTGAAGGCGGGCATCCGCGTATTCGAATGGAACGGCTCGATGCTGCACGCCAAGACCGCCGTGGCCGATGGCCAATGGGCGCGGGTCGGCTCGTCCAACCTCAATATCGCCAGTTGGCTCGGTAATCGCGAAATCGACGTGGCCGTGGAAGATGCCGGCTTCGCCAGCCAGCTCGCCGCGCAGTACGAACGCGACCTGGAGAACGCCACCGAAATCGTGCTGGCGCCACGTCGCCGACGGCGCGGCGAAAAGGTACAGAGCAGCGAAGCCCGGCCACCGCACCCGCGCAAGGGCGGTGGCAGTTCCGGCCGCACCGCTGCCGGTGCGCTGCGCATTGCCAACACCGTCGGCGCCGCACTCAGCGATCGCCGCGTGCTGGGTGACACCGCCACCGGCCCGCTGCTCGGCGGGGCTGCGCTGCTGCTCGTGCTGGCGATCGTGGCTATTCTCTGGCCCGCCGTGATCGCCTGGCCATTGGGCCTGCTCGCGGCGTGGTTCGCACTCAACCTCGGCATCCGGCTGTGGCGCCAGCATCGGCGCAACCGGCGCCGGCATCTCGGCGAGGCGGATTAGCGTTCGCCCACGCGGACCGGCCCTTGTCGGGCACAGCCCTGTTCATGAGAAAGCACTTCCACAGACCCACCCAAGCCGCTGTTCCGCAAGCGATCCATGCTAGTCTCCCGCCTCCATGCATCCGTCCGACGACCAACCGGCCACGCCGCGCCACATCCTCACCCCCAGCACGCTGAACCGGCTGGTGCGGGGACTGCTGGAAGACGCGCTGCCGCTGGTGTGGATCGAGGGTGAACTGTCCAACGTGGCGCGCCCGGCATCGGGCCACATGTATTTCACCCTGAAGGACAGCGGCGCGCAGGTGCGCTGCGCGATGTTCCGCCCGAAAACCGTTGCGCTGCGCTTCAAGCCGGTCGACGGCATGCAGGTGTTGCTGCGTGCGCGGGTCGGCCTGTACGAACCGCGTGGCGAATTCCAACTGGTCGCCGAGCACATGGAACCGGCCGGCGAAGGTGCCCTGCAACGCGAGTTCGAACGGTTGAAGGCACAGCTTGATGCCGAAGGCCTGTTCGACCCTGCGCGCAAACGTCCCCTGCCCCGTTTTGCCCGGCGCATCGGCGTGATCACCTCGGCTACCGGCGCGGCGGTGCGCGACGTGCTGAGCGTGATGTCACGACGCTGGCCACTGGCCGACGTGGACATTTTGCCGGTCCCCGTGCAGGGCCGCGAAGCACCGCCGGCGATCGTGGCGATGCTGAAAAAAGCGTCGGCCAGCGCACGCTACGACGTGCTGCTGCTCACCCGCGGCGGTGGCTCGCTGGAAGACCTGTGGGCCTTCAACGACGAGGCGGTGGCGCGCGCGATCCACGCCAGCGCGGTGCCGGTGGTTTCCGCCGTCGGCCACGAGGTGGATTTCAGCATCGCCGACTTCGTCGCCGACCTGCGCGCACCGACGCCCTCCGCCGCGGCCGAATTGCTGGTGCCCGATGCGCAGGCACTCGGCCGCCACCTTCATCAATTGCAACAACGCCTGGCTACCCTGCAGCAACGCCGCCTGCAAGGTCATGGCCAGCGCGTCGACCACCTGCTCGCGCGCCTGCAGGCACAGCGTCCGCAGGCACGCCTGGCACGCGATCGCGAACGACTGGTCCACTTGCACCGCCGCCTGCTTGGCAGCCTGCGCGAACAGCAACAGCAGCGTCAGTCGCGACTCGATCGCGTCCACGCACGTCTGCTCGCCCGGCATCCGCAACAACGCCTGCAACTGCTGCGACGTCAGCTCGCCGAACAGGCGCAGCGCCTGCGCCAGTCGATCGAGCGTCGGCTGGAACGCGACCGCCTCACCTTGCAGCAATCCGCCCGCGCCCTGCACGCGGTCAGCCCGCTGGCCACGCTGGAACGCGGTTACGCGATCCTGTTCGATGCCGATGGCAAGGTGCTGCGCTCGACCCATGGCGTGGCCGCCGACGCGAAATTGCGCGCTCGCCTCGCCGATGGCGAATTGCCGTTGCGGGTCGAGCCGGATTCCGACTGAGCCTGCACGCTACCGGTCTCACGTGGACTGAACGCACACTGCCGCATCCTGCACGCTTTCCATCGACGGAGGTCCGCATGAAAGCGGCGCAACTGTTCGTAAAGGCCCTGGAAGCCGAAGGCGTGTCTTGCATCTTCGGCGTACCGGGCGAGGAAAACCTGGACCTGGTGGAGGCGCTGCGCGAATCGTCGATCCGGCTGGTGGTAACCCGCCATGAACAGGGCGCAGGCTTCATGGCCGCCACCTGGGGCCGACTCACCGGCGAAGCCGGCGTGGCGCTGTCCACGCTCGGTCCCGGCGCCACCAACCTCGTCACCGCGGCGGCCTATGCCCAGCTCGGCGCCATGCCGATGCTGATGATCACCGGCCAGAAACCCATCCGCACGCACAAGCAGGGGCTGTTCCAACTGGTCGACGTGGTCGACATGATGCAGCCACTGACCAAGTACACGCGCCAGCTGGTTTCCGCACCGACGATTCCCGCGCGGGTGCGCGAAGCGTTCCGCCGCGCCGAGGAGGAACGCCCCGGCGCGGTACACCTGGAGTTGCCCGAGGACATCGCCCGCGACGACGTCGGCGACGCGATCCTGCTGCCCACCGAATACGCCCGCCGCCCCTCGGCCGACGATGCCGCGCTGGTGCAGGCGGCCGAAGCGATCAGCGCGGCACGCCATCCGATCCTGATGATCGGTGCCGCCGCCAACCGCCAGCGCACGGCAGTGGCCTTGCGCGACTTCATCGACAAACTCGGCATCCCGTTCTTCACCACCCAGATGGGCAAGGGTGTGGTCGACGAGGACCACCCGCTGTGGCTGGGCAACGCCGCGCTGTCCGATGGCGATTTCGTGCACCGCGCGATCGACGCTGCCGACGTGATCATCAACGCCGGCCACGACGTGGTGGAGAAGCCGCCGTTCTTCATGCGCAAGGGCCGGCGCACGGTGATCCACATCAACTTCGCCTCGGCCGAAGTGGACACCGTGTACTTCCCGCAGATCGAGGTGGTCGGCGACATCGCGCACACCATCGAACGGCTCACCGACGCGCTGCAACCACAGAAACACTGGAATTTCGACTACTTCGACAAGGTGCGCCACGCGTTCCACGAACAACTGCAGGAACACGCCGACGACGCGCGTTTTCCGATGCACCCGGTGCGCATCGTCGCCGATACCCGCCGCGCCATGCCAGACGACGGCGTGCTGTGCCTGGACAACGGCATGTACAAACTCTGGTATGCGCGTTACTACCGTGCCCGCCAGCCGAACACCGTATTGCTGGACAACGCACTGGCCACGATGGGCGCCGGCCTGCCCTCGGCGATGGCGGCGAAGATGGTGTATCCGGAGCGCAAGGTGCTGGCGATCTGCGGCGACGGCGGCTTCATGATGAATGCGCAGGAGCTGGAAACCGCGGTACGGCTGAAGCTCGACCTTGTGATCCTGCTGCTCCGCGACGATGCCTACGGCATGATCCGCTGGAAGCAGGCCGAGATGGGTTACGCCGATTACGGCATGCAGTTCGGCAATCCGGATTTCGTGATGTTTGCCGAAGCGCACGGTGCGCACGGCCATCGCCCGGCCAGCGCCGACGAGTTCCTGCCCACCTTGCAGCAAGCCTATGCGCAGGGCGGCGTGCACCTGATCGACCTGGCCATCGACTATTCCGACAACCACCGCATTCTCGACGAACAAATCCGCCAGCTCAGCGCAGCGGTCTGACCCGGAGACATCCATGCTCGACAAGACCTACCCCTATTACCTCGCCAACCGCCCGCAGACCTCGAAGGAAATGCTGGACGTGCGCGACAAGTTCAGCGGCAAGATCGCCACCCGTGTGGCGGTGCCGGATGCCAAGGCCACCGAGAAGGCCATCGTCGCCGCGGTGAAGGCGGCGCGGCCGATGCGCGAGTTCAAGCCGTGGGCACGCCAGGCAGTGCTGCAGCATTGCGTGGAGCGTTTCAGCGAACGCCGCGACGAACTGGCCGAAGCGCTGTGCATCGAAGCCGGCAAGCCGATCAAGGATGCGGCCGGCGAAGTGACCCGCCTGATCGACACCTTTCGCATCGCCGCCGAGGAAGCGGTGCGCATCAACGGCGAGACGCTGAACCTGGAACTGGCGGCGCGGCTGGACGGCTACCACGGCTACACCAAGCGCGTGCCGCTGGGCCCGGTATCGTTCATTACGCCGTTCAATTTCCCGTTGAACCTGGTCGCGCACAAAGTGGCGCCGGCGATCGCGGCGGGTTGCCCGTTCGTGCTCAAGCCCTCGGAGAAAACCCCGATCGGCGCGCTGATCATCGGCCAGGTGCTGGCCGAAACCGACCTGCCCGCAGGTGCGTTCTCCATCCTCACCCTGGACGGCAAGCACGCCGCGCCGCTGGTGGAGGACGAACGCCTGAAGCTGTTGTCCTTCACCGGCGGCCAGATCGGCTGGGAGCTGAAGGCGAAGGCCGGGCGCAAGAAGGTCACGCTGGAACTGGGCGGCAACGCGGCCTGCATCATCGACGCCGACCAGGGCGCGAAATTGAACAAGGTGGTCGAACGGCTGATCTTCGGCGCGTTCTACCAGTCCGGCCAGAGCTGCATCGGCGTGCAACGCATCTACGCCCACGCGGACATCTACGACGCATTGAAGCGCAAGCTGGTCGCCGCCACGAAGAAACTCAAGTCCGGCGACCCGAAGGACAAGAGCGTGTTCCTGGGCCCGATGATCGACGAAGCCGCCGCCGAGCGTCTGCACGGCTGGATTCTGGAAGCGAAGAAAGCCGGCGGCAAACTGCTGTGCGGCGGCAAGCGCAACGGCAACATGCTCGATGCCACGCTGATGGAAAACGTGCCGACCGACGCCAAGGTCAATCGCATGGAAGCGTTCGGCCCGTTCGCCCTGCTCGCCCCGTTCAAGAAGTTCGACGAGGCCGTGGCGATGGTCAACGATTCCGACTACGGCCTGCAGGCCGGCATTTTCACCGACAGCCTGGACCACGCCATGCGCGCGTGGAACGAACTGGAGCAAGGCGGCGTGGTGGTCAACGACATCCCCAGCTTCCGCGTCGACAACATGCCGTACGGTGGCATCAAGCTTTCCGGCCTCGGCCGCGAAGGCATCCGCTACGCCATCGAGGACATGAGCGAACTGCGCCTGATGGTGATGCGCGAGGGCTGAAGTTCCCCCTCAACCCGCCAGTGATACCGCATCGGCCGTGGAGCCGTGCTGCAACAACTGCTCCACGTCGCGCAGCGGCGGCGCGCCGAACAGTCGGCTGTATTCGCGACTGAATTGCGACGGGCTTTCGTAGCCGACCCGATGCGCTGCGGAGGCCACGTCGCACTGCCGTGCCAGCAGCAAACGCCGCGCTTCCTGCAGACGCAACTGCTTCTGGTATTGCAGCGGGCTCATCGCGGTGATCGCACGGAAATGGTGGTGCAGCGACGACGCGCTCATGTTCACCGTCTCGGCCAGCGCATCGATGCGCAATGGTTCGTGGTAATGCCGTCTCAGCCAGCCGATCGCATGCGAAACGCACTGGCCGCGACTGCCGGCCGTGGCCACGTGACGCAGGCGCGGCCCCTGCTCGCCGACAAGCAGCCGATACATCAGCTCGCGTTCGATCAGCGGCGCCAGCACCGGCAGGTCGGCGGGCGCGTCGAGCAGGCGCACCAGCCGCAACATGGCGTCGAGTATCGCGCCGTCGACCGGGCTGACCGAAATGCCGCGCCCGCTCACGCCCGCCGGAAACTGCGGGCTTGCCTCGGCCAGCAGCTCGCCGAGACGCCGCGTGTCCAGGCGCAGCATCGCGCAGAGATACGGCTGTTCCGCGCTGGCCACCACCACTTCCGAGGACACCGGCAGATCAACCGAAGCGATCAGATAATTGGCCGCGTCATAGCGATAGGTTTCGCCGCCCAGTTGCAGTTCCTTGGCGCCCTGCGCCACCAGCACCAAGCCGGTCTCGTAGATCGCGCAAACCTGGGTACCCGGTATCGCGGCACGAAAGAAGCTCAGCGCCGGCAACGGCGTCGTGTGGAGTCCATCGCTGCCGGCTCGGCGCTCGATCCGCGCGGCCAGCTCCAGGCGGTCGCGCTCCAGCCGCGCGCTTGCGTCCGTTACGGCGAAATCAGTATTCATGGCCATGGCCTGCCACCGCGGAAAGTCGTGCCAGATTGCCTGTTCCTGCACGCATGTGCGAGTCCATCACGGCCATTCCTGCAGAATCAGGCAAGGATCGCGCAGGATCCGGCTACCGGCACCCAGCCCTTGCTGCGCATACTTTGTGGCCTTGGCAACCGATTCCATCCAGGAGAAACCCATGCCCCAGACCATTCGTGGCTATGCTGCCCAATCCGCCACCCAGCCGCTGGGCCCGTTCCGCTTCGAACGCCGCGATCCGCGCCCGGATGACGTGGTCATCGACATCCTTTACTGCGGCGTATGCCACTCCGACCTGCACCAGGTGCGCAACGAATGGGGCGGCAGCATCTATCCGATGGTGCCGGGCCACGAGATCATCGGCCGGGTCAGCGCGGTCGGCGCCACGGTCAGCCAGTTCAAGGTCGGTGACATGGTCGGCGTCGGCTGCATGGTCGACTCCTGCCAGCATTGCGAGGCCTGTGCGCACGGGCTGGAACAGTACTGCGAGGAAGGCGCCACCTTCACCTACAACAGCACCGATCGCCACGACGGCAGCCCCACCCACGGCGGCTATTCCGAACGCATCGTGACCGCGGAGAAATTCGTGCTGCGCATCCCCGACGGGCTGGACCCGAAAGCGGCCGCGCCGTTGCTGTGCGCCGGCATCACCACCTGGTCGCCGCTGCGCCACTGGAACATCGGCAAGGGCAGCAAGGTGGCCGTGGTCGGCCTGGGTGGACTTGGCCACATGGGACTGAAATTCGCCAAGGCGCTGGGCGCCGAGGTCACGTTGTTTACCCGTTCGCCGGGCAAGGAAGCCGAGGCACGCCGGTTGGGCGCCGATCACGTGGTGCTGTCCACCGACGCAAGCCAGATGAAGGCCGTGTCCAGCCACTTCGATTTCATCCTCGACACCGTGCCGCACCAGCACGATCTCAACCCGTACCTGGCCACGCTGAAACTGGACGGCACCTTGTGCCTGGTCGGCCTGCTTGAGCCGATCGACCCGCCGGCCAGCGCCGGCCAGCTGATCCGCAAGCGCCGCGCTGTCGTGGGATCGCTGATCGGCGGCATTCCGGAAACCCAGGAAATGCTGGATTTCTGCGCGCAGCACGGCATTGGCGCGGACATCGAGATGATCGATATCCAGGACATCGACCACGCCTACGAGCGCATGCTCAAGAGCGACGTGCGCTATCGCTTCGTGATCGACCTGGCTTCGCTGGACAAGGCCGCCTGAATCACCCACGGGATGTCGCCACGGCGGCATCCCGTGCGCCGCCGGCCGGCCATCATTTGCCGGCCGTCAACGGCGGCAACGACGGTGCATTCCAGCCCATCAGGTTGTACTCGTAGTAACGCGCAATGCCTGCGTACTCATGCAGCGCGATGTCGCATACCGCCACGTTCCATGACTGCGGCCATGACGACATCCGCGCCCGCAATTCACCGCCGCTCACCGGCACGGGATGGATGCCGAAGTGCGCGAAGTACAGCAGGCTGCGACGCAGATGGAAGCCCGAGCTCACCAGGAATACGCGCTGTGGCCCATAGGCCTGCAACAGCGGGCGACTGAACTGCGCGTTCTGCCAGGTGCTGCGGCTGCGCGTTTCCAGCATCAGATCCTGCACCGGAACGCCGAGCCGGCGCAGCACCTCGCCGTACACCGTCGCCTCGGCCACGTGATGGCGCTGGCTGTCGCCACCGCTGACCAGCAACAGGCATTGCCGACCGGCAGCCTTGCACTCGTGGTACAGCTCCGCCGCTTTCACGATGCGCCCGTCGGCCAGGATCGACGGCTGCGGCGCCCCGCCCGCCTGCGGCAGCTCGGTACCGAAACCCAGCAACACGATGGCATTGCGGGCCGCCCAGTCTTGCTGCGGCATAGCGGCATAAGGCTGCTGCAGGCGCGTCAGCAACCAGCGCGGCACCGGTCCGCAACTCACCAGCAGAAACAGCAGCAGTGCCACGCCACCGAAACCCCAGGCCCATCGTGGGTGTCGACGCCATGCCGCCAACCCGGCCAGCACCAGCAACACCAGAAGCACCGTGAAAACCATGGCCGCACCTGCGTCCCCCAGAGATGGCCCAGCCTAACCCAGTCCCCGTGACAACTCGCCGATTGCGTACTGCAGGGAAACACTGTGGTGACAAAAGTCGTATTGGCGCGGCCATTGGACGACCCCATTGAGGCGGTACCCCAACGGACACCCCACCGTGAACACTTCGATGACAACCCGGTCGATCACCGCCAGGTTGCTGCTTCCGCTCCTGGCGACGGCTTTCCTGGCGCTGACGACCCTGCCCGCCCGCGCCACCCCGCCCGGCAACAGCGGCTATCTGGCCATGCAGGTCACCAACCTGCCCAACGCCGTGCACTTCTTCCGCAGCATGCTGAACTGCGTCCCCGTGGATGCGGGCGCCGAAACCTCGCAGACCGCCCTGCTCGACTGCGGCAACGGCAATATCGTCTCGCTCACCCTTGGTACGGCCACCGCATCGCATGCACTGGCCGGCACATTGGCGACCGACGATGTCCGCGCCACCGCCACATGGCTGCGCGCCCACCATGTCCGCATCGTCGGCGGCCCCAGCGTCGTGACCGAAGGCCCGGGCCTGGACCAGGTCATGGTCACCCTGGTGACGCCATGGGGACAGCCATTGCGATTGGTCAGCCACGCGACAAACCGCAACGACCCGGCGCTCCCCGGCGCAGAGCTCGCCGCGCAATAGATACACGCCGACCACGTCGCTGACGGCGTGATGGCGGCTGCCGTCATACCCGCCACGCCGAACATCCGTCATCATGGCCATCTCACGCCACAGGGAGTTGCGCCATGGCCACGCTCGTCTTCGTCCACGGCTGGAGTGTCACCGACACCTCCACCTACGGCCAGATGCCGGAACGCCTGCAACAGGCCGCCGCAAAAGCCGGCATCGCGTTGACGCTGGCCGACATCTGGTTGTCGGAATACGTGAGCTTCGACGACGTCGTCACCATGAACGACCTGGTGCGCGGCTTCGACAACGCCCTGCGCGACCTGCACCTGGACGGCCCCGACTTCGCCTGCATCACCCATTCCACCGGCGGCCCGGTGGTGCGCGAATGGCTGCGTGCACAGCGCGACAAACCGGGCTGCTGCAGCACCATCCGCCTGACCCACCTGGTGATGCTGGCACCGGCCAACTATGGCTCGGCGCTGGCCCAGCTCGGCAAGAGCGAGCTGGGCAAGCTGAAAGCGTGGCTGGAGGGCGTGGAGCCGGGCCAGCGCATCCTTGACTGGCTGGAACTGGGCAGCCCGGAATCGCTGGCGCTCAATCTGGACTACATCCACAGCGCCGACCCGGCCACCAGCGGGCAATTCCAGTTCGTGCTGATCGGCGATCGCCCCGACCGCAAGTTCTACGACCATCTCAACAGCTATACCGGCGAGGACGGTTCCGACGGCGTGGTGCGCATCGCCGCCGCCAACCTCAATGCACGCCACGCCGTGCTCGCCGTGCAAACCGGCGAGCTCACCGATGGCATCGATGCCTTGTCACTGACCCTGCAACGCGGACCGCGCTGCGCATTCCGGATGATTCCCGGCGCCTCCCATTTCGGCGACGAACACGGCATCCTCGCCAGCGCCGACCCACTCACCGTGGACACCATCCTGAGTTGCCTGCAGGTGCGTGATCTGGCCGACTACACCGCCCTGTGCGATCGCTTCGACAGCGCCAACGCCACCCGCGATGCGAACAAGGTGGAGCTGGAACCCGTCGGCCCGTTTGCCCCGCGCGTACACATTCACGACCCGCGCAGCATGGTCATCGTGCGGCTCACCGACGAAGCCGGCAACCCGCTGCTCGGCACTGGCTGCGTCTTCACGGCAGGTCCGCAAGCCAGCCCCGACCACATGCCGCAGGGCTTCATGCACGACCAGCAAACCAACACCCACGCACGCAACACCGTGTCGCTGTACTTCGACTACAGCCTGCTGGCCGGGGATGCCCGCGTGCCTGATCCGCGCAACACCCGCAAGACGCTGCGCCCCGCGGTTCCCAGCCATCGCCCTTACGGCGCGCTGATCGAACCGGCCGACCTCGTCGGCCTGGTGCACCACGCGCTGGCGCGCAACAAGCCCGGCGACGACCTGTTCGAGATGCTCGGCCCACACCAGACCACCGTGCTCGACGTCGTCCTGCCCCGCAAGATCCACGCCGGCGTGTTCCGCCTGACCAGGGACCTGGCACCGCAGGATTTCAGCCACCCGGTCCCAGGGCCGGTGATCGGCGAATAGACGCAACCGCCAACATTGAAGTAGGAGCCCGCTCGCGGGCGATGCTTTTCAGATTTTTCGGATCCCCAGCCAAAGCATCGCCCGCAAGCGGGCTCGTACCCGATCACGGCGGATCTATGGCAAGTCCTCAGCCCTCGCCACGCAGGCGCAGGGTCAGCCCCTTCAGGAAGTGACGCATCAGCTGGTCGCCACAGAGCCGGAAATTCTTGTGGTCCGGCTGGCGAAACAACGCACTCATCTCGGGCTTGGACAGCGGGAACCCGGCATCGGCCACCAGCTGGTGCATGTCCACGTCCATCAGCTCGAACGCCACCCGCAACTTCTTCAGCACCACATTGTTGGTGACGCGCTTCTCCGGCGGCCGCGGCGGGCGGCTCTCGTCACGACCACGACGGTAGATCACCAGCCCATCGAGGAAATGCGCCAGCGTGCTGTTGCTGCACTCCGCATAGCCATCCTCGTCCTCCCGCTTCAGGAAAGCCTGCACATCCGCCTTCTCGATCGGAAACGCCGGATCGGCAAGCTTGGTGATTTCCACCACCTTGATATCGCTGAGATCAAGCATGTAACGGATACTGCGGAGAACGTCATTGTTGATCATGGGCAGCGAAACCAGGCGTACGGGGAGGCGCCCATGGTATCGCGGCGGTCAAGTGCGTGGACCGGACCGACGCAGGCAACCCACTTCCCACGCATGCGGCGCCGACCATGGCACCGTACCAAGCGGCAAGGCCATCCGGCATGGACATATACGACCCACAGCTCGCCATACCTCACCCGCACCATTCGCTTGCCCCATCCAGCAACCGCAACACGCAACCACCTCGGAATGCGTATTCACGTTTTCGGGGTGATAAAGCATACCTACCCCGTTTCGCACGATACGCATGCGCAACCTGCACCCGCGAACTTCGGCGAAGCCGGGCCAAGTATCTGATGCCTCACGGACTTCCCCTGCTTGACGGCAAGACAACGAGCGGAGAGCATGGAGCGCATATGCCCCGATGTGGGGTCTACTAAGCGTTAGACCACGATGGCCAAATCAGTGAAATTCGCTGCATGGATAGACACGGTTGCCAGCGCAGCATCACTTGCAATGGCTGCGTGGCTGTATCACGCATCACAGGTAGCTGTGACGGAAACCGTCGCCAAGTATGGGCATAACGTCGACTCTGGCGTATACGAGCTAGTCGCAGCAAATTGGTACTTCCTTCCTACTTTCGCAGTACTCGGCTTTGCTGCAGTCGCCATTTTTTCTGGCTGGGCATGGCGTAGGCCTATTCACTGGCTAGCATGGATCCTCGTGTTGCTTCCCATCGTTTGGCTCATGGCTTCGGAGATCTCTCATGTCATGGTCTAACATCTCGTTCAAGGCGGACGGCTGCGCCGCCGCTTAACTCCAGCGTTAGTCGGTGGCTCGTGTTGGTTTGTCGTATCGTGTGTTTCGCCCAGCTTCGCGCTAGCTTGTCGTCCGTCGCCGCAGCAGCATTTCGCGCGGCGTCGTCGCAGGCTTGGGCTTTCAGAGCTGGCAGTTTTGGGGTTGTCGGTTGCTCAAGCTTCGCGTTCGTCGTGCGCCAACATTGTCGCCCGAGCATGCAGCGTCGCAACCGTCTAACTCCTCGTCCAAGCGGACGGCTTCGCCGCCGCTTAACTCAGGCGTTAGTCGGTGGCTCGTGTTGGTTTGTCGTATCGTGTGTTTCGCCCAGCTTCGCGCTAGCTTGTCGTCCGTCGCCGCAGCAGCATTTCGCGCGGCGTCGTCGCAGGCTTGGGCTTTCAGAGCTGGCAGTTTTGGGGTTGTCGGTTGCTCAAGCTTCGCGTTCGTCGTGCGCCAACATTGTCGCCCGAGCATGCAGCGTCGCAACCGTCTAACTCCTCGTCCAAGCGGACGGCTTCGCCGCCGCTTAACTCAGGCGTTAGGCATCCAAATGGGAGTACCGAAATGCCTGGTGGTGTCGGAGGAACTAGCCCCAAGACAAGAACGCAGCGCGTTGTATGGTGGAGCGCATTTTCCATATTCGTCGCCTTCGTCGTATATGTCGCGTTCCACAACTTGTAGGTCACTGTGCGAAGACGTGGCCGTTCGGCTTGTATCTTGCGAACTCATGGGCCTTTCTTTGCCATGGTGGCCTAACAACTCGTTCAAGGCGGACGGCTGCGCCGCCGCTTAACTCAAGCGTTAGGGCGCAAAACAGTGGCCGATGAGACCCTCTTACATCTAAACCGGCTTCATGCCGACAGCCAATCCAAATATGTGTACTTTCTATTGGCGGCGACCGGTGCTTCGCTTGCTTACGGGTTGCAAAAGCTAGATGGGGTTGCTCTTACCTGGTGGGTCAGCCCGGGCCTTTTTGCTTTGGCTCTATGGCTTCTTAGCCTTTTTTCCGGCTGCAAATATGTCACTTCCGTTCAATCGGCCATGTACTCAAACTATTTGCTTTTGCAGCTTCAGCAGGGCACACATCCCGCACAACCCAGAGGCCCCCAAGAGACCCAAATTGCGCTTGAAATTACCCGGCAAGCCATCGACACTACGAACAATACTGCTCGCACGTTTTTCAGGCTGCAGTTTTGGTTACTGTCATGCGGCGTACTTATTTTTACGATGTGGCGGGTTCTTGAGATGGCAAGGCTCACCTTCTATGCGCCCTAACCACTCATTCGAGGCGGACGGCTCCGCCGCCGCTCAATTCCAGCGTTAGACCCCATGCTCAGCAAAATGGCCAATTTGGTAGATCGCAGAGACGTCCATGGCTGCCTCATGGCTGTTCTGCTGTTTGCTTGGCTCATGCTAGCACCGCTGTCGGTGCTAGCACTCTTGGGTCCCCCGGTATCTTTCTTGCTCGGCTTCGGTGGTCTGGCTGGGCTATTGGGGGCATCCAATCGCATTGTTCTTGGCCCACGATTCTTCCTGCTCTCACGTCGGCGCCGACGGCTCTTTGTTGGTTGCCTAGCCGCAGGAGCAGTGGCCACTCTTCTCGCGTTCGTTATCCTACCCGCACGCATTTACTGGGCCACGCCCATCTGGGTTGTTGGCTTCGCCGGCATACTAGTACTCGCAGGCTCCATCACGGACTCCGCGTCGGGGTCTAACTTCTCGTCCAAGCGGACGCGCGAAAAGCCGCGCGCCGCTTAACTCCAGCGTTAGCCTTCACAGGGGAGTTTCATGGTAGCAATGCTCAGTGTTGGTCTGGCGGTGTCGCTAGGAGGCCCGTTGCTGATCGTAGTTGCCACCAAAATGCTTTCCCTCAACTCATTCTCGACTCCGGGTCGATTGGTGTATTGGCTTCTTGCCGCCGCAACGTTGGTGATTGCTGCGTATGGCGGCGGATCTTGGCTCGGACACATCGGCATCAAACCGTTCGGTTGGTTTGACCTTGCCAGTACCGTCGTTGCAATCATCGCCATGCTAGTTGGCGCAATCGCATTGCAAATATTGGTAACAAAGCTCGGATTCAAAGACAAAGAGGGCTCGAAGTTACAACAGAAAATCTACAGCCTCTCTGTGCAGCGTAGGCTCTTCATCGTTGTTACTGCGGCCGTTGCGGAGGAGATTCTTTATCGTGGGTATGCCATAGGCATGGGCCAAGACGTTTGGGGCAGTCTCACAATTGCGTTTGTTGTTTCGCTTGTCGTATTCGTGGCTGCACATTTCACGCATGGCGCAAAGGCTTTGGCTACCGTTTTCTGGATCTCATTGGTCATGTCATTTCTATTTGTTTATACGGGCAACTTGTTTACTTGCATCATCGCGCATTTCACCATCGACGCGTTTGGCACGCTATTCGCGCCTTGGGCCGCCGCCCGCCATCGTGCGCAGGCAGCGTTGTCGGCAAGTGAAGGCTAACAATTCGTTCAAGGCGGACGGCTTCGCCGCCGCTCAACTCAAGCGTTAGGCGGAGGCGGAAATGGAAGGCTTCGTTGTTCTCATTGGTTCATGCGCACGAGGTACGCAACAAGCTTGGAGCGATGTTGATGTATTGCGAGTACAAACTCAAAGTACGCCCGACGTTAGCAAATATGGAACTTTTGTTTCATATATCGATCTTGAAGAAGATGAATTCGAGTCGTTGTTCCAGAACGGTTCTCTATTTCTTCTGCACGCTTTTACCGAGGGCGTCCTACTTCAGGGTGACTCGGAGCAATGGGGAAAGCTACGGCAAACGTTTGTCCTAACCGACGACCATTCGAGTCTGGTTCGAGAGTACTTGGATGTCTTGCAATCACTTAATAGCTCGCCAGTTTATATGGATGCCTACGTACCATATCTATCTAATACTTGCAAAGCAATGAAGAATATTGGAATAGGTGTTTTAGCTCAGAAGAGAAAGTTTATTTTTGAAAAACATCTCGCCCTTGAACTCGGGTGCCACCTAAGCATCCAACAAACGAAGTTGCTTATGGTCGCAAACAACACATTCGAAAGAGGAATCCCTATCGACCAAGGCATGCTTCACGAACTTAAGGTGGAAGCCACTAACTGGGGTGAAAACTGGAAAGAGTATGCTAGGCGGGCCGTTCAATGATTTCAGATCCGGTGCGAAAAGTATTGGCTGAAGCCGTTAACAATCCAGACGCTTATAAAAAGGGGGCGAACAGAAAAATTCTACAGGCCAACTATGAAACAATGCTTGACGAGCTTAGTCGCCTCCTTTTTTCGCAGCCATGCGTGAGTCGCATGAACATGCGCGTGAAACTAAATTCTACAACCACCTCTGAACTTTCAAAAATTCCGGACGGCCTTCTCGGGTTGTTACGGTCTATGACGGACAATGAGAACCTCCTTTACAGTAAAACTTACACTGACCATTCATGTGAAACGAGGAAGTTCTGCGAAGTATATCTCCGTCCGGTGCTAGAGATCGTTTGAGATGGAGAATAAAGAGTTACTTGCAAAAGCTTGGAGCACCTATCTAACGCTATCTCGCGGCATGGGTGAGGATTGTTGGAAAATTCGTGCTATCTATTTGTCGCTATCAAGCGCATTGATCGCATTCGCCTACACGTCCAATGCCTCCTACATATACGGACTGGTTGCAATCATTTCGCCTGTATTCTTTCTTTTTGAGTCAGGGTATAGGCGTCTCCAATATCAGTACTACGCAAAATGCCGCATCATTGAGCGAACACTTAACGACTACCTTGCAAGCAAGGCGGAACCTCGGCTACCAGACGACGGCATTAACACTCAACTAAATACACCTGATTTACCGAGTTTGTTACAGCTTCTGTCGCTCAAACGTGTCATGGTATGGCTTCCATACGTAATATTCTTGGTGTTAAGCGTGGCGTTACTGGTATTTAATGTTACCAAATCCGCCTAACAATTCGCTGCAGCCGACCGCCATCCCGCTACGCGGGCTGTCGGCGGCTGAGCTCAAGCGTTAGGCTCACAAAAGCATGGACACCGCGCACACAATATACGCACTGGTTCTTGCGACAGCCGCTCTAGCAGGTGCTTTTTTTGTGCTCCGTAAGCTGTACGGATGGCTATTTCCAATTCGTATCGCTCCGGGTATACACATAGAGTTTGTGGAGCCTCACAAAGATTCGATTTACGCCACTGTCACCAATCGAAGCAGGGAGCCGCTGTACCTGGTGAAGTGTCAAGGCCGAAGCGCCAACACGCTGCGTTACATACTCCGCCGCCATCTTCGGCATCCGTTTACAAGACCACGACTCTATCCATGCATATGGTTTGGTGCGCCAACCTACGCCATGATGGGTTCGGAGCCAATCCG
>NZ_FOSR01000023.1 GCF_900114325.1 Rhodanobacter glycinis
GCCCTCACCCTCGGCCACTTCAAGCATCTGGACGATAACCAGCGCGCGGCCGATCTTGGCTACGGCGCGGCCCTGTCCACGCTGGCG
Source organism: Rhodanobacter glycinis (assembly GCF_900114325.1). Lineage (GTDB taxonomy): Bacteria > Pseudomonadota > Gammaproteobacteria > Xanthomonadales > Rhodanobacteraceae > Rhodanobacter_A > Rhodanobacter_A glycinis. The sequence goes on from NZ_FOSR01000023.1 coordinate 88, forward strand.
CAAGGCGCCGTGCGAGGCGGCACCGGCCTGCTGCTCAGCAGTGCGCCCGGCAGCCAGCAGATGGATGCCAGCGCGGCCATCGACGTGCTCGATCAAAACACCCAGCTCGCCCAAAGCCTCACCGACGTCGCGCAAAAGCAGCAAGCCGGACTGCCCGGTGAACCGGCACCCGACAAGCTCAATGCCGTCGCTGCGCAAACCCAAACCAGCCAACACCTGGCCGGAACACGCGAAGGCGCAAGCGCCGGTGCCGGCATCGGCGGTGGCGAAGGCAGCGCCATCGCCTGGAGCAAGCCGCATCTGGTCTCTCACGGACAGGACGGCTTGATCACCGTCACGCCAAAACATCACATGTGGATCAGCGGCACCGACACCCTGCTCAGCGCCGGTCAGGATCTCAACCTCATCGCGCAAGGCCAATGGAGCGTGGTCGCCGCCCAAGGCATCGCCCTGTACGCCCAAGGCAGCGATGCCGGCAGCCGGCCCGTCAACCAAGCCGGCATCAAACTGCACGCCGCCAGCGGACAAGTCAGCGTGCAAGCGCAGCAGGACCAAGCCGACTTCGCCGCACAAAAGGCCATCACCATCTCCAGCAGCAACGGCAGCATCAACGCCAGCGCCAAGCAACACCTCCTGCTCACCGCCGCCGGCGCCTACCTGAAGATCCAGGGTGGCGATATCGAAATCGGCGCACCGGGCAAGGCGCAGTTCAAGGGGGCGCAGAGAGAGATGGCGGGTGGGCAGAGTGCGAGCGGGGAGCAGGTGACGTTGGCGAAGGGCAAGCCGACGCTGTGCGCCAAGAAAACCGCCACTGCGTCGGCTTCCGGCGCTGCTGCAGTGTGAGGCTGACATGCTCGACACCCTGCAGCGGCAATTGAATAAAGCGTTGTTCGCACAAGAGGAGCGGCGCGCATGGTTGTTGATCGACGCCATGCATCGGGATGTGCGCGACTGTCTGCGTGGCGCAGAGATATCTGATGATGATATTCACCTCGTCGCACTTGCCCGAGACGACATTCCCGAGGAGCGCAGTCCACACTTGGTTGCCATCGACGCTCGTACCGTGGAGCGCCTGCGCGCCAGTCTGGCCGCGGCGCTCAATGAGCAAGGCGACCCCGACGCTGAAAAGGCGCATGGTTTCGCCGTCGGTGGTTGGCTGGTAAGCGCCACGCCAGTGCACGTGTTGGCACGGCATCTTTCGTTGTGCATGAAGCCGCGATTGGCGGATGTGGGGCGAAAGTATTTTCGCTGGGCTGACCGTCGCGTTCTGGAATGGATGTGGCCGGCACTCGAAGACAAGGAAAAGTCGGCCTTGCTGGGACCGATCGAACAATGGTGGACCCTGGATCGTTGCGGCGCGTTGATCGAGCATCGTGCCCCAACCATTTCACCTGACCACCTGCCTTGGCAGCTGTCCGCCGCCACTTGGCGCCACGGGCAAGATTGCGAGCTCGTACAGGCACTTCTACGTGGTTGGCAATACTTCCACCCGCAGTTGCCGGCGGACTACCTTGAGCGCGCGCGACAGGCGGTACGTGCTGTGCGCACTCTTGGCCTGGTCGAACCGGCCGAGATCGTGCTGGTGGCAACCTACGTGCTGCAAGTTCATCCGTGCCTTTGCGAGCATCCATTGCTTCGTCAGGCCGTGCATGCAGCCGAGACACAGTCGAGGCCTCTGATCGAAGTCTTGGCGGATATTCCTGACCCGGATGGCTGGAACCGCATGCGGGATGAATTGAATCAAGCGGTCGTTGCGACGGCCTGACCCTCAAGGAGTCGACATCATGGCAGATGGACAAGGCTATTCCGGCAATGCACAAAAGTCTGCGGCTGGCGCGACGGTGTGCTCGGCCGGCGGCTGCCCCGACTGCATCAAGCAAGGTCTTCCGGTGCTGCTGGCCATCCCGACGCTGGCCGACAAAAGCTATGCGCAGGGCGTCAAGGGCACCATCGCGCCGTTGCTCAAGGGCATCGCCGATCCCGTTCTCACGCAATCGGGCTATGTCATGCGCACCCTGCGCGAGGGATACGTCATGGCGTGGTACGAAAAGCCGCCCAAAGGCATGGCACACGAAAAGGGCTGGACGATTGCCAAGGTGCATTCCGGCGGCTATCTGACCCAAACCAGTTTTGCCGCCTTGGGCATGGGCGAGTCTGCCAAGCCTTCCACCTCCGCGGCCATGGACATCCCCTTCACATGCTCGCGTACTGCCGGGTACGCATCGGCGCTCTTGTTCGTGATTCCCCGCGCTGGCGAAGCCGGCAAGGTGTGGGTGGCATTCTCAAACCATCCATGGAGCCCGGGCGTACGCAAGGACTACGCAGCTGACAAGGGTGGTATTCGTACCAAGGGCATGACGTGCATCGACGCGACAGCAGGTACATGCAAGCGGTCCGCACCGTTGACCGTCGACAACCTGCAGACCGGCGTTGTGGATTTTGCGAGCGATTTCCAGACGAAGTATGTCGAAGGAAACCCGTATCCATTGCGGTTGCCCGAATCCATTCTTGGCGTACTGAAACCGCTGGTACAAAGCATGACATTCCTGCGTGCGGCAGCGGACCAGACGTTCCGTCCAGAGACAGCGCCGGATGTATACGCCGAAGCAAAAAAGGCCATCGGCGAGCAAGGCAAGCTGACGATCAGCAATGCGATGATCGTGGGTCTGGCCGATCCCGAAGGCTGTACCACCACGGCCGCGCAGCGACGCATCACCTTGTGCAATACCGCGGCCGAATGGGTGGCCACGTTCAAGGACGACAATGGCGTCGCCAACGGTGCCTGGCGTCTGCAATCGGCACTGACAGTGAAGGGCCTGCTCGACATCTTTGATCAGCAAGCCCAAACGCATTTAGCTCAGGAAGCCAAGTATGACGCCAACCTGCGTGGCCAAACCTGCACGCAGGCCGAGTTCGCCAAGCTCAAGGCATCCGGCAAGCTGCCGCCGGATGCGACTCTTGAGCGCGTGCCGGAATTCGACACCCCCATGGCCATGGGGCGTGGCACGCCGACCGGCTGGCACGAAGTCATCAGCTTTCCCGCCGAGTGGGCCATCAACACGCAGCGTGACCGGTTGAAGGAACAAGTCACCAAGCGACTCACCGGCAACGCCAAGGGCAAGAATTGGCAAGGATTCCTGGCCGATTACGAAAGCAAGGTCAAGGCTGATCGCGCCACTTTGGTCGAGGTGGAAAAGGATCACCGGGCATGGCTTGAAAGCGCGCTGTTCAACCAGTTGCATGCCAGCAACTTCAGCGACAGTGAACCGCGTGATGGCGTGCCGTATGCGCGTTGCGTCAACAACTGCCTGATGGGCGGGCCGATCACCAAAAACGCGTTGGCCTGGTGGGCTCCGTTTCTGGCGAGCGACCCCGCCGCAAAAAACAATCTGCTGGTGCGCGCCATGCTGGGCAATCAGCAGGCGTTCTTCGATTGGTTCAAATCCAAGGATACCCATGCAACGGCGTGGGATGAGGCCAAAGGCCTGCTGGATGTGGTATCCGAAGCGCGCAAGCACGGCGGTCAGGCCAGCCATCAGGAGGCGGAAGGCATCGCCCAGTCGCTGCTTGGCACGTCTGGCGCGCTAGCCGCGCGCATGGATGCGGCCAGGCAACTGGATAGCACACTGCGCGGCCAATTGAAGCGGCTGGGCCTGGGGTTGATTGCCAAGAGCGAGTCGGATCTGTTCCTGTATCGCATCAAGGCGCCCTTGGGTGCGGCGGGCAGGCTGTGGCGAAACATGGCAAGTACGGCCGAAGTGACGCTGGCCAAAACCGTCGAAAGGGGCGGGCGCAAAGTCAAAAGCCTGGTCATGGGCGGGGTCATGGCGCTGGAGCTGCAAGGCAGCCCCAGTGCTGCCGACAAATTGGCCGAGGTGTACCTGTGGAGCCGTGGCAAGCTAAAGGTCAATGTCGGCAAGTTGAACGGCAAGTTTCAGCTCAGCTCCACCGAAGTGCTAGGTGAAAGACAAACGCCATTTGCCATTGGCTTGACCGAAGAGACTGCCGCGACCGTTGCCAAGAACAGCATGCGCTTGTTACGCAGCGCCGGCTCGGGCGTGCTGTCGGCGGGGTCCGGCTTTTTGCAGGCGCTGGTTTTGGGGGATGCGTGGGAACAATTCGAGCATGGCACCAAGGACGACCAGCAAGCCGCCGCCGTCACCTTGTTGACCAGCGGCATCGGCATGAGTGCGGCCTTTGCGGAAATCACCGGTGCCTTCGCCAAGCAGTTCGAGAAGGAGGCACTGGAAAAGGGTTTGAAGATGTTCGCGGCACGGGCATCGGCGGTGGGGACGGCAATTGGGGCCGTACAGTCATTCTACGAGTTTGGGGGCGCTCTCCGTCATGGCGACGACGATGCTGCTGCGGGTTACTTTGTTCAAGGCACGTTTTTCCTTCTTGCAGCTGCTTCCGGACTGATGACAGCCAACGCCATCGCCGCCGGCACCGAGATGACAGCCGTGGCCTTTGGTCTGTCATGGACGGGTATCGGGCTGATCTTCGTAGCTTTGGGCGCCCTAACAGGCTTGGTGATTCTGCTGCTGAAAGACACGCCGTTGGAATCCTGGGCGGCGCAATGCATCTGGGGCAAACCTGGCGACAAGTATTCAGGCTTGGCACAAGAGCAGGATGCGCTCAACAAGGTCATGCTGGGTGCCGAAGTGGATTTTTCGTATGGCGCGTTCTCGCAAGGCACCTTCTTGAGCAATCTCATCACCAACATGGGTGCGAGCCAATACAACCAGGCTGCCGCGCTCTCAGGTCAACCGTCGATGGCGCAAACGCTGGAAGCCCGGTTGTGCTTGATGTTGCCAAAAGTCGTCAAGACAAGCCTGCCTTGGCTGTTGCAGATTCATGCGGCGCGGCAGGGTCATGGCGTGGTCGAGGTGGCCCGCTGGGGCTCGGCAGTGCCACCCAGCATGGATGGAGATTCCGCAGCATTGGGCCTGTACGACGCCAGCCACAAGGAAGAAGAAGTGGCTGGCAACGACAAGGTGGTATCGCTGGTGCTCTCGGTACGGCTGGATGAATTCCAGTATCGCAATGCCTACGCTACCGTGCGTGTGGCCGATGGCGCCACCAGCAGCAAGGAGCTGCTGAGCGGGGATGGCGTCTATGTCATCGACGAACAACATCTGACGGGCTGAGTGCATGACCAAAGACAAGCGTACCTACGATGTCTTGATCGACGTCTGGAACAAGGCCGAGCCTTACTTCAAGTTCTTGCTGTCGCGGGTGGTGAAAAGCCTACCGGCCACGCGTGACCCCTGGCGCGTGGCACCCGATGACAAAAAGCAGAAAGTTCATGTGTTGGCCGGTTCGCGGGAATCGGAGATTGCGGTGTTTCCGAATGCGATTGCGATGGGGTCGCCGGCGAGCGGAGGCATGGCTGAAGGTGGCAAACTAGCGCTGATCGCAGCAGTTCCTACATTAGCCTTGCTTGCGGCCAGCCTCATGGCTCTTAGTTACGGCATGATATTTCTATTTATTTTCGGAATAATTATTTTTGTTTTTGTTTCAATGACTATCGTGTGGGCTATCAAAAGCTGGCTCTGCTCCCCATTCGATTGGCCAGTGATCTTCAATCGCAAGAGTCGCACCATCACTTGGGTGCCGGTGATCCGATTTCCTTATTGGAAATTCTGGGTCACGAAGCTCACGCCGCAATGGCGTACGGCAAGCTGGGATGACGTGCGCGCGCGCAGCTACAAGTACATGCAATCGACCACCGGCGGTTATGGCTTCCACGATTCCTACAGCCTGTTCCTGCTGTGGGGCGGCGCCGAAGGCGACCCGCGTTCGCTCGATCAAGCCGTCAGCATCGGCTACCAGGGCTACTTCGAGGACGAACTGCTGTGGATGCTGTACGAACACATCCGTCGCTACATGGAAGAGGACGGCCCCGCCATTCCCCATGGCGAAACCCTACGCCCGCTGGGCAAAGGTCGACCCATCGTGTATCCCCTGGATGTCATCGAAGCCTGCGGCGGCCCGCCGCTATCCATGCAGGAAGTGGAAAAAATCGCCGCCGCCGCACCCATGGATTGATGGGTCTCTCGTGAAAGGGGCCTTGCCCGATCTTCGTGTGCTTGGGCGCGGACAGGCCTGATCATCCTGCTGCTGAAGGATACGCCGCTGGAATCCTGGGCGGCGCAGCGCATGTGGGGCAAGGCCAGCGACAAGTATTCAGGCTTGGCACAAGAGCAGGATGCGCTCAACAAGGTCATGCTGAGCGCCGAAGTGGATTTTTCGTATGGCGCGTTCTTGCAGGGCACCTTCTGGAGCAACCTCATCAGCAACTACGGTGCGTCCCAGTACAATCAAGGTGCCGCGCTCTCGGGCCAGCCCTTGATGGCGCAAACGCTGGAAGCCCGCCTGTGTCTGATCCTGCCGAAAGCCTTGAAGGCTCGCCTGCCGTGGATGTTGCAGATCCATGCGGCGCGGCAAGGCCATGGCGTGGTTGAGGTGGCCCGATGGGGCTCGGCGGTGCCGGCGAGCAAGGATGGAGATTCCGCCGCGCTGGGCCTGTACGAGGCCAGCCACAAGGAAGAAGCCGTGGCGGGCAACGACAAGGCGGTATCGCTGCTGCTCTCGGTACGGCTGGATGCCTCGCAGTACCGTAATGCCCATGCCACGGTGCGCGTCGCCGATGGCGCCACCAGCAAACAGGAATTGCTGGGCGGAAACGGTGACTACATCATCAACGAAGAACACCTGACGGGTTGAGTGCATGACCAAAGACAAGCGTACCCACGATGTCTTGATCGACGTCTGGAACAAGGCCGAGCCTTACTTCAAGTTCTTACTGTCGCGGGTGGTGAAAAGCCTGCCGGCCACGCGTGATCCCTGGCGCGTGGCGCCCGAGGACAAGAAGCAGAAGGTGCATGTGCTGGCGGGATCGCGGGAGTCGGAGATTGCGGTGTTTCCGAACGCTATTGCGATCGGGTCGCCAGCGACCGAGGGGGGGGGCAGAGGGCGGGAAGATGGCGGCATTTATTGGCATTCCGACGGTGCTGGCGATTCTGGTAATAGATGTTATGTTTTCGCTTTCAGGTGGGTATTTGTTCTCTTTGTTTATATCTATAGTGATTTCGTTGTTCTCCATGGTCATAGTTTTCTGCATGAGGCAATGGCTTTGCGGGCCGTCTGATTGGCCCGTCATTTTCAACCGCAAGGATCGCACCGTCACCTGGGCGCCCGTGATTAGGTTTCCTTACTGGAAGTTCTGGGTCATGGAGATCAAGCCGCAATGGCGCACGGCAAGCTGGGATGACGTGCGCGCGCGCAGCTACAAGTACATGCAATCGACCACCGGCGGTTATGGCTTCCACGATTCCTACAGCCTGTTCCTGCTGTGGGGCGGCGCCGAAGGCGACCCGCGTTCGCTCGACCAGGCTGTCAGCATCGGCTACCAAGGCTACTTCGAGGACGAACTGCTGTGGATGCTGTGGGAACACATCCGTCGCTACATGGAAGAAGATGGCCCCGCCATCCCGCACGGCGAAACCCTGCGTCCGCTGGGCAAAGGCCGGCCTATCGTTTATCCGCCCGAAGTTATCGAAGCTTGCGGTGGCCCGCCGCTATCCATCCAGGAAGTGGAAGAAATCGCTGCCACTGCGCCGCTGGATTGAGGGGCATTTCGTGAAGGGGCCTCTCCTCCGATCTTCGTAGCGCGTGGGCGCGCTGACGGGCTTGATCATCTTGCTGCTGAAAGATACGCCGCTGGAATCCTGGGCAGCGCAATGCATCTGGGGCAAGGTTCGCGACAAGTGTTCAGGCTTGGCACAAGAGCAGGACGCGCTCAACAAAATCATGCTGGGCGCCGAAGTGGGTTTTTCCTGCGGTGCGTTTTCCGGCGGCACGTTCTGGAGTAATCGCATCAGTAACTACGGGGCGTCCCAATACAGCCAAGGTGTCGCGCTCTCAGGTCAACCGTCGATGGCGCAAACGCTGGAAGCCTGGTTGTGCTTGATGTTGCCAAAAATCGTCAAGGCAAGCCTGCCTTGGCTGTTGTAGATTCATGCGGCGCGGCAGGGCCATGGCATGGTCGAAGTAGCCCGTTGGGGCACGCGGTGCCAGCGGCAGCGACGGCGGTCTGGTGGGCTACCAGTTTGTGATCGAGCCTTGGCTGGCCTTGCTGCGCCTGCGCCAAGGCAGCTACGCCTTCCTCGACATGGCGGTCATCGGGATCGTGGAAGTAGCAGCTTCCGCCTGGGACGAGTCATCTGAAGGCTCGCCTCAACCCTTGCTGATCCTGAAATCAATACGACGATTACGAGCACGCCCCGCTTCGGTGCTGTTGTCGGCGATGGGGTTGTCGGGGCCTTGGCCGCTTACCGAGAGGTTGGCGGCGGGGATGCCCTTGGCTACCAGATAGGCCTTTACCGCACTGGCGCGGGCCAGGCTCAGTTCGATGTTGGACTGGCGGTTGCCGGTGTTGTCGGTGTTGCCGATGATGGCGATGAAGGGGTCGTCCAGCTTGCGGATGGCGGCGGCCATCTGGTCGAGCACGGTGCGGCCGGCGGGGGTGAGGATGGAGCTGCCGCTCTGGAACTGCACGGTGCGGTTGGCCAGGGTGTCGTCCAATACCTTCTGCTTGGATTGGCCGATGTGCAGGTTCTGCTTGATGCCGTAGTGCGAGTCGAAGGCACCGGAAAGACTGCTTAGCACCTGCTGGCGCACGGCTTCGTTGGGCACTTCGCCGCTGATGTCGATGGTGTTGCCCTGCACTTGCACCTTGCCCTTGGAAACCTGCTTGAGGTTAGGGCCGATCATGGCGGTGACGTAACGGCTCCAGTTGGCTGGCGTGACGACGCCACCGACTTCGACGTGATCGACCACGTGGTCAGCGCCATACAGTTTGCGCAAGTGATCGAGCACGGCGGCCTTGGTGGTCTCGTTGGGCACGGTGCCGCTGACGGTCACCATGCCGTCTTGCGCCGGTGCCGGCGCGGTCTGCGCCAGGGCGCCGGCGGTGCACAACAACAGCGTGCTGGCGGCGAGTATTCGCAGGGTCATGCTCATGCTCCCAGAAAGGTTTCGCGGAAGGTGTTTCGCGCGGTGCGCAGCGAGAGGTCGTCCTGGCTGGCGTAGGCGGACAGTTTCTTCAGCGCGGGGTCGTCGTGGGCGTGATCCTCGACCCAGTCGGGGTCGTACAGCGGGATGAAGTCCTGTTCGGCCACGCTTGGGTCGAACATGGCTTGCAGGCTGCGTCCCTGCACGCCGCTGAAGCTGACGGCGAGCGAGGGTTGCGGCCCGTGCCGCAGCAGCACCAGCAGCTCGAAATCGGCGCGGCTGAGGAAGCCGGAGATCAGGTCGAGCCACAGGGTGGACACCAGGTTGCGATACAGCGGATCGCGCGGCAGCGGCAACAGCAGGCCCTTGCCGATGCGTGCGGCGCCGCTGCTCATCACCGGCTGCAACAGGATGCCCAGCGCCAGCAGGATGCGCCGCAGCGAGACCGCGTGGTCATGCACGGCCAGCAAGCCCTGCAGGCTTTCCAGCGTCTGCATTTCCAGGAAATCCTGGAATGCGGGGTTGAGGGCTTCGTACAGCACGTTGACGTTGGCGCGGTTGTCCACCAGTTCGGTCAGCGGCACCGCCGGATCGGGTGCGTCGCGCGCCACCCGTGTTTCGCGTTCCAGCCGCGACCACACCCGCGAGAATGCCAGCGGGCTGCGCGAAAGGAAGGCCAGCGGCTGCGGCACGTCCATCGATACCGCGGTCATGAACGGGAAGCGCCGCCCGGAGGCATCGGTGCTGGGCAACAGGTGGCCGGCAATGGTGCCGCGACTGCGCGAACCGAGGATCGCGAAGTTGAGCGGGTGGCCCATGTCGTAGAGCTGCTTCCATGCGACGTCCTGCGACAACTGCTCCAGCCCCTGGCCAGCCCAGCGATCGAGCATGGCGATCAGCTGGTGGTTGTTGCCTTGCGCCTTGAGGAAATCACCACGGCTGGGCAGCTTGCCGAAGTAGCTGATGTTGAGTGCCAGTTCGCCGTTCATGGTGCTCCCTCCGTGGCGGGTTGTGCGTTTGCGTCGGCGCGCCCACTGCCGGCCACCGTGGCCGGAAGGACGGTGCCCTGCAGGCCCTGCTTCTGCGTGCCGTCGCCGTTGGTCTGTGCGCCGCTGACCAGTTGCAGATGCGCAGTGACGGAGATCGGGCCCTTGCTCCAGGTGAGCGTGTAGATGCCGGTGGCCTTGTCCAGGGTGCCCTTCGCGGCGAGGAACAGCTTCTTCAGCGCGTCGTTGCCGCTGATGTTCTCGATCATCACCGTGCGGCCGTCGTAGGTCACCGCGCTGATCTGCGCCATCGGATTGGCCTGGTTGCCATCCCACACGAACGGTTTCCAGTCCGGCGGGGTGTTGCGGTAGCGCAGGCTCTGGCCGTTGATGTTGATGGTGTACTCGCTGATGCCGCCGCTGCCGGGTTCCGGCTGGATCTTGAAGATGGTTTGCGTGCCGCTGCCGGTGGTCTGGCCCAGCGGCGCCACCCACTGCGCGAAGCCGGCCATCAGCTTCGGTGACAGGGTGATGCCCATGTCGGCCCATTGCTTGGCGGTGAGCGTGTCGCCACGGCGATCGACCAACGGCCCCAGCGTGTCGCTGGCGAACTTGGCGATGCCGCCGGAGGGGCCGAAGACCTGCGAGATCTCGCTGTCGGCGGCCTGCACCTGGCCGTTGCTGTCGAACGGATACTTCTGCGCGAGATTCTTCTCGAACGGGGTGTAGACCTGCGCCGTCCAGATCTTGTTGATCTCGGTTTCGGTGGGCTGCACCAGCGCATTGAAGGTCTGCATCAACGGACGCAGCAGCAGCGGACGCAGCGTGTTGCGCTGGCGATCGTCGAGGCCGTCGAGCATTTGTTCGTCGACCAATTGCAGGCCGCTGGAAAGCTCCGAACCGCTGCCGTCGAGCGTTTTCTGCATCAACTGGCGTGCGCCGGGGCCCGGGTCGCCCTGGTTCTTGATCGCGTTGAGCCGGGTACGCAGCTTGGCCAGCATGTCCAGGTAATTGTTCAGTAGCGGTGGGTTGTTGTTGCGCGCCACCATCAACTGCGCCACGCCGGCGAACGCACTGCCCACCGGCCCGGTGCGCAACTTGCCACCACCCGGTCCCTTGACGTTGTCCAGGTTGAGATTCACGCCGCGCGGCTGGCGGCGCAGGATCACCCGCTTGAACCAGCCGACGAAGCCGCCCTGGGCCGATTTCAGGCCCTGGTCGACCAGCGACGGGTTGTCCCAGGAGGTTTCCTGGTAAACAGTCTCGACCAGCTTGCGCATCGGCGAGTTCTGCGGATCGCCCAGCGTGTTCATGTCGTTCACCGCATCGGCAAAGCTGCCGAACGATGCCACCGACACGCCTTGCAGGAATTTCTGCCACTCGTGCACGTAGTCCTTGTCGTAGAGCGACTCCAGTTGCTTCTGGATCTGCTCGGGGCTACCGGACAAGGTGAGGTCGGTCTGCTGGGTGGTCTGCAACACCCAGTCGGTGGCGTTCAGTTCGTTGTTGGCGGCATCGCGGATGGCGCCCTTCACGTAGCCCTCCCACGCCTCGCGCGAGAACGTGCCGGGAATGGCGTAGCTGCCCACCAGGATCTTGTCGTTCTGGTCGCCGAGGATCGAGGCCACGCTGATCGACGGATAACGCGTGGCGGCACGCGCCTTGATCTCGGCATACACGCGATTGATCGCCGGCATGCCGCGCATCACGTGGCGCAGCGATTGCCGGGTGTCGTCCACCAGCGCGACCTTGTTGTCGATGGTGGGCCAGCCCGGCTTGGCGTACTGGGCCACGTAGAAGCTCATCAGGTGGTCGGCGCTGCTGATCAGTTCGTCGCGGGTCATCATGCCGCGGTTGGCATCCAGCCATTCACGCCAGAAGCGGGTGAGTTGGTCGGACAGGTGCACCGGCTCGACCCGGCTGGGATCGCCCAGCATCAGGTAGGCCTTCAACGCGTTGTAGGCATCCTGCGTGTTGGTGGGCGAGGGTGCTTGATACGTACCCGGGGCGGCCATCGGTTGCGATGGCGTGGCGCCGGCGCTACCGGGTTTGGCCTGCACCAGCTGGTCGCGATCGGCCACCACCTTGCCCAGGTAGGCTTCGAGGTTCTGCGTCACCGGCGTCAGCATCAACTGCTGCATGCCGTGGAAGTATTCGGTGCGCAGCTTGTTCTCGATGGTGTCGCCCTGGTACAGGCCCAGGCCCAGCATCAGCGGATGGTCGTGGCGGTAATCCTGCAACTGCTGCAGGCGATCCTGCAGGATCTGCAGTGCCTGCAGGCGCGATTGCAGGTCGATGCGGCCCTTCTGCAGCGCCTCCACCTTGTTCAGATCGGCCTGCACGTTGACCACCAACTGGCGGTTGTTGGTGTACGACCAGGCCCAGCCGGCCAGCGCCAGGCCCAGCGCCAGCGCCGAGCCCAGCAGCACGGCGTAGCGTGTGCGCGTGCGATTGCGGCTGGAGTACTGCCGCACCAGTTGCTTGTCGGCGAAGATCACCTTGCGGAACAGGTCGAGCAGGAAATAACCCTTCGCCGACGCGCGGCCTTCGACGGGTGCGGCCTCGGCGTGGGCCAGACCGTAGCGCTGCGCGATGCGGTCGGAGGCGTGGTGTACCGAGGCTGATTCCTGCAGCGCGCTGGTGAAGTAGAAGCCGCGGAACACCGGGCGGAACTGGAATGGGTTGTCTTCGAACAGCGTGGTGATGAAGGTGCGCAGCGTGGCCTTGATGCCAGTGAATTCCAGCGGCAGCGTGAGCAGACCCGGCGCCAGTTCATTGCCGCGATTCAGCGACATCTGCGACAGGCTCATCTCCTTCAGGCCTTCGGACAGTTCGTCGAAGTAGCGGTCGAATTGGTCCACCGCATCGGCGCTGCCCTCGGGCTGGAATGGCAGCGTGGTGCCCCACACGCGCTCGCGTTCGCCGTCGTCCAGGGTGTGGAAGAAGTCGTTGAAGCCGGCGATCAGGTCGGCCTTGGTGAACACCACGTAGACCGGTGCGATCACCTCCAGCCATTCGGTCAATTCCTGCACGCGCTGGCGCAGGTTCTTGGCCAGGTTGATGGCGAACTCGGGACGGTTGCCGGTGAGCTCGGCGATGCTGGCGGCGATGATGATGCCGTTGATCGGCGCGCGCGGACGGTTCTTGCGCAGCAGTTCGAGGAAGCTCAGCCATTCGCTGCGGTTTTCGTCGTGCACCGAATAGCGGCCGGCGGTGTCGAGCAGGATGCCTTCGGTGGTGAAGTACCAGTCGCAATTGCGCGTGCCACCGATGCCTTGCACGATGCTGCCGTGGTTGTCGGCAAACGGGAAACGCAGGCCGGAATTGACGATGGCGGTGCTTTTGCCGGCGGCCGGGTTGCCGATGATCATGTACCACGGCAATTCGTACAGCGCCTCGGTGCCCTTGGTCTGGCCCAGGCGCGAGGTCTTGATCGCCTTCACCGCCTCGCGCAGGCGCTCGCGCAGTGCGTCCACATCGGCATTGCGGTTGTTGCCGCCCGCACTGTTGCCGGAAGCGGACGGTTTCAGCAGTGCTTCGCCCAGTTGTTCGGACGAACGGCGTGCGCGCATGCGTCGCAGGATCCACAGCACGACCAGCACGATCAGCAGCGCGATCAGCGCGATGCCGACCCAGAACGCAATCATCTTCAGCGTGTTGCGTCCAAGCAGGAACACGCCGGCCACGATCACGATGCCGATCACGGCCAGCGTGCGCGAGTCGGTGAGCAGGTAACGAAGACGGTTCATCGGAAGCGGATTCCTGTCATGCCAATGTGGGAGTGGTGCTGGTGGAGGTCGCCGGGGCGGGCGGGGTCACCACGGCCACGGCGCGCAGGCTGGCATCGTGGTGGGAAAGGATCAGGCCGGGTTGTTGCGTATCGACAGCCAGTTGTGCGGCCACGGCAACGGTCGCCAGTGTCAGCGCTGCGCCGCATTCGCCGTTCGCGATGCCAAGCGGCAGCAGGGTTTCGATCGGGTCGCGTTCGGGCAGCGCCTGCTCGACCAGATGCATCGCCTCGGCCGAGCGACTGGCGCGCATGTCGGTGTCACTGACCAGGTGTGCCGGTGCGTCGGCTTCCAGCTTCGCGCGTTCCAGCGCCTGGCCGACGAGTTCGTTGAAGGTGTCAGCCTGCAGCCGGCCAGGCTTGTCCACCGGTTGCGCGCGCTGCGCGGCCAGCAGGCGATGCAGGCGAGCCAGTTCGACTTCACCGGTCGGATGTTTGGCGGCTAGCAACAGCGCGCAGACACCTTCGCCGGGCACCAGGCCTTCCGGCCGGCTGGCGCCGTGCAGGCGATGCGCGGCGTCCCATTCGGCGATGCTGGCTTCGTCGATATGCGAATCGCTGGCCAGCAACAGGTGAGGCAGGCGCGGTGTGTCGCCGTGGAAGGCACGGTTGAGATCGTCCAGCCGTTTCAGCGCAGCGGCGCCGCTACCGATGCCGCTGACGGTGACTTGCAACGACGGCGCGCTCCAGCCCTGAGCCGCGAGTTGGGCCGCCAGCCACGCCTGCGCGGTGTCGCGATCCGCGTCACTCCAGTGCGCGGGCAGCAACCATTCGAGCTGCAGCACCGGGCGCGGTTTGGCACGCCCGAGCGGCATGTCGGCGGATGGATCGGCAGCGCGCAGGGCGTCGAAGTGTTCGTCCAGCACGCGCGTTGCCAGCGTCTGCGCCAGCACCAGCGCGCGCTTGCGCGATTCGCTCCAGCCTTGCGCGGCGTCGGGGAGGCTGTCGTCGATCGCTGCCGTATCCACGTCATCCACCCCCACGGCGAAGACCGGCAAGCCCTGGCCGTCACGCAGCGTGGGGTGCAATTCGGCGCGTTGGCTGGCGCGCGCCGCATCGATCAGGGCCGCCGGTGTGTCGCCACCGGCGAACAGTACGTTGGCGGCGAAAATCGGCAATTGCCATGCCAGCGAAGGATCTTCCGGCGTGACAGGTTCGGCGGCGTCCGCGTCGGCAACATCGGCTTGTGTAGCTTTCTGTCGACGCTTCTTCGTCGCGTCGATCACCTTGCGCAGCAACACGAAGCCAAGCAACAGGCCCAGCGGCAGCGCCACCAGGTAAAGCGCCACGTCGGTGCCGTTGGGCACGCGGTTGGCCATGCGCCAGCGCACGATCATCGTGCACCAGATCACGCCGAAGACCAGCACGACAAAGGCAAGCGGGCGGAGCAGGGAGCGTCGTTCCATCGGCGTTTCAGTCATTGCCAATAACTCGGCTTGCGCTTGAGGCGCAGGGTTTGTCCGTTGCCATCGAAGTGGCCTACCAGAATGCCGTCCACGATGTGGCCGTGAAACGCGCCGCGCGGATCGGCTGCAACGGGCAACGTGAAGGAGATGGCGTTGCCGTGGAGATCGGCGGGGACTGTCATCGGCACGCCGGGCTCTCCTTCGCCATGTTGGAACACGACGTAATAGCCGTGGCTGGTGAACAGGATGAATGCCTCGTCACCGATGACGTCGCCGTCATGCATGGCCATGTCGGAATAAATCCCGGTGATCCTCGTGCCATGAGGTTGCGCGTGCGCGCGAGTCGCACAAAGATTAAGGGCCATGATAACGATGGCGACGGCCGGCAAGAAACGCACGCGGATCATGGTTCAATGTGCGGGTCGTATTCGGAAAGTGCATCCTGAACCGTTTTACTGTCTTTGTATTTGGCTTTTAAGGATGCAAGTTTCGCATCAGTGCCAATGCAATATTGATTGATGGCCTTGTTGACCTGCTCCATCCGGGTTTTATCAGATGGGTCGGGGATCTCGCCTCGGAAGTGGTCACAGAGGTCGCGCTTGTTGATGTACTTCACGACGTCTGATGGGAGCGTCGCGCTTGTCTGATTTAGTTGTTTTGGGGGAGTTTGTGCACAGGATGCCTGCGGCGCTGCTATAGCGCAGAACATTGCGATGCAGAGATTGAACCGTAACTTGGACATGATTCAGTGACCGTCACTCGAC
Source organism: Rhodanobacter glycinis (assembly GCF_900114325.1). GTDB lineage: Bacteria > Pseudomonadota > Gammaproteobacteria > Xanthomonadales > Rhodanobacteraceae > Rhodanobacter_A > Rhodanobacter_A glycinis. The sequence goes on from NZ_FOSR01000023.1 coordinate 16,046, forward strand.
CAGTGGGGAATATCGGTTTCGCCACCCACAAATTTGTGTACGCCATAGCTCAGGCCCACAGTTGCAAGGTCCGAATTCATTCCATCGCGTGGCTGAGAATCGATTGCGACTGTTTTGCCATTGGCATCGACGATTTTTAGCGTGCCTGACCAACTGATATTCATATCTATGGCTTTGCCATCGATATGACGTGAATGGAGCGCCGGCGCTACACGAAGTCGCTGCAAACCGTAGCCATTAACCATTTGCTGCGCGGCTGCACGAGCAGCGGCCAAGTCGGATCGGCCAGCGGTGTCACGATGAGCCCAGTCAATGTCTACGGGGCCATTCGGAACGGATTCGGGAGATGTCCCATGCACGATTTTCCATGACCAGTGCATGAGATAAGCGCGCTTGGGTGGTCGCCGGGTTGCATTGATGTGAACGGAAGCACCTGCTGCACGCAATGCGTGGGTAAACCGCTCGACATCATCCTTGAAGGGTTGCACCAAATCGGAGGCCGAAGTGCTCGTCGGATAGCGACTGACCCATTGAGGTCCACTTGGTTCGCCGTAATGTTGTTGGGGGGGCGCTTGGTCAGATTGGCTATTGCTCGTCTGCTGCGTTGCCTCGTTCGCCGATGCGACGCTTGCGGAGTCACTCTCCCTCTCCGCCTGCTTGTCGCCACCGCCACCGCCACCGCCACCGCCACCGCCACCGCCACCGCCACCGCCACCGCCTGCCCCTGTCGTGGTCACGCTTTGCCCGGCGATCAGCGTGGCGCCGCAGGCGGTCTTGTCGCCGTGGCGGGCGACGGGCTGGCCCATCACGATCATGCTGTTGTCGCCGGTGGCGATGGTGGTGCTGCCGCACTTGGGGCAGGTCACCTTGTCGTTGACGCGGGCGACTTGCTTGCCATGGGTGGTGGCGGTGCTGGCTCCGCCGACGACGGTGCCGCCGTGGCTGGTCTTGTCGCCGATGACAATGAAGGGTTTGCTCATGTCCAGGTTTCCTTACCGATAATGCGTGGGCCGGTTTCCTTCAGTGCCGGTGCGGCCCCATGCCGGGTTTGTGCAATTCCACGTGGCCAAGATCCATCATCTTCCAGCTGCCACCCCACACCAGACCGGCAGCCTCGGCTACCTGGCCATACAGCTGGTAGCCACGCATGGCCCAGGGATCCTTTTCGGAGATCACCAGTTTGCCGTCGCGATAGAACGCGCAGTCGGCGGCCAGACCGTACTGATGATAACTCTGCCAGGCCCCGGCATTGGTCACGCTGCCGCCCTTCGCCGCAAGCATGGCCTGCCGTTGGGGGCTGCGATAGCCCTCGATCAGGGCCATGTCGTAACCGTAGCGTTCTTTCATGATCTTGAAAACCACGAGCAGGCGCTGTCGAAAATCATCGTTTAGCTTAGCCCAGTTGCGGCTGGCCAAACCGAGATCGGGTCGAACCATTTCGACTTCGCGAGTGACGAAAACGGCGGGCGGCAGCGCCGGTGGCGGCACCAGTTGTTCGCCCTTGAGCAGGCTGGCGACGAGTGCCGTGGTGCCCTGGTCGGCCGATGGCGTGGTGTCGTAGCCATCCAGCATCACGTGGCGGCGCAAGCCCAGGATGAGCATGGGCGGCAGCAGCAGGATCAATGCCAGCGCCAGCAGCAACGCCCAGTGACGCCCCAGCCGCTGGCCCATGTTCGTGGCGTTGTCGCGTGCATGGAGCGAGGTGTTGCGCAGTGTTTCGCCGGAACGATGAAGTGTCCGTTTTGTGCGCTCCGTCACATGTTTGCCGCGCGCGGTGAAGCGTCGCCACAACGCGATGCGGATTTCCGGGAAGCAGACCAGCCACAGCAGCAGCAAGGTCAGGGCGAGCAGCCCGATCAGCCAGCCAAACAACGGGTCCATGAAGCGGTGAAATCCTTGTCGTGAAGGGTCGAATCAAGCGTGGATCGATGCCGCGATTGGGCCGCATTGCGGCCTGGGTCTTGGATCGCGCCGCCGCTAGCTAGTATGGTTCGCCCTGTTTTATCCGTGGCCAAAGCTTAAAGGGAGTTGCGCTTGGATCCGAAGGAACCACGATCGAGAAGCCCCAGTCTGCTCGATGCCGACGCGCACGAAGCGCCATCGGCTGCGCCACAGGGGCGCATTCTATCCGGCTTGCAGAGTGATGCGCCGCCGCCCTCCGTCACGAATCGGCCACGTCGCTGGCTGTGGCCATCGGTATGGCTGCTGCTTGGATGCGCCGCGGTGCTGCTGCTGGTGCTGGGCGGTGCATTCGACGGCACGGGCTCGACGCCGGCCACGCGCGTGGCGGCGCATGACACTGCCGAATCGGCGGGATCGCACGCGCCTGCGTCGATCGCGTCCGGCGACGTTTCACCGGAGTCGGCAACCCCCGCGTCGACTGGTCAGAGTGGCGATGCCGGAGCGGAGGCGGCGCCCCACGCGGCAGTCATTCTTCCCGAGACATCCGATTCGGCCGAGGTTGCGACGGCCGCGCCTGCGCCGGCTGCAAGTGCGAGTGCCAGCAAGGATGCGGTGGCGTTGAGCGAGATCTTCACGTCGGCCTCCGAGCGCAAGCATGCCGCAGCACCGCGCCGGGTCGTGCGGCGTGCGAGCACGAGCGGAGATTCCGACGTGGCCCTGCTCACGGCGCTCATCCAGCACGTGGAAGTGGGCAGCCCTGCATCGCGCAAGACACTGGAACGCATCCGCCACGTGCAGAAACCGGCGGATAGCCTGGATGGCATCGAGGCGCGCATGCAGGCCTGTCCTGCGGCGAACACCGAAGCCGGCTTGCGTTGTCGCCAGAAGTTGTGTGCCGGTCATAGCGGGCAGACCGCGGCCTGCCCGGCCTCGACCTCGGACGGCGCCTGAGGTTTTTCAGCGGCGTGACTTTAATGCCCGGGCACGACTTGCATCGAAAGTCGGCGGCTGATGTTCGGGCAAGGTGCCAAACGGGTGACGCGGATTCCTTGCGGCGCCGGCGCGCCAGCCGTTGGCGTCCGGCTCGCGCAGTGGCAGCGGTCAGCCGTTGCCGTTCGGTTCGTCGATGCCCACGTCGAGCAATTCTTCGAGTTGACCCAGTGCCGGATTGTCTTTCAGCACCGTCTTCAGCCACACGTGCAGCGGCATGTTGCCCCAGCGTGCCGCCTTGTCGGCGAGGTAGGCGACCGGGCTGTGCGGTTCGGTGCGGCGGAAGAAGTCGGCCACGCGACGCAGTTGCAGCAGGGCCTCCTTGCGCGTGGTGATTTCGCCGTTGCCGCGTGTTGGTGCGGCAGGTGCCGCGTCGCCGGGTTCGTCGCCGGGCAGCGGCGGCGGGGCGCCGGCTTCGTCCAGCACCACGCCGGCGGTGGCGGCCATGCGCAATGCGATGGCGCCCACGTCGTCCACGGCATCGCGGGTGGCGCTGAAGCTGGGACCGTGCTGACCGAGGCGTGCGTCCACCACGGCTTCCAGTGCGCGCAGCGCTTCCCGTGCCTGCGGTACTTCGTCGGCCAGGCGCTGGTAGAACTCGAACGGAGTGGCGGCGCGTGCGGCGTCGATGCGTGCGGTGTCGGGGTAAGCGTCGGGATTCGATTCATCGCCCTGGTGGCCGCGCGCGGCCATCTCCACGGCAGTGGCGTCGTAACGGCCCTGCGGCGCCTGGGTAAGCGGGATGGCGCGAATCCACGAGATCGATTGCGTCAACAGCCAGCTCAGGTTGCCGATGCGCAGCTCCTGGTCGTCTTCATCGGCCTCCGGATGAATGCTGTCCCAGTAGCGTTCGCACAAGCCGGCCACCAGCAGGTAACCGCTGGCCAGGCCGGCGAAACCCTGCGTGCGCGTCCATGCTTCGGCCATCCAGACGGCCAGGCGAAGATCCTTGCTGCGCGTGCTGAGCAGTTGCCCGCATTGGCGCGAGACGGCGAACCAGTCGGCGGTCTTCAGGTCGGTGACCCATTCGCCCTGGTCGAGCGTGGCGTCATCGCTGCGGCGCGATTCCTGGATGGCGTCGAACTCGGATGAGAACGAGAGATCCTCGCCACAAGGCGCAGAATCGGAAACCGGTTCGAGCAAAGCGTCGATGTCGATCATGGGCAGCATCCCTGGCTGGGCATCAAAGAATGTCGGCAAGCCGCGCGGTGTGCCGGCTTGCAGCGAAGGACGACGATGGTAAGCCATCCGAACGAGCGGTGGCACCCGGAAGCTTGTCGGATTTCCCGTACAGAAGAATGTGCGGGCGTGGACAGACTCACGCGGCGTATCGCGATATTCTCCGCGCGCAGTGCCTACTGGACGACCGTTTCGTCGTCGCATGGATTGGTTCGACCAAGGAGAAGGAACGTGGACACATCCCGGATGTTTGCCTCAGCCACCGCCGCACTGGCTGCATTCACCGACGCCACGCGCCTGTATGCCCTGGAAGGGGATGGCCCGTTCACGCACATGCAGGTGGAACGCTGGTCCGGCACGGAGGCGCTGTCGTCCTGCTACGCGTGGACGGTCGACGCGCTGTCCACCGATGCCGATCTTTCGCTGGACGCCATGCTTGGCCAGCGTTGTGCCCTGCGCACCACGCAAGCCGACGGCACGCGCACGCGGCGCTCCGGCCTGGTGCGTGAAGCGCAGTTGCTGGGTGCCGACGGCGGCCTGGCGCGTTATCGGCTGGTACTGGTGCCGTGGTTGTGGCTGTTGTCGCAAGGGCGGCACAGCCGCGTGTTCCAGGATAAAAGCGTGCTGGATATCGCCGAAGCGGTATTCGCCGACTACGCGCCGCATGCCGCGTGGAGCATCAGTCCCGACGCCCGCGCGCTAATTGGCCAGGTGCGCCCGCGCAGCTACGCCGTGCAGTACCGCGAAACCGACCTGGCATTCATCGAGCGCCTGTTTGCCGAGGAGGGCCTGGGCTTCAGCTTCAGCGAGGACGAGGCCGTTGGCGCGGGTCACACATTGCACATCTTCGGCGACGCCAGCCAGCTCCCCGAGGATGTCAGTTCGGCCGCCAATCCACTCGGCGGGCTGCGTTTTCACCGCGCTGCCGCCGTGGAAGCCAGCGACACCATCCAGGCCATCGGTCCGACTCGCGCGCTGGCACCGGATGCCGTGACCCTGCTCAGCTACGACTACAAGGCCCTGGCCGGCAGTGCTGCCAGCGTCGCCGTCGATGGAGCCCAGGGCCAGCGCGAAGCCTATGACCCGGTCGGCATGTACGCTTTCGCCGACAGTCGCGAAGCACAGCACTACGCCCAGCTGGCCGCGCAAGCGCACGAAGCGCAGCAGCAACGCTGGGAAGGACGAGGCACCGTGCGCAGCGCGCGCGCCGGCACCCGCTTCCGCTTGGCACAAGCGCCATGGGAAGCCGTGGGCGCCCCCATGCCTGATGGCTTCGTCTGGACCACGCTGCACCACGCCGGCATCAACAACCTCCCCGAGGCCGTGCAACACGCCGCGCAGGAACAGTTGGGCGATGGCGACGACTACGCCGACATCCATCACGCCGTCGCGCCCGCCCTGTGGCAACAGGCCGACGCCGTGGGTTACGCCCAGCACTTCGAGGCCGTGGCCCGCGCGCTGCCATGGCGCCCCGCGCTGGAAGGCGACCACGGCTTGCGCCTGAATCCGCGTCCCACCGTGCCGGGCGTGCAAACCGCGATTGTGGTGGGCCCCGAAGGCGAAACCAGTCCCGGTGCCAGCGGCCCGTTGCACACCGATGGCCTGGGCCGCCTGAAAGTGAAATTCCACTGGATGGAACAGGGCGCCAGCTGCTGGCTGCGCAGCGTGCAGCGCTATGCCGGCAACGGTCACGGTGCGCAGTTCCTGCCGCGCATCGGCCAGGAAGTGCTGGTGAATTTCATGGGCGGCGACATCGACCGGCCGATCATCGTCGGTGCCGTCTACAACGGCCAGGGCGACGCGGGTATCGCCGCCAGCCCGGGCACGGCACAAGTCGCGCCGGACGGAGCCGCCTACGCCCAAGCCACCGACTTCAGTCCCAGCGCCCAGGCCAACTTCGCCGGCGGCAACAGTCCCGCGTGGCATGGTCAGAGTGCCGACGAAGCCGGCCATGCCAACGCCGCCGCACTGTCCGGAATCAAGATCCAGGGTTTCGATGGCAGCGGTCACAACCAACTGGTGTTCGACGACAGCGACGGCCAGGGCCGCGCGCAAATGGCCAGCACGCAAGCGGCAACCCAGCTCAACCTCGGCCACCTGATCCATCAGGCCGACAACTATCGTGGCAGCTTCCGTGGTACCGGCATGGAGCTGCGTAGCGACGGCTACGGCGCCGTGCGTGGCACGAAAGGCGTGTTGCTCTCCAGCTACAGCCTCAGCCAGCACGAACCGGCCGCCGACGCCACTGCCGTCGGCGCGCTACTGAGCCAGCACGCACAACTGGCCGAAGCGATGAGCCAGGCCGCGACCACACACCAAACCGTGCCGCTGGCTGGGCATGAAGGCGTCGCGCAGGCGAACGCGTCGCAGCTCAGCGCCAAGGCCGCACCGCTGAAAGCGCTACGCCAGAGTGCGGTCGACACCGTCAGCAGCGACAACTTCGACGCCGCCGCACCAAGCAAAGCCGAACAGGCCGTGCCGCACAGTGCCGACGCCCTCACCACCATCGCCGGTCGCGGTGGCATCGGCGCCATCGCCGGCCAATCGCTGCACGTCGCTGCCGGCGAAACGTTCAACCTCGGCAGCGGCCAACACACCAACATGGCCGTAGGTAACCAACTGCGCCTGCACGCCAGCCAAGCCATTGGCCTGCTCGCCGGAGCGCACAAGGCCAACGGCGTGGGCCTCAACCTGATCGCCGGCAAGGGCCCGCTGAACGTGCAAGCCCAACACGACACCCTGGCGCTGCGCAGCAAAGGCGACCTGAAACTGGTCAGCGCCAACGCCGCGGTCGAGATGGCCGCCAAGCAATCCATCCACCTCGCCACCAGCCAAGGCGCCTTCCTCACCATCGAAGGCGGCAACCTCACCTTCGGCTGCCCCGGCAAGCTGATGGTGCAGGCGGGGAATCACAAGCTGGTGGGTGCGGCGCAGCTCAGTCCAAAATTGCCAATCTTTCCGGATAACGTTTGCATCGAATGCTTGATGAAGCGTGCTGCGCAACGTAGCGGTTTCATCAACAAGGGAGCGTAAGTCAATGCCCGTGCAGGAAGCTGCCATTACATGGCCTTCATGGCTGTGCGATCGTGACACCGCGGCTTTGCACGCTTACGCGGTGGTTGATCCGGCACAGGACAAGCGTCTGCCTGCGGTGCTGCACGCGCCGCGCAACGCCTGTCTGCTTGGCGATGACGCATCAATCCGGGAGGCTTCCCCACATCTGGTCGAGCTGCCCGACGATATTGATAGTCGGGCATGGAGCTGGCTCGCGCGCAACGGCTCTCAGCAGCCATGTGCCGTTCTGGTAACGAGCGAACTGGGTTTCGATGAGCTGTTCACGCACCTCCTGAAATTTCTGGACGTACAAGTCAATCAAAGCACCACCATGCTGCTGGCTTGGTGGGATCCAGCTGTGCTCGCCAGCCTGCTGGGCCAGCCCGACGATGACACTTTGTACGTCAAGGGGCCGATTTTCACCGCTGAGCAGAAGGCCGCATTCGCAATGTCGTTATGCGATGTCGGTTATTGGGATCGGGCTGGTACGTTGCATCGGATGAATGCGCAGCAACTGGTCGCGACGGTGCCTGCAACGTCGGGCATAGACGGCGGGTCTGTGCTGCCACTCACATTTGATGTCGGCCAGGTGCGCAAGCTCGTTCGTGCAACCACGCCCGATCAGGTGTTGTACGAACTTCGGCTCAACCGCCCTGGTGTATTGTCTGATCGTAGCGATTTGGAGAACTACGGCTTGGCTTGCCGTCTAGTGGATGCTGCAGAGCGCTACGCCATCCGTGGAATGCGGGATCTTGTCAACTTTGTGGGTGCCGGCATGATCCTTGGTGAGCGTTTCGACATATGCCCGGCAATGGCCAGCGAGCTGGAAGGCGTACGCACTGGAACGAAGACATTCACGGAGATGCTTTCGAGTTTGTCGCCGGAGGTTCTGGAACAGGCAAGACAGAGTTCGATGGAGTGTGCCGAAAGGTGATCACGCGGTTCGACAGCAACAAACAAATATCTGCACCGTGCTGCAGGGTCACGCATGGAATCGACAAAATGAATAGTGTCAAAAGCACATGGTTTCGCACTGTACTCGGTACACGAAAGCTGATGCTGGGCTTGCTGGCCAGCTTCGCCATTGCGACGACAGGAGGATGTATGGCGCACACGTTGACGGTTGATGTCGTGGTCTTCAACTACACACCGAAAGCGCTAGCTGATATCTGGGTTCAAGATCATTACGTGGGCGGCTTCGTCCAGGAGTATGGGCCGGGTGGAACAGGCGGTGGCATTTACTGCTGCATCGAGGTGAAACCAGGGCCGACTCATGTCAGGTGGGAATACGACAGATCGCCATCCGACACGCGGCCCGACGAGCTCTTCAAGCGCGACGTGATAGGCGTCATTCCCAAGCCTCATGGCGCTTACAAATACCTCGGAGTTCATATCTACCCGGACGATCATGTTGAGTTCACGCTGAGTCGCGACATACCTGACGAGAAAAAGGAAGGAGTGCACTGATGGAGAGTGCTCATGACCTGATCGCGGCCCTGACGGCATCCACGCAAGATGTGGACAAGGAAGCACCGGCGGCAAAACAGGATTGCTACGATCGCGTCAAGGTCGCGCTTTTTTTTGACGGCACGGGAAACAATCGAGATGCCGATGCTGCCGCTAAAAAATGGAGCAACGTTGCACGACTTTACGACGCATCTCGTCGCGAACCGGAAAACGGCATTTATGCATACTACATTTCTGGTGTAGGCACCAAGCTCAATCGTAAGGAGCCTTGGTGGGAGTTGGGCAAGTACGTGCGTGATTCGAGTTTTGTCGGAGGGGGCGTCGGCGCCGGCGCGGACTCGCGCTTGGAAAGTGGCGACATGGACATGAACGACATGCTGCGTCGTGCGCTCAAGGTCGCCACCGACAAGGCTGGCAAAGATGTCAAGGCCATCTACGACAAGAACCAGGAAAAAGGGCTTTCCGACCTCAACAAGGCGCTAAGCGGGCATCGGCTTATCAAGTCGATCGAGATATCAGTGCTCGGCTTCTCGCGTGGTGCCGCGTTGGCGCGTGCTTTCGTCAACCGTATGTTGAAGATGTGCAATCGTGAAAGCGGCACGCTGACCTACCAGTCCTATCCGATCACCTTCCGTTTCCTCGGCCTTTTCGACACGGTGGCCTCTTTCGGACTTCCCGCGCACAACGATTTCAAGGATGTCGACCTTTGGTTGCCCAAAGACTTGCAGCGCTGCGTGCACTACGTGGCGGCGCATGAGTTGCGTTACTCCTTTCCGGTGGATCTGATCCGGCAGAACGGTAGCTATCCTGGCAATTGGAAGGAGGAAGTCTTCCCGGGAGTGCACTCGGACGTGGGCGGCGGCTACGCGCCGGACGAGCAAGGGCGTTCCGACACGCTCGCTCGCGTGCCCTTGGTTGAAATGTATCGGGAGGCCACAAGTGGCGGCGTACGATTGAACGATTGGGCATTTGTTTCAAAAAGCCGGACTCTTTCAGAAATGTTGATGATCCCGGAAGCAACCCAGAAAGCGTTCGACACCTACATGACCTTCGTTGGCGAAACCGCTGGCTCCGTGGAGCAGCGCATCAAGGCACACATGAAGGCGTGGTATGCCTACAAGCACACAGTGTCCGGCCATATGTCTCCAGCCGATGCGCACTATCAGCAAGAGGCCAAGGCGTACCAGGGCCAGATCGATGAACTCAACGCTAAAATACGCGCAATCATGACGAAGCGTGGGGCGACGCCAGCCGAGCGCGATCAGGCGGTTGCCTTGGCCACGCAGCGCAATGCGCTACAGGCCAAACAGGATGCGCTGAAGAGTGGTGTGGCGCAGATCAATAGCGGCGAAGTTCAGATTTCCGACGAAGCTGCCGCACTACTCGAAAAGCGCAAGCATGGGGAACCCTTGGTGTCTGGCAAGGTGGGAGCCGGTGGCCATTACATGTTCACGTCCACGGCAGCATCCTGGATGCTGGATGCCTACTACGGGGCGCCGCCCAAGGCCGATGTCGTCAGTTTTTTCGACACTTATGTGCATGATTCCAAGGCAGGGTTTCTGGGTGGAAGCGAACCTTGGTCGTACTTCCGCAATCGCGGAGTCTGGGAGTCGGCGCATGCCGTCGTTGCACAATCGTCGGAATGGGAGCAGCAGCGGCAACACGTGCAACAAGTAGTGAGCAGTCAGGGTATGGCCGGATTTGTTAACGGAGTGCGGTGACTTTTACTTTCGTCAAGAGCCGTGAAGTGCAGCATTCACCCTTCTGACCGAGCTGATGCACGCGCAAGAAGGAAGTGACGGCCCCTGCCCAAGATGCCGATTTGTCAGCTCGGCAGTGTAACCTCGGCTGAAGTCATGCGTTGATGCACAACGCGGCTATCAGCTCACGGTTCGATGCTTGGATCATGCCTGCCGAGCTCCCTTTTGCGCCAGCTTTTCACGCTACCCTAGCCGCCAACTCTCCCGCATGGATCCCGCATGAGCCAGTTCGCCCTGTTCGGCAAGCGTCGGTTTGCGCCGTTTTTCTGTACGCAGGCGTTGGCGGCGTTCAATGACAATGCGTTTCGCAATGCGTTGCTGATGCTGGTGGCATTTCAGTTGGGGCTGGATGATCACGCGGCGTCGTTGTACACGAATCTGGCGCCGGCGTTGTTCATCGTGCCGTTTTTCCTGTTCTCGGCCACGGCGGGGCAGCTGGCGGAGAAGTTCGAGAAGACGCGGATCATTCGCTGGGTGAAGCTGTTCGAGATCCTGGCGATGGTGGTCGCGGCGGCGGGGTTCATCACGCATCACGTGGCGTTGTTGCTGGTGGTGTTGTTCATGATGGGCGTGCATTCGACGGTGTTCGGGCCGATCAAGTACGCGATCCTGCCGCAGGCGTTGAAACCGGGCGAGCTGGTGGGCGGCAACGGCCTGGTCGAGATGGGTACGCAATTGGCGATGCTGATCGGCATGATCGCCGGCAACGAATTGATGCGCGTGGCGGGCGTGGGTCCGTGGCTGGCCTCGGGCGCGACGATCGGCGTGGCGGTAGTGGGATATCTCGCCAGTCGCGCGATTCCGCCAGCACCGGCCACCGCGCCGGACCTCACGCTCAACTGGAACCCGTTCAGCGAGACGGCGCGGGTGATCGGTATTACCCATGCCGATCGCGCGGTGTGGAACGCGGTGCTGGGCATCTCGTGGTTCTGGTTCTTCGGCACGGTGCTGATCGCGCAGTTACCGATCTACACGCGCGAAACGCTGGGTGGCAATGGTTCGGTCTACACGCTGGTGCTCACGCTGTTTTCGGTAGGCAGCGGCGTGGGCGCGCTGTTGTGCGAGAAGTTGTCGAGTCGTCGCGTGGAGATCGGCCTGGTGCCGCTGGGGGCCTTCGGACTGACCGTGTTTGGCGTGGACCTGTATTTCGCGCGGCACGGGATTTCGGCGACGCGCGGGTTGGACTGGCTGGCATTCCTGCACGGTGCGGGCAGCTGGCGCATCGTGCTCGACCTCACCCTGATCGGCATGTTCGCCGGTCTCTACGTGGTACCGCTGTTTGCTTTCGTGCAGGCACGTGCACCACGCGAAAAGTTGTCGCGCATCATTGCGGGCAACAACATCATGAATGCGATATTTATCGTGGCCGCGGCGGGTTTTGGCCTCGGCCTTTACGCGCTGGGTCTGGATGCCGCGCAGATTTTCCTCGGTGCGGCCTTGCTCAACGTGCTGGTCGCCGCGTACATCTTCACCCTGGTGCCCGAGTTCATCATGCGCTTCATCACCTGGGTGCTGGTGAACACGTTGTATCGCGTGCGTGCGGAGGGTGGGCAAAACATTCCCGAGGAAGGGCCGGCGCTGCTGGTGTGCAACCACGTCAGCTTCATGGATCCGCTGTTGCTGATGGCGAACCTGCGCCGGCCGGTGCGCTTCGTGATGTATTACAAGATCTTCAACGTGCCGCTGCTGCAGTTCGTATTCCGCACTGCGAAGGCGATTCCCATTGCCGGGCAAAAGGAAGACCCGCAGGTGTTGCAGCAGGCTTATGACGCGATCGATGCGGCGCTGGCCGATGGCGAAGTGGTGTGTATCTTCCCCGAAGGCGCGCTGACCCGCGATGGCGACATGGCGCCGTTCCGCCCCGGGGTAGAGAAGATCCTCGCGCGCCGGCCGGTGCCGGTGGTGCCGATGGCATTGCGCGGTTTGTGGGGCAGCATGTGGAGCCGGCGCGATTCGACGTTGCAGCGTTCCCGGCTGCCGCGGCGCTTCCGCGCGCGGGTGGAGCTGGTGGTGGATGCGCCGGTGTCGCCAGAGCATGCCAGCGCGGCTTCGCTGGAAGCGCGGGTGCGCGAGTTGCGCGGGGACATGGCGTAGGGTCTGCGCTTTGTTTGGCTTCCTCTCCCCTCTAGGGAGAGGATTGAGGGGAGGGGCGGGTGCTCGCGGAAAGCTTCCACAATGAAGGTCATCGCAAGCGTGGCCCCTCACCCCAGCCCTCTCCCCGGAGGGGAGAGGGAGTGAGTACGGGACGTCGAGGATGAGTCGGTACGTGGGCGTTGCGCGCGCAGATGCTGCGCTTTGTTTGGCTTCCTCTCCCCTCCGGGGAGAGGGGGGGAAGTACGCCACACCGAGAAGGGAGTGGCGTACGCGCGTTATGCGTTCAGCGCCACCAGCCGGCGATCACGATCAAGGCCACCACGCTCAGCCACACCAGCAAGGCACGCAGCAAGGCCGAGCGTAGACGGCGCAGTTCCAGCAAGGTGTCGATGCGTTCCTCGGTGTAGCCGTCGCCGCCTTCGATATCGGTGAGGATGTCGGCACGTGCGGCGGCGGCGAGGAAGCCGGGGCCGTTGCGATACCAGTCGTCGGGACGGGCCAGGTGATGCCAGCGCCGCCACGCGCCGATCACCGCTTCCCAATGGCCGACCAGGGCCAGCGTGAAGACCAGCAATTGCGCGGGCAGCCAGTCCAGGATGTTGGCGAACTGCCGGGCGATGGCGCGTGCGGCCGGGTCCAGGGTGAGCGACTCGTCGCGGCCCAGCGTGCGTGCCAGCCGGTAGAGCAGGGCGCCGACCGGGCCGAGCAGGAAAAACCACAGCACCACGCCGAAGCGTCGGCGCAACGCGGCAAGCGCGATCGCCTCGCCCAGTTCGGGCGCGCGCCAGGCCACGTATTCGCCGTCCTCGCCCAGCGCCTGCGCGGCGGCTTCGCGGCGAACATCGTCGGGGGCATGCAGGACGGCTTCGAGATCGGCTTCATAGGCGTGCGGGCCGAAGCAGAACAGCAGCACCGCCAGCGCGAAGATCAATTGCAGCAGCGCCGGCAGCGGCAGCAGGCCGAGCAGCCAGATCACCAGCGCGCACAACGCCAGCGGCAGCAGCAGCGCAAGCGCCACGCGGCCGGCGCCGCTGGTATCGGAAATCTGCGCCACCCAGCGCCGGAAGCCACCATCGCCGCGCCAGCAGGCAAGTCGCGGCTGCAGGTGCAGCAGGCCGAGGGCGATCAGGGCGACAAGCAGGCGAATGGCCATGATGACGATGTGCTTCCGAAGATGCTTCGCATTGTATGGCATGCGAAGCACAACGGCGGCGACCATTGGCGTGGTGGCGTCAGCCGCCGCTGACGAAGCCGTGCGCGATGGCGTTGATGGTTGGGTCGTTGTCTTCCTTGCTGGCCTGCGGGCCGCAGCCTTCGGCCTCCATCTTGTCGGCGATCTGGTCGGGCGTGAGGAAGCGTTCCGGGCCGTGCGTCAGACCGGTGTACATGGCATAGCAATCCTGGCTCTTGCCGATCATGCGCACGATCTTCTGCAGGCTGAGGGGCGGTGCGTGCAGGTGGATGCCCGGCACGCGGGTGACGGCGAAGCCGGGCATTCGGAAGGCCGGCTTGGGGTGGCGAGCTTCCTGCAGATCGCTGCGAAAACTGCCCGGATGATAGATGGCAGTGGCGGCATCGGGTGCGGCTGACAAGTCGAGTTGCACGGGGGGATTCGGTGATGCCTGCATCGGTGGTGTCGCCGCCGGTGGCGGCCGGATTCGTCGAGGTGCCGGGGCCATGCGTGATCGCGGCAACGCGCGGTGCGAGGTGATGGCATGCGTGGCGGAAGTCATGGGCGGCTGGCGCAGGAACGTAAGGTGCAAGGCATCGTCGCGGACGGGTTCGGCTTCGTTGTCGGCAGGCTTGGCATCCGGTGCGGGTGCCAGCGTCAGTATCCACGCCAGCAGCGACAGATGCAGCGCCAACGCCACGCCAAGCGCGCTGCCGCGGCGGGCGATGTCGCGCCAGGGCAGGCGGTTTTTGTCAGAGGGCGGCTGATCCGGCGGCGGGCGTGCCTCCGGCCGGGCGGCGTGTTCCTGCACCATCGTCGATCCATGCGTGGCGGGCGTGGAGTTGGGACCGGTGGCGGGCGGTGAAGTTCATGGCGTGGCGCTGACGGCTCGAATCCGTCGCGTGGAAAAGCCGGCCGCGTCGGGCTTATGCGCTGACCGGAGCGGCTTTCACCAGTTCGTCGAGATCGAGTCCGGCGCGTTCGCTCAGCCAGTCGGCCAGCAGGCGGTACGACACCGACAGCCGCGTCGGCGTCAGCAGGCTGCCGTCGGCGAGGCCGTCGACGATCTGCCGTGGGGTGAACCAGCGTGCATCCTGCAGTTCGTGGTCGCGCAGGCGGATATCGGGAATGCGTGCGGTGGCGGTGAAGGCGGCCATCAGCGAGGCCGGCATCGGCCAGGGTTGCGAGGAGTGGTAACGCACCGCGCCCACGATCACCCCGGATTCCTCGGCCACTTCGCGGCGCACGGCATCTTCCAGCGCTTCGCCCGGTTCGACGAAGCCGGCCAGGGTGGAATAGCGGCCCGCCGGCCAGCCAGCCTGGCGACCGAGCAGGCAGGCGCCGTCGTGTTCCACCAGCACGATCATTGCCGTGTCGGTACGCGGGAAATGCAGCCGACCGCAGGCGGCACTCGTGCATTGCAGGCGATGGCCGGCGGAAACCACACGCACCAGCGCGCCGCAACGGGCGCAGTGGCGCGTTTCGCGATGCCAGTGCAACAGACCCTTGGCGTAGGCGAACAAGCCGGCCTCGACGGCGCCCAGCAACACGCCGGCCTCGCGCAAACCCATGCGGCGTGCATCGAGTGCGGTTTCCAGTTCGTCGATACGCGCGTCATCGTCCAGCGCCAGCAGGAAATGCGGGCGTTCGCGAGCCACGCCGAGCAAGGTGGCCGGCAGATGGCCGAACAGGCGCGCGCGCTCGTCGGCATCCAGCCAGCGCAGCGCTTCGTGTTCGCGTTCGAGGAAGGCGCTGCCGCTGTCATCCAGCAGCAGGTAACGCACATCGGGCGCAGCGGTCTGGGCGGCCAGCCACTCGGCGTCGTCGCGGCGCTCGGCCATGCGGTCGAGGGTCAGGCTGAGTCCGGCAAAGGTGTTGAGCGGTGTCGACGCGGCCATGCGTGGATCAGAGCCTGTGGCTATCTCAGGTGGAGAACGAGGAACCGCAGCCGCAGGTGGTCTTCGCGTTCGGGTTGCGGATCACGAACTGCGCGCCGCTGAGGCTCTCGCTGTAGTCGATCTCGGCGCCGAGCAGGTATTGCAGCGACAGCGGATCGACCAGCAGGGTGACGCCTTCGCGTTGCAGTGCGAAGTCATCCTCGGCCTGGGCCTCGTCGAAGGTGAAGCCGTACTGGAAGCCGGAGCAGCCGCCGCCGCTGATATACACGCGCAGCTTCAGCTCCGGATTGCCTTCTTCGACAATCAGCTCGTTCACCTTGTGCGCGGCGGCAGCGGTGAAAGCCAGCGGAGCGCCGGCCTGGCGGTAGTCGGGAATCGAGACGATGGTTTCCATCGGACTGATATGCGGTTGTGGCGGGGCGAACGCAAGGATAGCGCGATCAGGCCCGCTTCACGATCTCGGGCCTGATGTCGCGGGTTTGCGGCCGGGCCCTGCTTCAGGCCGCCTCGGCCTCGGCGTCGTCCTTCTCGACCACCGGGGCGGGCAGTTCGCGCGTGACTTCGGCGTCGCCGGCATGCGTCATGCGGCCGTTGACCTGGGCGCCGGCGGCCATTTCCAGGCTGCGGTAGCGCACGTCGCCGGTGATGCGCGCCTGCGGCGCCAGTTCCAGCCGCGCGCTGGCGTAGACATCGCCGTGCACCTGGCCGTTGATGACCGCGTGCGGCACGCGGATCTCGCCCTGCACCTGGCCCTGCTCGCTGAGCGTGAACACGGCGTCCTCGCCCTCGGCATGCACTGCGCCTTCGATGCGGCCATCCAGGTGCAGTGCGCCGCTGAAGCGCAGGTCGCCGCAGATCACCGTGCCGTGGGCGATCAGGCTGGTTTCGTGGGAATGGCCATGGCGGGCCGGTTCATGGCGTTTGTTACGGTTGAGCATCTTGATCCCCCTGGGCGACGGTGACATGGCCGGTCAATGCGTCACTCCATGTGACGGCGCGGGCGACAGCATCGCCGCCGGCCGGTTTGGCCTCGACCCGCAGCCGGGTCGGACGGAAGTCCGCCGGCAACATGATCGTGGCGTGCAATTGCTGGAAATACTTGAAGCTGAAGGGCAGGCCGTCCTTCTGGGCGTCGTCGCCCAATGCCGACCAGGCCAGCTGCACCACCTTGTTGCCGCGCACGCCGTCCACGCTTACCAGGGCGGTGCCGCTGGTGTCGTCGCTGTGCTTGACGCTCTGGGTCAGGCTGATGGTGAGGTTCCAGGCGTGCGAGCCGGACACCGGCTGCAACTGCACCTCCTGCACCTTCAAGCCGTCGTGGGTGGCGTTGTTGCCGAGCAGGCGCGAGTAGAAGCCCAGGTCGGCGCGCAAACCGCTGATCTCTTCGTCGCGGTCGGCCAGGGTCTTGCGCAGCGAGGCCGTGGCAATCTGGGTGACCTGCTGCGAGCGCTGCAGGTTCGCCACCTGCTGCTTGAGGTTGTCGTTCTGCGAGGCCAGGTCGCGCAGCTGGCTCTTGTGGTTGATGATGCGCGGCGCCGCATGGCCAACCAGCAGCGTGGCCGCCCCGCCCACCAGAATCAGGCTGGCCAGCCACGCCGCGCCCAGCCATAGCCGGCGGCGGCGTTGCTCGTGGGCGTCGTTCGGGCGCACCACATAGCGCGGCGGCGGTCGTGAAGGCATGCGCGGCCATCCGGTGGAAAAACGAAGGTATAGCCGCGCGGGGTCAACAGCGTCAAGGAACCGCCGCACGCATTCGCGTAGTGGCGGCGCCGGGAGCGGGTCAGTCGCCCATCTTGCTCTGCAGGTAGCGCTCGACGCCGATGTCCTTGATCAGGTTCTGCTGGGTCTCCAGCCAGTCGATGTGCTCTTCCTCGTCGTGCAGGATGTTCTTGAACAGGTCGCGGCTGACGAAATCGGCAATGCCTTCGCTGTGCGCAATGGCGGCGCGCAGGTCCTTGGCGGCGACCAGTTCCAGGTCGAGGTCTCCCTGGATGCACTCGGGCACGTTCTCGCCGATGTGCAACTTGCCCAGGTGCTGCAGGTTCGGCAGGCCGTCGAGGAACAGGATGCGCTCGATCAAGGTATCGGCGTGCTTCATCTCCTCGATCGATTCCTTGTACTCGTGCTCGGCCAGCTCGCGGTAGCCCCAGTCCTTGAACATGCGCGAATGCAGGAAATACTGGTTGATCGCGGTCAGCTCGTTGTAGAGCACCTTGTTGAGAAATTCGATGACCTTGGCGTCGCCCTTCATGACCTTCGCTCCGTGTTGGCTGATGCGTCGACTATACGGATTCGGCTTGCGCCATGACGAAACGCAAATGCCAATGGTTCGCGCATGCGAAAGACGTGGCATGGCCGCGGGTCGTGGAGGCATGAATGCGGGGTGGCGTTTGTACGAAGCGCGGCCCGGGCTCCTGACGCGGACTCGAAATCGTTCAACGACGACTTGTCGAAGCCGTCACCCCGGCGAAGGCTCGGAGCCCAGTAGCGATCACGCCGGAGCAGGCCATCCAGCAGCCTTTGTTTTCCATGCCGTGAAGACGCCGGGTCCCGACTTGACCAGCTTCCGGCCGCAGCAAAGCGTCTCGCCGGGACAACCGGCAAAACCAGGCTCCTCTTGACGGAAGAGGATCAGGCGACGGCGACGAAGCCCGGCAGGGCGGTGCTTTCGACATGCTCCAGCGCCTGCTGCAGGCAGGCGCGCGCCTCGGGCTCGCAGCAACCGCAGCAATCCGAGCAGCCCGTACGCGCCTGCAATTCGGCGAACGAACGGACGCCGTCGGCGACTTCGCGACGGATATCGTGATCAGTGACGGCGTTGCACAGACAAATGTACATGCCGCGTATTGGAATACGAATGCGAATGATTGTCAACAAGCGCGGCCGCAGCGATGCCGACGGTTCAGGCGGCAGCCCATCCGTTGCCCGGATCAGGCGCGCGCCGGGGCTGGTGGCCCACCTGCACGCTCAGCAGGTCTTCCACCACCGGCGCAAAATGGCGCAGGGCGCGCTCGTAAACCTCGCGCTTGAAATTCACCACATTCGCCGCGGGATACCAGAAATCGACCCAGCGCCAGATGTCGAACTCCGGCTTCTCGTTCGCATCCAGGCGCAGCGCATCCTCTTCGCCCACCAGCCGCAGCAGGAACCACACCTGCTTCTGGCCAATGCAGATCGGCCGCTGGTGATGACGCACATAACGGTTAGGCAGGCGATAGCGCAGCCAGCCACGGGTGACCGCCACCACTTCGACATGTTGCGGTTCGAGGCCGGTTTCTTCTTCCAGCTCGCGGTACATCGCTTCCAGCGGCGTCTCGTCGCTGCGCATGCCACCTTGCGGAAACTGCCAGCCGTCACGGCGCACGCGGCGCGCCCAGAACAGCTGCCCGGCGCCGTTCAACAGCACGATCCCCACGTTTGGACGGTAGCCATCAGCGTCGATGATGTCGGCCATCTTGCCTCCTCGCAGCGCGCCAGCCTGTGGGTCGGATCAGTGACCGGTGCGTGACATTCAACCCGATTCAAGCACAGTGCGCGAAGCATCGGCAAGCCACAAAGGCTAATGTACGCTTGAATGCCGGCGCCGAGACGATTAAACTGCCGCGCCCCGCCCTCCGGTTCGCAAGCACCGAACCCACCCGCGGCGGGCACCCCATGGCTATGTAGCTCAGCCGGTTAGAGCACAGCACTCATAATGCTGGGGTCGGTGGTTCGAGTCCACCCATAGCCACCATCTCCCTATTGTGGGTCAGGTATTTGGATGGGGAAAGATAAGTCCGCGTAAGAGCGGGCTTTTTTTGTGCCCTTCGCGACGAATTCGCTCTTGCGGCACCCTTGCAATGCCGTCCCCAGGCCTCCGTTTTCGGTTTACGAATGGGCCGTGTGACACTTTCTGTGACACTTTTTACTGTCACAGAGCAGGCGACGGGGCCGATATGACCCAAGCACCTTGTGACATGTGAGATATGAAAGGGCTTCCACGAATTCCCAAATTTGATCGTGGGAGGATGGTCTTTGAGCATTCTCGACGGCAGATTGACCGGCCGTAAGCGACCCGTCGCTGTCCTTCACATCGCCGGCACCGATGTCTGCTTGGCAGCGGGCGCGAACGTTACGCGGCAGAATTCAGTCACTGCTGGAGAAAATGTGCTGGGAGTGCGCCAGTGGTCAACTCGTGGTCGACCATACGAACGAATTCTGGAATGGATGAGGCGGAGCCCAGTGCCAAGGTGAGTGGCGAGTCCGATGTGCTGATCGCGCCACGTATGATCGACAACAATCGCTTGGGTGCGTTCCTATCCTGCCCGTGGGCTTCAACCAGTGCGCAAAGTCCGATGCAGATCAGGCGTTCCAATCCATGCGTATGGCCATTTCTATAGCGAAAGAGCGTGGCGCTGGCCGGATGGGCAGTGTGGATCTCACTCGGCGACTGCACGCGGGCCTTCCGGACGGCCTGCTCCTCTAAGAATCCAGAGTGGCGGGCGAGATACGCAACAAGCGGGGTCAAGATGGGCTGATCAATCGAACTGATGGACTGTCCGAGGTGCAGCAAAGCGGCGCTGAGATCCGGCCACCACCCTCGCGGAACCGGCGCGCCGTCCAATTCACTTAGAATGTCGTCCCTGCTTCCGGTACCGTCCATGGCTTAAAGTAGTGCTGGAGTCATCCAGCCGGCAAGCGTCGTGACAGTCTTTTAACTACCTCAAGTGCTGTAAAGCGCCGTGAACGGCTCAAGGTGCTATAGAATTGGCGAAAGACTGTTAAATGAGTGATGGTTGTTTAAATATTTGATACATATAGATTTTTATGCATTTCACACGCATGAATCCACACTGTAATCCGGATGTGGAAGTAATTTAGCGGTTATTGGTGTACTTCAGGCCATGCGCTCTCATAATGGGGTCGGTGGTTCGAGTCCACCCATACCACCAAACGCCTTTCGAGGCGTTTCGTGAAACCCGAAAACTCCTGGAAGTCCGCTTGAAAGCGGGCTTTTTTGTGCCTGCACCCTGAGCCATCGCCGGCATTGTGGTCGTCAGAACAGTCGTTTTTGCGCGCCAGTGCAGTGCACCATGTCGTGCTTGTTGGTGGGACGCTGCGACAACCTCACCGCAAGGGCGACGCATTGCCGTGCCGTAGTCTGGCCCGGGTTACTCGAAAGCGCTAAGCCGCGGGCCTACGCGATGATCGCCAACGCTCAATGAGCAGCAGCGAGCCGGTGGGACAGGAAGTCGGGGACCTTGTTGGCGCTCTTGCGGGTGACAGCCTCGAGCAGGCTGGGCGCGATGGATGAGCATGCGTAGGTGCGGCACAGGTGCTCGCCGATGTGGCTGAGCAGATGGACCGTCACTTCCGCATCGGCTTCGGCACGGTGGGCCGCACCGTTGAAGCGAATGTTCAGCGACCGGGCCAGTTCGCCCAGCTTGTAGCTGGGGCGGCCAGGCAATAGCCGTCTGGCGAGTTTCAGCGAGCAGATCAGGCCGCCGTGACGTGGGGATAGTCCCTGGCGCCCGCTTTCGGCCAGAAGAAAGCGGGCATCGAAACTGGCGTTGTGCGCGGCCAAGGCGTCTTCACCAATGAAGTCGAGCAGTTGCGGCATGACCTGCTTGACCGAGGGTGCCCCATCGACCATCCGCTGATTGATCCCCGTCAGCGCCGTGATATGCGAAGGAATGCGCGTGCCGCAATTGACCAGGGTGACGAATCGCTCAGTGATCACGCCGTCGACCATGCGCAGCGCGGCAACCTCGGTGATGCGATCACCAGCGTCTGGGCTCAGGCCGGTAGTCTCGAAGTCGAGGATCACGATGGGTCGGTCGAACACTTCTTGTCCCAGTGGCGTACATGGATGGCATCACGAAGCTTAGCCGCTCACTGAGCGTAATCCAGCATGGGGATCACTTCCGATCGTGTCGGGCTACCTCACCGCACCACCGTCATCGCCGCCCGTGCTTCCGTCGCCAGCTCCCGCTTCGCCACCTTGTTGGTGGCGTTGACGGGCAGGGCGTCGTACAGACGCAGGTGGCGGGGGACTTTGTAGTTGGCCATGCGTGCGCGTGACCAGGCAACCAGTTCGTCCTGGCTCAGCGTGGCGCCGGTGCGCAGCACCACGCAGGCGCAGCCGACTTCGCCCATGCGCGAGTCGGGTACGCCGATCACGGCGACCTGGGCGATGGCCGGGTGTTCGGCGAGCATGCGTTCGATCTCGGCGGGGTAGCAGTTGAAGCCGCCGACGATGAACATCGTCCTTGGCGACGGGGAAACATATTGATCGCTTGGATCAAGATTGATCAATGTTTTTGTTGGCGGCAGAGTAAGGCTTGTTTCAGCCGATGCAGGTGCGTGACGTCCTCGCTTCGAGGCGGCTTGCGGGCCCGATGCCCCCCACTCAAAAAGGCTGACCCCATCTGTGTAGGAGCCCGCTCGCGGGCGATGCTTTTGTTCCAATACTTGTCGAAGACAAAAGCATCGCCCGCCAGCAGGCTCCCACAAAAATCAAGCGGGCACCCGCAAAAATTCAGAAGTACTCTTCCGCACCCTGGAGATGTCCCATGAGCGAGCAAACCCTTCCCAAGGCCAAGAAATCCGTGGCGCTGTCCGGTATCGCCGCCGGCAACACCGCACTGTGCACGGTGGGCCGCAGCGGCAACGACCTGCATTACCGCGGCTACGACATCCATGACCTTGCCGCCAAGGGCTGCTTCGAGGAAGTCGCCTACCTGCTGGTGCACGGCGTGCTGCCAACCTGGACCGAGCTGCAGAATTACAAGGCCCGGCTGAAGCGCCTGCGCGGCCTGCCGGCGCCGGTGAAGGCGGCGATGGAGCTGTTGCCGGCCGCCACTCATCCGATGGACGTGCTGCGCACCGGCTGCTCGGTGCTGGGCAC
>NZ_FOSR01000009.1:0-163070 GCF_900114325.1 Rhodanobacter glycinis
CGCGCTGGAACATCGAGCTCTTCTTCAAGTGGATCAAGCAACACCTGCGGTTACGGCGCTTCCTCGGTCGCAGCGAGAGAGCGGTGAAGATCCAGATCCTCACCGCCCTGGTGGCCTATCTGCTGGTGGCGCTGGCCCATCGCGCCAGCACCTCGGCCACCACGCTGTGGCTCTTTCTTGCCGAGCTCCGCGCCGGCTTGTTCCAACGCCCGGTCAGCGCGGTGCCGGGACGTAGACGCGACCGGCGACGAAAGACCGTCCACCCCGGCGAACCGTGGCAACCCGGGCTGTTCGCATGAGTCCGCTCGACATGAGACTGAACGAGTCGGGGACTAGCGAATTTATTCCGGACAGCAGTGAGCTCTCGCCGGGATGACGCGCAACATCAGATCTTCCCCGACGCTGGCCACGCTCAGCACGGACGGACTCTTTTGGCTGTGCTTCACCTCCGACCAGCAAGTACGTTGACTTCACCGCCCCCAAAGCCCCGGCCCTCCACGGCCATTTTCCGCGTACGCTTGCTGTCGCAAGCCACGCCCTGTATGAACGGGGTTTCAGGGGCGAACACCGTCCCTGGAACGACACCAGAGACCCACACGCCTGGAGCATCCTCATGCGCATCGCCATCCGACTCGCCGTGCTCGCCCCGCTGGTTGCGCTGTTGCTGGCCGCGTGCGCACCCGCCCCGATCTATCAGACACCACCCGGAACCGTGGCCGCCACGCCCATGCAGGTGGCGCAGACACCCGAACGCTACGCGCGCGCCAATGTCATCTGGGGCGGCACGGTGGTGTCGGTAAAAAATCTCACCAACGATACCGAGATCGAGGTACTGGCCTTTCCGCTGGACTCCTCGCAGCGCCCGCGCCTGAAGGGCAACGCCGCCGGCCGCTTCATCGCCGTGCTGCCCGGTTACGTGGAGTCACTGAATTATCCGCAGGGTTCGCCCATTACCGTCAGTGGCACGCTCAACGGCAGCCGCGCCGGCACCGTCGGCCAGGCCCCTTACGTGTTCCCGTTGGTGAAGGTCACGCAGTCGCATCGCTGGACCGCCGACGAGATGCAGCGCGGCCACCCGAACATCCATTTCGGCGTAGGCATGGGCGTCGGTATTCGCTGACGCCCTGGCCGCTCAGTGGCTGAACTGTGCGAAGGTGACGAAGTGCCCACCAGGCTCGCGGTAGACGATCTCGGTGGCTCCATAGAAGGTCTCGTGACGTGGCGACACCACTTCGCAGCCTTCCAGCGCAGCGGCCAGCGCATCGATGTCCGCCACCTCCACGAACAGATAGCTGCGGTCACCCTTCCACTCCATCCCGTGCGCATGCGGATCAGCCGCCAGAGCAGCCGTGGTCTGGTACATCAGCTCGATGCCGCCGCTGGCCAGCGCCACGAAGGCCGGACCGTCTTCACCGGGCACCTCCATGGTCACCTCGAAACCAAGCCGGTCGCGCCAGAACGCCAGGCTGGGCGCGATGGCGGGCACGTACAACACCGGGGTAGCCTTGCGGCAGGATTGGTCAGGCATGGGCATTTTCCTCGAAACATGGAGCGCCAAGCATGCCCGCTTTCACCCAGGTCGTATTGAACGAATGCGTCAGGCGCTCAGCACCAGCGCCCTGGAGTGACCCCGGCGAAACGGCGAAACTCGCGCACGAAATGTGCCTGGTCGCTATAGCCGGCTGCCAGCGCCACCTCCGCGGCGCCTGCATGGTGGAATTCCAACAGGTGCCTGGCCCGTTCGAAGCGGAGATAGCACAAGTGCTGGCGCGGACTCACACCCAGGCTTTCGATAAAGCGCCGCTGCAGGCTCCGCACGCCAAGGCCAGTTCGCCGCGACAGTTCAGCCACCGTGGGCAACACTTCCACGTGTCGCAATGCGTGCAGCAAGGCCGTGGCCCCATCTCCGGCATGACCATCCAATGTCGCAATCAGGCTGGCATCAGCGAGCGCGCAGCGCGTGGAAAAATCCGGTGCATCACGCCATGCCTCCAGCGGCGGCTGCCAGTATCGTGCCGGCAACGCATCCAGTTCCGCCACCCGGTCCACCAGCAGGCTCAGTGGCGCCCCCAGCAACGGAAACAGGCCACCCGATGCAAAGCGGATGCCGAACAGGCGCTGCGTCGAGCCAGTCGACACCAGTACCGCGTGCGTCATCGTGCCCACCCATCGCGCCTGCACCGTGCCAGCCGTGAAATCGCAGATCAGGTCGGCGCAACCGTCCGGCAACACTCGATACATTCCACCTGCGTCCGTCTCGTTCTGCTCAATGCACCAGTACGCCGCAACCATGTGGCGCAAAGGCAAGGCTGGCGGGGATTCGCAGTAGCTCATGACATGCATGGTGCCCTATGCATGGGCGAGACGCCACGCAGGCAGATTCACGCCGACTACAATACGTCGCCACTCCCGATCCGAGAGCCTGCATGTCCGGCCACGCCAATTCGCTGAAGGCGATCTTCCTCGCCCTGGGCGCGAACTTCGCCATCTTCGTCTCCAAGGCGGTCGCTGCCTTCATCACCGGCTCCGGTGCGATGCTGGCCGAGGCGATCCATTCGCTTGCCGATTGCGGCAACCAGGGGCTGCTGCTGCTCGGCATGCGCCAGGCGAAGCGACCGCCGTCCGACGACTACCCGCTGGGTTGGGGCCGTGCACTGTACTTCTGGTCATTCCTGGTGGCGTTGCTGCTGTTCAGCGTGGGCGGCCTGTTTTCCATCTACGAAGGGGTACACAAACTCAGCCACCCCGAGCCGCTGAAGTGGCCATGGCTGGCGCTGGGCGTGCTGGCCTTCGGCATCGTCGCGGAAAGTTTTTCCATGCACGGCTGCCTGCAGGAAGTGAACAAGGCCCGCGGCGAACGAAGCCTGTGGCGCTGGTTCCGGGAAACGCGCTCGAGCGAATTGCTGGTGATCTTCGGCGAGGATTTCGCCGCTCTGATCGGCCTGTGCCTGGCCACGCTGGCCGTCGGCGCCACCATGCTCACCGGCAATTTGCTGTTCGACGCACTGGGCACCATCGCCATCGGCGTGTTGCTGGTGGTGATCGCGATTGCCGTGGCCATCGAAGTGAAGGCCTTGCTGATCGGCCAGGGCGTGGAACCCGCCCGCCGTGCCGAACTGCACGCCTTCCTCGAAGGTCGCCCTGAAGTGGCCGAGGTGCTGAACCTGATCACCGTGCAAATGGGCCCGGACGTGATGGTGGCCGTCAAGGCACGCATGCAGCCGGCCGCCAGCGACCGCACCCTGATCGACGCGATCAATACCGTCGAGCGCGCGATGAAAGCCGAATTCGGCGATGTGCGCTGGAGTTTCTTCGAACCTGACGTGGCGGACTGACGCGACAGCTCACCCCGGTCGCAGGCCACACCGACCCGCATCGATCGTTCACCGATGCGGGAGCCCCATCGTTCGTTGTCGACTGAGCCGGGCCCGGCCCCGTTACAATCACCGTCAAGCCAACTCGCTCAACCAACACGTCATGCCTACGCGCAATCCCCTGCAGGAACAACTTCTCAAGGCTGGCCTGGTCAAGAAGAACCAGGTCGCCCAGGTCGCGCGCGAGCAGGCGAAGAAACACCAGGGCAAGGGACCGGCAGCGCCCACCGCCGAGCAGTTGGACGTGCAGCGGCTGCAGGCCGAAAAGGCCGAGCGCGACCGCGCGATTGCCGCGGAACGCAATGCGCAGGCGCGTGCCAACGAGCTGCGTGCGCAGATCCACCAGATCGTCGAGGCGCACAAGGTGAAGCGTGCGGGCGAGATCGCCTACCGCTTTGCCGACGGCGACAAGATTAAGGACGTGCTGGTGAACGAACCGCTGCGCGCGCAGCTGTCCACTGGCACGCTGGTGATCGTGCGCCATGGCGACGGATACGAATTGCTGCCGCGCCCCGCCGCCGACAAGGTGGCCGAACGCGATGCATCCATGATCGTGCTCGACCATCGCCGCAGCGACGCCGGCAGCGGCAACGACGCGGACGACGAGTATTACAAGCAATTCGAAGTACCCGACGATCTGATCTGGTAAACCGGCGCAGCATCACGGCGCCGACATCCCGAATGGGCGGCGGCCCACTCGGCATTGCATCCGGCTGTACTGCAACTGATCGACGATCCCGGCCTGCCCACGTGCTGAACACGCGCACGGGAATAGGCTTCGGTTCCCCCTGCCCCATCGGAGATCCCCATGAAAATTCTCGTGGTGCTTACCTCGCACGACCAACTCGGCGACACCGGCAAGAAGACCGGTTTTTGGCTGGAAGAATTCGCCGCGCCCTACTACGCATTCAAGGATGCCGGCGCCGACATCACGCTGGCCTCGCCGCGCGGCGGGCAGCCACCGCTGGACCCCAAGAGCGACGACCCTTCCGCGCAAACCGACGCCACCCGCCGCTTCAAGGCCAACAAGGCAGCGCAAGCGCTGCTGGCCAGCACGCACAAACTGCAGGACATGAAAGCGGGCGATTTCGACGCGGTGTTCTACCCGGGTGGCCACGGTCCGCTGTGGGACCTGGCCGAAGACGCCGACTCGATCGCCTTGATTCAATCCACGCTGGCCGCCGGCAAGCCGGTGGCCGCGGTCTGCCACGCGCCGGGTGTATTGCGCCATGTGAAATCAGCCGATGGCCAGCCGCTGGTGCAGGGCAAGTCAGTCACCGGTTTCACCAACTCCGAAGAGGAAGCGGTAGGCCTGACCGGGATCGTGCCGTTCCTGGTGGAAGACATGCTGAAAAACAATGGCGGCCATTACAGCAAAAGCGGCGACTGGCAACCGCATGTGGTCAGCGACGGCTTGCTGATCACCGGACAGAATCCGGCGTCCTCCGAACCTGTCGCGCAGGCATTGCTGAAAATGCTGGGCTGAGCACGCAGCGCCCGCGAAACCGTCGGCGGCATCGCGGGCGCATCGATCACCCGGCCGGCTGCAGCAAATCCCAGCCGTTGCCGTACAGATCCTCGAATACCGCCACGGTGCCGTAGGCCTCGTGGCGCGGTTCCTCGCGGAAATGCACGCCCGCGTCGCGCATGCGCTGCCAGTCACGCTGGAAGTCGTCGGTGTGCAGCAGCAGAAACACCCGGCCACCGGTCTGGTTACCGACGCGCGACGCTTGTTCGTCACCCTTGGCCTTGGCCAGCAGCAGACGCGTTTCGCGGGAACCGGGCGGCGCCAGCAACACCCAGCGCTTGTCGCCGCCCATGTCGGTGTCTTCGATCAGTTCGAAACCGAGAGTATTCGTGTACCAGGCAATCGCCTCGTCGTAATCGGCCACCAGCAATGCCAGTGCGCTCAGGTGTTGCGTCATGATTTGCCTTTCAGTGTGGGTAAGGGGCCGAGTTCGGCCTGCAGCTTCTTCGTCAGCTTCGCGCGCACCGTGATGTAGGCATCCAGCAGCAGCGCCTGCAGCTCGGTGGTGGCGAAGCGCGACGGCTCGGTGACGGAAACCCAGCGCGCCCGCGCCAGATACGGCGCCGGGATGATACCGGGCTGATCGGTCAGTTCGAGGAAGCGCTCGTCCGCCACCTTGAATGCCAGGCGGCCGCCTTCGCGACCATCTTCGTGGGTCATCACGAACATCTTGCCGCCGACGCTGAAGACCAGGTTGTCGCCCCACTTGATGTCCCGGGTGACACCCGGCCAGCGGCCGCAAAGCGCTTCCAGTTGGGACGGGTCGAGACCGTGGCGGGGCTTGCCGGCCATGCGGGATTCCTGCATCAAGGGGAAGCGCGATTGTGCCCCGCTCCGGCTTGCAAGCCACACCGTGAATTTGCGGTGCCGCAACATCCACGGACCGAAGCAATCCGGCCATTGAGCTACCAAACCAGCCACAGGTCCATGATCTGTGTCATTGCATATTCATGCTGCATCGCACACAATACGCGCAAGTACGGAACCTGAATCCGAGCACGCCATGATCCCTGCCATCGACTTTTCCACCCCGTATAGCCATGCGTCACTGCCTCCGCGCAGCCGCGAACGCTTCGGCCGCCCCCGGGTGGTGCCAACAGCCTCCGGTGGCGAAGAGGTACGTACGCGCGATGATCGCGAGCTGGTGCTGCGCGCCATCGAACCCGGCGATGTGGCGGCCATGCAGCGTTGCTTCACCCGCTTGTCGCCGGAGGATGTGCGACGTCGTTTCCTGCACGCCATGTCCGAACTGTCGACGCCGATGGCGCAGCGGCTGTGCCGCATCGATCCGGCCATCGAAACCGCCTATGTGTTGATGGACGAATCGGCCACGCCGGCGGAAATGCGTGGCGTGGGCCGCATCTATGTCGATGAAGCTCTCGCCAGCGCCGAATTCTCGGTGCTGGTGGAGCAGAGCTGGAGCCGTCGCGGCCTCGGCGCGCTGCTGATGCAGCGGCTGGTGAACGACTGCCGCCGCCGCGGGCTGGCCGAGCTGTGGGGCTACGTGCTGATGGAAAACCGGCCGATGCTGGAGCTCTGCCGCGAGCTGGGCTTCACCCAGCGAATGATCCCCGACGAGCCCGGCACGGCGTTGATCCGGCTGGTGCTGTAAGGCTTCAGCCTTTGTCTCCCTCTCCCCTGCGGGGAGAGGGCTGGGTGAGGGGCGGGTCTTGCCCCAAGCCTTCCAGATCGGGCCTTTCAGAAAAACTGCCTGGATCAAATCTCCTCGCGAACTGGCCCCTCACCTTGAGCCTCTTCCCTTCGGGGAGAGGCAGAAAACCGGTCCGCCCGCGCCATCGCGTTACACTTGCCCGCTTTCCCCGGCGCGGCTTTGACGGCCGCGCCATGAGTCAAGCGCACGCCATCATGTCCAGCCCGATCAAGCACCCGCCCCTGCCCACCACGCCCAAGCAGCGCCGTTACTGGGCGCCGCCGCACGGCTCCGCGCGGGCGTTGCTGATTGCCGAGGCGGCGCGTTCGCACGACGGCCTGCTGGTAGCGGTCACGCGCGACACCCAGCGTGCTTCGGCGCTGGAAGACGAGCTGCGCATCTTCGCCGGCAACCTGCCGGTGCTGCACTTCCCGGACTGGGAAACCCTGCCCTACGACGCGTTCAGCCCGCACCCGCAAATCGTCTCGCAACGCATCGCCACGCTGTACCGCCTGCCCGACGTGAAGCACGGCGTGCTGGTGGTGCCGATGACCACGCTGATGCAACGCATCGCACCGCGCTCGCACATCACCGGTTCCGGGCTGGTGGTATCGAAAGGACAGAAATACGACCTGGCCGCCGAGCAACGCCGGCTGGAGGCCAGTGGCTATCGCCACGTGCCGCAGGTGGCCGAGCCGGGCGACTTCGCCGTGCGCGGCGCGCTGATCGACATCTTCCCGATGGGCACCGTCGAACCGTATCGGATCGAACTGTTTGACGATGAAGTGGAATCCATCCGCAGCTTCGATCCGGAAACCCAGCGCTCGCAGCAACAGGTGGACAAGGTCGACCTGCTGCCCGCGCGCGAATTCCCGCTGACCGAGCAGGCCGCGAAGGAATTCCGCGACAACCTGCGCGAACGCTTCCCCATCGACGTGCGCCGCTGCCCGCTCTACCAGGACATGAAGGAAGGCGTGACGCCGGGCGGCATCGAGTATTACCTGCCGCTGTTCTTCGAACACACCGCGACCTTGTTCGACTACCTCGCCAACGATGCGCTGTTCGTGCTGGGCGAAGGTACCGGCGAGGCCAGCGAGGCATTCTGGACACAGACCGCCGAACGCTACGACCAGCGTGCACACGACATCGAACGCCCGGTGTTGCCCCCGGCCGAGCTGTACCTGTCGCCCGAGCAATTGCGCGAGCAATTGAACAAGCGCCTGCGCGTGGAAGTGGTGGACGCCGGCCACGAGCACGCCGTGGCCAGCGGCACGCAACCAGCCCCCGAACTGCCGCTCAACCGCAAGGGCGAGGAACCCGGCACTTCGCTGCGCCATTTCCTCGAAAGCTACCCGGGCCGCGTGCTGATTGCCGCCGATTCGGCCGGCCGGCGCGAAGCGCTGATCGAAACGCTGGCCAGTGCGGGGCTGAAGCCCGAAAACGTTGAAGGCTGGCCGGCGTTTCTCCTCCCCCTGCACGCAGGGGAGGGAGTCAGATTCGCCATCACCATCGCCTCGCTCGAACAGGGTTTCGCTCTCACCAAGCCTGCGCTCACCGTACTCACCGAACGCGAGCTGTTCGGCGAGCGCGTACGCACCGAGCGACGCAAGCGGCGCGGCGCGGCGCGCGACCCCGAAAGCATCATCCGCGACCTCACCGAACTCTCGGAAGGCTCGCCGATCGTGCACGTCGACCATGGCGTGGGCCGCTACCACGGCTTGGTGTCGATGGAACTGGGTGGCATGGAAGGCGAGTTCCTGATCATCGAATACGCCAAGGGCGACAAGCTCTACGTGCCGGTGGCGCAGCTCGGCCTGGTCAGCCGCTACAGCGGCACGGCACCGGAACTGGCGCCGCTGCATTCGCTGGGCGGCGATGCGTGGGAACGCGCGCGCAAGAAGGCCGCCGAGAAGGTGCGCGACGTGGCGGCCGAACTGCTGGCCATCTACGCGCAACGCGAGGCACGCGGT
Source organism: Rhodanobacter glycinis (assembly GCF_900114325.1). Lineage (GTDB taxonomy): Bacteria > Pseudomonadota > Gammaproteobacteria > Xanthomonadales > Rhodanobacteraceae > Rhodanobacter_A > Rhodanobacter_A glycinis. The sequence continues at coordinate 8,524 of NZ_FOSR01000009.1, forward strand.
GGCCAGGCCATGCCGATCGACCGCCAGTTGGTGGAGGAATTCGGCGCCAGCTTCCCGTTCGAGGAAACCCCCGACCAGGAACAGGCCATCGATGCCGTGCTCGCCGACCTGGCCGCACCGCGCGCGATGGACCGCGTGATCTGCGGCGACGTCGGCTTCGGCAAGACCGAAGTGGCCCTGCGTGCCGCCTTCGCCACCGCCACCGCGGGCAAGCAGGTGGCCGTGCTGGTGCCCACCACCCTGCTCGCCCAGCAGCATTACAGCAACTTCGCCGACCGCTTCGCCGACTGGCCGGTGAAGGTGGACGTGCTGTCGCGTTTCCGTTCGTCCAAGGAAGTAAACGAGGCACTGAAGCGGCTCGCCGACGGCCAGATCGACGTGATCGTGGGCACCCACAAGCTGCTGCAGTCGGATATCAAGTTCAAGAACCTCGGCCTGGTGGTGGTGGACGAGGAGCAGCGCTTCGGTGTGCGCCAGAAGGAACAACTGAAGAAACTGCGCGCCGAGGTGGACTTGCTCACCATGACCGCCACGCCGATCCCGCGCACGCTGAACATGGCGATGAGCGGCCTGCGCGATCTGTCGCTGATCACCACCCCGCCGGCGCACCGCATGGCGGTACGCACCTTCATTTCCGCATGGGACCCGGCGACCATCCGCGAAGCATTCCAGCGCGAGCTGCAGCGCGGCGGCCAGGTGTTCTTCCTGCACAACGAGGTGCAGACCATCGAGCGCACCCTGCGCGAACTGGAAGAACTGGTACCCGATGCGCGCATCGGCGTGGCGCACGGACAGATGGCCGAGCGCGAACTGGAAAAGGTGATGGCGGATTTCCACCGCCAGCGCTTCAACGTGCTGGTGTGCACCACCATCATCGAAACCGGCATCGACATCCCCACCGCCAACACCATCATCATCAACCGCGCCGACCGCTTCGGCCTGGCCCAGCTGCACCAGTTGCGCGGCCGCGTGGGCCGTTCGCACCACCGCGCCTATGCCTATCTGATCGTGCCGGATCGCAAGTCGATCACCGCCGATGCCGAGAAGCGCCTGGAAGCACTGGCCTCGCTGGAAGAACTCGGCGCCGGCTTCACCCTCGCCACGCACGACCTGGAAATCCGCGGTGCGGGCGAACTGCTGGGCGACGAGCAATCCGGCCAGATCCAGGAGATCGGCTTCGGCCTCTACACCGAGCTGCTCGACCGCGCCGTGCGCGCGCTGAAGAGCGGCAAGGTGCCCGACTTCGACCTGACGAGCGAGCACGAGACGGAGGTGGAACTGCACCTGCCCGCGCTGATTCCGGATGATTACCTGCCCGACGTGCACGCGCGCTTGACCCTGTACAAGCGCATCGCCAGCGCCCGCAACGACGACCACCTGCGCGACCTGCAAGTGGAAATGATCGACCGCTTCGGCCTGCTGCCCGAGCCGACCAAAACCCTGTTCGCGCTATCCAGCCTCAAGCTGATGGCCACGCCACTCGGCATCCGCAAACTCGACTTCGGTGCCAACGGCGGCCGCATCACTTTCCGCGAAAAACCGGAAGTCGACCCGATGGCCATCATCAAACTGGTCCAGCGTCTGCCACGCGTCTACAAGCTGGAAGGCCAGGACAAGTTGCGCATCACCCTCGACCTGCCCGGTGCCACCGAACGCATCCGCAGCGCCCAGGAAGTGCTGGTATTGCTGGGTGCGCGACGACCGGGTTAGAAAGCGAGGAGTGAGTGGAGAGGAGTGAGAAGTGAGAGAAGTGCTGCGTTTCCGCTTTCTCTATCTCCTCACTCCCATTCACTCAGTCGTCGCTTATCCATGACAGCTGTCAGTGGCGCCCACGCCACTGCGCCCGGACAATCGCCTCGTTCACGGGAGAATGCGATATGCCGGGGAAACCCCAATTCGGTATCGATGCGCCTGCGCTTGTGCTCGGCTTCGCCATTGGCGGCCCGGCGCTGATCGCGCTCAGTTTCGCCGGTTTCCTCGCCCCGGCCCAGCCGTTGGTGTGGACGATGCGCTACACCGGCGCGATCCTGATCGCCGAAGCCGTCCTGATGACGCTGAGCAGCCTGTACGGCAAGCGCACGCAGTTGCGCCGGATGATCACCTCGCTCGCACTGCGCGGCGACGAACACGTGCTGGACGTGGGTTGCGGACGCGGCATGCTGCTGCTTGAAGCGGCACGCCACCTGCCACGAGGCCGCGCCACCGGACTGGACCTGTGGAGCACTCGCGACCAGAGCGGCAACGCCGCCGACGCGACCACACGCAATGCCGCACTGGCCGGCTTGGCCGAGCGCGTGCAGATCGATACCGGCGACATGCGCCGCATGCCCTACCCCGATGCCAGCTTCGACGTGATCGTCTCCAGCCTCGCCATCCACAACCTGCCCACGCAAACCGACCGCGAGCAAGCCGTGCGCGAGATCGCGCGCGTGCTGAAACCCGGTGGCCGCGTCGCCCTGCTCGACTTCCGCCACACCGCCGACTACGCCCACACCCTGCGCGCCAACGGTCTGGCCGACGCTCGCCGCGATGGACCAGGATTCCTGATGTTCCCATGGACATGGGTCGTGCGCGGGCACAAGGGCGAAGGCTGAGCCTCAGCGATCCAGCGGATTCAACACGCACTGTTCGCCACGATTGAGCACATGGGTGCAGACCTGCGCCGCACATGGACGTACCAATGCCGCGGGCGCTGTTTGCCATCAGCCAGAATGAATCGCCAGATTTAATCCACGCAAACGCGTTCCGTATGCAAGTTGTAATGCTTCAAGCGCAACCGTGCCCGCACCTGATCCAGCAACCGCGGCGTTGTCGGCCCCGTTACACCCTCACTTTCGCCCCGATAACTCATACCACCCCAAACGTCGCTGATAACAACGACAGCATGCTTGCTCACCAGCCCAAGAGCATCCACGCAAAGCCATGATTTAGTGTAGGAATCCGCCGCTTGTGCGGTCAGGATGGGCGCGACATACTCGGCGCAACACCCCACTTTTAGGGCCTACTAAGCGTTAGGCAACAGGGGACGCCATGAATACTCTTCGCATGATTTGGCTCGCAACAATCGTTCTCGGCATTGGCGTAGAAGTCATCCTGCTTTCACTTCAAGCTGAAGCGTTGCGCCGCTATGGGCACAGCAGCTTTTGGCTACTTATAGTTGGTAGCGCATGTGCCGCCGTCTATGCGGCGATCGGAGCCATCCCTTACTTCATCACCCTCAGCGCAGCAGCGCTTACCAACCTTCTAAGTATCGGGCTGGCATTTGCCTTAGTCGGCGTCATATTTGGTGTGTGGGGCACTTTGTCGCTATTTCGTCGATTTGGGCAGCTTCATCGGGTATCAATTGGTGTAAGCGACGAGGCTGCCTAAGGATGTTCTGATTTTGCCCGTCATCCCAGCGAGGCGCTTTTCAACGGCCGAAGGGCCGGTCAAGCTGGGATCCAGTGTCTATAGGCCATTGAAAGCAAAGACGCTGGATTCCTGCTTTCGCAGGAAGGACGGGAAAAAGCAGATTGATCAGGCCTTCCCTAACTCGTTCAAGGCGCTCAATTCCAGCGTTGGGCCAGTCTAGACGTCACAAAGGTTGATGCATGGAACTGACGAATTTCGACCAATACCAGGATCTCTGTGGCGAGTTCCAAACTCAGTGGGTCGCGCTCCTACGTGACACTCTGCGAAAACACGGAATCCCGGACCGCTCCGCAAAATCAATTTGCGGTGACTTTAGCTTCGATTTATCTATGCTGTTCGATCAGGGCGAGCTCGAATATAAAGGTACCGCGTACCGCCCAGTTGTCGCGTTCACGGACGACGATGAAAGTGCAAAAGTAGTTCTTCGCACAGATGGTCCTCAGTTTCACGAGTACGCCTTCGGTACAACGGCTGACGCCTATGATCTTGATGCATAAATCACCTGTTTTTGGCGCACCGCATTGTGCAGACTGTGTTGCATCGTTCTCATGTAGTAAATTCTGCGCACCTTCACGCGACAAGCCGTCCAAATGTGCCTCGTCGCAGTCGTCTAACATCTCGTTCGAGGCGCCCTCCCAATTCCAGCGTTGATACCTAAGGAGAGCTTCATGCAGGAAAGCGATTTCGAGTACGTAGGCTTCTGGCCACGGGTTGGCGCATCCATCATCGATACCATCATCGTGTTCATCATTACCGCACCGCCGCTGCTCGCCATCTACGGTTGGGGCTACTTCATAAACAATAATGGACCGCTTGTTGCCGGTCCCGCTGACTTCTTGCTTTCTTGGGTTTTGCCTGCTGTGGCCGTCATCCTCTTCTGGCTTTACAAGCAAGCCACCCCTGGCAAGATGGTAGTGTCTGCCCGAGTAGTGGACGCAAGAACCGGGGAAACGCTCACCGTCGGCCAATCGATCGGTCGTTACCTTGCATACTTCGTCGCGATTCTGCCCCTTTTCCTCGGCATCATCTGGGTTGCTTTCGATCCTCGCAAGCAGGGTTGGCACGACAAATTGGCCGGTTCTGTCGTTGTTCGCCCCAAGCACCGTGGCCCTGAGCCAGTTAGGTTCGGCGGCTAACCAACCGGTGTCCACCTCTGCGCATGAAATCTCTCAATCTCACCGCCAGGTGCAGGTATGGAAACTCAATCACACAACGTACCGTCCCGGGTGGCAGTTCGCTGGCCGTTCCGCATCCTTGCCGCCATCATCGTCTTGGCGGGGCTTGTTGCGGTCGTGGGCGCAACGCTTGCATGGTGGTCCCATGGCGCGGGCTTACCCAAGTGGCGAATGCTGTTCGCGCTTCCAGGCGTCGCCTGGCTGATTCGCATGGCGTGGACGTCTGCCATCCGCGGTCGTCCACCGGTATCCGAGTATTGGCCGTTTGCCTCCCAAAACATTTTCACGGTGTACGTCATCGTTTTTCTGGTGGCTTCGTACGCCTGATCCATCCGCAAGCGAATCGCTCCGCAGGCTTTGAGGAGGCTCCCGACATGACCTACGACCAATCGCAAATCGACGATGCAGTGCTCGCGCTACTTGCAGCATTCAGTTTTGACGGGTACCGGGCATGGAAAGGGTTTGACTTTGATGTCATGGATCGCCTGTGTGAGCAGGGCTTCATCGACAACCCGGTGGGCAAAGCCAAGTCGGTTTGGCTCACCCCGGAAGGTCTTGCGCGCGGCCGCGCCTTGGCCGAGCGCCTGTTTTGCGCCAGCCCACGCCATCCCGGCTGATATCTCATCCGAGGCGGGTGGCTGCACCGCCGCCCAACTTGCCAACTCCCCCTTGAACTTGATCGGTCATGGCCGGGAGTTCTGCATGCGTTACGCGCTTTTGATCTGCGATTTCGATGGCACGCTGGCGAATACGCGCAAGGCTGTATGGATGTGAATGCACGCTGCCACCACCGGAAGTGGGGGAGGCTTGCCGTCCCCGGATGCCGGCCACTGGCATTGCGCGCCCCGGTGGTCGATCATCGGACGCGTTGATGGCCCGGGATGACCGGGGAACCATCACCACCCACATGACTGACGAGGTGTCCCATGAAATCCATCGTCACCGCACTATCCCTTCTGGCATTCGCCTGCGCTTCCGGCGTTTCGGCGGCGCCCGCCACATCGCATGACCCGGCTTACCATCCGCTACGCCCGGTGTCCTCGTGCCTGCAAACCGATCACATCAACGAGTGGTACATCGTGGATGCGCGCACGGCCATCGTTCGCACCGGGCCGGATCGCTTTCTGGTGAAACTGCAGTCCGATTGCCCGCGTCTGGGCTATCCGCCCAAGGGGTTGATCTTCCACTCGAACCCGGCCAACCAGGCGGTGATGCCGTGGCGCATCTGCGGCGAAGTTGGCGAAACCGTGCGCTCGCGCAACCAGCCACCGTGCGCGATCCAGTCGGTCAGCAAGATCGACAAGGCCGAGTTCGACCGTCTGCGCAAACATGCCGTCCGGCACGGCACGGGCGCGAACCAGCCGAGCAAGCCCTGAATCTCGTCCCGTCATCCATCGGCAGGAGCGGCTTCAGCCACGATGCTTTTGGCAGGGCGTCCGAACAGCCCTGAAAAGCATCGCCCGCGAGCGGGCTCCTGCCGGCGAAACAGTGTTGTCCGAGGGGATGTTGAACCGTCCCTCGCAGTTGGCACGGCCCAGACGCACGAAGCCCGGCATGGAGCCGGGCTTCGTTTTGCACCTTTGCAGACTGGAACGAGCGATCAGTTGCCGTAGTAACCGTCGTCGCGGACGTAACGCGTCGGCCCGTTGTCGTAGACCACGGTACGTGTGGTCACTACGCGACGCGTGACAGGACCACTTTCGTAAACCACCGGCGCACCGTTCTCGTAGACCACGGTGGAAGGCGGCCCGTAGACCACAGGCGGCTGCGTATACACCACGGGCGGACTCAAGGCATTGCTGACCAGGCCCGCGACCGCGCCGGTGATGAGGGCGCCGGCAATCCAGCGGCCACCGCTCCAATGGCCGCCACGGTAGTAATGGCCGTGATAGCCACCATGATAACCACCGTGGTAACCACCGTGATAGCCGCCGCCATGACCCCAGCCGTGCGCCGAAGCGCCCAGCGGCATCGCCACCGCCGCAGCCAGCCCAAGGCTGATCGCCATCCACTTGCCGAGAGATTGCTTGGTCATGGGAGACCTCCGGTTGTTCATGGGTTCCATGCTGGGCCGGCGGCACTTAATCCAAACTGAAGGGTTCACTTTTTGATGCGGGCGCCGTCCCAGGGATTCACGTCCACGTCAGGGCGATGCGGCCTGAGTAGCCAGCAGCCGTGGATATCGGCCCGGCGAGCGAAATCGAAGGGGATGCTGGGCGCGCTCCAGTCCTCGATCTCGAACCGTTCCGCCAACGCTTCGTGGTCGAGCTTGAAGCGGCGGAAATTGTTGGAAAAAACGATCACGCCATCGCCGGCCAGGCGCTCGCCGCAGGCTTCCAGCAGCTTCACGTGGTCGCGCTGCACATCGAAATCGTCGGCGCGCTTGGAGTTGGAGAACGTCGGCGGATCGACGTAGATCAGCCCGTAATGCGTTTGATCGCGTTGCAGGAAGGCCAGCGCATCGGCCTGCATCAGGCGATGCTTGGCGCCGGTGAAGCCATTCAACGCCAGGTTGCGCGAGGCCCAATCCAGATACGTGGCGGACAGGTCGACACTGGTGGTGTCGCGTGCACCGCCGGCCGCGGCGTACACGCTGGCCGTGGCGGTATAGGCGAACAGGTTGAGGAAGCGACGGTCCTTGGCAAGCTCGCGCAGCTTCGCGCGAACCAGGCGGTGATCAAGGAACAGGCCGGTGTCGAGATAGTCGGTGAGGTTGACGCGGAACGTGAGCGCGCCCTCCTCCACGTCGATGAACTCGCCGCGCTGGTCGAACTGGCCGTACTTGGAGCCGCCCTTGCCACGCTCGCGCATCTTCAATGCGATGCGTTCGCGCGGCACGCCGAAGACCTCGCCCGCCACGCGCACCACCTCGCGCAGACGGGCTCGCGCCGTCTCGACCGGAATCTCGGCCGGGGCGCGATATTCCTGGATATGCAGATGGTCGTGGCCGCGGGTGTCACCGTAGACATCGATGGCGACGGCGTATTCGGGCAAGTCCTGGTCGTAGCCGCGCCAGCACTGGATGCCTTCGCGTTGCACCCGTTTGCGCAGGTGACGCAGGTTTTTCTCCAGCCGGTTCTTCAGCATCTGCGCGCCGGGCGACAGCGGCTTCGCTTCGCGCGGGGTTTCATCGCGCGCATGCAGTTCGAAGGTGAGCAGCACGGTTTCCAGCGCGCCGTTGTAGAGCGCGTATTTCTTGTCCGCGCGCAACGCCAGCGCGCGACCCAGCTCGGCATCACCCGCCAACACGGCCGCGCGCCAGCCAGTGAAGCGCGTGCGCAAGGTGTCGCCGACGGCGCGATACAACGCAGGCATCTGCGCGCGTTCGCCCAGGCGTTCGCCATACGGCGGATTGGTGACGACCAGGCCGGTAGTCACACCCGGCGGCGGCGCGGCGTGCGCCACGTCGCGCTTCTCCAGCGTGAAGAAGCCGGCCACGCCCGCCTCCTGCGCGTTGCGCTTGGCGGTCTGCACCATGCGTGGATCGGCATCGGAGCCGAAGAAGCACGGGCGCAAGCTGCGCAGGCCGGCTTCGGCGCGCTGGCGCGCCTCGTCCAGCAGGCCACGCCACAACGCGATGTCATGCTGCTGCCAGCCAAGGAACCCGTAGTAGTCGCGGTGCAGGCCGGGTGCCACGTCGGCCGCCATCCACGCGCCCTCGATCAGCAAGGTGCCCGAGCCGCACATGGGATCGAGCAGCGCACCGCCAGCGGCGTAGGTTTCCGGCCAGCGCGCGCGCAGCAGGATCGCGGCAGCGAGGTTTTCCTTCAGCGGCGCCTCGCCCTGCAGCTCGCGCCAACCGCGTCGGTGCAATGGTGAACCGGCCAGATCCAGCGACACGATGGCGCGATCACGGCGCAAGTGCAGGTTGATGCGCACATCCGGCTCGTCGGTATCCACGCCCGGACGCGTGCCGTCCTTCTGGCGGAACTGGTCGACCACGGCGTCCTTCACCCGCTGGGCGATGAACTGGCTGTGGGTGAGCTTGCTCTGCGCAGTGTGCGCATCCACCGCCAGGGTGGCATGGGCGGCCAGGTGCAGCGACCAGTCGATAGCCTGCACGCCGGTGTACAGCGCATCGTCATCGGCGGCGTCGAATTCGGCCAGCGGCATCAGGATGCGGCTGGCCAGGCGCGACCACAGGCATGCGCGGTAGCCGGTTTCCAGCGTGCCGGAGAAGTACACCCCGGCCAGCGCCTCGCGGACATCCTGCGCGCCCATGGCGACCAGTTCGTCGCGCAACAGGTATTCCAGGCCCTTCGGGCAGGTGGCGAAATAGGCGTTCAAGCGGAGGCTGCCAATGTCGTGAGGAAATGACGGAACTGGGCGGCGATCATGTCCATGCTGTCGATCAGTCGGTGATTGTCGTCAAGCACCACCAGCGGCAGGTGGCGACGGCCCGCAAATGCATGCACGCCAGCCAGCGGGCAGACTTCGTCGCGCCAGCCGTGGATCAGCAATGTCGGCACGTCCGCGCGCGCATCGAACGCACGCGGATAACCGGGGATCGCGCTGGGCGTGGCCAGCAGGAACAGGCCGGCCACCGGCACATCGAGCGAGGCCAGGCCGGAAGCGAATGCGCCCATGCTGGAGCCCACCAGCACCGGCGCGACCGGGCTGGCCTCGATGGTGGCGCGCAGGCGGGCGATGCGTGGCGCCACCGATCCGGCAAAACCGCGCGCATCGTCGTGGCGGTAGTCCGGCCGCTGCGTGTCCCAGCCCAGCGACTCGGCCAGTGCGGCCAGCGCACTGACCTTGGTGGCGTCGGGGCTGGAATCCGAGCCGTGCGAAAGAATGATCCGGCCGCGCATCGCGGTCTCCATGGCATGGTGCTGAGGCGCCCATGATAGCCGGCAACCGTGCGAGACTCCGGTTTCCGTCCCTTTTCCGCCACCGCATGTCCATCCCTATCCACGACCAGCTGCTGCCCTACGTCACGCAGTTGCCTGAACGCCCGGCCGAAGCCGTGACCCTGGTGGTGATCCATTGCACCGAGCTGCCCGACCTGGCCACGGCCCGCGAATACGGTGAGAAGGTGCTGTACGACAGCGGCGCCGGCAACAGCGGCCATTACTACATCGACCGCGATGGGGCGACATACCGCTACGTGCCAGGCACCCGCATTGCCCACCACGTGCGCGGCCGCAATGCGGAATCGATCGGTATCGAACTGGTGAACAGCGGCCGCTATCCAAACTGGTTCGACTCGCGCCAGCAGATCATGCGCGAGCCCTACACCGACGCACAGATCACCGCGCTGCGCGAACTGCTGACGATGCTACGGGAAACATTCCCGAACCTGCGCCATATCGCCGGCCACGAAGACCTGGACACCGCAATGGTGCCAGCCAGCGACGATGCTTCACGACAGGTATCGCGCAAGCTCGACCCGGGCATCCGGTTCCCGTGGAACGAAGTGCTGGAAGGCAGCCGGCTGGAGCGGCTGACCCGGCGCTGAGGGGACCCATCCGGCCCGAAAGAAGACATCCCGCTGGGGTCTCGACGAACCGGCGCAGGCAGCGAGTGCCGCCCGGCTATAATCACCGCATTACCCGGCATCCAGGCTCCCCCATGCGCGAAGAACACGTCAACGAACTGGTTCAACTGCTCCAGCTCGAACGACTGGAGGACAACCTGTTCCGCGGCCAGAGCCGCGACATCGGCACGCGCTTCGTGTTCGGCGGCCAGGTGCTGGGACAGGCGCTGGCCGCGGCGCAGCAGACGGTGGATGCCTCGCGCGAAGCCCATTCGCTGCATGCGTATTTCCTGCGTGCTGGCGACATCGAGGCGCCGATCGTCTACAGCGTGGAACGCACCCGCGACGGCGGCACGTTCTCGGCACGACGGGTGGTGGCGATCCAGCACGGCCAGCCGATCCTCAACGGCTCGATTTCGTTCCAGGTACCGGAAAAGGGCTTCGAGCACCAGGTCGCGATGCCGGAAGTGCCCGCCCCCGAAGACCTGGAGCCGATGCGCCACCTGCCGCCGGACGAGCTGGCCAAACTGCCGGTGAAATTGCAGCGCTGGCTGGGCATCGACGGGCCGTTCGAGTTTCGCCAGGTGTGGCCGCGCGACGAACTGCACCCGCCCAAGCGCCCGCCGATCCAGCACATCTGGTTCCGCCTCACCGCCCCGATCGGCGATACCGCGATCCTGCATCGCGCCCTGCTCGCCTATGCCTCGGATTTCCACCTGATCGGCACGGCCACGCTGCCGCACGGCATCTCTTACCTCACCAGCAACGTGCAGATGGCCAGCCTCGACCACGCGATGTGGTTCCATCGCCCGTTCCAGGTCGACGAGTGGCTGCTGTATTCGTTCGACAGCCCGACGGCCCAGGGCGGCCGCGGCCTGGCTCGCGGGCAGATTTTCAGCCGTGACGGCCGGCTGGTGGCCTCCACCGCGCAGGAAGGCCTGATCCGCCTGCACAAAGACTGACCGGAAGACTTGCCGCATGCGCCAGCTCTATACCTCTCCACGCCAGGAAAACATCGACCGCGTGGTGGCCCTGATGACCGAACAGGGCATCGAGACCAAGGTGATGAACCGCTCCAACTGGAACCGGCCCACCTACCAGCGCTTCAGCTATACGCACCGCGACAACCAGCCCGGCAACGAGCGCGAGAGCTGGCCGCAGGTGTGGATATGCCATGCCGACGATTACACCCAGGCCCGCGTGCTGCTGCGCGGACTGGGCATCGAGCCGACCACCCGCCACGCCGAGGAGCTGGCTGCCGCGCGTGATCCCTCGCCGGCTGCGCGGCGCAAATACACCGTGGCCAGGGTGCGGCGCATCGTGCTGCTGGCGATCGGCGCCGTGTTCGTGCTGGCGATGCTGCGTTCGCTGCACCTGTTCTGAGGATTTGCGCCGGATGCCGACCGGGCCTTGCACTGGCAAGGCTTCTTCACGGATGCAAGGCGCGTTCTGCGCCTGGGAGCGTGGGCGGTAGAAACTTTCGAGGCGAAAAAGTGGCTGCGTGAGGACAGATTTTCGACGATTCGCCGGCCCATAGTGGTTCTATGGGCCAAGAAGCGGCGGAAATATGGACCACACAGACACTTTTGCAGCCCGGAAGATTTCTGCCGCCCACGCTCCTAGAATCGGACCATGCGCTCCGATCCCGTCCGCCTGTTCCAGACCCTGCCACACGCCTGCGGCTACTACGCCGAGCGTACGGCGCAGAACCTGGTGCTCGATCCGGCGGCGCCGCAACTGGACAAGATCTATGGCTCGGCGCTGGAACACGGCTTCCGTCGCGCCGGCGGCCACCTGTATTTTCCGCACTGCCCGCAATGCCGCGCCTGCACACCCTGCCGCATCGACGTGGAAAAGTTCGCGCCCGATCGTTCGCAGCGTCGCTGCCTGAAGCGCAATGCCGACCTGAGCCTCATCGAGGTCACGCCGGGCTACAACCACGAACGCCACGCGCTGTACCGCGATTACCTGCAAAGCCGCCACGCCGGCGGTGGCATGGACGAAGCCGACGCCAGCGACTTCCGCCGTTTCCTCACCGCACCGTGGAGCCCTACCGTGTTCCTGGAACTGCGGCTGGGCGAGCGTCTGCTGGGCGTGGCCGTGACCGACATCTGCCCGAATGGCGTATCGGCCGTGTACACCTTCTTCGACCCGGCAGAAGCGGCCCGCGGCCTCGGCACGTTCGCGATCCTGCAGCAGGTGGAACTGGCTCGCCGGCGTGGCTTGGCGTGGGTGTATCTCGGCTTCTGGATCGCCGGCCATCCGAAGATGGATTACAAGCGGCGCTTCCGGCCGCTGCAGGTGCGCAGGGCCGACGGCTGGCACGAGACGAGGGATTCTGAGGAGTGAGTGGAGAGAAGTGAGAAGTGAGAGAGAGCAAAACCACTGCGCAACCTGCATGGCTTTCTCTCACTCCTCACTTCTCTGAACTCACTTCTCAGCTCTCACCGGATACGGAAACAGCTTCACCAGTGGCACCGACACGCCGTCGTTGCCCATCACGCGGCAATGCGTGCGATCGAGTTGGCGCGGGTCATCCAGGCCGCAACTGTGGGCAATGATGCCGACCTCGTGCATCACGTTCCTGGCGTAGTTCGCCACCTTTTCGGTCTTGTCGGTGACCACCAGTCCGCGCTGCAACTTCGGGTCCTGCGTGGTGATGCCGGTGGGACAGGTGTTGCGATTGCACTGCAGCGACTGGATGCAGCCCAGCGACAGCATGAAGCCACGCGCGGAGTTGACGAAGTCCGCGCCCATCGACAGCGCCCACGCCACGTCGTAGGCGGTAATCCGTTTGCCCGAGCAGATCACCTTGACGCGGTCGCGCAGGTCGCGCTCGATCAGCAGGTTGACCAGTTGCGGCAGTGCTTCCTGCAACGGCAGGCCAACGCCCTCCATCAGGGTTTGCGGTGCGGCGCCGGTGCCGCCTTCGGAACCGTCCACGATGATGAAGTCCGGCGCGCTCTCGATGCCGCGCCTGCCCACCTCGTCGCACAGTTCCTCGATCATGCGCATGTCGCCGAACACCGCCTTGAAGCCGGTCGGCTTGCCGGTGAGATCGCGGATGTGCGCGATGGAATCCATCAGCTGCGACACGTTGGCAATGTCCAGGTGACGGTTCGGGCTTTGCGAATCCTGGCCCACGGGAATGCCGCGGATCGCGGCGATCTCCGGCGTGACCTTGGCTCCCGGCAGCAAACCGCCCATGCCCGGCTTGGCGCCCTGGCCAAGCTTGATGCTGACCATCTTCACCTGCTTGTGCGCGCAGATATCCTGCAGCTTCTGGTCGTCCAGCTGGCCGTCCGGCGTGCGCACGCCGTACTTGGCGGTGCCGATCTCGAACACGATGTCGCAACCGCCTTCCAGGTGATACGGCGCCAGGCCGCCTTCGCCCGTGTCCATCCAGATACCGGCTTTGGCCGCACCATGCGACAAGGCCCGCACCGCCGGCGCCGACAAGGCGCCGAAGCTCATCGCCGAGATGTTGAAGAACGCGGTGTGCTCATACGGCTCGCGCGCATACGGCCCGATGCGCAGCGGCTTGGCATCCACGTGATGATCACCCAGCGCGGGAAACGCCGCGTTGACGAAAAACGGCACGCCTTCGGCACGTAGGTCGCGGGTGGAACCGAATGCGGCGGTGTTCTCCGCATTCTTCGCCGCCCGATACACCCACACGCGCTCGGCACGATTGAACGGCAGTTCCTCGCGATCGCTGGAGTACAGGTATTGCCGGAAAAATTCGCCCAGGCGCAGGAAGCCGTAGCGAAAATGCCCAACCACCGGAAAGTTGCGCAGCACGGAATTGGACGACTGGTTGCGGTCCACCAGCCACGTGATCAGTATCACCACCACGCCGATGGCGAAGGCCAGCAGGAATACCACCGCCACCGCTTCCACCAGCGCTACCAGCCAGTGCGCAAAACCCGTTGCTTCCATTGTCGTCCTCCGTCCGGAGCGGCCACAGCCGCCATGACATCAGTGAGCAGCTGTGCTGCATGGTTATCCCGTGATGCTACAGGGTTACGCGCAGGGTCCGCGCCGCACGCACCGCTTTCGCCTTCGCCGCCTCGATATCCGCATCGCGTGCCAACGTCACCGCCATGCGCCGGCGCCCCTTCACCTCCGGCTTGCCGAAGATGCGCAATTGCGTGTCCGGTTCGGCCAGCGCGTCGGCCACGCCGTGATACTGCGGCGCCCGCCCGTCACCTTCCACCAGCACCGCGCACGAGGCGGATGGCCCGAGCTGGCGAATCACCGGAATCGGCAGGCCAAGAATCGCGCGCGCATGCAGGGCGAATTCGGACAGGTCCTGCGAGATCAGCGTCACCAGCCCGGTGTCGTGCGGGCGCGGGCTGACCTCGGAAAAGATCACCGCATCGCCTTTCACGAAAAACTCCATGCCGAACACGCCCCAGCCGCCCAGCGCGGCGGACAAGGCGCCGGCCTGTCGCTGTGCTTCGGCCAACGCTGCGGCGGCTACCGGCTGCGGCTGCCACGACTCGCGATAGTCGCCGTCTTCCTGGCGATGGCCGATCGGCTCGCAGAAGCTGGTGCCGTCGCGATGGCGCACGGTCAGCAAGGTGATCTCGGCATCGAAATCGACGAAGCCTTCGACGATCACCCGGCCCTTGCCGGCGCGCCCGCCCGATTGCGCGTACTCCCATGCATGCTGCAAACCATCGGCATCGCGCACGATGCTCTGGCCCTTGCCCGACGAACTCATCACCGGCTTGATCACGAACGGGAAACCGATCGCCTTTGCCGCGGCGCGGTATTCGTCTTCGGTATCGCAGAAACGATACGGCGACGTCGGCAAGCCCAGTTCCTCGGCCGCCAGCCGGCGGATGCCTTCGCGGTCCATCGTCAGCCACGCGGCGCGCGCCGTGGGGATCACGTGCAGGCCGTCCTTTTCCATCTCGACCAGGGTCGGCGTATGGATGGCCTCGATCTCCGGCACCACCAGATCGGGCTTTTCCTGCTCGATCACCGCACGCAGGGCGGCACCGTCGAGCATGTCGATCACGTGGCTGCGATGCGCCACCTGCATCGCCGGCGCGTCGGCGTAGCGATCCACCGCGATCACCTCCACCGCCAGCCGCTGCAGCTCGATCGCGACTTCCTTGCCCAGCTCGCCCGCGCCCAGCAGCAGCACGCGCACGGCATGGTCGGAATAAGGGGTACCGAACGGCTTCATCCGGATATCTCCGCGCAAAGCGACATTGTACGGGCAGCAGGCAGGTTACCAACGCACCCGGCTGGCGCATTGGGCCGGCCCGCTTCCCGTCATTTGCGGAAGCAGCCGTTTTTGACAGGATTCAGCGGGCTTCGGTCGTGCCAGGCAACGGTCGCCACGACAACTGCGGAAGATGCAGCAGGCGCAGCCCGGGATGGGCCGTACTGGTGACGAACAGCCAATTGTCTTCCAGCACGATGTCCTTGACGCCAGCCACCCGCAGGCGTCGCAGGGGGCGACCGTCCGCGGCGTCGTAAACCACCAGTTCGCCCGTGTCGGGCTTGGCCATCAGCAGCCAGTCACGCCCTTCGCCGCGCCAATGCGCGAAAGTGTGTCCGTTTGCGGCCGATCCGTTCGCGGTCGATGGAAGCGGCGTTGCCAGCCAGGCAGCGCCCAGAACCAGCGTCATGGCCAGCGTCGCGATGACGAGCCGAGCACGCCATCCGAAGCGCGGCGACGACGTGAATCCAGTCGCCGCATGTGGCATCGACAAAGAGGGCAGGCTCATGTCCATGCCTCGATGCTCGCAGCCAGCCATGACAGCCGCGTGACGGCTGCCCCGCCATCAGCGGCCTGATCGCTGCCCCAGAGTCAGACCCAGCGCGATCCAGCCGACGATGAAAGCCACGCCGCCAAACGGCGTGACGATGCCGGTCCAGCGCGGCGCGCCCAGCGCCAAGGCATAAAGGCTGCCGCTGAACAGCACGATGCCAATGGCAAACGCAGCGACGGCGCAACGCCCCGTCCGCCCGCTGCCCACCCATGCGGCCAATCCCAGCGCCAGCGCATGCCAGAAATGGTATTCCACAGCGGTGTGCCACAACTCGCGATGATCCGCATCGAGCACGCCACGCAACGCATGCGCACCGAAGGCACCGAACAACACGGCGCTGGCACCGGCCACGCCGGTCAGCAGCCCAGCGCGCGAGTGGACAATTTGTCGCATGAGCGGGGTTTCCTGGTGTTTTCGGCCGACGCACCGAAAGCGCCGGCGTATGCTGGAATGAACGCAACCGTCCGGATTCTCGCATGAAGCTGTCGCGCACCGCCCTGTTCGCCCTGCTGCCATTACTGCTCATCGCCAGCCTGCTGCTGGCCGGCTGCCAGCACGAGCCCCCGCCGTGGCAACTCACCAGCATTCGCGGGCATATGCCCGACCTGTCGTTCAAGCTCACCGACGACAGCGGCAAGAGCGTCACCGCCGCCGACTACAAGGGCAAGGTGACCCTGCTGTACTTCGGCTACACGCATTGCCCGGATGTGTGCCCGCTCACCCTGGCTCACTTGCACGCCGTGATGCAGAAGCTCGGCAAGCAGGCCGATGACGTGCGCATCCTGTTTGTCACCGTGGACCCGGCGCGCGATACGCCGGCCGTGCTGCACGACTACGTGCGCGCCTTCGACTCGCACGCCATTGGCCTCACCGGTTCGCCAAGCACCATCGAATCACTGGTGAAGCGCTACCGCGCCTCGTTCTCGCGCGAACCGGACAAGCACGACAGCGGCTACGAAGTGAGCCACAGCTCGGCCATCTATATCTTCGACCGCGCCGGCAAGGCCCGCTTGCTGGCCACGCCGGCCGATACCCAGCCCCAGCTCGTGCATGACCTGCACCTGCTGATCAGCAGCGGAGATTGACCATGCAGCGCCATCACTTTTCGCTGTTGCTCGCCGGACTGCTGCTGGCCGGCGGCGCCCGCGCCGCCCAGGCCGACCACGTCAAGGCCAGTCACGCCTGGATCCGCCTGCTGCCGGCCGGCCTGCCCGCCGGCGGTTACGTCACGCTGGACAACGACGGCAGTCAGGCCGCACGGCTGACCAACGCCAGCAGCCCCGATTACGCCAGCGTGATGCTGCACCAGAGCACCGAGCACAACGGCATGAGCCAGATGACCATGCTTGATCATCTCGACGTGCCCGCGCACGGCATGGTGTCACTGGCACCGGCCGGCTATCACCTGATGATGATGAAGGCCGACCGTGCGTTGAAGCCTGGCGACAAGGTCAAGGTGATCCTGCGCTTCGCCGACGGCAGCACCCTGCCCGTCGATTTCCTTGCACGCCCGGCCAACGCCACCGGCGAAGGCTGACGCACCCTTCAGGCGCGTTCCTCACCGAATCCGTGCAGGAGCGCACCCTGTGCGCGAAAGGCTCTTGGTCACGTCTCGCGAAAAGCCATTCGCGCACGACCGCAGGAAGTCCCTTGTGGACAGGGTGCGCTCCTACGAAAGCGGACTGACCACGTCCGTCTCCACACCGCGTCGCAGGCGCGAGTCGCGGCGGATCCGGCCGCTGCGCGACAAGCGCAGCCAATGCTGCATCGCCATCAGTGCGCCGATGCTTTCCACCATCGCCGCCGGCACCCAGATGATCAGGCCACCGATCATCTGGCCGGTCAGCACGTTGAAACTGAAAGCACGACCGCACACTTCGAAGATCGGATAAAGATCGTGCCGCGAGAACGTGATGATCGCGCCGGCCAGGATCTGCGGCGACATCGTGATGCCCGGCGACAGCACGCGCATTCCTGCCACCATCCGCCCCGGCGGATGCGACCGGTGATCCAGCACCAGCCACCAGTAGACGAAACCGCTGACGATCATCGACCAGTTCATGAAGCGGTATACGCGCCAATCCAGCATCGCCAGCGTCTGGAACCACGGCACCAGCCAGATCAGGATGAACACCACGAACAGCAGCGTCGCCACCACGGGATTGAACAACACGCCGCTGATGACGCGCCAGACCAGCGAGCGCTGCGCCGGCCGCAGCCAACGCGCCCGCCACGACAGCGGCAACCCCGCGCGCAGCACGCTGCCCGGGCACGAGGCCACGATGACCAACGGCACGATGTGGTGCAGCAGCAATTGCTGCAGGCGGTGCATGAAGAACTCATGCTCGGCGTAGAAATCGAGGTAGGTGTGCAGCGTCAGGTACATCATCGCCATGCCGCACCAGAACGTGACCTGCCGCCCGGTGCCCACCCGCAAGCGCCGGCTGCCGCGCCAATACAGCACGCAGGCCAGCACGAAGGTGATCAGGAAGGTCCAGGAGAACTCCCACGGCACCAGCCATTTCAGCAAGATCGCGATCATTGACCCTTCCACGCCGACATCGGCGACAACGACCCAGCATAACGCGTGGCCGTGCCCGCCTCGCCCCGCCGTGCTTGCGGCAGATTGCCGCCCGGCAACCCGTGCGGGTCAGCGCCCGCCACGCCGGTTGCGACGCATCCGGCGCCAGCCGTAGAGCAGGCCGATCAGCACCAGCAGCGCCGGCACCAGCACGATGTTGATCACCTTAAGGCGGAAACCCAGCGCATCGATCTCGGCGTTGAGCTGGTGCTGCACGTCACGCAGCTCCTTGCTGATCGCCAGCTTGCGCTTGAGGAATTGCTCGATCTCGCGCTTCTGCTCTGCACTGGCCGTGCTGTCGTGGTCGCCCTTGACCGGCTGCAGTTCCGCCAGCCGCTGCTTGGTCTCGGCCAGCTCGCTTTCCAGTTCCTGCTTCTTCTGCAGGAATTTCCGGTCGGCGGCGCGCTGCAGTGACTCCACGCGGGTAAACGGGCGCTGCGAGGTGGCACGCCCGCGGATCGACAGCAACGCCGACGAACCGCTGAGGTTGTCCACCAGGTTGGTGACGAAATCGCCATTGTTGGCGATCGCGACCAGGGTGGGCTGGCCGAGGAAGGTCTGCGTGTCCACCCACAGTCGATCGGTCAGCAGGTCCGTATCGGCCACCAGAATCACTTCGCTGTCGGGCTTGGACGCGGCCAGGTGACCCGGCTGTCCGGCACGATCCGGGAACGCGCTGGTGAAGGTGCCGCGCAGGCGCGCGGCGATCGTGTAGAGCTGATTGGCCGGCTGATAACCCTGCAGCAGCGAAGCGGGATCGCTGCTGGCCTCGATCACCCGCTGCGCCGGCACCAGCTCGGCGTCGGCACTGCTTTGCAGCAGCGGAATCAGGCGCGTGGTGGCATGCGGAGCCAGGTCGAAATGACCGGCGCTGGACACATTCACGCGCTGCAGGCTGGCGGTCACCACATCGTCATGGTTCAGTTCCTGCGTGCCCAGGCCAAGCATCGCCGGATGGGTGAGATTCACCCCGGCCAGTTCGATCGGCAATGCGCGCGCGCGGTCCAGCAGCACCTGGGTCGGGTCGTAGAGCACGCCCCAGTCGGCAAACAGTTTCGGCAGATCGGAATTGTGATCGTCCGTGGCACCGGTTTCGGCATTGATGTACGGCGTGGTGTCGGACTCCGCATCCGGATCGACGAACACCACCAGGTGCCCGCCGCCCAGCACGTATTGGTCCAGCGCGTATTGCGCATCGTCCGACAGGTGCTTCGGATGGATCAGCAGCAGTACCTTGATGTCGGCGGGCACGCGCTTGAGCTTGGCCGGATCCAGCGATTCCACGTCGAACAGTTGCTGCAACTGGCGCATCACCGTCCACGGCGGCTTGCCGAGGATGGGGTTGCCCAATACCGGCAAGCTGCTGATCACGCCGATGTGCGGCTTGTCCGGCTCGTTCAATTCGTACAGCAGTTTGGCGATGTCGTATTCGAGGAACACCTCGCGCGAGGGATCGAAGAACGGAATCGACAGGGTGCGTCCTCCGGCCACGGTCGCGTCATCCGGATCCTGCTCGCTGTCGATACCCGGCGGCAAGGTGCTGCCGACCAGGCCGAAGAACACCCGCTCGCCATTGCTGCCGCCACTGGCCGCGGTGAGGCCGTTGCCTTCGGCGCTGGCCTCGTCGTCGGAATACGGCACCGGGTCGACCACGCGCAGGCGGATCCGGCCATGCGAGCGCGCCACCATTTCCTGCAGCATCTCGTTGACGCGCTGCTCGTAACTGCGCAGCTGCGGCAGGTCCCGCGTGGCGTGTTCGGAGAAATACAGGGTGAGTCGCAGCGGGCGATGCAGGCTGTCGATGATCCGCTTCGTGCCGGGCGCCAGCGTGTACAGATGATCGGTGGTCAAATCCACCCGCGCCGGCCCGACCCAGCGGCTGCTGCCCAGCACCACGGCGACATACGCCAGCACCAGCAGCACCAGGGCACTGATCAGGACCGGACGGCGACGGAGGTGAAGGCGGCCCATCTCAGCGCATCCGTTTCAGGTCGAGCACCAGCACGCCGGCGGTCAGCCACGCCACGATGGTGAGCAGGAAATACAGCAGGTCGCGCACATCCAGCACACCGCGGGCGATCGCCTCGAAGTGACGCAACAGGCTGAGGTGCGCCACCGCGTTGACCAGCTTGCGCGGCAGCGTGCCCTGGAAGAAATCGATCACCTGCGCCTGCCCGGCGAGGATCAGCAGCACGCATACCAGCGCGGTAAGAATGAATGCCACCACCTGGCTGCGGGTCAGCGTGGAAATGCACGTGCCGATGGCCAGGAACGCGCCGGCCATCAACCAGCTGCCGAGGTAACCGGCCACGATCACGCCATTGTCCGGCGAGCCGAGATAGTTCACCGTGATCCAGATCGGGAAGGTCAGCAGCAGCGCCAATCCCACGAACAACCATGCCGCGAGGAACTTGCCCAGCATCGCCTGTAGCAGGGTCACCGGCAGCGTCAGCAGCAGTTCCAGCGTGCCGCCCTTGGCCTCCTCGGCCCAGATCCGCATCGACACCGCCGGCACCAGGATCAGGTACAGCCACGGATGCATCGAGAAGAACGGCTGCAGGTCGGCCTGCCCGCGCTCGTAAAAATCGCCCACGTAGAAGGTGAGGATGCCCGCCAGCACCAGGAAGATCACCAGGAATACATAGGCCACCGGCGTCACGAAATAGCTGCGCAATTCGCGCCGGGCCACCGCCATCACCGGATTCATGCCGGCACCTCATCGCCCAGCGTGATCTGCCGGAACACCTCGTCCAGGCGGCCACGTTCAAGCTGGATCTCGGACACTTCCAGTCCCTGCTCGCGCAGCAATTGCTCGACCGGCTCCAGGATGCGCTCGCCGGGTCGTGGAAACACCGTGACGCGGCCATCCAGCGGATCCACTTCGACCCCGGCCACTTGCGGCAGGCGCCCCAGCATTTCCTGCGACACGCCACTCCCCGCGGCACTGAACGACACCGCCCCGTGATAGCGCGAACGTGCCTCCAGCTCTGCCGGCGTGGCGTCGGCCAACAGCTTGCCGCGGGCGATGATCACCACGCGGTTGCACAACGCGTGGACTTCTTCCAGCAGGTGGGTGGAGATCAGGATGGTGCGTTCGCGCGCCATCGCGTCGATCAACTGGCGCACGGCGTGCTTCTGGTTCGGATCGAGACCATCGGTGGGTTCGTCCAGCATCAGCACCGGCGGGTCGTGCAGGATCGCCTGGGCCAGGCCCACACGGCGGCGCAGGCCTTTCGACAAGGTGTCGATGCACTGCTCCAGCACTTCTTCCAGTTGCAGCCGCCCCACCACTTCATCGAACCGACGGCGCCCCACATCGGCCTTGAGGCCACGCACGCGCGCGATGAAAACCAGGAACTCGCGCACGGTCATCTCGCCGTAGCTGGGTGCGCCCTCGGGCAGGTAGCCCAGGGCACGGCGCGCGGCCAGCGATTCGCGCTGCACGTCGTGCCCGCACACGCGGGCGGTGCCCGAACTCGGCGCGAGGAATCCGGAGATCATGCGCATGGCCGTGGACTTGCCCGCACCATTGGGCCCCAGCAGGCCAAGCACCTGGCCGGGCTCGGCGCGAATGCTCAAGGCATCCACCGCAACGAGGTGGCCATAGCGACGGGTGAGCTGGTCGGTCTCGATCATGTCCGGGCTAAGTGGGAAGGGATGCGCGCGGCGAAATCACGGCGCTCTGCAATGTACCGCATGACGCCGCAAAAGTTCTTCCCGACACGTGGATGCTGCAGCGTGGAAACAGCGGAAACGAAAAGGCCCTCCCCGCGAGGGAAGGGCCTTTCATCGTGCCAGCGGTAGCGCTTACTGCGCGCTGCTGGCCGCAGCCGGTGCGGCGCTGGAACCGGCCGGTGCCGGGGCGGAACCCGCCGCGGCCGGAGCCTGGTCGCCACTGGCGTCCAACGAAGGCTGGGCAATGCCGGCAGCCTGTTCCGGCGTCTGCTGCGGCAGCGTGCCACCGTTGGCCGAATCGGTGATCGGCAGGTAGACGTCAAACTTGGCGTAAGTGGTGATGTTGCCCTTGTCGTCCTGCACTTCCGGCTGCACCTGGATGTCGTACAGGCGGTGGACCACTTCGTCGTACTTGTAGCCGTGGGTCTGCGCGTAGGCCTTCAGCATGTCGCGGGTCTGCGGCACGCCGGCGGCGGTGCCGTTCCACACGCCTTCCAGCGCGGGACCACCGAACGCCAGGGTGGCGCGCACCTTGCCGTCCACGACCAGGCGGCCATCCTTGTCCAGCTCGCCCGGCTTCAGCACCACCGCGGCGGCGGGTGCACTGCTGGAGCTGTCCGAAGCCGGTGCGCTGCTGCTCTCGACCGGAGCCGTGCCGTCGGCGGACAGGGCCGGCTGCTTGGCGGCCGCCAGCGTGTAGCTCTGGCCATTGATGGTCAGGTCGCTGGCGTCGATCGGCAGCGCGACGTCGAAGCTGTAGGTCTCGTCACCGTAGTTGGTGGTGAAGGTGATGCGCGGACCGGTCACATTCACGCCGAGCTTCTTGGCCGCGGCCTTGATCGCGGTGAGGTCGGTGTTCATCACGTCGTCCAGACCGGCCAGGCCGTCCTTGCGCGGGCTGGAGTCGGAAATCAGCAGCACCGGCGTCGGCTTGGTCTGCACGATGTACGGAATCAGGTCGCTGTAGTCGACGTTCGGCACCGCGGCCAGCACGTTCTGCAGGTTGCTCAGGCTGTACTGGATCAGCGAATCCGGATCGCCATGGATGTACAGGCGCGAATAGCGGTTGATCAGGTTGAAGCCATAGGCCACGTCATACGACCAGGTGATCTTGGTCAGCTTGCCCTGGCGGCCCTGACGATCCAGATCGATCGTGAAGTGCTTGTCGTTGCCGTGCCAGTTGTTGTCCAGGTTCCAGATGATCGTGGCGTGCTTGACGGTCGGATCGATCTTGTTGAAGTCCGGCTGCGCGCTGGCGATGGTCAGCTTGCCGTCGCCCACCTTGTCGTTGCCACCCGTCCACGACAGCGTGGCACCCGGGCCGAAGGCCGGGCCGGACAACGCATACTGGATCTTCGGGTCGTCGCTGCGTTGCGTGCTGTAGTCGGGGAAGCGACGGAGGTTGTCCATCACATCATAGACTTGGCGAATGTCCTTGCCGACTACCAGCGACCGATCCACATGGCCGGTGCTGGGCATGACAAAGCCCGCCACGACGCCAAGAACGGCGACGATAATCAGGGCAACAATGATTTCCAGAACACGCGTCATTCCAGGGGTCTCCGAACGTCTTCTTCTCGACATGATGCGTCACTGGCCACCGGGCATCGGGAAAATCCCGCGGGAATGCGCCCAAGCGTGGCCCAGCAACGCCGAAGCCACCGATGTTACTTGCTCGCGCGCCCGAACGCTACGGCCTGCGAAAACACCCTCGAATTGGCGCCAGAGCGCGCCATTCAGCCGTCCGGATGGCCATCACGGCATCGCCCGAAAAACCATGCGCACGCGCATGTCGCGCGAAAATCCCTCGCCCCGCCCATGGCGGCCAAGTCCCTAGACGATGCCCAGTTCCAGCGCCTTGAGCACCGCCCGGGTGCGATCGCGCACGCCCAGCTTGGACAGGATGTTGGAAACGTGGTTCTTCACCGTCCCCTCGGCCACCTTCAGCGAATTGGCGATTTCCTTGTTGGAATAGCCACCGGAAAGCAGGCGCAGGATCTCGGTTTCGCGTTCGGTCAGCGGATCGGGCTGCTCCAGGCTGGTGAATTGGTTCTGCATGCGCCCCACCCCGGCCAGCAGGCGCTGGGTGACCATCGGCGCCACCAACGAGCCGCCCGCAGCTACGGTGCGCACCGCCTCCACCAGTTGCTCCAGCGACACATCCTTCAGCAGATAACCGCGCGCGCCGGCCTTCAGGCCCTGCAGCACCAGTTGGTCGTCATCGAAGGTGGTGAGAATGATGGTGGGCGGCAACTCGTTGCGGGCGGCCAGCGCCTGCAGCACTTCCAGACCACTCATGTTGGGCATGCGCAGGTCCAGCAGCACCACGTCCGGTTTCACCCGCGGAATGTCCTGCACGGCCTGGGCACCATCGGCGCATTCGGCCACCACGCGGATGTCCTCGGCCAGATCGAGCAGCGAGCGGACGCCCTGGCGTACCAGGTTCTGGTCGTCGACGAGACAGACGGAGATCATCGTGAATCCTCGTGGCAAAAGCGGCACGTCATGTGCCGTGGACAGGCAATGAAAAGGGGGCCTGACGGAACATTCTTGCAGGCCATCATCCCAGGCTCAACGCCGGGGGCTCGAACCGTGCCGGCGCGTGCGCCAGCGCGGGCGTCTCGCCCAGCGGCAGGCGCACGGTGAGCTCGAAACCGCGACCGGCCCCGCTCTCCACCGTCACGCTGCCACCGAACTCCACCAGCCGCTCACGCATGCCCGACAGGCCATTGCCGGGCGCGACGTCGGCGGCGCCACGACCGTCGTCGCGCGCGTGCAACCCGAGCAGGTTGGTTTCCGCATAGGCGAAATGCAGCCACAGGTTGCGCGCGTTGGCGTGCTTGGCCGCATTGGTGATGATTTCCTGCGCACAGCGCAGCAACACCTGCGCGCGCAGCGGGTCTTCCACGCTGAAACGGGGTGGCGTGGTCACGTGAACGGCCAATCCCGGCACGCCCTCGACCAGGCTGCGCAGCGCCTGGGTCAGGTCGATGGCATCGTCCTGGCGCAATTCGCTGACCGCCTCGCGCACATCGGCCAGCAGGTGCTTGGCCGTGGCCTGGGCCTTGCCGACGTGTTCGGCCGCCGCCGGGTTGACCAGGTGGCTGGCCACTTCAAGATTCAGGCTCAACGCGGTCAGATGGTGGCCGATCAGGTCATGCAGGTCGCGCGCGATGCGCATGCGCTCGGCGATGCGGGTGGATTCGGCCAGCAGCGCGCGGGTAGCGCGCAGCTCGGAATTGAGCCGGCGCTGCGCCTCGCGCTCCTCGGTCTGCTGGCGCGCCACCAGCGAGGTGAAGAAGGCCAGCGCGGACATGCCCAGGTACATGCACACCTGCAACAGCGCGGTGGGAATCGTCCAGCCCATGTAGCTGGAGATCACCGGGATCAGCATCAGGTTCTGCCCCAGCATCCACACCAGCCCGACCGCCACCGGCAACTGCCACGGCAGCACCACCGAAATCACCACCATCAGCATCGCGGAGAGACCGCTGCGGCTGGCCCAGCCCATGATGATGGCCGAACCGGTCAGCACCACCAGCCCGCACAGGCGGACGAGTTGCGCGCGACCGCCCTGCGCGGTCATGCCGTCGCGGCTGGTCAGGGCCAGGTAGGTCAGCGCAAAAACCAGGTTCGAGGCAATGCAGACCCAGGGCGAACGCACCCCCGCGCCGATCCCCCAGCTGCTCGGCAACAACTGCAGCAGCGGCAACGACACGCAGACGCAGGTGAACAGGCCGGTATAGCGCAACAACCGGATGTGGCTGAAGTTGGTCCATGACATGCCGTGCATGATAGGCCCACGTCCCCCTCGCGCAATGCGCGGGAAGTCACCCCTGCCGAAAGCCATGCATGCCGGCGCTTTACAAACACTTAAGACCTCGCCCGAAGGGTTGCCTTGACCCGGTCGCCATGCGGCAGTGCGCGACGCGGCCAGCCACTCCGCTGCGCCACGCACGACCACCTGACGATCTTAGGAGCGTGGGCGGTAGAAACTTTCGAGGCGAAAAAGTGGCTGCGTGAGGACAGATTTTCGACGATTCGCCGGCCCATAGTGGTTCTATGGGCCAAGAAGCGACGGACATATGGACCACGCAGGCGCTTTTGCAGCCCGGAAGATTTCTGCCGCCCACGCTCCTAGGACAAGGTAACGCAAGCCGTGGAGAGACTTTCACTGGCAGACTTCGAGCAGACCCCTCATGGCGCAGCGCGAGATGTGCCGAAAGGGTGCGCATGGCATAATGCCGCTATTGCCGGGTCGAGCCTTGGCCCTGTCCTTGAAACATTTTCCATAGCGGAGCAACGCATGGCTCTTGCCATCCGCGACGTGCATGAGCACGAACTGGATGCCGTGCTGGCAATCAACAACGCCGCCGGCCGCAGCATCCTCTCTCTGGACAAGGCGCAACTGCGCTACTTTTTCGAACATGCCGACTACTTCCGCGTGGCCGAAATCGACGGCCACCTGGCCGGGTTCCTGATTGCCCTGCGCGAGGGCAGCGACTACGCCAGCGCCAACTACCGCTGGTTCTGCGAGCACTATCCGCAGTTTGTCTACATCGACCGCATCGTGATCGCCAGCACCTACCATCGCCATGGCCTGGGTCGCATCTTCTATTGCGACGTCAACAGCTTTGCCGAGGTTCGCGTGCCGCTGCTCGCCTGCGAGGTGTTCCTGGAGCCGCGCGACGACGTGGTGGTGCTGTTCCACGGCACCTACGGCTTCCAGGAAGTCGGCCAGCAGCGCACCACGCCCGAGAGCCGGCAGGTCAGCCTGCTGGCCAAGGAACTGCCCAGTTACGCCTACGTGCGCGATACCTATCTGGAACATGGCGGCCTGCCCGAGCTGCCGTGGCTGGCCGGTCGCCAGTTGTCGCCCGCACACCCCGTCCAGCCACGCCGCCTCGCCGGAGAGCGGCACCAGTGAATGCACGCATGACATCCAGTCGAACAACGAACAGCGAAGAGGCCTGCGACCTGCGTTTCGGTCAGGTCGGCATGGCCTGCGTGCGCGTGCGTCGCGCCGATGCCGCAGCACTCTGCGAAGAGCTTGAGCGCCGCGTGCACAGCGCCCCGCAACTGTTCGCGCGCGCCGCCGTGGTGCTC
The DNA here is from genome assembly GCF_900114325.1 of Rhodanobacter glycinis. Lineage (GTDB taxonomy): Bacteria > Pseudomonadota > Gammaproteobacteria > Xanthomonadales > Rhodanobacteraceae > Rhodanobacter_A > Rhodanobacter_A glycinis. The sequence continues at coordinate 35,737 of NZ_FOSR01000009.1, forward strand.
GACCTCAGCCATTTCCTCGACCTGCCCGACGACGGCACCGTGGATGCCCTGCTCGAAGCCGTGCGCAGCGCCGGCATGCTGCCGGTGGGTCTGGCCTATGGCACCAGCGAAACCGAAGCCCTGGCCAAGCGCATGGGCCTGCCGCTGATCGCCAAGTTCCGTGCCGCCTACGAGCCGGCCAACGGTGGCAGCGTGGCCCCGCCCGCTGCCGCGGAGCCCGCACCGCGTGCCGCCGAACCGCCACCGCGCGAGCCGATCCTGGCCGAGCCCGCGCCCGGTCAGGCGCAGGGTTCCATGCACCATGACGGCGCAGTGCGTTCCGGCCAGCAGATCTACGCCCGTGACCGCGACCTGGTGATCACCGGCACGGTTGCCAACGGCGCCGAAGTGATCGCCGATGGCGACATCCACATTTACGGTGGCCTGCGTGGTCGCGCGATGGCCGGTGCCCAGGGCGACACCCGGGCGTGCATCTTCGTTTCCGACTTCCGCGCCGAACTGGTGGCCATCGCCGGTCATTACCGCGTATTTGAACAGATACCGAACGACCTGGAAGGGCAATCCGTGCGATGCTGGCTCGAAGGCGACAAACTGTTGATCGCCCGGCTGTGACGGCGACCCGCCACGACCACCCCATTACAAAAACAACATTTTTCACGGAGATGCGCCCTTGACTGCTGAGATTATCGTTGTCACTTCCGGCAAAGGCGGCGTCGGCAAGACGACGACCAGTGCCTCGCTGGCCACCGGCCTGGCGATCGCCGGCAAGAAAGTCGCAGTGATCGACTTCGACGTCGGCTTGCGCAACCTTGACCTGATCATGGGCTGCGAGCGCCGCGTGGTATACGACTTCATCAACGTCGTGCAGGGCGAAGCCACGCTGAAGCAGGCGCTGATCAAGGACAAGCGGCACGACAACCTCTACGTGCTGGCCGCCAGCCAGACCCGCGACAAGGACGCGCTGACCCAGGAAGGCGTCGAGAAGGTGCTCGACGGGCTGTCCGAGGAAGGCTTCGACTACGTCGTGTGCGATTCGCCCGCCGGCATCGAAAAGGGCGCCCACCTGGCCATGTATTTCGCCGACCACGCCGTGGTGGTGGTGAACCCGGAAGTGTCCTCGGTGCGCGATTCCGACCGCATCCTCGGCCTGCTTTCCAGCAAGACCCGCCGTGCCGAGCGCGGCGAGGGCGCGATCACCCAGCACCTGCTGCTGACCCGTTACAACCCGGCCCGTGTCGAAGCTGGCGAAATGCTCAGCGTGAAGGATGTCGAGGACATCCTCGGCATCAGCGTGGTCGGCGTCATTCCCGAATCGGAAAACGTGCTGGCCGCCTCCAACTCGGGCGTGCCGGTAATTCTCGACGCCAATTCGCTCGCCGGCCAGGCCTACAGCGACACCGTGGCCCGCGTGCTTGGCGAAGACCGCCCGTTGCGTTTCATCGACGCACCCAAGAAGGGCTTCTTCCAGCGCGTGTTCGGAGGTTGATCACGATGGGCATTCTCGATTTCCTCAAGCGCAAGCCGGAACCGACCGCCACCGTGGCCAAGGAACGCCTGCGCATCATCGTGGCGCAGGAGCGCTCCACCCGCGGCGCGCCGGATTACCTGCCGATGATGCGCAACGAGCTGCTCGAAGTGATCAAGAAATACGTTCACGTCGACCTCGATGCGATCAACATCAATTTCGAGCGCGACAGCGGCCACGAAGTGCTGGAGCTTTCCGTCGCCCTGCCGGATGGCAAGGCGTCCGCCACCCCGGCCACCTGAGCGGAAACATTCGCGGCTCGCATCCGCGCGCCGCTTTTTCTCGTCATTCCGGCGCAGGCCGGAATCCAGCAGCGGCCACGCATGACCGTGCGATATGGCCACTGGATTCCGGCCTGCGCCGGAATGACGGCTCCCGCAGACGGCGACCACAACCTGGTTTTCAGATTGCGTCGACCATGCCGCTCCAGCTGATGCCAGATGACTTGCGTGCCCCATGATCTCGCCCGATCCTTCCACACTGGTGTTGCGCCTCGCCGATATCGGCGATGAAGCACCCGCCGCCCTGCTCGCCCGGTACGGGCTGACGCTGCAGCACGTGGCTGATGGCGAACCGATTCCCGGCAGTTACTGGGGCGATGAGGAAGCCGGCATCATCGGCTGCACCGTGCATGCCCGCGCGGACACGCCGGTACATTCACTGCTGCACGAGGCCTGCCACCTGATCGTGTTGCCTTCGGAGCGGCGCGCACAAGTACATACCGACGCCACCGACTCGGTCGAGGAAGAAGACGCCACCTGCTACCTGCAGATCGTGCTGGCCGATGAATTGCCCGGCGTGGGCCGCCACCGGCTGATGGCCGACATGGATGCCTGGGGCTACACGTTCCGACTCGGCTCCACCCGCGCCTGGTTCGAGCAGGACGCCGAGAATGCGCGGGCCTTCCTGGCCGAACGCAAACTGCTCTGACCCACCAGCGTGGCCGGCAAGGGCATCTGATGCCCCATCCATCCCCGGCGCAAGCCGCGAATCGCTAGAATGTGCCCGAATCAATCGGGGCATGTCCTGACCGACGCTGAATATCCCGTCATCCGCAAAGCGAAAATCACCTCGCTCGTCGTGGCGCGCGGCCTTCGCGCCATCCACCCCCGACTGGTTTGGACATGTCCAGAAGCTCCGTTTTGCCGCCCGGTATCCACACGCTGCGCCGCCGCCTCGCCAATCGCCTGACCCGGCTGCTTCTGGGGCGCTCACCGGAAGCGGTATCGACACCGCTTCCGACCACGGGCATCTATCGCATCCTGATCTGCCACACCAGCCACAGCCTGGGCAACACGCTGCTGCTCACGCCTCTGCTGCAGGAGCTTGAGCAGACCTACCCCGCGGCCGAAATCGACATCCTCACGCGCAGCCCGGTGGCGCAAGATATCTACGGGCATTACTTCAACCTGCGCCGGTTGCTGCCCATGCCCGCCCACGCCGTGGGTCACCCATGGCAGGCCCTGCGCAACCTGCGCCGCATGCGCGCGGTGCATTACGACCTGGCCATCGATCCCGAGCCGCAGTCGCAGACGTCCCGGCTGCTGCTGCGACTCGCCCACGCCACCTGGAAACTGGGTTTCAGCGGGCCGCGCAAGCAGGGGCATGTCACGCACGACGTGGCCATACCCGGGGACCTGTCGAGCAAGGGCCGCCTCCCGGTTTACCTGTTGCGCACGGCATCGGGGCGCAGCGACGCCGCCTATCCCCCGCCGGACCTCCGACTCAGTGCGCTGGAGAAGTCGGAAGGGCGCCTGGCGCTCGAACGCGTGCTCGCCGCACACCAGGCGCCGCGCAAGCGTGGCGTGATCGGCATTTTCGCCAACGCCACCGGTCCCAAGCTGATGCCGCCGGCATGGTGGGATGCATTCCTGCTCGCGCTGGAGCCCATCCGCGAGCACTACTCATTGCTGGAAATCGTGCCGGCGTCCGGCCAGTCGATGCTCGGCTCCCGTTACCCGGCCTATTACTCCAGCGACTTGCGCAAGCTGGCCAGCATGCTGACCAGTCTCGACGCCCTGATCACCCTCGACGCCGGCGTCATGCACCTGGCCTGCGCCTCACCCGTGCCTACGCTGAGCATTTTCACCGTCACCAGTACCGCCGAATGGGGGCCGTACGGCAAGCACGACATCATCGTGCAGGCTCTTGATCGCCCACCAGCCCGGGTCGCGGAAGATGTCCTTGCCGCTTGCATGGCGCGTACATCGTCAGCCTGAAGCGCCCGCGCCGGCTCGACCATGCCACGTTCCGGCCGAACCCGCATGGCACCGACCACGCGCCAGCCTCCCTGGCCAAATGCGGTGCGTCGGATGGCACGTCGAATGGCGTCGGCTCACCCTTGTGCGAACAATCGCTGCGCGTCCGCGTGGCCCAGCGACGATTCAAGGCTGCCAAAACCGCCACTTGAACGCACCGCTTGCGCCGCTGCATCCGCCGCGCCGAGTGCAATCGTGGCCAGTCGCGTGGCCATGCTGACCCGGGCCACGCCGATCCGCGCCAATTCGTTCAATCCAGGCAAGCCGGGCCGGGCGCCGACATTCACCGGCGCATCCAGCTCACGCACGAAGGCTTCCAGCACAGCGATATCACCCAGGCCGATCGGGTAGACGCAGTCGGCGCCCGCCGCCAGATAGGCGCGAGCGCGGTTGACCGCGTCGGCGAAGCGCGCGGCATCATCCTTGGCGGGCCGTATCCACGCATCCACCCGCGCGTTGATGACGATCGGCACGCCCGCATCGGCACCTGCGACTCGTGCCGCCGCGATCCGCGCTGCTGCACCGGCCACGTCACGCAAGCCGCCATGCAGGCTGTCCTCCAGATTGATGCCGACGGCACCGGCCTCGATCACCGCGCGCACGGTCTCGCCCACTGCCGCGGACGTTTCGCCGTAACCGGCCTCGATATCGGCCGTCACCGGCAACGCGGTCACTCGCGCGATTCGCGCAATCGCCGCCAGCACCTCATCCAGCGGCGCCTGTTCGCCATCGGCATAACCGAGCGACCAGGCCACGCCGCCGCTGGTGGTGGCAATCGCCGCGAAGCCGCGGCTCGCGAACAGCCGTGCGCTGCCGGCGTCCCATGCGTTCGGCAACAGCAACACGTTGGACCGATCGTGCATCTTGCGGAATGCCTGCGCCTTGGCGACCTGCTGCTGGCTCGTGGTCATGTAGCACCCTTGCTGATGAAAGCGGCAGCGTACTCCGCACCTGCGCGCACCGAAAAGCCGGGCTCCCCACGCACGCAGCATTGACGACAGCCCGCCTTCTTCCGCTAGCATGGCGGGAAAGGAGATGGCATGCCTCCGGTTCCACCTCGGAACAAACCGCCCCGATGTCATCAAACAGGGGCTGATGATGCCTGCACCACCGGTTTCCGGCGGCGCAGGCGTGCCTGTCGCCGCGAACACAATGTTTCGCAGACAGGAGATCTACCCTCGTGACCCTCGCTGGATTCCTTGCCGTCGGCTTCGGCGGTGCCATCGGTTGCTGGATGCGCTGGATGCTCGGCATCGCACTCAACCCGATGTTTCCCACCCTGCCGCTGGGCACGCTTGCGGCCAACCTGCTCGGCGGCCTGATCATGGGCTGCATGATGGGCATCTTCACGCACTTCCAGGCGCTGCCGCGGGAACTGCAACTGTTCGTGATGACCGGCTTCCTGGGCGGTCTGACCACCTTCTCCACCTTCTCGGCCGAAGCCAACACGCTGCTGCTGCGCCAGCAATACCTGTGGTTCGGCACGCATGTCGCGGTGCACCTGGTCGGCACCCTCGGCATGACGATGCTCGGCCTGTTCCTCACCCGCGGCCTGCTGCGCCACTGATCGATGGAGACACGTGCAATGACCCGGGAAAACCTGATCGACGGCGTGCACCTGCGCTTCTACACGCACGCGCACACCAAGCACGACGGCATGCTGCTGTCCGAATGGTTGCTAGAGCAGGCCAAACGCCACAAGCTAGGTGGCGGCTCGGTATTCCGTGCCGTCGCCGGCTTCGGCCGCCACGGTGTGCTGCACGAGGAAGCCTTCTTCGAACTGGCCGGCGATCTGCCGGTGAAGGTGGAGTTCCTGCTTCACGAAAGCGAGGCGGAAACCCTGCTTCAATTGGTTCGCGAAGCGGGCGTGGAACTGGTCTACGCACGCATGCCGATCCGTTTTGGCGTACTTGGCAAGGAGACATGAACACGATGAGCCAGGATTCCCTGAAGCACCGCGCCATCGAGCTGCTGCAACACGCCGGCATCCACCTCGACGGCAATGCACCCACCGATATCCGCGTGCACGACGAACGTCTCTATGCGCGCGTGTTCGCCCACGGTTCGCTGGGCCTGGGCGAGGCTTACATGGACGGCTGGTGGAGCGTGTCCGACCTTCCCGGCTTCATGACGCGGCTGCTTTCCTCGCATCTGGACGAGCACCTGAAGACGCTCGACACCTTGCTGGCGCACCTCAAGGCGCGCTTCGTCAACCTGCAGCGCGGCGAGCACGCGTTCGAGATCGGCAAGGCCCATTACGATCTCGGCAACGACCTGTTCAAGGCCATGCTCGGCAAGCGGCTGGTGTACTCGTGCGGTTACTGGGCCAACGCGGACAACGTGGACGACGCCCAGGAAGCCAAGCTCGACCTGGTCTGTCGCAAGCTGCAGCTGAAGCCGGGCCAGCGTGTACTCGACATCGGCTGCGGCTGGGGCGAGGCGCTGAAATACGCGGCGGAGAAATACGGCGTCAGCGGCGTCGGCGTCACCGTGTCGCAGGAGCAGGCCGAATTCGCGCGCGAGCTGTGCAAGGGCCTGCCGATCGAGATCCGCCTGCAGGATTACCACGAACTGGACGAACGTTTCGACGCGATCATGTCGATCGGCATGTTCGAACACGTCGGCGGCAAGAATTACCGCAGCTACTTCGAGGTGGCGCGGCGTTGCCTGCCCGACGACGGCCTGTTCCTGCTGCATTGCATCGGCAGCAACGGCGCCCCGGCGCAACCCGATCCGTGGATCGAGAAATACATCTTCCCGAACTCGATGATCCCCGCCGCCAGCCAGGTCACCGCCACGCTGGAAGGCCTGTTCGTGGTCGAGGACTGGCACAATTTCGGCGCCGACTACGACCGCACGCTGACCGCCTGGCATGCCAACTTCGATGCGGCGTGGCCGGAACTGTCGAAAAGCTACGACGCGCGCTTCCAGCGCATGTGGCACTTCTACCTGGCCTGTTCCGCCGCGGTGTTCCGCACCCGTCGCGACCAGTTGTGGCAGCTCACCCTGTGCCCGCGCGGCGTGCCGGGCGGCTACCGCGTGCCGCGTTGACGCGGCGGGTGCGCTTTCGCGGATTGATCCTCGCACTACTGCTGGGCGCCAGCGGCAGTGCGCTGGCGCATCCCGCGCTATGGGTGGTGAAGGATGCCGACACCACCATCTATCTGTTCGGCACCGTGCATCTGCTGCCGAACGACGTCGACTGGCATTTCCCTGCGCTCGACCAGGCGCTGGAACAGAGCCAGTCGCTGTACGTCGAGATCACCGACGACGAGCCCGCCCACATGACTGCGCTGGTCATGCGCTACGGCATCGACCCGGCCCATCCGCTGTCCGGCCTGCTCACACGCAAGGAAAATGCCGCACTGGACGCTGCGGCGATAACCGCTGGCGTGCCGGGCGGAAGCGCTGCGTTGAACGTCATGCGACCGTGGCTGGCCGCGCTGACGCTGACGGTGGCGCCGCTGCTGAAAGCCGGGCTCGATCCCGCGCATGGCGTGGACAAGCAGATCAAGGCGCAAATGGAGAAAGCCGGCAAACCGGTGCACGGGCTGGAAACCGCCGAGCAGCAGATCCGCTTCCTCGCCGACATGCCACCGGCGATGCAATTGTCTTTCCTGCGGCAAACCCTGCGCGACACCGCGAAGGCCCAGGCCGAGCTGACAGCGCTGATCGATGCCTGGAAAAACGGCGACACCGCCCGGCTCGCCCAGCTGGAAAACGAGGACATGCAGCAGTACTCGCCACGGCTCTACCGCACGCTGATCGTCAAGCGCGACAAGGCCTGGGCCGGCAAGATCGCCACCTTGCTGAAAACGCCGGGCACCGTGTTCATCGCGGTCGGCGCCGCCCACCTGGCCGGACCGGACAGCGTGCAGGCCGAGCTGAAGAAGATGGACATCAACGCCGCCCGCCTGTAGGAACGCACCCTGTGCGCGACGCTTTTGCTCTTCAGCCCCATGGGTAACCGGAAAGAGCAAAAAGCTTCGCGCACAGGGTGCGCTCCTACAAGAACGGGCGGCTTTCTGGCACCATCGTCCGGCTGCCCGCGCGGATTGCGCAGGCTCTTGGACTGACGTAACCGAATGAACCTGCAAGCCAATTACGAACAAATCCCGCTGAAGGAATACGCCGAGCGGGCCTATCTCGACTATTCCATGTACGTGGTGCTGGATCGCGCCCTGCCCTTCGTGGGCGACGGCCTGAAGCCGGTGCAGCGACGCATCATCTACGCGATGAGCGAGCTGGGCCTGAACGCCACCGCCAAGCCGAAGAAATCCGCGCGCACCATCGGCGACGTGATCGGCAAATTCCACCCGCACGGCGACAGTTCCAGCTACGAAGCCATGGTGCTGATGGCACAGCCGTTCTCGTACCGCTACCCACTGGTCAACGGCCAGGGCAACTTCGGCTCGCCGGACGACCCGAAAAGCTTCGCGGCGATGCGCTACACCGAGTCCAAGCTCAGCCCGATCGCCGAAGCCCTGCTGGGCGAACTGGGCCAGGGTACGGTCGACTGGGTGCCGAACTTCGACGGCACGCTGGAAGAACCCAGCTGGCTGCCGGCGCGCGTGCCGCACGTGCTGCTGAACGGCTCGATGGGCATTGCCGTGGGCATGGCCACCGACATTCCGCCGCACAACCTGCGCGAAGTGGTCACCGCCTGCATCCGCCTGCTCGATGATCCCGCCGCCAGCGTGGCTGACCTGTGCGAACACGTGCTGGGTCCGGACTACCCCACCGCGGCCGAGATCATCACGCCGCGCAAGGAGTTGCTGTCGATCTACACCACCGGTGCCGGCTCGCTGCGCGCCCGCGCCATCTACCAGCACGAGGATGGCAACACCGTCATCACCGCGCTGCCGCACCAGGTCAGCCCGTCCAAGGTACTCGAGCAGATCGCCGCGCAGATGCGTGCGAAGAAACTGCCAATGATCGAGGACCTGCGCGACGAGTCCGACCACGAGAACCCGACCCGCCTGGTGATCGTGCCGCGCTCCAGCCGCGTCGACGCGGACGAGATGATGCAGCACCTGTTCGCCACCACCGACCTGGAAAAGAGCTTCCGCGTCAATCTCAACATGATCGGCCTGGACGGCCGCCCGCAGGTGAAGGATCTCAAGCGCATCCTCACCGAATGGCTGAGCTTCCGTACCGACACCGTCACCCGCCGTCTCAACCACCGTCTGGTCAAGGTCGAACGCCGCCTGCACCTGCTGGAAGGCTTGCGCATCGCGTATCTGAACCTCGACGAGGTGATTCGTATCGTCCGCACCGAGGACGAGCCCAAGCCGGTGCTGATGGCGCGCTTCAGGCTCAGCGACGAACAGACCGACTACATCCTCGAGACCAAGCTGCGCCAGTTGGCGCGACTGGAGGAAATGAAGATCACGGCTGAGGCCAACCAGCTCGAAGAGGAGCGCGCGCGCATCAACGTGCTGCTGAAATCGCCGGCCAAGCTCAAGGGTCTGATCAAGGAAGAGCTGCGCGCCGACGCGGCGAAGTTCGGCGACGACCGCCGCTCGCCGCTGGTCGAACGCGAAGTGGCGCAGGCGCTGGACGAAAGCGCGCTGGTGGCCAGCGAACCGGTCACCGTGGTGCTGAGCCAGAAGGGCTGGATCCGTGCCGCCAAGGGTCATGACGTGGACGCCGAAGGCCTCAGCTATCGCGAAGGCGACGGCCTGCTGGCCGCGGTGAAAGCGCGCACCACGCAACAGGCGGTGGTGATCGACTCCACCGGCCGCAGCTACTCCACGCCCGCGCATACCCTGCCGTCCGCACGCGGCAATGGCGAGCCGCTGACCGGTCGCTTCAGCCCCGCCGCCGGCGCCAGTTTCGACGCGCTGGTCGCCGGCGACAACGATACCAAGCTGATCCTTGCCACCGACTTCGGCTACGGCTTCGTCACCCGCTTCGAAGCGCTCACCGGCCGCAACAAGGCCGGCAAGCAGGCCATCAACCTGCCTGACGGCGCAAGGATTCTCGCGCCGCAAATCACCGCCGATCCGGCGCGCGATCGCATCGTGGTGGTCACCAGCGAAGGCCATCTGCTGATGTTCTCGGTGGCCGAGCTGCCGGAACTGGACAAGGGCAAGGGCAACAAGCTGATCGAGATTCCCAAGGCCAAGCTGACCAGCGGTGACGAACGCGTGGCCGGCGTGGCCGTGGTCAGCGAAGGCAAAGGCGAAGTCACGATGTATGCCGGCGCGCGCAAACTCACGCTGAAATGGGCCGACCTGGTCGAATACGGCGGCAATCGCGCCACCCGCGGCGGCCTGCTGCCACGCGGCCTGCGCCGGGTGGAACGGATCGAGACCACGGGCTGACGCGCTGCAGGCATCACGATGCCTGCGGCAGGAGCGGCTTCAGCCGCGATGTCGCGGCCTTCAAGCAGCAGCGACGCATTGGGAAATTTCGAACAAGCGCTTTTTTTGCTCGTCATCCCGGCTTTCACCGGGATGACGCAAATTGCGAAGCCTTTCGATGTTCCCATCGCGGCTGAAGCCGCGCCTGCCGCGACCGATACGTCTCCGGTGTACGCTCGGCCTCTGGAACTTCCGTCCGCCGCGCCTTTCCAACAAGGATGTGCACGCTGTCGTTCCCTCGCGCGTTGACACACCCAGTCCCCGGAGTCTCTCCATGAACATCACGCGCCCGCTCCTGACCTTCGCCGCCAGCCTGCTGGCCGCTTCCGCCATGGCGCAAACCAGCACCAAGCCGCTGAATCTCAAGCTGCCACCCAACAGCCTGCCCGCCGCCAGCAGCACCGCTGCACCGCCTGCCAGCGGCAGCACAACCAGCACGACCGCCAAGCCGGTCAGTCCAACCAGCCGCTCCCCCGGCGTCTACTACGGCGACACCAGCGGCCGCATGGGCAATACCGAGGAAACCGCCCGCACCCAATCTGACTGCGACGATTCCACCTACAACCAGCCGCAGGTCCACGGCAGCGTCGGCATGGGCGTGGTCGGTGGCAGCCACTTCAGCGGCAACTACCAGACCGGCACGGTCAACATCAGCCGGGCCTTCGGCAGCTGCGACGATCCCCATGGCGGCGTCAGCATTTCCATCGGCGGCGGCACCGGGCATTTCCACGGCCACTGAGCAACTCGCCCCATCCTGAACTCGCGGGACGGCATGGGGTGGCGCGGCAGCTTCGCCACACACGCCGCTATCATGTTGCCAACGTCCGTCACTGAAGGACTCGCAACATCATGCACGGCGAATACAAGATGCCCGGCGGCAAGCTGGTGGTGATCGATCTCGATGTCCGTGAAGACCACCTGGCCCATGTGCAGCTGAGTGGCGACTTCTTCCTCGAACCCGATCAGGCGCTGCAAGCCATCAACCGCGCGCTCGAAGGCCGCTCCATCGAGCTCGACGATGACGCGCTGGCCGACGTCGTGCGTGACGCATTGCCCCCGGGCACCGTGATGTACGGCATCTCGCCCGAGGCCATCGCGGTGGCCGTGCGCCGCGCTCTGCTCGCGGAGGCCAGCTGATGCGTACGACATGGCACGACCACGACTGGCAACTGATTCACGAGGCCCCGCAGGCACCGACCCTGCACATGGCACTGGACGAAGCGCTGACCGACGCCGTGGCCAGCGGCCAGCGCCCACCCACGTTGCGCATCTGGGAATGGGCGTCGCCGGCGGTGGTGATCGGCCGTTTCCAGTCGCTGCGCAACGAGGTGGACAGCGACGCCGCGCAACACCACGGCATCGAGGTCGTGCGACGCATCAGCGGCGGTGGCGCGATGTTCATCGTACCCGGCAACACCATCACCTATTCGCTGTACGCACCGACGTCGCTGGTCGAAGGCCTGACCTTCCAGGAATCCTACGCACTGATGGACAGTTGGGTGCTTGAAGCGCTGGGCGAGCTGGGTATCCGCGCGTGGTACCAGCCGCTCAACGACATCACCTCCGAAGCGGGCAAGATCGGTGGCGCGGCGCAGACCCGCCGTGGCGGCGCGGTGCTGCATCACGTCACCATGGCCTACGACATCGACGCGGCGAAAATGCTGCAGGTGTTGCGCATCGGCCGCGAGAAGCTTTCCGACAAGGGCACGCAAAGCGCAGCCAAGCGCGTGGACCCGCTGCGCAGCCAGACCGGCCTGCCCCGCGAAGCCGTCATCGCCCGCATGGTCGACACCTTCCGCCGCCTGCACGGCCTCGCCGACGATCGCCTGCATGACGATGAACTGGCGCACGCGCAGAAACTCGTGCGCGACAAGTTCGGCACGATGCCATGGCTTCTCGATGTGCCCTGAAAACCCGAGGCCAAGTGTAGGAGCGCACCCTGTGCGCGAAATGGTTTTCGCCAGACACCGACAAAAGCATTCGCGCACAGGGTGCGCTCCTACACCATGGTTTTTGCCGTCAGCAACGGCAGGATATGCTCGCGGCTGAGCCGCGCCACCGGCACATCAGGTGCCGCAGGATCGACCCAGCGCAGCTCTTCGATTTCGGCGCGCGGTTGCGGCTCGCCATCCACATCCACCACGTAGATCCGTCCCTCGACGACATGACCGCGCTCGTTCGCCGCAGGCGCCTCGGCCTGGCACAGGAAGCGCACCGAGTCCGTACGCAGTCGGCAACCCAGTTCCTCGTTCAGCTCACGCGCCAGCGTGGCGAGATCGTCGACATCACCGGGATCACGCTTGCCGCCAGGTTGCTGGAACACCTCGGCACCGCGCTTGCGCACCAGCAGCACGCGCCCGGCCGCATCGCGGATCACCGCCGCAACGATGCGAATGCGTGGCGCGTCATCCATCGGGTTCACAGCCGTGTGCACGACCACGACTGCAGGCGCCCGTTCTTGTATGGCATCACGCCGTGGAACGGGCGCGGATCGTCGTCGAACACCAGCGGCAGGAAATGCCGGTCGCCTTCCCACATCGGCAGGTCCATCAGCTTCTCGCGCGGCACCCACTCCAGCGTGCCTTCGTGGTTGCCGCCGTGCGATTGGCCACTGAAACGGTCGATCAGGAAGATGAAGCCCAGCCAGTCCTCGCCCTGCTTGCCGAAACCGGGCCAGTTGAGCGTGCCGCGCAGGGACATCGATTCGCATTCGATACCGGCTTCCTCGCGAATCTCGCGACGCATGCATTCGGCGATGTCCTCGCCCGGCTCCATCTTGCCGCCAAGGCCGTTGTACTTGCCCAGGTGCTGGTCGTCCGGGCGCGCATTGCGATGGATCATCAGCACCTGCCGGCGATCCGGCGAAAGCACGTAACCGAGCGTGGCGACTATCGGCGTGTAAGGCATGGCTCGAAACATGGCAGGAAAGCCGCAGTTTAAGGGCTGCGGGCTGAGCTGTCGCGCGACGGGGTTGCATCGGGCACGTGGGGGAAGCCACCATCGGGGGATGTCTTTACGCATGAACCTATCCCGCTTCCGCTACGGCGCGATCGCATCGCTGTTGCTCGCCGCCGTCATGATCGGTGGCTGTTCCGCCCCGGCCAAGGCGCTGGACAGCCGCGACGTGGACTTCCACGGCAGCAGCTTCCGCGTGGTCCGCATCGACCTGCACCACGATGCGCTGAGCCTGCACTGGCGCGATCCCGCCACCGATCAGCCCTACACCGACATCGACAACCTGCGCGTCTGGGGCGAAGCGCACGGCAAGCACCTGCTGTTCGCCGCCAACGCCGGCATCTACGACCGCAAGGCCGCACCGCTGGGCCTGTACGTGGAGAACGGCAAGACGCTGGTGCCGCTGAACCTGGCGCGCGGCAATCCGGCGGCGGGCAATTTCTCGCTGCAACCCAATGGCGTGTTCGCGATCTATCCTGACGGCCACGCCGCCGTGCGCACCAGCGCCGATTTCAAAGCCGACGCCAAGCCTGCGCAATGGGCCACGCAATCGGGCCCGATGCTGTTGATCGACGGCAAGATCAACCCGCGCTTCGACGACGGCTCGACCAGCCTGAAGTGGCGCAGCGGCGTCTGCGCCAGCAGCCCGCACGAGGTGGTGTTCGCGGTAAGCAAGACGCCGGTGAATTTCCATGATTTCGCCGCGCTGTTCCGCGACAAGCTCGGCTGCCGCAATGCGCTGTACCTGGACGGCAGCATCTCGCAAATCTACGTGGACGGCGAAGGCTACGCCGGTGCGCCCGCCTTCATGGTCAAGCCCTACGCGGGCATCTTCGCGGTCTTCTCCCGATGACGAAAAAATCCCGCCGTTTCCGCTGGCTCACCGGGCTGGCGCTGGCCGTGCTGGCGCTGCTGGTCATCGCCGTCGGCACCGGCTGGTGGCTGCTGGCCGGCAGCCGCGCGCAACTGGATGGCAGCCGTCATCTCGCCCAACTGGCCCACCCGGTCAGCATCACCCGCGATGCGCTGGGCACCGCCACGTTCACCGGTCAGTCGCGCGACGACATCGATGTCGCGCTGGGTTACGTGCACGCGCAGGAACGTTTCTTCGAGATGGACCTGATGCGCCGCATGGCCGCCGGCGAATTGTCCGCGCTGGTCGGCCCGGCGGCGCTGAAACTCGACCTCAACCATCGCCGCCATCGCCTGCGTGCGGTGGCCGAAGCGGCTTATGCGCGCTTGTCGCCGGCCAGCCGGCACACGCTGGAGCTGTACAGCGAAGGCGTCAACGCCGGTCTCGCCGCGATGCGCGAGCGCCCATGGGAATACCTGCTGCTGCGTACCCGGCCGCAACCGTGGAAACCGGAGGATTGCCTGCTGGTGATCGCCGCGATGTATCTCGACCTGAACAGTGACGGCCGCAACCAGCGCGAATTGCGCCTGGCGCAGATGCGTGCGGTGCTGCCCGCGTCTCTGACCGACTTCCTGCTCTCGCCTGCGCCCGTGTGGGAAGCGCCACTGCAAGGTGGCCTGTCGCGCTCGCCGGTGGTCCCGGGTGCGAACGTGTTCGACCTGCGCCAGTCCGGCACGCCGGCAGACACGGCCAAACTTGCCGCCACGCTGGCACCTACGCTGGAAGCGAAACGTCCCGGCAGCAACAACTTCGCGGTCGGTGGCCAACTGACCCAAAGCGGCGCGGCTGCCCTCGCCAACGACATGCACCTGGGCCTGCGCGTGCCCGACATCTGGTTCCGCACGCGCCTGCGCTATCCCGATGCCAGCGCGCCCGACGGCCAGCGCGACGTGGTCGGCGTCAGCCTGCCCGGCACGCCGGCGATGGTGGTCGGCTCCAACGGCCAGATCGCCTGGGGCTTCACCAACAGCTACGGCGACTGGCTGGACTGGGTCCGCGTGCAGCGCGATCCGAAGGATCCCTCGCGCTACAAGGTGCCCGGCGGCTGGGCCAGCATCCAGACCCACGACGAAACCATCCAGGTGAAGGGCGCGCCGTCGCATGTGCTGAAAGTGGAAGACACGCGCTGGGGCCCGATCATGGGCAAGGCGCCCGACGGCACGCCGCTGGCGCTGGACTGGATCGCCCAGCATCCGCGCGCCTACAACCTCGATCTGATGCAGCTTGAGCATGCCGGCGACGTGAAGGCGGCGCTCGACCTCGCGCCCGGTTTCGGCATGCCGCCACAGAACCTGCTGGTGGCCGACAGCGCCGGCCACATCGGCTGGACGATCGCCGGCAACGCGATTCCGTTGCGCCACGGTTTCGATCCACAGCTTCCCGCCGACTGGTCGCAAGCCGGCAGCGGCTGGATCGGCTGGGCGGCGCCCGCGCAATATCCGCGCATCGAAGATCCTGCCGACCATCGACTGTGGACTGCCAACAACCGCACCGTCGGCGGCGGCGCGCTGGCCCTGCTCGGCAACGGCGGCCACGACCTCGGCGCCCGCGCGCAGCAGATCCGCAACGACCTGCACGCCCGCGCCGGTTTCAGCCCCGGCAACCTGCTCGACATCCAGCTCGATGATCGCGCGGTGTTTCTCACCCGCTGGCAGCGCCTGCTGCAACAAACCCTGGCGCACACCGACGATCCTGCCCTGCTGGAGCTGAAGAAACTCACGGCCATCTGGCGCGAACGCGCTGCGCCGGACAGCGTGGACTACCGCCTCGTGCGCGCCTTCCGCAACCAGGTGAAAGCCGAGGTGATGGCACCGTTCGTGGCACACGTGAAACAGCGCTACCCCGACTTCAGCTGGCCACGTCTGGACAATCCCGAGGCGGCCGTGTGGGCCCTGGTCCACCAGCAACCGGCAAACCTGCTCGACCCGCGCTTCAAGGATTGGCACGCGCTGCTGATCGCCGCCGCCAAACACGTGACCGACACCCTGGGCAGCGAGCCCGGCGGACTGGCCGCACGCACCTGGGGCGAAGTGAACCACGCCGACATCGACCACCCGCTGGCCCGAGCCCTGCCCGGTTTCCTGGCCCACTACCTCGACATGCCCGACGACGAACTCCCCGGCGACCACGACATGCCACGCGTGGCCGCGCCCGGCTTCGGCGCGTCCGAGCGGCTCGACGTGGAACCCGGCCACGAAGCCCACGGCATCCTCGAAATGCCCGGCGGCCAAAGCGACAACCCCCTGTCGCCTTACTACGGCGCCGGCCACGAAGACTGGGTCCACGGCCGCCCCACGCCACTGCTGCCAGGACCAGCCCAGCACACGCTGACGCTGGAGCCTGCTGCCTGATCGAGGCCTCAGCGAGCCAGCCAACACCCGAAGATGCAACTCTTGTCTTACCGGTTGGCCGGTAGCATCCAATCGCGACATAGCTGCACCGCTCTTCCCTCCCTTAGTGAAGCGGCGCATGGCGTAGGACAAGGCCCGCAGGGTGGCCGGCATGGATGCCGGCCAGTTCGACGCCAGGGCAGGAAGCCCTGTCGGCGAACCCCCGTAGCCATGCGCGGACCCGCCGGCTCGCAGAGCCGGTGGGCGCGAACGCAGGGTGCCCCTCTTTTGGTTCTGTTTTCTCGGGCAAGCGAGAAAATGAACCCGCCCGCCGGCAGGCGGACGGAACCTCCGTCACCATAGGTGGCGGCCCGCAGGCAAAAGCTTCCCAGCAGAGCGATACAACTCCCATACAAGTCGCCCAGCGTGCGTGACTCCTCAAAGATAGTGCTTGCCCACTTGGCGGAAACACCCCCTGGAAAACCTGTCGATTCCTCACACACCCATTCGTCGTTTACACAAAGGCCGCACAACGCGGCCTGCCACCAGGAGACACGACAATGCGATGCATGGTGATGGTCAAGGCGACTGAACTTTCGGAGTCCGGGGCGTTGCCCACGAGTGGAGAACTCGAGGAGATGACGCGTTTCAACCAGGAGCTGGCGAAGGCCGGGGTGCTGCTGGTCGGCGAAGGGCTGACGCCCAGTCGCCGCGGCAAACGCGTGCAATTCGATGACCATGGCAAGCGCACGACCGTAGACGGTCCATTCGCCGAAACCAAGGAACTGGTGGCCGGATTCTGGCTGTGGCAGGTGCGCTCGATGGACGAGGCGATGGAATGGGTGCGTCGTTGCCCGGCGCCGTTCGAAGGTGAGTGCCAGATCGAGGTCCGCCCGTTGCTGGAGGCCGAGGACTTCGGCGCTGCGCTGTCACCGGAACTGCGCGCCACGGAGGAGCGACTACGGGCAGATTTGGCCTCGCGCGGCTGATGCGCCCTTGTGGCCGTGCGCACGGCATGCTGTGATCGGCTCCATGCACGGAGCCGACACCCACCAGGCCATCGAAACTGTCTGGCGCCTCGAATCGCCACGACTGATCGCCGCGTTGATCCGCGTGGTGCGCGACATCGACCTCGCCGAGGAGCTGGCGCAGGATGCCCTGGTCGCCGCGCTGGAGCACTGGCCGCGCGAGGGCGTGCCGGACAACCCCGGCGCGTGGCTGATGACCGCCGCCAAGCGGCGCGGTATCGACCAGTTGCGCCGGCGCCGGCTGATCGAACGCAAGCATGCCGAGCTGGGCGACGATCCGGAGCACGCAGCATTCACCATGCCTGACCTCGAAGCCCTCGACAACGATATCGGCGACGACCTGCTGCGACTGATCTTCACTGCCTGCCATCCGGCGCTGTCGGTCGATGCGCAGATCGCGCTCACCCTGCGCCTGCTCGCCGGCCTCAGCACCGAGGAAATCGCCCGCGCCTACCTCGCCGCCGAACCCACCATCGCCCAGCGCATCGTGCGCGCCAAGCGCACCCTGGCCAAGGCCAACGTGGCGTACGAAGTGCCGCGTGGCGAGGCATTGGCGGAACGCCTGGGTGCCGTACTCGGCACGATCTACCTGATCTTCAACGAGGGCTACACCGCCACTTCCGGCCGCGACTGGATGCGCCCGGCGCTATGCGAGGAAGCGCTGCGCCTGGGGCGCATGCTGGCTGCGTTGATGCCACGCAACGCCGAAGTCCACGGGCTGCTTGCATTGCTGGAAATCCAGGCCTCGCGCAACCACGCTCGCGTATCGGCGGACGGCCAGCCGATCCTGCTGCCGGAGCAGGATCGCAGCCGCTGGGACCGCCTGCAGATCCAGCGTGGGCTGGCGGCACTCGAGCGCGCGGAAAAACTCGACGCCGCGCGTGGCCCGTACACCTTGCAAGCCGCCATCGCCGCCTGCCACGCCCGCGCCGCCAGCGCGGAACAGACCGACTGGCCACGCATCGCCTCGCTCTACGCCGAGCTGGCCCGCGTCACGCCTTCGCCGGTGGTCGAACTCAACCGCGCGGTCGCCATCAGCCGTGCCGACGGTCCCGCCGCGGGCCTGCGCCTCATCGACAGCCTTCGCGACGAGCCGGCGCTGGCGAATTACCACCTGTTGCCCGCCGTGCGTGGCGACCTGCTGGAAAAACTCGGACGCCACAACGAGGCCCGCGTGGAATTCAAGCGTGCGGCCAGCCTGACGCGCAATGCGCGCGAACGCGACGTGATGCTGGCGCGAGCGGGCAAGCAGGAACCGGCGCCTCCGCCATGAATGCGCGGCAGCGGCTGGTGTGTTCGTCACCGCGCGTTATGATCACGCTCGCCATGCCATGATCGTCGTCACCGCCAGAACACGCCCGACGCCACGTCTGCGGCCTGATGCCCGGGCCGGATTCCGCGCAACCACAGGATGATTCGCCCATGACCGTCACCCGCACCGCCGAGCATCAGCAGCTGGATCGGCTGCTGCTGCAATCCGGGCGCAGCGACCAGCAGGCATTCGCCGAGCTCTATCGACGCACCTCGTCGAAACTCATGGGCGTGTGCCTGCGCATGCTGCGCGATCGCGGTGCCGCGGAAGAAGTGTTGCAGGAGATCTACATCACGGTCTGGCACCGCGCAGCCAGCTTCGACGCGGCCAAGGCCAGCGCCATGACCTGGCTCACCACGATGTCGCGCAACAAGGCGATCGACCGCCTGCGCCAGCACCGCGAAGAGCTGCTGGACAACCCTCTCACGCTCGATGAGATGGTCGACGACCAGCCCTCGCCCGGCGCCAACGCCGAGAACAGCCAGGAGTATCGCCGACTCGAAAGCTGCCTGGATGCACTGGAACCCCGACAAAGACGCTCCGTGCGTGAAGCCTTTTTCAGCGGAGCTACGTATAACGAATTGGCAGCACGCTGCGACGTGCCGCTGGGAACCATGAAAAGCTGGATCCGTCGCAGCCTGATGCAACTCCGCACGTGCCTGGACTCATGAACACGCCCATCGACGACAACAACCACAACCTGCGCTACGCCGAGTACGTGCTGGGCGTGCTTGACGCCGACGCGCGTGCCGAAGTGGCGCACGAAATGCTGGCCAGCGACGAGGTCGCCACCGCCGTGGCCTTGTGGCAGAGCCGTTTGCTGCCGCTGACCGAAAGCATCGAGGACGTGGCGCCCGCCCCATACGTGTGGGCACGCATCCACGACGCGCTGAAACTGGATGCCCCCGCATCCACGCCAGCCCGGGCCACGCCGCGCCCACGGCTGTGGGACAACCTGGCGCTGTGGCACTGGCTGGGCCTTGGCGCCAGCGCGGTGGCCGTCGCGCTGCTGCTGGTGGTCGCGCTGCCGCGGCATGCCAACGTCACGGCCCCATCGGCGACCAGCGTCGCCTACATGGCTTCGACGATCAAACAGGACAACGGCGCCACCGGCTGGACCGCCACCATGGACCTGCAGCACGGCCGCATGATCGTGGTGCCCGCCGCACCCCAGGCACTCGCCCAGGGCAAGGCACCCGAGCTGTGGCTGATTCCCGCCGGCCAGAAGCCGATCGCGGTCGGCATGATCTCGCGCGAACAACCCACCACGCTGGCGCTTGCCCCGGCGCTGCTGAAGCAACTCGGCGCAACCGCAGCCCTGGCCGTTTCGGTCGAACCGCCGGGCGGCTCGCCGACCGGTCAACCGACGGGCCCGGTGATCGCCAAGGGTGCCATCGGCGCCGCGCCGGATGTACAGGGCAACAAGGTGGCCATGAACGGCGACGGACACGTGGAGCGGACCCGGGCCTGATCCGGCCCGGCCTGTTCGCGCGCCATATGTCCGACCGCATCCCGTTCCCGCCGGGCCAGGTTTGCGCATGAGTACCGCGCTGATCGTGTTCCGGCGCGACCTGCGCCTGGTCGACAACCCGGCGTGGAGCGCCGCCTGTGCCGCTCACGCGCAGGTGATTCCCATCTACATCCACGCCCCCGGCGAGGACAGCCCATGGTCCATCGGCAGCGCCGGCCGCTGGTGGCTGCATCACTCGCTGGCGGCGCTGGACCGGCGATTGCGCGCGCAACACGCCGGACTGCACCTGCGTCAGGGCGACACGCTGGAGGTACTGCGCGAGCTGGTCCGGCGCAGTGGCGCCGACACGGTGTACTGGAATCGACTGTACGAGCCCGCGTCGATAGAACGCGATACCCGCACCAAGAGCGCATTGCGCGAACAAGGCGTCGCCGTGCACAGCCACCCCGGCACGCTGTGGTGCGAACCGTGGCAGATCGCCACGCAGCAAGATGCGCCGTACAAGGTGTTCACGCCCTACTGGCGCAAGCTGCGCACGCTACTGCAGCCGGTCGAACCGTTGCCCGAGCCGGTCGTGCCCGGCTGGCAGGCATTGTCGGGCAGCTTGCCGCTGTCGGCGCTGGCATTGCTGCCGCGCATCGGCTGGGACAGCGGTCTGGCCGAGACTTGGCAACCGGGCGAGGACGGCGCGCACGAACTGCTGGAGATCTTCGCCGACGACGCCATCGGCGACTACGCCCATGCCCGCGACCTGCCCGCCCGCCACGGCACCTCGCGACTGTCGCCGCACCTGCACTTCGGCGAAATATCCCCGCGCCAGATCCACTTCGAACTGGACCTCCGCGCCCGCGCCATCGACGCCAAGCGGCGCCCGGATATCGAGCCGTATCTGCGCGAGCTGGGCTGGCGCGAATTCGCCCACCACCTGCTCTACCACTTCCCGCACACACCCACCGACAACTTCAATCCACGCTTCGACGGCTTTCGCTGGGCAGCGGCGGATCAGTCATTGATCGAACGCTGGCAACACGGTCGCACCGGCATTCCACTGGTCGACGCCGGCATGCGCGAGCTGTGGCATACCGGCTGGATGCACAACCGCGTGCGCATGATCGTGGCCAGCCTCCTCACCAAGAACCTGCGCCAGCACTGGCAGCACGGCGCGCGCTGGTTCTGGGACACGCTGGTGGACGCCGACCTCGCCAACAACACGCTGGGCTGGCAATGGGTGGCCGGTTGCGGCGCCGACGCCGCACCCTACTTCCGCGTGTTCAACCCGGTGACCCAGGCGAAGAAGTTCGATCCGGACGGCACCTACCTGCGCCGCTGGCTGCCGGAACTGGCCGCTGCGCCGCTGGCACTGCTGCACGAGCCGTGGAAGGACGAAGCCCTGCTCAAGCGCAGCGGCTATCCAGCCCCGATGATCGACCTTGGCCAGTCGCGACAGCGGGCGCTGGATGCCTACGCTGCGCTGGCACGCTGAATTCGCACTCACAGCAACCTGTCTCTTCTCTCACCGTCGCCCCAGCGAACGCTGGGGTCCAGCGCCTCTGGTTGCCCGCAAGCCGCTGGGCGACCAGACCCGGGTCTGTTGAAAAGCACTTCCTGCTGACCCCACCCTGCGGCCATTGAAAAGCGCTTCGCAAAAATGACGAAAACGGAAATTTTCGACAAAACATGATGCCTTTCGGTGCCGGGAAGTTTGACCCTGGCACGAACGCGGCCGTGTAACGTCTACGCCGATGCCTTTTCGACATCCACCACGTGGGCTGATGCGGCCAGTGCACGCGCTTCGGCGGCCCCCTTGCGCTCGCTGTAACGATCGACCAAATAGTCGCTGCGACCACGCACCAGCAAGGTGAATTTGAACAGCTCCTCCATCACGTCGACCACGCGGTCGTAGAACGGCGAGGGCTTCATGCGGCCGGCGTCGTCGAACTCCTGCCAGGCTTTGGCCACGGACGACTGGTTGGGGATGGTGAGCATGCGCATCCAGCGCCCGAGCAGGCGCAAGGTGTTCACCACGTTGAACGATTGCGAACCACCGCAGACCTGCATCACCGCCAGCGTGCGCCCTTGCGTGGGACGCACGCTGCCGTCTTCCAGCGGCAGCCAGTCGATCTGGTTCTTGAACACGCCGGTCACCGCGCCGTGCCGCTCCGGACTCACCCATACCTGCCCTTCGGACCACAGCGACAGCGCGCGCAACTCCTGCACCTTGGCATGGCTGGCGGGCACGCTGTCCAGCAGCGGCAGTTCATGCGGATCGAACACGCGGGTCTCGGCGCCGAACCGGCGCAGGATGCGCTCGGCCTCCAACGCCAGCTTGCGACTGAACGATTGCGGCCGCAGCGAGCCGTACAGAATCAGGATGCGCGGCGGATGGCGGGCATCCCCCAGCAACCCCAGCCGTTCCAGGCTGGGTGTCTCCAGCACACCGGCGTCGATATGGGGCAGATCCTGCATCGTCATGGCCACGGCTTGGTGTTGTATCGGTCAAACAATTCTATAATAATGGAAATATGGAATTCAATCCGAGGCATGCCATGCATCCCTGCCGCGTCCTGTTCATCTGCACCGGCAACTCCGCCCGCAGCATCCTGTCCGAAGCGACGCTCAATCACGTCGGCAAGGGCCGCTTCGAGGCGCTCAGCGCCGGCAGCCAGCCCAGCGGCCGCGTCCATCCCGCTGCGCTGGAACAACTCGCGGCGCTCGGCATGTCCACCGACGGCCTTGCCAGCAAGTCGTGGGATCGCTTCGCACAAGCCGGCGCACCAGCGCTGGATATCGTGATCACCGTGTGCGACAACGCGGCGAACGAGACCTGCCCGGTGCTGTTCGGCCCCTTCGTGAAAAGCCATTGGGGCCTGCCCGATCCGGCAGCGACCCGCGATGCGGAGGCGCTTGGCGAAGCGTTCCGCAAGGCCCACGCGCTGATCATTCGCCGCGTCACCGCCCTGCTTCAACTGCCGGTGGAAACCATGCACCGCGACGAGCTGCAGCAAGCGCTGGACCGTATCGCCACGATAACCGACGACGAGGCCACGGCATGAGCCACGCGCCAGCAAAAGCAACGGCCGCCGGCAACACTGCTGCCGATGACGCCCGTATCGGTTTCTTCGAACGCTACCTCACGATCTGGGTGTTGCTGTGCATCGCCGCCGGCACGCTGCTCGGCCACGTGCTGCCTGGCAGTTTCGAAGCGCTGGGAAACATGCAGATCGCCCAGGTGAACCTGCCGGTGGCGGTGCTGATCTGGCTGATGATCATCCCGATGCTGCTGAAAATCGACTTCGGCGCACTGGGCGGCGTGCGCCGGCAGTGGAAAGGCATCGGCGTCACGCTGTTCGTCAACTGGGCGGTCAAACCTTTCTCGATGGCGTTACTGGGATGGATCTTCATTCGCCACGTATTCGCCGGCTACCTGCCCGCCGACCAACTCGACTCCTACATCGCCGGCCTGATCCTGCTGGCCGCCGCGCCATGCACGGCGATGGTGTTCGTGTGGAGCAACCTGTGTCGCGGCGAAGCGAACTTCACGCTGAGCCAGGTGGCGCTGAACGACGCCATCATGGTGGTGGCGTTCGCACCCATCGTCGCGCTGTTGCTGGGAATTTCGTCGATCACCGTGCCGTGGAACACGCTGCTGCTGTCGGTGCTGCTGTACATCGTGGTGCCGGTAGCGATCAGCGTGCTGCTGCGACGCCGGATGCTTTCGCATGGCGGCGAGGCAAGGCTGCAATCGCTGCTGCAACGGCTGGGCCCGATATCGCTGGGTGCGTTGCTCGCCACGCTGGTCTTGCTGTTCGGTTTCCAGGGCCGGCAGATTCTCGCGCAACCCGCCGTCATCGCGATGCTCGCCGTGCCAATCCTGATCCAGGTGTACTTCAATGCCGGCCTCGCCTACGCGCTCAATCGCCGCTTTCGCGTGCCGCACTGCGTGGCCGGCCCCTCGGCGCTGATCGGCGCCAGCAACTTCTTCGAACTGGCCGTGGCCACCGCCGTCGGCTTGTTCGGTGTGCACTCCGGTGCGGCACTGGCGACCGTGGTCGGCGTGCTGATCGAAGTGCCGGTGATGCTTTCGGTGGTCCGCATCGTCAACCGCAGCAAGCGCTGGTACGAGGCGGCGCAGGCCTGATCGCGCGCGCGTCATCGAATCCGCCGCCAGCCCGTTCCCATCTAGGAGCGTGGGCGGCAGAAATCTTCCGGGCTGCAAAAGCGCCTGCGTGGTCCATATGTCCGTCGCTTCTTGGCCCATAGAACCACTATGGGCCGGCGAATCGTCGAAAATCTGTTCTCACGCTGCCACTTTTTCGCCTCGAAAGTTTCTACCGCCCACGCTCCTAGGAGACACACCATGGCCGCTCCGATCATGCAGACACCGCAAGCCATCGCCGCCCTGTCCGCGCTGGCGCAGGATTCGCGCCTGGCCATCTACCGCTTGCTGGTACAACACGCGTCCGATGGACTGGCCGCCAGCGCGATCGCGCGGCGGCTGGACCTGGCCAATGCCACGCTGTCGTTCCACCTCAAGGAGCTGGTCCATGCCGGCCTGGTCGCGGGCCGCCAGGAGGGTCGCTACATCTACTACCAGCCGAAGATGGAGGCGATTGCGGCACTGGTCGCCTTCCTCACGGAAAACTGCTGCAGTGCAGGTACGGGCCGCTGCGCACCGGCACCTGGGCGAGGCTGAGGGCGACCTGACCGGCCCGCCTTGCAGCCGTCATTCTCGCGATTCTCGACGGCCGAAGGCATGACGAGCCACATCAGAGTTTCGCAGCCACATCCGGCAACAGCCGCCCCCGGCCCGCTCCGGCGTGATCCGTTGGCCGCGCGACGCCGTATGAAAGCCCGGTCGTGCCGTTTGCAGGGAGCACTTCTTCGCGAAGCATGGACCTGCGCTGCTCTTCACGCCGTCCATGACGCACCGCGTGGCAAAACCTTCCCATTCGCAGCGAACAAGGAGCCAGACATGAACCGTCCCCAGCAAGTTGCAGGTCTGCTCGGCTGGCTGCTGCTCAGCTTCGTGACCGCGGCCATCGGCGCACTGGCGTCCGTGCAGGCGGCCGGCTTCTATGCCGCCATGGCACAGCCTGCCTGGGCACCGCCGTCCGCCGTATTCGGCCCGGTGTGGTCGCTGCTCTACGCATTGATGGCCATCGCCGCATGGCTGGTCTGGCGCGGGCACGGCTGGCACCGGCATCGCGTCGTGCTGGCGCTGTTCGTGGTGCAGCTGGTGGCCAACGGCCTGTGGAGCTGGCTGTTCTTCGCCTGGCATCTGGGCGCCGCAGCCTTCGTCGACATCGCGCTGCTGTGGCTGCTGATCGCCGCTACGCTCATCGGGTTCTGGCGGGTGCGTACATGGGCCGGCGTTTTGCTGCTGCCCTATCTGGCTTGGGTCAGCTTTGCCGCGGCGCTGAACCTTGCGGTGTGGCAGCTCAATCCGCAGATACTGAGCTGAAAATCCGTGAAGGAATCGCCGGCTATGGCGACCGCCACTGGCGGTGCCTTGCCGTGTGCACGCAACCACAACGATCGCCGACATCCGATGCATCCGAAGCAGGCAGACGTCCGTAGACAATATCGAAATGGCACCCAGACACTGCCGATGCGGGCACCCGCAAATGACGCATCGGCCCGTGCTGCGGCCGGTCGCGTGACCAGTCTAGGCGCTGCTTGTGACACAAGCCGGTGCTGAAACATGCCCAATCCGGTCGACAACCAACACGCGCCGCACGATGGCGATTTCGCGGCTGCCTTGTCTTCGCCCCTACGGAGTATCCCCAATGAAAGCCATGTCCTTCGTCATCGCCACTGCCGGATTGCTGTCCTTGGCGCCGGCCCACGCCGCGAAGCCTGCCAATCCGGTCAGCGTGCACGTGCTCAACATGCAGGACGGCCTGCCCGCCCCTGGCGTCGAGGTCATCCTGGAGCGCATGGACACCCCCGGCAAATGGGACAAGCTCGCCGACATGCATACCAACGCACAAGGACGTATCAATGCGCTGTATCCGGCAGGCCAGCCGCTGCAACAAGGCACCTATCGCGTGATTTTCGAAACCGGCGACTGGTACCACGCGCACGGCAAGCAAAGCTTCTTCCCGCAGATCCCGGTGGTATTCGCCATCGACGGCAGCCTGCCGCACTACCACGTGCCGCTGCTGCTCAGCCCGTACGGCTACTCGGTGTACCGGGGGAACTGATTGACCCGCCTGCGCCTGCTGCTGGGCGACCAGCTGAACCCGCGTCATGCGTGGTTCGACACGGTCTCGTCCGACGTGCTCTACGTGCTGATGGAGGTGCGGCAGGAAACCGATTACGTGCTGCACCACGCGCAGAAGATCTTGGCGATCTTCGCCGCGATGCGCCGCCTCGCGCAGCAACTGCGCGAGGCCGGCCATCGAGTGGCCTACCTGTGCATCGACGATGCCGGCAACCAGGCATCGCTGACCGCTAACCTCGACCGGCTGATCGCGCAACACAGCGCCACCGCGTTCGAATACCAGGCGCCCGACGAATGGCGGCTGGACCGGCAACTGGCCGACTATGCCGCGCAGCTGTCGCTGCCCGCCCGCTGCGTGGACAGCGCGCACTTCCTCACCACGCGCCACGACGTGGCGGATTTCTTCGCCGCGCGCAAGCGCTGGACGATGGAGCCGTTCTACCGCCACATGCGCCAGCGCCATGGTGTGCTGCTGGAACCCGATGGTGCGCCGCTGGGCGGTCGCTGGAACTTCGACGCCGAGAACCGCAAGCCCTGGCGCGGCGAGCCGCCGGAGCCGCCAGACCTGCGCCCGCGGCACGACCACCGCGCACTGTGGGCGCGCATCCAGGCCACGGGCGTGAAAAGCTTCGGCGAGCCATCGGCGGCAGCGTTCCGCTGGCCGATCGACCGCGCCGAGGCGCTGGCCCAGCTCGATGCCTTCGTCCAGCACGCCTTGCCGCATTTCGGTACCTACCAGGATGCACTGAGCCATCACGCGACGCGGCTGTTCCATTCACTGCTTTCCTTCGCGCTGAATGTGAAGATGCTCGACCCGTCCGAAGTGATCGCGCGGGTGACGGCCGCGGGCCGCGCGGGGTGGGCACCGCTGGCAGCCGTGGAAGGCTTTGTCCGGCAGATTCTGGGATGGCGCGAGTACGTGCGCGGCGTGTACTGGGCGCGCATGCCCGGCTACCCGGCCAGCAACGCCTTCGATCACCACCGCCCGCTGCCGGAATGGTTCTGGACCGGCGGCACGCAGATGGCCTGCCTGCGCAGCGCCATCGGCCAGTCGCTGGCGCACGCCCACGCGCATCACATCCAGCGGCTGATGGTGATCGGCAATTTCGCACTCTTGGCGGGGCTGGACCCGCAGGCGCTGCACCGCTGGTACCTGGGCATCTACATCGATGCCTTCGAGTGGGTGGAGCTGCCCAACACCGTGGGCATGAGCCAGTTTGCCGATGGCGGCCTGCTGGCCACCAAGCCCTATGCAGGTTCCGCCAACTACCTGCACAAGATGGGCGACCACTGCACCGGCTGCACCTACCGGCACGCCCAGCGCAGCGGGCCGCGCGCCTGCCCGTTCAACGCGCTGTACTGGGATTTCCTGGATCGCCACCGCGAGCGGCTCGGCGCCAATCCGCGCCTGGCCATGCCCTACCGTCTGCTGGCGCGGATGGCGCCGGCCACTCGCCATGCCCTGCAGCAGCAGGCCGAGGCAATCCTGGCGCGGCTGGACAGCCTTTAACGCAGCCACGCGCCGCATCCATGTGCGGCGGCGCTGCGTACAAGCCCGGCACGTTTCGCCACGCCCCCACCCGACCGGCACAGCGCCAAGGCCAACCCATGTCCACGCCCCCATCCACGCTGCCCCCATCCATGCCGCGTTGCGGCGAATCGGTCTCGCAGCGCGTGGCCGATCGGATGCGCGCAGCCCGCATCCGCTTCCACGCCAACGACAACATCGCGCCGTGGCTGGAGGAAGGCGAGCTGGCCGCGATCGAACAGGAGGTCGCCGGCAAGGCACAGGCTTTGCTGCGCGCGCTGGTGATCGACGTGGAGCACGACCACAACAGCCACGACACGGCGTGCCGGCTGGCCAGGATGTTCGTGCGCGAGGTGTTCGCCGGCCGCTACCAACGCGAACCCGCGGTGACCGACTTTCCCAACGTCGAGCGCCTGAACGAGCTGATGGTGGTGGGCCCCCTGCGCGTGCGCAGCGCCTGCTCGCACCACCTGTGCCCGATCATGGGCCGGGTGTGGATCGGCGTGTTGCCGCGCGCCGACTCGAGGCTGATCGGCCTGTCCAAGTACGCCCGGCTGGCCGACTGGGTGATGCGTCGCCCGCAGATTCAGGAGGAGGCGGTGAGCCAACTGGCCACCCTGCTGGAACAACGCCTGCAGCCCGAGGGTCTGGCCGTGGTGATGCGCGCCGACCACTTCTGCATGCACTGGCGCGGCGTGCAGGACGATGGCGCGCACATGACCAGCAGCGTGATGCGCGGCGCCTTCCTGGCCGATGCCTCGCTACGCAAGGAATTCCTGAGCCTGCTCCATGACGGGAGCGCGTAGGACATCCGTGCGCAATGGCGGTCGAGCTTGCAGTCTGCCGATGAACAGGGATCGCGGCCGCGCGTCGTCGAGGAAAGGATCGCCGGCTATTTCCATGGCGACGGCTACGTGCAGCACAAAACCCAGAGTTGCCGACGGCCTCTCGGAACGGGCCATAGCACTGGAAGCCATGGCCCGTTCCGGCATCCACATGAAGTACGAACGCACACGCAAGGTGCTTGGCGAAGGCGACTTCGTGCTCGTCGCCAGCGAGGGTTGGTTTGCCAACAACCACGTCGCCTTCTACGACCTGTTCCGTGTTCAGTATGACCGGATCGTGGAACATTGGGATGTCATCGAGACCATCCCGGAACGCTCCGATTGGAAGAACACGAACGGCAAATTCTGAGGCGTCCCTGCATGGTTCGCCTCCCCGGCTGCTGCAGGGTTCGTGGAGGCACGGCGCCTGCCCCGAGGTGGCCAGGAGAACCAACTCGTGCGGCGGCAACTACCGCACGAGCTTCGCCGGTAGCACCCATGCGACGTGGGGCATACGCAGGCGGATACCGTCGCGACATCGCGAAAGCACACGCATCCAAAACCGCGTCTTCGACGTAAGGCTTACGTCAAGCAGGTTTCAGTCTGCAACCCGGGGTTGCCATGCCGCAGTGCGAACGTATCGTCTATATCAGTCGGGCTGCCTTTGCCGCCAACAACCCATCCAGCGCCGTCGAGCCCGAGATCGGCCGCATCCTGATGCAGTCACGCCGCAACAATCCTTCGCGAGGGTTGGTTGGCGTTCTTTATTACGGCGATGGCCACTTCTTCCAGGTGCTCGAGGGTGAACGGGCCGCGATCGACGCGTTGCTTGGCACACTTCTCCAAGATACCCGCCATGGCGATTTGACGGTTCTCTCCCGACACGCCATCGGCCAGCCGAGCTTCGCGGGCTGGTCAATGAAATACGTGCCGGCAAGCGACGATGTCAAAAAACTGCTTGCGTCGTTCGGACAGTCCCGCTTCGACCCGTATCAATTCGACGACGCGCAGATAGGGGCGATGATCGCGCTCCTGCAGCAGCGTTCGGCAGCGTCCGAACCGGCCGCGGCCGAGGCACCATCCGAACCGCGTCGATCGATCAGCGACGACCACGAGCAAGCCGGGCGACGCGCACGTTACGCGCTGTGGATCAGCGTGATAGCGCTGCTGCTCTCAATGATCTCCATGATGATGGCGATATTGATTTACCGTCGCGGCATACTGCCCTGAATGAATCGACGACCGAGTGCACGAGGTGCCGGCGCGGGCACACCCCGGGCTTCAAACCAGATGTGATTGAAACCAATCTGCAAGCTGGCCGGCGGTAGGCTCGATCACCAGCGGATCGTCGTAGAAACGGGTATGAAAGATGCCCGGAACGATATGCAGTTTCTTGTGCTTCGCCGGCATCAACGCATAAACATGTTCGGCGGCCTCCGGACCGCCGTCGGACATCTCGCCGTGCACGACCAAGGTCGGTGTCTTGAGCTTGCGTGCATGCTCGTCGACGTCGAAGGTCCATACTTCCGCATCGCTCATGGTCGTGTAGCGGTTTTCCCAGCGGCTCGGCTTGCCCCATTTTTCGGTGGTCCACGGCATGTACCAGTCGTGGATCGGAGGCCAAGGCAGGCCTGCCGACTTGTCGGTGAGACTCACGACTTCGGTGTAATCGACGTGCCCGTTGTCGTGGAATCGCGCCAGGGCAGCACGACCGCGTGCGATGCGCTCGTGCAGGGTCGGCCCGTCGCCGCTGAAGAACTTGTGCAGGTTTTCCGCGTACAGGTATTGCCCCGAGACCAGTGCGATCGCCTTGATGCGTGGATCCGTCGCCGCCACGGCGATCATCTCCGAGCAGCCCTGGCAGATGCCCAAGGCGCCGAGCCGCGCCGGATCGATTTCGGGTCGCTGCGCCAAGAAATCGATGGCCGCTTGCGCATCGGCGATCTTGTTGGCGGGACTCTCGTGCCGCCGTGGCATGCCGCCGCTCTCGCCGCTGCAGCGCGAATCGAATATCAACGCGACAAAACCGGCGTTGGCCAGGCGTGCAGCATATTCCGCTGGCGATTGCTCCTTGACGTAGCCGAACGGCCCCAACAGCACGATGCCCGGGCGTTTCGAGGCCGGTGCCGTGGGCTTGAACAGCAGGCCGACGATGGTTTCGCCACCGCTGATGAACTGGATTTTTTCCACATCTTGTTTGCTGGTCGGCATGGGATTTTCTCCAGGCGACCTGATGGCCGCCAATGCGTTAAGTGGGGTGAAATCGAGCCACTGCGCTCCGCCCAGCAACAGTGCGGACAAGATCACCCTGCGCCGAGAAGGATCCATCGCTGAGGTCCTTTTCGAGCGCTGAACAAGCGGCCGTTTCCAGTCCATGACGTCAGCCATCAGGCAACCACACGCTCAGCGTCATGTCGTTGCCCAGCGGAGCACTCAACCAGGCGTCAGCGTCGGACAATCTCGAGCGATAGCTGGCGCTTCCCGGCCTCGCCAACTGCTGGTTGGCGCTGACCAGCAAACCGCCCGGACGCAGCAATCGACGCAGTTCGGCCAAATCCCCCGGCGTCGGGGCATGGCCATCGAAAAAGGCGAGGTCATAGTTGGGCTGCAGCGCGGGTAGCACGCCGGCAAATTCGCCTTCGTGCACATTGATGCGTGCGGCATGGCCGGCTTTCTCGATGGCCGCGCGGGCCATCGCCACATGCAGCGGGTCGCGCTCCAGCGTATCGACCCGGGCTTTCTTGGCGCCACAGGCCAACCACAACGCCGTATAACCGAGCGCCGTACCGAGTTCGAGGATGCGTCTGGCATCCACGGCGGCGGCCAGCACACCGAGCACCGATCCTTCGGCATGCGGGAATGCCCAGCAACCGTGCTCGTGCCGGTGGCGATCCGTGGCATCCCTGAGCGCACGCCAAGGATCGACGACTGACGACGTGCTGGAAAGCTTCATTCGATACGCGCCTCCCTTTCGCCTCGCATGCGCCAAGGATGCAACCGACTTATCATGCCCACAATGCATTCAAGCGCATATCAAGCATGCACCCAAGACATATTTCGGAGCTCGACCTCAATCTGCTGAAGCTGCTCGATGCACTGCTCGATACACGCAGCGTGACGTTGTCCGCCGAGAGGCTGGGCATCGGTCAACCCGCTGCCAGTCGTGCCTTGGCGCGCCTGCGCAAGGTGCTGGACGATCCATTGCTTGTGCGCACTCCGAGTGGTTACGAATTGACTCCACGCGCGATCCGGCTGAAGCCGGAAGTCGTTCAGGCGATGCACGCGCTTGATCACGTGTTCGCGCCGCCGAGTTTCGAGGCTGTAACCAGTACGCGACGCTTTCGCATCGCGACCACCGACTACGGATCCATGGCGGTCTTGAACCAGGCCGTGCCTGCGCTGTTGCGCAGTGCTCCTCACGCAAGCCTGGACGTGGTGCCTTGGAGCGAGTCCACGCTGGATGACATGGCTGGCGGGGGAGTGGATCTGGCGCTGTACGCCGATGATGCCTTGCCGGCGGCGTATGCCTGGCGGCGGTTGTTCACCGAAACCTTCGTCTGCCTGTACCGCCACGGCCATCCCGTCGGCCCACTGGCAGCCGCGGGATCGAGCGCGTCGAGACTGAAGGCCTTGGGCAAGTATCCGCGAGCCGTGATCGCCTACCCCTCGGGACGAGTCACCCAACTGGACGATCTGCTGGATCAATGGGGGTTGCGGGATGGCCACGTCGCGCTCAGCCTTCCCTACTTCCTGGCGGCCCCCTGGATCATCGCCGAAAGCGATCTGGTGCTCGTGGCGCCGGCGCGCGTGGCCACTCGCCTTGCCTCGATCGCACGACTGGACAGCAGTCCGTTCCCGATCCGGGGCAAGGGCTTCGAGTACCGCATGATCTGGCACGAGCGCATGCACCATGACCTGGCCCACCGCTGGCTGCGCGAGTTGATCCGGCAAAACGCATAGCCATGCATGTAGCTGCCGCATCGATCATTGCGATTTGCTCGCAACGGCCTCAATCATTCCGGGCAGGCGTTCTGCGGCAGTCGCAGGACTGGTCAGGCTGGAGCACCTTCCATCCTGGGCAGGGCCGACCGTCCAGCGTGCGGGCGTTCCTGGATACGTTGCCAAAGGATTTTGGCCGAGCTGGCCCAACGGCCTGAAGCGCTGCTCGCTTGGCAAACGCGCCGAGCAGGGACACTCGCGGCAGCTTCGCCATGGCCGCGCAGTCACGACCAGATGCCGCGCGCTTTCAGCGTGCGGCAAACGCGTTGATCTGTCGGTTCTCCAAAGCCGGCGGATACGGCACCCCGGCGCGTGTCAGCGCCAGCATGCAACGCCCTACTGACGCGGTAGTGGTGAAGCCGCCCGGCAACACCCGGCTTGCCAACGCCAGCAGCGGCGCCCCCAGCGCATACATTGCGCGACGGAAATCATGGGGCGAACGCTCGCCCTGCGTGGGGTGGATCACGCCCGGCCGCAGGCTGGTGGATGCCAGGCCGAAGCGGCCGGGCACGGCCTCGGCCTCGCCCTTCACGCGCAGCGGCATGAAGCGGCTGGCTGCGTCGGCGCCCGCACCGGAAACGTAGACCAGGTAGCCGCTAGGATTCGCACTGGCATAGGCGGCGCACACCCGCTCCAGCAACGCCACCGTGACCTCGCGATAGGCCGCCTCGGACAGCAGCAGCGGCAACGCCCCGGCGCAGTACAGGCACGCGTCGAGACCCGCGAGATCGAGATTGGCCAGCGCATCGTCGGTGAACTCGGGCACCTGCAGCACGCGCAGCTTGGGCGATGTCGCCACCAATGGCCGGCGCACCAGCACGGTGACGTTGGCCACGTCGGCCTGGCCAAGCAGCACGTTGAGCACGCCTTGGCCCACCAGCCCGGAAGCCCCCACCAGCAGCAGGTTCATGCCCATGCGCCACCCCGGCCGTGTCGGCGACAACGATCGGAACAATAGACGACGCGCTCCAAGTCGCGTCGCCACTTCCTGCGCCACTGGAAATCGCGGCCGCACACCGGGCAGCGCTTGGCGGGAAGTTCGTGCTTGCGGCGCATGGCAGGCATGGCGGCGGCTCAGCTGGAGGCGATAACGCCGCGGCCACCATCCACGCCGATCACCTGGCCGGTGATCCAGCTGGACTGTGGTCCGAGCAGAAAGGCCGCCAGTTGCGCCGCATCCTCCGGCTGGCCCAGTCGCTTCAGCGGATGCATCGCGGTGATCGTGTCGCGTACCCGTGCGCTGGTCAGCAGCGGACGCGCCAGCGGCGTCTCGGTCAGCGACAAGGCAATGGCATTGACCCGAATGGCTGGTGCCAGCTCGGCCGCCAGCGCGAGTGTGAGCCCTTCCACCGCCGCCTTGGCCATGCCAATGGAACCGTGCATGGCGAAGCCGTGACTGGCGGCCACCGAGGAAAACAGCACGATGGATGCGCCCGACGAACCTGCGCGCAGGGCTGGCAGCGCCGCCTGGATCGCCAGCGCAGCGCCGGCTGCATTCAGCCGATAATCGCGCGCCATGTCCGACGCTCCGAGGCGCGCGAAGGGTTTGAGGTGGATGTTGCCCACCGCGTAGACCAGCCCGTCCAGCAGCTCGGGTGCTTGTGCCATCACATGGGCAAAAGCATCGTCGTCCAGCACGTCGGCAGCGGTCCAGCCAGCCGCCAGTTCATCGGCCAGGGGGGCCAGCGTGGCGGCTTCGCGGGCCACCAGGTGCAGTCGATGCCCGGTTTCGGCCAGCTGTCTGGCCAGGCAGCGGCCGATGCCGCCGGTGGCGCCATAGATCAGGATATTTGCGGCCATGCCGGCGGCTCCTGCGTGGAAACGAGTTTGGCTGCAGCACGCCGTCGCGCGCTTCTACAACCCCACCAGCGGTTGCAGCTTGCGCGCTAGCCAGCCGGGGAAGCGCAGCGGCGCATCCAGCGCGGCCACGCAGATGCAGGGCGCGCCGGGTGCGGTGACCGGGCGATGCTCGATCTCGTTGTCAAGGTCGGCCACATCGCCGGGGCCGAAATGGCCCAGCACGTCATCGTAGGCGCCGCGCAGGATCTGGGTAAGCTCGGTGCCCTGATGGCTGTGCAGCGGCATGCTCTTGCCGGGGGCGATCCTGAGCAGGATCAGGGTGTCGCCACTGCCGCGCGCGGCGCGGATCATGTGCACGCCCGGCGCCATCCAGCGCCAGCGCAGCCCGCGCCAAGAGCGGCCGAAATACGGTTGAAGCGGGCGCGGCAAGGCGTCGGGATCGGTCGGTGCCGCCTCCTGCCGCACGGGCGGCTCGGCCGCCGACTCGGCGTCCAGCAGGGCCAGCATCGCCTCGCGCAGGCGCGCGCCACGCGCCGCGTCAGCCGGGGCAGCTTGCTGCTGCCCCAGCAGCGCACCACCGATGTGCTCGGCCTGGGCAAGGCTTTCCCGGCACTGTGCGCAGCCTTCCATATGGGTGGCGGCCACCGCGCGCATCTCCGGCGACAGAGCGCCGGCGGCGAAGCTGACCACGGTGGCTTCATCCAGGTGATGGCGCGGGCTCATGGCTGCCCCCGCACGCCAAGCTGCAACCGGATGAAGGCGCGGCGCAGACTGGATTTCACGGTGCCCAGCGGCATGGCCAGCTCGCTGGCGATTTCGTGATGGGACTTGGCTTCGAAGTAGGACATGCGGATCAGGCGGGCTTGGACGGCCGGTAGACGTTCGATGCGGCGTCGCAGGTCAACCTGCTCGGCATGGCTCTCGGCGGAGGTCACGTCGCCCTCCTCGTCGCGGTCGGGCCAACCGGGTTCGTCGTCCACCGGCACCCACAGCGGCTCGCGGCGCAGGCGGTCGATGTGCAAGTTGCGCGCGATGCGGAACAGCCAGGTGGACAGGCTGCTGCGCGTGGCGTCATAGGAGGCGGCGCGCTGCCACAGCCGCAGCAGGGCTTCCTGCGCCAGTTCCTCGGCCACCGCCTCGGGCGAACCGATGCCGCGCAGGTACAACCGCAGCCGCGGCGCGTAGTGATCGTAGATGCGCATGAAGCAGTCGCGATCGCGCCTGCACGAAACAGCCGCCATCTGGCTGGCCCAGTAGCTTGCATCCTTGGCGTGAGGCTCGAGGCTGGACATGGCTCGCGCCGTTTCGAACGGCGACAGGCTCTCTTGGGTGCGATGGGTAGCCATATTAGGTCAGAAGTCGGCGCGAAAGGTATCTGTTGACAGACATACGCAAGGCTGCGCTGCGTGGATGCAGGCCACGTTATGCGTCACCAGCGCAGCAATGCCTCCAGCATCTGCTCGATGCCCCAGAACCCGGCTACCCATACGACAGTGCGCAGATACGGAATGCCGACGATGTAGATCGGAAGGTAGGCCACGCGCGCCCAGACATAGACCTGTGCGCCCATGGCGGTTTGCGCGCCGGTCCGGTGCATCGCGACCACTGCCAGGGTGGCGGCAGCGAAGAACGTAAAGGTTTCCAGGAAATTCCGGTTGGCACGGTCCGCGCGCGCGGCATGCTTGTCCAGCGGCTGCGGCTCTCCGTCGCGGTTGCCAGCGTTCCAGCGCAACCCGCGCTGCCAGGTACCCAGAGCGGCCGCCACCAGCACATGCGCCAAGCCCAGCACCACCGCCCAGCCCAGCATTTGCAGTTCGATGTTCATCCCACATCTCCGATAAATGCAGCACAGGCCGGCGTTCCGGACGCCGAGCCATTGGATTGCGTCACGCCACCACCGGCAGGGTGGCACTGCAGTACCGGCAAGGGTCGCCCGGCTTGTACTGACCTGACGCATACGCATCAGGCAGCGCGCTGGATGCAGTCCCGCCCGCGCCGATCGCGCCGCAGCCGGCGGCAGGCAAACCGGTCCGCGGCGTGCATCCGCGGCAGGACTTCGTCCGTATGTGTGGATGAACCGTCCACAGGCTGCACTCATGACTCCTCCGCCCTCCCCGCTGGAAACGCCGTCCCAGCCGGCCGTGATCGCTTCGGTCGACCGGGGCAGCGCAGCGGCAGCGCCGAGGCCGCACTGGCTGCGCGAGATGCGTCACTGGATCGACAGCGGCACAGCGGTGAACGTGGACGCCAGCCGCGAGGATAGGATCGACTGGCTGCGTGCGGTGCCGTTCGTCGCGCTGCACCTGGCCTGCCTTGGCGTGATCTGGGTGGGGGTTTCACCGGTTGCGCTGATCGTGGCATCCGCGTTGTATGCGGTGCGCATGTTCGCATTGACCGGGTTCTATCACCGCTATTTTTCACATCGCACCTTTCGCACCTCGCGCATCGTGCAATTCGTGTTCGCGGCTATCGGCGCGTCCTGCGTGCAGCGCGGGCCGCTGTGGTGGGCGGCGCATCACCGTCACCACCACCGGGTGACGGATACGCCGTCCGATCCGCACTCGCCGGGCATGCACGGCTTTTTGTGGAGCCACATGGGCTGGTTCCTGACCCCGCGCAACTTCCGCACCGACCTGTCGCGGGTGCCGGACCTGGTGACGTACCCGGAGTTGCGCTGGCTGGATCGTTTCGATATTGCCGTGCCGGTAGTGCTGGCGGTGGCGATGTACTTCCTCGGCGTGCTGCTGCAGCACGTGGCACCGCAACTGGGCACCAGCGGCGGGCAGATGCTGGTGTGGGGCTTCTTCGTTTCCACCATCGTGCTGTTCCACGCCACGGTGACGATCAACTCGCTGGCGCACCGCTGGGGTTCGCGCCGCTTCGAGACGCACGACGACAGCCGCAACAACGTGTGGCTGGCCCTGCTCACCTTCGGCGAAGGCTGGCACAACAACCATCACTTCTTCCCCGGCTCCGTGCGCCAGGGTTTCCGCTGGTGGGAGATCGACCTGACCTGGTACGGCCTGAAGCTGATGGCACTGCTGGGGCTGGTGCATGACCTGAAGCCGGTACCGGCCTGGGTCCACAACCGGACGAGGAAGTAAGCCATGCGCATCGCAGTCGTGGGTTCGGGTATTGCGGGCATGGCTTCGGCGTGGCTGCTGTCGCGCCGGCACGAGGTGACGCTGTTCGAGGCGAACGACTATATCGGTGGCCACACGCATACCCATCACGTCGAACTGCACGGCCGTCGCTATGCCGTGGACAGCGGCTTCATCGTGCACAACCCGGTGCACTACCCGCTGCTGACGCGACTGTTCGACGAGCTGGGCGTGGTCTCACAGCCGACCACGATGAGCTTCTCGGTGCGCAACGAAGTCAGCGGCCTGGAATACAACGCCGCCACGCTGGACACGCTGTTCTGCCAGCGCCGCAACCTGCTCTCGCCACGCTTCCACGGCATGGTGCGCGACCTGTTCCGTTTTTACCGCGAGGCACCATCGCTGCTGGACGCGCCCGAACCCGGACCCACGCTGGGCGACTGGCTGGCCGAGCATCGCTACGGCGCGGCATTCCGCGACGAGCACCTGCTGCCAATGGCATCCGCGCTGTGGTCGTCACCCTCGGCGCAGATCCTGACGTTCCCCGCGCGCTACCTGGTGCAGTTCATGGCCAACCACCAGATGCTGCAGGTCAGTGGCCGGCCCGAGTGGCGCGTGGTGCGCGGCGGCTCGTCCAGTTATGTGCGTGCCCTGCGCGCGCGCTGGAACGTGCGCGAGCGGCTGGGTTGCCCGGTGCATGCGGTGCATCGCCATGCCGATGGCGTGGACGTGCACACCGCCACGGACAGCCAGCGCTTCGACCAGCTCGTGCTGGCCTGCCACAGCGATCAGGCACTGACACTGCTGGCCGATGCCGGCGAACGCGAGCGCGAGATCCTCGGTGCCATGCCGTACCAGGCCAACGACACCGTGCTGCACACCGATGCGTCGCTGTTGCCGCGCCGGCGCAAGGCCTGGGCGGCGTGGAACGCCTTCATCCCGCGCGATCCGGACGATGCCTGCACGGTCAGCTACTGCATGAACCTGCTGCAAGGCATCGATGCGCCCGCGCCGTTCGTGGTCACGCTCAATCGCACGGCAGCGATCGATCCGGACAAGGTGCTGGCGCGCATGCGCTACCACCATCCGCTGTACAGCCACGCCTCGGTCGCCGCGCAGGCACGCAAGGCGGAGATCCAGGGCCAGCGCCGCAGCTGGTTTGCCGGCGCGTACTGGGGCTGGGGTTTCCACGAGGACGGCATGCGCAGTGCAGTTGAAGTGGCCGCGGCACTGGGGGCGTCATGGACCGACGCCGTGCCTGCCGTGGCACGTCGCCCGAAATTGGAGCTGGTGGCATGACCGCGCGCCCTACCCGCGTGGCCATCGCGCCACAGCCGTTGGCCAGTGCCGTCTACGAAGGCACGGTAATCCATCGCCGGCATGCGCCGAATCCGCATGCTTTCAGTTACCGCATGGCGCAGTTGTATCTGGACCTGGACGAAGTGGATCGCGTGTTCGAGCAGCGCTGGCTGTGGTCGAACGGCCGCCGCAACATCGCCGAATTTCGTCGCAGCGATTACCTGGGGCCGAGCGAACTGCCGCTGGCCGAAGCGGTGCGTCGACGCGTGGAGCAGGTCATCGGTCGTCGTCCCGAAGGACCGATCCGCCTGCTTGCGCACTTGCGCTACGCCGGGCTGGTGTTCAATCCGGTCAGCTTCTACTACTGCTACGCGCCGGACGGCCAGACGCTGGACTGCATCGTGGCCGAAATCACCAATATCCCGTGGAAGGAACGCCACGCCTACGTGCTGCCGGTGGAAACCGCCCAGGTGCATGGCCGCGCACTGACCTGGACGTTTCCGAAGATCTTCCACGTCTCGCCCTTCATGCCGATGGATCGCGGCTACCGCTGGCGCTTCACCCCGCCCGGCGACGAACTGCATGTGCACATGGACGTGCTGCGCGACGGCGCGCGCGAGTTCGATGCCCACCTGCACCTGCAACGCCGCCCGCTGACCGGCCCGGCGCTGGCCCGCGTGCTGTGGCGCTATCCGCTGATGACCGGCCAGGTCGTCGGCGCCATCTACTGGCAGGCGCTTCGGCTGTGGCTGAAACGCAACCCCGTCCACGACCACCCGTCATCGATCTGAGGCCCACGCATGAACGCCATCGTCAAACCGGCTGTCGACACCGCCACTCCATACAGCGCCCTCGACCGATTTCTGCGCCAGCGACTGATCGCGCAGATGCAGGGACTGCAGCACGGTCGCCTGTTGTTGCGCGATGCGCAGGGCAGCGTGGTGCTGGGCACGCCGGCGAGCGGGCACGCGGAGCTGATCGTGCATGTCGACGTGCTCGGCCCCGGCTTCTACCGCGCGCTGGCCGCCAACGGCAGCGTCGGCGCGGGCGAAGCGTGGATGGATGGCCTGTGGGAGTGTGACGACCTGGTCGGCCTGATCCAGCTGCTGGTGCGCAACCGCGACCTGCTCGACGGCATGGAAACCGGGCTGGCCCGGCTCGGCGGCATGGCGCTGCGTGCGTGGCACGCCCTGCAACGCAACACGCTCAGCGGCAGCCGCCGCAACATCGCTGCGCACTACGACCTCGGCAATGATTTCTTCAAGCTGTTCCTGTCGCCGGACCTGATGTATTCCTCGGCACTGTGGGCCGGCGCCAACGACACGCTGGAAGCAGCCTCGTTCCGCAAGCTGGAAACCATCTGCCACCAGCTCGAACTCAAGCCGGGCGACCGCGTGGTGGAGATCGGCACCGGCTGGGGCGGCTTTGCAGTGCACGCGGCGCGGCATTACGGCTGCCACGTCACCACCACCACCATCTCGCGCGAGCAGCACGCACTGGCCAAGGCGCGCGTGGCCGAAGCCGGCCTGCAGGATCGCGTGACCTTGCTGCTCAAGGATTACCGCGATCTTGAAGGAAGCTACGACAAGCTGGTCTCGATCGAGATGATCGAAGCCATCGGCGCGGAATACCTGGACGTCTATTTCGCAAAAATCGGCAGCCTGCTCAAGCCGAACGGCCTCGCCCTGTTGCAGGCCATCACCATCGAGGATCACCGCTACGAACAGGCGCTGCATTCGGTGGATTTCATCAAGCGCCACGTGTTCCCGGGCAGCTTCATTCCCTCGATCAGCGCAATGCTGGCAGCAAAGACCCGCGCCAGCGACCTGGGCCTGATCGCACAACAGGATTTCGGCGACTCCTACGCGCGCACCCTGCACGCCTGGCGCCAGCGCTTCATGGCCCGCCTGGACGAAGTACGCGCGCAAGGCTTCGATGACCGCTTCATCCGTCGCTGGGAGTTCTACCTGGCCTACTGCGAAGGCGGCTTTCGCGAGCGCTCGATCGGCGTGTCGCATCTGCTGCTGGCCAGGCCCGGCTTCCACCGCGGCGCCGCGGAACTGACCACATGAAGTTCTGGATCACCCTGATCGCCTACGAGGCGGCGTGGTTCATCAGCGTGATCGGCGCCGGTCGCGGGCACACATGGCCGGCCCTGCTGGCCGTCGCGCTGTTCGCCGCATGGCGGCTTGGCGTATCGACGGCGCGTGATG
The DNA here is from genome assembly GCF_900114325.1 of Rhodanobacter glycinis. Taxonomy (GTDB): domain Bacteria; phylum Pseudomonadota; class Gammaproteobacteria; order Xanthomonadales; family Rhodanobacteraceae; genus Rhodanobacter_A; species Rhodanobacter_A glycinis. The sequence goes on from NZ_FOSR01000009.1 coordinate 76,881, forward strand.
TGGAGCTGCGCTTGATGGGACTGGCCTTCGTGCTCGGCCTGGTGTTCGACGGCGTGCTGGTGCGCAGTGGCCTGCTGGTCTACGCCGCGGCATGGCCGGCCGGGATAGCACCTGCGTGGATTCTTGCCTTGTGGCTGGCCTTCGCGCTCACCATCGTGCCGCTGTTCGGCTATCTGCAGGGACGACCATGGCTGGCCGCCGTGTTCGGCGCCATCGGCGGTCCGATGGCCTACCTCGGCGCCGCGCGCGGCTGGCATGCGGTGAGTTTCACGCCTCCGGCGTGGCATGCGCTGCTGTGGCTGGCGCTGGGCTGGGGCATCACGCTGCCGCTGCTGACCGTGCTGACTCGACGCTGGTCGCAGCAGCCGAACCCGGCCGTACTGCGGAGCGCGTCATGAATCCGTGGCTGGCGTTGCTGCTGCTGTGGCTGTTCGCGGCCGTGATGATGACGCTGGGCTGGCGCTGGCAACGGCGCCACCGCAATACCGGCATTGTCGATGCGCTCTGGGCCGCGGGCCTGGGCGGCGGTGCGGTGTGGCTGGCGCTGTGCGGCACCGGCGCATCCATTCCACGCATCCTGCTTGCCGTCTGTGGCTGCCTGTGGGGCGCACGACTGGCATGGCACCTGTGGCAGCGCGTCGGCCACGAGAAAGAAGATGGTCGCTATGCGCAGATGCGCGCGTACTGGCACGGCCATCAGGGAAAACTGTTCGCGTTCTTCCAGTTCCAGGCCGCGCTGATCGTGCTGTTCGCGCTGCCATTCGTGGCGGTGTCGGCCAACGCCTCGCGCGTACCCGGCTGGCTGATCATCGGCGTCGTCATCTGGCTTGTCAGCGTGCTGGGCGAGTCCACCGCCGACCGCCAACTCGCGCGATTCCGCAGGTACCCGCTGAACCGTGGCAAGACCTGCCGCGACGGCCTGTGGCGCTATTCGCGGCATCCGAACTACTTCTTCGAATGGCTGCACTGGTTCGCCTACGTGTGTTTCGCGGTGGGTGCGCCATTCGGCTGGCTGGCGTGGTCCGGACCGCTGCTGATGTACGTATTCCTGCGCTGGATCAGCGGCATTCCCTGGACCGAAGCGCAGGCCCTGCGCACGCGCGGCGAAGACTACCGCGCCTACCAGCGCAGCACGCCGATGCTGTTTCCGTGGTTTCCCAAAACTTCCCGTGAATCGAGGAATTGACGTCATGAACACCGTCTCGATCGAACATCCCGAATTGGCGCAGGCGGAACTGGCGCAAGACCGCCCGGCCGCCGGCGTGCTTGGACTGGCCGAGCGCGGCCTGATCCCCGACGCGCTGTTGCGCCACGGCATCCGCAAGTGGTGCGCGCAACGCCTGCGCGAAGAACGCAGCGGTGGCATCGCCGCGCAAGCCGAACGCTTCGACCAGCGCATCGCCGAACTGCGCCACAGCCCGGTGGCGATCCACACCGACGCGGCCAATGCGCAGCACTACGAATTGCCGGCGGACTTCTTCCGCCTCTGCCTCGGGCCACGGCTCAAGTACTCCGGCTGCTACTACCCGGAGGGCAACGAAACGCTGGGCGAGGCGGAAGACGCCATGCTGCGGCTGTACGGCGAGCGCGCCGAGCTGAGCAACGGCCAGCAGGTGCTTGAGCTGGGCTGCGGCTGGGGTTCGCTCACGCTGTGGATGGCCGAGCAATATCCCGACTCGCGCATCACCGCCGTGTCCAATTCGCACAACCAGCGCCGGCACATCGAGGCGCAGTGTCGTCAACGCGGCTTGCTCAACGTGCGCGTGATCACCGAGGACGCCAACACGCTGGCACTGGAACCGGCACAGTTCGATCGTTGCGTGTCGGTGGAGATGTTCGAGCACATGCGCAACTACCAGACCCTGCTGGGTCGCATCGGCGAATGGCTGAAGCCCGGCGGCAAGCTGTTCGTGCACATCTTCGCGCATCGCACGCTGATGTATCCGTTCGAGACCGCGGGCGAGGACAACTGGATGGGCCGGCACTTCTTCACCGGCGGACTGATGCCGGCCGCGGACACCCTGCTGCACTTCCAGCAGGCGTTGCAGATCGAACAGCGCTGGCTGGTCGACGGTACGCATTACCAGAAGAGCGCCAACCACTGGCTGCAGCGACAGGATCGCCAACGCGACGCGGTGATGGCCGTGCTGGCCCAGGCTTATGGCGAACATGCCGCGCTTTGGTTCCAGCGCTGGCGCATGTTCTGGATGTCCTGCGCCGAACTGTTCGGCTACGCCGACGGGCAGGAATGGCTGGTGGCGCACTACCGTTTCGTGCGCCCGTGAACCCTGCCGACGTCAACGCAACCACCACGGAGACCCACCGATGCGCCCTTCCAGAAAATTCGCGCTGATCGGCACCGTGCTGCTTGGCAGTGCCACCGTCGCGGCCTGCGCCAGCGACCTGCCGCCGATCACGCCCGTCGCCCATGTCGACCTGCCGCGCTTCATGGGCAAGTGGTACGTCATCGCCACCATTCCCACCATTTTCGAGAAGCACGCCTTCAACGCGGTGGAAACCTACACGCTGCAACCGGACGGCAACATCCACACCACGTTCCGCTTCAACAACGGCGGCTTCGACGGCCCGGTCAAGCACATCCAGTCCACCGGTTACGTGCACGCAGGCAGCGGCAACGCGGTATGGGGCGTGAAGCTGTTCTGGGGCTTCAAGGCGCAATACATCGTGGCGTGGCTGAAGCCGGACTACAGCGAAATGATCGTGGCGCGCGACAAGCGCGACTACACCTGGGTGTTCGCCCGCACACCGAACGTATCGCCGGCGGATTACGCCGCGCTGGTCGCACGCGTCAAGACGCTGGGTTATGACGTGTCGAAGCTGCGCAAGGTGCCGCAGCAGTGGCCGATGGCGAAACAGCAACCGTGAGAGCCGATGCCGGGTCGCATCCCTGGGGTCCCCGGCACCGTATCAGTGATGGGACGCTTCGCGTTCCATCCACCACCCACGGAGTATCGCCATGACACGTTCCCGGTTTCCTGCCTGCCTCCTCCTCGTCGGCGCCATGGTGCTTGCGCCCGCCATGGCCGCCGAAGCGCCGCCCTCGGCCAATGCGCAACATGAACTGGTTGGCGCGCGCGGGCTGAGCTTGTACACGTTCGATACCGATGGCGACACCGGCCACAGCCAATGCTCCGGCCCGTGTGCCACGGTCTGGCCACCCTATGCCGCGGTTGCGGGCAGTCATGCCGGCGCCGGTCTCAGCGTGATCACCCGCCCTGACCACACGCTGCAATGGGCATTCAAGGGTCGACCGTTGTACCGCTATGCCGGTGACACGAAACCCGGCGACCATCGTGGCGACGGCATCAACGGCACCTGGCACATCGCGCGCGAAAATTGATGATGCCGCGTTGCATCTTTTTGCATTGACGCCTCGTACCTCCTGCATGGCGCGCTTTCGCGCCAACACGGGAGGAAATCATGCACAAGCATCGTATGAGCCGGGCCATCGCGCTCGGTGGGCTCGCGCTGGCAGGCGCGCTGGTGTCGCTGGCGGCCGCCGCGGATGACGGCTCGTCCGGCGCACCGGCGAATGTCAGCGGCAAGTTGCTGCTTACCGGCGGCGTCTCGGAAATCGGCGGCGCCGCGGGTGGCGGCCTCACGCCGTGGGCAGTGATCGGTGGCTACGGCACCAATGACCAGATCGGCGCCAACGCGTTCTACACCCGCGTGAACACGCAGGATTACCACCTGGACGATGCCGGCGTGATGGTGGGCCTGTACAACCGCGTGGAAGTGTCGTTCGCTCAGCAGCGCTTCGACACCGAGAAGGTGGGTGGCCTGCTCGGACTGGGCAACGGATTCACCTTCAAACAGAACGTGATCGGCGTGAAGGTGCGCCTGTTCGGCGATGCCGTGCTCGACCAGGACAGCTGGATGCCGCAGGTATCCGTCGGCATGCAGTACAAGAAGAACAACCAGGATGCCGTGGTCAAGTACGTCGGCGCCAAGCGTTCGCAGGGCACCGACTATTACATCAGCGCCACCAAGCTGTTCCTTTCGCAAAGCCTGCTGCTCGATGCCACGGTGCGCTTCACCAAGGCCAACCAGCTCGGCATCCTCGGCTTCGGCGGCGACAAGAACAACAGCTACCAGGCCGAGTTCGAAGGTTCGGCGGCCTATCTGCTCAGCCGCAACTGGGCCATCGGTGCCGAATATCGCCAGAAGCCGGACAACCTCGGGATTGCCAGGGAAGACAACTGGTACGACGCTTTCGTCGCCTGGGCGCCCACCAAGCATGTCTCGCTGACGCTGGCCTACGCCAATCTCGGCAACATCGTGATCAAGGACAACCAGCACGGTCTGTATGCGTCCGTGCAGGTCGGCTTCTGACATCCACGCCATTCGATTCGAGGACAAACCCATGCTCAAGCATTCCGTTGCAACCGCCCTTCTCGCTGCCGGCTTGCTGCTCGGCAACCATGCCGCCGCGCAAGACACGATGGCGATGCCGAACCAGTCCGCCGCGATGGCAGCCTCGGCACCACGCGACCCGGCACTCAAGCCCGTCTTCGAGGAGTTCGGCGGCAAGCCCGGGCTGGTCTCCCTGGTGAACGACTTCATGGACAACCTGATGGCCGATCCGGTCACCCATCCATTCTTTGCCAATGTCGACCGTGAACACGTCAAGAAGGAACTGGTCGACCAGTTCTGCGTGATCCTGGATGGCCCCTGCACCTATACCGGCCGCGACATGGCATCGGTGCACAAGGGCATGGGCGTGAATCGCGCAGACTTCAATGCCCTGGTCGAAGACCTGCAGAAAGCGATGAACCAGCACAAGATCCCGTTTCGCGCGCAGAACAAGCTGCTGGCGAAACTGGCCCCGATGCACAAGGTCATCATCACCAAGAAATGAGGGTGTGCCCGACGCTATTCGCGGTACGCCGCGAATAGCGGATCGCGCCTGACGGCTTGCCGGACGCTCAAGCCAACAGGCGTTCGCACACGGCGCGATAAAGTTCCGGCAAACGTTCCAGATCGGCCACGGCCACGCATTCGTCCACCTTGTGGATGGTGGCGTTGACCGGCCCCAGTTCGACCACCTCGGCACCCAGCGGCGCGATGAAGCGCCCGTCGGACGTGCCACCACCAGTGCTCTGTTCGGGCTCGATGCCGCACAGCTCGCGGCACACTGCCACCACCGTTTCACGCAAGCAACCGCCCGGTGGCGTGAGGAAGGATTCGCCGGAGAGATTCCACTCCAGCGTGAAGTCCAGGCCATGTCGATGCAGGATCGCTTCGGTGCGCTGACGCAGCTCGTCGGCACTGCTGGCGGTGCAGAAGCGGAAATTGATCAGCGCCTTCAACTCACCTGGAATCACGTTGGTGGCGCCGGTACCCGCATTGAGATTGGAGACCTGGAACGAGGTCGGCGGGAAGTCGGCATTGCCTTCGTCCCAGCGCTCGGCAGCCAGTTCGGTGAGTGCGGGCGCAAAGGCATGGATCGGATTCAGCGCCTTCTCCGGATACGCGACATGCCCCTGCACGCCACGCACCGTCAGCGTGCCTGAAAGCGAGCCACGCCGACCCACGCGAATCAGGTCGCCGAGCCTTTCCTTCGCCGACGGCTCGCCCACCACGCACCAGTCGATGCGCTCGCCACGCTCGCGAAAGTGCGCGGCCACGCGACGCACGCCATCGAGGTTGGTCGGGCCTTCCTCATCGCTGGTCAGCAGCAGGGCCACGCGACCGGGATGATGGGGATGCGTGCCGACAAACTGCTCCAGTGCCACCGTCATCGCCGCCACCGAGCCTTTCATGTCGGCGGCGCCACGGCCGTACAGACGGCTATCCGCGATCTCGGCGGCGAACGGCGGATGGCGCCATGCCTGCTCCGGGCCACTCGGCACCACGTCGGTATGACCAAGGAAAACCAGGGTCGGCCCACCCTCGCCATGCACGGCCCACAGATTGTCCACCTCGCCATGGCGCATCCGCTCGATGCGGAAACCCGCACGTTCCAGTCGCTCGGCCAGCAGTTCCTGGCAACCGGCATCGTCGGGGGTAACGGAGCGGCGACGGATCAGGTCACGGGCAAGTTCGAGAACGTCGGACATGGGGCACGCATGGCAAGTGGCAACGACGTTGCAGCATAGCAAGCATGCAAGCGCGGGGGCGCGGCGAGGCAACGTTCAGACCGTGACGATATGGCCCAGCAGATGCCCCACGCCGTAGGTGACGGCCGCTGCGGCCACGGTGATGGCGAATTGGCGTGCGACCGAGAACAGCATGCCGCGGCCGGTGAACAGCGAGGTGCCGGTACCGATCAGCGCCAGCCCCACCGCGGTGGCCACCGCGCTGCCAAACATGGCCGTGTGGCCATGCAGGAACAGATACGGCGCCACCGGAAACGCGGCGCCGAAGGCGAACAGGCAGAACGACGACGTTGCCGCGCCCCAGGCCGAGCCGCCAAGCTCGGTCGGGTCGACGCCAAGGTCCTCGCGCACCACGGTGTCCAATGCCGCGCGCGGCGTTTCGGTGAGATGCCGGGCCAGGTGCACGGCTTCGGCACGACCCAGCCCCTTGTCGTGGTAGATGCCGGCGATATGGCGCACGCCGTCCTCCGGCGCCACCGCCAGCCGCTCGGCACGCTCGGTGATCTGCGCCTGGTAGAACTCGCGCGAGCTGTTCACCGAGAGCCATTCGCCCAACGCCATCGAACAGGCACCGGCGACCAGGCCGGCCAGCCCCGCCAGCAACACCGCGCGATCGCTGCTGGCCGCGCCAGCCATGCCCATCACCAGGCTGACGTTGGAGACCAGACCGTCATTCGCGCCGAGCACGGCGGCACGCAAGGTGTTGCCGCTTTGCGCGCGATGGTTGTGTCCACGTCCGCGGTTCACGTGGGGCGAAACGAAATGATCGCGGTGGCCATTGCGGTCCACCGGGGTCTCGGCATGATCGGCGTGTTCCAGCCGCACCACGGTCGGCATCACGAACTCGGTGCCGAAGGTTTGCGCGAACCAGCCCAGCGCGCGCACCCGCAAGCCCGTGCGCGATGTCGGCACCACCGCACCCAGTTCGCGCAGGCGTGATTCCCAGAAATCCGCGTTGGCCTGCTCGCCCTCGGCGATGCGCTGGTAGGCGCGCGCCAACCGCACATCCGTGGCCACCTTCGCCAACCGCGCATACAACGCGGCGTTGTCGCGTTCGATGCGCAGGTTGATGCGATAGCGGCGGATGCGGTGATCGCTCACGGGCCTGCTCCTCAATCGTCCAGTTCATCGTCGCGCTGGCCCAGCCAGACCAGCATCGCCAGCAATACGAGGGCGAAGCGGAACGCACTCTGGATGCCATTCCACTGGCTGGACATCCACATGCCGAACCATTCCCCGCCAACGGCCACGAAACCGCCAAGCCACAGCACCACGCCCACGGCGAGTCCAAGCACGGCCACGCGTTTGGCGCGATGGAAGGCCGCAGCGCTGGCGCGACGGGCACGCCACAACCGCCACGTTCCCCACCAGCATAGCGCCGCAGCCAGCGCCTCGATCGCGATGATCAGCGCATAGGCGCCACGCTGCAGCAGTGGCGAATGGATGGCGCGGTACCGGATGCCGGCATGCGGGAAGATCGTGTCCATCGCCAGCACGTGCTGCACGAACGGCCAGTTGCTGCCGTAATCGGTGAGATTGCCGAACGCCACCAGCGCGATCCACAGCGCGATCGTCGCCAGCAGCAGGATCTTGGAAAGGCGCACGATCATCGTCGCCTCCTGCCTATTTTCCGAACAGTTTCTTGAAACCGTTGTCGCTGAAGCCCACGCTCACCGCACCGTCTTCGGGCACCACCACGGGGCGGCGCACCAGCGCCGGGTATTCCTTCAATAGCAGCGTCCACTCCGGATCACTGCCCGGGTTCTTGCGCTGCGGCAACAGGTTGCGCCAGGTAGTCGACGACTTGTTGACCAGCTTCTCCCAGCCACCGAGTTGCTGCGCCCACGCCTTCAACGTGGCCGCCGGCACCGGGTTGGCACGGTAGTCCACGAAGGTGAACGGCACCTCGAAACGATCGAGCCAGTTGCGTGCCTTGCGGCAGGTATCGCAGGTGGAAAGGCCGTAAAGCGTAGTCATGCCAAGTTCCCGGTAGGAGCCCGCTGGCGGGCGATGCTTTTGGATGGATGCGGGAGCTTCCCAGGCGGGCGATGCACCTCAACTGCATCGCCCGCGATGCGGGCTCCTACTCGGCGCTGCGCAGCAACTCGTTGACGCCGGTCTTGCTGCGCGTCTTTTCGTCCACCTGCTTGACGATGATCGCGGCGTACAGGCTGTGCGAGCCGTCCTTCGCCGGCAGGTTGCCGGCCACCACCACGCTGCCGGCAGGGATGCGGCCATAGCTGGTTTCGCCGGTGGCGCGGTTGTAGATGCGCGTGGACTGGCCCAGGAACACGCCCATGCCGATCACGCTGCCTTTCTCCACCACTACGCCCTCGACCACTTCCGAACGCGCACCGATGAAGCAGCCATCCTCGATGATGGTCGGGCCAGCCTGCAGCGGTTCCAGCACGCCGCCGATGCCGACACCACCGGACAGATGCACGCCCGCGCCGATCTGTGCGCAGGAACCCACCGTGGCCCAGGTGTCGACCATGCTGCCTGCGCCCACGTACGCGCCGATGTTGACGTAGCTGGGCATCAGCACCGCGTCTTTGGCGATATGCGCGCCGCGGCGCACCAACGCGCCCGGGACCACGCGCGCGCCGAGGTTCTGCAACTCGGCATCGTCGCCATGGGCGAAACGCAGCGGCACCTTGTCGAAGGCCTGCGCCGGGCCGCCATCGACCACGCGATTGCCGTTGATGCGGAAGTACAGCAGCACCGCCTTCTTCAGCCACTGGTTGACCGTCCAGCCACCCTTCCCGTCGGGCTCGGCGACGCGGCGTTCGCCGCTTTCCAGCAGCTCGATCACCTGGCTCACCGCGGGGCGCAGATGGGTTTCGATCTCGCTCTGGGTCAGTTCATTGCGGCGCTCGAAGGCGTCGTCGATCAGGGATTCGATGCTTTGCATGGAAATGGACGTCCAAATGGAAAGAGGCGGGGCGCCCCATTGTGCCTGCTGCAGCGCCCCTGCGAAACCGCCCTGGCGTCAGAACCCCACACTGAGGCCCAGCGACGGCCCCTTGTACAGCACCTTGTTGCCCGCACCCTCGAACGAAGTGCGCATATAGCGATAGCCGGCGTACGCGTAAATCGAATGGGTAAGACTCAGGCGCAGTTGCGCGCCATAGTCGTAGCTGTGCCGGATGCGGCCGTTGGCAGCGCCGGAAGGCATGTAGAAACCGTAGCCGCCCACCGACACCAGCGGAATCGGCGTGGCAACGAACAACGAGCCCCCCAGTTCCACGCCGCCACCGCTGCCGTAGCGGGTGTCCTGGTACTGATAGCGCGCGCCCACCGCCCAATGCACCAGCGGCGTGGGCGGCGCGATCATCAGGCCCACGGTGTAGATCTTCGCGTTGCCGCGGTCGCTGTCGGTATGCAGGTAGCCCACGTTGGCGTGCAGCGCCGGCAGCAAGGCCGTATCGGCCTGGACACCGAAAGCGCCATCGCCGCCGCTGGCCGAGATGCTGGTGGCGTGGGCGGGCAAGGCCACCGCCATGGCGGCCGTCGCGGCTACGAGGAAAAGCATCTTGTGGATCATCGAACACTCCGTGTGGGCATCGCATGCATCGACAGGCCGCCGGCATGGACGCACCGCGGCGTGTCGCACCTCAAGCGAATGGGGAAAACGATGCGGCATGCTAACCGCATCGCGCCGGACTGGCACGCCGCTCCCATGGATGCCGTTCACGCTTTTCGCCTTCGCGTCCCGCCTTGGGGCCGCGCGGATCAGAGCATGAAATGCCGGGCGGACATGCCCAGGGCGAGGTACTGCGCCAGCACGACCCACCCTGCCAGCGTGGTCCGCTCGACGACGTTGCCATCCTGCCGACGCAGTGCCAGCCACAACGCCAGCGGTATCAGGGTGTAGCGCCCGTCGATCAGCCATGAGGCAGACAAGTAGAAGGCAGCGAACGGAAACAGCACCCATGCCTGCGGCAGCACGAATCGCGTACCGGCCAACGCGCATGCGGCGACCGTGGCGACCAGACCGAAGCCCAACCAGGCCCAACGCTGCCCGTCGACCGCCACCAGCACCGCGTTGTGGATGAAATAGTCGGGGCTGACATGGTTGAAGAAGTTGTCGACCTTGAAGCCGGTGACGTAGGCCAGTAACACGATCACGGGAAGCAGCCACGGCCAGTATCGTCGGCATGCTTCGCGCCCGAACCACCGCAACCCGCCAATCAGCTGCAGCGGCATGAGGACGCCGGCGACGAACAACAGGAAGAACGGGTTGCCCCAGTGAAAACTCATGTCCGGATGGATCAGCGCCTCGGGCTTCGAGAAAACGATGGTGCCGTTCCACGCCCAGTACACGACAAACAGCACAACCACGGCCAGGTACGGCCATGCAATCGCCAGCATCCGGTACCCAGCCCGCCATGGCCGCCAATCCGTTTCTTGCAACAACGGCCACAGGGCGAAGCTGGCCAGAAAGCCAGCCCAGACCACATCGTTCTGCCGCACCAGCAGGGCCAGCAGCAGAATCCCACCCGACAGCACATGGCGCCCACCACGCGTCGCCCACAGCGCGGCAAGCACCAGTGCAACCGACAGGATGTCCGTATAGACCAGGAATCCGTAGGGATACAACAGTGGAAAGAACGCGAACTGCGCTGTCGCCCGCGCCGCATGGCGGCGATCCACTCCGCGTCGCAGCAGATAGAACATGCCGATGCACGCCAGGTCGAAGCCCATGTTCACGACGCGCATGGCCGCCAGCGTGTCGTGACCGGCCAACGCCAGCAACCCGGCCACCAGCAGGTGGTAGCCGGGGATATTCGTCAGTGTGGGCAACACCCGGAAATGGCCATGCAGGAAATCGTGGATCTGCGCGGCATGAACCAGCTCGTCGCCGATCAGCATCGGTTCCCGGATCGCGCGCAGGGCCGCCAGAGCCCAGGCAAGCGCAAGCACGGCAATGGCCAGAAGCTGCCAGCGCCTGCGTGAAACAACATCGGCGATGCGATTCGATGTCGCACCCGTGTCGGACCACCGCTTGCCCATCCCTGCTCCCCATCCTGCAACCATCACGGCATCGTCGAACACCGCGCGGCTGCACGGCAAGTCTTTCACCTCAGGCGCTGGCCTTGGCATTCCCCACGCGCCGCAACAGTGCCTGCAGCAGTTTTTCCTGCTGCTCGCCGGACAAGGGCGCGTCATGCCGGTCGGTGATTTCGAAGAAATCTTCCACGCGCTCGCCGAAGGTGGCGATGCGTGCATCGTGCACGCGCACGCCCACTTCGAGCATGGCGTGTGCGGCGGCGGCCAGCAGGCCGGGACGATCGGTGCATACCAGCGCCAGCTGGGTGCGCTCGCCGGCGGCGTTGAAGGCGATCTTCGGCGGCATCTGGAAATACTTGAGGTGGCGCGACATGCTGCGCTTGGCCGGCGCAACTGGCGCCGGCTGCGCCAGCGCGCGTTGCAGCCGTACGCGCAATTCCTCCGCGCGCGGCAAGCTGGCTGGCTCCTGGGTGTCCGATTCGAGCAGCAGGAAGGTATCCAGCGCACGTCCCGTCTGCGATTTCAGGATGCGCGCCTCCACCACCGAGAAACGCATGCGGTCGAGCATGGCGGTGACGGTGGCGAACAGGCCGTCGCGATCGGCGGCGTAGACGAACAATTCGGTGCTGCCGCGCACCGAGAACGGGTGCACTTCGATCAGCGGCGTCGCACCCTTCGCACGCAGGATGGCCAGGGTCTGCCAGGCAATCTGCTCGGGTCGATGGCGCAGGAAACTCAGGTCGGGGAAATCGGCCCACACCGTGGCAATCGCATCGGCGCCCAGCCCTTCGGCCAGCAGCAGGTTGAGGGCGCGCTCGCGGCATTCGCGCACGCGCGCCGAGGCGTGCAGCGGCAACTGCACGTCGCTGCGCAGGGCATAACGGGCCGCGGTGTAGAGATCGGCGAGCAGGCGGTCCTTCCACGCATTCCACAACCGCGGGCTGGTGCCGATGATGTCGGCCACGGTCAGCACGTATAGATGATCCAGCCGCGCCCAGTCGCCCACCTGATCGGCAAAACGCTGCACCACCGCGGGATCGGTGATGTCCTGGCGCTGTGCGGTGGTGCTCATCAGCAGATGCCAGCGCACCAGCCAGGCGACCAGTTCGATGTCTTCCGGCGGCAGATCCAGCTTGGCGCAGAACGCGCGCGCATCTTCCTCGCCCAGCACTGCGTGATCACCACCACGCCCCTTGGCGATGTCGTGGAACAGCCCGGCCAGCAGCATCAGCTCGGGTTTGTCGAACGTGGGCCAGATCTCGCAGCCAATGGGAAAATCGCGACGCGCTTCCGGATCGGCAAAGCGTGCCATGTTGCGCAGCACGCGCAGCGTGTGCTCGTCCACTGTGTAGACGTGGAACAAGTCGTACTGCATGCGTCCGAACACGGTGCCGAACGCCGGCAGCACCGCGGCCAGCAGGCCGTGCCGGTTCATCCGCCACAGCGCATCCACCGCCGGAGCACCACGTCGCAGCAGGCGCAGGAACGCGGCCAGCGTCTGCGGATCGTCGGCCAGTGCCGTGCCGTGGATCGCGGTGGCCTGGTGGACGCGGCGCATGGTGTCGGCGGTGAAGCCGATCAGCCCCGGCTGGTCCAGCCGGGCGATGAAGATTTCCACCAGGGCAGCGGGCCGACGCATGAACAGCTCGGCATCGCGCACCGCCAGCCGCGAGCCGTAGCGCACGAAATCCTCGCCCACCGGTTGCGCCGCACTGGGCGTTTCCAGCATCTCCACGAAGCGTTCGGCAATCTGCATGCCCAGCCGTTCCACCAGACTGGCGGCGCGGTAGTAGCCCTGCATGAACTGCTCGACGCCCAGGTTCTTGGCGTGTTCGTCCTCGAAGCCCAGTCGCGTGGCCAGCCCGCGCTGGTAGTCGAACAGCAGCCGCTCTTCCGGCCGCCCCGCCTCGAGATGCAGCGCGTAGCGATAGCGCCGCAAGGTGGTTTCGGCCTCGCACAGGCTGACGCGTTCGGCCGGATCGAGCAGGCCCTCATTCTGCATGTCCTCGAGGCCGCCAGCATGGGCCAGCCGACGTCCCAGCCAACGCAGCGAATCGAGCGTGCGCAGGCCGCCGGGGCCGTCCTTGAGATTCGGTTCGAGGTTGTAGGCGGTGTCGTCGTAGCGGGCATGGCGGGCGTCACGCTCGGCCAGCCGTGCGGCCAGATACTCGCGCGGCGGCCACAATTCGGGATCGTCCACGATGCCGCGCAGGACCGCATCCAGGGCCGGGTCGCCGGCCAGCCGATACGCATCCAGCAGGCTGGTGAACACGCTGGCATCCTGCGCGGCCAGGCTGCGGCACTGCGCCGGTTCGCGCACGGCATGCCCCACCTTCAGACCGATGTCCCACAGCGTGGCAAAGCATTGTTCCAGCGCACGCAAGCGCGCTGGCTCGGGATGCTCGGCCAGCACCAGCAGGTCCACGTCCGAGCAGGGAAACAGCAGGCCACGACCGAAGCCGCCCACCGCGAATAGTGCCGCGCCGGTCACGTCGCCGAGACAGGCACCCCACACATGGATCACCACCCGTGCCACCGATTCACCACGCCGCCGCGCCAGCGCACTGGCATCGGCGCCATCGCGAAAGGCAGTGGCCAGGGCGCGATCAACGTCGCCCAGCAATTGCCGTAGCGCGCGGCGTGCCTCGTCGGGCACGCCCGAACGCGGCACGGCAGGGGGCAGGCGCGGCAAGGGCGGCAGGGGAATGGGTCTGGGGGTGGCCACGGTCGTCATGGCACCCAGTACAGCACGGCTCAAGGCCTGTTCAAAGCCTTGCCGGGGGGCGCGTCAAGCGCCGTTGTGGCGTCGGCGCCACACGATCACCACACCTGTCGCGCTGACCAGCACCAGGATCGCCAGCGTGTACGCTGCCGGATTGCCCAATCCCAGCGCATTGGCCAGCAGCACCAGAGCAATCGTGGCCAGCAGTTGCAGCGGCAGGATCAGCCGCAGGCCAGCGCCCGCCTCCGGCACGCCCATACCCTTCAGCATCAGCACCATGGAATACGTCGGCACCCACAGGATACTGAGCGCGATCAGCGCCAGCGAGACGAGGAAGATGCCGCTCATGTGCCGCTGCGCCGGGCCGTGGCCATCGGATCAGGCATCCGGCCAGGGCGTGAGGATCTCGAAGCCGTCGTCGGTGACGGCCAGCGTGTGCTCCCACTGCGCCGACAGCGAATGATCCTTGGTCACCACCGTCCAGCCGTCCGGCAGCTGCTTGGTCTGCGGCTTGCCGGCGTTGATCATCGGCTCGATGGTGAAGGTCATGCCCTTCTTCAGCTCCAGCCCGGTGCCGGCCTTGCCGTAATGCAGCACCTGCGGCTCGTCGTGGTAGATCTTGCCGATGCCGTGGCCGCAATACTCGCGTACCACCGAGAAACCGGCCGCCTCGGCGTGTTTCTGGATCGCATGGCCGATATCGCCCAGCGTGGCCCCGGGGCGCACCGCGCGGATGCCCGACATCATCGCTTCATACGTGGTGTCCACCAGGCGCTTGGCCAGCACCGACGGCGTGCCGGCGATGTACATGCGGCTGGTGTCGCCGTGCCAGCCATCCTTGATCACGGTGACGTCGAGGTTGACGATGTCGCCGTCCTTGAGCACCTTGCCCTCGTTCGGAATACCGTGGCAAATCACGTGGTTGACCGAGGTGCACAGTGTCTTGGGGAAGCCGTGGTAGCCCACGTTGGCGGGAATCGCCTTCTGCACGTTGACGATATGCTCGTAGGCGCGCCGGTCCAGTTCCTCGGTGCTCACGCCGGGTTTGACGTAATCCTTGAGCATGGCAAGCACTTCGGCGGCCAGCTTGCCGGCAACGCGCATGCCTTCAAGGTCTTCGGGGGTTTTCAGGGTAATGGCCATGATTTCGCCTGTCAGGCGGCACAGCCGCTTCGAATCCGGTGGCTTGCCGCGTCGCCGGCGTACCGGCTACAATTGGATGGTTTTGCAGGCTGCAATCGGCGCATTTCACGCCATGGCATCGCAAAACGAACGGGAATTGTAACCGCGACGCGGTACAACACCCAAACCAACGCCACACACGCATCGGCACCGCCTTCGGGGTGCCGCGGTCGTTTCCGCCACTGAACAGGAAACGTCGCGGTCGAAGCCGGGGATGCGTGGAGGTCCCAACCCCCGGGCCCCAAGGGTCCAGACAATTCGGAGCAACACCATGGCACAAGTCACCATGCGCCAAATGCTTGAAGCTGGCGTGCATTTCGGTCACCAGACCCGTTACTGGAACCCGAAGATGGCCCCGTACATCTTCGGCGCGCGCGGCAAGATCCACATCATCAACCTCGAGAAGACCCTGCCGCTGTTCACCGACGCGATGAACTTCCTGTCGGGCCTGGCGCAGAAGCGCGGCACCATCCTGTTCGTCGGCACCAAGCGTTCGGCCCGCGAGCCGTTGGCCGAAGAGGCCGCACGCGCCGGCATGCCGTTCGTCACCGCGCGCTGGCTCGGCGGCATGCTGACCAACTTCCGCACCGTGAAGCAGTCGGTGGCCCGCCTGAAGGAACTGGAAGCGGCCGAGACCGACGGTTCGTTCGACAAGCTGGTCAAGCACGAAGTGCTGGCCCGTCGCCGCGAGCGCGACAAGCTGGAAAACTCGCTGGGCGGCATCAAGAACATGAACCGCCTGCCCGACGCGCTGTTCGTGATCGATATCGGCCACGAAGACATCGCCGTGCAGGAAGCCAAGAAGCTCGGCATCCCGGTGATCGCCGTGGTCGACACCAACTACAACCCGGAACTGGTCGATTACGCCATCCCGGGCAATGACGACGCCATCCGCGCGATCCAGCTGTATGCCCGCGCCGCTGCCGATTCGATCCTGGAAGGCAAGGCCGCCGCGCCGTCCGCCGCCCAGGGCGACGCCAACGAGTTCGTCGAGCTGGACGAGGAAGGCAATCCGGTGGCCAAGGACGACGAGCGCAAGTCCGCTCCGCGTCGTGACAACCGCGGTCCGGCCAAGAAGGGCGCTGGCGCCCCGCGCCGTGATGGCGGCCGTGGCTCGCGCGGCGGCGACACCGCCTGAGCGACTGCCACGTGATTTTCCGCTGCCGCGGGGCCCTGCCCCGCGGCGCAATCATTTAGAGGAATCCTGATGAGCACTATTTCCGCCCAACTGGTCAAGGAACTGCGCGAGCGTTCCGGCGCCGGCATGATGGAATGCAAGAAGGCGCTGGTCGAAAACAACGGCGACATCGACACCGCGATGGAATGGCTGCGCAAGTCCGGCCTGGCCAAGGCTGACAAGAAGGCCAGCCGCGTCGCCGCCGAAGGCCGCATCGTCTCGGCGCAGAAGGACGGCAAGGCCGTGTTGGTCGAAGTCAACTGCGAGACCGACTTCGTCGCCAAGGACGCCAGCTTCCTGAAGTTCAGCGACAACGTCGCCGACATTGCACTGAAATCCGGCGCCGCCGACATCGACGCACTGAAGGCCGCTGCCTATCCGGGCGCCGACAGCGTCGAGGAAGCCGCCAAGGCCCTGATCGCCACCATCGGCGAGAAGATCGACGTGCGCCGCATGGCCCGCGTCGCGACCGACGGCATCATCGGCAGCTATATCCACGGCGGCCGCATCGGCGTGCTGGTGGCGCTCAAGGGTGGCTCCGAGGAACTGGCCAAGGGCATCGCCATGCACGTGGCCGCGATGAATCCGCAGTACGTGCGCGCCGAAGACGTGCCGGCCGAGTTCGTAGCCAAGGAAAAGGAGATCGCGCTGGGCCAGATGACCGAGAAGGACAAGGCCAAGCCGGCCGAGATCCTCGAGAAGATCGTCTCCGGCAAGATCAACAAGATCGTTTCCGAAGTCACCCTGCTCGGCCAGCCCTACGTGCTGGACACCAATGTCAGCGTGGGTGATGCGCTGAAGAAGGACGGCGCCGAAGTCGTCTCCGTGGTGCGCCTCGCCGTCGGCGAAGGCATCGAGAAGGTGGAAGAGGATTTCGCCGCCGAAGTGATGAAGCAGGCCGGCCTGGCCTGACCGTCATCGCTGACTGAAGGGCCGGCCATCCAAGGCCAGCCTCTTCGCGAAAACCACGCTTCGAACAAGGGCCGCGAGCAATCGCGGCCCTTGTTTTTGGTGCGCCTCGAACGAATGCCACTGCCAGGCCGCACCACGCATGAATCACGCGTCATGAACATGTCTCATTACATGCTGGCAACGCTATAATGTGGCGGTTTACCTCACACAATCCGGAGACCCCATGAGCGACCAGCCCAAGTTCCACCGCATCTTGCTCAAGCTCTCCGGTGAGGCACTGATGGGCGAGGCCGATTACGGGATCGACCCGAAGGTGATCGGCCGCCTGGCCGACGAGATCATCGAGGTGCAGCGCGCCAACATCCAGGTGGGCGTGGTGATCGGCGGCGGCAACATCTTCCGCGGCGCCGGCCTGGCCGCCGCCGGCATGGACCGCGTCACCGGCGACCACATGGGCATGCTGGCCACCGTGATGAACGCACTGGCCATGCAGGACGCCATCGAGAAGCGCGGCGGCTTCGCCCGCGTGATGAGCGCGATCCAGATCCACGACGTGGCCGAGGATTTCATCCGCCGCCGCGCCATCCGCCACATCGAGAAGGGCCGCATCGTGCTGTTCGCGGCCGGCATCGGCAACCCGTTCTTCACCACCGACTCGGCCGCCGCGCTGCGCGCCGTGGAGATCGGCGCCGACCTGCTGCTGAAGGCCACCAAGGTCGACGGCGTGTACACCGCCGATCCGGCCAAGCACGCCGACGCCAAGCGCTACGAGCACCTCACCTACGACGAAGTGATCGAACGCAAGCTGGCCGTGATGGATACCGCCGCCATCGCGCTGTGCCGCGACGACCGCATGCCGATGCGCATCTACGACATGACCGTGCCGGGCAACCTGATGCGCATCATGCATGGCGAACCGGTCGGCACCCTGGTGGATGCCGGCTGACCGGGCCTTGCCCTGCCCTCGCCTGCTATACTCGGCGGCTCGCCTGGTCCACCGGAAAACGTACCATGCTCAATGACATCAAGACCGATGCCCAGACCCGCATGGGCAAGAGCATCGACTCGCTCAAGCACGACCTGACCCGCATTCGCACCGGCCGCGCCAGCACCGCGCTGGTCGATGGCATCAAGGTGCCTTATTACGGCTCCGACATGCCCTTGAACCAGGTGGCCTCGGTCTCGCTGGGCGACTCGCGTTCGATCATCATCACGCCGTTCGAGAAGAGCCTGGTGGCGCCGATCGAAAAGGCGCTGATGGCCTCGGACATCGGCATCACGCCGACCACCGCGGGCGTCGTGATCCGCCTGAACATGCCGCCGCTGACCGAAGAGCGCCGCAAGGAGCTGGCCAAGCACGTGGCCCACGAAGGCGAGAACGCCAAGATCGCCATCCGCAACGTGCGTCGCGATGCCCTGCAGCAGGTCAAGGATCTGCTCAAGGACAAGCTGATCACCGAGGACGACGAGCGCCGTACCGACGACGACGTGCAGAAGCTCACAGACCGCTTCGTGAAGGAAGTGGACGTGGTGGTGAAGGCCAAGGAAGACGAACTGCTGGCCATGTGACCATGGCGCCCGGCAATGTCCGCACGCGCCATGCATGCGGACACATGGCACCGGGTAACGCGCGCTTTCCCTCTTTCCGCCAGAAAGGGGACACCGGGAGAGGGGCCATCGTGCGACAGACCTGCAACGAAGCATGCACCGGGCAACCGTGTGGCACTTCGCACCCGGCTGCCAGCCGTCCCAGGCCCTCGTTTCCCCGCAGGGGCGCAGGATCAGCCCGAGCTTTCCCATGAATTCCACGCCAACCGTTCCCCACCATATCGCCATCGTCATGGACGGCAACGGCCGCTGGGCCAAGGCGCGCCATCGCCCACGCAGTTTCGGCCACAACGCCGGCCGCAAGGCCGTGCGCGACGTGGTGGAAGGCTGCCTGCGCCAGGGCGTGCAGGTGCTGACATTGTTCGCCTTCTCCAGCGAGAACTGGCAGCGTCCGCAGGACGAGGTCGGCGCGCTGATGGAGCTGTTCCTGCGCGCACTCGACAAGGAGGTGGACGAGCTGCACGAGCAAGGCGTGCGCCTGCGCTTCATCGGCGACCTGACCGCCTTCAGCGATGCTTTGCAGCGGCGCATGCGCGCCGCGATGACGCGCACCGCCGGCAATGACAAGCTGCACATGAACGTGGCCGTGAACTACGGCGGTCGCTGGGACATCGTGCAGGCGGCCCGACGCGCCGCGGCCGCCGTGGCACGTGGCGAACTGCGTGCCGAGGATATCGACGAGGCCACGCTGGGCCGCTGGATGAGCCTGGCCGAGCTGCCTCCGCTGGACCTGTTCATCCGCACCGGCGGCGACTGCCGGATCAGCAACTTCCTGCTGTGGCAGGTCGCCTACGCCGAACTGCATTTCACCGACACGCTCTGGCCGGATTTCGACCAGGCTTGCCTGCAGCGCGCCATCGACGATTATGCTGGTCGCGAACGCCGCTTCGGTCGCACCGGCGACCAGGTCGCCCGCACCCAGGACCCCGCATGCTGATTCAACGCATCATTGCCGCAGCCATCCTTGCCCCGTTGGTGGTTCTCATCGTGCTGCTGGCATCCAACGGGGTGTTCGCGCTGATCGCGGCCCTGGCCTTCCTCGGCGCGGGTTGGGAATGGACCCGCCTGGCCGGCCTCAAGTCGGTCGCCACGCGCGGGACCATGCTGGTGGTGCTGGCCATCGTGTTCGCCCTGATCTGGCGCCTGCGCAGCCCGGCCCTGTGGTCACTGCTGCTGGTCGCCGGCGTGGCCTGGTGGCTGCTGGCCTGCGGCTGGCTGCGGCACTTTGCATTCGGCGCCGCCCCGACCGGCGAAAACCGCAACATCAAGTTGCTGGCCGGCGCCTTCGTGATCGTGCCGGCGTGGGTGGCACTGGTCCAGATCCACGACGAGAATCACGTGCATGGCCACATCTGGGCCTTGCTGGCGCTGCTGATCGTGTGGGCGGCCGATATCGGCGCGTATTTCAGCGGGCGCCAGTTCGGTCGGCGCAAGCTGGCCCCGCAGATCAGCCCCGGCAAGACCTGGGCCGGCGCCTGGGGCGCACTGGTGGCCGGCGTGCTGGTGCTGCTGATCGGCGGCTGGCTGCTGGGTGTGCGCGGCGCCCCCATGCTCGGCCTGGCTGTATTGGCCGTGGTGACGGTGGCCGCCTCGATCGTCGGCGACCTGCTGGAAAGCCTGATGAAGCGCCACGCCCAGATGAAGGATTCCGGTTCGCTGATTCCCGGCCACGGCGGCCTGATGGATCGCCTCGACAGCGTGTTTGCCGCGCTGCCGGTATTCGCACTGGGCCTGCTGTTGCTGGGGTTGTAGAAAAACATCATGACTGCCATGCGCCAGATCGCCATCCTCGGGGCCACCGGATCCATCGGTGGCAGCACGCTGGACGTGATTGCGCAGCACCCGGATCGCTTCCGGGCCAGCGTGCTCACGGCCCACCGCAACGTCGCCGCACTGGCCGAGCTGTGCGCCCGGCACCAGCCGCAACTGGCGATCATTGCCGACCCCGCGCTGGAGGCCGAGCTGGCTCGTCGACTGGCCGCCGCCGGCGTGCGTTGCGACGTAGCCAGCGGCATGGACGCCATCGCGGCGGCCGCGGCCGGCTCGTTGTGCGACACCGTGGTGGCCGCCATCGTCGGCGCCGCCGGACTGGATTCCTCGCTGGCGGCGGCACGCGCCGGCAAGCGCCTGTTGCTGGCGAACAAGGAATCCATCGTGATGGCCGGCCCGCTGCTCCTGGAGGCATTGCGTGTCGGTGGCGGCGAGCTGATTCCGGTCGATTCGGAGCACAACGCGATCTTCCAATGCCTGCCCGGCGGCCGCCCCGACCTGGCAAAAAGCGGCGTGCGACGGTTGCTGCTGACCGCCTCCGGCGGACCGTTCCGTGGCCGCACCCGGGCGCAGCTGTCCGACGTGACCCCGGATCAGGCCTGCAAGCATCCGAAATGGTCGATGGGCCGCAAGATCTCGGTGGACTCGGCCACCCTGATGAACAAGGGCCTGGAGGTGATCGAGGCGCATCACCTGTTCAGTGCCCCCGTCGAAGCCATCGAAGTGCTGGTGCATCCCCAGAGCATGGTGCACTCGCTGGTGGAGTACGTGGACGGTTCGGTACTGGCCCAGCTCGGCAACCCGGACATGCGCACCGCGCTGGCCCACGCGCTGGCATGGCCCGAACGGGTGAGCTCCGGCGTGGCTCCGCTGGATCTGGCAGCTGCCGAGCCGCTGCATTTCGAGCCGCCGGACCTGGCCACCTTCCGCTGCCTTGCCCTTGCCTTCCAGGCGTTGCGCGAAGGCGGCGATGCCCCGGCCATCCTCAACGCCGCGAACGAGGTCGCGGTGGAAGCCTTTCTGGCCGGTGCGTTGCCGTTCCTCTCGATCGCCGACGTGGTCGAATCGGTTTTGACGGAACTGCCGGCGCAAGCCGTGGTCGATATCCAGACCCTCGGCGAACGCGACCGTGCCGCTCGCACCGCGGCACGGCGGGTTCTCCGCAACGCTTGCTGATAAGCTTGAGCCCCCACCTGACGCATATTGATTGATGAATCCCTTCTTCGGCTCGGTGTTCTGGTTGCTGGTCACGCTTGGCGTGCTGGTGACCTTTCACGAATTCGGCCATTACTGGGTCGCGCGCCGCTGTGGGGTGAAGGTGCTGCGCTTCTCGGTAGGCTTTGGCAAGGCGCTGTGGAAGCGCGTCGGCCGCGACGGTTGCGAATACCAGGTCGCGGCGATTCCGCTGGGCGGCTACGTGAAGATGCTCGACGCGCGCGAAGGCGAGGTTCCGCCGGAGCTGCTCTCGCAGGAGTTCACCAGCCAGTCGATCTGGAAGCGCATCGCCATCGTGCTGGCCGGGCCGGGCTTCAACGTGATTTTCACCATCGCCGCGTTCTGGCTGATGTTCATGCTGGGTCGCACCGACTACGCCCCCATCGTCACCGCCACGCCACAGAGCATGGCGGCCCAGGCGGGCATTCACCCGGACGACCGCCTGGTCAGCGTCGGCGGCACGCCGGTGACCACCTGGAGCGGTTCGCTGGATGTCATCGGCAACGCCCTGCTCAGCCGCGAACCGCTGTCGATGACCGTGCGCGATCCGGACGGCACCCAGCGCCATGTCACGCTGCCACTGAACAAGCTGCCCGCCGGCAAGGACATCGGCCAGTACCTGGATCAGCTGGGCCTGCGCCCCGCGCCGCCGCCGCCGATCGCCGCCATGGTGGAAGCCGGGCAACCGGCGGCACTGGCCGGCCTGCAGGGTGGCGACCACCTGGTCAGCGTGAACGGCAAGCCCGTGGCCGATTTCGTGGACCTCGGCAAGCTGATTGCCGCCGATGCGGCCAAATCCCCCCTGCTCGCCATCGGCGTGGAACGCCACGGCAAGCCGATGCAGTTCAAGGTGACCGCGCGCAAGGAGTCGGTCCAGGGCCAGCCGGCGCGCTGGATCATCGGCGTGGGCGCGCAACCGCCGGAGACGGCGATCCAGCATTACGGCCCGGTGCATGCCCTTGGCGCGGCGCTGAGCCTGACCTGGCGCCATACCACCGCCGTGTTCAACATGATCGGCCAGATGCTCAACGGCCGCGCCTCGACCAGCAACCTGTCCGGCGTGATCGGCATCGCCCAGGTGGCCAATGCCTCGGCTCACATGGGTCTGTCCGCCTATCTGGAATTCCTGGCGCTGGTCTCGCTGAGCCTGGGCATCCTGAACCTGTTGCCGATCCCGATCTTGGACGGCGGCCACCTGCTGTATTACCTTATCGAGCTGGTCAAGGGCAGCCCGGTCAGCGAGCGCGCCATGATCGCCGGCCAATACGTGGGCTTGCTGCTGTTGTTCACGCTGATGGGACTGGCGTTCTACAACGACATCCACCGCATCGTTCTGCCCACGTGACACGGATGTGCACCATCAGCAACGGCCGCACGACCACGTGGCTCACGATCCGCACGACTACGCGGCCAAGCGATCGTTCGCCCGTCGTGGCGTCGGCGACCGCGAATCGTTTTCCGGAACCGGGGTTGCCCCGGTTCCATGCACACATCGGGGCGGCCGTTTCGGCCGCCTCATCGAAATAACCCAACGGAATCGACGATGAAGCGTATCGCCGCCCTGATCCTGCTTGCCTCTCTCTCCGCCAATGCGCTCGGTTTCGAGCCGTTTGTCGTTTCCGATATCCGCATCGATGGCCTCAATCGCATCGCGGCCGGCACGGTATACAACTACCTGCCGATCAGCAAGGGTGACCGGTTGACCAACGACGAGGTGCAGCGGGCGATCCGGGCCTTGTACCAGACCAAATTCTTCAGCGACGTGGAAATGGAGCGCCAGGGCGACATCCTGGTGATCAAGGTGACCGAGCGGCCTTCCATCGCCAAGCTCACCATCCGCGGCAACCACGACATCAAGACCGATGACCTGAAGAAGGGCCTGAAGTCGATCGGCCTGTCCGAGGGCGAGACCTTCGACCGGCTGGCGCTGGATCGCGTGCAGCAGGAGCTGATCCACCAGTACTACAACCGCGGCAAGTACAACGTGTCGGTGCTTCCGCACGTGACCCGGCTGGACCGCAACCGCGTCGCCGTCGACATCGAGATCCGCGAGGGCAAGGCTGCCAAGATCAAGGAAATCAACATCGTCGGCAACCATGCGTTCACCGACAAGGCGATCCGCGACGACTTCGAATCGGGCACCACCAACTGGATGTCGTGGTACTCGAAGAACGACCAGTACTCCAGCGACAAGCTGTCCGGCGACCTCAACAAGCTGCAGTCCTACTACATGGATCGCGGCTACGCCGACTTCGGCCTGGATTCCTCGCAGGTGACCATCTCGCCCGACAAGCGCGACATGTACATCGCCGCCGACATCAAGGAAGGCGCCATCTACAAGGTCTCCAAGGTGCACCTGCTGGGTGACCTGATCCTGCCCGAGAAGACCATGCGCCGGCTGGTCTTCATCAAGGACGGCGAAACCTTCAACCGCGCGGCCATCGAGGCCAGCTCCAAGGCGATGAAGGCCGTGCTGGCCGACATGGGCTACGCCTACGCCAAGGTCGACACGATTCCAAAGCTGGACAAGGAAAACCGCACGGTCGACCTGTCCTTCTACGTGCAGCCGGGCCATCGCATCTACGTGCGCCGCGTGATCTTCCAGGGCAACACCCGCACCGAAGACGAAGTGCTGCGTCGCGAAATGCGCCAGCTCGAAGGCTCCTGGTACTCGCAGGCCGCGATCGACCGTTCCAAGATCCGCCTGCAACGCCTGGGCTTCTTCAAGAAGGTGGACATCGACAAATCCCGCGTGCCCGGCACGCCGGACCAGGTCGACCTCAACGTGAAGGTGGAGGAACAGTCTGCCGGCAGCCTGATGTTCGGCGTGGGTTACTCGCAGTATTCCGGCATCATCCTGTCCGGCTCGGTGTCGCAGAACAACTTCCTCGGCACCGGTGACCGCTTCTCGCTGGGCGCGGAAAAGAGCGACTACTACACCCAGATCAATGCCAGCTACTACAACCCGTACCTGACCGACAACGGCATCGGCATCGGCTACAACGCCACCTTGTCCAAGGCCGATTACAGCAACCTGGGCAGCGAGTACGCCAGCTACTCCAACAGCACCCGCGCGTTCTCGACCACCCTGGGCATTCCGATCACCGACTTCCAGGGCCTCAACCTCAGCATGGGTTTGAGCAGCACCAAGATCAACACCTACGAGGGCTACACGCCGCAGGTGCTGATCGACTACCAGAACGCCATCGGCCACCGGACCATCCATACCTGGACCGGCTCGATCGGCTGGACCTACGACACCCGCAACAGCTACTGGGCGGCCACCCGCGGCGGCCTGCTGTCCGCCTCCGTGGACGGCGCCCTGCCCGGCTCCACCGTGCAGTACTGGCGCTTCACCGGCGAGGCCAACCATTACTGGCCGATCGGTGGCGGCTTCGTGCTGTACCTGGACGGCCAGGTCGGCTACGGCTCCACCTACGGCAACCAGACCTACGACCGCACCTTCGGCCAGTATGTTGCCGGCCAGAAATACGATTACCCGTTCTGGCAGAACTACTACGCCGGCGGCGTCAAGGACGTTCGCGGCTTCCAGGACAACACCCTGGGCCCCCGCGTCTGCGCTGGCCTCGACCCCACCACCGGCAAAGCCGCCCAGCCCGTCAATGGCAACTGCAATGGCAGTTCCTATTACTACGCCCAGCCGATCGGCGGCGCGTTCAAGGTACTGGGCACGGCCGAGGTCTACCTGCCGCTGCCGTTCCTCAAGGACATCAACACCGCACGCGTATCGGTGTTCATGGACGTCGGCAACGCCTTCAAGAACTACCAGAGCTTCCAGGCCAGCCAGCTCGATGCCTCGTACGGCATCTCGCTGCACTGGAAGGCGCCGATCGGCCCGTTGATCATCAGCCTGGCCCATCCGTTCCGCACGCAGCCGGGCGACCAGCACTACGAGGAACGCATCCAGTTCACCTTCGGCAGCCAGTTCTGATCTCTGCCGGAAAAGCCGGATCGCACCACGAAAAGCGCGGCCATGCCGCGCTTTTCGCTTTCCATGCCCCTGAAAATGACGCGATTGCACCGGCTGCCGATACAATGGCCGCCGTGTCACGGAGAACGCATTGAACGTCCAAGCCAACCATTCGCTTGCCGAGCTCGCCGAGCGCTTCGACCTGCGTTGCCACGGCGATGCCGATACCCGCATCACCGGCGTCGGTACGCTGGCCGGGGCCGGCGCCCACCAGTTGAGCTTCCTGTCGAACAGCAAGTACGCCGCGCAATTGGCCGACACGCATGCCGGCGCCGTGATCGTGCGTGAGGAAAACCTGGCGGCCTGCAGCGTTCCTGCCCTGGTGGCCCGCGATCCCTACGTGGCCTACGCGAAGATCGCCGCGCTGTTCGAACACATTCCAACCGCACCAGCAGGCATTCATCCCAGCGCGGTAGTGGCGCCGAGCGCACGCGTCAGCGCGAGCGCCAGCATCGGCCCCTGCTGCGTGATCGAAAGTGATGCCGTCATCGAGGACGGTGCCGTGCTGGGCCCGCACTGCATCATCGGCGAGGGTTGCGTGGTGGGCGCGCAGTCGCGCCTGGTGGCGCGGGTGACCCTGGTCATCCGGGTCACCCTGGGCAAGCGCGTGCTGGTGCATCCTGGCGTGGTGATCGGCTCGGATGGCTTCGGCCTCGCCTTCGATACGGACCACTGGATCAAGCTGCCCCAACTTGGCGGCGTGCGCATCGGCGACGACTGCGAGATCGGCGCCAACACCACCATCGATCGTGGCGCGCTGGACGACACCGTGCTGGAAGAGGACGTGCGCCTGGACAACCAGATCCAGATCGCCCACAACGTGCATGTCGGCGCGCATACCGCGATGGCCGGCTGTGCCGCCGTGGCCGGCAGCGCGAAGATCGGCCGCTATTGCATGATCGGCGGCAACGCCGGCGTGCTCGGCCATCTCGAAGTGGCCGACCGGGTTACCATTACCGCCAAGAGCCTGGTCACGCATTCGATACGTGAGGCAGGCGAATATTCCTCGGGCACCCCGCTGCAGGACAACCGGGCATGGCGCAAGAGCGCCGCCCGGTTCAAGCATCTGGACGAGTACGCGCGCCGATTGTCGGCGCTGGAGAAGGATAGTAACGATGAATGACAACACCGCGACCTTGAGCCTGCCGGTGAACGTGGAACAGATCCAGGAACTGCTGCCGCACCGCTATCCGTTCCTGCTGGTCGATCGGGTGATCGAGCTGGAGCCCGACCAGCGCGTGGTGACACTGAAAAACGTCACCATCAACGAGCCGTTCTTCAACGGCCACTTTCCCGGCCATCCGGTGATGCCGGGCGTGCTGATCGTCGAGGCGATGGCGCAGAGCGCCGGCCTGCTCACCCTGATCAGCAACCGGCTCAAGGGCAGCACCAACAATTCGCTGTTCTACCTGGCCAAGGTGGACAACGCCCGCTTCAGCGCGCCGGTGGTCCCGGGCGACCAGTTGCGCATGGAAGTCCGCCTGAAGCGCCTGATGCGCAGCATGGGCATCTTCGAGGCACGCACCCTGGTCGATGGCAAGGAAGTCTCCAGCTGTGAACTGATGTGCGCGGCAAGGAACGACAAATGACCCAGGCCGCCCTGATCCACCCCACCGCACAGATTGATCCCGGCGCCAGCATCGGCGCCAACGTCGGCATAGGCGCCTACAGCGTGATCGGTGCCGAGGTGGAGATCGGCGAGGGCACGATCATCGGCCCGCACGTGGTGATCGACGGACCGACGCGCATCGGCCGCGACAACCGCATCTCCCAATTCGCCTCGATCGGCAACACCCCGCAAGACAAGAAATGGGAAGGTGAGCGTACCGAACTGGTCATCGGCGATCGCAACCTGATCCGCGAGTTCGTCACCATCAATCGCGGCACCGGCGACGGTGGCGGCATCACCCGCGTCGGCGACGACAACTGGCTGCTGGCCTACGTGCACATCGCGCATGACTGCCAGGTCGGCAACCACGTGGTGTTTTCCAACTACTCGGCGCTGGCCGGCCACGTGCACATCGGCGACTGGGTCATCATCTCCGGCTATGCCGGCGTGCACCAGTTCTGCAAGGTGGGGGCCCATGCCTTCATCGGCATGGGCTGCCTGGTCGGTTCCGACGTGCCGCCCTTCGTGCTGATGGCCAACGAACAGCATGGCCGTCCACGCGGCATCAACAGCGAAGGACTGAAACGACGCGGCTTCGAGCCGGCGCGCATTTCCGCCATCAAGCGCGCCTACCGCACGCTGTACATGGCCGGACTGTCGCTGCCCGAAGCGCGCGAGCAACTGGCCGCGCAGGCACAGGACAGCGACGACGTGCGTGCCATGCTCGACTTCCTCGACCACAGCGAACGCTCGCTGGCGCGGTGATCGACATGCCCCATCCATCCACCACATCCGACACGGCGTCCTGATCCGACGGCACCATGCCAGAGACCATTCCCAGCCCCACCATTGCGATCCTTGCCGGCGAAGATTCCGGCGACCAGCTTGGTGCCGACCTGATCGTCGCGCTGCGCCAGCGTTATCCCGCCGCGCGCTTCGTCGGCATCGGCGGCAAGCGCATGCAGGCGCAAGACTTCGAGTCCTGGCACGACATCCACGAATTGTCGCTGTTCGGTTTCGCCGAAGTGGTCCGCCACCTGCCGCGGCTGCTGAAGTTGCGCAAGACGCTGGTCGCGCGCCTGCTCGAAACGCGCCCGGACGTGGTGATCGGCATCGACGCGCCCGATTTCAACCTCGGCGTGGAGCAGCGCCTGAAACAGGCCGGTCTGCGCACCGTGCACTACGTCAGCCCCTCGGTCTGGGCCTGGCGCGAGAAACGCGCGGAAAAGATCGGCCGCAGTGCCGATCGCGTGCTGTGCCTGTTCCCGATGGAGCCGGCGATCTACGCCAGGCACGGTATCGACGCGCGCTTCGTCGGCCATCCGCTGGCCGATCGTTTCGCGCTGGTCTCCGATCGCGCCGGTGCGCGCGAGATCCTGCAACTGCCGCACGACGTGCCGGTGCTGGCCTTGCTGCCTGGCAGCCGCCCGTCCGAACTGGCCCGGATGGGATCCATCTTCATCGACGCCGCGCGTCGCGTGGCCGCCGCCCTGCCCGGTTTGCGCGTGGTGATTCCTGCCGCCAATCCGCAAGTGCTGGCACGCCTGCGCGAGCTGCTGGCCAAGGGGCCGCACGACGACCACGTGCTGCTGTTCGACGGACACGCGCACGAAGCCATGCTGGCTTCCGACGTGGTACTGCTGGCTTCCGGCACCGCCGCGCTGGAAGCCATGCTGGCGAAGCGCCCGATGGTCGCCGGCTATCGCGTATCACCGTTGAGTTACCGCGTGGCGCGCGCGTTGAACATGCTCAAGACCGACGTCTACACCCTGCCGAACATCCTCGCCCGCGCCGGCGGCATGGGCGAGAACACCGTGCTGGTGCCGGAACTGATGCAGGCCGATTTCACCGCCGCGAAACTGGCCGACGCCACCCTGGCCCTGTTCAACGACAGCGAGCGCCGCGGCCACATCGTCGCCGCCTTCGAGCAATTGCATCGCGCCCTGCGCGGCGAGCTTGGCGGACGCGCCGGCGACCAGGCCGCCAGTGCCATCGCCGAACTGCTGGACGGCGAGCGTGACGCGACGTAGCGCGCCAGATTCTCTCCCTCTCCCCTGCGGGGAGAGGGCTGGGGTGAGGGGTCAATCTTGCGAAAAACCCATCTCGGAGCGCGCTTCGATCAACACTTCCGCAAGCACCCACCCCTCACCTCAATCCTCTCCCCGCAGGGGAGAGGAGGCGAACGTGCCGAGCGGGTTCGCACGAAGCCACTCTCTGCCAACCCCACCTGACCAACCACGATGCAATCCGGTTTTTTGACAGCGGGCGTCGACGAGGCCGGCCGGGGGCCGTTGGCCGGACCGGTCGCGGTGGCAGCAGTCATCCTCGATCCGGATCGTCCGATTGCCGGCCTGAACGACTCCAAGAAGCTCAGCGAGAAAAAACGCGAGGCGCTCTATCCGTTGATCCTCGAGCGTGCGCTGGCCTGTTGCATCGTGCTGGTCGAAGCCGACGAGATCGATCGGCTCAATATTTTCCAGGCCACCATGGCCGGCATGAGTCGTGCCGTGGCCGGCTTGTCGCGTGTGCCAGGCGAGGCGCTGATCGACGGCAACAAGCTGCCAAAGGATTTGCCCTGCGCGGGTCGCGCCATTGTCGGCGGCGATGCGCTGGAACCGGCCATCAGCGCCGCCTCGATCCTGGCCAAGGTCAGTCGCGACCGCCTGATGGTGGCCATGGACGACACCTTCCCCGGCTACGGTTTCGCCGTGCACAAGGGGTATCCCACGCCAGCCCACCTGGCCGCACTGGAACGCCTCGGCCCCTGCCCGCAGCACCGCCGCAGCTTCGCGCCGGTGCGACGCCTGCTGGAAGGCTCCGCTTCCGACTGAACACGCGCCGCAGTTGAACCGCAGCCGTACGAAAACCGCGCGATGGCCCGCCTGCAACCTTTTCGCTTGTAGGCGCATCCGAATCGGTATAGGAAGGAATCGGGCGCAGGTACCTTCGCTCATCTCCCGCGCCCGCGATACAGCGCATGGACGCCCGGGTTGTTTGTCTGGTTTTGCCATCGGCGGTGTGAGCCGGCTTGCCGGTTTCGCCACCAGACTCAGGAGTACGCCATGATGCTTCCACTTGCCCGCCGGGACCTGCCGTCCGATACCGTCCCGTACGACACGACTACGACACCGCCGCAAGCACTCGCCGCGCCCCTCGCGCCGCACACGGACTACGACTTGCATCGGTCATTGCCCATCGAAAGCCTGGAGCACTACATCGAATGCCGCCTTGCCGACGAGCGGTTCCGCGTGTCGTGACTTTCTACAGGGTCTGACGTGCCGCGCGCTCCCCGCGAAGCTCCGCCACCGTTCGCAACGCGCGGCACCAGCGGGCAAAACGATCGCCGTCAGCCACTCTGATCACGAACCGGAGGCCGAACCGACTGGCTCCGGCGCGCCGCCGGCACCGCCCGTGTCGTGGCGGATCGCAGCGCCTGCGCCACATCGTGCCGATCGACCGCCTGTCAAGCTTGTCGGGAACCTGCGCCACGGTTAGCCTTCATGGACTCACCCGGTGAGTCTGCATGTCCGCACGCTTCGTCCACACGCATCTGCACAGCGAATTTTCGCTGGTCGATTCGACCATCCGCATCAAGGCGCTGGTCGGCGCCTGCGTGCGCGCCGGCATGCCGGCGGTAGCGCTCACCGACGACAGCAACATGTTCGCGCTGGTGAAGTTCTACAAGGCCTGCAACGCCGCCGGCATCAAGCCGTTGTGCGGCAGCGACCTGTGGATTTCCGCACCGGATGACCCGCGTCCATGGCGACTCACCGTGTTGTGCCAGCACCGCGAGGGTTATCTCAATCTTTCGCGGCTGGTCTCACGCGCCTGGCGCGACGGCCAGCAAGGTGGCCGGGCGCTGGTCGATGCCGGCTGGCTGACGCCGCAAGCCAGCGACGGCCTGATCGCCCTGCTTGGCCGCGAGAGCGAAGTGGCCCGCATCGCGGTGAACCAGGGCACCGAAGCCGCACTGGCGAAGCTGCGCCCGCTGGCAAGGCTGTTCCCCGACCGGCTGTATCTGGAGCTGACCCGTTGCGGCCGCGAGGGCGAGGAAAGCTGGAACACGGCTGCGCTGGCGTTGGCCACCGAGCTCGACCTGCCGGTGATTGCCAGCAATGACGCGCGCTTCCTCACCCGCGATGACTTCGAGGCGCACGAGGCGCGCGTATGCATCAACCAGGGACGCGTGCTGGCCGATCCCAAGCGCCCGCGCAGCTACAGCAACCAGCAATACCTGAAGACGCCCGCGGAAATGGCCGAGCTGTTTGCCGACCTGCCCGAGGCGCTGGAAAACACGCTGGAACTGGCCAAGCGCTGCAATCTCGAACTGAGCTTCGGTACCTACTACCTGCCCGACTTCCCGGTACCCGAAGGGCATGACCTGGACAGCCATATCCGCGAGCTGGCGCGTGCAGGCCTGAAGGAACGTTTGGCCAACGCGCCACTGGCTGCCAATCACACGCTGGCCGACTACCACGCGCGACTTGAGCGCGAGCTGGACGTCATCATCAAGATGGGCTTTCCCGGCTACTTCCTGATCGTGGCCGACTTCATCAACTGGAGCAAACAGCACGGCATCCCGGTGGGACCGGGTCGCGGCTCGGGCGCCGGCTCGCTGGTGGCCTGGGTGCTGAAGATCACCGACCTCGATCCGCTGCAGTTCGACCTGCTGTTCGAGCGATTCCTGAACCCCGAACGCGTGTCGATGCCCGACTTCGACATCGACTTCTGCATGGACCGCCGCGACGAGGTAATCGACTACGTGGCGCGCAAGTACGGCCGCGACCACGTCAGCCAGATCATCACCTACGGCTCGATGGCGGCCAAGGCCGTGCTGCGTGATTCCGGCCGCGTGCTGGGCATGGGTTACGGCCAGGTCGACAAGCTGGCCAAGCTGATTCCTGCGCGGCCGCTGGACCTGACCCTGACCGATGCGCTGGGGCGCTCGGAGAAATCGAAGAAGGAAACCGATCGCGTCGTCAAGGAATTCTGCGAGGTCTACGAGCAGGACGAAGACGCCAGAACCCTGATCGACCTGGCGCTGAAGCTGGAAAACCTGACCCGCAACGTGGGCAAGCACGCCGGCGGCGTGGTGATCGGGCCCAAGCCGCTCACCGAGTTCGCCCCGCTGTACTGCGAACCCGGCGGCGGCGGCGTGGTCACCCAGTACGACAAGAACGACGTCGAGGACGTGGGCCTGGTGAAGTTCGACTTCCTCGGCCTGCGCACGCTGACCATCATCGACTGGGCGGTGAAGGCGATCAATGCGCGCCGCGCGCAAACCGGCGAAGAGATGCTGGACATCGCCGCGCTGCCGCTGGATGACAGCGCCAGCTACGACCTGCTGAAAAAGGCGCAGACCGTCGCCGTATTCCAGCTCGAATCCTCCGGCATGCAGCGCATGCTGAAGGATGCGAAGCCCGACCGCTTTGGCGACATCATCGCGCTGGTGGCACTGTACCGCCCCGGTCCGATGGACCTGATTCCCAGCTTCATCGCGCGCAAGCACGGCAAGGAAGAAGTCGAGTATCCCGACCCTCGCGTCGAGCCGATCCTGAAAGAGACCTACGGCATCATGGTCTACCAGGAACAGGTGATGCAGATGGCGCAGATCGTCGGCGGCTACACGCTCGGCGGCGCCGACCTGTTGCGCCGTGCGATGGGCAAGAAGAAAGTCGAGGAGATGGTGAAGCACCGCGCCATCTTCCGCGAGGGCGCAGCGAAGGACGGTCTCTCCGGCGACAAGGCCGATTCCATCTTCGACCTGATGGAGAAGTTCGCCGGCTACGGTTTCAACAAGTCGCACGCGGCCGCCTATGCGCTTGTGTCCTATCAAACCGCGTGGCTGAAGGCGCACTACCCGGCCGAGTTCATGGCCGCGACGATTTCGTCGGACATGGACAACACCGACAAGGCCGTGACCTTCATCGACGAGGCCTGCGCCATCGGTATCGAGGTGCTGCCGCCGGACGTGAACACCTCCGACTACATGTTCGTGGCGATGGACCCCGCCGGCGTCGCCCCGGTAGCCGGCAAGGGTGCACAAACCATCCGCTACGGCCTTGGCGCGATCAAGGGCGTGGGACAAGGCGCGTGCGAGTCCATCGTCCAGGAGCGCCAGCGCACCGGCGCCTACAAGGACCTGGCCGACTTCTGCCGCCGCGTCGACTCGACCAAGCTCAACCGTCGCGTGCTCGAAGCGCTGGTGCTGTCCGGTGCGCTCGATGCGCTGGCGCCCAACCGCGCCAGCCTGATGCTGCAGTTGCCCAACGCGATCAAGGCCGCCGAGCAATACTCGCGGGACCAGCAGGCCGGCCAGAACGACATGTTCGGTGCGGCCATGGGGGCCGCCCAGTCGGTGGTACAGATCGACCTGCCGACCGCACCGGACTGGCCGCTGGAACAGAAGCTGCAGGGCGAACGCGACACGCTGGGCCACTACCTGTCCGGCCATCCCACCGACCCGTGGCGCGAAGAGCTGGCGCAGCTGTCCACCTGCCCGCTGGGCGAGATCGGCGAGCGCTACCAGCCACCGCGCCCGCGCAAGAACGACAACGACGACGGCAACCGTTTCCGGCGTGGCCCGGATACGCCATGGACGGTCGCCGGCATGGTTTCGGCCGTGCGCAAACGCGGCGACAGCGATGCCTTCGTGCGGCTGGAAGACGGCAGCGGCATCATCGAGGTGAGCTTCTTCGGCGAGCTCTACCAGCAAGCCGCGCCGCTGCTCGTGCGCGATGAGATCCTGGTGGTCGAGGGCGGTCTGCGCATCGACGAATTTTCCGGCGGCGGCTTCCAACTGCGCGCACGCAACGTCGTCACGCTCGGCGATGCCTGCCGCCGCCGGGCGCGCCTGCTGCACCTCAAGCTCAACGGCATCGGCCCGGATTTCGTACAGCAGTTGCGGCAAACCCTAGCCGGTTACCGCGGCGGCCACGCCAGCGTCGTCCTCGGCGACTACCACAACCAGAACGCCCAGGCCACGCTGGAATTGGGCGAGGACTGGCGCGTGGATGCCATTCCCGACTTGCTGCGCGCCGTGCGCAACCTGCCCGGCGTAGAGGCGGCACGGCTGCGGCTGGTCAGAAATCAGGAGTGAGGGCAGAGAAGTGAGGAGTGAGAGAGAGCAAAGGCCATGGCTTTTCGTCTTTCTCTCACTCCTCACTTCTCTCCCCTCACTTCTCGCCCCCCATACGCTTCCGTTCCCGCCTTTTCCTGCGCCCCGGTATAATGCGCGACTTGTGACTTCGAACTACCACGAATGAATCCCAACTTCCTCGATTTCGAACAACCCATTGCCGAGCTGGACGCGAAGATCGAAGAGCTTCGCCATACCAGCGACGGCCAGGCGTTCAATATCGACGAGGAAGTCGGCCGCCTGCGCCAGAAGCTGAAGCTGAAGACCGCCGAGATCTTCCGCAACCTCAATTCCTGGCAGGTCACCCAGCTTTCGCGCCACCCGGCGCGGCCGTACACGCTCGATTACATCGGCGTCATCTGCGAGGAATTCCACGAACTGGCCGGCGATCGCATGTACGCCGACGACCCCGCCATCGTGGGTGGCCTGGCGCGCATCAACGGCCGGCCGATGGTCATCATCGGCCACCAGAAGGGCCGCAACACCAAGGACAAGGTGTACCGCAACTTCGGCATGCCGCGTCCCGAAGGCTATCGCAAGGCGCTGCGCCTGATGGAGATGGCCGAGCGCTTCGGCCTGCCACTGCTCACCTTCATCGACACCCCCGGCGCCTATCCCGGCATCGGCGCCGAGGAACGCGGCCAGAGCGAGGCGATCGCCCGCAATCTGCGGGTGATGGCGGAACTGAAGGTGCCGGTGATCTGCACCGTCATCGGCGAAGGCGGCTCCGGCGGCGCCCTGGCCATCGGCGTGGGTGACCGCGTCAACATGCTGCAACATTCCATCTACTCGGTGATCTCGCCGGAAGGCTGCGCCTCGATCCTGTGGAAGAGCGCCGAGAAGGCTCGCGATGCCGCCGAGGCACTCGGTCTCACCGCGCCGCGCTTGCTCGAACTGGGCCTGGTCGACAAGGTCGTGCGCGAACCGCTGGGCGGCGCGCACCGCAATCCGCGTTCCATGGCCACCCGCCTCAAGGCCGTGCTGATGAACCAGCTCGACGAGCTGGAAGCTATGCCGGTTGCCGACCTGCTGGAACGCCGCTACGAGCGCCTGCGCAGCTACGGCGCGTTCCAGGAATAACGGTTCTACACCGGTAGGAGCCCGCTCGCGGGCGATGCTTTTGCTGCGCTTGCGATCGCGACCAACAGAGCATCGCCCACCAGTGGGCTCCTACAAATCGGCATGCACCCGGCGTTACCATCGGCCTACGCCCACCGATGGATCCGTGCCATGGCCCATGACTCCACCAAGCTCGCCGTGCTGATCGACGCCGACAATGCGCGTCCCGCGATTGTCGAAGGCCTGCTGGCCGAGGTGGCCAAGTACGGCACCGCCCACGTCAAGCGCATCTACGGCGACTGGACCAAGCCCGATCTCAATGGCTGGAAGGACGTGCTGCTGCGTCATTCGATCCAGCCGATCCAGCAGTTCCGCTACACCGTGGGCAAGAACGCCACCGATTCGGCAATGATCATCGACGCGATGGACCTGCTCTACTCCGCGCGCTTCGACGGCTTCTGCATCGTCTCCAGCGACAGCGACTTCACCCGGCTGGCCTCGCGCATCCGCGAATCCGGGCTCACCGTGTACGGCTTCGGCGAACACAAGACGCCCGAGCCGTTCCGCACCGCCTGCGACAAGTTCATCTACACCGAGGTGCTGGCCGGCACCGCCGAAACCGAAGCTGAGACCGCGCCCAAGCCGCGTTCGGCCAAGGAGCTGCGTGGCGACACGCGCCTGATGAACCTGTTGCGAGGCGCCATCGAAGCCGCGTCGGACGACAACGGCTGGGCCAGCCTCGGCGCCATCGGCAGCATCGTCAACAAGCAGTCGCCCGACTTCGATTCGCGCAACTATGGCTACGCCAAGCTCAGTGGCCTGATCAAGGGCATCGGCCTGTTCGAGACCGAGGAACGCCATATCGGCAACGGCAAGCACATCTACGTGCGCCCGCGCAGCGCCAAGAAGTGATCCCAGCGTTGCTCGAACACCTTGCCGCCGCATTGGCGGGCACCCCTGCCGTGCCGCTGTGCGTGGCCTTTAGCGGCGGCCCGGATTCCACCGCACTGCTGCACGCCCTGGCGCAATTGCCCGTGGCACGCGAACGCGGCCTGCGCGCGCTGCATGTCGACCATGGACTCAACGCCGACAGCCGCGTCTGGGCTGAACACTGCCAACGCCTTTGCGCGAGCCTGGACATGCCCTGCGCGGTGCTTCGCGTACAGGTCGAGACCCATCGCGGCGAAGGCCTGGAGGCCGCCGCACGGCGCGCGCGTTACGCCGCGTTCGAACAGAATCTGGGCGAAGGCGAGTGGCTGCTGCTGGCGCACCATCGCGACGACCAGGCCGAAACCGTGCTGCTCAAGCTGCTGCGTGGCGCCGGTCCGGAAGGCCTGGGCGGCATGCGTGAACGGCGCGCGCTGGGCAAGGGCCAACTGTGGCGTCCCGTGCTGGCGCTGTCGCGCGCGCAACTGCGCGCCCATGTCGAAGCCCACGGACTGCCCTGCATCGACGATCCCTCGAATGCCGATGCACGACTGTCGCGCAATTACCTTCGCCACGACATCCTGCCGCGCCTCGTCGCGCACTGGCCACAGGCAACCGACTCGATCCTGCATAGCGCCACACTCAGCCAGGCCGCCGCCGACACCTTGCGCGCGCAATGGCTGCCGGCCTTCACTCGGCTGCACGACGCAGGCAACGGCAGCCTGGCCATGCCCGATTGGCTGGCGCTGCCTCCCGCACTGCGCGAACCGCTGCTCGATCACTGGCTGCACCGCCGCGGACTGCCCGCGCCGACGGCCGCCCAGCGTCAACAGATCGAACGGCAATGCCAGGCGAGACCGGGACGAACGCCCTGCATCAGCTGGGCCGGCGCCGAGCTGCGTATCTGGAAGGCCCGGCTTTGGGCGCTGCCCCCGCAGCCACCCATCGACCCGGCCTGGCACTGCGAATGGCGTGGCGAGCCGCTGGCGCTGCCTGACGGCGGCTTGCTGCGCCTGTCCGACCCTGCCGCCCGCCTGCCCGAGCCGTTGCACGTGCGCCTGCGCCGCGGCGGCGAACATCTCAAGCCGGCCGGCGATGCCCACACCCGCGAACTGCGCGACCTGTTCCAGCAGGGCGAACTGCCGCCGTGGCAACGGCTGGCCTGCCCGCTGCTGTACGCCGACGGCGAGCTTGTTGCCGTCGCCGATCGCTGGCTCAGTGCGCGCGGCGAAGCGTTGTTCAGTGTCGCGGCGAGCCGCCCCGAGTGGCGGCCGGGCGCATGATGGCTGCCATCCGGAAGCTCCGGAAAAACCCCTCGGTGGCACCCTGCCGCATTGATTCCGCAACGCTGCTGCGCTAGCGTTGCGGCCCATGGCCAAGTCCGCTTCCACCACCGCCAAAACCGCCCCGGCCGCCGATTTCGAGCACTCGCTGGACGAACTCGAACAACTGGTCGCGAAGATGGAGGGCGGCGACCTGAGCCTGGACGATTCGCTGGCCTCGTTCGAGCGTGGCATCGGTCTCTATCGCCAATGCCAGCAGTCACTGGAAAAAGCCGAACTGCGCGTGCGCCTGCTGCTGGATCCCGATGCTCCCGAAAGTGCCGAACCGTTTGAACCCGAACGCTGAACTCGGCCCCGCCCTGCAAGCCCTGATCACCCGCGCCGAACAGGCGCTGGATCGGATGTTGCCCGCCGAAGATCGCTCGCCACCCGAATTGCATCGCGCCATGCGCTATGCCGTGCTCGGCGGCGGCAAGCGACTGCGCCCGCTCTTGGTCTACGCCGCCGGCCACGCGCTGGGTCACGCCGGCCCCGAACTGGATGCCCCCGCCTGCGCGGTGGAATTGATCCACGCCTATTCGCTGGTGCACGACGACCTGCCGGCCATGGACGACGACGACCTGCGCCGCGGCCGCCCCACCTGTCACGTGGTATTCGGTGAGGCCATGGCGATCCTCGCCGGCGATGCGTTGCAGGCACTGGCCTTCGAGATTCTTGCCGATGACAGCCCCGACTCGACGCGTGGCATGGCCATGTTGCGCGTACTCGGCGCCGCCTGCGGTGCCGAGGGCATGGCCGGTGGCCAGGCGCTGGACTTGGCCGCGGTCGGGCGCAAGCTCAGCCTGGCCGAACTGGAACACATGCACGCCTGCAAGACTGGCGCACTGATCCGCGCCTCCGTGCGCATGGGCGCGCTCAGCGCCGGCGCCAACGAGGATGCACTGGCCGCACTCGACCGCTACGCCGCCGCCGTAGGCCTGGCGTTCCAGGTGCGCGACGACATCCTCGACGTGGAAGGCGAATCCAGCGTGATCGGCAAGACCGCCGGCAAGGACGCCGCCGCCGACAAGCCCACCTTCTCCACGATCATCGGTCTCGATGCCTCACGCGCGCGCCTGGCCGAACTGGTCGACGAAGCACTGGCCGCACTGGCGCCGTTCGGCGAACGCGGCATGCTGCTGCGCGAGCTGGCACATTACTCGGCGCAACGTGCGCGCTGAGCGACACCCACAAGACGGAGCATCCCGCAGCGCGCTTCGCGACATGCCGGATCAAGCATCAGGACAACGAACGAACCGGTAGCCGCGACGCAGCCACCGGTTCCAAAGCCCTGCCGCCTACTTGATGAACCGCAGCGCGAACGGATAACGGTAACGCTCGCCCTCGTTCGCCTTGATCGCGGCAAGAATCACGCAGACCAGCCACAGCACGCCCAGGATCGGCAGCAACACGAAACCGATCAGCACAAACATCAGCAGGCCGCAGACCAGCGCCGCGATAGCCACGGTGATGTTGAAGTTCAGCGCCTCCTTGGCCTGGTCGTCCACGAACGGCATGCCTTCGCGCTTCGCCAGCCAGATAATCAGCGGCCCGATGAAACAGCCCACGCCCAGCCAGTGTCCGGTCAGCAGGCCGGCAAGCAGTGCGGAAAGGTGGGCGAACAACGCCCATTGGCGCTCCTCGCGCGAAGGGCCGATCGGAGGCGGCGGCACGTCATCCGGTGATGGCGGCGGTACGGCGGATTCGGGTGGAACGCTCATGGCGCATATCCTCGTCGGTCGGAAGGTCGGCGCAGGCCGATACGAACGATCCTAGCAAGCGCAGCCGCCGTTTCCGAGTGTCGAAAGCACTGCAACCTGGCGTCCGCGCGGCGCCTGGAAAACGACAACAGCCAAGCCCCCGTCGCCGTTCCGGCCGACGGGAACTGCGTCGCCTGACCGGGTTTACTTGATCAGGCGCAGCGTGAACGGGTAGCGGTAGCGCACACCCTCGTTGGCCTTCACCGACGCCACGATGGTCAGCACCAACCATGCGATGCCGATGATCACCCACAGTGGAATCGCGATCAGCAAGCCGATGCCGAAAGTCACCACCGACAACAGCAGCAGGACCAGGAACGCGATCGCCACGGTGATGTTGAAGTTCAGCGCCTCCTTGCCCTGATCGTCCACGAACGGCATGGTGTCCTTCTTCACCAGCCAGACGATCAGCGGGCCGATGAAGCAGCCCCAGCCGCCACCGAACGCGGCAGTAAGCAAACCGCCCAGCAACGACGACAGGTGGGCCAGCATGCCCCAGGTACGCTCTTCCGATGGCAACGCGCCGGACGGCTGCACTTGCGGTGGCGGGGATGGTGGTGACGGGGGTGGTACAGCGGACTCGGGCGGAACGCTCATGGAACGCCTCCTGTGGACTCGTGTACATGGCCGGCCCCATGCCGGTAGGCCGATCCTAGCAAGCCGCGCGCCGGCAAGGCAGTGCAGGCGTACCTATTCGCCCGCCACCGTCATCCGATCAACGAGGATCGAGCCGGTGAGGATGTGCGAGCGCGGATCGACATCCGTGCCCACGGCGCGGATGCCGGCGAACATGTCGCGCAGGTTCGCCGCGATGGTGATTTCCTCGACCGGATAGGCGATCTGCCCGTTCTCCACCCAGAAACCAGCCGCGCCGCGCGAATAATCGCCGGTAATGCCGTTGACGCCCTGACCCATCACCTCGGTGAGCAGCAGGCCGGTGCCAAGGCGTTGCAGCATCGCGCCGAAGTCGCCGGCCTCGCCGTCGCTTGCACCCGGCTTCACGATCAGATTGTGGATGCCGCCCGCATTGCCGGTGGAGGACAGGCCCAGCTTGCGCGCGGAATAGCTGCCGAGCACGTAACGCGCCAGCACGCCGCCTTCCACCAGCGCGCTGTCGCGGGTGGCCACGCCTTCCGCGTCGAAATTGCCGGAGGCTTTGCCGCGCAGCAGGTGCGGCTGCTCCACGATATTCAGCCAACCCGGCATGATGGCCTTGCCCGCGTGGTCGAGCAGGAAGCTGGCGCGGCGGTACAGCGCTCCGCCGCTCACCGCACCAACCAGGTGACCGATCAGCCCGCGCGCCAGCTCCGGCGCGAACAGCACCGGGCATTCGCGTGTGGACAGGCTGCGTGCACCCATCCGTGACAGGGTGCGCTCGGCCGCCTTGTCGCCCAGCGCCTGCGCATCCATGAAATCGTCGGCGGCACGCACGCTGTCGTACCAGTAATCGCGCTGCATGTGCTCGCCTTCGCCCGCGATCAGCGACAGCGACAGCCCGTGCCGCGTGCCGCGCTCGCGTCCCACGAAACCGTGCGAGTTGGCATACACCGACACGCTTTCGCCCATCTGCACGTTCGCGCCATCGGAATTGGTGATGCCGGCGTGCGCGCGCCCGGCACCTTCGATCCGCTGCCCCAGCGCAATGGCATCGGCAGTGTCGATGGCCCACGGATGCCACAGGTCCAGTTCGGGAAAGGCGGTGGCCATGCGCGCCGCGTCAGCCAGGCCGGCGGCCGGATCTTCCTCGGTGAATCGCGCGATGGCGCAGGCCTGGTCCAGCGTGGCCTGGATCGAGTCCGGATTCAGGTCGGCGGTGCTGGCCGAGCCCTTGCGCTGGCCGAAATACACGGTGAGGCCGAAACCGCGGTCGCGCGTGTGCTCCACCGTCTCCACCTCGCCCAGGCGCACGTTCACGCTCAAGCCGATGTCGATGCTGGCCGACACCTCGGCCTGGCTCGCGCCCGCGGCTCGGGCACGGCGAATCACGTCCTCGGCCAGGCCGGACAAACGGTCGAGATCCTGCTGGCTGCGATCGGCGGAAAGGGCAGTTGCGCTCACGTAGGGCTTCCTGACAGGTAGAATGGGCGGCATGTACCGCGAGACCTTCCGACATGGGGGCATCGCGGCCGTTTGCAAAGAGCCAGTCGGGAGGCCGGTCATGCCTACCATTGCCGGTATCTACCGCCACTACAAGGGCCAGCGTTATCGCGTACTGGGCATTGCCCACCACAGCGAAACGCTGGAAGAACTGGTCGTCTACCAGGCCTTGTACGGCGAACGCGGCCTGTGGGTACGTCCCGCCGCCATGTTTGCCGAAACCGTCGAACTGGATGGCGAGCCGATCCTGCGCTTTGCACTGGAACAGGCCGACAGTTCCCCCGACGACGCCCCATCCAGCTGACCCTGCCCCACTTTCCGGAACCGACATCGTGAGCCCGAGCCGCAGCCGCAACCAGACCGAACTCGACGACGAGGACTACGGCCCCAGCCGCACCCAGCAACGCCGCGACGCATTGGCCGTGCTGACCCTCGCCGGGCAACTGGTCGAGCTGCCACCGAGCCGGCTGGCCAAGCTCGACCTGCCCGACGACGTGGTCCGCGAAATCGACAACACCCGTCGCGTTACCGCGCACGTCGCGCGCAAGCGCCAGCTCGCCTTCCTGGCCAAGGTCATGCGCCGCTACGACGAGGCGGACTTCGCCAACGTGCGTGCCGAACTCGGCGAGAATCGCGACAAGCAGCGCCAGGAAACCGCCGCGATGCACCGCCTCGAAGCGTTGCGCGAACGCCTGATCGGCGACGATGGCGATGCCGCCCTGTCCACCCTGCTCGACCAGCATCCCGGGATCGACCGCCAGCACCTGCGCTCGCTGATCCGCCAGGCCCGCGTCGAGAAGATCACCCCGAACAAGCCACCGAAGGCGTACCGGGAAATTTTCAAGCTGTTGAAGGGCCTGCCCAGGCCCGACGATTCGAGCGAAGCCTCCCTTCCCGACGACGACGCCACCTCGCCGGACGCGTAAACGTGTAGCGGCACGCCCAGGGGGCGCCCGCGCCTTGCCGCAGCGACGTCGGCCGCTCCGGCAATGGCCATCCGCAGCCCGGCGCTGGTTCAGCCCCAAGCCACCGACCACCCTTCCCTTCGGGTGTAAAATGGCTGATTTTTCGCCACCCGTAATGATTCAACCCCACCGACAGGCGACGATTCGCGGTCCCACGTTCATCCGCTTGCTGGCGCGCCTCTGCGACATGGATGTGCGGGCCAGCGGTGAATCGCTGTCCGATCGGTTGAGCTCGTGGCTGGACTGGAAGCAGTCGCTGGTACTGTCCAGTGCACTGGATGACGAGCCGCCGCCGGTTGACGATGACGGGCCGACGTTCGACTCCGCCGAGGAAGCCGAGTGCGCGCGCATGCGGGCCACGCTCGCCGAGTCGATGGTGCAGACCGCAGCGCTGCAACGCGGCAACGCCAAGGCCTTTGCCGCGGATGATTACACGCCGTTTCGCCAGCACTACCTCGGCCGGCAACGGGCCATGCAAGCGGCCACCGGCGCGCTGCGCGGCCGGTTGCGCGACATGCTGGCACGACGTTCGGGCGACATGGCCCGGCTTGCGGAAGTGGACGCGGCGCTGGAGCGGGCGCTGAGCCCGCGCGAGCAGTCGTTGCTGGCTCGCGTGCCGGGGTTGCTGGGCGATCATTTCGACCGCTTGTGTCGGGCGTCGCGCC
The DNA here is from genome assembly GCF_900114325.1 of Rhodanobacter glycinis. GTDB lineage: Bacteria > Pseudomonadota > Gammaproteobacteria > Xanthomonadales > Rhodanobacteraceae > Rhodanobacter_A > Rhodanobacter_A glycinis. The sequence goes on from NZ_FOSR01000009.1 coordinate 120,129, forward strand.
AGGCATCGAACCACCCGCCTGGCGCCGACGACGCATGGCGGGGAATCTTTCGCAACGACATGCGCAGCGTGCTGCTCGCCGAGCTGGATGTCCGCTTTCAACCGGTCGAGGCGCTGCTTGCCGCGCTTCGGACCCATCAACAGGAAAGTCATGTTCAAACGCCTTCTTGATCTCCTCGTGTTCCTCGCGGGTCTGGCCGTGGTCTGCTGGATCGGCGTGGGTTACGTGGGCGCCAATCCGCTGGGGGCGGCGGTCGCGGCAGTCATGGCTGCCAGCTATCTCACCGGCGCCTGGGAACTGTTTCGCTATCGCGCGGCCACGGCCTCGCTGCGACAGGCCGTGGCCGATGTATCGCCGGAAGCCGGCTCCCTCGGCGAGTGGCTGGGCCGCCTGCATCCCAGCCTGCGCCATGCGGTGCGGCTGCGCATCGAGGGTGAACGGGTCGGCCTGCCAGCGCCGGCGCTGACCTCGTATCTGGTCGGCTTGCTGGTGTTGCTGGGCATGCTGGGCACGCTGCTGGGCATGATGGCCACGCTGCGCGGCACCGGCACCGCGCTGCAAAGCGCCACCGATCTGCAGGCCATCCGCGGTTCGCTCGCCGCACCGGTCAATGGCCTGGCGTTTGCGTTCGGCACCTCGATCGCCGGCGTGGCCAGCTCGGCGATGCTTGGGCTGCTTTCGGCGCTGTGTCGGCGTGAACGGTTGCAGGCGGTGCAGCAGCTGGATGTAAAAATCGGCACGACCCTGCGCGTCCATTCCCAGGCCCATCAACGCGAACAAGCCTTCAAGTTGCTGCAGCAGCAGACCGAGCTGATGCCCACGCTGGTGGAACGCCTGCAAGGCATGATGGCCGCCATCGAGCAGCAGAACGTGGCAGCCAGCGAACGGCAACTGGCCAGCCAGGCCAGCTTCCACACGGCTACCGAAGCGAGCTTTGCGCGCCTCGCCTCGTCGATGGAACAGTCGTTGAAGGACACGCTCGCCGAAGGCGCCCGCGCCACCGCCGAAGCACTGCAGCCGATCGTGGCCACCACCATGACCGGCATCGCGCAGGCAACGACGACGCAACACGAGACGGTGGCGCAAGCGTTGCGTCAGCAGTCGGAAAACCTGTCGGCCGGCTTTGAAACCACCAGCAAAACGGTCACGGCGATCTGGAATGACGCGCTGGCCCGGCAACGGCAGACCCACGCGCAGCAGGCGGATGATCTGCGCGGATCGCTGGAGCAATTTGCGACGACCTTCGAGCGGCGCTCGGCCGATTTGCTGGACAGTGTTTCGGCGCGCCTCGATACCACGGCAAGCCATGCCGCGCAGGCCCTGCACGATGCGCTGTCGCAGCAGCAAACGGTGAACCAGGCGCTGGCGGACCGCCACCAGCAAGCCTTGACCCTCGCCGCCGCCAGCTTCGAAGAACATGCGACATCGCTGGTTCGTGGCGTCAACCAGTCGCATGCCGACCTGCAGTCGACGCTGGAATCACGCGACCAGCAGCGACTGTCGGCATGGTCGGAAAAGCTCGATGCGATCAGCGCCACGCTGAACCGGCAATGGCAACAAACCAGTGAACTCGCCAGCGAGCAGCAGCAGGCGATCTGCGACACGCTGGCGCGCACCGCCAACGACATGTCGGCCCAGACACAAACGCACGCCAACGCCACCATCGCCGAGATTTCGCGGCTGGTGGACGCGGCATCCGAAGCACCACGGATCGCCGCCGAAGTGGTCGCCGAGCTGCGCCAGAAACTCTCCGACAGCATGGCCCGCGACACCGGCATGCTGGAGGAACGCAGCCGCCTGCTGGCCACGCTGGAAACGCTGCTGGACGCGGTGAATCATGCGTCCACCGAACAGCGTTCGGCCATCGACGCCCTGGTCACCACCTCGGCCGACCTGCTGGACCGCGTCGGCAGCCGTTTCAGCGAACAGATCGCCGATGAAACCGGCAAGCTCGACGCCGTCGCGGCCCAGCTCGGCGGCAGCGCCGTGGAAGTGGCCAGCCTGGGCGAGGCCTTCGGTACCGGCGTCGCGCTGTACAGCGCGTCGAACGAAGCCCTGATGGAGCGCCTGCAACAGATTGCCGGCGCGCTGGATACCTCGCTGGCCCGCAGCGATGAACAACTGGCCTACTACGTGGCGCAGGCGCGCGAAGTGGTCGACCTGAGCGTGCTCTCGCAAAAGCAGATCATCGAGGACATGCAACGACTGGCCAGCCAGCAAGGAGCGGCTGCGGACGCTTCGGCATGAGCGACGAAATCGAAATCGAAGCCGGCACCGAGACACCCATCTGGGCCGCGTTCGGTGACCTGATGTCGGTGCTGCTGGGCGCGTTCGTGCTGATCCTGGTCGGCGTGATCGGCATGCAACTGCAGCTTTCGCACAAGCTGGACGAAGCGGTCCGGCAGCAGCATGCCGAAGCCCAGCGCCGGATCAGCCTGGAGCATGCGCTGGCGGTACCGTTGGCGGCCGGTCGCATCACCTTGGTGCACGGGCGCATCGGCATTCGCGGCAATGTGCTGTTTGCGCTCAACTCCGACCAGCTTCAGCCGGCCGGCCGCGAGCTGCTGCAGAGCCTGGCGCAGCCGCTTTCGCGCTATCTGCAGTCGCGCAACGAGATCCTGATGGTGAGCGGCTTCACCGACGACCAGCCGGTGCACGACGGCAACCGCCGCTTCGCCGACAACTGGGAGCTTTCGGCCGAACGCGCGCTGACGGTCACCCGCGCGCTGATTGCCGATGGCGTGCCCGCCGACTCGTTGTTTGCGGCCGCATTCGGCTCGCAGGAGCCCGTCAGTTCCAACGCCAGCGACACGGGCCGCGCCAGGAACCGACGCGTGGAAATCGCCCCGATTCCGAAGCCATCGGCCTCAGGCCATGAGCCGTAAACCCGCGTCCCCACGCGCGACCATCGAGGCATGGCGTGCGCAACAAGCGCATGCGGCGGAGCCATGGCGTTTCCATCTCATCGACGCGCTGGAACGGCGCCTGGCCAACCACACCGGTGCCACGCATCAATGGCTGGAAGCACGATTGCGCCAACTGATGGATCGTTATGCCGAAGGGCTCAACGAGTCGACCGATGTCGCTGAAAAACCGGCGACCACGAGCGTTTCCTCGGCACCTGCGCGCGGGCCGCTGGGCGAGCTGGTCGACCAGATCACCAGGCATGCGCAGCGACCGGGCAACGGTGACGAACAGGGTGGCGAGACCGCAAACACCAGCGCCATCCCGGAGTTGCCGGCGCTCGATACCTTCCGCAAAACCTGGTCGCGATTGCACGCGCAGAGCCAGTTGCAACAGGTGCGTGAGCAGGCTCCCGCCCATGGCGGCCCGCTCAGCTCGGCGATCCTGGTGCATCGTTCCGTGACGCTAATGCGTTCCCTTTCACCGGATTACCTGGCGCACTTCCTGGCCTATATCGACGATTTGTCGTGGCTGGAGCAGCTCGCCGGAAGTGCATCGTCGACACCGGCCACCACCCGCTCCGGCAGCGCCAGGAAACGCACTAGGAGCAAGCCAAAAACCGAGCCACGCGAGTAGCGCGCCAACAACGGCAAGCTCACCCCTCGCGGCACGAAGTGGCGCGAGTCGCACCCCGTTTGAAAGCGCTTACGACGCCGTGCCGCCCACGGTCATCAAGTCGATCTTGAGGGTCGGCTGGCCGACACCGACCGGCACGCTCTGGCCATCCTTGCCACAGACGCCAACGCCGTCGTCCAGCTTCATGTCGTTGCCGATCATGGAGACACGGTTGAGCACTTCGGGGCCGCTGCCGATCAACGTGGCACCCTTCACCGGGCGGGTGATCCTGCCGTCCTCGATCAGGTACGCCTCGCTGGCGGAGAAGGTGAACTTGCCGTTGGTGATGTCGACCTGGCCGCCACCGAAGTTCGGTGCGTACAAGCCCTTCTTCACCGAGCGGATGATTTCTTCCGGATCGGCCTTGCCGCCAAGCATGTAGGTGTTGGTCATGCGCGGCATCGGCAGTTGCGCGAAGGATTCGCGGCGGCCGTTGCCGGTGGGCGCCATGCCCATCAGGCGCGCGTTGAGCTTGTCCTGCATGTAGCCGGTGAGGATGCCGTCCTCGATCAGCGTGGTGCATTCGGTCGGCGTGCCCTCGTCGTCCACGCTGAGCGAGCCGCGGCGACCCTGCAAGGTGCCGTCGTCGACCACGGTGACGCCGGGCGCGGCCACGCGCTGGCCCATGCGGCCGGCGAAGGCGGAACTGCCCTTGCGGTTGAAGTCGCCCTCCAGGCCATGGCCGATCGCCTCGTGCAGCAGCACGCCGGGCCAGCCGGGCCCGAGTACCACGGTCATCTGGCCGGCCGGCGCGTCGACCGCCTCAAGATTCACCAACGCCTGGCGCACGGCCTCGTCGGCAAAGGCCATGGCGCGACCGTTCTCGATCAGCTCGCGATAACCGTAACGACCACCGCCGCCGGCATGGCCCTGCTCGCGGCGGCCGTTGGCTTCGGCGATCACCTGCACGGACAAGCGCACCAGCGGGCGCACGTCGGCGGCCAGGGTGCCGTCGGAGGCGGCGATCAGCACGGTATCCATGGTGGCGGCGAGGCTGACGATGACCTGCTGCACCCGCGGATCGCGCGAGCGCGCATAGGCATCCACTTCGCGCAGCAGCGCGATCTTGTCGGGATTGGGCAGGCTTTCCACCGGATCGATGGCCGGATAGAGCTGGCGCGCCCCGTTCAAGGCCAGCGGCTTGCCGGCACCGTGACCGTCCTGCGCGATGGCGCGCGCGGCGCGCGAGGCGTCCAGCAACTGCGGCAGCACGATCTCGTCGGAATAGGCGAAACCGGTCTTCTCGCCGCTGATCGCACGCACGCCCACACCCTGCTCGATGGAGTGGCTGCCGTCCTTGACGATGCCCTCTTCCAGCAACCACGACTCGCTGCGCGAATGCTGGAAATACAGGTCGGCGGCGTCGATCGACGGCCCCATCAGCTGGGAAAACACGCGATCAAGGTCGCCGGTGGCGAGGCCGCCGGGGGCAAGCAGGCGGTTTTCGGCCTGGGCGATCAGGGAATCCATGGGCGGTACCGGTTGGAGTGTTGGAAAAGCGCGGGAAAGTCGTTGCCGTCATTCCGGCGCAGGCCGGAATCCAGTGAAAATGCCGTGCGAAGCACACGAAACAAGGTGTGTGTGCTTCGCACGAGTACCTGACTAAATTCCAGCCTTCGCTGGAATGACGGCGTCATGAGATGGAGATATGGGCGAAAAGTGAAGCTTAAAGCCTGCGCGTGGCGCGATCACGGCGGACCGCCGGCTGAAGCGGCTGCGGCTGGCGTGGTTCCGGTACCCCGCGTCGTGGCCGGCGGCGCCACCGGCTGAGTGGCCGCCGGTTGCGCCGGCGCGGAACTTGCCGGCCGGGACGGCGTGGAAATGGCCGGTGCCGGCGCGGCGCTTCCGGATGGTGCGGGTACCGCCTGTGACGTCGGCAAATCGCGCTTTTCCACCAGGGTCATCACCGGCTTGGACCAGCTGCCGGTGACGTGATAACGGCGCAACGCGGCATGGTTCAAGCCCTTGCCGAGCAGACCCTGCACGGCAAGCCCGGCCGCCACGCCTACCGGTCCGGCCACTACCGCGCCGACCACCGGCAGGCTGTTGCCCAGATGCGGTACCACGGTCACCTGCTGGTCGTAGTCCTTCGCGCGCAGGCCGGTGCGCCCATCGATGCTGATTTCGGCGGCGGGGCCGCGGATCTTCAGGTTGTGGGTCACCGCATTGCCGTTGGCCAGGGCGAAGTCGCCGGTGATCGAGTCGAAGCCCAACCCCTTGCCGAACACGTCGCCGAAATCCAGCGATAGCCGCCGCGGCAATTCGCCCACCGAAATCAGGCCGAACAGGCGCCCCACGCCTGGTGCCAGGTCGGGAATGCGTCCGTTGCTGACGTCGATGCTGAGCTTGCCGTCCATGTTCGCCAGTTCGAGCGACGATGGCGCACCGGGCCATGTGGCATCCAGCTCGTCATGCGTCTTGCCGCCGCTGAAGATGTGATCGAAACCGAACGCGGAAAGCATGTCGCCAAGGTTGTCGGCGGCAAAGTCGATGCGCATGTGGGTGTGGCTGTTGGTGGCAGTGCCGTCCCAGTTGCCGCTTCCGCTGACCTGCACGCTGCGCGACAACGCCCGCAACTGGTCGATGTGCATGCCTTTCGCCGTCGGCCAGGTTTCCAGCCGCGCCTGGCCGAGGTTGGCGTCGCCCAGCCGCAGGTCCCCCACCACCATGTGCAACGGCGGCAGCGCGGCGGGATTGATGCCGGTGTTGGCCGGATCGGATGCAGGGGTGGTCGTTCCCTTGCCGTTGCCGGTCGAGAAGGTTTCCTTGGGCCAGTACAGCCGCTTCAGCCGTGCGGTGATGCCGCGTTTGCTCAAGTCGGTCGTCGGCACGTCGAAATGGCCGGACATGGCCTTGCTGTCGACATCGATGCCCAACGTGTCGCCCTTCGGAACGGCCTTGATCTGCATGCTCGCGAAATCGTGGCCGAACAAGCGGGCATGGCTGGCACCGATGTCGATGCTTTCCAGCCCCGGTCCGCCACTGCTGTTGCCTGCCATCGAGTACTGCACCCAACCGGTGACATCGAGCTGGTCGGCCTGGCCACGTATACGCAGCCCCTTGATCGGCAACGTGTCGAGCGCCGGCATCTGAGTGCCAAAAGCCAGGGTGGCCGCCAAGGGCTGCTGCTCGCCGGCAGGCAGGCGGAAACGTCCGCGCATCGCATCGCCCATGGCCACCTGCAGGTCGCTGCCGGCCACCGGCATGCTCATCGACAGATGCAGCGGCAAACCGGTGTCGGCGGGGGCCTTTTTCAACGGCACGGGAAAATCGAGCGCGATGCCGGTCAGCGGCGAGTCGACGCTCAAGGTCTGCGCCACGGGGCCATTGCCACCGGCCGGCTTGGTGATGTCGAAGCCGATGCTGAAATCACTCTTGCCGTGCGCAATGTCGCCAAGCCAGCTCAACTGCGGGTAGCCCTGCAGCAATTCGGCCACGCTGTAATTGCCGCTGAGCTTTGCCGACACCACGGTGGATGGATCACCGGTGGCACCGGCAATCGCGAGGTCGAGCGTGGACGGCTCGCCGCGGGCACTGCCGGTCAGCGGACCGGCGTGGAAACCGTGGCCATCGAAGGTCGCCGGGCCGCTGAGCTTGTCCAGCTTCAGGCTCCAGTCCGGCGCATTCACGTCCATGTCCTTGAACTGCGCGTTGCCCGCCAGGGTGAAGTTCGCCGCGTCGGCCAGCGGCAGCGACAAGTGGAAGTTGAAACTGCTGCTGCCGCCCAGCTTGAACTTGGACAGCACATCGGCCTGGCGACTGCCGATCGGACTCTTGCGCACGAAATCCAGCAGGTTGGCACTGCTGCCGCCGCCGTTGATGTTGAGATCGAGCACGCCATGGCCGAAGTCGGGAATCAGCGCTACCGCCTTGTCCACCTTCACGCCCAGCGACTGCCCCGCATCGGCCTGCACCAGCATGCTGTTGTCGATGAAATACGCGGTGGCATGGATGCCCTGGGCCTGCGGCCAGTCCTTGCCGTAATCGAAGGTCAGGTCGCTGAGCTCGGCATGGGCTTCGAAGCGCCCTTCGTTGTGATGGAACGGCCAGTCCTTCAGGTCGCCGCGCACCAGCACGTCAGCGTCGTCCACGGTGCCACTGACCAGCGCGTCATCCAGCCACTTCACGGTGCCCGCCGGCATCGCGTTGATCGGCCAGAACAGCTTGGCTGCCGCGGTATCGGCATGCGCAAGGTGCACGTACATGTCCAGGAACGGGGCGCCGCCCGCGTCGTGCAGGTCCATCTCGCCACGCGCCGAACCGCCGAAGCCTTGCCCTTCGAAATCCAGCCCGGCCACGCCGATGTGCCAATCGCCATCGCCCTGCCAGAACGCCAGTGTGCCGCCCAGCTTCGCCATCACGAACGGCTGGCGGAACACATGCGGGAAACGCAGCGTGGTGGCTTGCGCCGGCAGCTCCAGCGAGATCGCCTCGGCATCGCCACGCAGCGTGCCCTGCAGACGATCCACACCCGGCAGTGTGCCGGCGGCATCGATGCCAAGGTCGTTGAAATCCACCGTCAGCGATTGCAATCCGGCGGCCTGGCTCCAGCGCAGCGAGGCGTCTTCCAGCAAACCGTGCGGATGGCCCTGGCCCAGCCAATCGGCCAATGCCGGCGAGAGTTTCGGCTTCAGCGCCAGCCACGGCAGCAAGGGAGCCAGTTGCAAATCGCTTGCAGCAGCCGCGATGCTGGCCTGCGGCGTGCCCGGGTGCAGCAGGTTCAGCGCCAGCGCGCCGGAGGTGTCGCCAGCCCAGCGCAGCGCATAACCGCCGGGAATGCCGCGCACGTCGGCCGTGGCATGCACCGACGGCACGCTGGCCTTGCCGCCCTGCGGGTTGCCAACCACTACATCGGTGAGGTCGAGTCGGGCCAGGCTGCGCACCACCTTGCCGCGCTTCCAGTCCAGCCAGGTGGACACGCTGCCATAGCCGGCATCCACCTGGTACCCACCCATGTCGATGCCGTCAAGCAGTTTGTGCAGGTCGGCATCATGCGCCGACAGCCACAAGCGTCCGCTGCTGCCGTCGTCGCGGAAGCGCCCCGCACCGCGCACGTTGCCAGCCGCGTCCACCCGGTGCAGCAGCGCGCCGACGCGGATCGTGCTGCCCTGCCGGCTCAACCGCAGTGCATCGGCAATCAGGGTGTAGTGCTTGTCGGTGCGTGCATCGGCGATGTCCAGCCGTACATCGCTCAACCACAGCCCCAGCGACAAGCGCCCGAACGAGGTGGATTGTCGATCCTTGCCACCGGCCACGCCGATGCCGTTGACGTGCCACGCGCCATCGGCATCATGGCTGAGGTCGAGCTGCAGGCCGCGCGCACGCAAATTGAGCAGATGCCGCGACGGCAGCAGCCAGCCACCGAAGTCGAGTTTCAGCGCCGCCTGGGGAATATGCAGCGGACTGCCGGTTTCACCTGGACCCACGCCGATGGTGACGTCGTGCATCACGAACAGCGGCCCGGACGGCTGCCAGCGCCCTTCCAGCGAATTGAAGCTGACCGGTCGATGCAACCGCTCGCTGAGCTGTGCGGCCACCCACTGCGGATGACGCGCCAGCAGCGGCAACAGCACCTGCGCCAGCGCCGCCGAGATCGCCAGCACGATCACCAGTACGCCAGCCGTCCAGCCCAGCGCCCGCGCGCAGCGGTGCAGGCAGTGTTGCCACGACACGTTCATGCCCGGAGGTCTCTACCGGATCCGGCAAACCTGTTCATGCTCGCGAACCTTCCCTGTCCCGCCCGTACACGGCTTCCGGCGCAATGCAGCCGGGGGCCACGAACGGGCTCAAAGCAAGACAACATCAAACTGTTCCTGTGAATAATGCTCTTCAGCCTGAAAGCGTATGCTTTTGGAGATGAACTCTTCCAGTTCGGCCACGGCAATGGATTCATCTTCCAGAATCCGGTTGACCACGTTGGGGCTGGCCATCACCAGCAGTTTCTCGGCATTGAACTGGCGCACCGCACGGGTGATCTCGCGGAAAATCTCGTAGGTCACCGTCTCGGCGGTCTTCATCGTGCCGCGACCGGCGCAGACCGGGCACGGCTCGCACAGCTGGCGCTCCAGGCTCTCGGTGGTGCGCTTGCGGGTCATCTCGACCAGGCCCAGCGCCGACATCGGATACACCGTGGTCTTGGCGTGGTCGCGCGCCAGGCCTTTTTCCAGCATGCGCAGCACCTGGCGACGATGTTCCTCGTCCACCATGTCGATGAAGTCGATGATGATGATGCCGCCCAGGTTGCGCAGCCGCAGCTGCCGTGCCGCCGCCTGCGCCGCCTCCAGATTGGTGCGGTAGACGGTTTCTTCCAGGTTGCGCGAGCCGACGTAGCCGCCGGTGTTCACGTCGATGGTGGTCATCGCCTCGGTCTGGTCGACGATCAGGTAGCCGCCGGACTTCAGCGGCACCTCCTTTCTCAGCGCGCGCTGCATCTCGTCCTCGGCGCCGTACAGGTCGAAGATCGGCCGCTCGCCGTCGTAATGCTCCACGCGGTCGTCCAGGCTGGGCATGAACTTGTGCACGAACTTGACCACCTTCTCGAAGGTTTCGCGTGAATCCACGCGCACCTTCTCGATGCCCTCGTTGAGCGAGTCGCGCAGGCTGCGCAGCGGCAGCGACAACTCCTCGTACACGCGCTCACCCACTTTCGCCCGGGCGATGTTCTCCTGCACCACGCGCCAGACCTTGCCCAGGTAGGTCACGTCGAAGGCCAGCGATTCGGCGCTCTGCCCTTCGGCATTGGTGCGCACGATGTAGCCCAACGGGTTCTCGCCGATCAGCGGGGTCAGCACGTCCTTCAGGCGCTGGCGTTCGACCTCGTCCTCGATCCGCGCGGAAATGCCCAGCGTCTTCGCATGCGGCAGCAGCACCAGGTAGCGCGACGGAATCGACAGGTGCGCGGACAGCCGCGCGCCCTTGGTGCTGATCGGGTCCTTCACCACCTGCACCACGATTTCCTGGCCTTCGTGCACCAGCTCGCTGATCGACGGCACATGGCCATTGCCGTGCCCATTGGGCTCGACGCCCTCGGGCAGGGTCGGCCGCACGATGTCCGAGGCGTGCAGGAACGCCGCCCGTTCCAACCCGATCTCCACGAACACCGCCTGCATGCCCGGCATCACCCGTTGCACGCGCCCCTTGTAGATGTTGCCGACATAGCCCCGCCGGGAAGCACGTTCGACGTGCACCTCCTGCAACATGCCATTCTCGACCACCCCGACGCGGGTTTCGCGCGGAGTCACGTTGATCAGGATTTCTTCGCTCACCGGACACTCCAACTCAATGTCCACCTTTATAGCGGCAGCGTGCGCAAACTGTCGATGCGCACTGCACGGTCCGCTGCTCCGGCAACCGCAGGGCGGTGCCACGTCACTTCCAGGCACAGGGTGAAAGCGCCCCGACGCGACCAAGCTGAACGAACCGAGCAGAGCATCCCGGGCCATCCGCCGGTCGTTCGCATACCGACCGGTTCAGTTACCACGTGCGGCGCGACTGAAGCTGGCCACGCTGCCGGGTTAAAGTGGCCGGATGAACCGTACCCCGATCATCCTCGCCTGGAGTGGCGGCAAGGACTGCCTGATGGCCTTGCAGCGGCTGCGCGCCGATCCGCAATGGCAACTGGTGGGCCTGCTCACCACGGTCAACCGCACCTACGGCCGGATTGCCATGCACGGCATTCGCCACGATGTGCTGCTGGCCCAGGCCGACGCGCTCGGGCTGCCGCTGATCGAGGCCGCGATGGACTGGCCCGGCAGCAACGAAGCCTATGAAGACGCCCATGCCGCCGCCTTGGCCGAAGCACAGCAACGCTGGCCCGGCCTGCGCTACTGCGCGTTCGGCGATCTGTTCCTGGAAGACGTGCGCGATTACCGCATCCGCCAGCTCGGCCGCGGCGGCTGGCGCGCGCACTTTCCGCTATGGGGCGAGGACACCACCGCCCTGTCGCAGCGCCTTGTCGCCGAGGGCCACCGTGCCGCGCTGTGTTGCGTGGATACGCAGCAGCTCGACGCCAGCCATTGCGGCCGCGATTTCGACCGTGCGCTGCTCGACGCATTGCCCAGCGGCGTCGACCCCTGCGGCGAGCGCGGCGAGTTCCACACCATCAGCTTCGGCGGTCCGCTGTTCCGCCATCCGCTGAAACTGCGTCGTGGCGAATCCGTGCTGCGCGACGGACGCTTCCAGTTCACCGACTTCCTGCTCGACGACGATGCCGCGCAGGCTTGAAGCACCGATTCTTCCGGACGTGCTGCAAGCCGGGTTGACACTGGTGTTCTGCGGCACCGCGGCCGGCAAGCGTTCCGCCGCCGAAGGCGCTTACTACGCCCACCCCGGCAACCTGTTCTGGCGTGCGCTGTTCGAAGCCAGCCTCACCCCGCGCCAGTTCGCGCCACACGAATTCCCCTGCCTGCCCGACTACGGCATCGGCCTTACCGACCTGGCCAAGCGCCATAGCGGCAACGACAACGAGCTGCCGCGCGACGCCTTCGACGTGCCTTCACTCATCGCCAAGATCGAACGCCACGCGCCACGCCTGCTCGCCTTCACCAGCAAGAACGCGGCGCGCGCCGGGCTTGGCCACGCCATCGCCCATTATGGTTTGCAGGACGAGACCATCGGCACGACCCGCGTGTTCGTGCTGCCCTCACCCTCGGGACAGGCACGTGGGCACTGGAGCATCGCACCGTGGCGCGCACTGGCAACGCAATTCGCCCTTGAACGCCCCCGGTGACCGCGCCATCCCGTGATCGCTGCCAGTCTTCGGGTGTACGGAAACACGTCATGCGCCGATGATCGCTTCGGCATCCACCTCGCGCCGACGTTCCGCCATCACTCCTGCAGCAGGAATCGATAACCCACGCCCGGCTCCGTCTTCAACCAGCGCGGCGCAGCCGCATCGTCGCCGAGTTTCTGGCGCAGCTTGCCCAGCACGATGCGCAGGTAGTGGGTGTCCTGCACGTGGCTGGCGCCCCATATCTCGCGCAGCAGATGCTGCTGGCTGACCACGCGGCCGGCATGTTGCAACAACATGGCAAGCACGGCGTATTCCTTGCGGGTCAGCGAGAGCGGCGTGCCATCGAGCAGCACCTCGCGGCGCACCTGGTCGATCACCAGACGGCCGTCGTCGTAGCGCGGCGGCATGTCCGACGACTCGCCCACCGTGACCTGCCGGCGCAGCAAGGCGCGCAGACGCGCCATCAATTCCTGGATGCCGAACGGCTTGGTCACGTAATCGTTGGCGCCGTTGTCCAGCGCGCGCACCTTCTCGCTTTCGGCATCGCGCACCGACAGCATCAACACGGGTACCTGACTCCACTGGCGCAGCTCGGCCAGCACCTCGTGACCTTCGCGGTCGGGCAAGCCCAGGTCGAGGATGACCAGGTCGGGCGACTGTGTGGCTGCCAGCGCCAGGCCTTCGACGGCGGTGCCGGCCAGCAGCACCTGATAGCCCTCGGCGCGCAGGCCGATGTCGAGGAAACGACGGATCTGCACCTCGTCGTCGATCACCAGCACACGCGGGGAAGAGGCATTCATGGATTCGGCTCGGGCGCCGCCGGCAGCGGCAAGGCGATGCGAATGGTGGTGCCACCGGCCTCGCCCGGCAAGGCTTCCACATTGCCGCCATGCGCACCGATCATGCCGCGGCAAATGGCCAGGCCAAGGCCGGTGCCTTGCGGCGCGCGGTCGCCGCGGGCCACCGAATAGAACATGTCGAAGATGCGCGCGCGTTCGTCTTCGGGAATGCCGGGGCCGCGATCGCTGACATCGATATGCAACTGCTCGCCCGCGACATGCACGCCGACGCGCACCGGCTCATCGGGGGGCGAGAAGCGCGCGGCATTTTCAAGGATGTTGAACAGCGCCTGTTCGATCAGCGCCGGGTGCACGTACAGCAGCAACGTGTCGGACGGCAACGCGGTATCCAGGCGCAACTCGGGGAACAGTTTGCGCAGGCGCGTCACGGCGGCAGCGACGATCTCGGCGACGTCGACCCAGTCGCGATTGAGCTTGAGCGTGCCGTGGCCGAGCCGGGTCATGTCGAGCAGGTTCTGGATGTAGCGATCCAGCCGCTGGCCTTCGCCGAGGATCGCGTCCAGCAGTTGCTGGCGTTCCTCGCGCGGCAGTTGTTCCGCGTAACTGGACAGCGTACCGGCCGCGCCGATCATCGACGCCAGCGGCGAGCGCAAGTCGTGCGAGACCGACGACAGCAGCGCGTTGCGCAGGCGTTCGGTCTCGCCCTGCACGCGCGCAGTCTCCAGCTCTCCGGCCAGCCGCGCACGCTCCAGTGCCTGGCCGATGTCCTGTGCCATCGCGAATGCCAGGTTGCGCCGATCCGGATCAGGCTCGCGTTCGCCCGATCCGAAACGCAGCGCGGCCACGCCAAGGCGCCGGTCCTCGCTACCCAGTGGCAGCATCCAGCAGGCGGCGCCATTGAGCGTCCCGGTAAAACGCCCCGCAGCCTCGGCATGCTGCTCGCACCAGTCGGCGGCGGCACTGTCCTGCACCGACAATTCGAATGCATGCGGCGCCATGGCCTCCGGCTGCAGCACCTGCGCCGGATCGCGCGCAAGGATCGCGGCATCCACACCCAGTGCCTGCGCCAGCGCTCGCGCACCCGCCTGACGGACACCGTTGGCATCAGCACTGACCGACAGGCGCTGGCCCAGTTCGACCATCACGCGGGCCCGTGCCTGGGCCATGTGCAAGGACTCCACCTGGCTGGCCACGCGCGTAGCCAGCCGACTGCAGACCAGCGCCGCGACAAAGAACAGGCACACCGTCAACACGTCGTCCGCATTGGCGATCGCCAGCGTGTAGCGCGGCGGCGCGAAGAAGAAGTTGTCGCCAAGAAAACAGAGTATGGCCGTATAGACGGCTACCGCCATGCGCGTTCTTACCGCAACGACCAATACCGCCGTCAGGAAGACCAGCGACAGGTTCGCCACCGACAGGTAGAGCTCGGCAAAGAAGGCAATGCCGAGGGCCGCGAAGGTGGTCAACGTGGCCTGCAGGTATTCCGCGCGCGAGCCGAGGCCGCCTGGCAGGTGCGCCCGACGCCGTGCACGCGCGCGCTCCGCCGGCGTGGCGATGATGGTCAGTTCAAGATGGATGCCGCGACGCAGCAGTTGCTGGGTCAACGAGCGGCCGAGCATGCGTGCGATCGGCCGCTCGCGCGTGCGGCCGAGGATGATCTGGCCCACGCCCTCGCGATCGGCACAGGCCAGCAATTCATCCGCGATACCGTGGCCGCGCAGGATGATCGTGTCCCCGCCGAGCCGGCGCGCCAGCCGCGTCGCCGCCTCGATGCATTCGCGGCGGACCGGGTCGACGACGCCACCGGTGTCGACGTAAGCCACGCTCCATGGCGCCCCTCGCCGCTCGGCGATGCGCCGCGCCACGCGCACCAGGTATTCACTCTGCGGATGACCGTCGATGGCCGCCAGCACGCGGCGACGCACCGGCATGGCGCTGCCGCGCGCCAGCATGTGTTCGCGCAGGTCACTCTCGACATGCGAGGCCACCGTATCCACCGCCAGTTCGCGCAACGCGGCGAGATTGGTCGGCGCGAAGAACGCGTCCAGCGCCACCGCGGCGGTCTCCGGCATGTATACCTTGCCCTGCTTGAGCCGCGCGATCAGCTCGCGCGGCGGCAGGTCGACCAGCATGATGTCGCGCGCGCGATCGAGGAAAGCATCAGGCACCGTTTCGCGCACGGTAATGCCGGTGATGCGGCGTACCTGGTCGTTGAGGCTTTCCAGGTGCTGCACGTTGAGCGCGGTGTAGACCTCGATGCCGGCATCGAGCAGTTCGGCAATGTCCTGCCAGCGCCGCTCGTGACGGCTGCCCGGCATGTTCCGATGGGCCAGCTCGTCCACCAGCAGCACGGCCGGCTTGCGCGCCAGCGCCGCATCGAGGTCGAATTCCTCCAGGTCGCGATCCCGATGCCGCACCACGCGACGCGGCAGCAGCTCCATGCCCTCCAGCAAGGCCGCGGTTTCCGTGCGCCCATGCGTCTCGACCAACCCCACCACCACGTCCACGCCCTGCCGCCTCAGCTCGCGCGCAGCCGAAAGCATGGCGTAGGTCTTGCCCACGCCGGGCGCCGCGCCGAGGAAGACTTTCAGGCGCTGCTGCGCTTCCTCGCGCGTGGTGCTGAGCAAGGCATCGGCGCGAACCTCGCGGGCATCGCTCATGGGCAACCACCGTTCATGGGGAGACTTTACCGCAATGCATCCAAGGCAAGATTCAGCTCCAGCACATTCACTCGCGGCTCACCCAGCACGCCGAGCTGACGGCCGCTGGTGTACTCGCGGACCAGTGACTGCACCCGTGCGACCGGCAAGCCGCGCAAGCGTGCCACGCGCGCTAGCTGGTACTGCGCGGCGGCCGGGCTGATCTGCGGATCGAGACCACTGCCGGACGCGGTGACCAGGTCCACCGGCACCGGCGCATGGTTGCCGGGGTCCGCGTTATGCAAGGCATCGATACGCTGTTTTATCGCCGCGGTCAGCGCCGGATTCGAGGGGCCGAGGTTGGAGCCACCCGAAGCCATGCCGTTATCGGCCATCGGCGTGGTCGCCGACGGTCGGCCCCAGAAGTACTTCGGGTCGGTGAAGGATTGCCCGATCAAGGCGGAGCCGACCGGTCGACCGTCCTTCACGACCAGGCTGCCGTTGGCCTGGCGCGGGAAGATCAACTGGGCCACGCCGGTGACGGCCAGTGGATAGATCAAACCGGTGACCACCGTCATCACCAGCAGCAACAGGAAGGATTGACGCAGTAGCTTGCTCATAAGGATTCCGCTTATCTGGAAAGTGCGGCATGGATGACCGCACGGGGTGCTTCGCGATCGTGGGTTGATCGCACTAGAAATGCCCCTGCAACATCAGGAAGCCACGCGTGCCACCCACGTTGCGCGTATCGCGGGCGTCCAGGAAGCTGGACGTGTGCCGATAGAACGCGGCGTTGCCGGCATGCACCACACCGCCACTCAGCGACCAGTGTCGGTCGAGCTGATAGGCCAGCGTGGCACCGACGTCGCTGTAATCGGGGTCGCGGGTGCCACTGGCCAGTGGCGAGACCAGCGTGGTGGCGTAATGCGTATGCCCCGCATGCAAGGCCAGGCTCCAGCGCTCGCCAAGCGGAATGGCGACATCCAGTTGCAGATAACCGCTGCCCTTCGAATCGCCACGATAGCCCTGCTCCATGTCGATGCCGAAATAATCGGTAAGTGCCCGGTTGTACTTCAGCGTGAGCCACTTCCAGCCCAGCGCAGCATTCGCCTCGACGGTATTCAGCGAACGCGGGGCGAGTCCGGCGTGGTCGAGGTTGGCGCCGGGATAGAGATAACCGTAGAGCCCGGCGCGCCACGACCAGTCGCCGCCGATCGCATGGCCATAGCTGGCGTAGAGATCGAGCTCCATCGAACCGCCGGGGTAGCTGCGGTCGCTGATGCTCGAACCCCAGAAACCGGCGGCAAAGCCATTCGGGCTGGCGTAGTCGGCGCCGCCCTGGATCGCGGGATGACCCCAGCTCTGGGTCAGGCCGCGGAACATGTAGTCGGTGACCAGCGCGACATTGCCGCTCACCGGAGCGACCGGTGCATCTTCCGCCAACGCGCCGCCGTCGACGACGGATCCCAGCAACACCACGCTCATCACGCATCTGGATAACGACATGGCCATCTCCTTCAGGACAGTCCAAGCGCGACCAGCAACATGTCGATCAGCTTGATGCCGACGAACGGCACCATCACGCCGCCCAGTCCGTACACCAGCAGGTTGCGGCGCAGCAGCGCGGCGGCGCCGAGTGCGCGGTACTTCACGCCCTTCAGCGCCAGCGGGATCAGGAAGATGATGATCAGCGCGTTGAAGATCACCGCCGACAGAATCGCGCTGCGCGGCGTGGCCAGGTGCATCACGTTGAGCGCGTTGAGCGCCGGGTACGTGGTGGCGAACGCGGCCGGGATGATCGCGAAATACTTGGCGATGTCGTTGGCGATGGAGAACGTGGTCAGCGAACCGCGGGTGATCAGCATCTGCTTGCCGATCGCCACCACCTCGATCAACTTGGTCGGATTCGAGTCGAGGTCGACCATGTTGCCGGCTTCCTTCGCCGCCTGCGTGCCGGTATTCATCGCCACCGCCACGTCGGCCTGGGCCAGCGCCGGCGCATCGTTGGTGCCATCGCCGCACATCGCCACCAGGCGGTTCTCCGCCTGCAGGTCGCGGATCAGCTTGAGCTTGGCTTCCGGCGTAGCCTCGGCGAGGAAGTCGTCGACGCCGGCTTCTGCGGCAATGGCGGCTGCCGTGAGCGGATTGTCGCCGGTGATCATCACCGTCTTGATGCCCATCTTGCGCATCTCGGCGAAGCGCTCCTTGATGCCACCCTTGACGATGTCCTTCAGCTCGATCACGCCCAGCGCGCGGTCGCCCTCGGTGACCAGCAACGGCGTGGCGCCGCGGCGCGCGATGTCTTCGGCCATGCGTTTGACGGCCGATGGAAGCGGCTTGCCAAGCCCATCGAGGTAACGCTCCACCGCATCCAGCGCGCCCTTGCGAATCTTCCGGACGCCGCCGGTCGTGCCTTGGCGCGACAGATCAACTGGCATGTCGACGCCGCTCATGCGCGTTTGCGCGGTGAACGGCACGAACTGCGCATGGCTGGCTTCCGGCAGCTGTTCGCCCAGGCCGAATTTCTCTTTCGCCAACACCACCACGCTGCGCCCTTCCGGCGTCTCGTCGGCCAGCGAGGAAAGCTGGGCCGCCACGGCCAGCGCACGCTCATCGATACCCGGCGCGACATGGAAAGCCACCGCCTGGCGATTGCCCAGAGTGATCGTGCCGGTCTTGTCCAGCAGCAGCACGTCCACGTCGCCAGCCGCTTCCACCGCACGCCCGGAGGTGGCGATCACGTTGGCGCGAATCATCCGATCCATACCGGCGATGCCGATCGCCGAGAGCAGCGCGCCGATCGTGGTCGGGATCAGGCACACCAGCAACGCGATCAGCACCGTCAGCGTGATCGGCTGGCCGATACCGGCGGCCTGCACGCTGTAGATCGAGTACGGCAACAGCGTGGCGCAGGCGAGCAGGAAGATCAGGGTGAACTTGGCCAACAGGATGGTCAGCGCGATCTCGTTCGGCGTCTTGCGCCGCTTGGAGCCTTCCACCATCGCGATCATGCGGTCGAGGAAGCTCGCGCCCGGATCGCTGGTGATGCGCACCACCAGCCAGTCCGACAGCAGCTTGGTGCCGCCGGTGACGGCGCTGCGGTCGCCGCCGGGTTCGCGGATCACCGGTGCCGATTCGCCGGTGATCGCACTCTCGTCCACGCTGGCCGCGCCCACCACCACCTCGCCGTCGCCGGGAATCTGCTCACCCGGCTCGACCAGCACGTGATGCCCGGTGCGCAATTCGCTGGACGGCACGAAGGTGATCGCGGCATGACGGTCGGCCGCCGCCAGCTTCTTCGCGATCACGTCCTTGCGCGAACTGCGCAGCGTATCGGCCTGCGCCTTGCCGCGGCCTTCCGCCAGCGCCTCGGCGAAATTGGCGAACAGCAGGGTGAACCACAGCCACAGGCTCACCAGGAAGATGAAGCCGGTGGGCGCCTCGCCGTGCCCGGCCAGCGCCTGCAACCACAACAACGTGGTCAGCACGCTGCAGACGAACACCACGAACATCACCGGGTTGCGGAACTGCAGCCGCGGCGACAGCTTGCGGAACGCGTCGGCGGCAGCCTTGAGAACCAGCTCGCGATCGAAGCCGCGAACGGTAGCGGTATGCGAAGTCATCGAAGATATCCCGAACGAATCAATGCGCCGACATCAGGTATTCGGCAATGGGGCCGAGCGCCAGCGCCGGCAGGAAGGTGAGTGCGCCCACCACGATCACCACGCAGGCCAGCAGCACGACGAATAGCGGCGTGTGCGTGGGCAGCGTGCCGGCCGATTCCGGCACGTGGCGTTTCGCGGCAAGCGAGCCGGCCATCGCCAGCATCGCGATGATCAGCGGGAAACGCGCCAGGAACATGCAAGCGCCCAGCAACACGTTCCAGAACAGGGTATTCGCCGAGAGTCCCGCAAACGCGCTGCCGTTGTTGTTCGACGCCGAGGTCAGCGCGTAAAGGATTTCGCTGAACCCGTGCGCGCCGGGGTTGGCAACACTCGATGCCCCCGCCGGTACCAGCACTGCGATGGCCGTGCCGATCACCACCAACGCACACGGCAGCAACACCGCCAGGCTGGCCATCTTCATCTCGTGGGCCTCGATCTTCTTGCCGAGGTATTCCGGCGTGCGGCCCACCATCAGCCCGGCGATGAACACCGCCACCACGGCGAACGCCAGCATGCCGTAAAGACCCGAGCCAACACCGCCGAAGATCACCTCGCCCAGCTGCATCAGCCACATCGGCACCATGCCACCCAGCGCCGTCAGCGAATCGTGCATCGCGTTCACCGCACCGCAGGACGCCGCCGTGGTGACGGCCACAAACAATCCCGTCGAAGCGATGCCGAAGCGCGTTTCCTTGCCTTCCATGTTGCCGCCGGACTGCAAGGCACTGGCATGCGCATCCACCGCCAATCCGTGCAGGGCGGGATTGCCCGCTTGCTCCGCCGCCACGGCACCGATCGCCAGCGGCACGAAGATCAACAGCATGGTGGCGAGGATCGCCCAGCCCTGCCGCGTGTCACCCACCATCTTGCCGAAGGTGTAGCAGAGACCACCCGGAATCAGCAGGATTGCCAGCATCTCGATGAAGTTGGACAGCGGCGTGGGGTTCTCGTACGGATGCGCCGAATTCGCGCTGAAGAAGCCGCCACCATTGGTACCCAGGTGCTTGATCGCAATCTGCGAGGCCGCCGGCCCCATAGGCAAGGTCTGCGTGGTGACCGCCACGTTCTTCGTGACCTCGTGACCGGTGGCATCCTGCGTCGTTTGCGCGTAGCTGGTCGCCTGCAGCACCGGCACGTCGACATACGGCTTGAGGTTCTGCACCACGCCCTGCGATACCAGCAGCAACGCGATCAGCATCGACAACGGCAGCAACACGTACAGCGTGCCGCGGGTCAGGTCCACCCAGAAGTTGCCCAGCGCCTTCGTCCCATGTCGCACGAAGCCGCGCACCACCGCTACCAGCACCGCGAGGCCGGTCGCCGCGGAGAGAAAATTCTGCACCGTCATGCCCATCATCTGGGTCAGGTAGCTCATCGTCGATTCGCCGGAATAACCCTGCCAGTTGGTATTGGTGACAAAGCTGATCGCGGTATTCATCGCCGAATCGGGCGACACGGCGCCGAAGTGCTGCGGATTGAGCGGCAGCCATTGCTGCACGCGTTGCAGCAGATAGACGGCCAGCAACCCCAGCACGTTGAACGCCAGCACCGCGAGGGCGTAGCGCTTCCAGCCCATGTCCTCGTCGGCGCGGATGCCGCACACGCGGTAGATGCCACGTTCCACATGGCCACCGAAGCGCGTCACCCGGTTGGGCGACTCGGCGAACACCAGCGCCATGTAACTGCCGACCGGTTTCACCAGCAACAGCAACACGGCAAGGAACAGGCCGATCTGCAGATAGTCGTTGACAGTCATTCAAACCACTCCGGCTTGAGCAGGGCCACGCACAGGTAACCGGCCAGGGCCACCGCGATGGCGATGGCCGCGCCATAAATCAGCGTCATGGAAAAGTCCTTCAGGATGAGGCGCGCGAGTCAGCGCCGGCCAAGCCGATCGCAGATCAGCAGGAAGCCGAGACCGGCCGCGGCGAGCACGAAAATCAGCAGGAGATAGATGAGGTCCACGGAACGTTCTCCGTTGATGCAGTGGCGTGCACTGTAGGAACCGGCGCATAAGAAAGGGGTAGCCAAAGACCCCTGCGCCGTATAGAACGCGTAAAGATTTCGCGGTCAGCTATCGATGGGCCCGGCGTTGCGCGCCGCCCGGAGGAAAAAACGCCGCACACGCCCGTGCCGCCCGCGCAAACGGCCGGGCAGCGGGAGACACCGAGTTTCGTTTCACTCGATCGGCGTATGCCGGTACTTGAACACGTCGCGCTGATGCACCGCCGGCGCATCATTCGACCACGCATGGCGGATATAGCTGACCACGGCCGCAACGTCGGCATCGCTCAGCTTCTGCGCGAAGGGTGGCATCGAGTACGGCCGCGGATTGCCTGCCGTGGTCGGCGGGAAGCCGCCCAGCAGAACCGCGCGAATGGCATTGAGGCCGGAAGGATCGAGCACGGACGAATTGCCGGCCAGCGGCGGATAGACACCGGCCACGCCCTCGCCATCCTTGCCGTGGCAATCCGCACAACTCGCGGCATAGATCTTCGCCCCCTGATTCACCATCGCCGTCGCGGCCGGCACGGGTCCCGCGGGCGCAGGTGCCGCGCGCGGCGGCAACGATTGCAGGTAGATGGTGATCGCCCGCAGATCGTCGTCGTGCATGTATTGCGTGCTGCTGGCGACAACCTCGGCCATCGGTCCGAAGGCGGCGCCCTTGGCCGCTTGCCCGTTCTTCAGCAAATCGACGATGTCCTGTTCGGTCCAGCCCTGCAAGCCGCCATGGGCGCGACTGCTGAGGTCGGGCGCGTACCAGTCCTGCACCGGAATCCGGCCACCGGACAACGGCAACGCATGGGTGCCGCCGAACGCGCTGCGCGCGGCATGGCATTCGTTGCAATGACCCAGTCCCTGCACCAGGTAGGCACCGCGATTCCATGCCGCCGACTTGGTCGGATCAGGCTGGTACACGCCTTCTCGGAAATACAGCGCGCGCCAGGCTGCCAGCCCTTCGCGCACGTTGTAGGGGAAACTCAGGCCAAGCGGCTTGGCCGGCTTGTGCACCGGCGCCAGCGACTGCAGGTAGGCGAAGATGGCGAGCGCGTCGTCACGATCCACCTTGGTGAACGAGGTGTAGGAAAACGCCGGATACAGAAACTCGCCGTGACGACCGATGCCGTCGTGCAGCGCGCGCCAGAAATCCTCGAAGCGCCAGTCGCCCAGACCGGTGGCCTTGTCCGGGGTGATATTGGGGGTGGGAATGTTGCCAAACGGCGTGGGCAAGATCCGGCCACCGGCGAAATCCGCACCGCCCTGCTCGGTGTGGCAGGAAACACAGTCGCCGACCGTGGTCAGGTACTTGCCGCGCGCGATCAGTGCCGGGTCCTTCAGCGTGGCCGCACTGACCTGGCTCGTCGCGCCGGGCGCCGATTCATCACTGTGCCCACCAAGGAACAGCCTGCCACCCAGTACGGCTACCAGCAGCACGATCAGGATCACCAGTCGACGTAGCCACTTCATGTGCCGTCTCCACCCTTGCCGGCAAGCACCCCGCAAACCAGCGGCGGCGTCACCGAACCGGCCGGCAACGCGTGCGTGTCGGCCGGCAGCTGGCGCGTGGCCAGCCACGCGGCAACCGCACTGATGTCAGTCGGAGTCAAGCGGTTGGCGATTTCGGACATGCAATCCGGTGCCGCTGCGGCGCGCGTGCCGGTACGCCAGGAGCCGAGCTGCGAACTGATGTAATCGTACGGCAGGCCGACCAGGCCGGGAATGTCCGGTTCCACGCCAGTCAGCGACTTGCCGTGGCAGCGCTCGCACGCAGGCACCTTCAGCGCCGGATCGCCTTGCGTGACCAGTTGTTCGCCACGCTGCAACGTGGTCGCCGGCAGGTGCGGCACCTGCGAGCGCTGGTAGGGCACCTGCTGCGCGGCGAAATACTCGGCGATCTCGCGCATGTAGGCCGGGCTCAAGCTGCGCACCATGTACTCCATTGGCGCGTACTTGCGCAGGCCATCGTGGAAATACATCAATTGGCGCGCCAGGTAACCGGCCGGCTTGCCGGCCAGGCGCGGAAAGAAACCGCTGCCCGGCGAGCCTTCGCCGTGCACGCCATGGCAACTGGTGCATGCGGCGATGCGTTGCTGCAAGGTATCGGGCACCTGCGGGGCCGCGTTGTCCCCCGGTGCAGCAGCCCGCAGCGGCGACAACCAGGCCAGCAGGATGGCCAGCACCGCGGTGAGTACCGCTCCGCCGGCGCCACGCCGATGCGAGCTCCCAACCTCGACCGTTTGCACTTCCCCGATACGCACGTTCATCCATCCAGTATACGAGCTGCGTTGCTCGATGCAGACAGGTAAGCTGCGAAGGCGCGGCAGCTTGCCGCACGTCCGGAGGTTCCGATGATGCGCCCGTCACTTGCACCCTGCCTGCTCGCCGCCCTGTTCGTTGCCGCGCCACTGGCCGCGCAGGAACATGACGATGCCTACGCGTCCATTGCCACCTTGCAGCAACAGATGAAAGCCGGCCAGCTGAGCAGCCAGGCGTTGACGCGCAGCTTCCTCGAACGCATCCATCGCATCGATCAAAGCGGCCCCAGCCTGCACGCCGTGATCGAAACCAATCCCGACGCACTGAAGATCGCCGCCGCGCTGGACGCCAAGCGCACGAAGACAGACGGCCCGCTGTATGGCATCCCGGTCTTGCTGAAGGACAACATCGATACCGGCGACCACGAGCGGACCACCGCGGGCTCACTGGCGCTGGCCGCGGCGCCCGCACCCACGGATGCCACCGTGACGGCGAAGCTGCGCGCCGCCGGGGCGGTGATCCTCGGCAAGGGCAACCTCAGTGAATGGGCGTCGTTCCGTTCCTCGCATTCCAGCAGTGGCTGGAGTGGCGTCGGCGGGCAGACCAAAAACCCCTACGCGCTTGATCGCAACCCGTGCGGCTCCAGCTCCGGTCCCGGTGCCGCGGTGGCCGCAGGCCTGGTCACGGTGGCGGTCGGCACCGAAACCGACGGTTCGATCCTCTGCCCGTCCTCGATGAACGGCATCGTCGGCATCAAGCCCACGCTGGGCCTGGTGAGTCGCGCCGGCATCGTGCCGATCAGCCACAACCAGGACACTGCCGGCCCGATGGCGCGTGATGTCGCCGATGCCGCCACCTTGCTCACGGTGATCGCCGGCAGCGACCCGCGCGATCCGGCCACCATCGACGCGGACAAGCACAAGACCGACTACACCCGCTTCCTCGATCCGAACGGCCTGCGCGGCAAGCGCATCGGCGTGGTGCGCCAGTTTGCCGGCAACGAACCGAATGCCGACCGCGTACTCGATGCCGCCATTGCCACGATGAAGGCCCAGGGCGCCATCATCGTCGACCCGGTGAAACTGCCGCACCTCAACGAACTCGGCCCGCTGGAAATGACCGTGCTGCTGTACGACTTCAAGCACGATCTCAAGGCCTATCTCGCCACCCGCACTGACCTGAAAGTGCACACGCTGGCCGACGTGATCGCGTTCGACAAGGCGCATGCCACGCAGGAAATGCCGTGGTTCGGGCAAGACCTGTTCGAGCAGGCGGAAGCGAAAGGCCCGCTCACCGACAAGGCCTATCTCGATGCGCTGGCGAAAGTGAAACGGCTGGCCGGCCCGGAGGGGATTGACGCTGCACTCAAGGCACACCACCTCGACGCGCTGCTGGCGCCATCGGAGGGGCCGGCCTTCATGACCGACCCGGTGCTGGGCGACCATATTGTCAGCGGCGACCCCACCATTGGTGGCTCCTCGCAACCTGCCGCGATAGCCGGCTACCCCTCGATTGCCGTGCCTGCAGGCTGGGCCCACGGATTGCCCGTGGGCATCGTGCTGTTCGGTGCGAAGTGGAGCGAACCGACGCTGATCTCGATTGCCTACGGCTTCGAACAACACACGCATGCGTGGCGGGCGCCGAAGTTCCTCAATACGGTGGATGGCAAACCGGTCGCCGAAGGGGCGCCCTGAGCACGCCATGTCCGAACCCATGCGGCAAAGCACGCTGACCTGCCCCGGCTGCGGTCATTCATCCATCGAAACCATGCCGACCAACGCCTGCGTGTATTTCCACGAATGCACGCACTGCGGGTTGCTGCTGCAACCCAGGCCGGGCGACTGCTGCGTGTTCTGCTCGTACGGCAGCGTGCCGTGTCCACCGGTGCAGTTGCAAAAACCGTGCTGCGGCTGAGCCCGCTGAAGCGATTCCTTCCGCCGCACCGGCCCGCCTGGCCAAGCCTCAGTGCAGGTAGACCGTCGGCCCCAGTACCACGGCGAACCCCAGCGTCACCAGCACGCCCAGGATGACGATGACGTAGTTCCGGCCGACAGTGAAATCGCGTGGCGGCTCCGTGCACGGTCGAGGCCACGCCACATTGAACAGGCCGGCCGTGCCGCCAAACGACGAGGCGACGGCCGACATCAGGGTGATCACGATCCCCAGCGGATTGAACAGGCTGACCAGCACCGCCATCGCGCCACCGACAAGGTAGATCGTCATGGCGGCCCTGCGTTGCACGTGGCGCGCCTGTTCGCCACCGCCGAGCATCGCAAACATCATCCGGATCGATCGCTTGACCACCATGATGTACACGCACAGGCCGATCGCAAACATCAGCGCGCGCCACAACCAGGGCCACGGCAACGGCCCGATGCCGCCACCTGCCGCCGGGCCCCAGTCGCCCAGATTGGTGGCGCCAGAAAACATCCAGTAGCCTGCCGCGACCATGCCTTTCACGGTGAACACGATCCACAGCGCCAGCTTCGGCAGGGGTCGCTGCACGAACCGCCATGCCAGGACCGCCAGCACGGCCACCACGACGTCCACGCCGGTACCCGCCATGGCCACGATGCGCCGGCTCCACGCCCCGGTACCGGGACATTCGACGTAATACGCCCCCAGCTCGCTCGGTCGATGACCGCTGGCCACGCAAACCAGGCCGTGTCCCAGCAATTCATGCGCCATGGTCAGCAGCGGCAACAGCAGAAGCGCCAGGCCCACCAGCGTCCACATGTCGATACGCGGTGTCGCAACCCGTTTATCCATCATGCAATCGGCTCCCTCCAGAGGGGGCCATCATCTCGCATCAGGCAAATGCACCCCAGTGCACGGCGCATGGCACCGACATGACACTCGTCATCCGATGTCATTCACCCGCAGCGGTTCATCCCACCGATTTGCGCACGATCAGCATCGCCAGTTCCAGCGATTGCTCGTAGTTGAGCCGCGGGTCGACCATCGACTTGTAGGCACGTTCGAGGTCGGTCTCGGAGAGGTCGCGCGCGCCGCCCAGGCATTCGGTGACATCTTCACCGGTGAGCTCCAGATGCACGCCACCGAGCCGGGTACCGGCAGCCGCGTGGATGTCGAAGGCCTGGTCGAGCTCGCCGCGAATATTGTCGAAGCGCCGCGTCTTGTAGCCGTTCGAGGTACTCTCAGTGTTGCCGTGCATCGGATCGGCCACCCACAGCACGCGTCGTCCCTCGCGCTTCACCGCTTCCAGCAAGGGTGGCAGCGCCTCACCGACCTTGGCGTTGCCCATGCGGT
The DNA here is from genome assembly GCF_900114325.1 of Rhodanobacter glycinis. GTDB lineage: Bacteria > Pseudomonadota > Gammaproteobacteria > Xanthomonadales > Rhodanobacteraceae > Rhodanobacter_A > Rhodanobacter_A glycinis. The sequence continues at coordinate 147,070 of NZ_FOSR01000009.1, forward strand.
GGATCAGGGTCAACCGGCCGGGTTCATCGTCGGGGTTCAGCGCATCGATCAGCGGCAACAATCGCTCCGGCGTCACCGACGGCCCCACCTTCACCGCGACCGGGTTGCGGATGCCACGGAAGTATTCCACGTGGGCACCATCCAATGCCGCGGTGCGCATGCCGATCCACGGGAAATGCGTGGACAGGTTGAACCAGCCCGGGTGGCGCGGCACCTGCCGCGTCAATGCCTGCTCGTAATGCAGCAACAGCGCTTCGTGCGAGGTGAAGAAATCCACCTTGGAGAAACCCGCGATCGGGCCAGCCAGCGTCTCCATGAAGCGCAGCGAATCGCCGATCGCCGCAACCATGCGCCGATAATCGGCAGCCATCGGCGAGCGCTCGACCCAGGTGAGATCCCAATACTCGGGGTGGCGCAGATCGGCGAAGCCGCCGTCGATCAGTGCGCGCACGAAGTTCATGGTCAACGCGGAATGCGAATGTGCGCTGATCAATCGTTGCGGATCGGGCCGGCGCGCCTCGGCGGTGAAAGCCGGGCCGTTCACCACGTCGCCGCGGAAACTGGGCAGCGTCACGCCGTCGCGGGTTTCGGTATCTGCCGAACGCGGCTTGGCGTACTGCCCCGCGAAACGGCCCACGCGCAGTACCGGCTGCTTCAGGCCGTGCACCAGCACCAGGCTCATCTGCAGCAGCACTTTCAGGCGATTGGAAATGATCGGACTGGAACAGTCCGCAAAGCTTTCGGCGCAATCGCCGCCCTGCAACAGGAAGCGGCGACCCTCCTGCGCCTCGGCCAACGACTGCTTCAACGCCAGCACTTCCCAGGAAGTCACCAGCGGCGGCAGTTGCGCCAGCTGCGACGTGGCAGACGCCAGTTCCTCCGCGTCCTCGTAGCGAGGCTGTTGCAGCGCCTCATGCCGCTGCCATGACGACGGCGTCCAGTCCGCGGCCGGAGATCCGGCTTGCATCGACTCGTTCATCGCCGGGTTCCGATGGCACGGCGCATCCCGGCCCGGACCGACCACAGCCCGAGCAACACGAACCAGATCAACGACCACCAGGGCATCGACAAGCCCAGGATCGGTTGCACCCGGGCGCATTCGCCGGAACCGGTGAGCACCTTGGCCAGCACGCCGATCACGCCGCCGTGGCTGGCGCGCGTCTCGAGCATGTAACCCAACGGCGCCCCGCAACTCGGCACCTCATCGAGCGGCAGCGACTGGATCCACAAGTGGCGGCTGGCAATACCCACGCCGATCAGCGCAATCAGTACCAGCAGGACCACATAGACCCAACGTCCACCACCACGCGGCGCATGCAGGCCACCGATCAGGAAGACCACGCCAAGCGCGATGAACACCACACGCTGCAGGATGCACAGCGGGCACGGGTCCATCATCAGCACGTATTGCGCGTACAACGCGAAGCCGACCAGGCCGGCACAGACCACGAAGCCGGCGAGAAGACTGACACGGTACGACCAGCGCAATGGGTTCATGGACTTGCTAGGGTGATGGGAGAAGGCAAGACATTACCCGCTTGCCCGCACGCTGTCAGCAACAGCGACATTTTGCACCCGCCGAAAAAGCAAAACCCCGGCAGGTTGCCCGGCCGGGGTTTTGCATGGACGCATGGACGTCCGAATGAATCGAAGACTTACTCGGCGTCGACGGCTTCGGCCGCCTGCGGACGATCAACCAGTTCGACATACGCCATCGGCGCATTGTCGCCCGGGCGGAAGCCGCACTTCAGGACGCGCAGGTAACCGCCGGCACGCTCGCGGTAACGCGGCCCCAGCTCGACGAACAGCTTGCCCACGGCTTCCTTGTCGCGCAGGCGCGCAAAGGCAAGGCGACGATTGGCGACGCCATCGTTCTTGGCCAGGGTGATCAGCGGCTCGGCGACGCGACGAAGTTCCTTCGCCTTCGGCAAGGTGGTGCGGATCAGTTCGTGCTTGAACAGCGACGAGGCCATGTTCTTGAACATCGCTTCGCGGTGGCTGCTGGTACGGTTGAACTTGCGGCCGGATTTCATGTGGCGCATGGCAAAACTCTCTCTGTCTGTTGTTATGAAAAACCGGCACCTGTGTCCGGCTTTCCGCGGTTGCCCGCTGTTCCAAGCCCTGTCAAAACGGGCCCTTGTGAGAAGTGCGGCCATGAATGGCCGTCTGTTGCTCTGGCGATCAGGAGATCGCATGAAAGGCCAGATCGGCCTTTGGTCGGGCAGTCAAAGGGGACTGCTCCAAATACGCAGCCAGGTGGCGGCGTGATCCGGCGGAACAGCCCGAAGGCCCCCGCCAGTTTGTAACTGCAGCGGCGACCCAAGGGTCGCCGCTGCATCAACATCAACCCAGCTGCATGCCGTGCGACAAGCCCGGCGGCGGCCAGTTTTCAAGCTTCATGCCGAGCGCGAGGCCACGACCACCAAGCACATCCTTGATCTCGGTCAGCGACTTCTTGCCCAGGTTCGGCGTCTTCAACAGCTCGACCTCGGTCTTCTGCACCAGGTCGCCGATGTAGTAGATGCTCTCGGCCTTCAGGCAGTTCGCCGAACGCACGGTGAGCTCCAGATCATCGATCGGACGCAGCAGCAGCGGATCGAAACCGCTCTTCTCGGCCTTGTCGGTAGCGCTCTCGCGACGCGAGAAGTCACCGAACACCGACAGCTGGTCGTTGAGGATCTCGGCAGCCTTGCGAACCGCGTCTTCCGCACCGATGGTGCCGTTGGTCTCGATATCCAGCACCAGCTTGTCGAGGTTGGTGCGCTGCTCGACACGAGCGGCGTCCACTTCGTAGGCCACGCGCAGCACCGGCGCGAAGGACGCATCCAGCTGCAGGCGACCGATCGGGCGCGCCTCGTCATCCGGGTGCTGGCGCGCGCTGGCCGGCTGGTAGCCGACGCCGCGATGCACCTTCAGGCGCATGTTGAGCGCGATGTCCTTGGTCAGGTGGCAGATCACGTGCTCGGGATTGATGATCTCGACCGTGTGATCCACGGTGATGTCGCCGGCGGTGACCACGCCCTTGCCCTTCTTGGACAGGGTCAGGGTGACTTCGTCGCCGGTATGCTGGCGAATGGCCACGTCCTTGAGGTTCAGCAGGACTTCGATCACGTCCTCCTGCAGGCCTTCGAGGGTGGTGTATTCGTGCAGCACGCCATCGATTTCCACCTCGATGATGGCACTGCCGGGAATCGAGGAGAGCAGCACGCGGCGCAGCGCGTTGCCCAGGGTATGGCCGAAGCCACGTTCGAGCGGCTCAACCACCACCCGGGCACGGTTGGCTCCAAGCTGCTCGACGCTGAGGCCACGAGGCCGCAGCACACTAGTTGACGAAACTGCCATGCAAGGCTCCGGTAAATTACTTCGAGTAAAGCTCGATGATCAGGGCTTCGTTGATATCGGACGGCAGGTCGCCGCGATCAGGCAGCGCCTTGAAGGTACCTGCGAACTTCTTCGCATCCACTTCAACCCACGTCGGACGCAGATCCATCGTGTCGAACACGGTGGCCGCTTCCTGCACGCGCAACTGGCTGCGTGCCTTTTCGGTGAGCGCAATCACGTCGCCCGGGCGAACCTGGTACGAAGGGATGTTGACCTTCTTGTCGTTCACCAGCACAGCCTTGTGGGCCACGAGCTGACGGGCCTGGGCGCGGGTGACCGCGAAACCCATGCGATAGACGACATTGTCAAGACGGCTTTCGAGCAGGCGCAACAGGTTCTCACCGGTGTTGCCCTTCAGGGTCGACGCCTTGCTGTAGTAGTTGCTGAACTGACGCTCAAGCACGCCGTAGATGCGCTTGACCTTCTGCTTCTCACGCAGCTGCACGGCGTAGTCGGACATGCGCATGCGCTTGTTGGCGCCATGCTGGCCGGGCTTGTTCTCCAGCTTGCACTTGGAATCCAGCGCACGGGCCGGGCTCTTCAGGCTGAGGTCCGAACCCTCACGACGGGCGAGCTTGCAGGTAGCTCCACGATAACGGGCCATGGGTAACTCCTTAGACTCGACGCTTCTTGGGGGGACGGCAGCCGTTATGCGGAATCGGCGTGACGTCAATGATGTTGAGGACCTTGTAGCCCAGTGCGTTCAGCGAACGAACCGCCGACTCGCGACCCGGACCGGGGCCCTTGATGCGCACTTCCACCGTCTTTACGCCGTAGTCGCCAGCGGCACGACCAGCCTTTTCGGCGGCGACCTGGGCAGCGAACGGGGTCGACTTGCGCGAGCCGCGGAAACCCGCGCCACCGGCAGTCGCCCACGACAGAGCATTGCCCTGACGATCGGTGATGGTGATGATGGTGTTGTTGAAGGAGGCCTGCACATGTGCCACGGCATCCGTGACGACACGCTTGATCTTCTTCTTGGTCTTGACCGGCTTTGCCATATTCGGAATCCGTTACTTCTTGATTGCGCGACGCGGACCCTTGCGGGTACGAGCGTTCGTCTTCGTGCGCTGGCCGCGCACCGGCAGGCCGCGGCGGTGGCGCAAGCCACGGTAGCAACCCAGGTCCATCAGACGCTTGATGGCCATGCCCACTTCACGGCGCAGGTCGCCTTCGACGACGTACTTGCCGATTTCCTGGCGCAGCTTTTCAACCTCGCCTTCACTGAGGGACTTGATCGGGGTGGTCGGGACCACGCCGGTTTCCTCACAGACTTTCTTGGCTCGGCTGCGACCGATGCCGTAAATGCTTTGCAGACCAACCCAGACATGCTTCTGGACCGGCAAATTGACACCCGCGATGCGCGCCATGATGTACTTCTCCGATGCGTTTCGTGCGCGGTAAACGCGCAATTTTAACCTGAATTACCTTGACAGGAAAGCCCTGCGGTACCCAGGCACCGCGCACTCCCCGATTTGACCAACTGCCCGCCGACTCAACTGCGCCGCAAATTGGCCTTCTTGAGTAGACCTTCGTACTGGTGACTGACCAGATGCGCCTGGATCTGCGCCGTAAAGTCCATCACCACCACCACCACGATCAGCAGCGAAGTGCCACCGAAGTAGAACGGAACATGCCAGTAGCTCTGCATGAATGTCGGCACCAGGCACACCAGCACCAGGTAGACCGCGCCAACACCCGTCAGGCGCGTCATCACGGCATCGATGTACTCCGCCGTCGAACGACCCGGCCGGATACCCGGAATCAGGGCACCCGAACGCTTGAGGTTGTCCGCCGTTTCCTGCGAGTTGAACACGATCGCCGTATAGAAGAAGGCGAAGATGATCACCAGCAGCGAATACACGATGTCGTACGTCGGCTCGCCCGGCGACAGCATCTGGGTCAGGTTCTGCAGCCAATGCGACTGACTGCCGGCACTGAACCATGTCGCCGCCGTAGCCGGGAACATCAGCAGACTGGACGCGAAGATCGGCGGGATCACGCCCGACATGTTGATCTTCAGCGGCAGGTGCGAGGTCTGGTTCATGTAGGCCTTTTGCCCGCCGGATCGCCGCGCGTAGTTCACGGTGATGCGCCGTTGCGCACGCTCCATGAACACGCAGAACGCCGTTACCGCCAGTACCAGGCCCACCACCATCAGCAGCTTCAACACCGACAGCTCACCGTTGTTCGCCATGCCCAGGGTATGGGTCACCGCACCCGGCAAGCCGGCCACGATACCGGCGAAGATCAGCAGCGAAATGCCGTTGCCGATACCACGCTCGGTCATCTGCTCACCCAGCCACATCAGGAACATGGAACCGGCGGTCAGACCTACCACGGCGGACAGCACGAAGCCGTAGCCGGGCATGTAGACCACCGGCATGCCGCCGCTGGACTGCTTCATCAATGCCATCGAGATGCCGAAGGCCTGGAACGCCGACAAGCCCACCGTGCCGAAGCGGGTATACATGGTCAGCGTCCGCTGGCCCGCCTGCCCTTCCTTCTTCAGGGCCTGCAGGCTCGGCAACACCGAACCCATCATCTGCACCACGATCGATGCCGAGATGTACGGGATCACGCCCAGCGCGAACACCGAGAAGCGCCCCAGTGAACCGCCCGAGAACATGTTGAACATGTCCAGCAGACCGCCGCTCTGACCGATCAGATTGGTCATCGCATCCGGATTGACGCCCGGCACCGGGATGAACGAGCCGAGACGGTACACGACCAACGCGCCAATCACGAAGAAGATGCGCTGGCGCAGCTCCGTGAGTTTGCCGGTCGATCCGAGCGCTTTGCCCTTGGCTGCCGCCACCGTCAATTACTCCACGCTGCCGCCGGCCGCTTCGATGGCGGCCTTGGCACCGGCCGTCGCGAGCAAACCGGAAAGCTTCACCGCACGGCCGATCTCGCCCTTGGCGACGACCTTGACCTTCTTGGCGCGGCTGTCGATCAGACCGGCCTGATGCAGGGCGATCACGTCGATCACATCCGCCTTCAGGTTGGCCAGCTGGTACAGGAACACCTGCTGGCTTTCGGCCTTCATCTTCGAGCGGAAGCCGACCTTCGGCAACCGGCGCTGCAGCGGCATCTGACCGCCTTCGAAACCGTACTTGTGGGTGCCGCCCGCGCGGGCATGCTGACCCTTGTGGCCGCGACCGGCCGTCTTGCCCAGGCCCGAACCGATGCCGCGACCGACGCGCAGGCGCGTCTTGCGGGAACCGGCGGCCGGCTTGATGTCATTCAGACGCATGATGCTTACTCCTCGACCCGGACAAGGTAGTAGACCGTGTTGATCAGGCCACGCACCTGCGGGCTATCCTTCAGTTCACGGACGTCGTTCAGCTTGTTCAGACCCAGCGCCTTGACGCTGAGACGATGGCGGCTCTGCACGCCACGCAGGCCCTTGACCAGGCGCACGCGCACGGTGGCAGCGGCTTCGTTCTTCTTAGCCATGACCCAGCACCTCTTCCACGGTCTTGCCACGCTTGGCGGCGATCTGCTTCGGCGAGGCAATCGCCTGCAGGCCCTTGATGGTGGCGCGAACCAGGTTGATCGGGTTGCGCGAACCGACGGCCTTGGCCAGCACGTTCTTCACGCCCACCACTTCCAGCACGGCGCGCATGGCGCCACCGGCGATCACGCCGGTACCTTCGGAAGCCGGCTGCATGTAGACACGGGCCGCACCGTGATTGGCCTTGATGGCGTACCACAGGGTGCCGTTGTTCAGGTCGATGTTCACCATGTTGCGGCGCGCGCGCTCCATCGCCTTGGAGATGGCCACCGGCACTTCACGCGCCTTGCCATAACCGAAGCCGACCTTGCCCTCGCCGTCACCGACCACGGTCAGTGCAGTGAAGCTCATCTGGCGGCCACCCTTGACGGTCTTGGCCACGCGGTTGACGGCGATCAGCTTCTCGAGCAGGCCGTCCGAATTTTCGCGATCGTTAGAAGACATGTTCCATCCATATGCCCAGCGAACCGGGACTTTGCTTGCGGCTGAGCCGCTTGGAGTTGTAGGTGTTTCTGGTGCAACCGGCATCGGCAAGGCCGACCCGGTTGCCGCAACATCAGAACTTCAGGCCAGCCTCGCGAGCCGCTTCGGCCAGGGCCTTGATGCGACCGTGATAACGGAAACCCGAGCGATCGAAAGCAACGCTCTCGACGCCCGCAGCCAGCGCACGCTCGGCCACGGCCTTGCCCACGGCAGCGGCCGCTTCCAAGTTCTTGGTGCCCTTCAGGCCCTCGGCAACCGACTTCTGCACGGTCGAGGCAGCCGCCACGACGTTCGTGCCGGAGGCGTCGAAAACCTGGGCATACAGGTGCTGACCCGTGCGATGCACCGACAGGCGGGCCACACCGAGCTTGCGGATATGGGCGCGCGTGGACTTGGCGCGACGCAGACGGGATTCGTTCTTGTTCATTGTCATAATTCCTTGGAAACGGATCGACCGTTACGCCTTCTTTGCTTCCTTCAGGGAAATCTTCTCGCCGGAATAGCGCACGCCCTTGCCCTTGTAGGGCTCCGGCGGACGGAATCCGCGAATCTTGGCCGCCACCTGACCCACGCGCTGCTTGTCAGCGCCCTTGATCAGGATTTCGGTCTGCGACGGCGTCTCGAGGCTGATGCCTTCCGGCGCCTCGAACACCACCGGGTGCGAAAAGCCCAGGCTGAGATTGAGAGCCTTGCCGGCCATCGACGCGCGGTAACCCACGCCGACCAGCTCCAGCTTGCGCTCGTAGCCGTCGGACACACCCTTGACCATGTTGGCCAGCAGGGCGCGCGCGGTACCGCCGAACTTGTCGTCGGCGCCCTCGGCGAGAGAAATGGTGGCGACCCCATTGTCCAGGGCAATCGACACGCCCGGCAGGGCATGGGTCGACAGCGTGCCCTTCGGGCCCTTCACGGAAATGCCGTCATCGGCGATCTTCAGTTCCACGCCCTTGGGCAGGGAAACCGGCTTCTTGGCAACACGGGACATCGTCGACTCCTTATGCGACCTGGCCGATGACTTCGCCGCCCAGGCCCTTGGCACGGGCTTGTGCGTCGGTCAGCAGACCGGCGGAAGTCGAGATGATCGAGATACCCAGACCGCCGAGCACCTTCGGCAGCTCGTCCTTGCCGCGATAAACACGCAGGCCCGAGCGGGAAACGCGGGAAATGGTCTCGATGGCCGGACGGCCTTCGAAATACTTGAGCTTGATCTCGAGCACCGGCTTGCCTTCCATGTCGGAGGCCTGGGCGTCGAGGATATAGCCCTCATTCTTGAGAAGGTTGGCGATGGCCACCTTCAACTTCGACGACGGCATGTTCACGGTCTTCTTGCCCGTAAGCTGGGCATTGCGAATACGCGTAAACAGATCGGCGATGGGATCAGTCATGCTCATGAAAACATCCTTCAGAGTGCACCGATATCCGATAAAACCGGAAATCAATTCAAATTGTGTGCCGGCAAGAAGCCAGCCTGCCTTGCGCAGACCGACGACTATAACAGCATTTCCAGGCTTTAGCGAATTTCGGGGCTGAAATCGCGCCACGGGGGCGATACATCGTCCCCGGAGAAGGCTGCCACCGGCCGAAACCGGTAGCGCCCTGCAGGTTTCTTACCAGCTGGCCTTGCGCAGACCCGGCACATCGCCGCGCATGGTGGCTTCGCGCAGTTTGTTGCGGCCAAGGCCGAACTTGCTGTAGACACCACGCGGACGACCGGTCAACGCGCAACGGTTGCGCTGGCGCACCGGGCTGGCGTCACGCGGCAGCTTCTGCAACTTGCTCTGGGCTTCCATCTTCTCGTCGTACGAGGCGGTGGTGCTGAGCACGATCGCCTTCAGTTCGGCGCGCTTGGCGGCGTACTTCTTGACGAGCTTGGTCCGCTTGATATCGCGGTTGACCATCGAGGTCTTTGCCATTGCTTATCTCTCGCTAATCAGTTGCGGAACGGGAAGCTGAAGGCTTCCAGCAGCGCCTTGGCTTCATCGTCCGTCTTGGCGGTGGTGGTGATGGAAATGTCCATGCCACGCATCGCGTCGATCTGGTCGAAATCGATTTCCGGGAAAATGATCTGTTCCTTGATGCCGAAGTTGTAGTTGCCCCGGCCATCGAAGGCGCGACCCGACACGCCGCGGAAATCGCGGACGCGGGGCAGCGAGATATTGATCAGGCGATCCAGGAATTCCCACATCTGGGCGCGACGCAAGGTGACCTTGCAACCGATCGGCCAGCCGTCGCGGATCTTGAACGAGGCGACGGAAACGCGCGCCTTGGTCGTGACCGGCTTCTGGCCCGCGATCTTGGCCATGTCGGCCACGGCGTTCTCGAGCACTTTCTTGTTGCCCGCCGCTTCGCCCACGCCCATGTTCAGCGTGATCTTGGTGATGCGGGGAACCTGCATCACGTTCTCGTAGCCGAACTTCTCGGTGAGCTTGGCTACGACCTGGTCTTTGTAAAACGTTTCAAGGCGCGTCATGACTTGTGTTCCTTACGCGTCCACGACCTCGCCATTCGAACGGAACACGCGGACCTTGCGCTTGTCTTCAAGCGTTTTGATCCCAACGCGTTCACCCTTGTTCGTGGCGGGGTTGAACAGCTGCACATTGGAGATATGGATCGAAGCCTCGCGCTCGACGATGCCGCCGGGCTGGTTGGCTTGCGGATTGGCCTTGGTATGGCGCTTGATCAGGTTGACGTTGGAGACGAATACACGATCGCCATCAACGCGCAGCACATCGCCGCGCTGACCTTTGTTCTTGCCGGTGATCACGAGGACCTGATCACCCTTGCGGATACGGTTCATGGTTCTGGTCTCCGCTCAGAGCACTTCGGGCGCGAGGGAGACGATCTTCATGAACTTCTCGCTGCGCAGCTCTCGCGTCACCGGCCCGAAGATACGGGTGCCGATCGGCTCGAGCTTGTTGTTGAGGAGCACCGCTGCGTTGCCGTCGAAACGGATCAGCGAGCCATCGGGACGACGCACACCCTTGGCGGTACGAACCACCACGGCGTTGTACACCTCGCCCTTTTTCACCTTGCCGCGGGGAATGGCATCTTTCACGGCGACCTTGATCACGTCACCGATCGCGGCGTAACGGCGCTTGGAGCCGCCGAGTACCTTGATGCACATCAGTTCCTTGGCGCCGCTGTTGTCCGCTGCGGAAAGCGTGCTTTGCATCTGGATCATGTCTGCACCCTCCCTTAGACGTTCGCACGCGTGATGATTTCGATCACGCGGTGATGCTTGGTCTTGGACAACGGCCGGCATTCCGCGATACGCACCACGTCACCCTCGTTCGCGCCCATTTCATCCTGCGCGTGAAGCTTGGTGGAACGACGGATGATCTTGCCGAGCAGGCCGTGCTGCACCTGACGCTCGATCAGGACGGTAACCGTCTTGTCCATCTTGTTGCTGATGACACGGCCCTCGAGGGTACGTGCCTGCTTTTTGTTCTCGCTCATGTCCGCCGTCCCTTACTTCTTGCCGCCGAGCACGAACTTCGTGCGGGCGATGTCGCGCCGAACGCGGCGCAGCTGGTGCGGCTGGCTGAGCTGGCCGGAGCCCTTCTGCATGCGCAGATTGAACTGCTCCTTGCGAAGGTCCAGCAGGTGCTGGTTCAGCTCTTCGACCGACTTGTTGTTGATATCTTTGATAGCCATCACATCACCGCCCGGCTGACAAACTGGGTCTGCACCGAGAGCTTGGCAGCGGCCAGGCGGAACGCCTCGCGTGCCGTGGTCTCGTCGACGCCCTCGATTTCATAAAGCATGCGGCCGGGCTGGATCGGGGCGACCCAGAACTCGACGCTGCCCTTGCCCGCGCCCATTCGCACTTCGATCGGCTTCTTGGTGATCGGCTTGTCCGGGAACACGCGGATCCACAACTTGCCGCCACGCTTCACGAAACGGGTGATGCAGCGACGACCGGCCTCGATCTGGCGCGCGGTGAGCGCACCATGGGTGGTGGCCTTCAACCCGTACTCGCCGAAGCTGACGAGGTTGGAGCACTGTGCCAGACCGTCGTTGCGGCCCTTGAATTGCTTGCGGAATTTGGTTCGCTTGGGTTGCAGCATGGCAACTCTCCTTACTTCGCCGTCCGCTCGCGACGGCCTTCACCGCCCTCGCGACGCGATTCACGACGACCTTCGCCACCTTCACGGCGCGATGGTGACTGATCATCTTTCGACTCGGCCGATGCAGCCGCCAGGTCGAAGATTTCACCCTTGTAGATCCATACCTTGATGCCGATGATGCCGTAGGTGGTCTTCGCCTCGGCAAAACCGTAATCGATGTCGGCACGCAGGGTGTGCAGCGGCACGCGACCTTCGCGCGCCCACTCGGAGCGGGCAATCTCGGCGCCGTTCAGACGACCGGAGACGTTGATCTTGATGCCCAGCGCACCCAGACGCATCGCGTTGCCGACCGAGCGCTTCATCGCGCGGCGGAACATGATGCGACGCTCAAGCTGCTGCGCGATCGACTCGGCCACCAGCTGTGCGTCCAGCTCGGGCTTGCGCACCTCGCTGACGTTGATGTGCGCCGGAACGCCCATCAGCTTGCTGACTTCCTTGCGCAGCTTCTCGATATCCTCGCCCTTCTTGCCGATCACCACGCCCGGACGGGCGGTGTGGATCGTCACGCGTGCGGTCTTGGCCGGACGCTCGATCTGGATTTTCGAGATACCGGCCTGAGCCAGCTTCTTGCGCAGCATCTCGCGGACCCGCAGGTCGGCGGCAAGATACTGTGCGTATTCGCCCTTGTTGGCGTACCACTTCGAGTTCCAGTCCTTGGCAATGCCGAGGCGGATACCGGTGGGATGAACTTTATGACCCATCGTCTTCTATCCTCAGTCAGTCGCCAACAACGACGGTGATGTGGCTGGTGCGCTTCAAGATGCGCGAACCGCGACCCTTGGCACGGGCGAACATGCGCTTCATCGCCGGACCTTCGTCCACGAAAATGCGCGAGACCTTCAGCTCGTCGACGTCAGCCCCGAGATTGTTCTCGGCGTTGGCAACGGCCGACAGCAGCACCTTGCGAACGAGGTGTGCGGCCTTCTTGTTGGTGAATTGCAGCACGTCGCTGGCCCGGCCCACGGGAAGACCGCGGACCAGATCGGCCACCAGGCGCACCTTCTGCGCCGAGATGCGGGCGCTGCGCAGGATTGCTTTGGCTTCAGTGCTCATCACTTGCCCTTCTTGTCGCCGCCATGGCCCTTGAAGGTGCGGGTCACCGCGAACTCGCCGAGCTTGTGCCCGACCATGTTCTCGTTGACGAGCACCGGCACGTGCTGGCGACCGTTATGAATGGCGATGGTCAGACCGACCATCTCCGGCAAAATCATCGAGCGACGCGACCAGGTCTTGATCGGGCGCTTGTTGTGAGTGGAAACCGCAGTTTCCACCTTCTTCACGAGATGAAGGTCGACGAAGGGACCTTTCTTCAGAGAACGCGGCATGTCGGCTTCCCGTTACTTGGTACGACGACGCACGATGAACTGCTGCGTGCGCTTGTTGTTGCGGGTCTTGTAACCCTTGGCCGGCGTACCCCACGGGCTGACCGGATGACGACCGCCGGAGGTCTTGCCTTCACCACCACCATGCGGATGGTCGACCGGGTTCATCACCACGCCGCGAACGGTCGGGCGAATACCCAGCCAGCGCTTTGCGCCAGCCTTGCCGAGCTTCTTCAGGCTGTGCTCGGAATTGCCGACTTCACCAATGGTGGCGCGGCAATCGACCGAGACGCGGCGCATTTCGCCGGAACGCAGGCGAAGCGTGGCATAACCGGACTCGCGGGCCACCAGCTGCACGGAGGCGCCGGCGCTGCGAGCAATCTGCGCGCCCTTGCCGGGCTTCATCTCGATGCAGTGGATCGTGCTGCCGACCGGGATGCTGCGCAGCGGCAGGCAGTTGCCAGCCTTGATCGGCGCGTCGCGGCCCGAAACCAGGCGATCACCCACCGCCACGCCCTTGGGCGCGATGATGTAGCGGCGCTCGCCATCGGCGTAGCACAGCAACGCGATGTGCGCGGTGCGGTTCGGATCGTATTCGATGCGCTCGACCTTGGCGGCGACGCCTTCCTTGTCGCGCTTGAAATCGATGATGCGGTAGTGCTGCTTGTGACCACCACCACGGTGACGCACGGTGATGCGACCGTAATGGTTGCGACCACCCGTCTTCGACTGGGCCTCGACCAGCGGCGCGTACGGCGCACCCTTGTAGAGACCTTCGGTACGGACGCTTACCGCATCGCGGCGGCCCGGCGAAGTCGGCTTGTGATTGATTAGTGCCATCTCACGAAACTCCTAGCTCAGGCCTTGGCCGACACGTCGATGGTCTGGCCGTCGGCGAGACGCACATAGGCCTTGCGCTTGCCCTGGCGGCTGCCAGCGCGGGAACGGAAGGACTTCGCCTTGCCCTTGGTATTGACGAGGTTCACCTGCTCGACCTTGACGTCGAACATCTGCTCCACCGCCGCACGGACATCGGCCTTGGTCGCCACGGGGGCTACCACGAAGACGTACTGGTTGCTCTCGGCAAGGCGCGCGGCCTTTTCGGAGATGTGCGGGGCACGCAGCGTATTCAGAATGCGTTCGTTGCTCATGCCAGCCACTCCTCGATCTTCTTCACTGCATCGACGGTCACCACCACGTGGTCGGAACCAACCAGGCTGACCGGATTCAGCGCCATCACGTCGAGCACATGCACGTACGGGATATTGCGGGCAGCCAGGTACAGCGCCTCGGTGGCATCTTCCGACACCAGCAGCACGCGACCGGACACTTCCAGCTCGGCCAGCTTGGCGATCATCGACTTGGTCTTCGGCGCATCAACACCGAAACCCTCGACGACCTTCAGGCGACCCGCACGGTTCAGCTCGGAAAGAATCGAGCGAATCGCCACGCGGTAGGCCTTGCGGTTGACCTTCTGCTCATAGCTGCGGGGCTTGGCTGCAAAAGCCACACCACCGCCAACGAAGATCGGAGCGCGGTAATCGCCGTGGCGAGCGCCGCCGCCCTTCTGCTTCTTGAACTTCTTGGTGGTGCCCGACATCTCACCGCGGCTCAGCTGCGCCTTGGTACCGGCACGACCGCCGGCCTGGTACGCAACCACGACCTGGTGAACCAGGGCTTTCTTGTACTCGCCGCCGAACACTTCGTCCGACACGCTGAGCGGCTTGGCGCCAATGACATTCAGTTCCATGGCGTCTCTCCTCAACCCTTGGTGGTCGGACGAATGATGACGTCGCCGCCGGTGGCACCGGGAACCGCGCCCTTCACCGCGATCAGGTGACGTTCGACGTCGACCTTGACCACTTCCAGGCCCTGCTGCGTGCGGTTCACGTTACCCATCTGGCCCGACATCTTCTTGCCCGGGAACACACGGCCTGGCGTCTGGCGCTGACCGATGGAGCCCGGTGCGCGATGCGACAGCGAGTTACCGTGGGTGGCATCACCCATCTTGAAGTTCCAGCGCTTGATCGTGCCCTGGAAGCCCTTGCCCTTCGAGACGCCGGCGACATCGACGATCTGACCGACGCTGAACACGTCATCGGCCTTGATCTCGGCGCCCACGCTGTACTTGCCGAGGTCGTCGGCGGACACGCGGAACTCCCACAGGCCACGACCCGGCTCGACTTTCGCCTTGGCGTAGTGACCCTTCAGCGGCTGCGTCAGGAGGCTGGCACGCTTGACGCCCGCCGCAACCTGCACTGCGCTGTAACCATCATTATCTTCCGTCTTCAGCTGGGTGACGCGATTCGGGGTGGCTTCAATCAGCGTCACCGGAATCGAGCGTCCATCTTCAGTGAAGAGTCGGCTCATGCCGCACTTGCGGCCAACCAGTCCGATACTCATCTTCGTATCCTGTCTATCGCTCAGCCGAGCTTGATCTGAACATCGACGCCAGCGGCGAGATCAAGCTTCATGAGCGCGTCCACGGTCTTGTCGTTGGGGTCGACGATATCGAGCACACGCTTGTGCGTACGGGTTTCGTACTGGTCGCGTGCATCCTTGTCCACGTGCGGAGACGTGAGGATGGTGTAGCGCTCGATCTTGGTCGGGAGCGGGATCGGGCCGAGAACCGTTGCGCCAGTGCGCTTGGCCGTCTCGACGATCTCGCTGGCCGAGCGGTCGATCAGACGATGATCGAACGCCTTGAGCCGAATGCGAATCTTCTGGTTCGCCATAACCGTGTCCTGTTATCGAAAGAACAAATACTGTGAATCGAGGGGGCTTCTCACCACCTCGCACAATCCGGGAATTGCCATTCCACCACGACCATTTCCGCCATGGTGAACGGACAATCATACATGCTTTTCGCGCGAATGTCGCGTTTTTTTGACTACGCACGAAAAAACGGGTGGCTGACGCCACCACCAAAGGATCAGCACTAATGGCACTGGCCCTTCGGCACAACCCTCGCCCGCATTGACTGCGGGCGAGTTGCAACACCCTGTAACGCTTCAGCCATCCATCCCGATGGCGGAATCAACCCGGCATCCATGCCAGGCTTCTCACAAGAAACGACTTACTTGATGACCTTGGCAACCACGCCGGCGCCCACGGTGCGGCCGCCTTCGCGAATCGCGAAACGCAGGCCGTCGTCCATCGCGATCGGGTGGA
>NZ_FOSR01000009.1:164095-180349 GCF_900114325.1 Rhodanobacter glycinis
AGTGCTGCCGTCAGCGTCGTCTTGCCGTGGTCCACGTGACCAATCGTGCCGACGTTGACGTGCGGCTTGGTGCGTTCGAATTTACCCTTTGCCATGACTCAAACCTCTGAGAGAACTAGTCCGATGGTGCGACCTTGGGTCGCCTGATCTGTTGTTTTCGCGATCACCAACGATCGCACCAGCTTTTTTTTGGAAGTGTGGCCAAGAATGACCACCCTTCGCTTGTGCGATCACGGATGATCGCGCGAGTTACGCCTTCTTCATCACCTGCTCGGCAATGTTGTTCGGCGCCTCGGCGTAATGGTCGAATTCCATCGTGAAGGTGGCGCGACCCTGGGTCAGCGAACGAATCGTGGTCGCATAACCGAACATTTCGCCAAGCGGCACCATCGCGTCGATGGTCTTGCCCGACGGCGTATCGTCCTGGCCCTGCAGCAGGCCGCGACGACGGCTCATGTCGCCCATGACGTCACCGACGTAATCCTCCGGCGTGACCACCTCGACCTTCATGATCGGCTCAAGCAGCACCGGGCTCGCCTTGGCAAAGCCCTGCTTGAACGCCATCGAGGCGGCGAGCTTGAACGCCATTTCGGACGAGTCGACGTCGTGGTACGAGCCGAACACCAGCTTGACCTTCACACCCACCACCGGGAAGCCGGCCAGCGGGCCACTGGTGATGGTCTCGCGCAGACCCTTTTCGACCGACGGGATGAATTCCTTCGGGATCACGCCACCGGTGATGTCGTTGATGAACAGGAAATCGTCCTTCACGCCCGGGTTGGCACGGTCCTCGTCGGTCATCGGCGACAGCTCGATCACCACGTGACCGTACTGGCCCTTGCCGCCCGACTGCTTGGCGTGCTTGTAGTCCGACTTCACGTCCGACAGGCGGATCGTTTCGCGGTAGGCCACCTGCGGCTTGCCGACGTTCGCCTCGACATTGAACTCGCGGCGCATGCGGTCGACCATGATGTCCAGGTGCAGCTCACCCATGCCGGAGATGATGGTCTGGCCCGACTCCTCGTCCGTACGCACGCGGAAGGACGGATCTTCCTGCGCCAGGCGGCCCAAGGCGATACCCATCTTTTCCTGGTCGGACTTGGTCTTCGGCTCGACCGCCATCGAAATCACCGGCTCCGGGAAGACCATGCGCTCGAGGATGATCACGTGATCCTGCGCGCACAGCGTGTCGCCGGTGGTGACGTCCTTCAGGCCAACCGCCGAGGCGATGTCGCCCGCGCGCACTTCCTTGATCTCCTGGCGATCATTGGAGTGCATCTGCAGGATGCGACCCACGCGCTCCTTCTTCGACTTGACCGGGTTGTACACCGAGTCGCCCGAATTGAGCACGCCGGAATAGACGCGGAAGAAGGTCAGCGAACCCACGAACGGGTCCGTCATGATCTTGAACGCCAGCGCGGAGAACGGCGCCTTGTCGTCGGCAGTGCGGGACACTTCCTTCTCGCTCTCGTCGACACCAGTCACCGGCGGACGATCGGCCGGCGACGGTAGCAGATGCACCACGGCATCCAGCATCGCCTGCACGCCCTTGTTCTTGAACGCGGTGCCGCAGTAGACCGGGATGATTTCGTTGCCAAGGGTGCGCTGACGCAGACCGCTGACGATTTCGTCGGCGGAAAGGGAGCCTTCCTCAAGGTACTTGTTCATCAACTCTTCGGTGGCTTCGGCAGCCGACTCGACCATGAAGCCATGGGCTTCCTCGGCCTTGGCCTTGAGCTCATCCGGAATCTCGCGATACTCGAACTTCATGCCCTGGGATTCCATGTCCCAGTAAACCGCCTTCATCTGGATGAGGTCGACCACGCCTTCGAAGTTGTCTTCGGCGCCGATCGGCACCACCATCGGCACCGGGCGCGCACCCAGGCGCGACTTCAACTGACCGACCACCTTGTCGAAGTTGGCACCGGTACGGTCCATCTTGTTGACGAAGGCGAGACGCGGCACGCCGTACTTGTTGGCCTGGCGCCACACGGTCTCGGACTGCGGCTGCACGCCGCCCACGGCGCAGAGCACGAACACCGCACCATCGAGCACGCGCAGCGAGCGCTCCACTTCGATGGTGAAGTCAACGTGTCCGGGGGTATCGATGATGTTGAAGCGGTGCTGCGGCAACGAGCCATCCATGCCCTTCCAGAAGCACGTGGTGGCCGCCGAAGTAATGGTGATGCCGCGCTCCTGCTCCTGCTCCATCCAGTCCATCGTGGCCGCACCGTCGTGCACCTCGCCAATCTTGTGACTGACGCCGGTGTAGAACAGGATGCGCTCCGTGGTGGTGGTCTTGCCGGCATCGATGTGGGCCATGATGCCGAAGTTGCGGTAGCGCTCGATAGGAGTGGTGCGTGCCATGGGAATCTATACCTTTGCCGGGCTGCCATGCCCTGTCTGAAGCAGCCGTCGTGGCCACGTCTCTTGTGAAAAGTCCGGCACGAGGCCGGCTTGTTTCCTGATGACTGGTTTTCATCCTGCCGCCACGGGGGCGGCAGGGAAAAACACTTACCAGCGGTAGTGCGAGAACGCCTTGTTGGCCTCGGCCATGCGGTGCGTCTCTTCGCGCTTCTTGATCGCGCCACCACGGTTTTCCGAAGCTTCAAGCAACTCGGCAGCCAGCTTGCGCGGCATCGAGGTTTCGCCACGCTTGCGGGCGGCATCGATGGCCCAGCGCATGGCCAGCGCCATGCGGCGACCCGGACGCACTTCCACCGGCACCTGGTAGGTGGCACCACCGACGCGGCGGGACTTCACCTCGACCGTCGGCGCGATGTTGTTCAGCGCTTTCTCGACCAGAGCCACCGGCTCGGCATTCTTTTCGCCCAGATGATCGAGCGCACCGTAGACGATGCTCTCGGCCACGGACTTCTTGCCGCTCTTCATCACCATGTTGATGAAGCGGGCAATCAGCTGGCTGCCATGCTTGGGATCCGGCAGGATCAGACGGGCGGGATGTGAACCTTTACGCGACATGTGTTGAGTCCGTTATCTTTTTGCGGACATCGTGCCCGCCGGAAAAGCGGCCAACCATGGCCGCACACTTCAATGGATTAGCCCTTCGGGCGCTTGGCGCCGTACTTGGAGCGCGACTGGCGACGCTTGGTCACGCCAGCGCAATCGAGGCTGCCGCGCACGGTGTGATAACGCACACCCGGCAGATCCTTGACGCGGCCGCCGCGAATCAGCACCACCGAGTGCTCCTGCAGGTTGTGGCCTTCGCCACCGATGTAGCTGATGACCTCGTAGCCATTGGTCAGGCGCACCTTGGCAACCTTGCGCAAGGCCGAGTTCGGCTTTTTCGGGGTGGTCGTGTACACGCGCGTGCAGACGCCGCGACGCTGCGGGCTGCTCTGCAAGGCAGGCGAAGCGCTCTTGTAGGTCTTCGGGCTGCGGTTTTTGCGCACCAGTTGATTGACTGTCGTCATGCGAAGCTGTTCCTGGGAAACATAAAGGCAGACCGATGTGATCCGGTCTGCCAAGAAGCGGGAATTTAACATGGGCAGCCCGCCACAGGCAAGCAAAGCCCTGTCATCCCTGACCCGAACACGAGGCGCGTCCCTGCACCTCATTTCGTATGTTCAGCGAGCAATGTCCCGAACGGGTTTACTCGACACCTGCATCTGTACCAACGGGGGCTTCCACATCGGAAGCCGGGGCCACAACGGAGCCGGAAAGCGTTTCGAGCTCTTGGGCGGTGAGACCACCCCGGCGTTGACGCTGCGCGTGGTAAGCCAGACCCGTACCCGCCGGAATCAGCCGACCGACAATAACATTTTCCTTCAGCCCACGCAAGGTGTCACGCGTACCACGGACCGCCGCCTCGGTAAGGACGCGGGTGGTCTCCTGGAACGAGGCCGCCGAGATGAACGACTCGGTAGCCAGCGAGGCCTTGGTGATGCCCAGCAGCACCGACTGGTACTCCGCCGGACGCTCGCCCTTGGCCACGGCGCGGTCGTTTTCCTCGTTGATGCGCACGCGCTCGACCTGTTCGCCGCGCAGGTAGTGGCTTTCGCCCGGTTCGGTGATCTCGACCTTGCGCAGCATCTGGCGAATGATCGCCTCGATGTGCTTGTCGTTGATCTTCACGCCCTGCAGTCGATAGACGTCCTGGATTTCCTTGACCAGGTAGGCCGCCAGCGGCTCCACGCCGAGCAGGCGCAGGATGTCGTGCGGGCTCGGCTCGCCGTCCACCACGGTCTCGCCCTTCTCCACGTGCTCGCCTTCGAACACGATGACCTGACGCCACTTCGGAATCAGTTCCTCGTGCTCGTTGCCGTCCACGTCCTTGATGATCAGGCGCTGCTTGCCCTTGGTGTCCTTGCCGAAGCTGATCACGCCGGAGCGCTCGGCCAGGATCGCCGGCTCCTTCGGCTTGCGCGCCTCGAACAGATCGGCCACGCGCGGCAGACCGCCGGTGATGTCGCGGGTCTTCGAGGTTTCCTGCGGGATACGTGCCACCACGTCGCCCACGCCCACTTCGACACCGTTCTGGATCGACACGATCGCGCCGGCGGGCAGGAAGTACTGCGCCGGCACGTCGGTGCCCGGCAGCTTCAGCTCGCGGCCCTTGGCATCTTCCAGACGCACGATCGGACGCAGATCCTTGGCCGCCGTACCGCGACGCTTCGGATCGGTGACCACCGCCGACTCCAGGCCGGTGAGCTCGTCGGTCTGGCTCTGCACGGTGACGCCATCGAGGAAGTCGATGAAGCGCACGGTACCGGCCACTTCCGAGACGATCGGATGGGTATGCGGATCCCAGTTGGCCACGGTCTGGCCAGCCTTCACTGCCGCACCATCCTTGACCGCGATGGTGGCGCCGTACGGCACCTTGTAGCGCTCGCGCTCGCGGCCGTTGGCGTCGATGACCGACACTTCGCCCGAACGCGACACCGCCACCAGGTGACCCTGGTTGTGCTGCACGGTCTTGAGGTTGTTGAACTTCAGCGTACCGGTGGTCTTCACCGACACGTTGTCCACCGCCGCCGCACGCGAAGCCGCGCCACCGATGTGGAACGTACGCATGGTCAGCTGGGTGCCGGGCTCGCCGATCGACTGCGCTGCCACCACGCCCACGGCTTCACCCATGTTGACCAGGTGGCCACGGGCCAGGTCGCGGCCGTAGCACAGTGCGCACACGCCATGGCTGGCCTGGCAGGTGATCGGCGAACGCACCTTGATCAACTGCACGCCGGCCTGGTCGAGCTTCTCGACCATGGCTTCGTCCAGCAAGGTGTCGCGCAGCACGATCGGCTGGTCGTCGTCGCCGGGGGCGTAGACGTCCTCGACGGCCACACGACCCAGCACGCGATCGCGCAACGGCTCGACCACGTCGCCGCCTTCGACGATCGGCTGCATCAGGACGCCGTCCTCGGTGCCGCAATCGTCCGTGGTGATCACCACGTCTTGCGCCACGTCGACCAGGCGGCGGGTCAGGTAACCGGAGTTCGCGGTCTTCAGCGCCGTATCCGCCAGACCCTTTCGAGCACCGTGGGTGGAGTTGAAGTACTGCAGCACGTTCAGGCCTTCGCGGAAGTTCGCCTTGATGGGCGTCTCGATGATCGAGCCATCGGGACGTGCCATCAGGCCACGCATGCCGGCGAGCTGGCGAATCTGCGCCACCGAGCCACGCGCGCCGGAGTCAGCCATGATGTACAGCGAGTTCATCGACTTCTGGTTGACTGTCTTGCCGTCGGCGTCGGTCACCTTCTCGGTACCGATGCCGTCGATCATCGCCTTGGCGACCAGTTCGTTGGTGCGCGACCAGATGTCGACCACCTTGTTGTAACGCTCGCCGGCCGTCACCAAACCCGACTGGTACTGCTGCTGGATTTCGACGACTTCCTTCTCGGCTTCCTCGAGGATGCCCTTCTTCTCGGCCGGGATGATCATGTCATCGATACCGATCGAGATGCCCGCGCGGGTAGCGAAGCGGTAGCCGGTGTACATCAGCTGATCCGCGAACACCACCGTCTCCTTCAGGCCGAGGCGACGGTAGCAGGCGTTGATCAGGCGCGAGATGGCCTTCTTCGACAGCTCCGTATTGGCCAGCTTGAACGGCAGGCCCTCGGGCAGGATTTCGAGCAGCAGCGCACGACCCACGGTGGTTTCCACCAGCGCGGTTTCAGTGGTACGCGTGCCGTCCTCGGCGATGTCCACCTGCTTGATGCGTACCTTGACCTTGGCGTGCAACTGCACGGCACGGTTGTCGTAGGCGCGACGCACTTCGGCAATGCCGGAGAACACCATGCCGGCGCCCTTCGCATTGATCAGCTCGCGGGTCATGTAGTACAGGCCCAGCACCACGTCCTGGGTCGGCACGATGATCGGCTCGCCGTTGGCCGGCGACAGGATGTTGTTGGTCGCCATCATCAAGGTACGCGCTTCCAGCTGCGCCTCGATCGACAACGGCACGTGCACGGCCATCTGGTCACCGTCGAAGTCCGCGTTGAACGCGGTACAGACCAGCGGATGCAGCTGGATGGCCTTGCCTTCGATCAGCTTCGGCTCGAACGCCTGGATGCCCAGACGATGCAGCGTCGGCGCACGGTTCAGCAGCACCGGATGCTCGCGGATGACATCTTCCAGGATGTCCCAGACCATCGGCTCTTCGCGCTCGACCAGCTTCTTCGCCGCCTTGATGGTGGTGGCTTCGCCACGCGCCTGCAGCTTGGCGAAGATGAACGGCTTGAACAATTCAAGCGCCATCTTCTTGGGCAGGCCGCACTGGTGCAGGCGCAGGGTCGGACCGACCACGATCACCGAACGACCGGAGTAATCCACGCGCTTGCCGAGCAGGTTCTGGCGGAACCGGCCCTGCTTGCCCTTGATCATGTCGGCCAGCGACTTCAGCGCACGCTTGTTGGTGCCGGTGATGGCACGACCGCGACGACCGTTGTCCAGCAGCGCGTCCACCGACTCCTGCAACATGCGCTTCTCGTTGCGCACGATGATGTCCGGCGCGCTGAGTTCAAGCAGGCGCTTCAGGCGGTTGTTGCGGTTGATGACGCGGCGGTACAGGTCATTCAGATCGGACGTGGCAAACCGGCCACCATCCAGCGGCACCAGCGGACGCAGGTCCGGCGGCAGCACGGGAAGCACGGTCAGCACCATCCACTCCGGCTTGTTGCCGGATTCCAGGAACGCCTCGATCAGCTTCACGCGCTTGGTGAGGCGCTTGAGCTTGGTCTCCGAACCGGTGGAGGCGATCTCTTCCTTCAGGCGGATCACTTCACCCGGCAGGTCCAGCGACTTCAGCAGCTCGTAGACGGCCTCGGCACCCATGCGGGCGTCGAACTCGTCACCGTGCTCCTCGACCGCTTCCAGGTACTGGTCTTCGTTGAGCATCTGGCCGCGCTCGAGCGCAGTCATGCCCGGATCGATGACCACGAAGGCCTCGAAGTACAGGATGCGCTCGATGTCACGCAGGGTCATGTCCAGCATCAGGCCGATGCGCGACGGCAGCGACTTGAGGAACCAGATGTGCGCGGTCGGGCTGGCCAGCTCGATGTGGCCCATGCGCTCGCGGCGCACCTTGGCCAGCGTCACTTCCGTGCCGCACTTCTCGCAGACCACGCCACGATGCTTCATGCGCTTGTACTTGCCGCACAGGCACTCGTAGTCCTTCACCGGTCCGAAGATGGCGGCGCAGAACAGGCCGTCACGCTCCGGCTTGAAGGTGCGGTAGTTGATCGTTTCCGGCTTCTTCACTTCGCCGTACGACCACGAGCGGATCAGCTCCGGCGATGCCAACGCGATCTTGATCGCGTCGAACTCCGGCGTCACGCGCTGCTGGTTGAACAGATTGAGCAAGTCTTTCATGCGAAATCTCCTGTGGCCGCGCGGCTCACTTGACTTCTTCCAGGTCGATGTCGATACCGAGCGAGCGGATTTCCTTCACCAGCACGTTGAAGGATTCCGGCATGCCCGCCGACATCTCGTGGTTTCCGTCGACAATGTTCTTGTACATCTGGTTGCGACCCTGCACGTCATCGGACTTCACCGTCAGCATTTCCTGCAGGGTGTAGGCCGCGCCGTAGGCTTCCAGCGCCCAGACTTCCATTTCGCCGAAGCGCTGGCCGCCGAACTGCGCCTTGCCGCCCAACGGCTGCTGGGTGACCAGCGAGTACGGACCGGTGGAACGCGCGTGCATCTTGTCGTCGACCAGATGATGCAGCTTCAGGTAATGCATGTAGCCCACGGTGACCGGGCGATCGAACGCCTCGCCGGTACGGCCGTCGTACAGCATGGTCTGCCCCGACTCGGGCAGATCCGCCAGCTTCAGCATCGCCTTGATCTCGGTTTCCTCGGCGCCGTCGAACACCGGCGTGGCCATCGGCACGCCTTCCTGCAGGTTGTTCGCCAGCGTGAAGATTTCCTCGTCGGTGAGCGACTTCAGGTCGACATGCTGCACCGCGCCGGAGACGTGGTGGTTGTAGATCTGGTCGAGGAAGGCACGGATCTTGGCGACCTTCTCCTGGGCCTCGAGCATCTTCTGGATCTTCTTGCCCAGGCCCTTGGCGGCCCAGCCCAGATGCACTTCCAGAATCTGGCCGATGTTCATGCGCGAAGGCACGCCCAGCGGATTAAGCACGATGTCGACCGGCACGCCGTCGGCGGAGTACGGCATATCTTCCACCGGCACCACATTGGACACCACGCCCTTGTTGCCGTGGCGGCCGGCCATCTTGTCGCCCGGCTGGATGCGGCGCTTCACGGCCAGGAACACCTTGACCATCTTCAGCACGCCCGGAGCCAGATCGTCGCCCTGGGTGATCTTGGCCTGCTTCTCCTTGAAGCGCTTGTCGAACTCCTCCTTGTGGCGCTTGACCTGGTCGGCCGCACGCTCGAGGAATTCCATCACCTCCTCGTCCTTGACGTTGATCTTGAACCAGTCGTCCTTCTTCAGGCCGTCAAGATAGGCGTCGGTGATCTCGGTACCGCGCTTGAGGCCACCCGGACCGCTCATCGCGGGCTTGCCGACGAGCTGGGTGCGCATGCGGTTGAAGATCGCGCCTTCGAGGATGCGGAACTGGTCGTCGAAGTCCTTGCGGATGCGCTTGATCTCGGTTTCCTCGATCTGGCGCGCGCGCTTGTCCTTCTCGATGCCGTCGCGGGTGAATACCTGCACGTCGATGACGGTGCCGTCCATGCCCGGCGACACGCGCAGCGAGCTGTCCTTCACGTCGGACGCCTTCTCGCCAAAGATCGCGCGCAGCAACTTCTCTTCCGGGGTCAGTTGGCTCTCGCCCTTCGGCGTGACCTTGCCGACCAGGATGTCGCCCGCCTTCACTTCCGCACCGATGTAGACGATGCCGGACTCGTCCAGGCGCGCCAGCGCCTGTTCGCCCACGTTCGGGATGTCGGCGGTGATTTCCTCGGCGCCCAGCTTGGTGTCGCGCGCAACGCAGGCCAGCTCCTCGATGTGGATCGAGGTGTAGCGGTCTTCCTGCACGACGCGCTCGGAGAGCAGGATCGAGTCTTCGAAGTTGTAACCGTTCCACGGCATGAACGCGATCAGCATGTTCTGGCCGAGCGCGAGCTCGCCCAGGTCGGTCGACGAACCGTCGGCCAGCGTATCGCCCACTGCCACGATGTCACCCACGTTCACCAGCGGGCGCTGGTTGAGGTTGGTGTTCTGGTTGGAGCGGGTGTACTTGGTCAGCGTGTAGATGTCGACGCCGGCATCGTTGTCGCCGACTTCGTCTTCGTGCACACGCACCACGATACGGCCCGCGTCGACCTGGTCGATCACGCCGCCGCGCTTGGCGGAGATGATGACGCCCGAGTCACGCGCCACCGCGCGCTCGATGCCGGTGCCGACCAGCGGCGCCTGCGAACGCAACGTCGGCACGGCCTGGCGCTGCATGTTCGCGCCCATCAGTGCGCGGTTCGCGTCATCGTGCTCGAGGAACGGCACCAGCGCCGCCGCCACCGACACGGTCTGCATCGGCGAGACGTCCATGTAGTCGACTTCGGACGCCGGGCGCAGCTCGGACTCGCCGCGGAAACGGCAGGACACGAATTCCTCAAGGAACGCGCCGTGCTTGTCCAGCGGCGAGTTCGCCTGCGCGATCACGTGGTCGCCTTCCTCGATCGCCGACAGGTAGTCCACCTTGTCGGTGACCTTGCCGCTCGCCACCTTGCGGTACGGCGTCTCCAGGAAGCCGTACTGGTTGGTGCGGGCGTACACGGCCAGCGAGTTGATCAGGCCGATGTTCGGGCCTTCCGGCGTTTCGATGGTGCAGACGCGGCCGTAATGGGTCGGATGCACGTCGCGCACTTCGAAGCCGGCACGCTCGCGGGTCAGACCGCCGGGTCCAAGCGCCGACACGCGGCGCTTGTGGGTGACTTCCGACAGCGGGTTGTTCTGGTCCATGAACTGGGACAGCTGCGAGGAGCCAAAGAACTCCTTCACGGCTGCCGCCACCGGCTTGGCATTGATCAGGTCCTGCGGGGTCAGGCCATCGGCCTCGGCCAGCGACAGGCGCTCGCGCACGGCGCGCTCCACGCGGACCAGGCCGATGCGGAAGGTGTTCTCGGCCATTTCGCCGACCGAACGCACGCGACGGTTGCCCAGGTGGTCGATGTCATCGACGGTGCCATGACCGTTCTTGATGTCGATCAGCACCTTCAGCACGTCCAGGATGTCGGACGTTTCGCCCTGCTCCTTGACCAGGTTCTGCGCCACGTCTTCCTTGCGATCGGCAAAGTACTTGTGGTCGTACAGCACGCCCGGGCCCAGGATCTCCTTGCGGCCCACGCGACGGTTGAACTTCATCCGGCCCACGCCCGACAGGTCGTAGCGATCGAAGGTGAAGAACAGGTTGTAGAACAGGTTCTGCGCGGCGTCCTTGGTCGGCGGCTCGCCCGGACGCATCATGCGATAGATCTCCACCAGCGCCTCCAGCGGCGTCTTGGTGTTGTCGATGCGCAGGGTGTGCGAGATGTAGGCGCCGCGATCGAGGTCGTTGACGTACAGCGTCGGCAGCTTCTCGATGCCGGCCTTGCGGAAGGCTTCGATCTGCTCGGCGGTGATTTCGTCATTGGCCGAAGCCAACAGTTCGCCGGTCTGCGGGTCGACGATGTCGATGGCCAGGATGCGGCCCACCGGATAGTCGTCCGGCACTTCCAGCGCCGAGATGTTCTCAGCCGCCAGTTGGCGCACGTGGCGCGCGGTGATGCGCTTGCCGGCTTCCACCAGCACCTTGTCGCCCACGGTCAGGTCGAAGGTCAGCGTCTCGCCGCGCAGGCGCTCGGCGACGAGCTCCAGCGTGGTGCCACCCTTCTTGCCGAGATGGAACACGTTGTGCTCGAAGAAGATGCCCAGCATCTCCTCGTTGTTGTAACCGAGCGCGCGCAGCAGCACCGTCACCGGCAGCTTGCGGCGACGGTCGATGCGGGTGAACAGCGCATCCTTCGGGTCGAACTCGAAGTCGAGCCACGAACCGCGGTAGGGAATCACGCGGGCCGAGAACAGCAACTTGCCCGAGCTGTGCGTCTTGCCGCGATCGTGGTCGAAGAACACGCCCGGCGAACGATGCAGCTGCGAGACGATGACGCGCTCGGTGCCGTTGATGATGAAGGTGCCGGTGTCGGTCATGAGCGGAATCTCGCCCATGTAGACCTCCTGCTCCTTCACGTACTTGACCGCCTTGCGCGAGGCCGGGCTGTCCTTGTCGTAGATGACCAGGCGCACGGTGACGCGCAGCGGCGCACCGTAGCTCATGCCGCGGCTGCGGCACTCACGCTCGTCGAACGCAGGTTCGCCCAGACGGTAGTCGACGTACTCAAGTGCGGCGTTGCCCGAATAGCTGGAAATCGGGAACACCGACTTCAGCGCGGCGTGCAGACCCTTCTCGGCACGCTGCTTGGGCGTGACATGTTCTTGCAGGAACTCCCGGTAGGAGTCGGTCTGGATCGTCAGCAGGTTCGGCACGCCCAGTACGGGTGGACGCTTGCCGAAATCCTTGCGGATACGCTTCTTCTCGGTAAACGAGTAGGTCATGGTGGGTACCGCCTCGGTTCGCAGTGACGCCGGTGGTGCACGCACCGGCTAAATTGGGAAATCGGGAATCGAGAATGGGGAATCGGTCAGGCCGGCAACGGCGTACTGGACGACGATTCCCTATTCTCCATTCCCCATTCCTTCAAAAAACAGGCAAAGCCCGGGAGCTTACGCCCCCAGGCTTGCTTGACGCTGGATCAAACTGACAGCGCGCAAGGGCGCCGATTACTTCAGTTCGACCGTGGCGCCGGCAGCTTCCAGATCCTTCTTGAACTTCTCGGCATCTTCCTTGGAAGCCGCTTCCTTCACGACGCCGCCAGCTTCGGTCAGGTCCTTCGCTTCCTTCAGACCCAGGCCGGTGATGGCACGAACGGCCTTGATCACCTCGACCTTCTTGTCGCCGGGGCTCTTCAGGATCACGTCGAACTCGGTCTGCGCTTCGGCAGCCGGAGCAGCGGCGCCGGCGGCAGCCACGGCCACCGGGGCAGCAGCGGACACGCCGAACTTCTCTTCGATGGCCTTCACCAGCTCCATCACTTCCATGAGCGACTTGGCGGCGACGGCGTCAACGATCTCTTCGTTGGTCAGGGACATTTTGATTTACCTCTGGAAATGGATTCGGTTTTAAGTAATCGGCGAAATCAGGCAGGTTCGGCTTCAGCCGGTGCTTCGGCGGCAACTTCGCCACCACCCTGCTGATCGGCCACGGCCTTGACGGCACGGGCGAACATCGCGGCCGGTTCGGCCAGCACGCGGGCCAGCATGGCCAGCGCCTCGTCACGGGTCGGCAGCGAGGCCAGCACGTCAACGTGCGCGGCCGGCAGCAGCTTGCCTTCCACCGAGACGACTTTCGCCTTCAGCTTGTCGTTGCCCTTGGCAAATTCCTTGATCAGACGCCCGGCAGCACCGGGTTCTTCCGTCGAGAATGCGTACAGCAGCGGACCGACCAGGGCGTCCTTGACGACCTCGAATTCGGTACCGGCCACGGCGCGCGACGCCAGCGTGTTCTTGACAACTTTCAGAAACACGCCGGACTCGCGGGCCTTCTTGCGCATCGCGGTCATCTGTTCGACCGTGGTGCCCGCATACTCGGCAGCGACCAGGGAGTGAGCCTTCGCGGCAACCTCTGCCAGCTCGGCGACTACTTCTTTCTTCTGTGACAGATTGAGAGCCATTGCACTCCTCCAAATGAACTCCGCTCACGGCTCCTGCCGCTTGCGGTCCTGGGCGACGCCATCCGTGACGTCGGGGACACTTGAGCATCCCGGGTGGTGGCCTTTCCAGAACAAAATCGAACACATTCCAGAAGGGACTGCACCATCTGCGCAGGTCGGCTCCATGAGGAACCCGATTAAGCGACCTCGCTTGCCACGACGGCGATTCCCTGCCGTTTGCGAGCTCCCTGCCCGTCGTCGTGGCGCGCCTGTCGCGCCTGCGGTCTTTGACGGCGGCCGCGGCCGCATTGGCCGTGGCTACCCTCAAAAACTGCCTGCGCACCCGTCAAGGCACGCAGGACTTGGTTCTTGCCTTACTTCGCGGCCGCCGTGGACAGCGACGAGGTATCGACGGTCACGCCGACGCCCATCGTGCTGGACAGGGCAATCTTCTGCAGGTACTGGCCCTTGGCGGTAGACGGCTTGGCCTTCAGCAGGTCGGCGATCAGCGCGTTCAGGTTGTCCGCGAGCTGGGCCGCATCGAAGCTGGCCTTGCCGATGGTGGCGTGGATGATGCCCGCCTTGTCGTTGCGGAACTTCACCTGGCCGGCCTTGGCATTCTTGACCGCGGTGGCGACGTCGGCGGTGACCGAGCCGTCCTTCGGGTTCGGCATCAGGCCACGCGGGCCAAGCAGCTGACCCAGCTTGCCGACCACGCGCATCGCGTCCGGCGTGGCGATCACGCGACCGAAGTCGAGATCACCGCCCTGCATGCGCTCGGCCAGGTCGTCCATGCCGACGGCATCGGCACCGGCGGCCTTGGCGGCCTCGGCCTTCTCGCCCGCCGGGCAGAACACCGCGACCTTGATGGTCTTGCCGGTACCGTGCGGCAGCAGCGAGCTACCGCGCACACCCTGGTCCGACTTCTTCGCATCGATGCCCAGACGCACAGCCACGTCCACCGACTCGGCGAACTTCGCCTTGGCGTTGTCCTTGACGATCTTCAGGGCATCTTCCAGGGCGTAGAACTTGCCCGGCTGCACCGCGGCCTGGGCCGCCTTCAAACGCTTCGTGAGCTTTGCCATGTCTTAACCCTCCACCACAAGGCCCATGCTGCGGGCGCTACCGGCAATGGTGCGCACCGCGGCGTCCAGATCGGCAGCCGTCAGATCCGGCTCCTTCTGCTTGGCGATATCTTCGAGCTGCTTGCGGGTGATCTTGCCGACCTTGTCGGTGTTCGGCTTGGGCGAACCCTTGGCGACACCGGTGGCCTTCTTGATCAGGATCGTTGCAGGCGGGGTCTTGGTGATGAAGGTGAAGCTGCGATCGGAGTACGCCGTGATCACGGTGGGAATCGGCAGACCCGGCTCCAGCTTCTGCGTGGCGGCATTGAACGCCTTGCAGAATTCCATGATGTTCAGACCGCGCTGACCCAGGGCCGGGCCCACGGGCGGCGACGGGTTGGCCTGACCGGCCTTGACCTGCAGCTTGATGTAACCGACAACTTTCTTTGCCATTGGCTTTTTCCTCGCGAGTCCAGGCGCCTTGCGGCTCCTCGCGGCAACCATCCTTGCGTGGGAGGGAAACCCGCCATCCTGCGGATTTCTGAAACACGGACACGCCGGATCGAAAGATCCCGGCGTGAACCGCGCAGTTTAAAGAGTGACCAAGTTTTAAGCAAGCCCCGTGCCCGAAAGAGCAGGAGTAAGCGAAGAGGAGTGAGAAGTGAGAGAGAGCAGGCTTTCTCTCACTTCTCACTCCTCTCGACTATCTTCTCGCTCTTCAGGCCTTCTCGACTTGCCCGAACTCCAGTTCAACTGGAGTGGAGCGGCCGAAGATCAGCACCGCCACGCGCAGGCGGCTCTTCTCGTAGTTGACTTCCTCGACCACGCCATTGAAGTCGTTGAACGGGCCTTCGGTGACACGCACCATCTCGCCCGGCTCGAACAGCACCTTGGGCCTAGGCTTCTCGACGCCTTCGCGCACGCGGCTGAGAATGGTGTCAGCCTCGCTGTCGCGGATCGGCAACGGCTTGTCGGCGGTACCACCGATGAAGCCCATCACCTTCGGCGTCTCCTTGACCAGATGCCAGCACTCGTCATCGATGCGCGGCGCCTTGCCCTCGGTGTTGGTCTCGATCTGCACCAGCACGTAACCCGGGAAGAACTTGCGCTCGCTGCGACGCTTCTGGCCGCCACGCATTTCGATCACTTCCTCGGTCGGCACCAGCACTTCGCCGAACTTCTCTTCCATGCCGGCGCGCTTGATGCGCTCGTCCAGCGAACGCTTTACCTGGTTCTCGAAGCCCGAATAGGCATGGACCACATACCAACGCTTGCTCATGCCTTGTACCTCTGTCAGCCCAGTTTCAGCAGCCAGTCGAGAATGACCGACTTCAGGATCAGATCGATCAGCCCCAGCAGCAGCGACAACACGATCGTCACCGCAATGATGATGGCGGTGGTCTTGATGGTCTCTTCCCGCGTGGGCCAGACCACCTTGCGCATTTCGAACTGCGATTCGGCAATGTAGTTGCGCACACGCCGCCCCGGCCCGGTGAAGGCACCGATGGCCAGCGCCACGACCAGCCCGACGAGCAGGCCGATCAGTCGAACCGGCTGCGGGACGTTGCCGTTACCCAGCCACGTGTAGGCCACGATGACAGCCACCAGGATCACGGCTGCCAGCGTCAGCTTGCCGATATCCCCGGCGCTCGCGCCCTTGGTCTGTTCCGCCTTGGTATTCATGCGCATCGTGCGGAGCCATTCGCCCGGACGACTCTTGGGCCGTCCCACCAATGTTCCGCCATCGTTCCTCGGAAGATGGCACGCCAGGAGGGACTCGAACCCCCAACCTGCGGTTTTGGAGACCGCTGCTCTGCCAATTGAGCTACTGGCGTACGTTGCTTGAGCTTTAAACACGACGGCGAGCGGCCTGAACCGCTCGCCCTCGCGACCTTCATTCCATCACGTTGCCGCGACGGCCAATGTTACTTGATGACCTTGGCAACCACGCCGGCGCCCACGGTGCGGCCGCCTTCGCGAATCGCGAAACGCAGGCCGTCGTCCATCGCGATCGGGTGGA
>NZ_FOSR01000009.1:180764-181955 GCF_900114325.1 Rhodanobacter glycinis
TTACTTGATGACCTTGGCAACCACGCCGGCGCCCACGGTGCGGCCGCCTTCGCGAATCGCGAAACGCAGGCCGTCGTCCATCGCGATCGGGTGGATCAGGCTCACTTCCATCTTCACGTTGTCGCCCGGCATCACCATCTCCACGCCTTCCGGCAGGGTCACGGCACCGGTCACGTCCGTCGTGCGGAAGTAGAACTGCGGACGATAGCCCTTGAAGAACGGGGTATGACGACCACCCTCTTCCTTCGACAGCACGTACACCTCAGCCTCGAAGTCCGTGTGCGGCGTGATCGTGCCCGGCTTCGCCAACACCTGACCGCGCTCCACGTCGTCGCGCTTCAGACCGCGCAGCAGCAGGCCCACGTTGTCGCCCGCCTGACCCTGGTCCAGCAGCTTGCGGAACATTTCCACGCCGGTCACGGTGGTCTTCTGGGTCGGGCGGATGCCCACGACCTCGATTTCCTCACCGACCTTGATGATGCCGCGCTCCACGCGACCGGTCACCACCGTGCCGCGACCGGAGATCGAGAACACGTCTTCCACCGGCATCAGGAACGGACGATCCAGTGCACGCACCGGCTCCGGGATGTAGCTGTCCAGCGCGTCCACCAGCTTGATGATCGCCGGCACGCCGATCTCGCTCTGATCACCTTCCAGCGCCTTCAGCGCCGAACCGTGGATGATCGGCGTGTCGTCGCCCGGGAAGTCGTACTTCGACAGCAGCTCGCGCACTTCCATCTCGACCAGTTCGAGCAGCTCGGCGTCGTCCACCATGTCGGCCTTGTTCAGGAACACGACGATGTACGGCACGCCCACCTGGCGCGACAGCAGGATGTGCTCACGCGTCTGCGGCATCGGGCCGTCCGCGGCCGAGCACACCAGGATCGCGCCGTCCATCTGCGCCGCACCCGTGATCATGTTCTTCACGTAGTCGGCATGGCCCGGGCAATCGACGTGCGCGTAATGGCGGTTCGGCGATTCGTATTCCACGTGGGCGGTCGAGATCGTGATGCCGCGTGCCTTTTCTTCCGGCGCCGCGTCGATCGAGCCGTAATCCTTGAACTCGCCACCGAAGCGCTCGGCACCGACCTTCGTCAGTGCTGCCGTCAGCGTCGTCTTGCCGTGGTCCACGTGACCAATCGTGCCGACGTTGACGTGCGGCTTGGTGCGTTCGAATTTACCCTTTGCCAT
>NZ_FOSR01000006.1 GCF_900114325.1 Rhodanobacter glycinis
CATCGATGCGCGCAAGGCGCGCGGCAAGGGGTACGCGATGAGTCTTCAGGTACGCAAGCGCATCGAGCAGGGTTTTGGCTGGATCAAGACTGTTGGCGGGCTGGACAAGTTGCCGCTGGTATCGCTGCCCAAGGTGCGTGGTTGGGTGACGTGGACGTTTGCGGCATACAACCTGATCCGACTCGGCGGCATTGGCGAGTGGTGGAATCCATCGCCAACGTGAGCCGCGACGGGAGGCGTGCGCCCGGAACCTGGAAAAGGGTCTTCACCCAAACGGACATGCACCTGCTGCGATAGAAAAACTCTATCGCTGCAGCTTTGAAATCGACATTCTCAACAGCCTGCTAGAACTTGGTATCCCTGATCATCACCAGCGCAGTGATGATGTCCGGCCAGAGCTCTGATCGCCTCTGCCCAACTCGCGCAGCCGAAGGCTTGCGCAGCGAATGGCAAGCAAGCCGAAGTGCCGCCAGCGCCCATCACCTGGTTTCCGCGCGAGGCTGGCCAGGGCGGCTTGAGTGGTCCTTTCGCAAAATTCGCATTTCATGTGCTATCGTTTGTTACATGAGACGTGACAGCAAGCTTTCCTCCATCCTGCATGTGTTGCTGCACATGGCCCATGCCGAACGGTCGCTGACTTCCGAAGAGCTGGCCGGCTACCTGGGCACGAACCCTGCCGTGGTGCGCCGCACGCTTTCCGGGCTGCGTGAACTGGGCTATGTGACATCGGTGAAGGGGCATGGCGGTGGCTGGTCGATCAGTTGTGACTTGCACGCCGTGACCTTGCGCGACATCTACGACGCGGTGGGTTCGCCCAGTGTCTTCGCCATGGGCAACCGCAGCGAACATCCCCAATGCCTGGTCGAGCAAGCCGTCAACCAAGCTCTGGATGAGGCCTTTCGCGAGGCCGAAGAATTGCTGGTCCAGCGACTGGGCACCGTGACGCTGGCCGACCTCTCCCGTGACTTCAACCATCGCGCCGCGAAGATGCGAAGGAAATCCGTCCATGACCATTGAAACCATGCCGAACAGCTTCGACGCCATCGTGGTCGGCGGCAGCTACGCCGGACTGTCCGCCGCCCTGATCCTGGCCCGAGCCCGCCAACGCGTGCTGGTGGTGGACGCTGGCCTGCGTCGCAATCGCTTTGCCAAGGCCGCGCACGGATTCCTGGGCCAGGACGGCCGCGCGCCCGGCGCCATCGTTGCCGACGGCAAGGCACAACTGCTGGCTTATCCGAACGTGCAATGGCTGGACGGTGACGCCACGCGTGCCGAAGCCGCCAACGACGGCTTCATCGCGCATGTCGCCGACCGGCCGTACCACGCCAAGCGCCTGGTGCTTGCCACCGGCGTGGTCGACGAATTGCCGGAACTGGAAGGCTTGGCCGAACGCTGGGGACGCAGTGTCTTCCACTGCCCGTATTGCCACGGCTACGAATTGAACGAAGGCCGCATCGGCATACTCGCGGTCGGCCCGCTGTCCATGCATCACGCCATGATGCTGCCGGACTGGGGCAAGGTGACGTTCTTCACCAACGAAACCTTCGAGCCCGATGAAACGGAACGCATCGCCCTCGCCACCAAAGGCGTGATCATCGAGCCACGGCGCGTCGAACGCATCGTGGAAACCGCCACGGTCGAATTGTCCGGCGGGCAGCGCATCGCGTTCGACGGCCTGTTCACTGCCTCCCGCATCCACATGGCCAGCCCGCTCGCCGAGCAGCTGGGCTGCGCCTTCGAGGACAGCCCGATGGGCTCGTTCATTCGCACCGACGCGATGAAGGAAACCTCCGTGCCCGGCGTCTTCGCCTGCGGCGATGCGGCGCGCATGGCTGGCAACGTCGCCCTGGCCGTGGGCGACGGCACGATGGCCGGTTTCTCCGCCCATCGTTCGATGCTTTTTCCGGCGCAGTGAACGCCGCGAGGTCATGAATTTTCGGCTTTGCAGGCTGGCTCGGATTCCCGCACTTGTCCGCCGAACATGCAGCGTCCCACCATCACAAGGTCGCCCGAGCAGGAATCCACGATAACGTCGGGCACTGCCGGACCAAACCCAGTCCTCATCTCCATCGTGAACCTCAATATGCATGCCTCCGCGCGATCCAGTTGGATTTTGACGGGAATGCTCCTCTTCGCCGGCCTGCTCTGGGCGCAGCCGGGTCATGCCCGGCCGCTGCCCGACCCGGGTTTCCATGTCGTGCACTACACCGCTCGTC
Organism: Rhodanobacter glycinis; assembly: GCF_900114325.1. GTDB lineage: Bacteria > Pseudomonadota > Gammaproteobacteria > Xanthomonadales > Rhodanobacteraceae > Rhodanobacter_A > Rhodanobacter_A glycinis. Next base: position 2,217 of record NZ_FOSR01000006.1, read on the forward strand.
TCGATCCGGATTTGCCGCGCAAAACCCTTCGCGGCACCGAGACGATCAGCGTCGCCCTACTCGATGCCAATGTGCGCCAGCTCGACTTCGATGCCGGTGAACTGACCATCGACGAGGTCAGCCTGCACGGCCGCAAGCTTTCATTCGAGAAAACCGGACACCGACTCGACATCCGGCTGGCCAGCAATCCAGCCACGAACAGACACCTCGACATCAAGGTTCGTTATCACGGTGCACCTCGTTTCGGCCTGGAATTCCATCCGCAAACGGAACAGCTCTACACGATCTTCTCGACCAGCCAGTGGCTGGTTTGCCTGGATGCTCCGGACCAACGGGCATCGCTCGATCTGAGCGTGGCGTTGCCAAACGATTTCAAAGCCATCGCCACCGGCCGGCTGATATCGCGTCGACGACTGGGCGACCAACGCGTGCTGTATCACTGGCAACAGCAGGCTCCGGTACCGAGCTACGTCTACGGATTCGCCGCAGGAAGATTCAACGAGGCCGACGCACGGGCGAATGGCGTGGACATGCGTTTTCTCTCACGGGACATGTCGCCGGATCAGCTTCGACAGTTGTTCACCGACACCGGCGACATGCTGAAATTCTTCGGCGACCGCGCCGGCATTCCCTACCGCGACAGCTACGACCAGGCCCTGGTCACCCGCACCATCGGGCAGGAAATGGCGGGCCTCGCACTGCTGTCGGAGGCTTACGGCCGCGATGCGCTGCAAACGCCGGCGGATGAAGACCTGATCGCCCACGAGGCGGCCCACCAATGGTGGGGCATCAAGGTCACCTGTCGCAGTTGGAGCGATTTCTGGCTCAACGAAGGCTTCGCCGATTTCATGGCGGCGGCGTATATCCAGCACCGGTTTGGCGACGCTGCCTACCAGGCCATCGTCGAACACTGGCAGCGGAACGTGGAGGGTCTGGTGGCCTCCGGCAAGGATCACCCGCTGGTCTATGCGCACTGGGACCACCCGAGCCGGGATGATCGTGTCGTGGTTTACCAGAAGGGTGCCTACGTGCTGTACCTGCTCAGGCACGAGCTTGGCGAGCAGGCCTTCTGGAACGGCATCCGCGATTACACGCGGGCATTCCAGGGCAAGTCGGTGACGACCGCCGATTTCAAGCGCGCCATGGAGCATTCCAGCGGACGCAATCTCGATGGATTCTTCCGGCAGTGGGTGACCGGGAGCACGCCAACCGGTGCGGCCACCTCGCATTCGTGACCCTATCGAGGGAAACGAAAAGCAGCGCAGAGTCACACCATCGCCAACGCATCACCCGGGAATGCCGCGGCGTTTGCGTCCGGGCGGTCCCGAGTTCGCTCGCGGTGCGAACGGCCCCACTCCACATGGCCTATGATGGGGCAAGGCGGCAACAACGCCCCTGCCCCGGTCGATCCCTTGCCGGCCCCTCGCCGCACGTCTCCCGCACACACCCGTGTTGCAGGACGCACCCCTCGGATCCACCGTGCCCGGCTACGCCACCATCACTCGCACCCTCCGCCTGGGCGGGCAGGATTACCGTATCCGCTCGCTCACGGACCGTCAGCAGTTCGCCGACCCTGGCCACCAGGCGGAACGGTTGGGCATTTCATCCGCACAATGGAGTCTGTTCGGACAAGTCTGGCCGGCCGGGCGACTGCTCGCCGAAGCGATGAGCCGCCATGCCACCGGTCACAAGCGCATCCTCGAACTTGGCTGCGGCCTTGGCCTGGCCAGCCTGCTGCTGCAACGGCACGGCGCCGACATCACCGCCAGCGACATCCATCCGCTGGCCGAAGTGTTCCTGGCCTACAACGCGGCGCTGAATGACTTGCCGGCCGTGCGCTATCGCTCGCTGCGCTGGGACGAGCCGAATACCAGGCTGGGGCGCTTCGACCTCATCATCGGCAGCGACATCCTCTACGAACGCGATCACGCGGCGCTGCTCGCCGCGGTAGTGGAACACCATGCAAAACCGGACGCCGAAATACTGATCACCGACCCCGGCCGCGGCAACAGCGCGCTGTTCACCCGCCTGATGGAAGCAGAAGGCTACGCCGTCAGCGAACAACGCAGCCCGATGGATGCCAACGACCAGCCGCCGTTTCGCGGGCGGCTGCTGAGTTATCGGCGTTGCCCGCCACGCGCGACGGGCCGGCACCAGGCTTGATCGCACGACGTGGGCGGGCATGTCCGGTACTTGGCGTCCATGCCTTCTCCAGCGCGGGCCAGTAAACTGGCCCGACTACATCCACGGCTGGGAAATCCGCGAACATCGCCCTGCCGGCGTGCTCGTCGCCAGCCGTGAAGTCATCCAACCGGGGAATTCACAGATGAAAGCCTTGCTTGCCGCCTTGTCGCTACTCGTACTGCCGGGCCTGATGCCGGCGCTTGCCCACACGCCACCGGCACAAGCCGAGGCCAGCATGCTGCTGGCCGGCAGCATCACCGTCAGCCCGCAGGGCGCAGTCCAGTCCTACACCGTGGACAAGCTGGCGACCTTGCCTGCCCCGGTGCAGCAGTTGCTGACCCAAAACGTGCCGCACTGGCGCTTCGAGCCCGTCATCGACCACGGCCACGCCGTCGCCGCGAAAGCGGCCATGCATTTGCGGATCGTCGCCACGCCGACGGACAAGGACCACTTTGCGCTGCGCATCGCCAGTCAATGGTTCGGCAATGCGGCCAACACGTATGGACTGACCATCAAAAATCAAACGCTGCCGCATTACCCGGGACGGGAGATCAAGGAACGCGTATCCGGCACCGTCTACTTGGTGGCGCGCATCAACCGGCAAGGCAAGGTGGACCAGGTTGCCGCCGAGCAGGTCAACCTGCGCGTCAGAGGCCCCGAAATGCTGATGCGGATGTGGCGCAAGGACTTCGCCGACGCCTCGGTGCGCGCCGCGTCCCACTGGACCTACAACGTGCCTGCCAGCGGAGCGGCTGCAACGCGGCAAGCCTGGATCGTGCGCATACCGGTTTCCTACACGCTCCATGAGATGGGCAAGGCAAAAGCGCGCAGTTACGGCACCTGGACAGCCTATCTTCCCGGCCCGCGCGAAAAGATTTCATGGCTGAAGCCGGAAGCGTCCGTCCCCGGCAGCGCCGACGCACTCCCCGACAACGGCCTTTACCTGGCCGATCAGAGCCTGCACCTGATCACCACGCCGAAATCGTAAGCAGCACCCGCAACCATCGGGACAGCTATCGCGCTGTCCCGATATCGGCGCCGGTGAACCTCGCCCGTTGCCATGGAACCCCTGACGCCTTGCCATCGTTTCGCCCGTGGCGGCTCGACCGCGGGTGCCTTTCAGAACAGATGGCGACCTTCGCACGCGCTCGGCGAACCCGCACATTTTCCTATTGTCGACGGCATGGGATTTTGTGAATATCGCAAGAAATTACGCAAAGGAATGTCATGGAGACCTATCGGGTCAGGCTCACCGGTGAGGCGCTTCCCGGACACACCCCGGAAAGCATCGCCGAGGCGTTGCTCCGGCAGCTGAAACTGCGCCCCACCCAAGTGCAAACCATGCTGCCACCGGCCCGACGGGTGGTGAAAGCCGGCTTGAACCACGATGAAGCCGATCACCTGCATCAGATACTTACGCTCGCGGGCCTGGCGGCACACAAGGAAAAGCAGGCTGTCACCGCCGACATTCCGTCGGCTTCGCCTGCGGCCACTTCTGCCACCTCATCGCCCGCAGCTGCGACAGCGACGACCGCTGATCCGCTGTCCGACCTCGTCACGTCGCTTGCCAGGGGATTTCCCCGACGACGCCCCAGCCCGGGCTATGCCTTGCGACTGGTACTGGTGACGCTCTGCTGCGTGCTGATCCCGTTGCTTTATCTGGCCATGGTCACGCTGTTCGGCTACGGGCTGGTCTGGTATCTGTGGCACGTGCACGATTTCACCAGCTTCCACGTACGCGGCTTCTGGCCCATGTTCGTGCTTTACGCGTTGCCCGGTGCGAGTGGCGCCCTCCTGCTGCTGTTCCTGCTGCGGCCGATGCTGCCGATGGGCGCTACCAGGGAACGCAGCCTGCTGCTGGACCCGGGCGAGGAACCACGCCTGTTGCAGGCCATCCATAGGCTCGCCGAAGCTATCGGCATCCGCCCGCCGGTTGCCCTGCGCCTGTCCAACGAAGTCAATGCCAGCGTGCATTTCGAAGGTGGCTGGGCCGGCTTTTTCAACGGCCGCAAGGTGCTCACCATCGGCCTGCCATTGGTCGCCGGCTTGAGCAGCCAGCAATTCCTCGGCGTACTTGCGCATGAGTTCGGCCACTTCGCGCAGCGCCTTGGCATGCGCTGCAGCTTCCTGATCAACCATGTCAACGCGTGGCTGTACCAGCGCGCCCATCGACCCGACCCGTGGGTCGAGCGACTGGAACAATGGGCGCACGAAAACGATGAATTCGTGGTGCGCACCATAATGATCGTTACGCGTGCCGGCATCGGCGGCTCGCGATTGTTGCTGGCCGGCCTGTTCCAGTTGAGCTTTCGCCTATCGCAATCGCTGTCGCGCCAGATGGAATTCGATGCCGACCGCTACGAGGCCGTACTGGCCGGCAGCACCGCCTTTGGCGACACCGCGTTGCGCTTGCGCGCGCTGGCCCGCGCCTTCGGCGAAGTGGACAAGCGCAACGCCAGCACCTGGCGCGAGCACAAGCTGTTGCGCGACATGCCACAAGCGGTCGCTGCTCAGGTGGACGGCTACGATACGTCTGCGTGGGCCACACTCAGGCGAGGTCTCGGTTACGGCACCACCCGTTATTGGGACAGTCATCCGGCCGACCTGGAACGCATCCGCCATGCGCAATCGCTGCAGGCTCCGGGCATGTTCAGCGATGCGCGCCCCGCCGCGGTGCTGTTCGACCGTTTCGTCGAGCATTGCCGCGACGCGACCCGCGCCTATTACCGTCTGCTGGGCGTGGACTTTCGCAATGCCGAATTGTGCGACACCGAGATCGTCACACGACTTGGCGCACAACGCGACGACGCGCACTCGGACCTGCGCCGCTGGACCGGGCGGCAATGGCATGCGCGGCCGTGGTTACCATTACAACGCCCCTTGCCTGATGATCTGGGCAAGTTGTCCTGGCAGGCCTGCATCGACGAATTGCGCCTGCACTCGCCCGCCATCACCCAGGATTGGGCCAAGGCCGAACAGGAAGCAGGGCGACGCGCACGCATCGCCTTCGCGGGATTGCTGGAACGCCATGGCATCCCCTTCCCTCTCAGCCGGGTGGAAGGTTTCGACGAACAACGTCATCTACCCGAGTACCAGCGGATCATCGATTGGCAGACGCCGTCACGACAGGCCTTGTTGCGCACGGCGGGACTCTACCGACGCCGCATCGAATTGGCATTGAGAGCGGCCAACTTGCGCCACGAGCCACTGTTCGCGCTGAGCACGCTGTACGCCGACGTGGAGTCGCTGCAGGAAGCATGGATCGTGGCCAGTCAGTTCGAAGGCACCGGCGACGTCGCGCAACACAAGGGACTGGAGCGCATCCGGCAAGACGCGATGATCGCGTGCCAGGAGCACTCGCTGCGCCTGCTGCGCAAGTGCGACGACATTCCACAGAGCCTGCTTGACGGCGACAGCATCGGCGGCTACCTGCGGCGACGCTGTCCCCGCGTGGCCCAGCCAAGCGACGGCCCGACGGAATTCGTGGCCATCGCCGGCACATTGCTCGACAGCCTCGGCCATGCCTACCGGCTGGCGTTTTCCTCGCTGGCCCAACGTTGTGCGCAAGCAGAGCGCGCACACGGTATCGCCGGGATCGAGAACTGAGCTCCATCGCCAGCCATGCTGGCCATGCTCGTAAATGATAACGAATATCATTATCATGACTGGAGCCTTTTTATCGATAGCAAACCGACATGACCTTCAGCCACTTCATGCACCGCTACGGCACGCCGTTGACAGCCGGCCTGTTCGCCGTCTCCACCGTTTCGGGCGTCGCGCTTTTCTTCCACTGGGCGCCACGGACTTTTCACGCCATGCACGAGTGGCTGAGCCTGTTGCTGCTGGCGCCCTTCGTCCTGCACCTGTGGAAAAACTGGAAGCCGCTGCTGGCATACGCCAAGCGCAAGACCTTGTTCATCCCGCTGGCGCTGTCGCTGTTGGTGGCCGTGCCATTTGCGCTGACTGCCGGCAAGGGCCGCGGCGGCAACCCGGCTTTCCAGACCGTGGCCTTGATGACCGAGGCAAGCGTGGCCGACCTGGCACCCGTGTTCCATGCAACGCCCGACGCCCTGCTGCAACATCTGCAGAAACGTGGCTACAAGGTCGCCTCTCCCCATGATTCGGTAACGACGATTGCCACCGCCTCCGCCGTGCCCGCGACCGAAGTCCTGTACGCGATGATGCCGGCACAACGCAACGCCGCCACAAAGCAGTGAGCACCGATGAAAGATCCGCACCCATCAAGTGCAGGAGCCCGCTCGCGGGCGATGCTTTTACCTTCAACAGGTATCAGAACAGAGCATTGCCCGCGGGCGGTCACCTACCTGGCCATGGCGGCGTGAGGATGGGTTTTCATACGCACCGAGCCCACGCCGCCGACGCGACACGCCACTCCAAATCCGCGCGATGCCCCGGCTGATTTCGCCGAAGCATCACGCCGACGGACCAGGCCAAGCCTACTTGCGCGCGGCGATGATCTGGCTGAGGTAATCCGGCGTGCCCGCGACGCGCACCAAATGCGGGTACTGCAGGCCGCCGTGGTAATCCACCGGCACGGTGCGGACTGCGCCCTGGTACTTGAACAGCAACCGGATCGGTGACTTGCTGTCCTTTGCCGCGGTGATCGCGTTCTTCAACACGTCGCTCGAATAGGCTTCGCCATTCACCGCCACCAGCGTGGCGCCGGTGCTGACGCCGGCCTTGAATGCCGGTCCGTTCCAGCGCACGTCATTGACCTGACCCTTCTTGGTCAGGGTCATGCCGATCGACCAGGTGAAGTTGAAGATGTGCCGTGGCGATTCCGGTCGGCTCTCGTACTGCTTCTCGTACGGGCTTTCCTTGTCGGTGTAGACCAGCTTCCAGCCCGAGCCCTTCACGCCATCCAGCAACGGTGGCTGGCGTTCGTCGACGAACGAATGCAGGTACGAGGTCCAGTCGTATTTCGCCACCCCGTTCAGTGCCGCCACCACGTCGTCGAACGTGTAGGTCCTGGTCACGAAGCTGCCGTTGTCGACGCCGAAGAACGCGCGCGCGAAATCGTCCAGCGACTTGCTGTCATGCGTCAGCGCGCGGATCTTGGCGTCCACGGCCAGCCACATCATCTGCCCGGCGCTGTAGTACTCCTCGCTCATCTGCCAGCTGCGATACGGCAGGCCCGCGCGGTGCGCAGCGGTGGCGTCGTTGGTGGTGTCTTCCATCGTGCGCCAGTCGAAACCGGGGCGATTGCGGTCGTAGTTGGCCGCGACCATGGCCAGCGCATCGCGGAACTGTTCCGGCGTCCACATGCCCGAGCGCGCGGTCAGCACGAAGCCCCAGTACTGCGTCTGACCCTCGTAGACCCACAGCAGCGAATCACCCATCGGCACGTTGAAGTTGGGCGTCCACAAGTCAGCCGGACGGCGGAACTTGCCGTTCCACGAATGCACGTATTCGTGCGCCAGCAGGTCGCGATTCGGCGCGTTGTCGGCCCATGCCGTGAAGTAGTCGGGGCCCATGCCGTCCTCGCTGGACTGGTGATGCTCCAGGCCATTGCCGCCGAGCTGGTCGGACAGCGAGAACAGGAAGTCGTAGTGGTCGTAATGATGCGAACCGAACAGCTTCACGGCCTGCGTCACCAGCGCGCGATGCACCTTCAGCTGTTCCGGCGACATCACCAGGTACTTCGGCGCGTCCGCAACGACATCCAGATGCACCGGCGCCTTGCCACCCGGGTTGAGGTCGACGCGATTGAAGTACAGCCCCGCATACATCGGCGAATCAACCAGGGTGTTGAACGGTACCGGCTTGAAGGTGGTGGTATTACCGGACGTCGAAGCCGTCTCCAGCGCGGTGCCGAACTTCCATCCACCGGGCAGCGTCACACTGGGCTTGAAGGTGATGTCGCGCGAGAAATGCCCGGCCGGATACAGCGCCATCTTGTTCCATTCCAGGTCGAGCATGCGGTCGGTCATTTCAGCCGAACCCTCGCCACGGCTGGACAGGAACTGGAAGTTCACGTCGATGCTGGACACACCTGCGGGCACGTCGAGGTGAAAGGCATACACGTCGTACTCGTCGCGCACCCACTTCAGCGACTTGCCGTTTGCCGTCACGTCCAGGCCGGCCAGCATGTCGACCGGGCCGCTTGGCGAATGCTCGCCGGGAATCCACTGCGGGAACAGCAGCGTCAGCTTGCCCGCCTGCACCGGAATCGTTTCGTGCACGCGAAAGATGCCTTGTCGCGTATCGCTGGCATCCACATGCAGGGCGATGGTGCCCGGGTACGGCGTGTCCTGCGGCGGCGGCACGTTGGCGCTGCGCGAGACCTGCGCAAAGGCCGTGCTGGCGGCGAGCGCCACCGATACGGCCACGGCAAGGCGAATGGCGGGACGACGCGCACCCGCCGACAACCCGGCAAAGGAAACAAGGGACATGACGGACTCCACGGACAGGCAAATGATTGCCCCAACTTAACACCACGACACCCCGATATGGAGCAGGCCGGATGGGCCATGCCGGCAAGGCCATCCGCGTGCAAAAGCCGGCGCAGGCCGCCGCCATGCCATCGCGATACGGCGCTGCGGCCTCGCCTCCAGCGCATGCCGTTGACATACTGTGTGTAGCTATGTACTTTGCACGAAACTCTACAGAGCACCGCATGGCTCCGACTCACGAAAACCCCTTGTCCAAGCTGGAGCTTGAGCTGCGGCGCGGCGCGTTGGTACTGGCGGTGCTCTCGCAGCTGCGAAGTGCGCAATACGGCTACTCCCTGCGCCAGGCCTTGGCCCAGCGCGGCATGCCGATCGAGGAGGGAACGCTCTATCCCCTGCTCCGGCGGCTGGAAAAGCAGGGGCTGCTGGCCTCCGAGTGGCGCATCGACGATGGCCCGCCGCGCCGCTACTACCACCTGAACGACGCCGGCGAGGCGCTGCTCGCCAATCTCACGACCGTGTGGAGCGACCTCGTCGCCACCATGGGCGGCCTGCTGAAGGGAGCGGAACATGAACCCGAATGACGTGATCGAAGCCTATGTCCTCGATGTGATGCGCCGTTTGCCCGGTCGAGAACGCAACGGGATCGGCCTGGAACTTCGCGGCCTGCTCGCCGACATGCTGGCCGAGCGTGCCGAGAGCCATGCCAACCCTGCCGATGACGCACTGGTGCTGGCCATGTTGCGGGACTTCGGCACGCCGGCCGAAGTCGCCGCACGCTATCGCCCGCCTGGCGTCGTGATCATCCCCGCCGAGCAGACCCGCTCATTCGTGCTGCTGTCGGTCGTCGGCATCGTGCTGCAATGGGCGTTGACCCTGCCGCGCGTATTCCAGGGTGCGCCACTGGCCGGCTGGTGGTTCAGTTGGGGACTGGGCGCGCTGTGGTGGCCCGGTTTCCTCGCCATGCTTGCCGTGATCGCCGCAGGCATCCGGCAAACGGGGCTGTTCAAGCCCGGCTGGCGGCCCCGGGTAGTCGATCCCGAACGGATTCATCGCGGCTCGCTGGCCGTGGGCCTCGCGTGGTTCCTTGTCGGCGCCGCTCTGGTAACCGCCCTGCCATGGATCGCCCACCGCATGCCCGCCCCACTCGCGCAGGTCTTCGCCTTCGACGCCGGTTTCCTGCACACACGGGCGCCGTGGGTCCTGCCGCTCTGGCTGGCCAGCTTCATCACCCTGGCGTTGGTGTTCCACCGAGGACGCTGGTCGCCACCGATGCGATGGACTCACATCGCGGTAAGCATGGCCTTCGTGGCGCTGCTGCTGTGGTGGGTTGCGGCCGGACCGATCTTCCTGGCCGAGGCCACCGACAAGGGCGCCAAGGGCGGCCTCGAACTGGTCGTGCTGTTCATCGTTATCGACGCAGTCTGGAAGCTGTACCGCCAGCGCACACGTATCCGGATGCCCAGCGCGCACCGGTGAAGTTGATCCGCTTGACCCATCAATGGTGATCAGTGCGTCGGCACCCTGACCATCATCGACTCGCGGACATCGCCACGATGACTCACGAAGCCGGGAAGTGTTCGCGGATGAGACCAGCGCCAATACACGCGCGGAACGCGCGCCCACGCCCTCATCCAGCCAGATAGAAATCCATGGGGATCAGCTCGACGGCCCACCCGCCTTCCTCGCCCAGCGTGGCAGCCGGATGCATGGATGCGATGCGCAGCGCTTCGTCACGGCTGTCCGCCTCGATGATGAACAGGCCGCCCACCACTTCCTTCGACTCGGTATAAGGCCCGTCGCTGACCTGCGTCTTGCCGCCGCGAGGGCGAAGCGTCCGCCAGCCGTCCAGATCGCCAAGCGATGCGGAAACCAGAACCTTGCCGGTCGCGCGCATCTTCTCGTCCAGTGCCGGACATTGGCTCACCAGTGCCTTGACGTCAGCGGGCGCCATCGCGGCAAATTTTTCGGGCGTGAAGTAGGCCAGTCCGAGATATTTCATGGGAGATCCATTGGGTGGGAATGCATTGACGACGAAGCGGATGATCGGAAATCGACAATCCTGCGCGCCGGGCCAGTCAGCGAATTCGACCGCTCTGGAAGCGCACAGTCACCACAAGTAGCAACAAGCTCGCCGGCGATTTCAACGGGCGCCTTCCATTTCCGCCGGGCCTATGGGGCCGGAACCGGTCCATCCCGCAACGGCTTTGCCATGGGTACGCATGCAAGGCGTACGCCCAAAGACGATTCATAGATCGATTGGCCTTCCCCCTCAAACCCCAGCGACCGATAGAACGCGACGGCATTCAACGTGGACTCGAGGTGGATACTGCCAAGTCCAGCGCCAAGCGCAAGGCTTTCCAGATGCTCCATCATGGCGCGTCCCACGCCTCGCCCCATGTACCCGGGCAAGACAAAGATCGCATCGACCTTTCCTGTTGCGAGATCAATCATGCCGGTGCCCACGACCTGGCCATCGGCCACCGCGACGTGGAAGTGCTCCGCCACGCGCCTGGCAAATGCCTCCGACATCGCTCCCGACGTCCAGATCGCCAGATCACGCTGGGGATAGAAGCCAGTGCATCGGGCCAGAATGGCTTCGCGGCGAATGGCGAAGCAGGCCAGCGCCTCCTCGATGGTCGCTTTTTCAATATGCAAGGCGGTCTCCCGACCTGGAAGGTCCATTCACCGCACCCGCCGCAGCGACGCCTCAGCCACCGGCCAAAGCACGACTGGCCAACGGGATGTGCCGTGTCTTGCCCAGCAGGCTGTGGACAAGCCGCACCTCACCTGCCGGCCATGAAATCGGCTCGATCGTCTCGAACGGAAGCAGCGCCTTGCCGTAAGCCACGGTCATGTGCGGCACGAAGGAGCCATGCGTCGACTGTCCCAGGCCATGGGCCCGCAAATGCATTGCCAGTTGCCCGTGCAATGCATGCAACGTCTCGTTGCCCTCGCTCGCGGCAAGCACGAGCGGGCTTTTGGAGCGGTGGTTCCCGAAGCTGCCAGCCTGGTCGAAGCGGATGGTAAACGGCTCGGCCACCAGCCGCGAAAGTGCCTGGCCGGCATGCTCCACCAACCCGGGCGGCTGGCCCGCGTAATCACCCAGGTGGAACAGCGTGACATGGAGCCGCGAGGCGGCGACCGCTCCGGCACCCAGGCCGTGCTTGCCGAGAAAGCCATCCGCCAGCGTAGCCAGGCTGGCGGCATGGCGTGCGTCGGGGAATATCGCCAGGAAGAATCGGTCGGTGGGTTGATCCGGCTCGAAGCCCGGCAAGGATCCTTGGGTGGACATGCATCGTCTCGACAATGGAATGGACAGGTGGATGCGGCGGAACGAATGGGCACGGCCTGGCCGAATGACTCCGCTCCGAAACGTTCGCGGCTTTCGGGGCGGACACCATACACATCAAAGATGCGCGTCGGGCTCCACGCGCTGCAGGAAGTCGTAGCGCGTCACGGCATGATCGACGCGGGTATGCGTGTCCGCGCCGATCACCTGGCGCAGCAGGCCGCCATCCTTGTCCGCTGTCGCCGGCCAGTGCGGCAGGCCCGCACCGTTGGGGTTGCCGGTCTTGATGAAGTTGGCCCAGTAGCCTTCCATCGTGGCCGACACCTTGCGGTCGGTGGCGGTCCACGCGAAGACGTGGTTGCCGGACAGGTTGCCCAGCGCGAATTCGATCTCGCTGCTGTGCACCGCGCCCGGATCGGGGCCGGCGCTGCCATCACGCTTGGCCGGACGCGCCTGGTCGAAATAGTAGTAATACACCGGCGCGTGACCGGTCTGGCGTTGCAGCTGCATCCAGCGTCCGGTGGCGAAGGCGATGAACTGGTCGCCAGCCAGCGCCGTGCCGGACGTCTTCACTTCGGCCGCGGTATTGCCCGGATAAAGCTTCAGCGCCTCGGCGGCATGCGCGCCGAATTGCTTCTCCAGCACGGCGCGATAGTTGGCTGGCGTGGGCGCCCTGCCGTTGAACAGGTCGGCGTAATAGTCTTCCTGCGAATTCGAGCCCACCAGCAGCGGAATGTGCGCCTGCTCGCCGGCCTGGTAGATCGCCTCGGGCGAACGCGGCAGGAAATAGCCGTCGATCGTGGGGCTGAATTCGGCCACGCCCTTGTCACCGCAGGCCTTGATCAAGACGCTCGCATTCATCGCACGCAAATCGGCCAGGGAATGCGCGCCGACGTGTTGCTCGAATGCCTGGCCTTCTTTCTCGGTCTGCGCCAGCGGTCGCGGCTTCAGATTGCCGAGCACGGAGCCGCTCTCACCGATGGCTTGCTGCATCAATCCCTTCGACAACGGCGAAGCCATCAAGGCCGAGACCGACATGGAACCGGCCGACTCGCCGCCGATGGTGACCTTCGCCGGGTTGCCGCCAAACGCGGCGATGTTTTGATGGACCCAGCGCAGCGCGGCAGCCTGGTCGAGCAGGCCGTAATTGCCGGTGGCGTGTTGCGGTGACTCGTCAGCCAGCGCCGGCAACGCGAGAAAGCCGAACACGTCCAGCCGATAGTTCACGGTGACCGTGACGATCCCGCGCCGGGCCAGGCTGGCACCGTCATAGCGCGACTCCGAACCGTCGCCCGCGACAAAACCGCCACCGTAGAAATACACCAGCACGGGCAGCTTCTTGCCTGCGCTGTGCGCGGGTCGCCACACGTTGAGGTACAGGCAGTCCTCGCTCATGCCGTCGGAGCGGAACACCATGTCGCCGAACAACGGCCGCTGCATGCAACGCGGACCGAAGTGGTCGGCCTTGCGCACACCACTCCAGGCCGTCATCGGTTGCGGCGGCTTCCAGCGCAGGGAACCGACCGGCGGCGCGGCGTACGGAATGCCCTTGAACTCGCCCAGGCCCGCTGCGGCGACATGGACGCCGGACAATGCACCGGCTTCCGTGTGCACCACCGGCACCGAAGAACCCGCGGCGAGCAGCGGCAGCGGAGCGGCGACAACGGCCAAGCCCAGCAACATGTGGATCGAACAGGCGAATGCACGGCGCATCATGAAAACCTCGCACGGATGGAACGGATATCCCTGGAACCTAAGGAACGGCACAGCACGAATCGCCCCGCCCCTTCGCCACGCTCGACTACCCGGGTGGCTCCGCCGCAGCGTAGCGCAAAGAAGCCGCCCCACGCTTGCCAAGGGAGCACCTCGAATAACCCACGTTTGCAGGAGCTCACCCAGTGCGCGAAAGGTCCTTGCGAAAGATTTTCGCAGTCTCCAACCAAGAGCACTCGCGCACAGGGTGCGCTCCTACCGGGTTTCGGCAAGGCTTTCGAGTCCGCAAGCTCAACGCACGCCGCGCACCGGCAGGATCGCCCAGGCGCCCAGCGCGACAAGAACCGCCGCCACCATGAACAGGACCGCATAGCTGCCGCTGCTCACGGCAAGAATGGCCGGGGCGACGGCAGGCATCAGCCATTGCGGCAGGACGCTGGCGATGTTGAAGATGCCCAGGTTCCTGGCTGCGTGGGTTTCGCGCTCCGGCAACACGTCGGTGACCAGCGCGAAGTCCACGGCCAGGTAGGTGCCCTGCGCGATACCGCTCAACGCCATGCCGACCAGGAACCAGGCATACGACGTGGCAAACGCGATCACCACCAGCGCCAGCGCGTAGAGCAGCGCCGCACCGCATACGAAAACCTTGCGCCGCCCGACGGCATCGGACAATCCGCCACCCAGCACACCGAAGATGGCCACCATGCAGCACTGCACCACGGTGGACAGGAAGATCCGGTGCGGCACATCGCCCGGTGGGCAGTTCAACTGATGGATCAGGTAGAACTCCTGATAGGTCAGCAACATGGCAACGCCGGCGTAGAGCAGGAAGCGGCTGCTCCAGGCCCAGCTGAAATCGGGGAAACGCAACGGGTTGATCCAGAAACTGCCCAGGAACCCGCGCCAGCCGTAAGGCGGCCGGTGCGCCGAATCCAACCTGCTGTCGCGCAGCACGCATGCCAGCACGAGTGCGCAGAGCAACGCGATCGCGGCCGGCACCAGGAAGATGGCCAGCGTGGACGCCACCAGCACTTCCACCAGGAAGGTGCCGCCGATCATGCCCAGCGGCAGGCTGATGCTCACGATGCCGGATACCGTACCGCGCTGCGATGTCGGGATCTGGTCGGAAAGGATTGCCGCCAGCACCGCCAGTTCGGCGTTATAGGCAAGCTGCGTGATGCACCAACCCAAGAGGAGCTGCGGGATCGACGTGGCCTGCGCCACGACTGCCAGCCCGGCCACGCCGCCCAGCGCGCCGGCAATCAGCCAGGGCCGGCGCATGCCGTGGCGCGAGGTCGTGCGATCCGACAGCCGGCCAAAGAACGGATTGCCGAACAAGGCCACCAGCGCTCCCACGCCCACCACCAGCGACAGGCTGTCGGCCGCATGTGCCGGGTCGATCACGCTGACGCGCATCGCCAGCCCCACCAGGATCGGCGGCAGCAAAGCCATCCACAAGCCCGTATAGGCCAGGCCATAGACCGCCATGAACAACCGGCCGACGCGACGCGTGCACGGCACGGTCGCGGCCTCGACATGGTCACTGCCCACCATTCCTCCGCATCCCCTGGAATCAGCACATCCCGTGCCCGGCTGGAACCGGGCGGCACATGACGAATCCTAAGGCTTTCCGGGAGCGGCCGTGGATGCGCGCAGTTGCACCTGATAGGGCACCCGCTCCTGCTTGCGCAGGGCCGGGTCGCGGATCGCCTGCAACACGCGTTCGGTCGCCGCGCAGCCCATTTCGCGGCACGGCTGGTGCACCGTGGTCAGGCCGGGCGAGATCAGCTGCGATACCGGCGTGCCGTCGAAGCCGCACACCGACAGGTCGCGCGGAATGACCAGCCCGCGTTCATGCGCCTCGCGCATCACACCGCAAGCCATGTCGTCGTTCGCCGCAAAAATGGCCGTGGGCGGGCGGCGCTGGTCGAGCAAGGCCTTGGCGGCCGCCACGCCCGATGCGAAGGTGAAATCCCCTTCCGCCACCAGCGATTCATCGTAGGCGATGCCGCCTTTGCGCAATGCATCGCGGTAGCCATTGCGCCGCCAGGTGCGTGCGCCATGCCCTTTCAGTCCGGTGACGTGGCCTATTCGCCGATGCCCGAGCGAAATCAGGTGGGCGACGATCTCTTCCGCCGCCTTGCGCTCGTCGAAGCCGATGTCGATCTGCGACTCGCGCAATTTCGAGGAGATCGTCGAATAGCGGATGTCGAGTTCGTCGAGGCGCTGCAGCAGCTTGGCGTTGCTCGCATGAGGTGGCACCAGCACCAGTGCGTCCGGACGATGCTGGGCCACGAAACCGTCGATGCGCGCGGCCAGGTCCTCGCCTGCCTCGAAGGGATGCAGGACGGCGTTGTACGGCGTCCCCCTGCACGCCTGCAGGACGCCCACGATCAGCTCCATGACGTAGCTGGAACCGGCCGTGGGGTTGTCGTACAGCAGCGCGACCAGGTACGAACGGTTCCCCGCCAGGCTGCGTGCCGATGCGTTGGGCACGTAATTGAGCTCGCGGATCGAGGCCTCGATCCGGGTGCGCAGCTTGGCACGCACGTTCGTATAGCCATTGAGTACACGGGACACCGTCTTGACGGATACCCCGGCATGCACAGCGACGTCTTCGATTCTCGCAGGCATGTATCTGCCACCCCACCCTGTCATGACTTGCAGTGCGCCATGCTAACCCAAGCGGAAAGCGCACATCCATCCGCATTTCACCCCTGCACGAACAAAAATACCAGCGCTGGTATTTTCTATTGACAGCGCTGGTACATTTGACTAGCTTGCATCCACACAAGGGGGCTCGCGTGCTGCAGTGCGCAATGCAAGGGGAAGGGAAATGTCCATTCGTCGGATCGCGCGCAACGCGCGCCACATCACCTTCGCCGCCACCATTGCCGCGGCCTCGGGGGACGCCGCAGGCACGCGCAACGCCCATGCAATGCATTGCAACGGGCGCGGGCAATGAATAGCCACCCGATGACGGCAAGCCTGCGGCTACCCGACACCCATCGGCAGCGCTGCATCAGGTCAACGGGTTCGTAATCAAGTCGCGACCGACCTGCCGCGGGACGACTGGCCGGCGCAACAAGGTTGTATCGATCGAGTATTCACTGGACATCTGGGGAGAGCAGAAAGTGAAAAAGCCATCCATGTACACACGTGCGCCGGGCGCCAACCAGCCGTGCCGGCTGTCGCTGGCGATCGCGATGACGCTGTTCGCGGCCGGACAGTTGCATGCGCAAACCACGCCGACGACGAATGATCAAACCACCCCGTCCACGACACAGGCCACCAGCAAGGACATCAAGGCGGCCGACAAAAAGACGTCCAAGTCGGTGGACGGCAAGGACGTCACGCAGCTCAACAGCATGACTGTCAGCGGCTACGCGTCCAGCCTGAATCGTGCGCAGCAGATCAAGCGCTACTCCGACACCGTGGTTGACGCGATCTCGGCGCAGGACGCCGGCTCGCTGCCCGACCTGTCGGTGACCGAAGCGCTGCAACGCGTGCCTGGTGTGGCCGTCAGCGCCTTCGGTGTCGCCGCCGATCCGGACCACTTCTCGATCCAGGGCTCGGACATCAGCCTGCAGGGCCTGCCCTATACCAGCACGCTGTTCAACGGCCGCGAAGTGTTCTCCGCCGGCGGTGGTCAGGGCCTGAACTTTTCCACGGTGTCGCCGGAATTGATCGGCTCGGTGGTGGTAAGCAAGAACCAGACGGCGGACATGATCGAAGGCGGCATCGCCGGCTCGATCGACCTGCGCACGCGCAAGCCCTTCGACAGCGACAAGGATACGCAGGCCGCCTTCACCGTCGGCGACTACTGGGGCAGCCTGGACAAGCGCGGCACGCCGCAGATCGCCGGCCTGTTCAGCCACAACTGGAATACCGGGATCGGCCGCTTCGGCATCCTGGCCAACCTGGCCTACGACCGCATCGACCAGGCCGACAATGCGATCTCGCTGGTCGATTTCCAGCGGCGCTGCAACGGCTGCACGCTCCCAGGGAATCGACCCGACCACTATCCAGGCCTGCCTGAGGGCACCGACGGTCCCTACGCCTACCTGCCGATCGGCGGCGACCTGCGTACCCAGCACGAAACCAGCACGCGCTTCGGCCATGTGCTGGCGGCACAATGGGAAAGCCCGGACAAGGCCTGGTCGGCCACGCTGGAATGGGACCGCGCTTCGGACACGGAAACCACCTACGAACATACCCTGCAAGCGTCGACAGACGGTTGCGCCTGGTCGGATGCGGACCAGTGCGACATTCCGCTGGCAGGCACCACGCCGGTGTTCGATTCCAACGGCGTGTTCCAGTCGGGCATCGTCACGGCGCAGCCCAGCCAGTACACCTATCCGAACGTTTATACGGATAGCAAGGGCAACCAAATTCCGATGGGCGGCTTGCCCACGCAGATCAACAGCACCGGCTACAGGAACCGCTACGTCACCAACGACTACAGCTTCAACCTGAAGTGGAACGTCAACGACCGGCTACACCTGAACCTGGACGCGCAGGACACCCACTCCCAGTACAAGTACGCCTACTACTACATCCGCCAGCTGACCAACGCCAACTGGTACATCGCCACGCACGGCGACAGCGTACCCACGGTCAAGCTGCTGTCGCCCGACCCTGCCGAAACGACGGCCCAGTACTTCGCCAATCCCGCCAACACGTACTGGGCGGCGGCGCAGGACAGCCAGCGCTACTCCTGGGGCAACCAGCGCGCCTTCCGCCTGGACGGCGACTTCGACGCAGACAAGGGACCCCTCAGCGACATCCAGTTCGGCTTCCGGCATACCGACCAGAGTGAAACGGTGCAAAGCTCGGCGTTCAACTACGTGCCCATCAGCACGCCGAGTCCCGGGATAGCCCCGATCACCGCCGCCGACACGCCCAACTACGTCTCGCCGTACCACGTCAACCTGCCAGCCTTCGGCGGCGGCGATTTCGGTATCGTCGCCCCCTACTTCAACCTGAATCCGCTTACGCAATTCTGGCAGTCCGCCGCGGCCATCAAGCAGATCAACCAGCAGTGGCTGGCCAACACCCCCAACGCTGTCGGCCCGTACTACACCAACTACGATCGCGAGCAGTACGTCGCCGGCGACGTCTTCGTGCCCGGCACGTATTACCTGCCGCAGGAAGTCGCCTCCAACCGGGAAAAGACCAACGCCACGTATGTGCGGCTGAACTTCGGCAACAGCAACCTGGATTTCCTCAGCGGGCTGCAGATCAGCGGCAACATCGGCCTGCGTTACATCCACACCCAGGATGACGCTTCGGGCTATCTGATCCTGCCGAACATGCTGCAAACCCTCAACGGGCATACCATTGCGCAGTACTGCAATTCGGGCGCGAGCGGCCCGGCACCACAACCGGGCACGTTCTGCGCGCTGACGCCGGCACAGCAGCAGCAATACATGAATTTCGCCAATGGCGCGTTCACCCCGATCACGGCCCACAGCTCGTACGGCAACTGGTTGCCCAGTTTCAACCTGGCTGTTGGCTGGACCGACGACCTGATTACCCGCTTCGCCTTCTCCGAGTCGATCTACCGGCCCTCGCTGGTGCAGTTGCAGGCCGGGCAATCGGTCGGCGGACTGCTGCCCTACGGCACCAACGGCAGCACCGAGCCGACGGTGGGGAATGGCTACAACGGCTCGAACCCGTATCTCAAGCCGATCACCGCGCACAACTTCGACCTGAGCCAGGAGTGGTATTTCGCCAACGCCGGCTCGCTCACCGGCATGCTGTTCTACAAGCAGCTGAACCACACCATCCAGTACATCACCAGCGTCGTCGACACCACGGTGACCAACAATGGCGTGACCTATCCCGAGCAATACACGGCCGGCCTGGCCAACCTGGACCAGAAGGGCAGCGTGCGTGGCGCGGAACTGGCCTACCAGCAGAAGTACGATTTCCTGCCCGGCTGGTTGTCCGGCTTCGGCACGCAGATGAACTACACCTACATCAAGCCGCACGGACTGGGTTTCGGCTCGATCAACTACTGCCCCAGCGGCTATGTGGCACCGACGCAATGCATCAACCAGCTCAAGCTGCCGCCGTCGGAGCTGTCCCGCGACACCTTCAACTTCACCGCCTATTACGAGAAAGGCCCACTGTCGGCACGACTGGCCTGGAACTGGCGTTCGCAGTTCCTGATCTCCGGCCAGGAAGCGGATTACCCGTTCCTGCCGGTGATGGCCGAGTCGCAGGGCAAGCTGGACGGCTCGCTGATCTACACGATCAACCCGCACGTCAAGGTGGCACTGCAGGTATCCAACCTGTTGAACTCGACGTTCAAGACCCGCGAGATCGTCAACACCGACGGCCTGAGCGTGCCCAAGGGCTTCTTCCGCGACGACACCCGCTACAACCTCAGCCTGCGCGCGAACTTCTGACAAGACGCGCCGTACAAGCCTTCGTCATGGCGCATGCCGGGTCATGCGCCATGACGGCGGTGGAAAGCAACGTGACAAGCTTTGATGCAGCCATGCCTGCTCTCCCCGGCATGGCTGCCTTTTTCACCGACAGCCTGCGCAACTCGCCGGGATACTGTGTTCACACCCGCTGAAGGACACAGCTCGCGGGCAACCCGTCGCATCACTTCGAGGCTACGCGGTATTGATCAGATTCACGGCAATCAGGCTCGGCAACACCCGGCGCGGCTGGCTGGGCGGAGTGGCCGTGGGCCTGGTGCTTGCCATGTCTTCGATGCTGCCGGCCCACGCGCAAGCGGCAGCCATCCCGAGATCCGACACACAAGCGGCAGCCGCCCGAATCGAAGCCATCGCGCGCACGGGCTGCAACGTCCTTGCTGCACGCGTCGATACACTGCCCGGCAACGCTCCGGTCTTGCTGCGCAGCTACGACAACTCGCGAGGCCAGGGCGCACCCGATCTGCTGCCGTTGCGCTCGGCGGCGTTCACTTACGACAACGCGCTGGCGGTGATCGCCCTGCTCGCCTGCCACCGCCGATCGCAAGCCGAGCGGATCGGCGCCGCGCTGCGATTGGCCGCGATGAACGACACGCGCCTGCGCGACGCCTACCGCGCCGGCATCGTGGCAGGCGACAAGCCGCTGCCAAACGGCTGGCGCGATCCCGACAGCGGACGCTGGATCGAGGCGGCGCAGCGGTATGCCGGCGCCTACCAGGACGGCAGTTCGTGCGGCAACGTGGCCTGGGCGGCACTGGCACTGCTGGCCCTGCATCACACCACCGCCGAGGGTCGTTGGCGCGATGCCGCCGTGCATCTCGCCCGCTGGGTGGTCGAGCATGCCGCCGACACGCGTGGCGCCGGCGGCTTCGATGGCGGCATCGAGTCCTACTTGCTGGTTCCACGCAAGGCGGCATGGAAATCCACCGAACACAACATCGATCTGGTCGCCATGTTCGAATGGCTGCAGCGGATTGCCGCGCCCGGCGGCGACTGGCAGGCCCAGGCGCGGCACGCGCGTCGATTCGTGGATGCGCAATGGGATGCGGCCAGCGGGCATTTCTGGATGGGCACCACCGCCGATGGCGTGACGCCGCTTCGCTCACCCTCGGCACTCGATGTGCAACTCTGGGCACAATTGCTGCCGAATGCGCCGAAGCCATGGCGGCGGGCGCTGCACTGGATCGAACGCATGAACAGCGTCAAGGGCGGTTTCGACTTCACCGACGATCGCGACGGCTTATGGACGGAAGGCACCGCACAGGCCGCACTCGTCTATCGCTGGACGGGCAACGCAGCCAGGGCCAACGCCTTGTTCGTATCGATCGCACAACAGGCATCGCCCGGCGGCTTCCTGTACGCCACGCCCGCGCCGCGCATCACGGCGGTGTATTCCTACTACCGGCACCAGCCGTGTCTTGCAGCAACGGCATGGGCCGTGATCGCCGCGCTGGATCGCAATCCGTACCTGCCGCCAAACATGCACCGAGCGAACACGCCGCCGCACGCAAGCCCTGCACATGCCGGCCACCCCACCCTGCAATGAACCTGCTCGCACCCCGCTTCGCAACACGAGGAAAAATGTCATGACCCTTCGCAAGACTCCCGTAGCCGCCTTCATCGGCATGGCGTTGCTGACCTGTTTCGGGGCAAGCGCCGCAAGCTCTGCGAGCAAGCCGGCGCGACCATGGCTGAACACCCATCTGTCGCCCGACCAGCGCGCCTCGCTGGTGGTGAAGGCGATGACCCAGGACGAGAAGTTCCAGCTGATCGATGTCCAGTTCGGCGACACCGAGAACGGTCACGTGATGTCGCCCGGCGCGCTGGCGTCCGCGGGTTACGATCCGGCGATCAAGCGGCTGGGCCTGCCGGCGCTGCAGGAAAGCGATGCCGGCCTGGGCGTGGCCAAACCGCACAAGCTGGGTGCCACCGCGCTGCCGTCCGGCCTGGCGACCGCGGCCAGCTTCGATCCCGCGCTGGCCTACGCCGGCGGCGCGATGATCGGCAGCGAAGCGCACCACCGCGGCTTCAACGTGATGCTGGCCGGTGGCGCCGATCTGGTGCGCGATCCGCGCAACGGTCGCAACTTCGAATACGCCGGCGAAGACCCCTTGCTCACCGGCCTGATCGTCGGCCATGCGATCGCCGGCATCCAGAGCCAGCACGTTGTCTCCACCATCAAGCATTACGCCTTCAATGATCTGGAAACGGCACGCACCACGTTCAGTGCCGACATCAATCCGACCGCCGCGCGCGAATCGGACCTGCTCGCCTTCGAGATCGCCATCGAAACCGGGCATCCCGGTTCGGTGATGTGCTCCTACAACCGCGTCAACTCGGTCTACGCCTGCGAGAACGACTGGCTGCTCGACAAGGTGCTGAAGCGCGACTGGCACTACCCCGGCTACGTGATGTCGGACTGGGGCGCGGTGCACAGTGCGGCCAAGTCCGCGCTGGCCGGGCTGGACCAGGAATCGGCCGGCGAGACCTTCGACAAGGAGGTGTACTTCGGCAAGCCGCTGCGTGCTGCCGTGGCCTCCGGCGAGGTGCCGCAGTCGCGCATCGACGACATGGCGCACCGCATCCTGCGCAGCCTGTTCGCGAGCGGGGTGATCGACCATCCGGCCGAACAGGCGCCGATCGATTTCGCTGCCGACCGCAAGGTGGCGCAGCACGTCGAGGAAGCGGGCGCGGTGCTGCTGCGCAACCAGAACGCATTGCTGCCGCTGTCGGGCGCGCAGTCGGTGGCCGTCATCGGCGGCCATGCCGACAAGGGCGTGCTGACCGGCGGCGGCTCCTCCGCGGTGCAGTCACCCGAAGGCAATGCCGTGCCGGGCCTGGCGCCCACCGCATGGCCGGGGCCGCGCATCTACCAGCCGTCCGCGCCATTGACCGCGATCCGGCAGCGCGCACATGGCAAGGTGAGCTACGCCAGCGGCGAGGACATTGCCGCCGCCGCGAAACTGGCCGCGCAAGCCAAGGTGGCGGTGGTGTTCGTCGAGCAATGGTCGGCGGAAAGCTTCGACTCGCCGCACATGACGCTGCCCGGCAACCAGGACGCGCTGGTCGCGGCCGTGGCCAAGGCCAACCCGCACACCATCGTCGTGCTGGAAAACAACGGCCCGGTCGCGATGCCGTGGCTGGATCAGGTCGGCGCGGTGCTGGAAGCGTGGTACCCCGGTGCCGGCGGCGGCGAAGCCATTGCACGGCTGCTGTACGGCGAAGTCGATCCGGCCGGACGCTTGCCAGTATCGTGGCCGCGTGACGAAGCGCAGTTGCCGCGCCCGCAAATTCCCGGCGCCGGCCTGGCCTCCATCGGCCTGATACCGCAAGGCCAGCCGGCCGAGCATGTGGACTACAACATCGAAGGCGCGAACGTCGGCTACCGCTGGTACCAGCACAAAGGCATCCAGCCGCTGTTCCCGTTCGGCTACGGCCTGGGCTACACGCATTTCGCCTACAGCGACTTCAAGCCGCGTATCGAGCATGGGCGCGTGGTGGCCTCGTTCACGGTGACCAATCGCGGCAAGCGCGCAGGCGTGGACGTGCCGCAGCTGTATGCCACCCTGCCCGGCAGCGGCGAGGTACGGCGATTGGCCGGATGGTGCCGGGTCAGCCTGAAGCCGGGGCAGTCCGCGCATCTCGAAGTCACCGCCGATCCTCGCCTGCTGGTGAACTTCGACGCGTCAGGACAACAATGGCAGCGTCCGGCCGGCAGCTATCAGCTGCAATTGGGGCACTCTGCTACCTCTTTCCAAGGCCAGGGCTCCGTGACGCTGCCAAAGGCCAGTTGGCCTGCGGACGCACCACCGAAGGGTGCATCGCAAAGCTGCCTAGCCAGTCGGAGTTAACCTCGCTGTCGTAGGAGCGCACCCTGTGCGCGAAAAGCTTCTGGTCCCGATGAAGCACCAGAGCATTCGCGCACAGGGTGCGCTCCTACGCGACGGTACGATCGCCCCCGGTCATCGATCGCGATCGAGCGTCTAGCACTCGCCTTGCGATCAACGCGCGGCGGATGTATTCAATGCCGCCGCCGCGCGAATCAGTGCGATCAGCGCCTTGTCATCGATTTTGTCGCCCTCGTGGAAATCGATGGCCCGCCGAGTGTTGCCGTCGAGGCTGGCATTGAAGAGATTCGCGGGATCGTCCAGCGAAGCTCCCTTGGCAAACGTCATCTTCACGGCGGTCTTGTAGCTCTCGCCGGTGCAGATCATGCCGTCGCGATACCACACCGGAACGCCACGCCATTTCCATTCCTCGACCACGTCGGGAATCGCCTGCCTGATCAGCTTGCGGACATGCGCCAGCGTCTCGCCGCGCCAGTCGCCCAGCTCCTTGATCCGCGCATCGATCAGCCGGGACGGCGTATTACTGGCCGATCCATCCTTTGCGTCGATTTTCTTCATGCTCGCAGTCGCCTCCGGGTGATGGTCATTGATTCAGCAGGTGCAAGTGCCTGCGGCGCGAACGCATCAGTGCCGCTGCTGTACGCGTAGCAGATTGCCGGCAGGATCACGAACCGCGCAATCGCGCACGCCATACGGCTGCTCGGTCGGTTCCTCGACGATCTCGGCGCCGCTGGCCTGGATCCGCTTGAATGCCGCATCCAGGTCTGCGGTGGCCAGCAACATCATCGCGAAGGTGCCCTTGGCCATCATCTCGGCGATGGTGCGCTGCTCGTCCTCGGTCACGCCGGGGCTGGCGTTCGGCGGGTACAGCACGATGGACGTGCCGGGCTGGTCGGCCGGGCCGACGGTAATCCAGCGCATGCCGTTGTAACCGACATCCTTGCGCACCTCGAAACCGAGAGTGTCGCGGTAGAACGCCAGCGAGGCGTCCGGATCGGTGTGCGGGAGAAAGCTCGAGTGAATGCTGATATCCATCGTGGTCCTGCTCGCTGTGACGGGAGCCATCATGCTAGATCCGGTTCGGGATCCGGCGCTTCTCGATTCCTGATCGGTCGCGTCACCTGTCGCGCCACGCACGATGGCATGCCTGCGGTCATGGCCGCTGCCTCGCGCCGATAGGCACTGGGCGACATGCCCACCAGTTCGCTGAAGCGCGTGCTGAACGTGCCCAGCGATGCGCAGCCCACCGTGAAGCAGACATCGGTGACGCTGAGGTCGCCACGCCGCAGCAAGGCCATCGCACGCTCGATCCGACGCGTCATCAGGTAGCTGTAGGGCGACTCGCCGAAAGCGCGCTTGAACTGGCGGCTGAGATGCCCGGCCGACATGTGCACGCCACGCGCCAGCGCCGCCAGATCCAGCGGTTGTGCGTAGTCCCGGTCGATCCGGTCGCGCACGCGGCGCAACCGTGCCAGGTCGCGCAAATGCTGCGTGGTGGCGGGCTTGCCGGTCATGGTGCGATCGTCCCATGCCGCATCAGCATGCTCAAGCGCAACCAGGGCGAAAACTTCGGCTACCGGTCGAACTTGCTGATCGCTGCGGGCGTGACCGGCGTGAAAAAGTTGACCAGGTTGCCATCGGGGTCGCGGAACAGCAGCGAGCGGTTTCCCCATGGCATGGTGGTCGGTGGCTGGACCAGGCTGGCGCCGATCACCTGGGCCAGATTTGCGTACTCGGCATCGACGTCGTCGACGCGGAATTCGATGATGGCGGTGTGGTTGTCCGCCGCGCGTGCCACATCGGCACCGAACAGCTGCAGCGTGCGCGTGCTGCCGATCGCCAGCGTGCACGCCGGCGTCGCCAACTCGCCGAAGTCCTCGGTGTACATCGTCACCGGAATACCGGTGATGTGCTCGTAAAAACCGACCAGACGCTGGATGTCATCGGTGATGATGCGGATCGAGACGAAGTTCATGCTGCTTTCCTTCAAGGGGCGGTTGCCCGGCACGGCACTGTTGTACACGGAGGCTGCTGACAGCCTGTTGTCAGCAGCCTTCCGCATCGCCATGGTCGACTCAGGCTGAAATGCCCCTGCAATCGGCAGCGACTTGCCCGATCAGGACGGCTGCCACGTCTTCGCCCATTCCTCGGCCAGGTCCCGATAACGACGCAGCGGATGGCCGAGCAGGCCGGCAAGCGTGTCGGCCGCATGCGGCTTGCCGAGCATGCCGTCGGTGTGGAACCGCGCCAGCATCAGGCGGATGTCATGGGCCGACCAGGACGGCATGAAGTTGGCCAGCATCCCTTCGTAAGCATCCAGGTCGTTGCCGGCATGGGTCACCGGCTTGCCGAGCACGCCGGACCAGATCGTGGCCAGTGCATCACTGGTCAGCGCTTCCGGACCGGTGATCTCGATCACCTCGCGCGGCAGTGGCATCTTTGCCCGCGCCCGGCGCAGCAGCGAGGCCACCGCGATCTCCGCGATATCGCGCACATCGACCATGGCCACCCCGGCCTCGCCAAGCGGCATGCCGTAGCGACCCTGCGTCAGCAACCCGTCCTTCTGCATGACGTCGTTCTGCATGAAATAGGACGGCCGCAGCACGGTCACCGGCAGGTCGAGCTGCTCGATCATCCGCTCCACCGTGTACTTGCCGGTGAAATGCGGCACATCCGTGAAGCGCTCGCTGTTGAGCACCGACAGGTAGACGATGCGCTGGATACCGGCCTCGCGCGCCAGGGCCAGCGTACCGATCGCCTGGGTCACTTCGTCGGCGACCACGGCATTGAGCAGGAACAGCGTATCGACGTTCTTCAACGCCGCGCGCATCGAGGCGATGTCGGTCATGTCGCCCTTGACTGCAAGGACGCCCTCGGGGAATGCGGCCTTGCCCGGGTCGCGCGTCAACGCGTGGACATGGGCGCCCTGGGCAAGCAGCCCGCGGACAACCAGGCTGCCGATCGTGCCGGTGCTGCCGGTAACGAGGATGTTCATGGGGTATCTCCTTCAGTGGGTGGGTGGTGATGGACGGCCCCATCCTGATGTTTCATCAATCGCCCCGATAGCCGCATAATCTGGACATCTTGTCTCACTGTTGGAACACCCATGGATCTGCTCGCCCTGGCCGATTTCAACGACGTGGCCCGCCATGGCGGCGTGGGCCGCGCCGCACGCCTCACCGGCCGCCCCAAGGCCACGCTGTCGCGCCGCGTCCGCCAGTTGGAGGACGCGCTCGGTGTGCGCCTGTTCGAACGTGGCGGCCATGAGCTGCGCCTTACCGCGGAAGGCCGTGCCTTGCATGAGCAGACCCAGTCGCTGCTGGAACACATCGATGAAGTGGGCGACACCTTGCGCCAGGGCACCACCACACCACGCGGCCGGCTGCGCATCAGCGCCCCGGTGCTGTTCGGCCAGCGCGGGCTGGGCCGCATCGCGGCGGACTACGCGCTGGCCTATCCGCAGGTGCAATTGGAAGTCATCACCGAGGACCGTTTCGTTCATCCGGTAGAAGATGACTTCGACCTGATCATCCGCGCCAACCCGGATCCTTCGACCGATTTGTCCGGCCGCTGCTTCCTGCGCGATACGCAGGTGGTCGTGGCCGCGCCGTCCCTGCCCCGGCCCACGCGACAGCGTGACGTGGCCGTTCCGGTCATCACCCTGCCGCGCACAACGCCCGGCATCACATGGCAACTTGAACGCGCACGCAGCACGCTTCGCGTGACCACCCGCACCGTGCTGCGCCTGTCGTCGATGGCGATGATCCACGACGCGGTGCTCGCCGGCGTGGGCGCCGCGGCCGTGCCGCGCTCGCTGGTGCAGGCCGACATCGACGCCGGCCGGCTGCTCGACTGGGGCACGCTGGGCAGTCGCCCGATCGAAGTCTGGGCGCTGTATCCCTCGCGTCGCCACGTCAGCGCACGCGTATCGGCCTTCGTGCAACTGCTGGTGGATCGCTTCGAGCACGCCTCGCCCGCGGCCTTCAGCCGACTCGTTGGCTAGGAGCGGCAGACAAGACAAGGCACCGCGCCGGAACCGGGCCGTGTGGTCCCGGTTCCGTTCGTCCATGGCTCAGGCCACCTTGGGGAAATCCACCACGGTGTCGTTGATCCGGTTGACCATGTTGGTGAACAGGATGGCACTGACTACGAGCGGAATTTCCACCAGCTGGCGATCGCTGAAACCGACATCGCGCATCGCGTCCACGGCGGAGGCCTCGACGGTGCCGCGATCGCGCACCAGCCCAAGCACGAACTTCACCAGGGTGTCGATGCGCGCATCCGCGGCGAAACCACCTGCGCGCAGTTCACGCGCCTGCTCGTCGCTGTAGCCGGCCAGCTTGCCGGTGAAGGTATGCGCGGCCACGCAGTAATCACAGCCCGTGGCTTCGCTGACCGAGAGGTTGATCGCCTCCTGCTCGCGCTTCGAAAGCGTGCTCTTGCCCAGCGTGGCGCCGGTATGCAAGACGTTCGCCAACACGTTGGGGGCATTGCTACCGATGACGGCGTAGGCATTCGGCAGCTTGCCGACGTTGCGCTTGATGCTGGCGAACAGTTCGGCGGTTTCGCCTTCGGCCTGGTCGAGGGTAAGGGTATGCAGTCGGTTCATGAGGGTGACTCCGGTCGGGAAGGAAAGGGTCCGGCTTGCTTGCGTTGTTTCCGGTGGTGAGAATGCTAGCCACGGCGCCGCGTCCCGCTTGTCCCGGGCGTCTCGGTGTTGATCCCATTCGTCTCAGGCAACCCCATGGACAGTCTCGCTGCGCTGGTCACCTCGATGCGGCTGCGCGGAAGCGTCGACCTGCTGTGTCGCTTCGCCGGCATGTGGTCGGTGGACGAGGAAGCCAGGGAACCCGGCACGGTGCGCTATCACATGGTGCTGGAAGGCCGTGCGCATCTCGAGTCGGGGCGTACGCACATCGACCTTGCCGGTGGCGACCTGGTGCTGTTTCCCCATGGCGCGGCGCACACCCTGCGCAGCTCGGAGGGGCGAACCGCCGTTGCGTATCCGGTCACGAGGCAGGCGCAAGGCGAGCTGACCCGGGTCGACAGCCTGACCGAACAACACGACTACGACATGCTCTGCGGCAGCTTCGAACTGGGCCAGTCGCACTCGTTGCTGCTGCAGTCATTGCCCGAGGTCGTGCACGTGTCGACGCAAGGGCGCGATGACTGCGCATGGCTGCTGGCCTTGATGCGACTGATGCGGCACGAAAGTGCGCAGCCGCTGGCTGGCGCGCCCGCCGTGATCGACGACCTGTCCCGCGCGATGTTCACCATCGTGTTGCGCATCCTGATGGAACAGGGCGCCTTCACGCACGGCTTGCTGGCTCTGTTGACCGATGCGCGGATGGCCCCCGCCATCGCCGCCGTCATCGATACCCCGGCCGAAGCCTGGACACTGGAACGCATGGCCGAACGAAGCCGCATGTCACGTGCCAGCTTCGCCCGGCACTTTGCGGAGCTGAGCGAGATGACGCCACTGGACCTGGTAACGTCGTTGCGCATGGAACAGGCGGCCCGCCTGCTGCGCGACACCCGGCGCTCCATCGAGTTGATCGGCGAGTCCTGCGGCTATGCCACGCACTCTGCCTTCGGCCGCGCCTTCAAGCGCCATTACGGTATGTCGCCGGCGGCCTGGCGGCGCGCGGGTGACGAGCCGAACCCATCCTGAGCGACCGCCCGGCCCTTGCCAAATCCAGGCAACCCGGTGTCGCCCCGGGCTGGCGCCCCACCCCGGCACACGCCCTTCTCCATCGCCCGGAGCTGCAACAAAGTCCCGGTCAGAAGGTGCACACTAGTGCCGGGAATCGCCGGGGGGCGCCCACGGGACAGCATCGGAACGGCAGCGGCCACATGCAGTGGCCGGCCTGACATTCCGCCATGACTGGGATCCAATGTCGACTTGGGAGCGCATCGTGCCGGAGATGGAGTTTCAGCATATGTTCGAGCGCATCAGCGATGCCTGCATGGCGCTCGACCGCGACTGGCGCTACACCTATCTGAACGCAAATGCCCTGGCCCTGCTCGGCCAGCCAGGGCAAAACCTGCTCGGCCAAAGCCTCTGGGCCGACTTCCCCGAAGACACCCGGCAGCCATTCCGGCGTGCGTGCGAACAGGCCATGGAGCAGCAACGCCCGATCCAGATCGAGGCGTTCCACCCCACCTGGCAGCGCTGGTTCGAAAGCCGCATCCACCCGTCGGAAGACGGCGTGACGATCTACTTCCTCGACACCACCGAGCGCCGGAAAGTCGCGCAAGGCCTGTTGCGACAGCAGCAGATGATGGTGCAGGCGCAACAGCTGGCGCAGACCGGAAGCTGGGAATGGGACCTGCCAGACAACCGCGTCATCTGGTCGGCCGAGCTTTATCGCATCTACGGCGTGACGCCCGAGGAACACGACGCCACGTTCGAAGCGTACCTCGCGCTGCTGCATCCGCTGGATCGCGATCGCGTGCAGCAGATCATCACGCATGCCATCGACGACCAGGAACCATTCGAGTTCACGGAGCGCATCATTTGTCCCAACGGGACTGAGCGCACCTTGCTCAGCCGCGGCACCGTGGTGGCCGATGCCGCGGGGCATACGGTACGCATGCTGGGCGCCTGCCAGGACATCACCGAGCGCACGCGCGCCGAGCGCTTCGATATCGGCCAGCACGACATCCTTACTGCCATCGCCACGCAACAACCGCTGCGGCAAAACCTCGAAGCCATTGCGCGCCTGCACGAAACGCTCAACCCCGGCGCGATGTGCTCGCTGCTGCTGGTAGACGACGACAGCCGGCACGTCCTGCACGCCGCCGGACCGAGCCTGCCGGAGGCCTACAACCGGGCCATCCACGGACTGGAAATAGGCATGGCGCACGGTTCATGCGGCACGGCTGCGTGGCGCGGCGAACGCGTCGTGGTCGCCGACATTGCCACCCATGCCTACTGGGCGGACTACAAGGACCTGGCACTGGAGCACGGCCTCAAAGCATGCTGGTCGACCCCCGTCTACGGCAGCAACGGGCAATTGCTTGGCACGTTTGCGGTGTACTACCGCGAGATACGCGAGCCGCGACCGGACGAGCTTCGCAACATCGATCGCATGCTGCCGATCACCAGCATCGCCATCGAGAGCGACAAGCTGCTCGCACGCCTGCGCGAACGCAACCTGTTTTTCGAAATGTCGCAGGAAATATTCTGCATCATCAACACGCGAAGCCGGCGAATCGTCCAGTTCAATCCGTCGTTTTCGCGTGCCACGGGTTACAGCGCCGCCGAGTTGACGGCACGCGACTACCGGGAATTCCTGCAGTCGGAACACGATTCGGATGATGGCGATCCGATGCACGCATCGACGATATCCACCGAGCAGGTCCGCGAGTTCGTCAACCGCTGCCGCTACAAGGATGGCAGCGTGCACTGGCTGGAGTGGATGGCCTTCGCCGCGCCGGATGGATTGCTTTACGCGGTGGCGCGCGATGTCACCGAGCGACGCGAGGTCGCGGCGGAGTTGGCTTACGCCTCCAATCACGATGCCATCACCGGGCTGCCGTACCACTCGGCGGTGGAACACGTCCTTGCCACCCTGCTGCAGGATGAGGCCACGTCATCCGTATGGGTGCTGGTGCTGGGGCCGGATCGCTTCCAGGTGGTCAACGAATCCGTCGGCCACGCCGCCGGCGATGATGTTCTCAGGCAACTGGCCAGCCGGCTGCAGGCCGTGCTCGGCAAACAGGGGCGGATGGCCCGCTTCGCCGGCGACACATTCGTCACCGTCGTACACGATCTATCCCGGCCGGCCGTACTCGAACTGGCCGAACGACTGCGCGCCGCCGTGGCGCTGCCGGTCGAGGGAGACGACTACCGCCTGCTGCTGACCGCCAGCGTCGGCATCAGCCAATCGCCCGACCATGGCCGTGCCCCGACAGACCTGCTGCGCAATGCCGAGGCCGCGATGAACCAGGCCAAGCGCGAAGGGCGCGATCGTGTTTCCGAGTTCACCATCGAACAAATGCGCGCGCTCGACGAACGCCTGGTCCTCGGCCGTTATCTGCGCGACGCGGTCCGCCGCGGCGAACTGGAGCTGTACTACCAGCCGCAGCACCGGGCGAGTGATCACGCCTTGACCGGTTTCGAAGCCCTGTTGCGCTGGAACAGCCCCGAGCTTGGCCTGGTCATGCCGAACCGCCTGGTTCCGGTGGCCGAAGCACTGGGCCTGATGCGTGAAATCGGCGAATGGGCGCTGGAGGCCGCGTGCAGGCAGATACGTGCCTGGATGGATCACGGTCATCGCGATTTCCATGTCGCCGTCAACATCTCCGCACAGCAACTGCAGAGTCCGGGGCTGGTCGACACGGTACGGGCCGCGCTGCAACGCCACGCCGTGCCGAACAGCATGCTCGACATCGAAATGACCGAGAACGCGTTGATGGAAAACGTCGGGCAGACCCGGCGCACGCTGGCTGAGCTGAAGGCATTGGGCACGCGGCTGGCGCTGGACGATTTCGGCACCGGCTACTCCAGCCTGGCCTACCTCAAGCAGTTCCCCATCGACAAGGTCAAGATCGACCAGAGCTTCGTGCGAGGCCTGCCCACTGATGCCGATGACGCAGTCATCGCCAAGACCATCATCGCGCTCGGTCACCAACTGCACATGACGGTGGCGGCTGAAGGCGTGGAGACTTCGGCACAAGCCGCGTTTCTCGCCCAACTGGGCTGCAACGAGCTGCAAGGCAACCACCTGGGTGCTGCACTTCCCGTCAGTCAGGCGGAGATTTGCTTTGGCAAACACGCTGCCGGGTCATGAGCGAGTCACCGCCGCCGACGATCCGGCTTGCCACGATCAATGCATCGTGCGCAGCGCCGAAA
Source organism: Rhodanobacter glycinis (assembly GCF_900114325.1). Classification (GTDB taxonomy): domain Bacteria; phylum Pseudomonadota; class Gammaproteobacteria; order Xanthomonadales; family Rhodanobacteraceae; genus Rhodanobacter_A; species Rhodanobacter_A glycinis. Next base: position 34,970 of record NZ_FOSR01000006.1, read on the forward strand.
GCAGCAACCCCACCACGGCGCTGCCACCCATGAACACGATCAACAGACGATAGGCATATGCCGGCCAGCCGCAACGGACGGCGCGAGTCGCATGCAGGAAGATGGCCAACGCCAGAGCGAACAACAGCGTCCCGAGCAACACCACCCACCACGCCGACACGACCGTCCCGATGATGACGCCGGCATTGCCCGCATTGAACGCCAGCCATTCGAGGGTCACGACACGCACAGCGGGTGCACGCTGCAGCAGAAGTGCCTGGCCCACGCCGAGTACGGCCTGTATCACACCAACCACCAGCACCAGATAGGCCACGGCCCACATCACCGTGCGACTCGGCACATGGGCCATCACGGCCGCCAGCACACCACCACCCACCACCGCCAGCGCAGCCATCGCCGCGAATGGCATCACCGTCCACGATGGCGGATTCGCATGCGCCGTTTCGCCGGATTTTGCAGCCTGACGCAAGAACCTGAGTGGGTTGGACATGCCCATGGGGTTGCTACCTCGTCGAATCGAATCACCCGGACGGATGTTCGCATCACGCCCCGCAGCTTGCACCGCAGGCACGCTACAACCAGCGCCGGCCATTGCGAATGACCTGGATCAGGCGTGTCGCCAGGGCAGCCATCAGACCGCCTCGCCACATACCCGCGACGATGCCATTGGCGTATCCTGATCGCTGCGCCTGATTCGGCCCCTGGACATTCGCAGCGTCCGGAACAACCGCGACGCATTTCATTCACGGGCAGGATCGACAGCGTGCAACCGATACCAGACGCGAGCCGGGGACTCCCCATCCCATGCTTCGCGCGCCAGCTCGCTCCAGTCCGTCGTCCACCGCATCCACCCGCCCCGACCGGTTCGCCACGACCGGCATGATCGGGTGATCCCTGCCGTACCGCCACGTCCCCACCGCATGAACGACACAGCCTCCAGCACTCAATCCCTGCTAAACGATCCCGAAGCGGGCGCCGCGCCGCCGATGGTCACGACGGCGCAAGCGGCCGGTAAATCGCCCACGCGCTACAGCGTGCTCGGTGCGGTCAGCTTCGTGCATGTCCTCAACGACATGATGCAGTCGGTGATCCTGGCGATCTATCCGCTGCTCAAGGGCGAGTTCAACCTGAGCTTTTTCCAGATCGGCGCGATCACCCTGACCTTCCAGTTGACTGCCTCGCTGCTGCAACCGGTGGTCGGCATGGTCACGGACAGGAAGTCGTTGCCGTATTCGCTGCCGATCGGCATGTGCTTCACCCTTTCCGGCCTGCTGCTGTTGTCGGTGGCGCCGAGCTATCCGCTGTTGCTGCTGGCGGTGGCGCTGATCGGTTGCGGCTCGTCGGTGTTCCACCCGGAGTCCGCGCGCGTGGCGCGCATGGCCTCGGGCGGACGATACGGATTCGCCCAGTCGGTGTTCCAGATCGGCGGCAACCTTGGCCAGGCGCTGGGTCCGTTGCTGGCCGCCGGCATTGTGCTGAAGTTCGGGCGCAGCCACGTCGGCTGGTTCGGCCTGGCGGCGGTGCTGGGAATCATCGTGCTGCTGCAGGTCAGCCGCTGGTACAGCCACCACATCAACGAGCGTGTCAGGAAACGCACGCACGCGGATCATCCGCCCTTTCCTGCGCCCGTCGTGCGTCGCACGATCGGCGTGTTGATGGTGCTGATGTTCTCGAAATTCTTTTACCTGGCCAGCATCAGCAGCTATTACGAGTTCTACCTGATGCACCGTTTCGGCTTGTCGATGGCGAGCGCGACCCGGCTGCTGGCGGTGTTCCTGATGGCCGTCGCGGCCGGCACCTTGATCGGCGGCCCGATCGGCGACCGCATCGGCCGCAAGCAGGTGATCTGGTTTTCCATCCTCGGCATCGCCCCGTTCACCCTGCTGCTGCCGCACGTCGGCCTGACGTGGACGGTAGGGCTCAGCGTGGTGATCGGCGTGGTGCTGGCCTCCGCGTTTCCGGCGATCATCGTGTATGCGCAGGACATGATGCCGCATCGCATCGGCATGATCTCGGGCATGTTCTACGGCCTGTCGTTCGGCCTGGGTGGCCTGGGCGCCGCGGTACTTGGCGTGGTGGCGGACCACTTCGGTATCGTGTTCGTGTACCAGGTTTGTGCGTTCCTGCCGCTGCTGGGGTTGCTCGCGGTGTTCCTGCCGAATGTGCATCCGCCCGGGCACGGGGCGTAAACCGGTCGCTGCCCGCCGGCGCGCCGTCCCGGAAAGCCACCCGACGCCCCATGGCGGGCGGTTTTCCGCGAACTCCGGCAGCTTGATACAATGGGCGGTCCACTTTCCCATATCAGGCCCTTCAGCGCATGCGCGGCTCCCACCTAACCGAACCGCTGGTGATGCTGGCAACCGTGCTGCAGTGGCTGGTATTGGCAACCCTCACCGGCATCCTGGTGGGCACGGGTTGCAGCCTGTTCCTGCGCATCCTGTTCGCGACCGCCGGACACACCTACACCGCGCCGCTGTGGCTGCAGATGGCCGTGCTGCCAGTCGGTGGCCTACTGAACGGCCTGCTGCTGTATTACGGCAAGCGGCAGAACCGTACCGGGCTCAAGGATTCGGTGATCATTGCGGTCAACGACCAGAACGGCAAATTGCCGTGGAAGACGCTGTGGATCAAACCCGTGGCCACGCTGATCACGCTGGGCTGCGGCGGTTCGGCCGGCAAGGAAGGTCCCTGCTCGCACCTGGGCGCCAGCATCGCCGCCGGTCTCGGTGAGCTGCTGCACCTCAACTCCGAATTGCGCCGGCGTCTGGTGGCCTGCGGCGTCAGCGCGGGTTTCGCCAGCGTGTTCGGCACGCCCATCGCGGGCGCCATCTACGGCGTCGAGATGCTGGCCATCGGTCGCATCCGCCACAACTTCCTGTTCCCCGCCATCGTCGCCGGCGTGACCTCGTATGAAGTCAGCCGCTTCTGGGGTGTGCCGTATCCGAAGATCAATGTCTCCTTCGTCGGCGACTTCACCGAGCTGCTGTTCCTGAAGACCGTGATGATCGGCATCCTGTGCGGCGTGGTGGCCTGGATATTCATCGAATTGCTGCACGGCATGCGACGCCAGTTCACCCGCCTGCGCGAGCGCTTCGGGATCTGGCCACCGCTGATGCCATGCATTGGCGGCGTGATTCTGGCCTTGTTGATCGTGGTGATCCCCAACCAGTACATGGGCCTGAGCCTGCCGCTGATGGATAACGCGCTGCAGGGTCAGCCGATGCCTTATCTCGGCTTCCTGTGGAAGGCGCTGCTGGTCGCGGTCACGCTGGGCTCGGGCTTTTACGGCGGCGTGATCACCGAACAGTTCGTGATGGGCGCGGTCGCCGGCGGCGCCTTTGCGCACCTGTTCGGACTGTCGCCGCCACTGGGTGCGGCGGTGGGGCTGGTCTCGGTCGTGGCGGCCGCCTCCAATACGCCGATTGCGGCGATCCTGATGGGTGTCGAATTGCTCGGCGGCGACAGCACGCTATACGTCGCCGGTGCCTCGATCGCCGCCTATCTCATCGTCGGCCACCGCAGCGTCTACCCCGAGCAGCAGATTGCCGCCACCAAGACCTCGTGGATGACCGCTCGCGCCGACGTGCTGGTCAGCCAGGAAAAGGTGCGCCTGTCCGGCGAACTGCTGCGCTGGTGGCACGAACGCCGGCACCCTGGCACGCCGTATACCGCGGACCCGACCGATCCGCCCGAGGACCGGCTGTAGTTCGCAAGGCTTGCAGCCGCGCCGCAAAAACCCGCGATGTTCCGGGGCAAACTTCATCCTATGCTTGCTGTCAGTTTGTCCGCACGGCTGAAGGCATCCATGTCCGTCGTCGTGACGTATATGGAAGTGCGGCACCTCTGCCCCGCCAAGGAACTGTCCATGAAGCTTTCGACCAGACTGACCATCGTCGCCGCAGTGGCTGCCATCGCCCTTGCACCACCTGCCTTCGCGGCGCTCAAGGTGGGCACCCAGGCCCCCGACTTCACCGCGCCGGCCTACCTCGCCGGGCAACCGTTCACCTTCAACCTCACTGCCGCCTTGAAAAAGGGCCCGGTGGTGGTCTATTTCTTTCCCGCGCCACACACCAGCGGCTGCAATATCGAGGCGCATCTTTTCTCGCAGGCCATCGACCAGTTCAAGGCGCTGCACGCTACCGTGATCGGCGTCAGCGCGGGCCATCTTTCGCAACTGGCGGCGTTCTCGAAAGAAGCCGATCACTGCAGCGGCAAGTTCCCGGTGGCCGCCGACAAGGGCGCGAAGATTGCCAAGGCCTACGACGCCACCTTGTTCTTCCGCCCCGGCTGGTCGAACCGGACCTCGTACGTGATCGCCCCGTCCGGAAAAATCGCGTTCGTCTATTCCAGCCTCAGCCCGACCAAGCATGTGCAGGAAACGCTGGATGCCGTGAAGGCGCTGGAGAAATCGCAGGCGGCACGCCCACGTACGGCGTCGAAACAACCCTGAGCAGTTGCACGGCATCACCGCGTGTCGATTCCACGACACGCCATTCGTCGTCTCCCCGGATCACCCACAACCATCCGAGGAGACGCCACATGAAGCTGTACTGGTCGGACGTACTGTCGCCACGCAAGGCCTGCGCGGTGGCGAAATACCTGCAATCACCGGTGGAATATGCCTATCTCGACCTTGGCCGGGGCGAGCACAAGACCACGGATTATCTCGCGCTCAATCCCAACGGCAAGGTGCCGACGCTGGTGGACGGCTCGCTCGTGTTGTGGGAAGCCGATGCCATCATGTGCCATCTGGCCGCGCGCAGCGATTCGGAGCTGTGGCCGCAGGACGGGCGCCAGATCGAGGTGATCCGCTGGCTCAGCTGGAACACGCAGCACTTCACCAGGCACGGCGGTACGCTGTATTTCGAGTACATCATCAGGGCACGCTTCGGCATGGGTATTCCCGACCCGAACGAAGTAGAGCAGGCCACGAAGGAATGGCGTCGCTTCGCCAAGGTGTTGGACCAGCACCTGCGTGATCGCCGCTGGCTGGTCGGCGATACGCTGACCGTGGCTGATTTCGCGGTGGCCGTGACGCTGCCCTATGCGGAGCGCGCGCACATTCCGTTGGCCGAATTTCCCGCCATCGAACGCTGGCACGAACGCCTGAACGAGCTGGACGCCTGGCGCGAACCCTTTCCCGAGCTGGTGGCGGCCGACTGATCGGGGAAGGACGAACGCCAGAACGGCCGCACGACAGTGTCAGCGTCATGCCCGGCACCTTCCCGGCCTGCGCCGGGAAACCCGGGCGCCTGTTTCAGGCCGCCGCGTCGAGGCGAACCACCGCCCAGCCGGTCGTCGCCCCCGCGAGCAAGCTGGAAAAGGCGCGCGGCAATGCGTCGATACCCGCGAACACGGTCGAGCGGACCACCACTTCGTCACGGCTGAGCCAGCCGCGCATGCTCGCCTCGAAATCGGCGCGGGCCGATTCGTGTTCCAGCACCGTGAAGCCGGTCATGCAAAGCCTGCGCTTGATGAAAAGATGCAGATTGCGCGGCCCGTGGGCATCGGGTTGCGCGTAATCCGAAACCATGCCGCACAGCACGATGCGACCATGCTCGCCCATCGCCGCGATCGCCGCTTCCAGTTGTTCGCCGCCGACGTTGTCGTAACAGAGCGACAGCCCCTCGGGAGCGAATTCCGCCAGCGCCTCGGCCACCGCGGTGGCCTTGTAATTGAACGCCGCGGACAGCTTCAGCTCATCGCGCAGATACGCCAGTTTTTCCGCACTGCCGGTGCTGCCGATCACGCGGGCCCCGCGCAAGCGTGCGATCTGGGCGGCATAGCTGCCCACGCCACCCGCGGCCGCCGACACATATACGCTGTCCTTCGCGCCCACCTTCCCCACTTCCACCATGCCCACATAGGCGGTGAACGCCGTATGCCCGAGTGCCGTCAGATACATTTCCGGCGGTTTCTGTGCACCCACATCCACCCGCCGCAGCTTGCTCGCCTGCACCACGTCACGCGTACGCCAAGGGGCGATATGCACCACCCAGTCACCGGGTTTGAAATCCGCCGTCGTGGATTCCAGCACCTGCGCCACCGCATCGCTTTGCGGTACGTCGCCCACGCCCAGCTGCCCGGCATAACTGTGGGTTGCCGCGGCCTTGTTGCCGTCGTGCGCTGCCGCACGTCCGAGGCGCGAACGCATGCCGGCGTTGACGCCGAAACACACGTTCCTCACCCGCACGGCGCCGGCTGGCAGAACGGTCGGCACGCTGGTGTCGAAGCAGCCGAAATGTTCAGGCGTGATGTTGCCCTCCGGCAGCTTCACCAGGCGGATTTCGGATACGGATGTCATGCGTGTTCTCCTGCGCTTCTACCGCCGTATGGACGTGCATGCCGACTCGCGCGGGGAGCCGTGGATGCATCGAAGGCACTCTGAGGCGGCGCGACGGTTTCCGGCAAGCTCGCGCTACGGAAATGCCTCAGACCAGCATGCGCCCGCCATCGACGATCAACACCTGCCCGGTGGTGTAGCTGCCACGCATCAGATACAGGAAGGCTTGCGCCACCTCGACCGGTTCGGCGGCACGGGGCAACGGCTGGCGCTCGGTCATCTGGCGGATCATCTCTGCCGGCAATGCCGCCAGGCGTTCGGTCAACACCGGCCCCGGACAGACCGCGTTGACCCGGATCGGAGCCAGATCCACCGCCAGGCCCCGCACCAGATGTTCCGCCGCACCGGAAAAGGCCGTAGCCAACGGGACGCCCTTCCTCGGCAAGTGGGCCAACAGTCCGTCGGTAAGCGTGATCGAGCCGTGCGCCGACAAGCGCGGCTGGGCATGCTTGATCGCCCTCAGCGCGCCCCAGAAGCGAACCTGCAGGCCCTCGCCCGCCGCGTCGATATCCAGTTGCGCCAGCGGGGTCGGCGCAAAGCCGCCCGATTCGCCCGCCGTGAATACCAGATGGTCGAAACTTTCCTGCGCGGCAAAGAAGGCCGCGACACTGGCCTCGTCATGGACGTCCAGCACCGCACCCGATGCCCCCGCGCCCAGCCGCTGCACCGCGGCGTCCACGTTGGCCTGGCTGCTCGAACCGATCACGACGCGCGCGCCCTCGGCCAGCGCGCCTTCGGCCACGGCATAGCCCATGCCGGAACTGCCGCCGATGATGATGACGGTTTGATCGCGCAATGTGCATGCGGGCATGGGAGCGGACTCCAGGGTTCGGGGATGGAATAGACGCCCCATGATAATCCCCCAACCGTGCGCTACCTGTTCAAGCCGGCATCTCTCATTCGCGCCGAAGATATCGACAACCGCCCCATCATCGCCCGTCGTCGCCTTGCACTGTCGTGCACACAACCATGATGTCGTGTTTACCCTCATCGTCGCATGGTGCAGGTGCCCAACCCGAGTGAGCGCACATGAAACCCAAAGACCCGCACCAGGCAACACATGGCAGCAACGACGCCAGGCAGGAGCAGGCGGCCGTCGCCTCGCGCGATTACGCCAGGCAGCGCGAGGCCGGCGTCAAGGAAACCGAGGCCAAGGTGAAAAAGCAGAAGCAGAAGGACTCGGACAAGTAGCCGCAGGCGCACGCGCCCGCCGCCGGCTATCTGGCCACACTTGCCGCCGGAGCCGGCGCGTCCGGCGCCCCCGGCGGCCACTCGAATGTCGCGACGCTGTTCGCCGGCAGGTCGTACCGGAAGCGGACATCGCCCTGTTCGACCGACAGCCGGGTCGCCTTCGCGTTGCCGTTGACGGCCACCAGCACCACCGACCCATGGTCCGGGTTCTGGAAGGCCACCTGGTGGACGCCCGTCTGTGTGTTGCCGGATTTCACGCGCACTGCGCCGGGCAACACGAAACGACTGAAATGGGCGAAGGCGTAATACTCGTCATTGCGGCTGATCTCGCCGGTTTGCGCGTCGACCGTGACCACGCCCTTGCATTGATCGCAACCGCCGGCATGCGGGCCATGGTCTTCGTCCAGCACCAGGTTCCAGTACACCGCGCCACGCGCCCAGTTCTTGATCGACATCATCAGGATGTTGCGCGCGAACAACAGCAACTCGCCATTTTTTGCCGATGGCCAGTCGCCGCCCGAACATTCGGTGAGATAGGCATCCTTGCCGGGATAGGCCCGGTGCACCGTGGTTTGCGCACTCGGATCGCCGGCATAACAGTGCCAGGCGACCCCGGCGACATACCGGTTGGCGGTCGGATCCGCCAGCACGCTCAGGGGCTGGTTCGGGGTATCCCAGTTGTGATCCCAGCCCAGGATCAGCGTTTTCGGCTTGCGCGCGGCCAATGCCGGCCCGAGGTACTGGCCTATGATCCGTGCGCGCGCGTCTGCCGTCAGCTCCATGCCCGGATAGGTCAAGGGTTCGAACGCCGGTTCGTTCTGCAAGGTCAACGCGAAAATCGGGATGCCGTATCCCTTGAACGCATCGAGGAAGTGCACGAGATAGGCCGCATAGTTCGGCTCGTATTGCTCAAGCAAGCTGCCGCTGATCAGGTTTGCACTGGTCTTCATCCAGGCCGGCGCGCTCCATGGCGAGGCGATGATGCGCAGCCCGGGATGGATCGCCAGGATGTCCTGCAACACCGGAATCACGTTGCGCTGGGCCACGGCCACGTTGAAATGCTGCAAGCCGGGGTCGGTCTGGCCCGCCGGCATGTCGTCCAGGGTGTAATGCTGCAGCGAGAAATCCGACGCACCGATGGTGATGCGCAGCATGTTGAAGTCGAGGCCGGGCGGCGGCCCGAACATTTCATGCAGCAACGCAGCGCGCTGCAAGGCGCTCATCTTGTTGCGGATCAGCCATGCCGACGAATCGGTCAGTGCCGCGCCGAAGCCGGTCATCGTCTGGTAGGTGTGGGCCAGGTCGATGACCACATCGGCCGTGCCTGTATCGGCACCGCGTTCTTCGGCCATGACATCGGGTTGTTGCGCAAGGCGCAGGCGTCGGTCCGCCGTGCTCAACCACACCTGGACCATCACGCCAGTGGCTGGCAGCACTTCGCCCGTCGTGTTCGCAAACGGTTCCGGACGCGGCCAATGCACTGCCGACACGGCCAACAGCGTCAGCAGGGCTACCGACGAAACCGCCGCCCAGCGGCCAATCCCCCGGGTTTCACCCATGACCGGCGCACTTGCCGCGGCCCACGGCCTCGTGCGCCCGCACCACTTTCGCGGTCATCGTGCAACGGTCTCAGGGCATGCCGTATCCGCGCCGCTGCCGGCATTCCCAGGCTGGTCCCGGCCAAGCCCGTCCAGCGGGCATCGATCATCTGAAATCATCATTCGAATCATCAACTTGTGCGCACACCACGCACGGCCATCACAAGGCAGCGGCACACGGCACGAAGGCCGTGTGCCGGGTACCCGGTCAGCCTACAACTTGTAGTTGATGCCGAACAGGACGGTACGCCCCCACGTGTCGTATTCCAGCGGCCGGGTCAGCGGCACGTTGTTGGGCAGGGTGGATACCTGCACGGTCGAATCCGAGGAATTGGTGAGGTTGTTCACCTGCAGCAGCAGCGACAGCCCCTTCCAGCGGCCCTCGCTAAACGCGTAGCCCAGTTGCAAATCGGTTTGCCGGTTGGCCTGGATCTGGGTGTAGCCGAGCTGGTCGAACAAGGCCACCGCTTCGCCGGTGAACGACGAGCGATAGCGTTCGGCCACGCGGATCGAGAAACCATAGCGTTCGTAGAACAACGCCAGGTTCGCCACCTTGCGCGACAACCCCGGCAAGGTCTTCGGCCCGCCGGGAACGGACGAGATGGAGCTCAGCGGAATGGAACTATGGGTCAGCGAGAAGTTGGCCTGCGCGCCAAAGCCTTGCAGCGCGGACGTGAGCAGGCCGCCTTCGATGGCACCGGACAATTCCAGGCCATCCATTTTGCCGCCGGTGCCGTTTTCCGGCGTGGTGAACGAGCCCTTGTTGCTGGTCGGAATCAAGGTGGGCGTGTCGTTGGTGTAGTTCGAGAAATCGTAGTCGAGCACGGTCTTGTTGTAGATGTAGTTGAGCAGGTTCTTGTGGAACGCCGCCACTGCCACATAACTGGCGTTGCCGAAATACTTCTCCCACGACAGGTCGGTACCCACCGCCACGTACGGCCGCAGTTGCGGGTTGCCGCCGCTGCCCGACCACAGGATCTGGCCGGCACCGGGGCCCGTGGTGATCTGCGACACGCCGGCAGACGTGGCCACCTTTTCGTCATCGATGCGGCCGCGCGCCATGGTCTTGGCCAGGCCAAAACGCAGGTACTGCCGGTGACCGATCTCGGCCACCAGGTTCAGGCTGGGCAACACGTTGTTGTACGAGGCACCGCCGGTGATCTTGCCGACCAGCGCATTGCCATTGGTCTGCAAGGCCTGCGACGACTGGTTGGTGTGCACGAATTGCACGCCCACGTTGCCGCGCAGCGGAACATCACCCAGGTGCGTGTCGATGTTGAACTTGACGTATCCCAGCGGCACTTTTTCTTCGACGGTGTAGTTGCGGCTCCAGTCACCCTGCCCGTTCTTCTGCACCAGGTAGAACTGGTTGCCATACAGCGCACCGAGCACGTTGTAGTTGACGATGCCGGGAATGCCGCCGTAGCCCAGCGACGTCGTTCCGCGCAGCAGCGACGGATCGATCGGCGCGCTGAAATGGCTCTGGTACGTATCCGCCGTGGAGCCATTGCCGTTCAAGTAAGCGAAGAAGACATCGGCATGCTTGGTCTTGGTACGATCCGACCAGGCCACGCCGACATCCACGTTGCTGAAGATCCAGCCAACGGGATGGCTGACCTGCAGGCGCAGCGCATGAATGGTGTCGTCCTGGCGATCGAACTCTTCGCGCCCGTCGTAACCGTAGCCGGGCGGGTTGCTCCAGGGACTTCCCGGATCGGTGAACACCATCGTGCCGGGGTCGCCCAGGTCCACCCCGGGCCTGAAGTCCGGATAGCCGAACCCGCTCGGCGTGTTGAAGTCGATGCTGGTGAAGGCACCGTCCGCCAGTCCGCTGAACAGGTAGGCATCGTGCAGTTTCACCCGCGCGCTGGATGAGGACAGGTCCGCCATCAGCGTCCAGTCGCCCACGTATAGCTTGTTGTTCCAGCCAATCGAGTAGAGCTTGTCGTGCTCCTTGGTGTACTCGTTCTGCAGGATCGGCGCGACGCCGAGAATGGTGCCGGACGTGACGATCGGCAACGGCTGGCCGGGCGAGGTCTGCACGTTGTCGTAGCCGACGTGGTCGTACGGGCTGCTCGACCACTGCGCCCCGTTGGTGTACTTGCGCTTGCTGAAGGTGGAGTAATACATGTCCAGCTTCGAGTAATAGACGTCGTTCGGCGCCCACTCCAGCACCGCCATCAGGCCATTGCGCTTCTGCGTTTGCGATTGCGCGCGCAGTTGCATGCCTTCCTGCGAGATCACGTTGTCCGGCATGCCCGGCGTGTGCGGGCCGCCCCAGTTCTGGTCGATACCGGCGCTGCCGTTGTCGGCGCTCCACCACCAGGCCTGGTACTGCTTCTCCTGGATCGGCTGGTCGACCATGGCGAAGCCCACCGCCACGCCCAGCGTGTGGTCGAGGAACTGATCGACATACGAGATGCTGGCGCGATGGCCACTGGTGCCCGTGCCGGTGCCCGGGTTCAACGAGCCGTTGCTGTTGTGCGCGCCGCGCAGGTTGAACACCAGCGTCCGCCTGGACAAGTCCAGCGGGTTGATCGTATGCAGATCCACCGTGCCGGACAGGCCCTGCCCGACCAGGCTGGCATCCGGCGTCTTGTAGATGGTCACGCCGTTGATCAGCTCGGCCGGGTACTGGTCGTATTCCACGCCACGGTTCTCGCCGACCGTCGCCTGCTCGCGTCCGTTCAGCGTGGTGCCGGCAAAGTCGGGCGACAGGCCACGAATGGAAATGGCGTTGGCCTGGCCATCGGCACGTTGCGTGGCCAGACCGGGCACACGCGCCAGGCTGTCGGCGATGCTGACGTCGGGCAGCTTGCCGATATCTTCGGCGGAGATCGCCTCGACGATGTCGTTGGCGTCCTCCTTGGTCTTCATCGAGCTCTCGATGCTGCCACTGATCCCGGTCACCACCACGCGACTCAGGTCGGTGACCGGGGCCTTGGGCTTCTTCTTGTCACTCTGGCTCTTGTCGTCTGCGGCTGTCTTGCCGACGACCGGCGAAGTCGAGGTGGCCGTGGGTGTCGTCTGTTGCGGACTGGCCGACTCCTGCGCTGCGGCAGGCGCGGCACTTGCGATGGCAAACAGTGCGACCGCGCACGCGGCGGCCAGCGGACGGAGATGATGAAACCGGACGGGCGCCACAGCGCCATGCAACACACAACGATCGTTCATGAAGGCCTCCCTTTTGCCCCTGATTTGCACTACCCCTGTGACATGAAACAAATCTTGCACCCGTACTTCCCCCATGGAATGGGCGCGAGTTCACTTTCCGGCACGCCAGCAAATGGCTGCAGCCCCGAATGGTCTCCGTCGTCAGAAGCCATTCATGATTTTCGCGTGGCCATACTGCCTATCCCGCGAGCAAGCGCGAGGAAACAGCATCCACTGTGTCGAGACGATGAAGAGACGCTGGCAACCCGGCGCTACAAGCCGAGCTCGGCGACCACCGGGAAGTGGTCGGAGGGATAGTGCGCGCCATCGTGCGTGGTGATGGTATGCACGGAGAGCACCTTGAAGCCGCGGCTCAGGATCCAGTCGATGCGCTGGTCGGGAATGCCGGTGAAGTTGTGGAACGTCTTCTCCGGACCGGAGTGCGACGCGGCCGCCGTCCACGCATCGTGCAAGTTCTGCACAAGCCTGGCGTGTACCGGAGTATCGGGGCCCGCATTGAAATCGCCCGCGAGAATCACCTTCGCCCCGGCAGGCAATGTGCCGATCCGTTGCAGGATCTCGTTGGCACTGAGCATGCGCGCGTGCACATCCTCGGGCCGATACGGAAAATGCGTGTTGAAGTAGTCGAACGTGCCGCCGCCATCACGCAGGCGAAAGTGCGCCCAGGTCACCATGCGCGGATACGGCTGCCCCCAGGTTTTGCTTCCCGGTACCGTCGGTGTGTCGGAAAGCCAGAAATCACCCGAGCGAATCACTTGCAGGCGCGCCGTGCGATAGAACACGCCCATGTGTTCGCCCTTGGTGCCGCCATCCCGGCCCTGCCCGAACCACGCGTAACCCGGCAGATGCGCGGCCAGGTATTCACCCTGCTCTTCGGTCAGCTCCTGCGTGCCGAGCACATCCGGATGCGCCGCCTCGATCACCTTCACCATCAAGTCGCGCCGGTTCACCCAGGCATTCATGCCGGTATCCACCGGCACGCGCACGTTGAAGGTCATGACCCGCAGCGGCGCCTCGGCCGCCACACTCGTGCCGGCCACGCCCAATCCGAGCACACAGGCAACGACCGAAAACCAACGGCGCAGATTCATCAGAAGTCTCCGAGCATGACGTCATGTCGAACGCTTGAGACTAGCGCGAAAAAGCGTCGTGAAACCAATGCCGATACTCGGCAATGAAACGTTGTGACGAAACACAGGCACTTGGTTCCGCCCTCAGCCTCGCAAGCGGGCTGGAAGCGGTTTCAACGGGCCGCGTCGACACGCGGGCCGGCAATATCCGGTGGCGTTTTAGGTCGGCCCATGGCGGCGAGTGTGTCGACAAATCCGTCCGACAAGGGAAACCGCCCAAACCAGCCTTTGCGCGTACCCGTCAACACGCGAAGCATCTGGCCGCGACCACCTGGCACGCGCGACAGCGGGTGGAACAGCCGGTCGCGCCAGCGTGCAGCGGTGTCGCGATCGGACTGGAACAGCGGCGTCAGCCAACGGCTCCAGAAGTGGTAGATGCCGACATGGGATCGACGCTGGCGTTCATACGCGGCCAACGCATCCGCGACCGCTCCATGCACACGCAGCGCATCGCGCAACGCATGTGCATCCAGCAGCGCCATGTTGACGCCCTGCCCCAGCTGCGGGCTCATCGCATGGGCGGCATCACCAAGCAGCACCGCGCGACCGTGGGACCAGTGCCGGTGCACGGCATCGCGATAGCGGGCAACGGCAAGCCCCGTCGGCACATCGGTGGCGCGCAAGCGGTCGGCCGCCTCGGGCCAGACGGCGGCAACGTCTTCGCGCCAGCGATCCGCATCCACGACACCGTCATCGAGCGAGGCCGTCGGCATGCTCCAGAAGAAGCTCAGGCGGCGTACCGGATCATCCGGCCGCGTACCCACCGGCAGCATGCCGACCATTCGACGCGCAGCCACGTAACGCTGCCGCAACTCGTCTATCCACGGCCAGTCACCTTGCTCGACCAGACACCATTGCGCCCCCCATGGATAGGGGCGATCCAGCGTCGCGGGCACCACCTGATTGCGCAGGCGCGAAGCCGTGCCGTCGGCAACAATGATCAGGTCGAAACCATCATGCCGATGACCTTCGGCATCGGTCACCGATCCGCGCTCGGCATCGATCGATGCCACGGTACAGCCACGATGGATCTGGCGCCCCTCCTGCCACGCGGCATCAAGCAGGCCAAACAGCGCACCGCGTTGCAGTCCAAGGCCGAACAGCCGCTTGTCGAGCTCGCCATAACGCATGTCCATCACCGGGCGGCCCCGGCTGGTCTGGCCATACAACCGCGTGACCATGGCGCCATGGCCGAGCACGTCATCGAGCAGGCCCATCTCCCATAACACGGCCAACCCCACCGGCTGCAGCAGGAAACCGGCGCCAACCGGACCCAACTCCAACGCACGCTCGAACACTTCCACCGCGTGGCCGTCGCGCGAAAGCATCAGCGCCGACGCCTGCCCACCCGTGCCGTAACCGACAATTGCAATCCGCAAACGTCCGCCCACGCGTCCTTCCCCTGCCACTCCAATTGCCGGGAATTAGGCCGTCATCGCGTTCTTCTGTAAACCTTCACTGGAAAGCGGAACAACCGTCCATTCGAGCCGCGCCCCCGTTCCGAGGGCGCGCCCCGCACTACAAAGGCGCCAGCGACGGGCTATCCGGCCGCGAGCGACTGTCGAGGTGATTGACCTGGTCGGGGCAGCCCTTGCCCTGGCTGAACCCGGTCAGGCGTTCGTCGCTCGAGGCGAGGTCGGTTCGATAACAGCTGCCGAACGAATCGACGAAGCTCACCTGCTCGGTCCCTTGCTCGTGATGCGCAAAGTCGCTGCGGTCCAGCGGGTCCGGAATGGTCTTGCCATCTGCCTGGACACGCGTGGACAGGTTTTCCTGCAGCGAGGCGTGGTAGGCCGTCCCGTGCGCATTCGTCTGCTGCCGGTCGATCCGATGGCCTTGCCGCATGGCGACGAGTGCCGTGAAATCCTGCCCTTTGGTCACTACGGACTTGTCGACCGAGAGGTAGAGCGGATCGTCCTGCCTGAGCGTATAGCCGTCCAACGGATGCCCGTCCCGGCTGCGTTCAACAGTCAACGACAGCGATGTCGACTGGTCGATCGTCTCCACATAGCGCTTCGCGGCGGGCTGGCGGAAGGTCTGGTGATTATGGAAGCCGCCCCGATAACGAACCGTGGTGTCGATGGTTCCGCGTGAGGTGTGCAGGCGACCGACGATGACATACGACTGGGTCTGGTCGGTGTTCAGCGTGCCTTCGCTGGCGCCATGGCTGCCGGTGTGCAGGGTGTCGCGCACGATCAGTGTGGCCGGCGGTTGCCGGGCCAGCGTATTGCGCACGATACGACCGCCGAGCTGGCGGCTTTGATGATCCTGATAGACCAGCAGGTTGGCCGCGACGTTGAAGAAATGATCGGCACCCGGTACGCGCACGGATACCGTGTGCGGCTTGCCGTCATCCAGCAAACCGGCGAACGGCGTCAGATCCACCCGGAACGGAATGAAGTTCACCGTCTGGATGCCCGGTGTCGGCAACCACAGATGCGGCGCGATGCCGCCGGTGAAGATCCACGGATACACCGGCGCCAGTCCGGCCGGCTGGCCATCCAGCAACACTTCCACACCGCGAAAACTGCCGCCGTCGCAGGCCTCGAAGCCCTCCAGCGAATACGCCCGCGTCTGCTCCAGGTACGCCTTGTCGACACAGGTGTACCAGCGTTCGTCGTGCGCCTGGCTTTGCGCGATCACATCCAGGTAGGCCCGCTCGACATTGCGCGGAAACGTGAGCTTGCGCGACAGGCTTGCGTTTGGCGTATCCAGCGGCGTCTGCTCGCCGCGCGGGTCGGAGCTCAGCGCATAGACATGATCGGCCGCGCCGGCGACGGGCAGATGGGCATCCGCCGGATAGAACTTCAGCTGCACGCTGACCACGATGGGGCTGTTGGTGGTCGGGCTCACCCAGTTGTTGAGGATCATCTGCCCGGCCTGCGCATGCGTGAACAGCGAGGCGTAATCGGTAAGGTCGCGCTCGACATGCCAGTGCTGGGCCACGTCCGGCGACGGCTCGATGGTGGTGCCGAAATAGAGATTGATGCCACCGAGCCAAAGTGCCACGGTACGATCAAACTGGCGACCCGCCGGCACCGAGAAATCCGCCTCCAGCACCACCTTGCCCCAACCACCCCGGCAGCCCCTGGGTGGCGTGAAATCGAACGCGTAGGGACGCGCGTCCATCGATGACGCATCGCCATGTTCATCGAACGCGTGATGATCAAGCAGGGTCACCGTGCACGGCGTGGTCGCCGGTCGCGAAACCAGTGGCTCGGCCGAAGCCACTACCGGCGAACCGATATCGAACCGCGATGGCGAAGTGGCCTTCGGAGCGGATGCCGACAGCGTCCCCGCACACGCCATCAACACCGCGGCGACCACTGGCCGCCAGTTCTGCGTGCTCTCACGTCTTGTCATCGTTCGCGCCTGCCCGGGATCACATCCGGTCATCATAACCGGCGAAAAACCGCCGTACCGATTTGGCCTTCCATCATCCGGCCCAAGACCCGGCGGCAGACACCAACCGCCACTCCGGAAATTCCACGCCAGCGCGTCCAAAACGGCAAGAGAAGCTGCATCGACGACTTCGCGCCGGCACCTGATGGCCAAGCCGTGATAGGTTGCCGACGCATCCACCACCATCAGGATTCCCTCGACATGAAGACTGCGGCTTTCAGCTCGGTGCTCGTCACGCTCGCCTGCCTCGTGTCGGCCAGCGCATTCGCGATGGCCCCGACAGGCCAGAGTTCGGCAAAGGTCACCCCCGACATGATTCAGACCGGGTCGGACATCCCGGCGCACTGGACCCAGCCGGAAGGCAACTTCGACTACGTCAAGCGCGACGTGATGATCCCGATGCGTGACGGCGTGAAGTTGCACACCGTGATCCTAATCCCGAAGGGCGCGCACGACCTGCCGATGCTGCTGGAGCGCACGCCGTACAACGCCAGCGGTTTCGTGCCGAACAACAGTCCGCACATGGCCGACGCGGTGTGGTCGGGCGACAAGGACTGGGCCGACGGCAGCTACATCCTGGTGTGGCAGGACGTGCGCGGCAAATACGGCTCGGAGGGCAAGTACATCATGACGCGCCCGCCGATGGGACCGCTCAATCCGACCAAGACCGACGACACCACCGACGCGTGGGACACCATCGACTGGCTGGTGAAGAACATCACGCAGTCGAACGGCAAGGTCGGCATGATCGGCTCGTCCTACGACGGCTGGACCGTCGCCATGGCCCTGCTCCATCCAAACCCCGCGCTGAAGGTCGCCGCGCCGGAAAGCCCGATGATCGACGGCTGGATGGGCGACGACTGGTACCACTACGGCGCGCTGCGCCAGGTGAACCTGGACTACTTCACCGGCCAGACCACCCGGAAAGGCAAAGGCGAGAGCGTTCCGCGCGACAACTACGACGACTACACCAATTTCCTCGAAGCAGGTTCGGCCGGCGACTACGCCGACGCCCATGGCTTCAAGCAGTTGCCGTGGTGGAATCGCTTCGCCGCGCACCCGGCCTACGACGCCTTCTGGCAACTGCAGGCGCTGGACAAGCTGTTGCCCGAACACCCGTCCAGCGTGCCCACGATGTGGCTGCAAGGCCTGTGGGACCAGGAGGACATCTACGGCGCCATCCACGCCTGGGAAGCGCTCACCAAGGCCGGCCACGGCGCCAACAATCACCTGGTGATCGGCCCGTGGTGGCATAGCCAGATCAACCGCCAAGGCTGGCATCTCGGGCCGCTCAAGTGGCCCGGCGACACCGCCGCCGAATTCCGCCAGCAGGTGATGATTCCCTGGTTCAACCATTACCTGCGCGGCACACCGATGGCCAAACCGTTGCCGCAGGCGATGATCTACAACGCGGTCGAAAAACGCTGGGACCGCTTCTCGAACTGGAAGGTGGCGAGTGCCCAGCAGCTCACCCCGATCTACCTGCAGGCGGACATGGGCCTGGGCTTCCAGCAACCCGCCGGTGGTGGTGACAGCTACGTCTCCGACCCGGCCAAGCCGGTGCCCTACCTGCCGCGCCCGATCCCGCAGAAGAACGACAACTGGCGCACCTGGCTGGTCCACGACCAGCGCTTTGTAGCTGACCGGCCCGACGTGCTGTCCTACACCACGCCGGTGCTGACCAAGACCGTGACACTGCAGGGCGCACCGATCGCTGACATCTTTGCCAAGACCACCGGTACCGACGGTGACTTCGTGGTCAAGCTGATCGACGTCTATCCGGGCACCGACCCCAGCGACCCGACGATGGGCGGCTACGAGCTGCCGATCTCGCTCGACATCTTCCGCGGGCGCTACCGCAAGAGCTTCGCCGATCCGTCGCCGATCCTGGCGAACGTGGTGCAGGAATACAAGTTCCGCCTGCCCAGCGTGAATTACGAGTTCAAACCCGGCCACCGCATCATGGTGCAGATCCAGTCCAGCCTGTTCCCGCTCTACGACCGCAACCCGCAGACGTATGTGCCCAACATCCTGTTCGCCAAGCCGGCCGACTACAAAAAGGCGACGGTGACGATCGAGCATGGACCGGATGGACACAGCGCCGTGCTGTTGCCGGTGGTGGCGCACTCGACCGCCAGCCACTAAGCACGACCGGGGCAGGCAACCTGCCCTCGCCGGCAAACGGCAGCACCTGGTCCGCGCGCTCGCGCGGGCCGGGGCTGCGATGCCTTGTGCGATGCTCCTTGAGCACCACTGGCATCACATGGATATGGCCATCCATACTGATGGACGTCCATGAAATAATCGACTGAAACCATTACACTCGGGCATCCGCCATGCCTTAACGAGCATGATGGCCGCACAACGCTCGAGGGCATTTCATGAAAAGGGAAACCATCGCCATCCACGGCGGCTTCGCCGGTGATCCGCAAACTCACTCGGTCGCCGTGCCGATCTACCAGACCACCAGTTTCTACTTCGACGATACCCAGCACGGCGCCGATCTGTTCGACCTGAAGGTGCCGGGCAATATCTACACGCGCATCATGAATCCCACCACCGACGTGCTGGAGCAGCGCGTGGCGATGCTGGAAGGCGGCGTGGCGGGTCTGGCCTTCGCTTCCGGCATGGCGGCCATCACCGCCGCCATCCAAACCCTGGTCGAGGCGGGCGACAACATCGTCGCCACCGCGCAGGTCTACGGCGGCACCTACACCTTCTTCCGCCACACCCTGCGCGCGCAAGGCGTCGAGGCACGGCTGGTGGACGGCCGCGATCCGGCCGCGTTTGCCGCCGCGATCGACGACAAGACCAAGCTCATCTACTGTGAATCGGTGGGCAATCCGGCCGGCAACGTGGTGGACATCGCCGCGCTGGCCGAGGTGGCGCACAAGGCCGGCCTGCCGCTGGTGGTGGACAACACCGTGCCCACGCCAGCCCTGTGCCGACCGATCGAGCACGGTGCCGACATCATCGTGCACGCGCTCACCAAGTACCTCGGCGGCCACGGCAACAGCATTGGTGGCATCGTCATCGACTCCGGCAAGTTCGACTGGAAGGGCAACCCGCGCTTCCCGCAGTTCTCCACTCCCGAACCGGCCTACCACGGCGTGGTGTACACGGAAGCTTTCGGCCCGGCCGCCTATATCGCCCGCGCCCGCACCGTGGCGCTGCGCAACACCGGCGCGGCCATCTCGCCGTTCAATGCCTTCCTGATCCTGCAAGGTATCGAAACCCTCACGCTGCGCATGGAACGCCACTGCAGCAACGCGCTGACCCTGGCCAGGTACCTCAAGGCCCATCCCAAGGTCAGCTGGGTGCGCTTCGGCGGCCTGGAGGGCGACAGCGAATACGCGCTGGCGCAGAAGTACATGGAGGGCGGCATCCCCTCATCCCTGTTCACCTTCGGCATCAAGGGCGGCCGCGACGCCTGCGCCCGCTTCATGGACAAGCTGCAGATCGTCAAGCGCCTGGTCAACATCGGCGACACCCGCACCCTCGCCTGCCATCCCGCCACCACCACCCACCGCCAGCTCAACGACGAAGAGCTGAAGGAAGCCGGCGTCAGCGCCGACCTGGTGCGGCTATGCATCGGTATCGAACACGCGGACGACCTGATTGCCGACCTGGAGCAGGCGCTGGCTACCGTATAGGAACAAAGCGCGCGATTCATGCACCGCTGGTGCGCGCGAAGCGCCAGCTACCGTGGCGAGCAAGGTCAACTGCGCAACCTGAAAGCATGGCGTCTCCCTGGTTGGTACGCCTGCTCAGGTCACACGCTCGCCCGCCGCCACGCGCACGGCGGTTACGTCAGCCGGCTCCGGATGGATAGTCAGGCGCAGTCGGCCGGCCTCGCGGAACAGGCGCAGGTGGCAATGTCTGACCAGATAAGCCACCGCCACCCCGGCCGCCGCAATGCCCGCCACCGCGCCGACGCCCAGTGCCCAGCGGGCGCCGAAACGGTCGACCACCCAGCCGACCAGCGGCGCACCGATCGGGGTGCCGCCCATGACCACGGCGATGCGCAGCGCCAGCACCCGGCCGCGCATGCTGCGTTCGGTGGTGAGCTGCATCATGGAGTTGCTGGCGGTCATGAAGGTAAGCGCGGCCAGGCCGACGAAGAACAGCACGATGGCGAACAGGATGGGGCTGGGCATCACCGCCGCCACTGCCACGCTGACACCGAAGGCGGCCGCCGCGACGCCCATCAGCACCATGCCGGGGAACGCCCGGCGCGCCGACAGCAAGGCTCCGCACATGGTGCCCGCGGCCATCGCCGAGGTCAGCAGGCCGTACTGGCTGGCGTTGCCGTGGAACACGGTAACCGACATGGTCGAAATGAAGATGGCGAAGTTGAAACCGAAGGTGCCGAGCAGCAACAGCATCACCAGCACCGCCATCAGGTCGGGTCGCTTCCACACATAGTGAAACCCGGCTAGCAGACTGCCACGCGTGCGCTTGGGTCGCGCCTCGGTCAGCAGTTCGTGCCTGCGAAGAAACCACAGCGATACCAGCACGGCGGCGTAGGAACCTGCATTGATCAGGAACAGCCAGCCCTCACCGACCGCGGCAATCAACACGCCCGCTGCCGCCGGGCCGACCATGCGCGCGGCATTGAAGGACGCCGAGTTCAGCGCCACCGCGTTAGCCAGAACGTCATCGCTGACCAGATCCGACACAAACGCCTGCCGGGCCGGCGCGTCGAACGCGGTGACGATGCCGAGCAGCAACGCGAAGCCATACACCTGCCAGAGTTGGATCGCACCGAAGATGGTCAGCAGGCCCAGGCCCAGCGCCAGCAAACCTGAAGCTCCCTGGGTCCACAGCAGCAGCTTGCGCCGATCCATGTGGTCGGCGGCAAAACCAGACAACGGCAGCAGCAGCAACGGCGGTCCGAACTGCAGCGCCATCACCGTACCCACCGCCGTCGCGTTGTGATGGGTGAGCACGGTAAGCACCAGCCAGTCCTGCCCGATGCGTTGCATCCAGGTGCCCACGTTGGACACCAATGCGCCACCGGCCCACAGCCGGTAGTTGTAGCTTCTGAGCGAATGGAACATGCCGCTCATTGCGCGCCTGACCATTCCGTCGAGGCGTTGCCACCGATGAAAAGGATGGCACTTGCAGACAAGGTAAGCCGTTCAAATAGGGACATGCGAAATGCTTGGAGTGGGGAGCAACTGGGCGGCACGCGACAACGACCGTCGCGCAAGCGTACATCCAATCGGCCACAAGCCCAGCGTCACAACGGGCCCGCATCACGCCAATGCCCGCACCTTGGGGAATCTCGAACAACCCTGTTTTGCTCGCTACTCCTTTTTTGTAGGAGCGCACCCTGTGCGCGAACGCTCCTGGCGTCGATCGAAGCCAGAGCCTTCGCGCACAAGGTGCGCTCCTACACGGCTCAGGCAGAGGTTTCGGGATCGCCAGGGGAACCTGTCCGCCCCATGCTCCGAACCGCCAGTGGCGCGAAGATGCCGCCCTGCACCGGCCGGGCCTCGAAGCCGGTGCGGCGACCGGTAACGGTGTTGTACAGATCGCAGAAGGGCACGCGATCGGGCGTGGTATTGGCGTAGGCGTAGACGCGATCGATCAGGTCCTGCGCCACCGGCTGGTCGGCCAGTCAGGCCGCCGTGAACAGCTCCCAATCGGACTTGGCGTAACTGTGCGGCACCTGCAAGGGAAGACCGAAGGCATTGCACTGCTGGCGATACCAGTTCGCCTGCATCACGCGGACTTGCGGCGGAATCAGCCCCGTGCCCAGCAACGTATCAGCAAAGCCGTTGTAGAGCGTGCCCCACGTACCCTGCCCGCCGGCGTCGTGGTAGGTGAGATCCAGGTGCGGGGCTTTCGGATCCTTCGCCCGCTTCGCCCAGTAAGCGATGTCCTTGCGTGCGCGCTGCTGGTAGTGCGCGACCTCGGTGGCCCGGCCAACCAGCTCGGCCACCTGGCCCATGGCTGCCAGCGCCACGATGCCTTTCAGCGACAGGTTGACGCTGTGCGCGATCGACCCGGCGAAATCGTCGGTCTGGTTCTGGAAACCCGGATCGGGCAGGTTCTTTTCCAGATAGCCCGCCCACTTTTTCAGCAGCGGGTAATGGCGCGTGGCGAACGCGCGTGCTTCGGCACGCGGAACCCGCCGCAAATAAGCGGCCATCATGATCAGCATGTCGCCGGTCTCCTCCACCGGCATGTCCTCTTCCTTGCCGTCGTTGTGACCCGATGCCTGCGGGTAGGACGAACCCACGTCGTGCTCGGCGAACGTCTTCGGCCAGCCGCCCTTCTCGGCGTAATCGAGCAAGGGCAGTAACAGCATGCGCAGATAATCGGGATCGAGGTACATCCACACCGGTGATGCCGGAAACAGCACATCCACCGTGGACACGTTGCCGTCGCTGGAGATTTCCTTCAGGAACGCCCATGGCGAACCGTCCGGCCCCAGCACCAGTTCCGTGCCGCCGTAGGCCTGCCGCAGCGCAAGCACGCACAGGCCTTCGTAATGCCCGCCGCCGGCGGCACGTGCGTCGCGCGTGATTTTTGCATCCAGCGTGTCGGCCCGCGCACGTGCTGCGGTGGCGTCCCCATGGAAGAAATCCAGCATCGTCTTCCAGTCACCGAAATGGTGGGTCCACAACGCATTCAGCGGCTTTCCGAGATAGTTGATGGATTGCTCGCGCACCTGTCCCACGACAAAGTCCACGCCGATGGCAGAGGTACCGCAGCGCCCCAGGTCGACCGCCAATGCCAGCGCCGGCATCGACTTGATCGTGGACTGCTGCGCGTCGTTTCTGCCGTCGAGCGAACCATGCTCGACGAACCGGCGACGCACCTTCAGGCAATCCCCCGCCTGCATGCTGATGCCCGTGCGATTCGGCGTCGACCAGACGACATGCCCCCAGGCCGCGAATTCGTGCTGCTCGGTCAGCGGCTGCGGCTTGGCCAGCGCCAGCGTCCAGGTGCGGGCGGCCTTTGAGTCGCCGCGCGCAATCACCACTTCCTGTGCATGATCGCCACTGGCCCAGTCGCCGGTGATTTCCATGTAGATCTGCACGGCATGCGCCGCACCATCCGCGCTTCGTGCCGAGACACGGACATAGCTCATCGGAATGGACTGGCGGCGTGCGTCGCCCGACTCCACCGGGGAAAGAAAATCCACCGACAGTTCGACACCGCCGCCTTGCAAGGTGAAGCACGAGCGCGTCGCCGTGATGTGCAACGCAGTCTGCTGCATGGCACGTGGATAATCCTCGACCGTGTGCGCCTTGCCGTGATTGCCATCGGGAATGTCCCGGACGATCTTGCCGTCGCCCATGAACAGCCACGCCACGCCATCGATGCGGGCCAACCCCACCATGCCCGTGGCGTTGGTGGAAGTGGCATCGAGATGGCTCGGGTCGATTTGCCAGAATTGCGGCGAGGTCCCGGGAAGCAGCGTCGCCGGCAACCAGGTGCTCAGATACGGCTGGCGCACCGCCAACGGCACAGCGGGCGGACGGATCGGCGTGGCCGCCGTCGAGAACGGCACGACAGCACCCTCGGTGGCTGTCGCCGAGCCGGTGCGTGCCACGCCGAACGGCACGCGCGCCTCGGCCGGCAGCAGCGCCGAGCCGGCAAGCGCCAGGCCGGCAAGACCGGAAAGCTTCAGGACATCGCGGCGGCGGGGATCGGCGACAGCCGAAGGATCGATGAGAGGCGTGCGCTTTTTCGACATGGATGGACGTCCAGATGGGGCGGGCCGGCGTTGTCGGCGGAATGTGCACGGAGCACCCCGTACAAGCAGGGCCAAATGCACCATGGCGCCATCGGCAAGACGCACCTCGAAATGTATGACTTATTTGCTATAGTCATCAAGGGCCGCCTTCCATCGGACACGTTGAATCGCCACGAAACCGGCGAGTCGACGGCGATGGAGAGTCCGGTCCGTGGTGTGGAGGAGCGCACACCTTCATGACCGCACGCCGGATGCCGCACCCGGGGATAACGGGTCGACACCTGACTGCATCAGCATTGCTGAGGGTAGTCTTCCCTGCGTGCGGTGGCCCCGCATGAAGCGCTGTTGTCTGATCCTGGCGTGGCGAAAGGCGTGACACCGCATCGCCGCGCGTCCGGATCTTCCCCGACGATCGAGGATTCCGATGAAGCGACAGATCCATGTACAGGCAGCCATCGCGCTGCTCGCGTTGATGACAGCGCTGCCGGTACTAGCGCAGAACGCCGAACCCGCCATGCACGGCAAGGCCAACCCCGCCGCAGTCGTCCAACGCAGCCATGTGCGCTTCACCGTACTGACGCCACGCATCATCCGCATGGAATGGTCTCCCGACGGGCACTTCGTCGATGCGCCTTCGCAGGTGTTCATCGACCGCGATCAGCCGGTACCGAAGTTCACCACGACCACCCGCGATGGCACGCTGCACATCGACACGGCTTCGTTGAGCCTTGCCTACAAGCTTGGCAGCGGCCGCTTCAATGCCGGCAATCTCACCATCCATTCGAAGGGCTTCAAGACCGCCTTCGACTGGCACCCGGGCGACGTGGAAACAGGCAATCTCAAGGGCACGGCGCGCACGCTGGACCGCTATCGCGGCGACGTGCAACTGGACACCGGCAAGCAGCTGGATCTCGGACAAGGCCTGCTGTCACGGCAGGGCTGGCACCTGGTCGACGATTCGAAGAGCTTCCTGTTCGACGACAGCGCCTGGCGCTGGGTCAAGAAACGCACCTGTAGCGATTGCCAGGACCTCTACTTTCTCGGCTACGGCCATCACTACAAGAAAATCCTGGGTGACTTCGCCAAGGTGGCCGGGCGCGAACCGATGCCGCCGCGGTTTGCGTTCGGCTACTGGTGGTCGCGTTACTGGAACTACTCGGACAGCGAACTGCGCGCGCTGGTAAAAAACTTCGAGCGCTACGGCATTCCGCTGGACGTGCTGGTCATCGACATGGACTGGCACCGCACCGACCAGCTCAGCTGGGATCCCCGCTACGTCAAGCGCGACGCGTTCGGGCAAACCGTCGGCTGGACCGGCTACAGCTGGAACCACAGCCTGTTCCCGGACCCGGCCAAATTCCTGGCGTGGCTGCACAGCCAGCAACTGAGAGTGACGCTCAACCTGCACCCGGCGTCCGGCGTGCCATCGAACGAGACGCGCTACCCCGCCTTCGCCAAGGCGATGGGCGTGCATGACGGCAAAGCCATCGGCATCGATACCGTCGACAAGCGCTACATGAGCAACCTGTTCGATATCGTGCTCGCGCCCCTGCGCGCCGAGGGCGTGAACTTCTGGTGGCACGACTGGCAGCAATGGCCCGATGCGAAAAAGCTGCCGGGCCTGTCCAACACCTGGTGGCTCAACTACGTCTTCTATACGCACATGCAGAACGCGGACAAGGCCCGCGCGCTGATCTACCACCGCTGGGGCGGCCTCGGAAACCATCGCTACCAGGTGGGCTTTTCCGGCGACTCGGTGATTGCCTGGCAAACGCTGGCCTACCAGCCCTACTTCACGGCAACCGCATCGAACGTGCTTTATGGCTACTGGAGCCATGACATCGGCGGCCACATGTTTTCCGACGACACACCGGAAGACCAGCGCCACATCAATCCGGAACTCTACGTGCGCTGGATGCAGTTCGGCGCCTTCAGCCCGATCCTGCGCACCCACTCCTCCAAGGAAGCCGGCCTGCGCAAGGAGCCCTGGCGTTTCCCGCCTGCGGATTTCACCGCGCTGCGGCAGATCATCGACCTGCGCTACGCCCTGGCGCCCTACATCTACACGGCTTCGCGCGAGGCCTACGACAGCGGCGTGTCGCTGATGCGCCCGCTGTACTACGCATGGCCGAACCTGGCCAAAGCCTACGACGTCGGCAACGAATACATGTTCGGCGACGACATGCTGGTCTCCCCCGTCGCGCAACCGATGAAGGACGGCGTGGCCAACGTCTCGACATGGCTGCCACCCGGCCGCTGGTACGACCGCAACCGCGGCGACGTGCTGCAAGGCGGACGGACCGTCACGCGTGATTACACGCTGGATGAAGTACCGGTGTTCGTCCGCGCCGGTGCGATCGTGCCGATGAACCCGCCCTCGGTGAAAAAACTGCAGGACATGGACAACAGCGTCCTCGTGCTGCGCCAGTTCCCGGGTGGAACTGCGCACACGCGGCTTTACACCGACGCCGGCAACAGCGAAGGCTATCGCCATGGCGAATACGCCTTCACCGCGATCGATGGGAAACGCGACGCGCACACCGCGACACTGACCGTCGGCCCACACCAGGGCAGCTATCCCGGCATGCCGCACGACAAGCAATTCACCATCGAACTGCCGGACGCGACGCTGCCGAAAAGCGTGATGGTCAATGGCAAGCCGTACACCCGCGCGGATGACGTCCGTCCGGGCACCTGGCAGTACGACGGCGACGCGCTGACGGTCCGCATCATCGTGCCGGCGCAGAACGCGGACCAGCCATTGAAAGTGACCGTGCATTTCGCTGACCACCCGGTCGATGTAGCCGGTTTGCGCTACCGCATGAAACGCACCGCGGCCGCAGTCGAATGGCTGAAATACCACTGGAATTCACCGGCCCCGCTGCCAGACGATGTGTCGTTGGCGGCGCAGCTCGGTCGCCTGATCGACTATCAACCCGAGCAGTTGCCAACGCTGGTCAAGGCGTTCAATGCGCGACTGACGAAGCTACCGTCCGAAATTGATCAATCGCATGCCGACCCCAAGGTCAAGGCCCACTTCGCACAGATGATCAAGGCCATCGGCAAGGACTGAGGGAAGTCTGATCCATCAGTCTTTTGCCCGTCATCCCGACAAGGCGCTTTTCAACAGCCGACCTGATTGGCGACAAGATTCAGGCGACACCTCACCGTTCGCCCTGAGCGTAGGCCCGTAGGGCCGGAGTCGAAGGGGCATTGCTTTCGTGCGCTTCAATTCTGCTTGCTGGCGCAAGCCACGCTCAGCGCGAACGGCCCCGGGCGGAGTTTCGTCGTTGATCAGAGCGGCTGTTGAACTAGCGTCTCGCGGGAATGACGAGAAAACAGGGTCATCCGCGGCTCCGTGTTTGGACGGCTATTCGAAGCGCCCGGGGCCATCGATGAGCAGTCCGTGGCGTGGTTCTCACAATTGGAAGGATCCTCCGGCAATACTCGATCGGGCGCACGGGCCTGCCAGCTTCGTCGACTTGTGCCCTGAAGGCTGCGCCACACGTGCACTTTTCCAGACCGGCATGGCGCCAAGCCACTGATCTGGCCATGGAAAGATGGGGCAATCCAGCCTCCATCCCTTTCCCGGGTATTCCCACGAGGAGAGCTTCCGATCATGCATTCGACGACAAAATTCCACTCGCTTTTAGATCGATTGAAATTGCTCCCAAAGATCCGCTCAGGCTGGCTCGGCGCCCCGCGAATGCGCCGTTCGATCACGCCGGGCCTGACCGGTCTGATGACCCTGTTCATGGTGCTGACCGCAGTGGCAAGCGCGCACGCCCGACAACCCGAAGCCAGCCCGCGAATCGATGGTCCCACGGCCGTCGCCCGTGCCCGGGTGGCGGCGGATGTGCTGATGAGTTCGTACGATCCAAACAAGGCCTGGTTTCCCTCCAGCTGGTGGAATTCGGCGGTCGCCCTGCAAACCATCGGCGACTACATGCAACGCACCGGCGACCGCCGCTATCTCGGTCAACTGGACAACACCTTCGAGAAGGACAAGGGCGTGTTTCCGCCGGGCGTGCTGTCCGGCGATCCCCTGCTCGGCAACTTCACCAGCCGGGCCATCGACGACTCCGAATGGTGGGTGCTGACATGGCTTCAGGCCTATGACCTGACCCGCAATCCGAAGTACCTGGACATGGCGGTGACCATCGCCAACTACGTCTACGGCTACTGGGACACCAGCACCTGTGGCGGTGGCGTGTGGTGGAACGCGGAACGCACCTACAAGAACGCCGTCACCAACGCGCTGTGGATCCGGCTCACCGCCGAACTGCACAACCGCATCCATGGCGATCATCTCTGGCTCGCCCGTTCCAGCACCGCGTGGAAGTGGTTCAACGGCAGCGGCATGATCAATGCCAACGGCCTGGTCAACGATGGCCTGACCGACACCTGCACCAACAATGGACAAACCGTGTGGAGTTACAACCAGGGCATGCTGATCGGTGCCGGCCTGGAACTCTGGCGCGCCACCCGCGACCCGTCCATCATGGCCACCGTGCGCCGCCTGGCCGATGCCGCCATCGGTCCGAACGGACTGGTCGCCAGCGGCATTCTGACCGAAAGCTGCGATGCACTCGACCAGACTTGCGACGACAACGGCAAGCAGTTCAAGGGCATCTTCATGCGCTATTGGACCGACCTGGTCGACACCACCCACGATCGCCGTTACGCCGCCTTCCTGGACACGCAGGCCGAAAGCATCTGGAACGCTGATCGCGACGCCGCCGGGCGGCTCGGCACGCGCTGGTCCGGCGCCACCAGCGACGCTCATCCGAATGTCTTCGACTGGCGCACCCAGGCCAGTGCGCTCAGCGCCCTGATCGGCGAGATACCCGTCTGGACGCCGCAAGCCTCGCTGGCCGCAACCCTGTCCCCGGCGCAGCCCGTGGTCATGCCGGCGGCATCAGGAAACACCCCCATCGCCCTCAACCTGGGGGTCTCCGCCACCGGCTGGTTCCCGCTCAACGCGAACGCATCGGTCCAGGCGCCTGCCGGCTGGGGCGTCTCGCCCACCGCAAGCCAACTGCACTTGCAGCCCCACGGCACCGCCGTCCCGGTCAACGGCTCGATTCCACTGACGCTTACCGTGCCGAGCCTGGCCACGGACGGGCACCACATGGTCACCGCCAACGTGGCGGCTGCCGGGCTGCATTTCAGCACCCAGGCCGACGTGCTGGTCGCGCACTCGATCGACTTCGACACCGGCACCGTCAACGAGACGCCGTGGCTGTGGGATCCCGACGGCTCGCAGAGCAATGGCGTGCAGAACCGGTTCGCCGACGGTACCGCGCACTTCACCTATCGCTTCCCGTTCCCGTTCGACACCACCTCGGCACACGTCACCCTGACCATCGATGCCGAATACCTGGTCCAGGTCAGCTCCGACAACCAGAACTGGACCACGGTGCTGCAGGAAAACCAGCGCATCACCGACGGCTCCAACAAGGGCAACCAGACCATCGACCTGACGCCATACCTCGGCTCCGGCAGCGATGGCGCGAAACCGGTCTACGTCAAGGTATCCGATGCGTTCCCGGATGATGGCTGGGGCGGACGCGTGTACCACGTCACCGCCAGCTTCACCGAGTAATCGAACCCGAGGCCTCCGTTCCCCGAACCATCGAGGGGAACGGAGGTGCTCCGGCGCGCAGCGGAGCACGCGTACACGATGGACGACCGTCCGAGCGACCCATGCGCTCCCGGGCAGATACATGCACCTGATGCATGCAAGAACCCGCACGCGTCGAACGACGACGACCCTCCATCGCCCATGGACGCAATGTTGAGGCAATGTTCGTGCCGGACCATGCAGCGCTTGGCTTTTCGCAGGCGCGAGATTCGCATTGTCCCATGCGGGGCAGGAACCGCCCGAAGCCCTGCTTCGTCTTCACGCCTGCCACCTGTATCCCCTGACCAGAGCCACCCCGGACCACGAGGGCGAGTACCGCATCCGCTGGCGCTCTCCTTTCGCTTCGGTGGCCTCCGGCACCTGATCGAAATGCATGAGGGCATGTAGCAATGACACCCAGGAAAATCACACCCGCGAGAACCCGAATCGCATTCTGCCTGATGGCATCGCTCGCCATGGCCGCGGGCACCGCCTCCACTGTCGACGCGCACGGCATGACAAGGAAACAGAAGAACACGCTTATCGGTGTCGGCATCGGCGCAATCGGTGGCGCGGTGCTTTCCCATGGCGACATCTTCAGCACCATCGCCGGCGCCGCCGCAGGTGGCGTGATCGGCAACGTCACCACCAAAAACCACCACCGACATCATGATGACCGGCGCTACCACGACCATCGCCACGATAACTACGACAGGCATCGGCATTGACCCTGCAACACTTACGGAGCAACCCATGAAATCCGCCATCGCAAGAAACACCCTGCTGGCTTCCGCCACCCTGTTCTGCGCACTGGTCGCATGCGCCACGGCCACGCCGGTGGAAACAAAGTCCGAGTCCGATCTTGTCGCGGCCGCCTTCAACAAGATGGACACCAACGGCGACGGACAGGTCAGCCGCACGGAGTTCAATGCATTCATGGCATCGCGCCTGGCCAACCAGCGGGTCGCCATCGAAGAAGCCTTCAAAAGCCTCGACAGCAACGGGGACAAGAGCATCAGCAAATCGGAGGCCGCCGCCAACCCGACGCTGGAGCAGCACTTCGCCGATGTGGATGCCAACCACGACGGAAAGATCAGTCTGGATGAACTGGTTGACGCCGCACGCGCCGCACAGACGGCCGACGCCAGGCAGTAATCCGGCATGCCAGGCGGGGCCGATTAGCTGGCCATCCCGACTTCCGATTAGCGTCGATTCCCAGCCAGCTTTTTCCCTTCTCCCTCCGGGAGAAGGTGCCCCGAAGGGGCGGATGAGGGTTCGGACCAAGCGAGGCGCCTCGTGTGATTCAGGCCTGTATGCCGCGCTTCGTCCGAACCCCCTCCCCAACCCCTCTCCCAAAGGGAGAGAGGCTTCAAGCAACTGAGTTTCGACGCTGATCAGCGTTCCGACTTGAGCAGCCTCGGAAACCCGCGGCGGGGAAACATCCGCTCCCCTGCTTGAGAAAGCACATCTCGGCCCAGATGCTGTTGACCATGTAACTCCTCCGGCGGGTGCCCATGTTCGACAAAATCAGAAACTGGCGTGTGCGGCGTATCGTCGCCCGGCACCCGATCCCCGACGGGCTCTGGCAAAACGCGCTGCAGCACTGTCTCCCGGCACGCCGGCTGGGTGCTTCCGACCAGGCCACGCTGCGCGTGCTGGCCACATTGTTCCTTGACCGCAAGTCGCTGGAGCCGGTGAAGGGCGTGGAGCTTGACGATGCCGATCGCGTCCTTCTCGCGACTCACGCATGCATGCCCATCCTGAAACTGGGCATCGACTGGTACGACGGCTGGCGCAGCGTCATCGTGTATCCGGACGCGTTCATCCCCCGCCGCCAGCAAGTCGATGCCGCCGGTGTGGTTCACCAGACCAATACCCCGCTGGCAGGCGAGGCCTGGGGCCGCGGGCCGGTGATCCTGTCGTGGGCGGACGTGCTGGAGGCCGGCAAGAAACCCGGGCACAACGTGGTCATCCACGAAATGGCCCACAAGCTCGACATGCTCAACGGCGACACCAACGGCTTCCCGCCGCTGCACCGGCGCATGGACCGCCGCGAGTGGTGGCGCATCTTCTCGAGTACATGGGACCGCCTGAAGGAAGACCAGCGCAACGGAATCGAATTGCCGATTGATCCGTACGCGTTGGAAAACCCGGCCGAGTTCTTCGCCGTGGTCAGTGAACTGTTCTTCGAAGCACCCGCCACCCTGCACCAGCACTTGCCGGCGATCTACCAGCAACTCACGCAGTTCTACCGGCAGCACCCGTTGTAAACACAACGACGCAGGCAAAGAGCCCGGTACCACACGCCTGTCTGCGCGCATACAAACGTCGCGATTTTTCACCCTGTCAAAAGCCCTATTGGCAAACCACCGACGTTGCTGCACGATCCCTTCGATCGACGCTTCCCTCCACTACGCGCACGAGGCCGCCATGCCACACGCACGTCTTTGCACCTACGTCATCGCCCTATTGGTGTTGCCGCTCGCCACCGCTGCATGCGTGAACGGCGTCAATGGTTCCGTTGATGTTCCTGCCGGCACCACCGTTTCCGATGCAACCACCGTGAACGGGGCGATAAGCCTGCAGGCCCATGCCAAGGCCGACAAGGCCGCTACCGTCAACGGCTCGATCCACCTCGCCGAAGGCGCGCAGGCCGGAGCCGTCCATACGGTCAATGGCGACATCACCCTCGCCAAGGACGCCAAGGTCCTGGGCGACGCCGAGACCGTCAACGGCGAGCTCGACCTTGCCGCAGGGTCGGCCGTGAATGGCTCGTTGGGCAACGTCAACGATCGAATCGAGATCGATGGTGCCCACGTTGGCCATGGCATCACCACGGCGAACGGCGACATCCACATCACCGGCAATGCCGTGGTCGACGGTGGCATCAAGGTGGAAAAAACCGATGGCAACGGCAACGGCAACGAGTTCTTCGGCATCCACTTCGGCAGCAACCATGTGCCGCGAATCGTGATCGATGCAGGCGCAACCGTGAATGGTCCGCTGGTCTTCGAAAGGCCGGTCAAGCTCTACATCAACGACCAGGCCAAGGTTGCCGGGCCCATCAGCGGCGCCCAGGCCGTGAAGTTCACCGGCGCCACGCCGCCGGCCTCGTAGGAAGCAGCGCGCCGTCTGGAAACCCGACAGGGATCTTCGAACAACCGTCGTCATCCTGCCGCCTTCTGTCAGGAATAAATCCGTTCGATCACACCACTGCTTCCGGTGTGACAGGGCTGACGTCTGCGGCTGGCCTCGAAGTCGCCATTCTTGTAGGAGCCCGCTGGCGGGCGATGCTCCTGCTTCTGCTTCATCCAGAAAAGCATCGCCCGCCAGCGGGCTCCTACGACCATGGGCCGCGAATTTGTGCCGGAATCATGGCCTTCGATCGCCCCGCCCTGCACCACGGCGGGCTCGACGTCACGGCATGGATTTATTCCGGAGCCATGGCTTTTGCTCAAACGCACTTTGGGGGGCATCGAAGACCCTCTGTCACCCCAGCGGCTCTCAACAGCCGAAGGGCTGGTCAAGCTGGGGTCCAGTGCCGTCCACCCATTGAAAAGCAAAGGCGCTGGATTCCTGCTTTCGCACACTGCTGTCCGGAATAATCCTGGGATGTCCTTCGAGAGTGAATACCCGCGCCGCTTGCGCGAGATGCAACAAGGGGGCGACTCCATTTCTGGCAGCGACCACCTCTCCGGCTCGTCATCCCGGCGCAGGCCGGAGGCGCCTTTCAACAGACGGCTGTCTGGTCATCCAGTAGCGATCACGCCTGTCCAAGCCATATGGCTACTGGATTCCGGCCTTCGCCGGAATGACGGGCAAAAACCGATTTCGGCATATGCCACCGCACGACTGCGGGTATTCGAAATTATTCCGGACAGCAATGTGCTTTCGCAGGAATGACGAGCAAAATAAGGTTATTCGATATTCCCTGGGGTTGCTCGAAACATCCAGCTTGCCGAGGTACCAGGGCGATCCGGCCCGAACAAGGCGTGTGAGCTTCGCGCTCAAGCTATTGAAGCCTTTGGCAGGGGATGTGCCCACTCGACGAGTCGACGAGTCCACGCCCCCTCCCTGCCACCTGCTCGCCATCACGCGCCAACCAAACGCAGGCTGAGCAGCCGCGTGGTGCGTTGACCTCCAATCATGGATCCAGCCGCTATGCTGGCCTCCCCATGAACCACGCACATCCACTCTCGCGAATCTGGCGACAATGGCTCCCGGCGGGCCTGCTGGCCTGCCTGTTGTCGACGCAAGTCTGCCTTGCCGATTCCGACGTCCAGCCGACGTTTGCCGGCGGCATCGGCGTGGAACGCATGCCAGCGTGGCCCGGCGCCAAGACGGCGCGCAACCAGCCGGTTCCCTACGTCGACATCGAGATCCCCGGACACCTCAGCCTGTCCACCATGGACGGCCTGCAGTTCGATCTGATCGGTGGCCCGGTGCTGCATGGCGGCGTTTATGGCGATTACCAATGGGGCCGCGATGGTGATGACCTCGGTGCACTGCGCAGCAAGATCAATACGCTATCGCCACGGCTGACCCTGGGTGGCTACCTCGAATGGCAGCTGAGCAAGCAAATGGATGCGGGCGTCGACCTCAGTCACGACACCCAAGGCGCGGGCGCCTATCTCAGGCTGTATGCCGAATGGGACCTGCCATCGGTTGGGCTGCTACATCACTCGCTGCAACTGAGCTGGCAGGCGATGAATCACGCCGCGATGAATCGCTTCTTCGGCGTTACCACGGAACAGGCCGACGCCCTGGGAGTGCGCGCCTGGCAACCGGGCGCCGGCAGTCAGCTTGCCACGCTGGAGTACGACCTGTTCATGCCGACCAGCCCACACACCGGTTTCGCGTTGGCACTGGCCTATGGACAACTGCTCGGTGCAGCCGGCGACAGTCCGCTGGTGACCCGGTTCGGCTCACGCAGTCAGTGGAACGAATCACTGGCCTTCATTTATCACCGTTGAGGCGCTGGCCTGCCATGGGTATGGAAGGCCATCCGAATCACGCGTGACTGGCACTCAGGTACCCGCCTGCATGTCGTTCAGTGCATTGTCCAGTCGTTGCACCGTGCCGTCGACATCCCTGAGCTTGTCGATACCGAACAGGCCGAGGCGGAATGTCTTGAAATCGGCAGGCTCGTCGCAGGCCAGCGGCGTACCAGCGGCAATCTGCAGGCCGCGTTTGGCGAATGCACTGCCATTGTGGATGGTGTCGTCATCGGTGTAGCTCACCACCACGCCGGGTGCCTGGAAGCCTTCGGCAGCCACGCTGGGCAGGTCGCGCCGCACCAGCAAGGCCCGCACCTTGCGACCCAACTCCAACTGCGCGTTGCGTGCGTGTTCCAGGCCCATCGCCATGGTTTCGTCCATGGCATCACGCAGTGTCACCAGCGCATCGGTGGGCATGGTCGAGTGATAAGCGTGGCCGCCGTTTTCGTACGCCGTCATCACCGCGCGCCATTTGGCCAGATCCAGGGTGAAGCTGGAACTTTGCGTGGCCTTGAGCCGTGCCTCCGCCTCGGCTGAAAGCATCACCAAAGCCGCGCAAGGGCTTGCGCTCCAGGTTTTTTGCGGGGCGCTCAGCAAGACGTCCACGCCCACTTTTTCCATGTCGACCCACAGTGTGCCGCTGGCGATGCAATCCAGCACGAACATGCCGCCATGTGCGTGCACGGCCGTCGCCACGCGCTGCAAGTAGTCATCGGGCAACAGCATGCCAGACGAGGTTTCCACGTGCGGCGCGAATACCAGGTCAGGCTTGTGCTCGGCAATGCTGGCGATGACGTCGTCGATCGGCGGTGGTGCAAACGGGGCCTGGTGCGCGGTACCGGTCGGACGCGCCTTGAGCACGGTAGTGTGCGAAGGAATCCGGCCGGCCTCGAAGATCTGGCTCCAGCGATAACTGAACCAGCCGTTGCGGATGATCAGCACGTTCTTGCCATGCGCAAATTGCCGCGCCACGGATTCCATGCCCGTCGTACCGCCACCCGGGACAAGCGCCACTGCGTGCGCGCGATAAACCGCCTTCAGGTTTTTCGACAGGTCGCGCATGACCTGCTGGAAGCGCTGCGACATGTGGTTGAGCGCGCGATCGGTGAACACCACCGAATATTCCTGCAGGCCCTGCGGGTCGACACCGGGTGATTGGGATGCATGCATGGTTTCCACCTTGGTTTCAAAGAAGCCGGGTACGTTTGCCTGACGAAAAGACTACCAAACACACCCAAGGCCGAGGCCAGCAAACGCGCGCGCCCTGCCATGCCGAAGCCGGGCCTGCGCTCATCCAGCCACACTGCGCCATGGCTCGTCCCATCCGTTCAGCGCGACGCCAGCGCTTTCATGTCGGCCCACTCGTGGATGTTCACACCGATGGCGCCGTCGCTTGCGGCCCGCACCATCGCGCGCGCGACATCCACACCCGCGATGCCGCGGTACTTGCGTGCGCCGCCCACGAACAGCCAGTCGATCGCCGGCCACACCGCGATACTGAGTCGCTCAAGTGGCCGGCGCTCTTCGCGCTGGCCAAGCAACTGCGATGGCCGGAAAACATGCGTGCGTGCGATACCCAACGCGATCACGTCGCGCTCCGTTTCACCCTTCGTACGGAGGTAGAAAAGCGACGAACCCGCCTTCGCACCCACTGCCGAGATCAGAAAGACACCAGTCGCGCCGCGCGCCTGCGCCACGGCGGCGGCGCGCACCGGGTAGTCGTGATCGATACGGTAATAGGCCGCCTCGTCGGGCACCTTGGCCTTGGTCGTGCCGAGTGCGATGAAGACGTCATCCGCGTCGATCCTGTCGGCCAGCGCGGGTAGTGCATCGATATCACCAACGAGCGTCACCAGCTTCGCGTGCGTCACGCCCGGGTCACGCCGCACGACGATGGTGACGCGGTCGTAATCGGCGCTTGCCAACAGCATCGGCAGCAACTGCGAACCAATGAATCCGGTGGCGCCGAAAACGAGTGCTTTCTTCATGGTGGCAGCTCGAAGCTCAAGGATGGGCGACGCGCCATTGTGCGCCACGATCAGGGAGAGTTGTCTCCGGCACGCATGGCGCTTGCCCGGACTCTGTTCGCCCTGGGCGCAGGCCGCGGGCCGAAGTCGAAGGACATGTCGGCGATGGGCTGCCCACGCTCGGTGACGCTTCGACTCCGCCCGTTGCACGGGCTACGCTCAGCGCGAACGGTTGACCGTCGGGTGATTCCAGTCCATCTCCATCCGCTCGCGACACCGTTTCATGCCGCGTCCGGCCGCTCCTGTTTCAGCACGCGGTCGAACAGCGCGAACATCTCGGACCAGCCGCGCTTGGCCGCCGCCTCGTCGTAAACCGGGAAGTCCGGCTTCATCCAGCCGTGCGAAGCGCCGCGATACAGTTCGCAGCGGTAGCGCACGCCCGCATCGTCCAGCGCCTGCTCGAAGCGCTCGACCATGTCCGGCGGGCTACTGCCATCGTTGTCGGCCACCGCAACGTACAACTCGGCGCGGATCTTCGGCGCCAGCAAATGCGGGCTGACCGGGTCGTCGGTGGCCAGCCGGCCACCGTGGAAGCTGACTGCGGCCGCCACGCGATCGGGATACGTCCCCGCTGCGGCGATTGCCATGCCGCCGCCCATGCAGAAACCGACCGTGCCGATTACGTCGCCGGCCACGTCCTTGCGTGTGTCGAGATACGCCAGCAACGCCTCGGTATCCTGCGCGGCCTTGACGTTGTCCGTACTCGCCATCAGCGGCCCGACTACGGCCCGGAAGCCGCCGCTGGCGAACACTTCCTTCGGATCAAGCGGACCATAGGCGCCGTACCGGTAGAACAGATCCGGCACCAGCACCACGTAGCCACTGGCGGCGATGTGCTCGCCCATCTGCATCAATCCCGGGCGGATGCCGAACGCATCCATGTAGACGATTACCGCCGGCCAAGGCCCCGTCCCTTCGGGCGTAAAGACATGCGTCGCGCATTGCCCGTCCGGGGTACGGATATTGATTGTTTCGTGCTTGATCATGTTTTTGCTCGCAGTGGAAGGCATGCGCCGATCGCCTCGTGGCGCACGACAGGTATCGCACCGCGACATGCCGGCGCACAGGCATCGAAGCATGATAGCGCGCCGGCATTTTCCCGCTGTCCGTCTACTTCAGTTCTGCTGGTTTGAAGGAGTATCCATGTGACTTCCACCCCGACGCGATGCCCATGTCGTAGCCGTACACAAGCGTGATTCGCACGGTGTCCTCGCTGGCGATGTCAGGGTCCGCCCTGGCAACCAACTGGGCGATGCGCTTCGCCATGGCGCTGTCATCCGACAGCGGCGCATCCAGCCGTAGCGTCGCCTGCATGGAGCGGGTCACGCTGCCGTTGAAGTTGAGCCGCGTGCGACCCACCTGCGCCGACATGACATGAGGCTGCGTCGACAGTGTCTGATACATCGGCAGCATGCCGGCAAAGCTGGTGGTCGCCGCCAGTCGCTTCGCCACTGCTGGCACACCCAGCGTCAACAACGCCAGCACCGCCACGACCACCAGATGCCCTCGCCAGATCGACGGGAAGTTCGCGCGCGCCGCCGCGGGGGCTGCCTGTACCACGTACGAACCTACCGCCAGATCGTGCAGGGACTGCCGCGTGCGGCGGTTGAAAACATAGAGATAGATGATCGACAAGATGCCACCGAAGACCATCAGCGCCAGCACACAGCCAAGCACATAGCCGAGCGCGGACGTCAGCATCCATTGCGAATTGAACGCGGTGCCATTGGCAAAAAAAGGCACGCCCAGCACCACGTAACGCAACATGGAGCGCGGCAACGACAGCACCCCGCCCTGCGCATCGACCACACGCAAGCCCAACCAGCGCATGGCCAGAGTCTGCCCGCCGAACACACGACTGTTGCACAAACCAAAGTACGCCAGCGCGATCACGAAACCGATCAGCTTCGCCGCATCCCCCATGCGTGCCAGCGGACCAAAAAACAACGTGCCGATAATCATGCCGAGCGCACCCAGCATCAGCAGATCGATAACGAGCGCAAACAACCGGCGCCAGAAACCGGCGATGACGAATGGTGCCGCAGGCAGCATCGGCGGCTGGGCCGCAGTCGTGGTGTTCATGATGTCCCCTCCTTCCCTGAAGGGAGTCTCGAACAACCGCTTTATTTGCTCGTCATCCCGGCCAAAGCCGGGATCCAGCGACTTTAAAACGCCTGAAGTACAAAGGCACTGGATTCCGGCTTTCGCCGGAATGACGCAGATTGAAAGGTTTTTCGAGATTCCCTGTAGGGAGCATCTTGCCGTAAACGCGAGGATGCTGGCGAGACCTGCCCGAACAGGGGCCACTCAACCCTCGCAGCGATCAAGGCCGTGAGCGGATTGTGGGCCGTGCGGCGACGCTCGCGGACGGCGGCGTGGTGCGCTCGGCGGTCTGGGCAGAACGGTGGAGACAGACAAGGCAAGCCTCCATTTTTGCCATCGAGGGAACCCTGCGCGAGAGAATCTGTCTACCGGGATCGCCCGAAACACAGCCATGCCGCCGGCATGCGCAAGCTTCGTTTGGGTATTTCGCTTGAATGAGGCCGTCTCATCGAACGTTCCGGGCAGGTCCGACATCCCTCCGAGGAGGATCGCGCACGCGGTCTGGCATCTCTCGACATCGGTACACGCGAGACCCTGCGGCGCCGGCGTTGGCGACAACCACCGTCGCTGACACGCCGGGAGTGGGCGCTCGCGCTGACGTTGACCCTGGTGCTGCACGCGCTGTTCGCGCTGGTGCTGTGGAACGAGATGCGGTCCAGTCCGGCGCACCCGACGCGGGTGCACGCGGATATCAACCAGGTGCTGGTGGTGCGCCTGCTGGACCAGACCAGCACACCGCCCGCCGCGCAGCCACCTGCACCACCCGCGCCGCCCCAATTGACCGCGTCGCGGCAGGGAGCGACGCCACACGCCCGCCCCGTCACGCACGAGAAGCCACGCCGTGGCGCGATGGTGGTGCAGGATCATGAAACAGCGCCAGCACAAGCGGCTTCCGTAGCCACGGCGGCGGACAACAGTGTGTTCGCGAAAGATGGCTCGGTACGACTACCGCCCCCGACGAACCATTGGGCGCCACAAAGCGCCAAGGCCAAGCAGCCCAAGCTCGCGGACGATCGCCGGATCATGCAGCACGACCTGAACCGGATGCACACCACACAAACCCGGTTCGAAAAATATTTTCCGCCGCCGAACGAGACCGCCGGTGGCGCGCTGGGCCGCCATATGGGTGATGCGCTCAAGAAGATCGCCAAAAGCATCTGCAATCCCAAGAAGAGCAGCATGGCTACCAACATGCTGTGCGCCGCACCACCCCTGCCCCCGTCGTCCAAGGATCGCGACGAACGCATCAGCCTGCCGTCCGCGCCACTGGCCGGCAATCCGCATCCGGCCAAGCCGCTGCCACTGGCAACCTGCATCACCATCTACAAGGCGAGCGGGCCGTTGCCGTACGGCTGCCCGATCAACACGCCTGACCTGGCCTTCAAGGCCGAGATGCAGGTATGCATCGACCTGTTCCGCGCCGGCAAGCGCCTCAAGACATGGTGCCCGCCTGATACACCCAAACGCGCGGCTGCCGAATCGAAGAAGCGGGATGGAGGCCACTGAGCGAACCCCGTTCAGCGTTCTCCATCCCGACATTGTGTGGCTTGCGAGATCAGAGCTCCGGTACTTCGCCAGACTGGAACAGCACGCGCGGCGTACCGTAATCCCCGCCTTCTTCGTCCACATCCATGCTGTAGGCAATCACGCCGGCATGCTTGTCGGCCATCAGCGCGGCCCTGCGTGCAGCCTCGTCGCCCGTCTTGAATTGCAACACCTGGCCTGCTTTCAAGCCCTGCTTCGCGTGGTCGAACGGCTGCACTACGTGGATCGTTTCCATATGCCCTCCTGTGGGACGGCAAGTATGCGGGAATCGACGGCCAGCAAGACACGGAACGGCGCTGGCTTTTCTGAAAAAGTGCGTTCCAAGCCAGAGGCTTGATTCAACGCCGCAACGCGAGCACGCCATCCAGCGCGAGCTGCGGCTTGAAGCCGGCCTTCTCCAGCCGCCTGGCCACTTCGCGCGGCACATCCCGACCGGTGGTGAGCTTGTTGGGGCTGCCAGTGTAGTGGAACAGTTTCCCGCCCCGGCGCAGCACGCGTGCAAGCTGGTCGTAGAACACCTGCGAATACAGTTCGCCGGCAATACCGAAACGCGGCGGGTCGTGCAGCGCGGCGTCGATCGAGGCATCGGCGACCTGGCTGATCGCCAGCGATACATCGGCGTGGCGCAACTGCAGGCGCCCTTCATTGGCCGGGTCTTCAGCGTCTGGCGACCACGGGTTGAGCGTGCGCAGCCACAACACGTCGGCATTCTTCTCGAACGAATCGATGCGCGCCGCACCCGCCTGCAGGCAGCAGGCCGCAAAATAGCCAAGGCCGCCGCAGGTATCGAGCACGCGCTTGCCGCGCGGTTCGATCAGCGCCACCTTGTGGCGCGCATCCTCAAACGGCGATTGCTTCGAGGTGGGCAGCATCTTGATGCCATCGATCTCGAATGTCGGCGCGCCCCATTCAGTCGGCGCCAGCTTGATCAGCGAGCCGGAGAAACGCGCTGCCGGCACGAACTCGTCGCCGTCCCAGTAGTAGATCGTCCGATCCTTCAGCGACGGCGGATACGGATAACGCATGCCCCGCCATTGCCAGACATCCGCCTGAAGCAACGCCACGCCCTGCGACAGGCCCAGGTCGAGCGAACCGCTCCATTCGCCAGCACTGGCATCGCGCGCGGCCAGCAGAGCTTGGGCGGTTGCGCGCACGAACAGGGGACCAATGTAACGGGGCATGCGGAACTCTCGGGAATGGAATGATGCGAGGGGATACCCCGCCGTGGAAGCCTGCCTGATCAGCCACGTCGTCAAGGTCCTCTTCGGAGGCGGATGACGATCGCGGGGGCGGCCCTGCACTCATGGGGCAATACAGGAATTTTCCCACGAATGCCCTCGTTGCCGAACCAGGCAGGAGACAACGATCCCATTCGGCTCCCTGTCGCCGGCATAAACGAAAGCCGGCTTGCGCCGGCCTTCGCATTACACCCACCTGATCGACGGCCATGCCGTCGCCCGGATGATTACGAACAGGCCTTGCCGTGCTCGGCATGATCACCCTTGGCCTTAGCGGCCGCCTCGCTCATGTACTCGCCGTGCTTGCAAGATGCGAAGATGGCTGATGCCTTTCCCGCTGCCTTTGGCGCGGGAGCGTACAATCAATGACTGTTTGTTCGGGCCGGGTTCGGCATGTTCGTGTGCCGGAAAAGTGAGCCCGGGCTTCTTATGGGCACCCCGTCATGCGCCATCCCCTGCATCCCACGCTGGCCCACTTTCCGGTGGCCTGCTGGTCAATCGCCACCATCGCGGACTTTGCCACGCCGCACTACGGGCCCTCTGCCTGGCACCTGGCCGATGTGTTGCTTTGGATCGGAGCACTCGCCGCGATACCGACCATCATCGTCGGCATCTTCGAGCTGACCGCGATTCCGAAAGAACCTGCGTCGGTGCGTACCGGCTTCACGCACATGGGCATCATGTTCATGGCCTTCATCCTCTACCTCGTGAGCCTGCTGCTGCGCGATCACGAAGGCCAGTTCATCCACCCCGATACCGTGGCGCGGGCGTTCAGCGTGGCGGGCTTCGTCTTTCTGCTGGTCGGCGGCTGGCTGGGCGGCACCCTGGTCTACGGCCACGGTGCGGGTGGCGACCACAAGGATGGCGAAACATCCGCCTGAGCGGAAACGCGGGCTTGAACCCAGGGGTGAAATGGCGCGATTTCTGATTGCCGCCAGCGCTTTTGGCATACGATTCCTGCTCGCCGATCCGCCAAGAGATACCCATGCCCCGTCTTATCGTTATCGCGGCCATGCTGACCGCCGCAGCCACGGCTGCCTTCACGCCCGCAGCGTCGGCGCAATCCAGTTTCTTCGGGATAAGTGCGCCCAAGACACCGGTGGCGCTGCACCAGAAACTCGACCAGCCGGTAGCACCCCGACTGCTGGCCACTCTCGAGCAGGCCAGCCATCGCGGCCTCGCCTTCCGCACCCAACCGGACGCGACCGTCCTCAAGGCCATCCCGGGCACGCGCCTCACCACCGATGGCAAGGTGGGATTGCTGTACGTCGGCGCCGACTTCTGTCCGTACTGCGCCAGCCAACGTTGGGGCGTGATGTTGACGCTGTTGCGTTTCGGCAAGCTCGGCGGGCTGCGTTACATGCTCTCCACTGCCAGCGACGTGTATCCCAACACAGTCACGGTGACCTTCCAGCACGCAAGCTATCAGAGCCCGTATCTCGATTTTCAGGCAGTGGAAACCGCGGACCGTGATGAGCAGCCGCTGATGATTCCGAACAAGTCGCAGATGCGGATCCTGAACACTTTCGACGCACCGCCGTACGTGCAGTTCGCCGGATCCATCCCCTTTGTCTACCTCGACGGCAAATACGAACTGGGCCAGTTGCTGGTGACACCGGACCAGCTCAAGGACCAGAACTGGCAGCAAATCGCGACCGCGCTGGCCGACCCGAAAAGTGCACTCTTTCGTAGCGTGATGCCCCGGGTCAACCTGCTGACTGCAGCCATCTGCCATCTTGACGGCGGCAAGCCGGTCGACGTCTGCACCGCACCCGGCGTGGCGGCGGCCAAGAGCGTTCTGGCCAAGTGAAAACGGAGGGCGCTTGACCTCCCCCGCCACCTGGCCCGACGGAAACGTCCAGGTCGCAAAGGGAATCGCGCCAGCGTGACACGCTTGCCATCACCCATTTCCGGTCGAGGTGCCCATGTCCCATAAAACGGCTTCATGTTGCTGCGGACAACTCAGCATCGACGTTCAAGGCGATTCGCTGGGTGCCGGCATTTGCCACTGCCTCGCGTGCCAGCAGCGCACCGGCAGCGTTTTCGCGGCGCTGGCTGCTTACGCCGCCCCTTTTGCCGTTACCGGTACCGCTACCGAATACGTCCGCACCGGCGACCAGGGAGCAACATTCCGCTTCAGGTTTTGCCCTGTTTGCGGAAGCACGGTTTTTCACACGGAAGAAGGGAACGACACGTACGTGATGGTGGCAGTCGGCGCATTTGCCGAGCCGGATTTCCCTGCCCCGCAAGATTCCATCTACGAGTGTCGCAAGCACTCATGGGTTCAATTGCCCGAGGGAA
The DNA here is from genome assembly GCF_900114325.1 of Rhodanobacter glycinis. GTDB lineage: Bacteria > Pseudomonadota > Gammaproteobacteria > Xanthomonadales > Rhodanobacteraceae > Rhodanobacter_A > Rhodanobacter_A glycinis. The sequence continues at coordinate 79,353 of NZ_FOSR01000006.1, forward strand.
TCGCCCACTACGCAAAAGATACGGACTGACGCCGCACATGCCCTCATTCCCTGCTCCATCACGTGGAAGCGTGCAAGCGGCGGAATCAAGGGCAAGGCACTGGATGACCAGGCATCCGTCTGTTGAAAAGCGCCTCCAGCTTTTGCCGGAATGACGGGCAAAATCAGATTTTCCCTGGACCGCATGGCGAGTCTGGTTGCCGACGTGCGCGACGCACTGATCAACTGCACGCAGCCACTCACGGGTGCCTATGGCTTCGTCCCGGCAGCAGCGAGATGACCACGCCCGGGCGCCACTAAGCCTCCTTTCCCATCATGACCCGAGAATCTTGACCGCCCCACCCTGCCTATGTACATTACCTATCAGTTATTAAACTAAACGGCTATGCAATCATCGGAACGCCTCAACCTCACCTTTGCCGCGCTGGCCGACCCGACCCGTCGCGCCATCCTGGCGCGGCTGGCTACCGGAGAGGCCACGGTGACGGAACTTGCCGAGCCGTTCGAAATGAGCCAGCCAGCGATCTCCAAGCACCTGAAAGTGCTGGAGCGCGCCGGCCTCATCTCGATGGATGTCGATGCGCAACGACGCCCACGCAAACTGGAACCGAAGCGACTGCAAGAGGCCGTGGATTGGATCGAACGTTACCGCGAAATTTTTGAACAGAACTACCAGCGCCTCGATGCCTTGCTCGATGAACTCCAGGCCAAACCGTCCAGGCGCAAACAGGCAAAAAAATAGCGACAACATGCCGCCCTTCATCCTCATGGCGGCGCACAACCACGATGAACCATCATGGAGAAGACCATGCCCAAGCCCGCACAAGTAACACTTCCCAGCGATCGTGAAGTCCGCGTCACACGCAGCTTCAACGCGCCCCGCCAACTGGTTTGGGATGCACATACCCGCCCCGAACTCGTGCGGAAATGGCAGGGTTACGACGGCTGGGACATGCCGGTGTGCGACATGGATGTCCGCGTTGGCGGCAAATACCGATGGCAGTGGAAAAACCGCGAAGACGGCAACGGATTCGGCTTCCTCGGTACGTTCACCGAAGTCGACGCCCCATCCAGGCTGGCCCACGAACAATATTTCGACCCGGGCGACATGGACTTCGCCATGCCAACGGGCGATCCATGCATCGTGTCACTTGAACTCAGCGAGCAGGACGGCGTCACCACGCTCGTCTGCAATCTGACGTTCGCGTCGAAGCAAGCGCGTGAAGACGCAGTCTCCACCGGCATGACCGACGGCATGGAGCATAGCTACACCCGCCTCGACGACATGCTCAAAGCTGCGGAGTAAAGAAGCAGGCACGCGGCACGACAAATTGGATGGAGGCCGTTGTTTCAAGCTCCCTGCATCCTCTTTTACGACAGACCGCACGCGTACGCAGGGATGCAACACATACGGGCCCGCGTTCGATTTCGGCTACGACTTGATCCGGCGAACCTCCTGTGGCCAGCCGCATGCCACGGCCAGCTTGCCGGCCCAATGTCTTGCTGCCTGTTCGTCGGCTACGTCGATCACGCTGAATCCGCCCAGGAACTGGGGGTTCGAGACGTACGGCCCGTCAGTGAAAACCAGCGTGCCGCTGGTGGCGTCCGCACAGAAGGCGGCAGCCGGGTCTTCCTCCAGGCCTCCGGCAAACACATGGATGCCGGCCGCCTTCATTTCTTCCACAACCGCCCTGGCCAGCGGGCCGCGCGCTTCGAACCATGTTTCGGAATGCTCGCCGACCCACGGCTGATTGAAATAGATCAGATACTCGCTCATGGCATGCTTCAAGGCCGCGCAGCCCCAGCGGCTGGCTTCCTCCTGTCGACGAACGGGCGCAGGCTGTTTCGACAAGCGGGCGGGGCAAGACTCCGTTTCCGACAAGCGCTGAAGGCGGTTTGTCAGTGAACCCTACCCCGTTTATACGCTTCGGAACTTGCTGAACTTGCTGAACTTCCTGCACCGCCTCAAGTCGATGAAAGAGCCTGCCCGGCGCGCCTGTCCGGGCCATCAATGGGAGACATGCCATGAACAAGATGCACCTGAAAGCGGGTAGCGCCCTTTTGCTGGTCATGGCGTTCTGCCAGACCCAGGCCACCGAAGCCAGCCACGCCACCGCAACGCAACGCATGCCGGACAGCTATGCGCAGGCGGCGAAGCTGATCGACCTTGGCCATGGCCGCCATCTCAACCTGCGCTGCTCGGGCAACGGGCCGCAGACCGTCCTGCTGGAGGCCGGCGCGCTCGCCGATTCCTCCACCTGGTTCAAGGTACAACCGCTGCTGGCCGCCCACGCACGCGTCTGCGCATACGACCGCGCCGGCTTCGGCTTCAGCAGCGAGGGGCCGTTGCCGCGGAATCTCGACGCCGACGTATCCGATCTGCACGCGCTGATCCAACGCGCTGGCCTTGCGACCCCGCTGGTGATGGTGGGGCATTCGCTGGGCAGCAACATCGTTCGGCAGTACGCGAGCCGCTATCCGGAGAACGTGAGCGCGATGGTGCTGCTCGATCCGCCAGCGCAGGACATCGGCCGGTTTGCTCCCGGCTGGCAGAAGGACGAGGACACCCTCTCGGTGCAGCGGTTCGCGTTTCTTCGGCAATGCGAGGCGGCCGCCGAAAAGCACGAGCTGACGTCCACCAACAAGGAACTGAGCCAGTGTCTCGGCGGACCCGATCCACACGCCAGCGCCAAGCTCAACGCGGTGAACCTGGCCCTCATGTCGAAGCCTGCGTACTGGCACACCGTGTTGTCGGTGCTCCAGAACAATCCCGCGATATTCAAGCCGCCCGTGTCAAAGCAGGAGACCCACGGCGCAACGCCCCTGATCGTGCTGTCCGCCGCCAACACCTATGCCGATGCGCTGCCGCGTGACCGCAAAGGGCTGGAAGAAGCCCGGGCCCACACGCAGGCGCAGATCGTCGCCACCTCCTCCCGCGGCACGCTGGTGCACGTTGCGGATACCTCGCATGACATCCAGATCGATCAGCCGAACGCGGTGGCCAAGGCGGTCATGCAGGCTCTGAAGATGGCCAAAGGGGACGCCAATGGGCGGCAACGAGGACGAAGTGAGCCAGACCGGGGTTGACGGACAGCCCGGCTCTGCAGCGCAGGACCGGGGGTCTGGCTCACTTTCCAAAAGTGAAGCGGCCTTCCAGGGCAGGCATCTATCGGCGCCCTGCCCGCGCATCGCTCGTGACGCAACAATTCAAACGGTTGCAAGTGAACCTGACCTCGTTTTTGTCAGAGGTGGACCGACTTCAAATGACCCTCAGATGCGTTCATGCGGTGCCAGGTAACGCCATTGTCCCGGCGGCAGCTTGGCCAGCGGAATGCGCCCCACGCGAAGACATTTCATCCCCAGCACGGTGAGTCCGACGGCATTGCACATCGGTTCGATCTGGGTCGGCCGCAACACCTTGAACGCGAAGCGTAGCCGTTGTTCACTCTGCCAGCTGACCTTGATCGGCGGCATCGCATAGTTGTTGAAACGCAGACCGTGATTGAGCAGGGCCAGCCCGTTCGGAATCAGCGTGCCTTCCACATCGACGACAAATTCCTGTTCGACGCGATGGATGTCTTCGGTCAGCTTGCGCACGACGCGCCAGTCCTGAGTGAAGATCAACAGGCCACTGGCATCTGTCGGAAGCGAAAGCGGCGAGGTCAGTCGATGCAGGTGTCGCCGCAACGGGCGCACGCCGGAGGCATCGTCAGGCGTGCGTGTCAGTGCAGTGACCAGCGCGTTGGCCGGGTTTGCGCCGACACCGCTGTCGTATCCAGCGGGCTTGTGCAGCACCAGGGTGATCGGTTCAGCGGGGACCAACTGGGCCGCGGGATCGAGTTCGACCACTTGCGTGTCGACCATGAACTGCGGCTCTTCCACGACGTTGCCGTCGACCTTCACCCAGCCGCCTTCGATGTACTGCTGGGCCTCGCGTCGCGAGCAACCGGTGAGCGCGGTGAGATATTTGTCGAGGCGTAGCGGTTCGGTCATCGGGCGGGCCTCGGGTGGTCAGTGGGGCCATTGTACGGGGTCCAAACCGGGGTCAGAGTGCACTTTCCGACAGGAGATGGTGGCGTGATCCGACAGACCGTCGCATGGTGCGTGGGGAAACTGGCGACACGCCCATACGGATGCCGCCATGCCTCGCCAGCCACGACTCGATCTTGCCCAGATACCCCAGCACGTCGTCCAGCGCGGCAATGATCGCCAGCCGTGCTTTTTCACCGACATCGATCGTGTGCGTTACCTGCAAGACCTGCGCGAGATCGCCATGCGCGAGGGATGCCACGTCCACGCCTACGTGCTCATGACCAACCACGTACATCTGCTGATGACGCCCGCCGCCAGCGGCCAGGTTGCGCGCGTCATGCAATCGCTGGGGCGGCGCTACGTTCGCTACATCAACGATCGTTACCGGCGCACCGGCACATTGTGGGAAGGACGCTACAAGTCATCACTGGTAGATCGGGAAACCTACCTGCTGCACTGCTACCGCTATATCGAGTTGAACCCGGTCCGCGCTCGCATGACCGCCGATCCACTCGACTACGCGTGGTCGAGCCACGCACACAATGCCTTCGGCCGCGCCGATCCGCTTATCCATCCGCACCCGACCTATCTGGCTCTGGGCAGAACAGGCCAGGAGCGACAGCGCGCCTACCGCGCCCTCGCCATGGAAAACCTATCCCAGGATCATCTCGACGCCATCCGCATCCACCTGCAACGTCAACACGCCCTGGGATCTGAGCGCTTCCGCACGGCTATCGAAGCGCAGCTGTCACGCCGTGCAGGGCCGGCGAAAATCGGGCGCCCGCGCAAAAAACCTCCAGAGTGAAGCTCGGAAAGTGCACTCTGACCCCTGTTTTCCCGCTAGAGCTGACCCCTTGGTCCTTACGCTATACACTCTGCTCTCCACAGGGGAGGGAGCGCGATGAAAAGGATCGTTACGTTGGCGGCGGCCGTAGCTGGGCTTTTGGCGAGCGTGGGTAGCTTCGCGAGCGACCTCCCCATGGATACGCTTGGCCTCATGCCCTGTTCCGCTTGGAACGACGAACTTGCCAAGCAAAACGAGAAACTGATTGCCCTCTCCGTCGTATGGCAGGAAGGCTTCGTCACTGGTATGCGTCAGACTATCGTTGCCCAAGGGACCGATGTGGCTGAGGGCACCGAGGTAGATCTGCGCAAGTCGATCACGGCTTTTTGCTCGCAATACCCCGACAAGACAATTCTGGTGGCTGACGCCGTGTTTGTTGGGCAGTTGGCAGCGAAAGCGGCCAACGAGAAGATTGCGAAAGAGAAGAAGTAGCAACTTAGGCCCATACTGGCATCTGGTGCCCGACACGGCGGTGGTATCCGATGGGTTGAGCTGTGTCCCTGGCGTGCTTGAAGCGGACTGCACCCACGAAAAAGAGAAAAAAGGTGCCAAGGACAATTAGCCGCTGAGCCACTCACCCGTAAAGAAACAGGGGGCAGGGTCGACTTTTACTAGCGGCTTTGCTCAAAGAAAGTGCACTCTGACCCCTGTTTTTATCGCAGCAAGCGCCGGCTGTACTCGGTGATGCGACTGGGCCGCGAAGCGCTCGTGCGACGATGGTTGCCGATCTCGGTCTCGCGCCTTCTTGATCAGCTACGACAACCCGCCACATCCTTGATTGATCAACTGGGTGTACCAGCATGAAAACGTGGGGAAACCTCAGACTCTGACCCCTGTTTTGGACCCCTGTTTTGGTGGTGGTTTTGTATTTTCTTATTGGCTACGGGATTTTACGCACGTATTTCATACGCAGGCCTTCCTTAAAGAGTCTCCCCGCGCGCCATTTTGTAGGGTCACTTGGGTGATCCTCAAAAATACCCATATCTTTCATTCGGCGAAGAGACTCGCGAATTGCCTTCTTAGAAATGTCATTAGGTAATTTATCTTCAAGAGCATCCACACACCGATCAAGAATAAATGGAGTCTGTAAACCACTGAAAGACTGAAGAAGGTCGGCAACTAGCTTCTTATTCAAGTCTACGGACGAGCCTAAATCGAGAGCAAAATTCAGCTCTTGCTTAACTTCGTTAATAAAATCACGCGCGGCGTACTCGAAAGCCTCTAATACGACGTCGTGGGAAACACGCCCCCCGTCCAGCGCCTTCTCGCCGCGACTCGTCCCGAGCTCTGCGACCTTCGTAAAGAACGCGCCAAAGACTCGTGGATAGAAAGATGACCGACTGTCACCCTCGCCCGCCGCGTCAGAGAAATAGGTTCGCAGGAATGTCATCGTTGAAAGGTTATTTCGACGCAATTTTTGAGGAAATACTCGTAACAACAGTTGCTCATACTCGATGGGCTCAAGTGAGCCCGACCTGACTCGTCCGCCATACCCGCTAAAGGACTTGCCCCACTCGTGGTCGGGGCCGAGCGCATTCGCGCGCCATTCAGCGCGCTCGATCGCTAAAGAAACTCCCGCCATCAAAGCTGAATCGGCATATCGATGTCGAACGTCTGCATGAAGGGATAGGGAGGCATTCGTCGCGCAGGCGGCCGTTGAACGATTCGATGCAGGCGTTCTGGTTCGGCTTACCACATGCTGTGCGAAGGCACGACGTTCGATCTCACGCGCGCCTTCGGCTGATCACGCTGACGGTCGCAGGCCGGAACCGGGGTTTGGCTTCGAACCAGTCACTCTGAAAGGTCGCGACCGTCGGCACCCGTGTTGTACGCAAGACCGCACGCGGACCGAGCCATCAAGGGGTGGGCCGTGATCCCGAGACTCTGTGCGACGCATGACGCGCACCTGGACGGCATCCGCGATGACCGATGAGTGTTTGGCCAGCAGCAAGGGCCGCTGGCGCGGCCCTAACCAGAACGGTGACTGGCGCGATCTTGGCGCCGCATGAAACACAACGGCGGGTGGTCAGCGGCAAGACGGGCACATACCCTTCGGCACGACCGGGGAAGAGCCAGTGCGGGCCTATTGACTAAGGACAGCGAAATGGTGACCCCTGTTTCCCCTTTAATTCGCCTTCTTCGGAATCACGGACATAAGCCAATCAAGGTCATGATTTAGTGGCTCATTGACGCTATCAACGATTTCCCTCGCCTCATCAAGGGACATTGTCCGAACGCCATGCGAGCGCTCTAATAGAGAAAGAAGGTCCTTAGTCTTATCTGGGGACGTACTGTCTTCCAACAAATCGAAAAAACTACAAATCGGTTCATCTAAAATATGTGAAAATCTGTCAATAGCACCTAACATCGAGACAGGCAATCCAGACCCCAGACTTCTATCTGGCTCCAAGGCACTAATAAGCCTAAACTTATCCAAAAATGGCGTATTACAGACCGTAAGCTTACCCCCGTTCAGGGAAACATGACTGGCGCTTTGGAAATTAGATCGTAGACCAAATTTTTTGACGTCATCCATGAACTTACCAAAACCAGAAAAATCGTCTTTCAGGGTGCTGTCAACGTATGCCTTTCTGATAAAAAATATATCACCGAATTTTTCTGCCAAAAACATCTGAAAACCTGATTCTCTATCACGGAACCTACTCTTGTCAAACTCCACCAAACAGTCTGACAAAAATGGCTTGGAGACTAACGACCTGACAAGCCTTCGATCCAAATCAGCTAGCATAACGAGAATATTTTCGTTCTTTCTTGGATTAGCTGGATCGACAAGCTTTTTTATTAATTCATCTCTAGTCGAACCAGAATCGAAGAATATATATTGGGCTGAAAAATAATCTTGAAATGCTTTGTGTGCCCACCTGATATCTACGCCATCTTTTTGAAAAATGGGAACTGCCGAGAGCAGATCAACCCTAAGCTTGCCAGCCTCAAAATTTAACGGATCGACAATTCGCTTAGCACTCTCGATGGACGCGTGGAATTCTTCGTTACTATACTGAACCCTGCCAATGAAAAAGGTCACAATGCCGAGCGCCCGAACGGCTTTATGAAAATCTTCTATATCTAGGCCCGTTTTCTTTTTGCGTTCAAACCCTGCCCCCTTACTCAAATCATGATCTTGGTAGAGCGCATCGTACACCTGCCTAAAGAAAATATGCCGTTTAAATGGGATAGTGCCTTTGTACTCAAATGCCTTAAAGAGCAATGACACAAGAAGTGGATTACGCAGGAACTCATGTATCTGATTATTGCTTTTAACCTTGCTTATTAAGCGCTCAGCAACATCGCCATCGTGTCCATACTTTTTTATCAACGTGAAAGCTTCCTGCATTTCAAGTGGCCTGATGCGATATTCTTTAAAGTCGCTTAAACCTTTCAGCTCAGAATCCGGCCGAGATGAAACTATAAAGTTGCATTTCTCAAATTTGGCAGATAACTCGGATATTTCACCGTTGATTCTCTTTCGAAGACCGTCTTCTATTTCGTCATAACCATCAAGCAGCAACAATACGTTTCCAGCTGATAGCACCTCTTCGAGCACCGTCCCACATACTTCTTGGTCGCACCCGGAAAATTCTTTACATATGTATCCATAAAGCGTCTCCCCGGAAGCGATTTTTCTTAACTCTACAAGTATCGGGATAGCTTTCAGCTGTAAGAGAACGGCCTGCACGATGAACTTCAGCGCAGTGGACTTACCCATACCCGCAGTATCCGTAATCAGTATTCTTTTATTTGCCTCAAAAAATGATTCGGGGTATTTATCTAGCTTTAGTGACACTTTGTTTGCTTGATCAACAAGGGTCAACGGCACATACACATCACTTAATGCAATGGAACCGCCAGGGATAGCGACAGTGGAAATTGTTTTGGTCGCCTTGTCGAGCCTTGAAATATATTTCTTAGAGCCATTTACTATTGAATTATGAGCTTTTCTACTCTTTAACAATGGCGCCAGGACCTTATCCCAGAAGCTATTCGCAGCTTTTTTTGCCATAGTTGATGCAATTGATTTATTGGCCGCAACACCGCTTGCTACGAGCATTGTTTCAAAGAAAGCCATAGTCAAAATTCCTTTTTTAATGAGACGTTACCAAAAGGTCGAAATCTACATATTCCTCCGATACTCCCCCCCCACCTCATACAACGCATGGCTGATCTGCCCCAAAGAGTTGTACTTAACTGCCTCAATCAACTGCTCAAACACATTCCTACGCTCCCGCGCCGTCGTCTGCAGCACCTTCAGACTATCCGAAGCCAGCGCATTCCGCGCCTCCCCATAACTCCGAACATTGGCAATCTGCGCCCCCTTCTCCTCCTCCGTCGACCGAATCAACTCGATCTCCGTGGCAATCTCCCCCGCATGATCCTTCGGCAAGAACGTATTGACGCCAATCAACGGCAACGACCCATCATGCTTCTTGTGCTCGTAATACATCGACTCGTCCTGGATCTTGCCGCGCTGGTACATCGTATCCATCGCCCCAAGCACGCCGCCGCGCTCGCTGATCGCCTCGAACTCCTTGTACACCGCTTCCTCGACCAGGTCGGTCAGCGTGTCGACGACATAGCTCCCTTGCCACGGATTCTCGTTGAAGTTCAGCCCCAGCTCCTTGTTGATGATCATCTGGATCGCCACCGCGCGGCGCACGCTTTCCTCGGTAGGCGTGGTGATCGCCTCGTCGTAGGCGTTGGTGTGCAGCGAGTTGCAGTTGTCGAACAGCGCGTACATCGCCTGCAGGGTGGTACGGATGTCGTTGAACTGGATTTCCTGCGCGTGCAGTGACCGGCCACTCGTCTGGATGTGGTACTTCATCATCTGGCTGCGCGCGCTGGCGCCGTAGCGCTCGCGCATGGCGCGGGCCCAGATGCGGCGGGCGACGCGGCCGATGACGGTGTATTCCGGGTCCATGCCGTTGGAGAAGAAGAACGACAGGTTGGGCGCGAAGTCGTCCACGCTCATGCCGCGGGCGAGGTAGTACTCGACGATGGTGAAGCCGTTGCTCAGGGTGAAGGCGAGCTGGCTGATCGGGTTGGCCCCGGCTTCGGCGATGTGATATCCGCTGATGCTGACCGAGTAGAAGTTGCGCACCTTGTGGTCGACGAAGTACTGCTGGATGTCGCCCATCATGCGCAGCGCGAATTCGGTGCTGAAGATGCAGGTGTTTTGCGCCTGGTCTTCCTTGAAGATGTCGGCCTGCACGGTGCCGCGCACCTTGGTCAGGGTGTCGGTCTTGATGCGGGCGTAGGTTTCCGCGTCGACCAGGTCGTCGCCGCAGACGCCGAGCAGGCCCAGGCCCAAACCGTCGTTGCCGGTGGGCAGGTCGCCCAGGTATTGCGGGCGCTGGCGGCCTTCGTAGAGTTTGTCGATCTTCTTCTGCGCGGCGGCCCAGCGGGCGGCGTCTTCGCGCAGGTACTTTTCAACATTTTGGTCGATGGCCGTGTTCATGAACATCGCCAGGATCATCGGCGCGGGGCCGTTGATGGTCATGGAGACGGAGGTGCTGGGCGCGCTGAGGTCGAAGCCGGAGTACAGCTTCTTCATGTCGTCCAGGGTGGCGATGTTGACGCCGGAGTTGCCGATCTTGCCGTAAATGTCCGGGCGCGGGGCCGGATCCTCACCGTACAGGGTGACCGAGTCGAACGCGGTGGACAGGCGCGTGGCGGCGCCGCCCTGGCTCAGGTAATGGAAGCGGCGGTTGGTGCGCTCGGGCGTGCCTTCGCCGGCGAACATGCGGGTGGGATCTTCGCCGCTGCGGCGGTATGGGTAGACGCCGCCGGTGTACGGGTAGTGGCCGGGCAGGTTTTCCTTGCCGAGGAAGGTGAGCAGGTCGCCCCAATCCTTGGACTTGGGTGGGGCGACTTTCGGGATTTTCTGATGGCTGAGGGATTCGCGGTAGTTGTCGACCTTGATGACCTTGTCGCGGACTTTGTATTCGTTGAATTCGGCGGTGACCGATTCGAACAGTGTGGGCCAGTGGCGCAGTTGTTCGATGGCTTCGTGACTGAGTTCCTTCAGCGCGGCGTTGTAGCGCTGGCGCAGGAGGAGCATGGAGCGGTCGACGTGAGGGGACGCTTCGACTTCGCCCTGCGGGCTACGCTCAGCGCGAACGGTTTCATGTTCGTTACCAGCCGACCCATCCGTTCGCCCTGAGCGTAGACGCGCAGCGTCGGAGTCGAAGGGCTCGTGCAGCTCGGCGTTGCGGTACAACTCCAGCGGCTTGGGCAATTTGTCGTCGCCCAGCTCCTTCAGCGCTTCGTAGTAGTGCTGCGCCTTGCTGGCGAACTCGGCCTGGGTCTCGATGCCCTGGTTGATGGCGCGGCCCTGCTCGGCGATTTCGGCGAGGTAGCGCACGCGGGCGCCGGGGATGAGGACGGTGGCGCGGGGGGATTTGAGGGTGGTGTCGAGGTTGGGTTGCCAGTCGCAGCCGGAAAGGAAAAGGGGGTCAGAGTCACTTTTCGACTCAGAACCAACAAGACCAGCGGCGTACGCACTCGAAAAGTGACTCTGACCCCCTTTTCCCGCGCCGAGGTGGAGTTTCTCGCGCATCAGGCGACACAGGTTGGTGAACATCCAGGTGACGCCCGGATCGTTGAACTGGCTGGCGATGGTGGGATAGACCGGCACGTCCTCGTCCTTGACGTTGAACGCGGTGCGGTTGCGCTTCCACTGCTTGCGGATGTCGCGCAGCGCGTCTTCGGCGCCGCGCTTGTCGAACTTGTTCAGCACGATGAGTTCGGCGAAGTCGATCATGTCGATCTTCTCCAGCTGGCTGGCGGCGCCGTAGTCGCTGGTCATCACGTAGGTGGGGAAGTCGACCAGGTCGACGATTTCCGAATCGCTCTGGCCGATGCCGGCGGTTTCCACGATGACCAGGTCGTACGGCTGGCTCTTCAGGAAGCCGATGCAGTCGTGCAGCACGATGCTGGTGGCGGCGTGCTGGCGGCGGGTGGCCATGGAGCGCATGAAGACGCGATGGCTGCGCAGGGAATTCATGCGGATGCGGTCGCCGAGCAGCGCGCCACCGGAACGGCGGCGGGTGGGATCGACCGCCAGCACGGCGATGCGCATCTCGGGGAAGGCATGCAGGAAGCGCAACAGCAGCTCGTCCACCACGGACGACTTGCCGGCGCCGCCGGTGCCGGTAAGGCCGAGCACCGGGGTCTGTTTGCCGGCCAGCGCCCATTCCTTGCGCAGGCGGGTCAGCTCGGCATCGTCGAGATGACCTTCCTCGATGGCGGTGAGCATGTGGCCGATGCTGATCTCGTCGCTGATATCGACGCGGGCGGGCACGCCGGACGGCTCGGCTTCGGCGCGCTTGCCGGCGGCGCCACGGGCGCGCGTCATCACGTCTTCGATCATCTCGACCAGGCCCAGCTTCATGCCGTCGTTGGGGTGGTAGATGCGCTCGACGCCGTAGGCCTGCAGCTCGCGGATTTCCTCCGGCGTGATGGTGCCGCCACCGCCGCCGAACACGCGGATGTGACCGGCGCCCTTCTCTTTCAGCATGTCGACCATGTACTTGAAGTACTCGACGTGGCCGCCCTGGTAGGACGACATGGCGATGGCGTCGGCGTCTTCCTGCAGCGCCGCGCGCACCACGTCTTCCACCGAGCGGTTGTGGCCCAGGTGGATCACTTCCGCGCCCTGGCTCTGGATGATGCGGCGCATGATGTTGATGGCCGCGTCATGGCCGTCGAACAGGCTGGCGGCGGTGACGAAACGCAGCGGATGAGTCTCGCGCTGGTGGGTGCTTGCGGGGACGTGCTTGGCGGGCGAGCTCATGGGGGACTCCGTAAAACCTTGGTGATCAGCCCCGTGATTCTAGTGGCTGGGGGCTGTCATCCGCTGACGCACTGCCGCATAAGCGAAGGCGTGCGTCGGTGCGTGGAAAATCGCCACGGAAGCAGGGGCGGTCTCGAAAAACTTCGCCGGACACGTCATTTCAGCGAAAGCTGAAATCCAGTGCCTTTGCTTTTCAAGAGACTTGAAGTGGCCGGATTTCGGCTTCCTGATTGGCGATGACGATCAGCCCAAAAGGCCGTTCGAACCGAGCGAAGCTTGCGTCGGCAAGCACAGGCGCTCCCTTCGACTCCGGCCCTGCGGGCCTACGCTCAGGGCGAACGGTAAGGTCTCGGCTGAACCTTGTCGCCCATCAGGCCCGGCCTGCGCCGGAATGATTGCGTTATTCGAGGTTCCCAACAGGGCCCTCCATGTCAGCGCATCACTTGCGGTGCCAGTCGCCGTCGTCGCCCTTGGCGTAGTCCTTTTTCACGGCGGACCAGGCGACCTTGTGCGCCACTTCCTCGCGGGAATCGTCGCCGTCGCGCTTGTCCTTGTCGGCGTATTCGTCCCAGGCGTGGTTGTAGGCCTCCTTGTAGATCGCCTGCGCGTGATCGGGCAGATGATCGCGCACGGCATCGGGCAACTCGCTGGTGTGTTTGTACGGCATGGCGACGGACTCGGCAGCATCGATGGAACCAGCATGGACGCGCTGGCATCACGTCGCCGTCAAACGCGTGCATGCCCTGCGTGGAAGGTCTGCGCGGCGACCCGGCACCGCCTCACGTTATGCTTGGCATGTTGGAACACATGGAGAATGCCGCATGAACGCGCGAACCCTGGCCACCGCCCTGGCCACCCTGCTGCTGGGCGCCTGCGCCACCTCGCCCACCGGCCGCTCGCAATTGATGATGGTGTCCGATGCGCAGATGAGCCAGATGGGCCTGACTGCCTTCAACAGCATGCGCAAACAAGGCAAGTTCGTGGACGCGCCACGCCAGCTGGCCTACGCCACCTGCGTTGCCAATGCGCTGATCGCGGTGCTGCCGCCGCCGTGGAACACGCAATCGTGGGAGGTGCAGATCATCGGCGACGACAGCGCCAATGCGTTTGCCCTGCCCGGTGGCCGCATCGGCGTGAACATGGGCATGTTCAAGGTGGCCACCGACCAGAACCAGTTGGCAGTGGTGCTGGGGCACGAGCTGTCGCACGTGGTGGCGCGGCACGGTGCCGAACGCATGTCCGATCACCTGGCAGCAGAAGCCGCGGTAGCCGCCGGCACCATCTACGCCGGCACGCGCGGCACCAATACCGGCTATGCCGCCGCCGCATTGGGGCTTGGCGCGGAGGTCGGCCTGTTGCTGCCGTTCTCGCGCACCCAGGAAAGCGAGGCGGACGAACTGGGCCTGCGCTACATGGCGCGTGCCGGCTTCGACCCGCGTGCCGCCCCGGCGCTGTGGCAGAAGATGGCGCAGCAAGGCGGCAGCAAGACCCCGGCCTTCCTGTCCACCCATCCCTCGTCGGCGCATCGCGAAGCGGTGCTGGGACAGGAGGCGCAGCAGCTGATGCCGGTGTACCAGCAGGCACGCGCCAGCGGGCATGCGCCGAACTGCCGGATGTAGGAGCGTGGGCGGCAGAAATCTTCCGGACTGCAAAAGTGGCTGCGTGGTCCATATGTCCGTCGTTTCTTGGCCCATAGAACCACTATGGGCCGGCGAATCGTCGAAAATCTGTCCTCACGCAGCCACTTTTTCGCTTCGAAAGTTTCTACCGCCCACGCTCCCAGGGCGCAGCCCCACGCGCGACGCATCGACATCACGCTTTGTTCGTCATTCCGGCGCAGGCCGGAGGCGCCTTTCAACAGACGGCTGTCTGGTCATCCAGTGGCCGTATGGCCTGGGCAAGCGTAGCCGCCGAAACCGAGTCATTCCCAGTACAAGCTGAACAAGGCTACGCACACACGTCAACACAGGCGCCGGTACGGCGTTTTCCGTCTTGCACGCCGCCGATGGCGGCCATGACGGAGAACACACCATGATGATGCGCTTCCCCCGCAAGTTTGCCTTGATCGCCGGACTGGCATTCGCCTTCGGCGGCACGGTTTACGCACTGCCTGCCGCGGCCCAGGTCAGTGTTGGCATCGGTATCAATGTGGCGCCGCCGGCGCCGCGTTTCGAGCGCATGCCGCCGCCACGTCGCGGCTATGTGTGGGCCCCCGGCTACTGGCAGTGGAACCCGGGCTGGCACCGCCATGTGTGGGTCGCCGGTCGCTGGATGCGCGTGCACCCGGGCTATCGCTATCGCCCCGCCCGCTGGGTGCGCGGGCCGCGCGGACACTGGCATTTCCACCCCGGCCGCTGGGACCGCTGAACCCGCAACAACCTGCGAGCGGAGGTGTGCCATGCGGCACACCTCCGCCATGGGCTGCATCCCTACACTGCGCGCGCTTCATCCTTCCCGCTCCCAATCCAGGAATTTTCATGTCCCTGCGTCTTGTCGCTCTGGCCGGCCTCGTCGGCGTGGTCGTGCTCGCTTCCGGCTGTGTCGAGGAACGTCCCGTATACCGCCCGCGCCCGGTGCAGCGCGAGGTGATCGTCGAACGTCCGGCGCCCCAGGTGGTGGAGGTGATCGCACCGCAGCCGCCACCGCCGCGCATCGTGGAAATCGAACCACGTCCCAACCCCGGCTATATCTGGGTGCACGGCTACTGGCGCTGGAATGGCCGACGCTACGTGGCCGTGCATGGCCACTGGCGCCCGGCCCGCCCCGGCTACCGCTATGTGCGCCCGCACTGGGAACAGCGCAACGATGGCTGGCATTTCCACGTCGGCGCGTGGGTCTCGGGCTGATCGCCAAGCCCGTACAAACGCCGATACGGCCGCACCCTGGCCATATCGCGCCCGCCGGCCACGGGGCCGCGCGGACACTGCACCTGAACCACGGCCCTGAAGCTGCCGACTCCCGTTCGACCCACACGGCTGACACCGATGTCAGCCGCGTGGCGACGCGCCACCCACATCTGCGCACGCTTGTCATGCTGCGCCGCGAAAGCAGTGGCCTCGGCAAGGGACTAAAATTGACTGGATAAACTCATCGCCCCGGCCTCTAGGGGCCTGGGCGGTAGAAACTTTCGAGGCGAAAAAGTGGCTGCGTGAGGACAGATTTTCGACGATTCGCCGGCCCATAGTGGTTCTATGGGCCAAGAAGCGACGGGAATATGGACCACGCAGACGCTTTTGCCGTCCGGAAGATTTCTCCCGCCCAGGCTCCTACGCCTGGGGCTTTGAGTTTCAGGCAATGCCCTGGCGGGGCCGCACTGGATCGACCTTCGCCGCCTTCCGCAGTCGCTGTTTGCAGTGCTGCATAACGTGGAGTCAACGTTCCAATGATTTTCGAAACCATCGCCCAAACCGATCATGAGCAGGTCGTTTTCTGCCAGAACCGGGACGCCGGCCTGAAGGCCATCATCGCGGTTCACAACACGGTGCTGGGCCCTGCGCTCGGCGGTCTGCGCATGTGGCCTTACAAGACCGAGCAGGATGCGGTGAACGACGTGCTGCGCCTGTCGCGCGGCATGACCTACAAGAACGCCGTGGCCGGCCTGAACCTGGGCGGCGGCAAGGCCGTCATCATCGGCGATCCGAGCAAGGACAAGTCCGAGGCGCTGTTCCGCGCGTTCGGCCGCTTCGTCAACTCGTTGAATGGCCGCTACATCACCGCCGAAGACGTCGGCATCGACGTCAACGACATGGAATACGTGTTCCGTGAAACCGAATACGTCACCGGCGTGCACCAGGTGCACGGCGGCTCGGGCGATCCGTCGCCGTTCACCGCCTACGGTTCGCTGCAGGGCCTGATGGCCTCGCTGCAGGCCAAGTTCGGCAACGAGGACGTGGGCAAGTACAGCTATGCGGTGCAGGGCTGCGGCCACGTCGGCGGCGAGTACATCAAGCTGCTGCGCGAACAGGGCGCCAAGGTGTTCGTCACCGACATCAACAAGGAAGCGGTGCAGCGCTGCGTGGACGAGCTGGGCTGCGAAGCGGTGGGCCTGGACGAGATCTATGACGTCGACGCCGACGTGTACAGCCCGTGCGCGCTGGGCGGCACGGTGAACGAGCAGACCATCGACCGCATCAAGGCGAAGATCATCTGCGGCCCGGCCAACAACCAGCTGGCCACCGACGCGATTGGCGACGAGCTGCAGAAGCGCGGCGTGCTGTACGCGCCGGACTACGCGGTGAACGCCGGCGGCGTGATGAACGTCTCGCTGGAAATCGACGGCTACAACCGCGAGCGCGCGATGCGCATGATGCGCACGATCTACTACAACCTGAGCCGCATCTTCGAGATCAGCAAGAACGAAGGCATCCCGACCTACAAGGCCGCCGATCGCCTGGCCGAGGAGCGCATCAGCGCGATCGGCAAGATCAAGCTGCCGCACATGGGCAACGGCACCCGCTTCCAGGGTCGCATGCGCGGGCAGTAAACCGCCGCGTACATCGTGGAACCACCCGGTTCCGCCATCGACGAGCCCGGCCTTGCGCCGGGCTTGTTCGTTTACGGGCTCCGCATGGCCGGTTTTGTAGGAGCGCACCCTGTGCGCGAATGCTCTGGCGTCCGCTCGAAGCAAGAGCCATCGCGCACAGGGTGCGCTCCTACATGCGAATTCGGTAAGGCTTTGAAATCGCCTGCACCGGAGCGACGCCCCCCCATGAAGCACCTGAAGCTTCGCCGACAGGTGGGGGATTTTCGCGCGCGCTCCGTTACATCGAAGGCGACCCGATCGGCGGGTCTGTCGTCTTTCATCATGGGGAAATACGTGCGCAAGATTCCGTACCGACCGCTGGCGCTGGCTTTGGCCTGCCTGCTTGCTCCCTGCGCCCAGGCGTGGGCCGACAGCATTCCGCTGGATATCATCCAGGAAGGCAACAGCCAAGCCTATGCCTATCGGCTCGGCATCAACGTCGGCGTGAACGGCGCCAAGCCCGAGGAATACATCTTCGATACCGGCTCGGATTCGTTCAACATCGACGTGGGCCTGACTGCGCTCGGTGGCAGCGGCCCTGCCTGGTTCCCCACCCAGCCCGGTACGGCCACCGGCCCGCTGCAGTTCTATCTCTACGGTAATGGCACCTACGGCTACCTGCAGTCGTCCACCACCGTGGCCAGCATGCAGTTCTACAACTCGACCACGGGTGCCCAGGTGGCCGGCTATGGCACCGCGGCCGGCGCGCCGGTGGCGATCAACTACGCCTACGTGACCACCATCGCCACCGGCCCGGTGGTGGGTACGTTTCCCGACGGCACCACGCTGAAGATCGACGAGAATTTCCAGAACAGCCTGGCCAAGGGCATTGCCCCGGAAGAAGGCGCGTTCTACGGCATCTTCGGTGCCGGCGATTTCGGCAACGGCGTGCCCGGCATGCTGAGCAAGAGCGGTTACATCGTCGAGGCCAACGGCACCGGCGTGGGACCGGGCAACTGCGGTCCAGCCTGCCTGATCGAGGGCCTGACGCCGGCACTGCGCGCGCAGTTCCTCACCGCAGTGCCGTGGATCGGCGGTGCGCAGGGTTCGTTCGCGCTGTCCGGTGCCAATTCCGCCAGCCAGTTCGATACCGAGTTCACCTACACCTTGTCGCAGGGCGGCCAGACGCTGTGGAGCGCGACCTACCCCACGCTGTTCGACACCGGCACGCCGGACATCATGCTGATCGACAACGATGACGGCTATCCGCCGGGCTCCGCGTTGAACCCGGGCATCACCCTGACCGCCACCGGCGCGGTGGCCGGTGCGCAGGGTTCGTCCATCGTCTCGGGCGACCCGAACAGCGGCGACTACAGCAACGTGGTGGGCATCGGCCCCTACGGCGGCTTCCCGGACAGCGCGATCTACGGCATCTCGTTCTTCTTCCACAACGCGGTGATGTACGACCTGGAAAACCAGCAAACCGCCTACACCCCGTTCTTCGTCACCGAGGCGCCGATCACCAGCAGCCTGGACGTGACCCCGGACATGGGCCTGCTCGGACTGGCCGGCAACATTTCCGGCACCGGCACGCTGCAGGTGGAAGCCAACGGCGTGGCCAACCTCAGCGGCACCAACACCTACACTGGCGCCACCCGCGTGGCCGCCAACGGCTGGCTGGGCCTGGCCGGTCCCGGCAGCATCGCGGATTCGTCGAACGTGCAGGTGGATGGCGTGTTCGACATCTCGCGCACCAGCCACACCACCGACATCCGCTCGCTGTCCGGCAGCGGCTACGTTGCCCTGGGCGATGCCACGCTGAACCTCACCGCGGCCAATGGCCGCTTCGACGGCAGCCTGGTCGACGGCGGGCTTAGCGGTGGCGTGGGCGGCCACCTGATCGTGTCCGGCGGCAGCGAACTGCTGACCGGCGACAACAGCTTCACCGGCCCCACCGGCATCGGCGCGAACGGCGCGCTGGTGCTCACCGGCGCGTTGACCGGCAACGCGATCAACCTCGGCTTGCTGGTGGACAACGGCCTGATCCGTGGCTCGGTGCTGAACAACGGCCTGTTGCTCGGCAACGGTCGCATCGGCGGCGCGCTGCAGGTCGATGGCATGGTGGCCCCCGGCCAGGGCGCCGGCAGCTTCCAGACGCTGGCGGTGGCGGGCAACTACGTGCAATCGGCGACGTCCCGCTATCTGGCGCAGGTCGATCTCGGTCATCCCGGCACATCGAGCCTGATCGACGTAGGTGGCCACGCCAGCCTGCTCAGCGGTGCCAGCCTGGCCGTCACCGCCAAGCCGGGTACCTTGTACAGCGTCGGTTCGCGCTACACCGTGCTCGATGCCGCGAAGGGCGTGAGCGGCACCTATGCGCTGGCCGGCGACATGGCGATCAGCCCGATCCTGGGTCTGGCCACGGCCTACGATGCACGGCACGTGTACCTGGACGTGGTGCAGTCGCGCCCGCTGACTGCCGTCGGCGGCACGCCGAACCAGGTGGCCGCACTGGGCGGCGTGCAGAGCCTGGCACCGACCAGCGCGCTGTTCACCGTGCTCGCCAACCAGCCCAGCGATGCCGCCATTCGCAGCGCCGCCGACCAGCTCTCCGGCGAAATCCACGCCAGCGTGCAAAGCGCCTTCCTGTCCGACAGCCACTACCTGCGCGATGCCGTGAGTGCCCGCCTGCGCCAGGGCAACGACGACGCCACCGCGGCCGGCCCTTCGGTGCAGGCCGGCGCCAACGGACAGGCGTGGTGGGGCCAGTTCATCGGCGCCTGGGGCCATAACGATGGCGACGGCAACGCGGCCCGCAGTCGACAGAACCTGGGCGGTTTCCTGGTCGGACACGACATCGCCATGGGCCAGGCCAGCCGCTTCGGCATCACCGCCGGCTACACCCAGACCGCGGTCAATGTCGACGGGCGCCAATCGTCCGCCAACAGCGACGACCTGCACCTGGGCGCGTATGTCGGCAGCCAGCTCGGCAACTTCAACCTGGGCATGGGCGTGGCCTGGACCCGGCATGAGATCAAGACGCGCCGCCTCATCGCCATGCCCTACCTGCTCGACGAGGCGCGCGGCGACTACACCGCCCATACCTCGCAGGCGTTCGGTGAAGCCAGCTACACCTACCACTTCAAGCGCTCGGTGCTGGAACCGTTTGCGCAGGCGGCCTGCGTGCGCACCTACACCGGCACCGTCCGCGAGCAAGGGGGCATCGAAACGCTGACCGGCCACAACGACCAGCACCGCACATTCTTCACCACGCTGGGCGCTCGCGCCGCCACCTGGTTCATCGCCAACAACAACCGCATCACCGCGCACGGCATGCTCGGCTGGCGCCATGCGTCCGACTACGTCAGGCCGCAAGACGCGCTGGCCTTCGACGGCGGCAACAGCTTCACCACTACCGGCGTGCCGATTGCCCGCAACGCGCTGGCGGTGGAAGCGGGGCTGACGGCACAGGTGTCGACGTCAGCCTCGTTCGACCTGTCCTACCAGGGCCAGGTGGCCAGCCATGCGCTGGATAGCGGTTTCCATGTCGGCTTCAACTGGACGTTCTGAAAACCATCACACAAACGCCCTGGATGGCGATTTCCTGAAACCTTTCTTTATGGGCGGTCGTTCATGACCGAGGCCGGCAAGGTGGTCCCCCCGACTCCTTGCTGGCCGCCCCACCTTCTTGTTGAGAGTCCGAACAGTCGCCCACCGGCGGCTGTTTGCATTTGCGGGCCCGGCCTCCGCCATCACCCCGCCTCGCCACAAAGCGCGCTTTCGCCACGGCCCGGGGCGGCGGGGCCGGCCAACCCATGCCACGATCCTGCTAGACTTCGCCCATCGCGTCATGTGCAAGGCTTTGCCTGCAAAGGCAAAGCGGTCGAACAGGGGCTTGCACCGGGGAACAATCGGCTCATGCCGATTTTCATGCAACGGAACCGGAACGGAGGACCTCCTCCGCTGGATGGTTGTCATGCCCGGCACGCCCTTCCGCCTTCGATCTCGCGCTACCGACGCATTCACGAAAGCAGGAACAGGCGGAACCGTTATGAGCACCATTTTGGCAGCAGGGATCAGCGACGCGGAGATTCTGGGCAGACTCCGCGAAGTGCTGCACGAGACCTTCGAGATCGCCCCGGCCCGGGTCACGCCTTCGGCCCACCTGTTCACCGACCTGGAGCTGGACTCCATCGACGCGGTGGACCTGGCGATCCAGGTGCAGGAAATGACCGGCATGCGGATCAAGCCGGAAGACTTCAAGAACGTGCGCACCGTCGGCGACGTGATCGCCACGGTCCATGCCCTGCTCGGCCGCTGAGCCCGCCGCGCGCCTCATGCCGGACGCCAGCGACGGTTTCGCGCCCTGCGCGCTGATCCCGATCTACAACCACGGCAGCACCATTGCGCGCACGGTGCACGCCTTGCGTGCACATGGCTTGCCAGTGCTGATCGTGGATGACGGCAGCGATGCAGCCACCCGCGACGTGCTCGATGCGCTGGCGCGCGACGAGGCAGGCGTGCAACTGCTGCGCCTGCCGTACAACCAGGGCAAGGGCCGCGCACTTTCCGCCGGCCTGCTGGCCGCGCACAAGGCGGGTTACAGCCATGCGCTGCAGATCGATGCCGACGGCCAGCACGACACCGACGACGTGCCACGCTTCCTGAACGAGGCGCGCGCCCATCCGCGCGCGCTGGTCTGCGGCTGCCCGATCTACGACGACAGCGTGCCGCGCGGACGCTTGTACGGACGCTACGTCACCCATGTCTGCGTGTGGCTGGAAACGCTGTCGCTGGCGATCCGCGATTCGATGTGCGGCTACCGGCTGTACCCGCTGGCCGCCACCTGCGCCGAGATCGCCCGGGCGCCGCTGCCGGCACGCATGGATTTCGATACCGAAGCCGCCGTGCGACTGGTCTGGCGCGGCGTAGCTGTACGCAACCTGCCTACGCGGGTGATCTACCCCGAGAACGGCTTGTCACATTTCCGTATGCTGCAGGACAACCTGCGCATCAGCGCGATGCATACGCGTCTGTTGCTGGGCATGCTGCCTCGGGCTCCGCGCCTGTTGTGGCGCCGATTCCGTGGAGAAAATGCATGCGTCGCCTGATCGCCCCCCTGTTCCTGAGCTGCCTGCTGCTGTGCGTTGCGAGCGTTGCCGCGCAAACCACCGCGCCCCAAGCCACCGCGCCTGACGATGCGCTGTTGCAACACGTGCTGGCCGAACTGGGCCAGCATCAGGCCGTGCGCGCCGACTTCGTGCAGACCCGGGCGAATCCCGCGCTGACCCAACCGCAGGTGAGTCGCGGCCAGCTGCTGTTCGTGCTCAACCACGGCATGCTGTGGCAGACGCAATCGCCGTACGCCGAAACGCTGGCGCTCACCGGCAGGCATGCCGCGCGCATCGACGCGCAAGGCCACGCGCACCCGATGCGCGACGCGCGCGGCATGGACCGCATTTCGCAGATGCTGCAATCGATGCTCGCCGGCAAGCTCGACGAGGTACTGCGCCAGTTCAACGTGGTGGCCAGCGGCACGACGGCCAACTGGACGCTGCGCTTCACCCCGAAGCAGGAGCGCATGGCACGCGTGCTGGGCAGCATCACGCTCAGTGGTGACGCGTTCCTCGAAGGCATCCGCATCGCCATGCATGACGGCGGCAGCACCGACATCCGCTTCGCGCACACGCGCGATGCCGGCCCGCTCAGCGCGCTGGAACAGCGCGCCCTCGGCCTGCCATGACGCTGCCGCAAGACATGCCATCGCGGAGGCTGAAGCTGCGCGCCGGCCTGTTCGCCCTCGGCACGCTGCTGGTCGCCGCGCTGGGTGCCTACCTGCTGTTCGGGCGCGGCCAGGTGGCGATTCAGACCGATCTGCTGGCGATGCTGCCGACCACCGAGCAGAACCCGATGGCCGAAGCGGCCGTGCAGCGGCTGGCACACGCCAACGGCGACCGCATGGTGCTTCTGGTGGAGAACGCCGACGATGACCGCGCCAAGGCCGCCGCACGCGAGCTGGGCAAGGCGCTGGCACAACACAAGGTGTTCGACTCGGTCATGGCCGAGCTGCCACCGTTCGACCTCAAACAGATGGTGGCGCCGTATCTCGCGCATCGCTTCTGGTTGCTCACCGATGCCGACCGCGCCGCACTCGCCGCGCCCGGCCACGATCCCGCGCAGGCATTGGCCCGTCGTTTGAATGCGCCGTTCCTCGACGGCGTGGGCACGAGCCTGCAGGACGACCCGTTCGGCTGGCTGCAGCACTGGCTGGACCAGCAACCGTGGAGCCGCTCGCCACTGCTGCCCGAGGATGACCTGCTGGTCGCGCATCGCGGCGACAAGACCTACGTGCTGGTGACGGCCGCGCTGGCCGGCTCGTCCTACGACGACAGCGTGCAGCAGCGCGCATTGGCCGCACTGGCCGGCGCCGAACAAAGCATCAGGCACGACTACCCGGGCACGCACCTGTCGCGCACCGGTGCGGTGTTCTATGCCGCTGCCGCACGGGCCGGCGCGGAACACGACGTGCACATGGTCGGCTGGATCTCCAGCATCGGCATCGCGCTATTGCTGATCGGCATGTTCCGCTCGCCCGGCCCGCTGCTGCTGGCCTTCCTGTCCACCGCCGTCGGCGTGATCGCGGCCACCACGGTGAGCTTGCTGGTATTCGGCCAGATCTACCTGCTGACTCTGGTGTTCGGCGCGGCACTCTTGGGTGAGGCGGTGGACTATTCGATCCAGTACCTCACCGCGCGTGCGAATGCCGGCGCGAACTGGCACGCCTCGACCGGCCTGCGCCAGGTGCGCCCGGCCCTGCTGCTGGCGCTGGCCACCTCGTTGCTTGGCTACGCGCTGCTCGGCCTGGTGCCGTTCCCCGCGCTGCGACAGATGTCGGTGTTCGCGATGAGCGGCATGCTCGCCGCCTGTCTCAGCGTGTTCGGCCTGCTGCCGGCCTTGCTGCAACGCCCGGCCCGACCCTTGTCGGCGCGGCCGGTGCGCTGGGCGCTGGCCTTGCAACGCACGGTCAACCGCTTCGGTCGCGGGGCGCGCGGCGCGGGTGTGGCGCTGCTGTTGCTGCTGCTCGCGCTACCCGGTTGGTGGCAACTGGGCCACAACGACGACGTGCATCTGCTGATCGCCCAACCCGCCGGCCTGCTGGCGCAGGAGGCACAGATCCGCGACATCACCGGACTCGGCAACGGCAGCCAGTTCTACCTGGTGCAAGGTGCCAATACCGAACAGACGCTGCAGCGCGAAGAAGCGCTCGACCGGCGCCTGCAATCGATGGTCGACCATCAGCAATTGCAAGGCTGGATCGGGCTGGCCGGCATGGTGCCATCGCAGCAACGCCAACAGGTGGACCATGCCTTGCTGGCGCCGTTGATGAGTCATCCCGAGCGCGTGCGCGCCTTGCTTGCCGGTGCCGGCTTCCGCGCCAACGCCATCGACGCGTGGCTGGCGGCGTGGCCCGGCACGCCGTTGACGCTGGATGCCTGGCTGAAGACGCCACTGGCCACGCCATTCCGCTATCTGTGGATGGGTTGCAGCGCGCAAGGCTGCGGCACCATCGTGCTGCCGCAAGGCACCGACGACGACGCCACGCTGCAACGTGCCGCCGATGGTCTGCCCGGCGTGAGCCTGGTCGACAAACCGGCCAGCGTGTCGCAACTGTTCGGCCGCTACCGCCGCTACGCCAGCGTGTGGCTGCTGGCGGCGATCGTGCTGATCGTGCCGGTATTCGGCTGGCGCTACGGCTGGCGTCGCATGCCGCGCGTGATGACGCCGCCGGTGCTGGGGATCGCACTGACCCTGGCAACCCTGGGCTATCTGCATCAGCCGCTGACGCTGTTCCACTGGATGGCCTTGATGCTGGTGCTCGGCGTGGGCGCCAATTACGCCGTATTTCTGCACGAAGGCGAGCCGCACGCCGCGCACCGCCCCGGCGCGATGTATGCCAGCGTGTTGCTGTCGGCGATCACCGCTTTGCTTTCATTCGGGCTGCTGTCTCTCAGCTCGATGCCGGCGTTGCGGGACTTCGGGCTCACGTTGTTGCTGGGCATCGGGTTTACCGCATTGCTGGTGCCGGCGAGTCGGGCCGGCACGATGGATGCGGCACCGTGAAAACAGTCCACGTCCATCGCGCGCCCTCAACGTCATTCCGGCGCAGGCCGGAATCTAGTGAAACATGTCGTGCGCAGCACTCGAAACAGGCTTTGTGCGCTTCACGCGAGATATCTGACTGGATTCCGGCCTGCGCCGGAATGACGGGCAGCAAACCCAGCGACTTCGCGAGCACCCACCCCTCACCCCAACCCTCTCCCCCACGGGGAGAGGGAGCGGAGCGCGCACGATTCGTGACCACGAAACCATCGACAAGGATGCCGCCAGCATGAAGCGCGTCGTCATTACCGGCATGGGCGGGATCACCGCGCTGGGCCACGACTGGGACACCATCGCAACACGCCTGCGCGAGGGTCGCAACGCGGTGCGGCGCATGCCCGAGTGGGATTACTTCGATGGCCTGAACAGCCGCCTCGGTTGTCCCGTGGACGATTTCGACGTGCCACGCTGGCCGCGCCAGAAACTGCGTTCGATGGGGCGCGTGGCGCAGTTGGCCGTGGCCGCCAGTGAACATGCCTTGCGCGATGCCGGGCTGCATGACGACGCGACGATTCGCGACGGCCGCATGGGTGTGGCTTATGGTTCGTCCGGCGGCAGCATCGAGCCGGTGCGGGTGATGGGTCGCATGCTCGACACCGGTTCGATGCAGGGCGTCACCGCCACCAGTTATATCCAGATGATGGCGCACACCACCGCAGTGAACGTCGGCGTGTTCTTCGGACTGAAGGGGCGGATCATTCCCACCTCCAGCGCATGTACCTCCGGCAGCCAGGCGATCGGTTACGGCTACGAGGCGATCCAGCACGGCAAGCAGAAGCTCATGTTGTGTGGCGGTGCGGAGGAGCTTTCCGGCCCCGGCGCGGCGGTGTTCGACACGCTGTTCGCTACCAGCACGCGCAACGACGAAGCGCAGCTCACGCCGCGTCCGTTCGACCGCCATCGCGACGGGCTGGTGGTGGGTGAAGGGGCCTGCACGCTGGTGCTGGAGGAATACGAACACGCCAGGGCGCGCGGCGCGACGATCCATGCGGAAGTGCTGGGCTTCGGTTGCAATTCCGATGGCGCGCACATCACCCAGCCCACCGCCGAAACGATGGCGGTGGCGATGCGGCTGGCGCTGGATGACGCGCAACTGCCAGCGGACGCGATCGGCTACATCAGCGCCCACGGCACCGCCACCGACCGTGGCGACGTGGCCGAAAGCCACGCCACCCACGACGTATTCGGTGCGCGCGTGCCGATCAGCTCGATGAAGAGTTACGTCGGCCACACGCTGGGCGCCTGCGGCGCGCTGGAAGCGTGGTGGACAGTGGCGATGATGCGTGAAGGCTGGTTTGCGCCCACGATCAACCTGAGCGAGATCGATCCGGAATGCGCCGAGCTGGATTACATCATCGGCAGCGCTCGCCAGCTCGCCACCGAGCGCGTGATGAGCAACAACTTCGCCTTCGGCGGCATCAATACCTCGCTGATCCTCGGGGCCTGCGCATGACGTGCGGAGCGTGCAGTTGATGCGCCTGCGCGACGCCAACGGCCTGCCGCGCGTGGTGGTGACCGGCAGCGGTTCGCTATCCTGCCTGGGTCACGGCAACGTGGCGTTCTTCGATGCCTTGCGCGCGGGCCGTGGTGGCTTGCGCCCGATGGCGGGGTTCGCTGCGCTGGGCCTGCGCGCTCGTGTGGGCGGCCCGGTCGACCTCACCGGTATGCCCGAAGCACCGCGCAAGCTGCGCCGTTTTTTCGCCCCGCCCGGCCTGTACGCGTGGCATGCCGCGAACGAGGCGTTCGCGCAAGCGGGCGTGACGCCGGAACACCTGCGTGCTGATGACTGCGGACTGGTATTCGGTGGCGGCGCCGCGCTGAGCGAACACGAAGCGGGGCTGGCCAGTCATCGCGCCAAAGGCATCGCCAAGCTGTCGCCGTTCTGGGTGCCACGCGGCATGAGCAGCGCGCTGTCCGCCAGCCTGGCGCATGCGTTCGACATCGGCGGCACCAGCCTCACCCTCAGCTCGGCCTGCACCAGCGCCACCCACGCGATTGGCCACGCGATGGAGCTGATCCAGCTCGGTCGCCAACAGATGGTGGTCACCGGCGGCGCGGAAGAACTGCACGACAGCACGGCGATGTGGTTCGACGCGATGGGTGCGCTGTCGCCACAGCATGATCCCGCGCTGGCCTCGCGTCCCTGCGACCGCGACCGCGACGGCTTCGTGCTGGCCGCCGGCGCCGGCGTGCTGGTGCTGGAATCACTGGAACATGCGCACGCGCGCGGTGCCACCGTGCTGGCCGAACTCGCCGGCTACGGCAACTGCACCGATGCCGCCAGCATGGTCGGCCCCGGTGCCGACGGCATCGCCCGCGCAATGCGCCAGGCACTGGACCGCGCCGGCACCCTGCCCGACTACATCAACACCCACGCCTGCTCCACGCCGCAGGGCGACCTGGCCGAATGGCAGGCCATCCGCACGGTGTTCGCCGAGCGCGGCGCGGCGGTGCCACCGCTGTCCTCGATCAAGGGCCTGACCGGTCACGCCCCCGGCGCCGCCGGTGCGCTGGATGCCATCGCCGGATTGCTGATGATGCAGCACGATCTGCTCGTCGCCGGCCGGGTGGTGGACACACCCGATCCCGACTTCGCCGATGCTCCATTGCTCGCTGCCAACCGCGCGCAACGCATCGACAGCGTGCTGTCCAACAGCTTCGGCTTCGGCGGCAGTTGCGCCTCGCTGCTATTCCGCCGCTACACGGAGGACGCCGCATGAGGGCCTCCCGGGAAACCCGCAAGGCATCCGTGGGTAAGAGCGCACCCTGTGCGCGATGGCTTTGGCGCCGGTCGAAGCCAGAAGCGTTCGCGCACAGGGTGCGCTCCTACACTGACTTTTCGAGGTGTCCATGATCGACCTGCGCATCGAACGCTGGCAGGCATGGGCGCCCGGCCTGGACAACGCCGCGGCGTGGCAAGCCTGGGCACAAGCGCCACACGCCGTGTCCGACGACGGCAAGCTGCAACCAGCGTGTGCCTTCCTGCCGGCGATGCAGCGCCGCCGCCTGAGCCGGCTGGCGCGCATGACCCTGGAAGCCGCGTGGCCGCTGTGCGACGACGGCGAGCAATTGCCATTCGTGTTCGCCTCGCGTCATGGCGAAACCACGCGCACGCTCGCCCTGCTTGGCGACCTGGTCGATGAGCAGCCGCTGTCGCCGACCCAGTTCGGCCTGTCGGTGCATAACGCCATCGCCGGTCAATGGTCGATTCTGCGCGAACAGCGCGGCGAGTCGGTGGCGCTTGCCGGCGAGGCCGATGCCTTCGAGCACGCCATGCTGGAAGGCACGCTGCAACTGGCCGCCGGCGCCCCATCCGTGCTGGTGGTGGTCGCCGAGGAACTGCCGCCGCCGGCCTATGCCGAGTGGATCGACGACGTGCCGTTCTCCTATGCTGTCGCGCTGCGTTTGGGGAAAACCACAGCCACCGGCGAAGCGCCGACCACCACCGACTGGCAACTGCAGCCAGGCCGGCACGACGACCGTGGCACACCTTGCGCATGGCCGCACGCGCTGGATTTCCTGCGCGCTCTGCTCGTTCATGAACCGTCACTGGAACACGTATGGAAAGCACGCCGCTGGAACTGGCAACGCAGCCGCTGAACCGGCGCACCGACGCATGGGCCGTGCGGCTGGTCGCCACCGGCGCCAGCTTCGTGCTGTTCGGATTGGGCGGCCTGCTGCTGTGGATATTCCTGCTGCCGGTGCTGGCCTGCCTGCCCGGTGGAGTGATGGCACGACGCCGGCGCGCACGCGCCGCGATCAGTCGCGCGTTCCGCCTGCACGCCTGGTTCATGCGACGCAGCGGCGTCCTCACCTTGCATATCGATGGCGTGCAGCGACTGGGACAACCCGGCCAGATGATCGTGGCCAACCATCCCTCGCTGATCGACGTGGTGTTTCTGATCGGCCAGTTGCG
Organism: Rhodanobacter glycinis; assembly: GCF_900114325.1. Taxonomy (GTDB): domain Bacteria; phylum Pseudomonadota; class Gammaproteobacteria; order Xanthomonadales; family Rhodanobacteraceae; genus Rhodanobacter_A; species Rhodanobacter_A glycinis. The sequence goes on from NZ_FOSR01000006.1 coordinate 108,576, forward strand.
CGACACCAACTGCATCGTCAAGGCCGGCCTGTTTCGCAACCCGTGCATGCGCGGGCCGGTGCGCGCGGCGCAATACATCAGCAACGATGGCAGCATGACCATGCTGGAGCGCGCCGCCGACGTGCTGCGCGAAGGGCAATCGCTGCTGGTGTTTCCCGAAGGCACGCGCACCACGCCGGGCTGCGCGCCGGTGTTCCATCGCGGCGCGGCGGCCATCGCCTTGCGTGGCGCGCGTTGCGTCACACCGGTGTTCATCACCGTCGAACCGACCACGCTGACCAAGGCCGAGCCGTGGTATCGCATCCCCGACCGCCGCGTGCAGGTGCGCCTGCGCGTGGGCGCGGACATCGACCCCGCCGACTTCAACACCAACGCACCACTGCCGGTCGCCTCGCGCCGGCTCAACGACCATTTGCATCAACTCTTTCTCAGGGAACTCGCCACCTCGTGAACGCACCGACCCAGACCGCACTCGAGCAGGCCATCGCCCAGCTCATCATCGACACGCTGAACCTGGAAGACCTCCAGGCCTCCGACATTCCGCCGGCGCAACCGCTGTTCGGCGAAGGCCTGGGGCTGGACTCGGTGGACGCGCTGGAACTGGCGCTGGCGCTGCAGAAGCGTTACGGCATTCGCGTGGAATCCGATGCGAAGAACGCACGCGAGCACTTCGCCACCGTCGCCAACCTCGCCGCCTATGTCGCCTCGCAGCAAGGCGCCGGCGATGGCGCACACTGACGACGCCTGCCCTGCGCATCGATGAACACCATGCCGAACGGATCGCCGCGACCCAAGTTGACCCGCCTGCTGCTGCCGCTGGCCGGCGTGCTGTATCCGTTCGTCGTCTACTACGGCATGGAAAAGGTGGCGCCGCCGGTATTCGCGCTGGTGCTGGGCGCGATCTGGCTGATCCGCGCACCGACACTGCTGCGCGAGCCCGGCGGACGCTGGATGGTCGCCGTGGCGTTGGCGTATTGCGTGCTGCTGGCCGTGAGCGGCGAGGAGCAATTGCTGCGCTGGTACCCCACCCTGATCAGTGTCTTCCTGCTTGCCACGTTTGGCCTGAGCCTGGTCTTCGGGCCGCCTCTCGTCGAGCGAATAGCGCGCCTGCGCGAACCCGACCTGCCCCCGGAAGCCGTGCCTTACACGCGCAAGGTCACCTGGGTGTGGGTAGGCTTTTTCGTGTTCAACGGACTGATGTCGGCGGCGCTCACGCTGTGGGCGCCGCTGAAGTGGTGGACGCTGTACAACGGCCTGATCGTGTACTTCATCATGGCCGTGCTGTTCGTCGGCGAATGGCTGCTGCGCCAGCGCATGCGGAAGCGCTACGCATGAATGCGCCGCGCACCGCCGAGTTGCTCGACGAACGCGAAGTCGATGGCGTCTGGACGCTGCGTCTGCGCCTGCCGCCGGAGCTGGCGCATTTCACCGGGCACTTTCCCGGTGCCCCGGTGTTGCCCGGCGTACTGCAGGTGCAATGGGCACTGGCGCTGGCGGCGCCGCGACTGGGCATCACTCCGCGCTGCCGCGAGATGGAGGCGCTGAAATTCCAGCGCCTGTTGCGCCCGGGCGACGAGGTGGAACTGGAACTGCGACTGGACGCCACGCGCGGCAAGCTGCACTTCGCCTATCGGATCGACGGTGCGCATTGCTCGTCCGGCCGCCTGCGCGTGGAGCCGGCGGCATGAGCGACGCAGGCGTGCAGGAGCCGCATTGGGCCGCACAGAAGGAGCGCGGCAGCTTCGCCTTGATGAAACTCACGGCGCTGGCGTTGCGCCACCTCGGCCGACGTCCGATGACGCCAGTGCTGTACCTGATCGTGCTGTACTTCTTCGTGTTCGGCCGTCGCGCGCGGCGCAACATACGCCAGTACCAGACCTACCTCGCCAACTGGAGTGGACGCGACGAACTGCGCTCCACCACGCGCCGCGTGTTCGGCCAGTTCATGGCTTTCGGCGAGAGCCTGCTTGATCGCCTCGACGTGTGGCATGGGCGGCTCGGCCCGGCGCAGGTCGAGCTGCACGACCCGGCCGGCGTGCGCGACCAGCTGCGCCAATGCCTGCATGGCGGACGCGGACAGATTCTGGTCTGCACCCACCTGGGCAACCTCGACGTCTGCCGCGCGCTGGCGGAGATGGGAGAACAGGTACCGCTGAACGTGCTGGTGCACAACCGTCACGTCGCCCATTTCAACCAGTTGCAGAGTGAGGCCGGTGATCGCCAGCTGCGCCTGCTGCAGGTCAGCGAGATGGACGCGGCGCTGATGCTCGACCTGTCGCAACGGCTGGATCGCGGCGAATGGCTGGCGATTGCCGGCGACCGCGTGCCGCTCAACGATGGCCGTCGTGTCAACGTGGATTTCCTCGGCCATGTCGCGCCGTTTCCGCAAGGTCCGTGGCTGATGGCCGGCCTACTGCGCTGCCCGGTGAACCTGATGTGCTGCCTGAAGATCGATGGCCGCTACCAGATCCGGCTGGAGCCATTCCTCGACTTGCCGACGTGGGAGCGCGGGCGACGTGAGCAAACCATTGCCCAATGGACGCAACGCTACGCCGACCGCCTCGCCCAGCTATGCCTGCTGGCGCCGCAACAATGGTTCAATTTCTACGCCTACTGGCCATCCATCCATCAGGGAGAAACCGATGCGTAGCCGCGGCGTGATGCACGTTGACAGCGAAATCGTGGTGCCGTTCTACGACGTCGATTCGATGGACGTGGTCTGGCATGGTCACTACGTGAAATACCTGGAAGTGGCGCGCTGCGCGCTGCTCGACCTGATCGGCCACAACTACACGCAGATGAAGGCCGCCGGTTACGTCTGGCCAGTGATCGACGTGCAGTTGCGCTACGTGCGCCCGGCCCGTTTCGGACAGCGCCTGCGCGTGCGCGCCGAGCTGGTGGAATGGCAGAACCGGCTGAAGATCCACTACCTCGTCAGCGATGCCGCCAGCGGCGAGCGTATGACCCGCGCCAGCACCGTGCAGGTGGCTGTGCGCCTGGCCGATGGCGAGATGCAACTGGTTTCGCCGCAGATTTTTATTGATGCCGTGGAGCAAAGTATTTCCATTGGTCATGCTGACCGAGCACATGAACAGGTGAGCGCTCATGACCGCTCCTAGCATCCGGATTCTGCTCGTCATCCCAGCGCAAGCTGGGATCCAGTGCCTCCGAGCCATTGAACAAAAGACACTGGATTCCTGCTTGCGCAGGAATGACGAACAAAGAACCTATTGATCATGACCTACGCCAGCCCTACCTACGTCGAAGAAACCCGCATCGGTTTCCGCTTCCTCGCCACTCACACCTGGCAGCACCATGTGCTGCGCGTGGCGATCAATGACCTGAAGCGCTTGATCGGCGACCCGCTGCCGCAAGGCGGCGTGCTGCTTGACGTCGGCTGCGGCCAGGGGCGTTCGTTCCGGCTGCTGCGTGAGGCCTTCGCGCCCCGCCGATTGATTGGACTGGATGCCGACCCGCACAGCGTCGAGTTGTCGCGCATCGAAGCGCAGCGCGAGGGCATCGACGTGGAGCTGCACGTTGCCGACTGCGCGCGCATCGAGTTGCCCGATGCCAGCGTGGACATCGTGTTCTGCCACCAGACGTTCCATCACCTGGTTGAACAGGAACAGGCGCTGGCCGAGTTCTGGCGCGTGCTGAAACCCGGCGGCCGGCTGTTGTTCGCCGAATCGACCAAGGCGTATATCGACACGTGGGTGATTCGCTGGTTCTTCCGTCACCCGATGCACGTGCAGAAAAGTGCCGACGGCTACCTCGCCATGCTGCGCACGCAGGGTTTCGTGTTCGATGACGCCCACGTTTCGCTGCCCTATCTGTGGTGGAGCCGTTCGAAGGATTTCGGTTTGCTTGAACGCTGGGGGCTGCGAGCGCCGCCACCGCCGGGCCAGCGCGAGGAAACCCTGGTGAACGTGGCCGCGCGCAAACCGATGGAACGCGCATGAGCCACGCCTACCTCAACGCACTTGGCGTGACCTGCACGCTCGGCAGCGGCAAGGCCGCGGTGGCCGAGGCGTTGTTTGCCGGCGACGATCGCTGCCTGCAACCCGAGTCCGGCTGGATTCCCGGCCATGCGCCGTCACTCGGTGCGGTGCGCACGCCGTTGCCGGCCATGCCCGAATCCCTGGCGGCCAGCCGCGACAACCGCTGCAATCGCCTGCTGCTGGCCGCCGCGATGGAGATCGAGGGCGATATTCGCACCGCCATCGCACACTACGGCAGCGAGCGCATCGGCATCGTGCTCGGCACCAGCACCGGCGGTATCGAGGAAGCCACCGATGGCCTCGCCGCCTGGCGTCGCGATGGCACATGGCCGTCTGAATATCGATACGCCCACCAGGAACTGGCTGGCCCGGCCGAATGTCTCGCCGAATGGCTGGGGCTGGCCGGTCCCTGCTACGTCATCTCCACCGCCTGCACCTCCGGCGCACGCGCGCTGATCAGCGCGCAGCGGCTGTTGCAGGTCGGCGTCTGCGATGCCGTGCTATGCGGCGGCGTGGACACGCTGGCGCGGCTGCCGATCAACGGCTTCCATGCGCTGGAAGCGCTGGACCCGGCGCGCTGCAATCCGTTCTCGCGGCATCGCCACGGCATCAATATCGGCGAGGCCGCCGCACTGTTCCTGATGACCCGCGAGCGCGGTCCGGTACAGCTGCTGGGCAGTGGCGCCAGTTCGGATGCCCACCACATGTCGGCGCCCGATCCGGATGGTCGCGGCGCGATGCAGGCGATGCGTGCCGCACTGGCCGATGCCGGGCTGCAACCGGCGCAGATCGACTACCTCAACCTGCACGGCACCGCCACCGAACACAACGACCGCATGGAAAGCCGCGCGGTGGCCGACGTGTTCACCGATGGCGTGCCTTGCGCATCGACCAAGTCGCTCACCGGTCACACGCTGGCCGCCGCCGGCGCGCTGGAAGCGGCGTTCTGCTGGCTGAGCCTGACCGACGCGCGCGCCATGCGGCGGCTGCCACCGCAGGTATGGGATGGCGCAGCCGATCCAGAACAGCCCTCATTGAACTTCGTCCACACCGGCGAGCATCTACCGGCCGGTCGCCCGTGCCGATTGATGAGCAATTCCTTCGCCTTCGGCGGCAACAATGCCTGCCTGATTCTCGGGGACCCGCGATGACAGCGCGACCGATCGCCGAACTGCTGCCACACGCCGGCGAGATGATCCTGCTCGACGGCGTGATCGAAGTCGGGGACGAATACATTGCTTGCCGTCGCCGCGTACGCAGCGAAGGCCTGTTCGAAGATGCCAACGGCTTGCCCGCCTGGGCCGGCGTGGAACTGATGGCCCAGGCCGTCGCCGCCTGGGCCGGCCACCAGGCCCGGCAGGAACGACAACCGGTCCGCCTGGGCTTTCTGCTGGGCACCCGGCACTATCGCTGCGACGTGGACAGCTTCCCGCCCGATACCGAATTGCGCGTGGAAGCGGTACGCAGTTTCCACGACGACAGCGGCATGGCCGTGTTCGCCTGCCGCATCGATTCAGCCATCGGCAGTGCCGAGGCCTTGCTCAACGTTTTCAGTCCAACCAACGCGGAGGTGTTTTTCACGGCCTCTGCGGGAGAACCCACATGACGGACACCATCCTAGTCACCGGCTCCAGCCGCGGCATCGGCCGCGCCATCGCCTTGCGACTAGCGCAAACCGGCTACGACCTGGTGCTGCATTGCCGCTCGCGCCGCGACGAGGCCGAAGCCGTCGCCACTGAAATCGAGGCGCTGGGCCGCCAGGCACGCATCCTGCAATTCGACATTTCCGATCGCGCCGCCTGTCGCGCCGCACTGGAAGCCGACGCAGCCGAACACGGCGCACCCTACGGAGTGGTCTGCAATGCCGGACTGACCCGCGATGGCGCCTTCCCGGCCTTGTCCGACGACGACTGGGACAGCGTGCTGCGCACCAATCTCGACGGCTTCTACAACGTGCTGCACCCGCTGGTGATGCCGATGATCCGTCGCCGCCAGCCGGGCCGCATCGTCTGCATCGCCTCCGTCTCGGGCCTGATCGGCAACCGCGGCCAGGTCAACTACAGCGCCTCCAAGGCCGGCGTGATCGGCGCCGCCAAGGCGCTGGCGGTGGAACTGGCCAAGCGCAAGATCACGGTGAACTGCGTGGCGCCGGGGCTGATCGACACCGACATGCTGGACGAGGACGTGCCGGTCGAGGAAATCCTCAAGGCCATCCCCGCACAACGCATGGGCACGCCGGAGGAAGTCGCCGCCGCCGTGCAATTCCTGCTCGGCCCCGACGCCGGCTACATCACCCGCCAGGTGCTGGCGGTGAATGGCGGGCTGTGCTGACGATGTCCGACGTGGACCTGATGGCGAAGCTCGTCAAGGTGCATTGATCCCGGTGCTACCGTAGGAGCGCACCCTGTGCGCGAATGCTTTTCGCCGAGGACCGGCATTAGAGCATTCGCGCACAGGGTGCGCTCCTACACCAACCCCGGGGCGCCACAACCGACGACGTCCATCGCACTGGTGCGGCGCGTCAGGGCAAGCCGGCGCCACTCGGTTACCATTGCCCGGCTAAGTCCCCAAGGAGTTCGTGATGCGCCCGTTCCCGCTCGGAGAAGACATCGACCTGCTGCGCGACACCGTGCACGCCTTCGCGGAAAAAGAGATCGCCCCGCGCGCGACCCAGATCGATCACGACAACCTGTTCCCGGCCGACCTGTGGAAGAAATTCGGCGAGATGGGCCTGCTCGGCATGACCATTCCGACCGAGTACGGCGGCACCGGCATGGGCTATCTCGCGCACATGGTGGCGATGGAGGAAATCTCCCGCGCCTCCGGTTCGGTGGGCCTGTCCTACGGCGCGCATTCCAACCTGTGCGTCAACAACATCTTCCACAACGGCAACGAAGCCCAGCGCAAGAAATACATCCCCCAGCTGTGCTCGGGCGAATACATCGGCGCGCTGGCCATGAGCGAGCCGGGCGCCGGTTCCGACGTGGTCGGATCGATGAGCTGCAAGGCCGAAAAGAAGGGCGACGTGTGGGTCGCCAACGGCACCAAGATGTGGATCACCAACGGCCCCGACGCCGACGTGCTGCTGGTCTACATGCGCACCGCGCCGCGTGCCGCCGGCAGCCGCTGCATGACCGCCTTCATCGTCGAAAAGGGCATGAAGGGTTTCAGCACCGCGCAGAAACTGGACAAGCTGGGCATGCGTGGCTCAAACACCTGCGAGCTGGTGTTCGAGGATTGCGAGATCCCTGCCGAGAACATCGTCGGCGAAGTGAACGAAGGCGTGCGCGTGCTGATGAGCGGCCTGGACACCGAGCGCCTGGTGCTCTCCGGCGGACCGATTGGCCTGATGCAGTCGGCGATGGACCTCACCCTGCCCTACGTGCGCGAGCGCAAGCAGTTCAACGCACCGATCGGCACCTTCGAGATCATGCAGGCCAAGGTGGCCGACATGTATACCGCACTGCAGAGCTCGCGCGGCTTCGCCTACATGGTGGCGCAGCAGTTCGACAACGGCGTGAAGTCGCGCGTGGACCCGGCCGCCTGCCTGCTCAACGCCTCCACCAATGCGGTGAAGGTGGCGCTGGAAGCGATCCAGTCGCTGGGCGGCAACGGCTACATCAACGAATTCCCCGCCGGCCGCCTGCTGCGCGATGCGAAGCTGTACGAGATCGGCGCCGGCACCAACGAGATCCGCCGCATGCTGATCGGCCGCGAGCTGTTCCACGGCAAGGCGTAAGCGATACGCACCACTGAATTGAAAACGGCCCGCCATGCGGGCCGTTTTCACAGGAAGCGCAGCAAGTGCACATTCCGTCGAACATCATCACCGTTCGAGCAAACTGCGGTCAGCATGCTGCCGCGATCACGATTGATGGCTTACTGTCCGTCCGTCACGGGTAGGAATCAGCCAGAAACGGTCACTCGCTTTGAGCTGAGCCCCCCGTTCCGCACAGAAGACCGGTTGACCGAACACGATTCAAACGACCGCAAGTGAACCTGGAACCGTTTTTTGCGCTCTTTAATGCCACCAATTAGAAAATAATATAATTACTTCTTTAGGCTATGACGCCACCTTTTTTTCGTTGCCGCAACCCCCATTAATGGCAATAGAAAGATGAGCCAGAATAATGATGCAAAAACAACCCCAATCGAAGCACAGGTGAAGGCTGCGTAAATTGCTGATGTAGTAGTTAGTTGTTGGCGAAATACTTGAGTGACTATAAAAAATAAAAACATTGGAGTGGCCATAAATAATTGTGAAACCACAAGAATCCTGATCAAGGCTGACGATCTGGTTTTATAGGAATTCTGTCCGAAAAGTTTCATGTCTATGCTCGCCATTATTTATCATTTACACTCACACGATTTGCCGCCAACATTGGGGCTGTCTAACATGGCGCCACCAACTCCGCCGAGTATTCCACCTATTGCGGCACCACGGCTACCGCCTACAATGGAGGCGGTAGCGTAGGGTTCAGGCGCCTCAGTTATTAACCATTTGATAACGTTTTCAGCAGCCAAATCGGACGCACCTCCTGTTTCAGGTGTAGTCATTAAAGCCACTACTGCGGTAGTTCCAATAGCAAACCCAGCCAGCATTCCCATGCCAGCAAGACCGTTTCTATAAAAGTGCGGATCCATATTACAACTTGGAACATTCCCCGTTTCGAAAACAGTTGGATTTCCACCATTATTCCACGATCCAACTCCTTCTAAGCCGAGGAGATCGATACTATTTAATGGATTGCTTCCCACATAGGCATAAGTATTCGGCCCGGCCTTCAACCCCAGCGGATCACTCTCCACATACCTTCCCAATGCTGGGTCGTAGTCCCGGAACCCGTTGTTCCACAGCCCCGTCTCTTGGTCGTAGTACTGCCCTGGGAATCCAACATTCAGCGGCGCCGAACTCGACACCGCCACGTCCCGCGTGAACGGCCAGTTCTGTGCACTCCACACCACAGCCTGCGACGCATTCGTCACCACTTGAGGGCGACCTAGTTGATCGTCGTGGATCGCTTCCAGTTGTCCGCTCACATCGCGTCCAATCAAACGCCCGCCCAGCCACACGTAATCGATCCACTGACCGTTGTCGCTCTCTGCTAGCAAGGAACCGCTGGGGCCCGGCGCAAAGTAGGTCGTCCCTGCACTGCCCGTCTTGAGGAGCCGTTGCCCTTCCGGGTTGACGTAGTAGCTCATGCCGCCTGTCGCTTTCATCCGGTTGAACGCATCATACTGATAGGCAACTGTGCCACCCAACGTGGTGATGTTGCCCAGCGCATCGTAACCGTAGGTTTGCGCGTTCGCTCCCGTCGTTTGCGTGAGGTGGTTGTTGGTGGCGCTGTAGCTGGCGCTGCTCGTGCCGGCACCGTTCACGCTGGCGATGCGGTTGCCATCCGCGTCGTAACTGTAGCTGGCGCCCTGGTTGAGTGAATACATCGACACCAACCGCGATTGGTCGTCATAACCGAAGTCCTGGCTCATCGTGCCGTCGAGCGCATTGTCGATACCGGTGAGACGATTGGCCTTGTCATAGCTGAACCCCAGGCTTTCCACGCCCGGTACGCTGATGCCTGTAAGGCGACCATCGGTGTCGTACGCCAATGTGTTGGTCAACCCATTGCTCGACGTCCAGCCTGTCACTGCGGCATCCATCGGCTGCCACGCGATATTGCTCGCGGCGGTGAGCTGGGTACCGCCCATCGCGAACGTGATGTCGGACACCACGCCCCGACTATAGCTATAAAGCGCCTGATGACCGTCCGGATAGGTCACAGCAGCCAGATGGCCCACGGCGTCGTAACCGTAGCCCAGTGAGTAGCTGGTGCCATTGATCGAGAAACCACGTCCCGCAACCCGACCCTCGGGGGTATAGGTATAGGTCGTGGAGCCAATAGCATCGCTGGCGGAGCACAGACGACCCACACCGTTCGTGCAGTTGTCGTAGGCGTAGGTCTGAACCTGACTTCCGGCGCTGACGCTAGTGGGGCGATTGATAGTGTCGTAGCCGTAGGTCGTGGTCACACCATTGGCACGGGTCAGGCTGATGCGCCGTCCATAAGCATCGTAGTTAGCAGTACTGGTGCCCGTATCGGGGCTGGACACCCCCCACAGCAGGCCCAGCCCATCATAGTTGTAAGCCGTGACCAGCCCCCGCGGATCAGTCACCGTAGTGACGTGATTCCCGGCGTCGTAGGTGTACTGGGTCACCGTGGTCGAGGCTATTGCGGATGCGGTCACGCCAAGGCTTCCGGCACACAGCAAGGCCAGCGCCGTTTTCCGCCCCAGGCTTCTTGACGGTGCTTCCCGGCTGTTGGCACCCGCCTTGGCGTACATCCGACGCCGCAGGTTTGACAAACCGGACTCGCACGAACGGATCGAACGACACCCCTGTTCAATTGGCAGAGCCGACGATTGCCTGGAAACAGTTGCCACGTGGAGTTCCTTTTTCATCGTCCGCGCCCTCACTCGTTTACCACGGTCGGTGTCACCACCGCGCTCCATGCCGAGCAGCCACTGGCATTACACGCTTGCACCTTCGCTGAAACAGCTCCTCCCTGCACATAGAAGTCCGGGACAGACGGCGTTGCCACCGACTGCGTGGGGCAAGAGCCGCTTGGCTGGCAATAGTTGAAGTTGTAACTGGACGCACCAGCGACACTCGACCACGTCGCGGTCAATGTGTAGGTCGTTTTGGGTGGACGTGTATCCGAAAGAAACTCTTTGTACACCGTGGCCGAGAGGCCCGCAGGCGTCGCAGGTACCCGCAGGACGGTGACACTGCCGGCTCCACTCCACGGCCCGCAGCCGCCAGCATTGCAGGCTTGCACCCGATAGCCGTACGTGCCATTGCCTTTGCCGCTTTCGCCCCGACTGGTGCTGCTGCTGGCTTGTATCGTGCCCCAACTGCCGCCATTGACCTGCCCCTGCAGGGTGTAGCTGGTGGCTCCGCCAATGCCCGTCCAACTCACCGTGTAACTGCCGGTGGAGTTGCTGGATGGAACGCTCAGGTTGGGCGCGCTTGCCGGAGGAACCGTTACCGCTACAGTGCCGCTGCCCGTCCAACCACTACAACCACCCGCACCGCAGGCTTGCACCTGGTAGGTGTAGCTGCCGGTGGCGCTCTCCGTCACCGTTGTACTGGTGTTGCCACCACTGTAGACCGTGTTCCAGCTGCCGGTGCCCAAGCGGTGCTGCAACGTATAACTGGTCGCCGTACTGCTGGATGGCCAGCTTACGGCCACGTTTCCCGAACTGGTGGCTGGCACCGACACGCTAGCCGGTGCCGGTGGCGGCGTCAGCCGTTGCACGATGACACTGGCCACGCCGCTCCACGCACCGCAACCAGTGACGTTACAGGCTCGCACGCGGTAACTATAGGTGCCATCGCTTTTGCCCGTGGCAGCCCAACTGGTGGCCGTACCGTCCTGAACCGTTGTCCATGCCCCGCCATTGTCTCGCTGCTGCAGGACATAGCTGGCGGCGCCTGTGACCCCACTCCAGCTCACGCTATAGTTGCCGTTGGCATTGTTGGCTGGCACGCTGAGGTTAGGTACGCCGCTAGGTAACGCCGGACTGGCGCCGCCGCTCGAGATTGTTTTGGTCACTCGATTGAGGGCGTCGTATTGGTTACTGACCGTATGGCCTGTGGCATCGGTGACCGTGAGTACGTTGCCGTTGCCGTCATAACCGTAGGTCAACAACTGGCCGTGGTTGCCCTGACGCTTATAGAGGCGTCCCAGGGCATCGTAGCTCAGGGTCTCGGACAGGCTCGGGGTGCCGTTGCGGGAGACCGTGTGGCTAGTGACGTCACCGTTGGCGTCGTAGCCAAAGCTCTCGGTGGAGGCTCCATCTTTGTCGTTGCGCACGATGCTGGTGACGCGCATTTCCGCATCGTGGTTCCACGCCGTGGTTTCGCCATCCGGCACCGCCAGGCTGGCAAGCTGACCGTAGCCGTCGTAACCATAGGTCCAGGTGGCCGCCACACCATTGGGATGGGTCGTCTTGGTGGCCACGCGGCCGCGTGCATCGTAGCTGTAGTCGGTCACATCGCCGTTGGGGCCGACCACATGTTGCGGTTCACCCAATCCATTGTAGTTGCTGAAGGTGGTTGCCTGCCCCAAGCCGTTCGCACGAGAGGTCAGGTTGCCAAGAGCGTCGAACGTGTACGTATCGACATCGCTGTTGCCGGGTGACGGGTGGGTCACCGTCATGACATGCACCATGCCGCTGGCGTACAGCGTATAGCCGTAGGTCGTGGTCAGCGTCTGGTTGGCCGAGCCGTTGCCGGACAGATTGGTAACCGATACCGAGGCTAGCCTGTTTTGAGCGTTGTAGGTGTAGGTCGTCTTGGACCACCCTTCGACCGTAACGCTTGTCAAGCGATTGAGCCGCAGATCGGAGTCCCACGTATAGTCCGTGGTCCGAGCCAACGATGTGCCTGCGGCTTCCGTCTCGGACTGAAGCTGACCCGTGGCGGCGTAGGTGTAGGTGTGCACGTTGCCGTTGTTGTCCACTTCCTTGGACAGATTGCCGTTGGCATCATAGGAGCGGCCCCGGATCGTCGCGCCACAATCGGCCACGGCATCGTCGCTTATCGCCGACAGTTGCCCGTTGTAAGTTCCGCCAGGGCCATTGGTACCGTCATAGGTTTGTACCCGATGATGCCCAAGCGCATTGGTAATCGTGGCTTGCAGATTTCCTGCAGCATCCTTGGCGTAGAGAATCGTGGCGCTTTCCGAATTATCGGCCAGGTAATTCGCGGTAGCCCATCCGTAATATGGGCTGGACGAATTGGTGTTGTATGACGTGTAGTCGTACGGCGCGCCGTTGTAATCCACTTCGGTCAGGAGGCCGGGTAGAGCGGATAGCCCGTATTTGAAAGACACAGTGGTCGCTGGCGATCCGGGATAAGTGATTGACGTGTAATTGCCATCGTTCGTCAGATGGAGCACATAGGCATTACCCGATGGATCTGTAACCGTTATCGTGTCACTACTGTTTCGGGTGACGGAGTAGGATTTTCCGCTGCTATGCGTGACCGTGTAAGTGGAGGCGCTGGCAGGTCCCGACCCTGCAATGGTCCAGCCGATACCTGACGAATCCGTGATGGACTTGATGTTTTCGTAGGTGTCGAAGACTTTGGTTGTGGCGTCCTCGTCATGCAAGATATACGTTGATGACGCGCTGTCGTAAGTCAGCGTGGCCAAGCCACCGCCACCGCTCTCCACGTAACCACCCGACTGGGAATCGAATGTCAACGTCGATCCATCGGGCCTCTGATAGATCTTGGCGCTGCATATCAGTTCGCCGGTGTTTTTGTTGACAAAGCACTTGCCGTCGGTAAGCGTATAATCAAGATTGGTTGACCAATAGGTGTTTGAAAGAGCTTGGGGTATTTTGCGCGCCGTGTTGTAGTACAGGGTGAAATTCCCCTGTGACATCCAAGAACTTGCGCATTGCAAGCCGTCTCATAATTTGCTTCTTTGAACTGCATTAACAATCAGGGCTGCCCGACACTTTTTGAAAGTGAAGGACTACAAAAGTCAGTCTCATTAGCGACGTTGCTCGGCTACCTACCTCTTTAGCGCCACATCGCCAAGCCGAAACCTCATGAGACGCCGAGCATGCGAACCGAGTCGCTGGCGATCTCGCGATACGTTGCCCCTCAAGGATCAGCAGCCGCGGTGTAATCACGTGCTGCCGCTCTCCCGATCATGCTCGACCAGCACGCGCAGCAAGGATTTCAGAAACGCCAGCGATAGCTGAGCGTGGCCTGTTTTGCCGCGACGTGCTGGGCTACTTGCTGTTGATAGTCCAAGGCCAGACTGCTGCGCGGCGAGACGTTCCAGTCGAGCGTGACGCCGGCCAGGCCACCGTAACGCGACAGGCCGATGCCGCCCACCGGCAGCCACTGCTGCAGGCCCGTGAAGCTGGCATCGAGCTGTTCGCCGCTCATCGCGAAGGCCTGCTGCCACAGCAAGCGCGCCTGCAAGCTCAGCGTGCTGCCGTTGGCGAACAGCCATTGGTGGGCGCCGCGCATGCCTGCGCCGGCCTGCCAGCGGGTCACGTTTTGCGCACCGGACATCAGACCGAAGCCGTTTGCGCCGCTTTCGTTGAAGCCGTCGAGGCTCAGTTGTGCGTATTGCAGGTTCACGTAGGGCGTCAGCTGCAGGCCACCAAGGGCGAGACGATAGCCGCTCTCGCCATAGGCCACGCCGTATTGGCCATTGCTGTAGCTGGCCACGTTGGCGGATGCGTCACCGAGGGTGAGCTGGCGTCGCATGTCTTCGCGATAGCTGCCCATGCCCACGCGCCCCATCGCATACCACGAGCCGCGGATCACGCCACCGTAGAACATGCCTTCCAGCGCGTGGCTGCTGCCCTGGTCGGCGCTTTCGGAAAGTCGGCCCAGCCCCTGGCTCTGGCTGATCGCGTAGCCGATCACACCATCGCGACCGAGCCGGCTGTCCGCACCGACCATGTGGCCGTTAAGGTCGAAACCGACATTGCCGTAACCGCTGCGTGACATGCTGCCGTGATCGCCCAGGCTTTGCGTCCAGCCACCGACGTGACCGGCCAGCTGCGGTGCATCCAGCAACTGTTCGAAGCGACTGGAGAGTGCTTGCGTACCCGCGTCCAGCGCCTCGAAAGCCATCGCTGCACTGGCCGCATGCAACTGGCCAGACAGGCTTTCGAACGAGCGCGCGGCCTGCGCCGTGGTGGCCTCGTACTGCAGATGCGCGGCGCCGGCAATGAAGTCGGTCGACACCGGCGCGGAACCGCCGCTGCTGGTGCCCTGCAACTGTCCGTCGATCGCCGCGAATGCGCTCTGCACGCGCGCCGCGGCGGCATAGCTGGCCGCCGAATACGGCAATCCCTGGATCGCCGTGAGATTCACCTGGGTCACGTCGAGCCAGGCGTTGTTGGCGTCGTAGCCCATCGTGGCCTTCAAGGTCACGGTCGACGGCGTACTGAGGCTGGCGAACGTGCCGCTCAAACCACCATGGGCGGTCAGCACCGTGGTATGCGAACTCATCACATAACCTTGGTCGGCGCCGTAGACGTAAAGCCCGGCGTTGGCGGTGAGGCTGGCGCTGCCGGACACCTGCAGCGAGGAGCCCAGCGGTACCGCCAGCCGTCCGGTTTGCGTGTAATTGCCGCTGACGGTGAGGTTGCTGCTGCCCACCACCAGTGCGCCCGCGTTGGCGACATTGCCCGCGATTGAAGGCACCGAGGCGCTGGCTGTTCCGGTGATCGCCAGCGTGCCGGCCGTGCCGATGCTGGCGCCGCCCGCTCCCAGCGAAACGGCATCCAGGCTGCCGCCGGTCACCGTGGTGAGGCCGGCATAGCTGGAAGGCTGGGTGAGATTGAGGGTGCCGGTGCCCTGCTTGATCAGGCCGCCGGCACCCGAGATCGGATTGTTCCAACTGGACACGCCGCTGAAGTCGACCGTGACGTCACCCCAGTTGAATTGCGCCGGGCCATTCACCGCCTTGCCCACATCCAGTTCGCCATAACCGAAGGTGGGATTGGGTTGCGAGCCGCCCAGCGGGTCGGCCGTGCCGAGCAGGGTCTGCCGCACCAGATCGTTGCTGAAATACGGGTACGCCTGCCACACCAGCGCCGCCGCGCCGGACACCTGCGGCGCCGCGAACGAGGTGCCTTCCACGATGAAATACGACGGCTTGGCGGTGGTGGCGGTGGTGTCCTTGTCCAGCACGATCACGTCGCCCGGCGCGGCCAGGCAGTAATTCATCGCCACGCCGCACTTGTTCGAATAGCCCTCGAGCTGGGTCGGGTCATTGCTGTTTATCGCCACGGCCACCAGCCAGCCCTTCTCCAGGTCCGGCGCCAGGCTGGGCAGTGCGGCGATGGTGCTGGGGTTGGCATTCGAATCGTTGCCGGCGGCGAATACCACCAGCCCGTCGTGATTGAGCACGAAGTTGCTGTAGGCGTCGTGGAAAGCCTGGGTTACCGCGGTATCAGTGCTGCTCCAGGTAATGCCGCCCCAGGAGTTGTTCATCACGTTGACGCCGGCGCTGATCAGGTCCTGGTTCACGGAACCGAAGAACTGCGCATCGCTGACGGTGACCTGCGATGGCGGTGTGGAACCGTTGTCGTCCGGCGCGTTGTCACTGATGATGCGCGCCGACACCAGGTTGGCCCCCGGTGCAATGCCGCCGGGAAACTGGGCGAACGGCGTGCCGGCGGCAATCCCGGACACCCAGGTGCCGTGACCGACCACGTCGTCGATCTTGGTGTTGTTCTGCGTCGGGTCGACGTAGATCAACTCCTTGGTCACCCTGCCAGCCACCGTGGGGTTGCTTTGCATGATGCCGCTGTCGACCACGCCGATGGTGACGCCGACACCCGTATAGCCGGCATCGTGTGCTGCGTAAGTGTTGGTAAGCGAAAGCTGGGCATCCAGCGGCGGTTGCGGGGGCGGCGGAGGCGCCGTGCTGGCCGGAGGCGGATTGTCGCTCGCAGGTGATGGCTTGACGCCGCCACCACCGCCGCCACAGGCGCTCAGCGCCAGTGCAATCGCCATGAACAACGCCGCCTCGCGGCAACCCGGACCACGCACGTCTGCTTTCATCTGATTGTCCCCGCTACACATTCCGTGTCACGACCGACGCGGCAAGACCCCATCCTGCGGTCGGCTACGCGGCACAGTTTGGCATAACCGCCATGCACCGGAACGCTCCCTGGCAGACGTCGAGCGGTCCGGTTTGCCGCGCCGCATCATGGGCTGCGATAATCCGAAGGCTAGGAGCCTGTCGTACTTTGGTGGTCGAGGCGAAAACTCGGCTGCGCGAGGACAGATTTTCGGCGATTCTTGACCCATAGTGGTTCTATGGGTCAAGAATCGACGGAAATATGGACCGTGCAGACGGATTTGCAGCCCGGCCGACCAAAGTACGACAGGCTCCTACTCCCGGGCGCATCGCGCCTCCACGTTCCTGCGGAGATCCCCATGTCGGACGTCAGCGTTGTCATCGCCGGTGCCAAGCGCACCGCCATCGGCTCCTTCCTCGGTCAGTTCACCGGCGTCCCCACGCCGAAGCTGGGCGCCACCGCCATCCGCGCCGCGCTGGAGCAAGCCGCCGTGGCTGCCGGCGACGTCAGCGAGGTCATCATGGGCTGCGTGCTGCCCGCCAACCTCGGCCAGGCCCCCGCGCGCCAAGCCTCGCTGGAAGCCGGCCTGCCGGTCAGCACCGGCTGCACCACCATCAACAAGGTCTGCGGCTCGGGCATGAAGGCGGTGATGCTTGGCCACGACCTGATCAAGGCCGGTTCGGCTGCCATCGTGGTCGCCGGCGGCATGGAGTCGATGACCAATGCGCCGCACATGGTGCAGGCCCGTGGCGGCATCCGTTACGGCAGTGGCGAGCTGGTCGACCACATGGCGTGGGACGGCCTGACCAACCCCTATGACGGCAAGGCGATGGGTGTGTTCGGCGAGCTGTGCGCCGACAAGTACCACTTCAGCCGCGAGGAGCAGGACGCGTTCGCCATCGAATCGGTGAACCGCGCCAAGGCCGCGCAGCAGAACGGCGGCTTTGCCGGCGAGATCGTGCCGGTCACGGTGAAGGGTCGCAAGGGCGACGTGGTGGTGGATACCGACGAGCAGCCGGGCCGCTCCGACGTGGCCAAGATCCCCACACTGAAGCCGGCCTTCCGCAAGGAAAACGGCACCATCACCGCTGCCAGCTCGTCGTCCATCTCCGATGGCGCCGCCGCGCTGGTGCTGCTGTCGGCCGACGATGCCAAGGCTCGTGGCGTTGCCCCGCTGGCCCGCATCGTGGCGCACGCCACCCATTCGCAGGAACCGGAATGGTTCACCACCGCCCCGGTGGCGGCCATCCAGAAAGTGCTGGACAAGGCCGGCTGGAAGGTCGCCGACGTAGATCTGTTCGAGGTCAACGAAGCGTTCGCCGTGGTGGCGATGGCGCCGATCAAGGAACTCGGCATTCCGCACGACAAGCTCAACGTCAACGGCGGCGCCTGCGCGCTGGGCCATCCGATCGGTGCCAGCGGTGCCCGGCTTATCGTCACCCTGGTCAACGCACTGAAGACGCGCGGACTGAAGCGCGGCATCGCCTCGCTGTGCATTGGCGGCGGCGAAGCCACCGCCATCGCGGTGGAATGCCTGGACTGAGGTCGCTTCGCAGCATCACCCTCGCGGGCTTTTCGAACTGACGGGTCGGGCATGCGAATGCCCGGCCCGTTCCTGTCTGGAAGAGGTGCTTATGCCTGCCGCGACAAAGCCCTCGCCATTCGCACGAGTGCTTCGTGCCGTTCCAAAGTGCACTGAAATGTCCAAGCCATGTGAACACCCGGCGCACGATTTGTGAAAGCCGCTTAACCGTCGCTTTAATGCCTCCTGAAACACACTGCGAAACAAGTGGCGTGTTAACGGGGAACGCGCTTTAATGGTTGAGCCATCCGGCATTCCACGGCTAAGGAGATTCACCATGAAGTTCACGCGTATCCTTCTCGCCTCTGCGCTCGTCGCGCTGCTGGCGGCTTGCAGCAACGGCGCGCAAGATTCCGCGCAGGACGCCCAGAAGTCCGCTGATCAGGCCCAGCAGGCTGCCGACCAGGCTCAGAACGCTGCGGCTCAGGCTCCTGACGCCGCCACCAAGCAGGCTGCCGACCAGGCCCAGACCGCTGCTGCGGCTGCCGGCCAGGCCGCTGACCAGGCCAAGCAGGCTGCTGCCGCTGCTTCGGCTCCGGCCAATGCTTCCACCTCGGCGACCGACTCGATGAAGGCTGCTGCCTCCAACGCCGCCGACGCTGCCTCCAACGCCGCCAGCGCTGCGAAGGACGCCGCGGGCAAGGCCAAGGACGCTGCCGACAAGGCCAAGGATGCCATGAAGGGTCATTGATCCCTTCCGGCATTCGCCTGAAAACCGGCCGCCTCGTGCGGCCGGTTTTTTTTTCGCCCCGGCGAAGGATTTTCCAGCCCGGCGAACCCGGCGAAAGCGGCGATATTTCCGCATCGTGGACGCTGGCCGTTATCATCCATGGTTTGCCCCTGCGCCAGTTATCGAAACCATGAGTATCGTCACCTCGCAGATCGATCCCCGTTCTCCCGAATTCCAGGCCAGCAGCACGCAGTTGCGCGCACTGACCGACGAGCTGCGCCACGAGCTCGCACGCACGGCCGAAGGCGGCGGCGCCAAGGCCCGCGAAAAGCACGTGGCCCGCGGCAAGCTGCTGCCGCGCGAGCGCATCCGCGCACTGCTTGATCCCGGCTCGCCGTTCCTGGAACTCTCGCCGTTGGCCGCGCATGGCATGTATGACGATGCCGCACCCGCCGCGGGCATCATCACCGGCATCGGCCGCGTGCATGGCACCGAAGTGATGGTGGTGGCCAACGACGCCACAGTGAAAGGCGGCACCTACTTCCCGATGACGGTGAAGAAGCACCTGCGCGCGCAGGAAGTGGCGCTGGAAAATCGCCTGCCCTGCGTCTACCTGGTGGACTCCGGCGGCGCCTTCCTGCCGCTGCAGGACGAGGTTTTCCCGGACAAGGAGCACTTCGGCCGGATCTTCTACAACCAGGCGCGCATGTCCGGGCTGGGCATTCCGCAAATCGCGGTGGTGATGGGCAGTTGCACCGCCGGCGGCGCCTATGTGCCGGCGATGAGCGACGAGACCATCATCGTGCGCGAACAGGGCACCATCTTCCTCGGCGGCCCGCCGCTGGTGAAGGCTGCCACCGGCGAGGTAGTGGATGCCGAAACGCTAGGCGGTGCGGACGTCCATACGTCCATCTCTGGCGTGGCCGACCACTTCGCCGAGAACGACGCCCACGCGCTGTCGATCGCCCGCGACATCGTCGCCAGTCTCAACCGCAAGAAGTCCATGCCGCTGGCGCTGCGCGAATCGATCGAGCCGAAGTACCCGGCCGAGGAACTGTACGGCGTGATCCCGCAGGACACCCGCCGCCCGTTCGACATCCGCGAAGTGATCGCGCGCATCGTCGACGGTTCGGAGTTCCACGAATTCAAGGCGCGCTACGGCAAGACCCTGGTCACCGGCTTCGCCCACATCCACGGCTACCCGGTGGGCATCGTCGCCAACAACGGCATCCTGTTCGCCGAAAGCGCACTCAAGGGCGCGCACTTCATCGAGCTGTGCAACCAGCGCAACGTGCCGCTGGTGTTCCTGCAGAACATCACCGGCTTCATGGTTGGCAAGAAGTACGAACAGGCCGGCATCGCCAAGGATGGGGCCAAGATGGTCACCGCCGTGGCCTGCAGCCACGTGCCGAAGTTCACCGTGGTGATCGGCGGCAGCTTCGGCGCCGGCAACTACGCCATGTGCGGCCGCGCCTACGGCGCCCGTTTCATGTGGACCTGGCCGAACGCACGCATCAGCGTGATGGGTGGCGAGCAGGCCGCCTCCGTGCTGGCCACGGTCAAGCGCGACGGCATCGAGGCGCGCGGTGGCGCATGGTCGGCCGACGAGGAAGCCGCGTTCAAGGCGCCGATCCGCGAACAGTACGAACGCCAGGGCCACCCCTACTACGCCAGCGCCCGACTCTGGGACGACGGCATCATCGATCCCGCCGATACCCGCCGCGTACTCGGCATGGCCATCTCCGCCTCGATGAATGCACCGATCGAACCGCAGCGCTACGGTGTGTTCCGGATGTAGCTACACCTCTGATGCGCTGTCCAGCAGCTTGCGGATCGGGCCCAGGGCGGCCTTCAAGGTAACGAAGCGCGCGACCACGTCGCGCACGGCGGCCAGCGTCGGACTGCGGCGGCACATCAGTTTCGTCAGCGCCCGCGAGTTGTCTTGCGCGGACTCCACGCGCGGGCGCTGCACCCGTTCGTAGTCGTGCAGCGCCACCGGCACGCCGGCGCGGTCGGCGGCCAGCAATTGCCGTGCAAGCACGCCGGCCGATTCCATCGCCATGCCGGCGCCGATGCCCGCGGTGGGCACGAAACCGGCGGCCGCGTCGCCCAGCAATACGGTGCGTTGCACTGCCCAGGTCGCGCTGCGGATATCGGTGAGCTTCCAGTAATACGACGTGTCGCCGCTTTCCGCCACCGATTCCAACGCGCGCAAAAGCCAGTCGTCGACGTGCCGCAATTGACTCCGGATATGCGCCACGAAGGCCTGCGGCCCGGCACGGGTGTCATCGCGGTGGCCGCCCACGAACACGCCGGCACGACCCTTGACCGGATACACGCCCACGAAGAAGTCGCTGCCCCAGATTTCGTCGCCGCGGTCGGCATGCGCGGCATCGCTGTCCATCCAGGCCACCCATCCGCCCCAGCCGCAGTCGAAGGTGGACACCTGCTGCGCCGGCAACAACAGTTCGCGGCTGCTCGAATGCAGGCCATCGGCCAGCACCACGGCATCGAACACGGCTTCGTGCGTGCTGTCGCCCTCGCGCAAGACGACATGCGCCGCTTCCGGCGTCTGTCGCAATGCCTGCAAGGTGGTTGCGTAACTCACTGCAGCGCCCTCGTCGGCCAAGGCCTGCATCAGTTCGCCACGGGCAATGCCGCGGTACTCGCCGTAGCGGCTCAGCAGGCTGTCGATGGCGTATTCGCGCAGGCGCTGGCCATGTCGTCCGTGCAATACGTAGCGATGAAAGCGCACGCTGCGCGCGCGGTAGGCATCGCGTGCGCCCGCCTGGCGCAGTACCGGTTCGACCAGCGGCATCAGCGCCAGCATGTAGCCGTCGTCGGCATGATCGGCGGCGCGTTCCACCAGCACCGGATGCAGTCCGCCGGCACGCAGCGCCTGCGCCAGGGTGAGGCCCGCCACACCGGCTCCGACGACCAGCACCCGCAAATGGTCGGCCTGTGCGCGGGCAAGTTGAGCATTCAACGACGTGGCGGTGAACATGCGCGGCTCCTGTGGACCACCCGGTCCAGAGGCTTCATCCTTGCACATGCTGGACCACCTGGTCCAGTGCCGCTACGATGGCACCGTGACCACCCTGACAGCCCCCACACCACGCGAACACGAGCTACTGGCCACCGCCGCGCGGGAATTCGCCACGGCCGGCTTCGAGCATGCCTCGCTGAACGCCGTGATCCGCGCCTGTGGCATGAGCAAGAGCTCGTTCTACCACCGCTTCGATTCCAAGCAGGCGCTGTTCGATCGCGTGGTGGACGAAGCCGCCGCCGCATTGGCGCACGAACTGGCTGCGCCCGATCCGGCGGAACTCGCGGGCCCGAATTTCTGGCCTCGACTGGAAGCCTTCGTGACGCACGCGGTGGCGGCGCTGGCGAAACCGGCGTGGTACGCCGACCTCGGCAAGCTGTTTTACCTGCCTGACGTCTCGGCCGAGCGCAGCGCGGCGATGCGGCGCTTGCTGGCCGGGGTCGACGGCTGGGTGCAAGCCGTACTGAAGGCCGGCCGCAGCTGCGGCGCCGTGCGCGACGACCTGCCCGCCAGCCTGCAAGCCGAACTGGCCTTTGCCATGCTGCAGGCCATGGATCGCTGGTCGGTGGCACACATGGATGACATGAAGCCGGCTCAACGCCGCCGCATGGCTTCGGCGCAACTTGGCACCTTGCGCCGACTGCTGGCGCCATAGGCGGGATACTCGCGGACTGACTCGCGCGAGGAACGCGGCCAGCGCTTGCCAGCACCACCGGCGCAGCTTGTGACGCAGACCTGATCAGCGGCGAAGCTCAGCCAAGAAGACCGTTCGCGCGGAACGTGGCTTGCGAAGCGCATACAGGCGCGCCCTTCGACTACGGGCCTGCGCTCAGGGCGAACGGTGGGGTATCGACAGAACCTTGTCGCGAATCAGGAACACGGATGAGGTCAGTGCTGCCGACTGCGGAAATTCAGCGGCATGATCGTATCGGCAGCGGGCTTCGCCACCGCCGGCTTCTTCGGCCCGCAAGCGCCGCAGGTGGAGCAGCCGTCGGCGCAGTTGCCGGTGGCCTGCTTCGGCTGCAGGCGGCGGCTGAGTGCATGCGCAAGGCGCGAGCGGCCGGGTTGCGCCAACCTGATCGATGCCGCCGCGAACCAGCGGTTGGTGAGCTGCGGCGCCAGCTTGCGGAACGCCACCAGCACGCTCACCAACACGATGAGCCCGACCACGATGTATTGGATCAGCAGTCCGGTACTCATGTCAGTGCACTCGCGATCTGGAAGGTCAGCAGCGACGCCACGTAGGCCATCACGAACATGTAGCCGAACGAGATCGCCACATTGCGCCAGGAATCGGTTTCGCGCTTGATCACTGCCAGCGTGGACATGCATTGCGGCGCATAGGCAAACCACACCAGCAGCGACAGCGCGCTGGCCAGCGGAATGTGCGCAGCCAGCGCCGGCCCCAGCGCGCCACTATCACCGCCCACCGCGTAGACCGTGGCCAGCGCAGCGACCGCCGTCTCGCGTGCGGCAAAGGCGGGAATCAGCGCCAGGCTCATTTCCCAGTTGAAGCCGATCGGCGCGAAGATGTGCGCGAAACCGCGGCCGATATAGCCGGCAAAGCTGTAGTCGATCGCCGGGCCGGTGGCGCCGGCGGGCGGCGCCGGGAAGCTGGACAACGCCCACATCAGGATGGTGAGCGCCAGGATCACGCCGGTCAGCCGCTTCATGAAGATCATGCTGCGTTCGTACAGGCCGATGCCCACGTCGCGCACCTTCGGCATGCGGTATGACGGCAGTTCCATCAGCAGTGCGTGCTCGCTCTTGTCGCGATGGATGCGCTTCATCACCCAGCCCACCAGCATCGCACCGGCAATACCCGCCACGTACAGGACGAACAGCACCAACCCCTGCAGGTTGAACATGCCGAGGACACGATGCGAGGGAATGAACGCGGCGATCAGCAGCGCATACACCGGCAGGCGTGCCGAACACGTCATCAACGGCGCCACCAGGATGGTGGTGAGGCGATCGCGCTGGTCGGTGATGCTGCGCGTGCCCATGATGCCGGGAATGGCGCAGGCAAAGCTGGACAGCAGCGGGATGAACGAGCGCCCGGTCAACCCCACCGACAGCATCATGCGATCGAGCAGGAACGCGGCACGCGGCAGATAACCCGATTCTTCCAGGGTGAGGATGAAGAAGAACAGCACCAGGATTTCGGGCAGGAAGCCGAGCACGGTGCCCAGGCCGCCGAAGATGCCATCCGTGACCAGTCCCTGCAGCGGCCCGGCCGGCAACCACACGGCCAGGTGTCCACCCAGCCAGCCGAAACCGTCGCCGATCAGGTCGCTCATCGGCTTGCCGGCGGCATACACCGCCTGGAACACCAGGAACATCACCAGCGCAAGAATCGCCAGCCCGAACACCGGGTGCAGCGCCCAGCGGTCCAGCGTGTCGTCCAGCTTCGCCGTGGCGCGCGGCATGGTCACGGTGGCGGCCAGCAAGGCGCGCACCTCGGCATGCAGGTCGGCACGGCTGGCTGCATCGTCAGGCTGCTTCGGCGCGGCGATCGGCACTTCACCGTCCACCCGCTCGACCAGGCCCTTCGCACCATTCCGCTTCACCGCGATGGTTTCCACCACCGGCAGGCCAAGCCGACGCTGCAGTTCGGGCACGTCGATGACGATGCCGCGGCGGCGCGCGGCATCCATCATGTTCAGCGCCAGCACCACCGGGCGCCCCAGCCGCTTCACTTCCAGCAGGAAACGCAGGTGCAGACGCAGGTTGGTGGCATCGGCCACGCAGACGATCAGGTCCGGCGGCGCCTCGCCCGGGTAATTGCCCTCGAGCACATCGCGGGTGATCTTCTCGTCCGGACTGACCGTGTCGAAGCTGTAGGCCCCGGGCAGGTCGAGGATCTGCAGCATCCGCCCGGACGGCGCCACGAAGCGCCCTTCCTTGCGCTCGATGGTGACGCCGGCGTAGTTGGCCACCTTCTGCCGACCACCGGTGAGCTGGTTGAACAGCGCCGTCTTGCCGCAGTTGGGGTTACCCACCAGGGCAATGCGCAACGTACCCGCACTCATGCCGCCACCTCCACGCAAACCTCGACGCGCGCGGCTTCGTTGCGCCGCAACGCGAATCGCGTGGAACCGATCTGGATCAGCAGCGGATCGCCGCCCATCGGGCCGCGCGCCACCACGCGCACCGGCTCGCCCTGGACGAAACCAAGGTCACGCAGGCGCTGCGCAATGGGATCGGCAGCTTGGACGTCATCGACACGTTCGACCACGGCGGGCGCACCCTTCTGCAATTCGGACAGGCGCACAGGCACCACGCTTAAATAAGAATTGTTCGCATTGTAATGCTTTCTTCGTCTTCCTGCAGCCATGCCCTGGAAGGCCGCCACCAGCGTTTAAGATGTTCCCTTTGTCCAGCGGAACCCGCCGATGACTGCCACCCAGATTGCCGACCGCGCCGGCGTGCGCGAACTCACCCTGAACCGCCCCGAGGTGCACAACGCCTTCGACGACGCGCTGATTGCCGAACTGACGGTCGCCGTGCAGACCGCCGCCAGCGACCCGGCCGTGCGGGCCGTGGTACTGACCGGCGCCGGCGCCAGCTTTTCTGCCGGCGCCGACCTGAACTGGATGCGTGGCATGGCCAGCGCCAGCGAACAGGAAAACCGCGACGACTCGCTGCGTCTGGCCGAGCTGATGCGCACCCTGCAGTTCTGCCCCAAGCCGACCATCGCCCGCGTCAACGGCGCAGCCTACGGTGGCGGCGTGGGCCTGGTCGCCTGCTGCGACATCGCCATCGGCGCCGACACGGCCAAGTTCGGCCTCACCGAGGTGAAGCTGGGCCTGGTGCCGGCGGTGATTTCCCCTTACGTGCTGCATGCGATCGGACTGCGCCAGGCGCGCAAGCTGTTCCTTACCGGCGAAGTGTTCGATGCCCACGAGGCACAACGCATTGGCCTGCTGCACCGGGTCGTGCCTGCCGAGGCACTGGACGACGCGGTGACTTTCACCCTGAAGCTGCTGGCCAAGGCCGGCCCCGAGGCGCAGCGCGAGGCCAAGCAACTGGCGCTGCGCATGGCCGGTCACGAGGAAGGCGGCGCCGAGCGCATCGACCACGACAACGCCGCGCTGATTGCCCGGCTGCGCGTGTCCTCCGAAGGCCAGGAAGGGCTCAGCGCCTTCCTCGACAAACGCGCGCCGGCATGGGTCGGCGGCGGCTGAGCAAGGCTGCTGACACCACGTCGGCAGGAAGCCGACACCAGACTGGAAAAACCACGTAACCGGACGCCGCCATGACTCATCCCGTGCTCAACCTCGACGACGTCGCCATCCAGTCGCCCACGTCCGCGCAATCATTGCCGGGCGCCACGGCCGAACGCTACGACCTGCGCCGCGGCGAGATCAGCACTCGCATCGGCGCGCGCAAGCTGGGCTACCGGCTCACCGTGGTGGCGCCAGGCAAACGCGCCTGCCCGTTCCACAGCCACCGTGGCGAAGAGGAGATGTTCTTCATCCTGGAAGGCCGCGGCGAACTGCGCCTGGGTGATACCCGTCACGCGCTGCGCGCCGGCGACGTGGTGGCCTGCCCCTGCGGCGGGCCGGAGACCGCGCACCAGATCATCAACACCGGCGACACCGAGCTGCGCTACCTGGGTGTGAGCACGATGGAACCGGTGGAGATCTGCGAATACCCCGACTCCGGCAAGCTCGGCGCCTACGCCGAAACGCAGCCCGGCGAGAACGCGCAGGCACTGCGCCACCTGTGCCGCATGGAGGACGCCTGCGACTACTGGCGTGGCGAATAGTCGTGCCCGTTTGCTGCGCTGCGCATCGGCGTGCCGGCGGTGATCTGCTACCGTTCCGGGGCTTTGCCTCCCTCGGACTTCCCCCCAAGGAACCTGCATGTTCGAACGCGTCCTGATCGCCAACCGCGGCGAGATCGCCTGCCGCGTGATCCGCACCTGCCGCCGACTCGGCATTCGCACCATCGCGGTGTACTCCGAGGCCGACCGCGATGCGCAGCACGTGCGCCTGGCCGACGAGGCCTGGCCGATCGGCGGCTCGCTGCCGGCTGACTCCTACCTGCGCATCGACGCGATTCTCGACGCCGCCAAAAAGAGTGGCGCGCAGGCGGTTCATCCCGGGTATGGCTTTCTTTCCGAGAACACCGCCTTCTCGCGCGCCTGCCAGGAGGCCGGCATCGTCTTCATCGGTCCTGATCCGGCCAGCATCGAGGCGATGGGTTCCAAGGCCGCCGCCAAGCACCTGATGGCGAAGCATGACGTGCCGCTGGTGCCCGGCTACGACGGCGACAACCAGGACAACGCATACCTGGCCGAGCAGGCGCACAAGACCGGCTATCCGCTGATCATCAAGCCCTCGGCCGGCGGTGGCGGCAAGGGCATGCAGATCGTGCGCTCGGACGCGGAATTCCCCGAGGCGCTGGAAACCGCACAGCGCGTGGCCAAGGCCGCGTTCGGCGATGCGTCGATGCTGCTGGAGCGCTACATCGAGCAGCCGCGCCACATCGAGTTCCAGATCTTCGGCGACCGCCACGGCAACGTCATCCACCTGGATGAACGCGAATGCTCGGCGCAGCGTCGCTACCAGAAAGTGCTGGAGGAAACGCCCTCGCCGTTCCTGACGCCCGAGCGCCGCAAGGCCATGGGCGAAGCTGCCGTGGCCGCCGCGAAGGCTGTGAACTACGTGGGCGCCGGCACGGTGGAATTCATCGTCGGGCCCGCCGGCGATTTCCACTTCATGGAAATGAACACCCGCCTGCAGGTCGAGCATCCGGTCACCGAACTGACCCACGGCGTGGATCTGGTGGAGTGGCAGTTGCGCATTGCCGACGGCGAGCCGTTGCCGCTGACCCAGGACCAGGTCGTTTCACACGGCCACGCCATCGAAGTACGCCTGTACGCCGAAGACCCCGAGCAGAACTTCCTGCCCGGCTCCGGCAAGCTGCAGATGCTGCGCCTGCCCGCGCCGTCCGCGCACGTGCGCCTCGATGGCGGCGTGATCGAGGGCGACACGGTGACGATCTTCTACGATCCGATGATCGCCAAGCTGATCGTGTGGGACGAAGATCGCCCACGCGCGCTGCAGCGCATGCGCGAAGCGCTGGCGCAATGCGAGATCGCCGGACCGAAATCCAACATCGCCTTCCTCGAACGACTGGTGCGCCATCCGAGCGTGGTCGAAGGAACCATCGACACCGGCTACCTCGACCGCCATCTCGACCAGTTCGTCACCGGCCATGCCACTCCCGCCGGACGCACGCTGTTCGCGGCTGCCACGGCCGCGCTGCTGCATGACGAAGCCGCCGTCCAGGGCACCGCGACCGATCCGCATTCGCCATGGGCTCGCGCCGATGGCTGGCGCATCGGCCATCCCGGCAAGCGCCTCATCGCGCTGACCCACGGCGATGAACGCTTCGAGATCGAAGCCCACGGCCACGCCGGCCACTACCGTTTGCGCCATGGCGAACGGGATGGCGAGGTGACCGGCGCCCGTCTCGACGGCAACCAGCTCAATGCGCGCTTCGACGGCGAAGCACTGCGCCTGCCGATGCGCGCTGATGGCCACCGCGTGCTGCTGCACGACGCTGAGGGCCGCCGCTGGCGCTTCGACCGCGCCGCGGCCTACGCCTGGGAATCGAAGGACGCCGCCGGCGGCAACCAGGTCGTCGCCCCCATGCCCGGCCGTATCGTGCTGGTGAAAGCCAAGCCCGGCGACGCGGTGGAAGAAGGCCAGGAATTGCTGGTGATGGAGGCAATGAAAATGGAACTGGCATTGAAGGCGCCGCGCGCCGGCACCATCGAGAGCGTGAGTGCCACGCAAGGCGAATTCGTCGAAGCCGATGCCGTGCTGGTCCACTTCGCCGACTGAGATTTTGAGCCCCTCTCCCCGTAGGAGAGGGGTTGGGGTGAGGGTTCGGCTTCGCCCGAACATTCACGCAAGCCCCGCACCCTCATCCGCCCCTGTGCGGGGCACCTTCTCCCGGGGGGAGAAGAACACGTCGTCCGGAGCCGCCCATGACCACATCCAACCACGTCCGCATCGTCGAAGTCGGCGCCCGCGACGGCTTGCAGAACGAGAAGACCCTGCTGCCGGCCGAGGTGAAGATCGCGCTGATCGATCGGCTCTCGTCCACCGGCCTGAAGACCATCGAAGCCACCAGCTTCGTCAGCCCGAAATGGGTGCCGCAACTGGCCGATGCCGCCGAAGTGTTCACCGGTATCCGCAAGGTGCCGGGTGTGAGCTATCCGGTGCTGGTGCCGAACCTGCAGGGCTACGAGCGTGCGCGCGAGGTCGGCGCCACCGAAATCGCCGTGTTCAGTGCCGCCAGCGAGGCGTTCAACCGCAAGAACATCAACGCCTCCATCGACGAATCCATCGAGCGCTTCGTGCCCGTGCTGGAACAGGCCAAGGCCGATGGCGTGGCAGTGCGCGGCTACGTCTCCACCGTGCTCGGCTGCCCCTACCAGGGCGAGGTGCCGATCAGCGACGTGGTGCGTGTGGCCAAGCGCCTGCACGCGCTGGGCTGCTACGAAATCTCGCTGGGCGACACCATCGGCGTCGGCACCCCGGCCAAGGCCCGCGCCATGCTGCACGCCGTAGCGCAGGACGTACCGATGGCCGCGCTGGCCGTGCATTTCCACGACACCTACGGCCAGGCCCTGGCCAACATCCTCGCCTGCCTGGAAGAAGGCGTGCGCGTGGTCGACAGTTCCGTCTCCGGCACCGGCGGCTGCCCCTACGCGAAAGGTGCCACCGGCAACGTCGCCAGCGAAGACGTGGCCTACATGCTGCACGGCATGGGCATGGAAACCGGCATCGACCTCGACCTGCTGATCGCCACCGGCGCCTGGCTGGCCGCGCAGTTGCACAAGGACACCGCCAGCCGCGTCACGCGAGCGCGCACGGCGGCGTAAAGCATCTGTCCCCTCCCAGCCGTCCCCTGCAAGCAGGGGGCGGAGCTGGAAACCGCTCCGCCAGCGCCGTTACAAACGCCACTGGCATCCGCGCACAGGCATGGAATAATCGGCCGTCCCCTGCTACGGAACCGCCATGCCATCGTCGTTCCTGATCCGCCCCATCGAGCCGCGCGACGATGCCGCAATGGCGGCGGTGATCCGCAGCGTGATGCCCGAGTTCGGGGCCGATGGTCCCGGTTTCGCAATCCACGATCCGGAGGTGGACGGTATGTCCGCTGCCTACGCGCAGCCACGCAGCGCCTACTTCGTGATCGAACGCGAAGGCATCGTCATGGGTGGCGGTGGCGTGGCGCCGTTGGTCGACGGTGAACCGGATGTGTGCGAACTGCGCAAGATGTACTTCCTGCCGCAAGCACGCGGCATCGGCGCGGGCCAGGCGATGATGCAGCGCTGTCTCGATGCGGCACGCGGTTTCGGTTTCCGCCGGTGCTACCTCGAAACACTGACCGGCATGGACGCAGCGCAGGCCCTGTACAAGCGCAATGGTTTCCAGATGATCTGCAACGCCATGGGCGGCACCGGCCACCACGGTTGCGACCGCTACTACCTCCGCGAACTGTGAACACCCGCGCCATGACCGCCACCATCCGCATTGCCCGCGACGAAGACGCGGCCGCCATCCACGCGATCTACGCTCCCCATATCACCGACGGCGTCGCCACATTCGAAACCGAACTGCCCGGCGTGGACGCCATGCGCGAGCGCATCCGCGCGCGCCTGCCGAACTATCCGTGGCTGGTCTGGGACGAAGACGGCGAGGTGCTGGCCTACGCCTATGCCGGCCGCTTCCGCGAACGTGCCGCCTACGACTGGATCGCCGAAACCTCGATCTACGTGCACGCCGATGCGCAGCGACGAGGCATCGCACGGCGGCTCTACACCACCTTGCTGGAAACCATGCGCCTGCAGGGCCTGACCCAGGCGGTGGGTGTCATCACCGTGCCCAACCCGGTCAGCGTGACTTTCCACGAATCGCTGGGCTTCGCGCCGGCCGGCGTGTGGCGGCAATGCGGCTGGAAGCTGGGGCAATGGTGGGACGTGGGCGTGTGGCAGCTGACCTTGCAGGCGCCGACGCCCCCGCCCGCCCCCGTACGCTCCTTCGCCGCGCTGGCCGATGATCCGGCACTGCGGCACCTGCTCGGGCTCGGCTAAACTTGTCCACTGACTTTCCTTTCGGCGGACTCCCATGCAACTCGATCAAATCAAGGCAATCATCACTGGTGGCGCCTCCGGTCTCGGTCACGCGGTGGCACAGCATCTCGTCGCCCATGGCGGCCAGGTGTCGCTGTTCGACGTGAACGAGGAAAAAGGCCAGGCTGCGGCAAAGGAACTGGGTGCTGCCGCCCGCTTCTTCCGCACCGACGTGACCAGCGAGGATGGCGTGACCGCCAACGTGGCCGCTGCGCGCGAGGCGATGGGCGGTCTGAACATGGTGATGAACTGCGCCGGCATCCTCGGCGCCGGTCGCGTGCTGGGCAAGGAAGGCCCGATGCCGTTGAACACCTTCGCCAGCACGGTGATGGTGAATCTGGTCGGCAGCTTCAACGTGGCCAAGGCCGGCGCGGCGCTGATGCAGGGCAACGAGGCCGGCGAAGATGGCGAGCGCGGCGTGATCATCAACACCGCCTCCGTGGCCGCCTACGAGGGCCAGATCGGCCAGGCCGCCTACTCCGCCTCAAAGGGCGGTGTGGTCGGCATGACCTTGCCGATGGCGCGCGAGCTGGCCCGCTTTGGCATCCGCGTGGCCACCATCGCGCCGGGTATCTTCTGGACCCCGATGGTCGACGGCATGCCCGAATCCGTGCAGCAGTCGCTGTCCGCCTCGATCCCGTTTCCCTCGCGCCTGGGCAAGCCGGAGGAATTCGCGCAGACCGTGGCGTTTATCCTCGGCAACCGCTATATCAACGGCGAAACCATCCGCCTGGATGGCGCGGTGCGTTTGCAACCCAAGTAACCTCCTTCGCCGTCATTCCGGCGCAGGCCGGAATCCAGTCCGACAACTCGTGCGCAGCACGCGATTGATTTTGTGCGCTATGCGCGAGCGCTTCACTGGATTCCGGCCTGCGCCGGAATGACGATCATGAAACCTTCACTCCTGATCCCACACTTATGAAAGCTTCCGACGTCAAGAAAGGCAACGTGGTCGAACACGACGGCACCGTCTACCAGGTGCGCGACATCGAACGCAGTTCGCCGAGTGCGCGTGGCGGCAACGTCACGTTCCGCTTCACCCTGTATTCGATCCCCGGCGGCCGCAAATTCGATCTCAGCCTGCGTGCCGATGACGACATGAAGGAAATGGAACTGGTGCGCCGCGCTGCCAATTTCTCCTACATGGACGGCGACGCCTTCATCTTCATGGATGCCGAGGATTACACCCAGTACCTGCTGGGTCCCGAACTGGTGGGCGACAACGCCGGTTACATCGTCGAGGACCTGGAGGGCTATTACGTCCAACTGATCGACGACGCCCCGGTGGCTCTGCAGGTGCCGAGCAGCGTGGTCCTGACCGTGGTCGATACCGCCCCGGAAATGAAGGGCTCCAGCGCCACCAAGCGCAACAAGCCGGCCAAGCTCAACACCGGCGTGGAGATCCAGGTGCCCGAGTACATCAGCAACGACGAGAAGGTGTGGGTGAACACCTTGACGGGCGAGTTCGCTGGTCGAGCTTGACGCGCTTGTGGAATGCCTTGAATGGCATTCCACGCGTCAGGCGAGGGCGAGGCAGGACGCCGAGCGGGCAGCGGCGCATGGATGCATGCTTGCCTCATTCCTCATCGCGCTTGTGGAATGCCTTGAATGGCATTCCACGCTCCCGCATGGTGCAGAATGACCGCACCCCGGATGCTCGCTCCATGCCCCCCAGCAGCTACTCCTTCCGCAACCACCTCGTCGAAAGCCTGACCCGCATCAAGCGGCCGGACGTGCCGTTGCGGGTGGCGATACGCAACACGGCGGCGGTGGTACTGCCGCTGGGTATCGGCATGGCCACCGGGCATACGGCGATCGGACTGGGCATTGGCGCGGGTGCGCTGGACACGATGTTTTCCGACCAGCCCGGACCTTACCGCCAGCGCATCGCGCGCCTGTTGCTGGCCTCGCTGGCGGCCGGGCTAGCCTCGTTGTGCGGCTTCCTGATCGGCGATCAGTTGCTGCCGATGCTGCTGGCCACGCTAGCGACCGGCTTCCTCGGCGGCTTGCTGGTGGTGTTCGGTACCGACATTGCGCGCGTGGGCATGACCAGCATGATCCTGCTGGTGATCACCGCGGCCGAGCCGATCCCCTCGCCTGTCGAGGCCATCGCCGCTTCCGCACTGATCTTCGCCGGTGGCTTGTTGCTGGCACTGTTTTCGGTGGCCGCATGGCCGTTGCAACGCTACTGGCCGGAACGCAATGCACTGGCCGAGGTGTATCGCGGCCTCGCCGCGCTGGCGCGGCAGGCCTCGCATGACGACGCCGATGCCCCTGCGCTTACCGACGCCATGACCACGCTGCAGCAGACCCTGCTCGGCCGCCATCGCGCCCACGGTCGCGCGATGGAGGCGTTCGGCGTATTGCTGGAACTGGCCGAACGGATCCGGCTCGAACTGGTGGCGATGTCCGAGGCCCATGCCGCCCCAGGCGCCAACGCCTTGCTGCGCGCCGATGTCGCCCGCGTACTGCAAGGCGTGGCCGAGGCCCTGGATGCGGGCGAAAGTCCGAGCCGTGCGATGCACGCGCTGCAAACCTTGCAGGCCAGCCAGGAAGCATTGCTGGGCGACGAAACCACCCATCGCAGCATGGCTGCACACTTCCATGCACTGTCCGGCCAGCTCGCGGCCGCGGTGCGCAACGCCAACTGGGCCGGCAGCCGCGGCGAAGAACGCGCCGCCGCCGCCGAAACACGCCTGCCGCGGGCGCTGCGCGGCAGCGCGACATGGGCCACGCTGCGCGCCAACTTCACCATGCGTTCGGTCGCCTTTCGCCATGCGCTGCGCTGCGCCGCCTGCTTGAGCCTCACCCTGCTCGTCTCGCGCCTGTGGCAGCTCCCGCACGGTTACTGGCTGCCGATGACCGCCGCCATCGTGCTGCGTCCGGACTTCGCCGCCACCTTCAATTTCGGCCTGCTGCGCGTGGTCGGCACCGTGCTCGGCCTGCTGCTCACCACCGTGCTGCTGTACGTGACGCCCGATGCACCCTGGGCCCATCTCACACTGATGGGGCTGCTGTGCGTGGCGTTCCGTTATCTGGCCAGCGCGCATTACGGCATCGCGGTAGCCACCCTGACCGGCACGGTGGTGATCCTGCTGTCGTTCGAGGGCGTGGGCTCCGGCGCAGCGGTGATGGACCGCGTGATCAACACCGTGCTCGGCTCGGGCATGGCACTGTTGGCCTACGTGGTGTGGCCCACCTGGGAGCGCAGCCGCGCACGCGCCGCGCTGTCGGCGATGCTGTCCGCCTATGCCGATTACCTCGCTGCGCTGGCCCTGCCCGGGCAACGCGACGTGCACCGTGAAACGCGCACCGCCGCGCGCACCGCGCGCACCAACGCCCAGGCCTCGCTGGAGCGCATGCGCGTGGAGCCTGCCACCCCACCGGCACTGTTCGACCTGGCCAGCGCCCTGTTCGCCAACGGCAACCGGCTGGCACGGACGGCCATGTCATTCGAGGCGCTGCTGGACGAACGCGACACCCTGCCTGAGCATGAGGCGACCTGCCGCTTCATCGGGTCCGCCGCAGATGCCACCCACGCGATTGCCGATGCCCTGCGCGAGCGACGCGCACCGGATGCGCTGCCGGACCTGCGTACCATGCAGCGCGAACTCGCCCTGCGCCTTGCCGCCAGCGACGCGCACGGTAACGCCGACCTGCTGGCACGCATCAGCGACCGCCTTGCCGACAACGTGAACACGCTGGCCCACGTCACCGGCCGCAGCCCGCAACTGACGGCGCTGGACGATCGCCACAGTCCCGCGGGGCACGTGGCCTGAAAGCGTCGTCTCGACACGGCGTCCCGAAGCCCTCCAGAGGGCAGTCCCGGTAGCCGCGGGCCGGTCTGGGATGCTCCGGCGCCGAGGCCGCCCTCACGACAAACGATGGCCACGCACCCGGCAGAAAAGCCATGCGCGCGGTCGATGCCCGCCAACCCGTGACGTGAGCCCGTTCGCACTGCCGCATGCCGACATCCGCGACGCTGCACTTATCATCGACGTTCCCCCTTGGAGACCGCCGCCATCGACCCGCAAGAGCAGGATGACGTCAATCCGCTGCGTTTCGACGCTCCGCCCGCCGGCCCACACGTGCATCACGTGCGTCGGCACCTGCCGCCCATGCTGATCGAAGATCCGCGCGTGCTGGCGGCAATCCGCGTGATCGAAGCCGGCTTTCCCGACGAACCGACGCTGGCCAGGCTGGCGGCGCAAACCAGGCTCAGCCCGTTCCACTTCCACCGCCTGTTCGCCGACGTGATGGGCGAGACGGTGAATGGCTATGTGCGGCGCATCCGCATGGATACCGCAGCGATCCTGCTGCTGGCCTCGCCGCTCGCCGCACAGGACGTCGCCGCCGCGGTGGGGTACGGCAGCCTCGCCGCGTTCAACCACGCTTTCCGGCGCCAGTTCGGCCTGCCACCCACCCGCTACCGCGAACTGGCGCGCGCGGCGGTCATCGACATCACGCCGGACGACTTGCAGCGTGCGCGCCGCGTCCGGGTGGAGACACAACTCCCGTTGTCGCTGGTCGGCGCCCGCTTCCACGGCAGCTACGACCAAGCCGAGGACTACTGGCTGCGTTTCGCCGCCTTGCTGCACAACCACGGCATCGAGCCCGATGGCCTGGCCGCCTATGCGCTGATCCGCGACAACCCGGAGATCACCCCGAACGGCCTGATCCGCTACTTCTGCATGGTGGCCGACCCCGGCATCCCGGACCCACTGCCGGCGCCGCTGGAACGCTTCGCCGTACAGCCCGGCCGCTATGCCTGCCTGCGCCACGACGGCCCGTATGCCGGCATCTTCCCCGTGTACTTCGCGATCAGCCCGGTGTGGCTCAACAAGCACGGCGAACGCTTCGGCATGGCACCGGCGATGGAACGCTACGAGGCACCGCCATGGCGTAACGTCGGCGGCGAGCAATCCGTCACGGTGATGATCAAGCTGCTCTGACGGGATAACACGGCGACAGCAATCCCGATCAAACGCAGGCATCGGTACGTTGCCACAATCCACGACTTGCCCGGCGGCACGAAGCCCTGCGGCACAAGCGTGGCTACAGGGGATCTCGTGCGATGGACAAGCCTGCCGGTAATCGCAGCATGCAAGCCCGCGTGCGTCGCGATTCGTCCGTGCACGCATGCCCTGCGCCCGACTGGCCGCCCTGGTAGACCGCAGTCCCGACCGAACCTCCTGCCACGGGCGTGCGCCGCAACCGTTTCCACGACGCATCCGCCCCGGCCGCGCACGCGTGCCCCCCCATTACATCACTTCCCTGTTCGAGGAATTCCCGCAATGAACCGCACCTACCGATTGGTCTGGAACCGCGCCCTGCGCGTCATGCAGGTGGCTTCGGAACTGGCCATGCCGCCGCGTCACGGCACTGCCGCCGCAACGACCTCGCGCCTATCCCGGCGCCTGCTCGCCGTGGCCTGCGCCGTGGCGCTGTCGGCCAGCCTGGCTCCGCTGCCGGTATGGGCCACCGTGGGCGGCAGCCAGGGCGGTGCTGGCGGTGCCGGCAGTGGCGCCTACGGCGGCAGCGGCGGCAACGGCAACGGCGGCGGTGGCCAGGGCGGCAGCGGCTGGGCGGGCGTCGCCGGCAGCAACGGCAACGGCGGTGCCGGCGGCCATGGCGGTTCGGCCATCAGTGCCGGCGGCAACGGCGGCAGCGTGGGGGCCACCACCATGGGCAATACACCGGTCACCGGCGGCAACGGCACGGACGGCCAAACCGACCCCGGCACCAGCTTCATGAGCGGTGGCGGCGGTGGCGGCGGCGACGGCGTGTACACCGCAGATACGGGTATCACCGTCGGCGCGGGCCTGGCTATCACCGGCGGCCACGGCGGCAACGCGGGCAACGGCGACCGCATCGGCGGCGGCGGCGGCGCCGGCGGTGCCGGGCTGGCGACGCTGACCGACGCCACCGTGCTGACCAACGCCGGCAACATCACCGGCGGCCAGGGCGGCAATGGCGGCAGCGGCCAATGGAGCGGCGGCGGCGGTGGCGGCGGCGACGGCATCCTGGTGTCGGGCGCGAGCGGCAACCTGACCAACAGCGGCAGCATCGCCGGTGGCGCGGGCGGCGCCTCGGGCGGCATCACCAGCTTCAGCGGCCTGGCCGGCGAAGGCGGGGCCGGTATCGACCTGGCCGGCGACGGCACCCTCGTCACCAACAGCGGCAGCATCGCCGGCGGCGACGCACACACCGCCGCCGGCGCCGGCATCACGGGCGGCAACGGCAGCCACGTCACCAACCTGGCCGGTGGCAGCATCGCCGGCGGCGACACCCTGGACAACTACACCATCGGCGGCAGCGGTATCGCGGCCGTCACCAGCGGCGCGCAGACTTTCATCATCGACAACGCCGGCACCCTCCGTGGCGGCATCGGTGCCAACGCCACCGGCGGATTCAACGGCAACGGCACGGGCGGCGACGGCATCCAGGCCACGGGCAACGTGACCATCGGCAACAGCGGGCTGATCGAAGGCGGCCACGGCGGCTCCAACAACGGCGGCGGCCACGGCGGCACCGGCATCGCGATCGCCGTCGCCAGCGGCGAGCAGGCCACCGTCACCAATCGCAGCGGGGGCGTCATCCGCGGCGGCTATGGTGGCGTGGTCGGCAGCGGCAACCTCGGCGGCACCGGCATCGACGCCAGCGGCAACGTAAGCATCGTCAACCAGTCGGGCGCCGCCATCCTCGGCGACGACGGCGGCCTCAGCGACATCAGCACCAGCGGTGGTACCGCGATCGCCGCCACCAGCGGCGCCAGCATCGACAACAGCGGCACCATCGCAGGTACGGGTGGCATCATCGCCGGAACCGCCATCCGTGTGCTCGACATCGCCGCCCCCGACGACAGCGCGGGCGCGACCGTCATCGTCAATCGCGCGGGCGGCACCATCCAGGGCGGCAACGGCCAGGATGCCAACGCCGGCGCGGCAGCCATCGTCGCCAGCGGGCAGACGTCGATCGACAACAGCGGCAGCCTGATCGGTGGACAGTCGTCCGTCGGCGGCGTCCAGGCCGACGCGGTGGTGCTTTCCGGCGGCGGCAACACCCTGCTGCTGCGTGCGGGTTCGAGCATCACCGGCAACGTGGTCAGCAACAGCGGCAGCGGTGTCGGCGGCGACAGCTTCATCCTCGGCGGCGACGACAACGCCATCGGCGGCAACACGTTCGACACCGGCACCGCGACCGGCTTCGCCAGCTACCAGAAGAGCGGCGCCAGCACCTGGACGCTGACCGGCATCGGCTCCACTGCGCAGGACTGGTCGATTGCCGCCGGCACCCTGGTCGGCGACAGCACCAGCCTGGCCGGCAACATCGACGACGCCGCGGCGCTGGTATTCAACCAGGCTGCCGACGGCAGCTTCGGCGGCATCGTCAGCGGCGCCGGCAGTCTTGCCAAGACCGGCACCGGCACGCTCGTGCTCACCGGCGCGAACACCTACGGCGGCGGCACCACGATCGACGCAGGCACGCTGTCGGTGTCCAGCGACGGCAACCTCGGCGACAGCGCCGGCGCGGTCGACATCGACAACGCCACCCTGCAGGCCGGCGCCTCGTTCGCTTCGGCGCGCGCTTTCAGCCTCACCAACTACGCCCACATCGACACCCAGGGTTTCGACCTCACCCTGTCGGGCCCGATCACGACGAGCGGTTACGGCATCCTCTTCAAGGACGGCGCGGGCACGCTCACCGTCACCGGTCACGCCAATGCGTACCAGGGCACGATCATCGACGGCGGCACGCTGGCCTTGTCCGGCGACGGCGCCATCAGCGGCACCCTGGACATCCAGGGCGGAGCCAGCTTCGACATTTCGCAGACCCGCGCCGGCGCCAGCATCGGCACTCTCGGCGGCAGTGGCACCGTGGCGCTGGGCGGGCAGACGCTCACCGTCAACCTCGGCGCGTCTAACTGGAGCTTCGATGGCACGCTGGACGACGGCGGCATCGGCGGCGGCACCGGCGGCAGCATGGTGCTCGACGACGACCTCGGCATCGCGACCTTCGCCGGGGTGAACGGCTACACCGGCAGCACCACCATCGCGGCCGGCACGCTGGCACTGACCGGCACCGGCCGCATCGCCGCGTCCAGCGGGCTGATCGACAACGGCACGTTCGATATCGCCGGTACCCGTGGTGGCGCCAGTGTCACCAGCCTGGGCGGCAGCGGTGCCGTGACACTGGGCAGCCAGGCCCTGACCCTGAGCCGCGCCCACGACAGCTTCGACGGCGT
The DNA here is from genome assembly GCF_900114325.1 of Rhodanobacter glycinis. Taxonomy (GTDB): domain Bacteria; phylum Pseudomonadota; class Gammaproteobacteria; order Xanthomonadales; family Rhodanobacteraceae; genus Rhodanobacter_A; species Rhodanobacter_A glycinis. The sequence continues at coordinate 147,895 of NZ_FOSR01000006.1, forward strand.
CATCGCCGGCAGCGGCGGCCTGCTGCTCGATGGTGGCCGCCAGGTCCTGAACGGCGCCAACACCTACACCGGTCTCACCGACGTGCATGGCGGCACGCTGATCGTGGGCGACGACGCCCACGCCAGCGCCGCCATCGCTGGCAGCGCGCAGGTGGAAAACGGTGCCACCCTGGGCGGCCACGGCCGCATCGGCGGCGACGTCACCGTGCAGTCCGGCGGCCATCTTGCACCCGGTGCGTCGATCGGCACGCTCACCGTCGGCGGCAATCTCGTCGCCGCATCGGGCAGCGTGCTCGACTACGAATTCGGCGCCCCCGGCGCGGATCTCCATACCTTCGGCACCGGCGACAACGTGAAGGTCGACGGCAACCTCGAACTGGACGGCGCCGTGCTCAACGTCGCCGATGCCGGTGGCATGGGGCCTGGCCTCTACAACGTATTCCGCTGGGGCGGCTCGCTCACCGAAACCAACGGCGGCGTGGCCCTCGGCAGCACGCCGACCGGCAGCATCCTGCAACTACAGACGCTCAGCGCCGACGGGCAGATCAACCTGATCGCCACCACCGGCCTCACGCTGAACATCTGGAATGCCAACGGCCAAGCCAGCGCCAGCCACATGGGCGGCGGCAGCGGCACCTGGACGACCACCGCGCCGGTGTGGACCGACGCACAGGCCGACGTCACCTCGGCGATGCAGCCACAACCGGGCTTCGCCATCTTCGGCGGCACGGCGGGCACGGTCACGGTGGACAACGGTGCCGGCACGGTCAGCGCTACCGGCCTGCAATTCGCCAGCGACGGCTACACGCTCACCGGCGACACGCTGACCTTGGTGGGCGCGGGCGGCAGCGCGCCGGTGATTCGCGTGGGCGACGGTTCCGGCGCGGGCACGGGCATGACCGCGACAATCGGCAACGTGCTCGCCGGCAGCGCCGGCCTGACCAAGACCGACCTCGGCACCCTGGTGCTGGGTGGCGCCAACACCTACACCGGTGGCACCTTCGTCGATGGCGGCACGCTGTCCGTGTCCGGCGATGGCAACCTCGGCGCGGCCAGCGGCGGCCTCACCCTCGACGGCGGCACGCTGCGCGTGACCGGCACCGCGTTCCGGAGCACCGCACGCACGCTCACCCTGGGTAGCGCCGGCGGCGGCTTCGACATCGCCGACGCGGGCAACACCTTCACCGTCGACCAGGCGTTGTCCGGCAGCGGCAGCCTGACCAAGCGCGGCACCGGCACCCTGCTGCTCACCGGCGCCAACACCTATACCGGCGGCACCGTGGTCGAAGCGGGCACGCTCGCCGGCGATACCGCCAGCCTGCGCGGCGCGATCGCCGACAACGCCACGCTGTCCATCGCGCAGGCCAGCGACGGCAGCTTCGACGGCACGCTGTCCGGCCACGGCACGCTGCTGAAATCCGGCGCCGGCACGCTCACGGTCAACGGCACCAACCCGTTCGCCGGCACCACCACCGTGCAGGCCGGCAGCCTGGTGGTGGGCGACGACAGCCACGCGGCTGCCACGCTCGGCGGCATGGTGACGGTGGCCGCCGGCGCCACGCTGGGCGGCATCGGCACCCTCGGCGGCCTCGACCTCGCCGGCACGCTCAGCCCCGGCAACTCCGTCGGCACGCTGCACGTGAGCGGCAACGCCACCATCGAACAAGGCGCGAGCATGCGCATCGACGCCACGCCGGACGGCCATGCCGACCAGCTCGCGGCGGGCGGCAAGGTCGACATCCTGGGCGGCAGCGCGCTGGTGCTGGCGCAATCGGGCAACTGGGCGCCACGCACCGACTACACCATTGTGACGGCGACGAACGGGGTGAGCGGCCAATTCGCCTCGGCCACGTCCAGCCTCGCCTTCCTCGTGCCGGTGCTGAGTTACACCGCCGATGCGGTGAACCTGTCGCTGCAGCGCAACGACGTCGGCTTCGCCGACGTGGGCGCCACACCCAACGAAAAGGCCGCCGCGCACGGCGCCGAGAGCCTGGGCCAGGGCACGCCGGTGTACGACGCGCTGGTGAAACTGGACGCGCCGCAGGCACGGCACGCGTTCGACCAGTTGAGTGGTGAGATCTACCCCGGCACGCTCGCTGCGCTGGCCGAGGACGACCGCTACGTGCGCGACGCGGTCAACCGCCACCTGCTCGGCCTCGGCGAAGGCACCGAAGCCCGTACGGCCGATGGTACCGACGCGTGGCTGAGCGGCTGGGGCCACTGGGGCCGCGACGATGGCGACGGCAATGCGGCCTCGCTGCGCGCCAACGGCAGCGGCCTGCTGTTGGGCGTGGATCGCACCGTGGGCATGGACAGCCGCCTGGGCCTGTTGCTCGGCCACGGCCAGAACTCGCTGGATGTGGATCAGCGCGCCTCGTCGGCGCACGTGCGCAGCCGCCAACTGGGCGTGTATGGCGACACTTCATTCGGCGCACTGCAGCTGCGCGCCGCCGCCATCCACGCCTGGCAGGACGTGGACACGCAACGCACCACGGACTTCCCCGGTTTCGACGAACGCCTCGCCAGCCGCCGCCACGTCCGCAGCGACCAGGCCTACGTGGAAGCCGGCTACCGCCTCACGCTGTCGCACGGCCAGCAACTGGAGCCGTTCGTGAACCTGGCGCACGCGCAACTGCATGCCGGCGCGGTGCGGGAAAGCAACGGCCAGGCCGCGCTGGCGGTGGCCGCCGCCGACCCGTCGGTGAGCAGCGCCACGCTGGGCCTGCGCGATACCTTCACCTCGAAGGCCGGCCTGCACCTCCACGCCAGCCTCGCCTGGCAGCAGGGCTGGGGCGACATCACGCCGGTGGCCACGATGCGCTTCGCCACCGGCGGCGACAGCTTCGCCGCTGCCGGCGTGCCGCTCGCGCGCCATGCGCTGTTCGCCAACCTGGGCACGGACTTCCCGCTGGCGCGCAACGTCACGCTGGATGTCAGCTACCTCGGCCAGTTCGCCACGCGCTATCGCGACCAGGGCGCGCGGCTCAGCCTGTCGGTGGCGTTCTAGGAACCGGCTCAAGATCTTTCCCGGTGTAGGAGCGGCTTCAGCCGCTCCTACAGCAAGCTTGCGCGCCCCGCTGCGTGACGGGCCTGCCGATGTGCGACCGCGGCGGGACGCCTATGCCACGAGGTTCTAAACTCGCAGGATGCTCAAGATCGATACCCACGCGCACATCCTGCCCCGTGACTGGCCGAATCTGGCGACCAAGTACGGCAACAACCGCTTTCCGGTGATGACACACACCGATGGGCGCCACCGCATCTACAAGGATGGCAAGTTCTTCCGCGAGGTGTGGGATTCGGCCTTCGATCCGCAGACGCGCATCGACGACTACGCCCGCTTCGACGTGGACGTGCAGGTGATTTCCACCGTGCCGGTACTGTTCTCGTACTGGGCTCCGGGCCACCAGGCGCTGGAACTGCATCGTCATTTGAACGACCACATGGCCGGCATGTGCCGCGACCACCCTCGTCATTACGCCGGGCTGGGCACGGTACCGCTGCAATCGCCGGAGCTGGCCGTGCGCGAGCTGGAACGCTGCATCGACGAGCTGGGGCTGGCCGGCGTGCAGGTCGGCTCGCACTGCAACGACTGGAACCTGGACGCACCGGAACTGTTCCCGTTCTTCGAGGCCGCCGCCGATCTGGGCGCCGCGGTGATGGTGCATCCGTGGGACATGATGGGCGCGGCGTCCATGCCCAAGTACTGGATGCCATGGCTGGTCGGCATGCCGGCCGAGCAATCCCGCGCCGGTTGTTGCCTGGCCTTCGGTGGCGTGCTGGAACGGCTGCCGAAGCTGCGCGTGATGCTGGCCCACGGCGGCGGCAGTTTCCCGTACACCATCGGCCGCATCGAGCACGGCTTCAAGATGCGCCCGGACCTGGTGGCCACCGACAACCCGCGCAATCCGCGCGAGTACCTCAAGCAGCTGTATTTCGACTCCTGCGTGCACGACGACCACGCCCTGCGCTATCTGCTGGATGTGACCGGCGTCGACCGCGTGATGCTCGGTACCGACTATCCTTTCCCGCTGGGGGAACAACAGCCCGGCAGCGGCATCGAGGCACTCAAGCTCGACGACGCCACCCGCGCACGGCTGTTCCACGGTACCGCACTGGAATGGCTGGGCCTGCCGCGCCAGCGCTTCATCAATGACGCCCATCCACAGGAGCAGGCATGAGCTTGTTGCGCCACACGACGATTCTTGCCGCCGCACTGCTGCTGGCCGGCACCGCCACCGTTGCCCACGCCGATGACGTCAGCATGGCCGATGGCAGCGTGCACTTCACCACGCCGGCCAACTGGGTCGACATCATGCAGACCACGGGTGACCCGGAAGTGCACGTGTTCCAGGTGCCCGATCCGTCACCCACCGCCAGCACCAGCCTGGCGCGCATCACGGTCACGGTGAAGAAGGTGGCCGACCTGGACGGCTTCAACACCTACCGCAGCGGTGCCGACGCGAAGGCCCGTGGCCTCACCGGCTATCAGCCCGGCGTGCGGCCCGCCGACGACATCAACGGCAACGCCTATAGCGCACGCGAGAATGGCGCGCAGTTCGACTACCTCGAGTACTACTGGTTCAAGGGCGACCGCGCCATCCAGCTGCGCTGCGTGCGCCCGCAGCAGACCCAGGCCGGTGCCGCCTGGACAGCGGCCTTCGACAAAGGCTGTCACGCCCTCGCCGCCCAGCTCGGTGGCTGACTGCTGTTGTTCCGCGGGGCGCCTGGCACTTCGCACCAAAACTTTGCAGCAGCGTCATCCCAGCGGCTCTCAACGGCCGAAGGGCCGGTCAAGCCGAGATCCAGCGTCTATAGGCCATTGAAAGCAAAGGCGCTGGATTCCTGCTTTTGCAGGAATGACGGGCAAAATCGGACCTTTCCCAAAGCTCGTGGACACCCTTTTTTGTCGCCGCACCGCCCCATGTCATTCCGCACGAATCAGAGACGTACCCATGCCACTTGCCTACGAAGCCACCCACGCCTGGGCGCAAGCCGCCGATGCTGCCGATCCGCTGCGCGCATTTCGCGACGAATTCCTGATCCCGCCGCATGACGGCAAGGACGGCGTGTACTTCTGCGGCAATTCGCTGGGCCTGCAGCCACGCGCCGTGCACGAGGCGGTGAACGCGGAACTGGGCCGCTGGGGCGAACTCGGCGTCGAGGGGCACTTCACCGGCAAGCTGCCGTGGATGAACTACCACGAATTCGTGCGCGACCATCTCGCCGAAGTGGTCGGTGCACGGCCGTCCGAAGTGGTGACGATGAACACGCTGGGCGTGAACCTGCACCTGATGATGGTGAGCTTCTACCGCCCCACGGCCGAGCGCCCGGCGATCCTGATGGAAGCCGGTGCCTTCCCTACCGATCGCTACGCGCTTGAATCGCAGGTCCGCTTCCACGGCTTCGACCCCGCCGACGCGCTGATCGAGCTGCAAGGCGACGAACCGAACGGCACCCTGTCGATGGCCGCCATCGAACGCGCGCTGGCCGAACACGGTTCACGCATCGCACTGGTGATGCTGCCCGGCGTGCAATACCGCACCGGCCAGGCGTTCGACCTCAAGGCCATCACGGCGCTTGGCCACCGCCACGGCTGCATGGTCGGTTTCGACCTGGCCCATGCCGTCGGCAACCTGCCACTGCAATTGCACGACAGCGGTGCCGACTTCGCCATCTGGTGCAGCTACAAATACCTGAACTCGGGCCCGGGTGCGGTAGGTGGCGCCTTCGTGCACGAGCGCCACGCCACGGCCGTGCTGCCGCGCTTCGCCGGCTGGTGGGGCCACGACAAGACCACCCGCTTCCAGATGGGCCCCGAATTCGTGCCCACGCCCGGCGCCGACGGCTGGCAGTTGTCCAACCCGCCGATCCTCGCGCTGGCCCCGCTGCGGGTGTCGCTGGAAATCTTCCACCGCGCCGGCATGGCCCGCCTGCGCGCGAAGTCGGAACAGCTCACCGGTTACCTGGAATGGCTGGTGCGCAGCCAGCTCGGCGACGTGCTGGAGATCGTCACCCCGGCCGAACCCGAACGCCGTGGCGTGCAACTTTCCATCCGCGTCTTGGGTGGTCGCGAACGCGGGCGCGCGTTGTTCGATTATTTGATGGCTCATGGCATCGTCGGCGACTGGCGCGAGCCGGACGTCATCCGAATCTCTCCTGTGCCGTTATACAACCGCTTCGCCGATTGCCTGGCCTTCGCCGAGGCGGTGCGGGCCTGGGCCGCGCCCGGGCACTGACCCGGACGGCTCGCTGGCACGCCACCCGGCGCGTCTCGCCGATGGCCAGCAACCGAAGCGACAAGGCATCCCGGCACCACCGTCGATACCATCGGGCGGCCGCTCCCGCCCGCGGGTTGTCGCACTCCGGGCGGGATGCGGATACCCTCGACGGCATGGCATTACGCGCCATGCCGGAGCCCGACTCCAGACGATCCCTTTTCCAAGGCCAGACCACGCATGTTCTCCCGCCCTGCTTCGCCTCTCGCAACACGTTTCCGGCCGCTGATCTGGCTTGGCGTGTGTTTCATCGCCATCTCGTTCGTCACCCGGCTGATCCTGCTGCTGATGACGGGCTCCGGCGTGCCGGCGAACCCGCTGTATTGGCTGTACGCCTTTGGGGTGGGCCTGGGCTATGACCTGATCACCTTCATCTATTTTGCGTGGCCGATGGTGCTGCTGCTGTGGCTGGTGCCGACCCGGCGCGGGCGCATGTCCGGCTGGAAGCACTGGTCGCTGTATGCGCTGACGGTGGTGCTGCTGTGCGCGATCTGCCTGGGTGCGCTCCGGCTGTCGTTCGACGCCAGCTGGAAAACGGCGTGGCCCGCGGTGATTCCATTCCTGTTCGCGCTGCCACTGACCGCCTTCACCTACACGTCCAGGGTCGGCCAGTGGGTGCTCTACATCTTCTGCCTGCTGCTGCTGTTCGGGCTGTTGTTCGTCGGCGCCTCGGAGCTGACTTTCTGGAACGAATTCAGCACGCGCTTCAATTTTATCGCGGTGGATTACCTCGTCTACACCCGCGAAGTGATCGGCAACATCGAAGAGTCGTACCCGATCGCACGCTGGATAACCATGCTGGCGGTGGCCGCGATCATCATTTTCGTGGCCACCCGGCGCCGCCTGCGCACCCGCGACGACACCAGCCGCTTCGGCCAGCGCAGCATCGTCGTCGCGGTCTGGCTGGGGCTGACCGTGGTCAGCGCCATGGCCGTCAATTCGGAAACCAAGAACCGCCTGCAGAACGTCTACGTCGATTCGCTGGCCGGTAACGGCATCTACGAATTCTTCGCCGCCTTCCGCAATTCCAAGCTGAACTTCCATCGCTTCTACCGCACGCTGCCGGACGGCGAGGCTTATGCCATCGTGCGCAAGATGTTGCAGACGCCGGATGCCACCTTCGTCAGCAACGATCCCCACGACCTCACCCGCATCATCCGCAACGCGGGCCCGGAGAAGCATCTCAACGTGGTGCTGATCAGCGTGGAAAGCCTGTCCGGGAAATACCTTGCCGCCTTCGGCGACAAGAAGGACCTGACGCCCAACCTGAACAAGCTGGCCGACCAGAGCCTGTTCTTCGAGCACATGTACGCCAACGGCACGCGTACCGTGCGCGGCCTGGAAGCGCTGTCGCTGTCGGTGCCGCCGACGCCCGGCGACTCGCTGGTCAAGCAGAAGCACAACGAGGGCCTGTTCTCGCTGGCGGACATCTTCAACCAGCGCGGCTACGTGTCGGAGTTCGTCTACGGTGGCTACGGCTACTTCGACAACATGAACTACTTCTTCGGACACAACGGCTACAAGGACATCGACCGCCGCGACATCCCGGCCGGCGCGACCATCCATTCGGAGAACGTGTGGGGCGTGGCCGACGAGGATCTGTTCACTCTGGCCATGCAGCAGATGGACACCATCCATGGCGAGAACAAGCCGTTCTTCCTGCACATCATGACCACCTCCAACCACCGGCCCTACAGCTGGCCGAAGGACCGCGTGGACCTGCCGCAGGGCAGCCGCGACGGCGCAGTGAAATACACCGACTGGGCGATCGGCGACTTCATCAAGCGCATGCGCGCCAAGCCGTACTTCAAGGACACGGTGTTCGTGATCACCGCCGACCACTGCGCCTCCAGCGCCGGCCGCACGCGCATCCCGGTCAACCAGTACCACATTCCGCTGATCATCTATGCGCCGGACCAGATCAAGCCGCAACGCGTCGACCGGATGATGTCGCAGATCGACATCGCACCGACCGTGCTTGGCCTGCTGAACTTCAGCTACCGCAGCCGCTTCTTCGGCTACGACATCATGAAGCTGCCGGCCGGTGACGAACGTGCCTTCCCGTCGACCTACCAGAACCTCGGTTACCTGAAGGGCGATCGCCTGACCATCCTGTCGCCGGGCCGCAAGGTCGAGCAGGTCAAGCCCAACGTGCTGACCGGCGACGCCACGCCTTACCCGCAGCTCGACCAGACCCAGCTCGACCAGGCGATTGCCTCCTACCAGGTGGCCTATGACGAGTTCGACACCGGCCGCATGCGCTGGCGTCCCAGCGACGCCACGCCGGTGCAGCCGTTGCCTGCACCGGCCAGTTCAACCGCGCCGGCAGCCGCGCCGGTGCCGGTGAACTGACCGGCACCGGGTTTCCGACGTCCCGAGTCGACTCAGGGCGTCGGAAGCCTCGACTGCGGATGCCTTACCTGGCCATCCCCGCGCACCACGAACCGCTCCACCGTCAGTGACTCGGCGCCCATCGGGCCGTAGGCGTGCAGGCGGGTGGTGGAGATGCCGATCTCGGCGCCCAGGCCCAGCTCGCCACCATCGCTGAAGCGCGACGAGGCGTTGACCATCACCACCGCCGAACGCATCGCATGCACGAAGCACTCGGCTGCGGCCTGATCCTCGGTCGCGATCACTTCGGTGTGATCGGAGCCATGGCGACGGATGTGCGCGATCGCCGCGTCCTTGCTGTCCACGATGCCGACGGTCAGCTTGAGGCTCAAGAATTCGGTGGCGAAATCGTCGTCACTGGCCGGCCCCATGTTCGGGCATAGCGCGCGTGCGCGTTCGTCGCCCAGCAGTTCCACCCGGCGCTCTCGCAGGGCCCTGGCCGCGCGCGGCAGGAAGGCCGCCGCCACGTCGGCATGCACCAGCAGCGTCTCCAGCGCATTGCAGGCGGACGGCCGCGAGGTCTTGCCATCGATCAGGATGTCCAGCGCCTTGTCCAGGTTGGCCTTGGCGTCGACGTACAGATGGCACACGCCCTTGTAGTGCTTGATCACCGGCACGCGCGCGTTCTCGGTGACGAAGCGGATCAACCCCTCGCCGCCGCGCGGGATGATCAGGTCGACGATCTCGGACAGCTGCATCAACTCGAGCATCGCCTCGCGGCTGAGGTCGTCCAGCAACATCAACGCGTGTTCGGACAGGCCCGCTTCGCGCAATACGCCGCACAGGCAAGCGGCGATCGCACGGTTGGAACGCACCGCCTCCGAACCGCCGCGCAGGATCACGCCGTTGCCGGCCTTGAGGCATAGCGCCGCGGCATCGGCGGTGACGTTGGGCCGTGCCTCGTAGATCATCGCGATCACGCCGAGCGGCACGCGTACGCGCTCGATGGTGAAGCCCTTGGCCGAGCGCTCGCTGCGCGTCACCTGCCCCACCGGGTCGGGCAACGCGGCGACCTGGCGCAAGGCCTCGGCGATGCCGCGCACGCGGCCTTCATCCAGCGCCAGTCGATCGAGCATGGCTTCGCCGATGCCCTTCTCGCGCGCCGCCGTCATGTCCTCGGCATTGGCGGCCAGGATCGTCGTGGCCTGCGCCTCCAGCGCGTCGGCCATCGCACGCAGCAAGGCGTTCTTGGCATCGGTGGACAGCTCGGCAATTTGCACGGCCGCCTGCTTGCAGAGAATCGCGGAATCGCGAACGGAACCCTTCATGAAATGACTCCCGAATCGGTGGTGATGACCATGTCATCGCGATGCATGACGCTCTCGCCGTAGCTGTAGCCGAGCTTTTGCCGGATGTCGCGTGTATGGCTGCGGGCCAGCTGGTTGATCTCGGCGGCGCCGTACTGGGTGATGCCACGCGCGACGACATACGGCTCGCCATCGGGACTGTCGCCCACGATCTCGACCATGTCGCCACGCTGGAACTCGCCGACGGCATCGATGACGCCCTTCGGCAGCAAGGACGCACCGCCCTCGCTGAGCGCGCGTGCCGCACCGGCATCCACGTGGATGCAGCCCGGCACGGCGGGAACATGCAGCAGCCAGTACTTGCGCGCCTGCATCCGGGTGGCACTGGTTCGCAGCAAGGTGCCATGGAGCAGGTCGCGCGACAGCAGGTTGACCACTTCGTTGTCGCGACCATTGAAAAGAATGGTCTGGATGCCGGCGGCAGCCGCCTTCTCGGCGGCTTCCAGCTTGGTGCGCATGCCGCCCGTGCCGACACGACTGCCGGCGGCACCGGCCATGCCCATGATTTCCGCGGTGAGCTCGTGCACTTCGTCGATGGGCTGCGCATCGGGATTGCTGCGCGGATCGGCCGTGTACAAGCCGTCGATATCCGTGGCGATCAACAGCATGTCGGCATCGATGAGCGCCGCCACGATCGCGGCCAGGTTGTCGTTGTCACCCAGGGTGAGTTCGTCCACCGCCACGGTGTCGTTCTCGTTGACCACCGGCATCACGTTGAGCGCGAGCAATTCGCTCAGCGTGGCACGCGCGTTGAGGTAACGACGCCGGTTGCGCAGATCGTCATGAGTCAGCAGCACTTGTGCCAAGGGACGATCAAACAGACGTTGCCACAAGGCCACTGTCTGGGTCTGTCCCAGCGCGGCCATGGCCTGGCGCGCGGCGTTGCTGGCATCTTCCGGCAGGTGCTGCATCAGCAGGCGTCCCGCCGCCACGGCACCGGACGATACGAGTACCACCTCGCGACCCGAGGCATGACACGAAGCAATGAATTGCGCCAGACCGAGCGCATGGCGTGTACTGAGCCCTCCGCTGTCGGCGGCGAGCAGGCTGCTGCCCACCTTGAGTACGGCTCTGCGCCATGGCGGCACGGTTTGTTGGCGAAATTTTCTTAGCTGGGTCATCGTCCTCAAACAGGGTTGGTGTGAAAAACTTATTCCCATGAACATGGGGCCTTCAAGCGCGATTGCAACGCGACGCCTCGATCCGGGGCTGACAACGCCTCATTGCGACAGGCTTTTTCCCGCATCGCCGTGCTGTCATCGCGTCAAGCTGCCGGCTCCAATCGATCAGGCATGTTTGCCAGGTCATCGCGATGCACCACTTCGGTGCCGTGACTGTAGCCAAGCAATGTTTCGATCTCCCGGCTGTGTCGTCCGGCCAGGCGACGCACTTCGACCGCCGCGTACTGACTCAGGCCGCGCGCGATTCTTCGTTCGCTGGCATCGATGATTTCCACCAGGTCGCCGCGCTGGAATTCACCCTCGGCAGCGAGGATGCCGCCCGGCAGCAGCGAGGCATGGCCATGGCTGAGTGCGCGTGCCGCGCCGGCATCGATGCGAATCCGACCGCTGCTTGCCGGTGCGTGCAGCAACCAGTATTTGCGCGCCTGCATGCGTGTGTGCGGCGCATGGATCAGCGTGCCGCGAAGCTGTCCTTGCGCGAGGGCTTGCACGGTGGCCGTATTGCGCCCGTCGAACAACGCGGTGGGAATGCCCGCTGCACCGGCCTTCTCTGCCGCCTCCAGCTTGGTACGCATGCCGCCGGTTCCCACGATACTGCCGCTGCCGCCGGCCATCGCCATCAACGCCGGCGTCACCGCATCGGCCTGCGCAATCGGCGTAGCGGCCGGGTCGCGTCGTGGATCGGCGGTGTACAAGGCGTCCACGTCGGAGGCAATCAGCAACAGGTCGGCATCGACCAGGGCCGCCACGATCGCGGCAAGATTGTCATTGTCGCCGAGCTTGAGCTCATCCACCGCCACAGTGTCGTTCTCGTTGACCACCGGCACCGCATCCAGCGCCAGCAGGCCCAGCAAGGTGGCCCGCGCATTGAGGTAGCGGCGGCGGTTGCGCAGGTCGTCATGGGTCAGCAATACCTGCGCCACCGGCCGCGCCGACAGCGATTGCCACAACCCGATCATCGGCGCCTGCCCCAGCGACGCCATCGCCTGGCGCGCCGCCAGGTCGCGGCCCGCGGATGCGCGCGCGTGCAACAGCGCCCGACCCGCCGCCACCGCCCCCGAGGACACCAGCACCACCTGTCTGCCGCCGGCATGGCTGCTTGCCATGAAGCTGGCCAGCGCCTCCGCGAAGCGCGGCGTCAAACCGCCACCGTCCGCCGCCAGCAGGTTGCTGCCGACCTTGAGTACCGCGCGCCGCCAAGGAGGCAGCGGCTGTTCCGGTAGCGTGCTTTGCATGCTCATGCGTCAGGCTCCGTCGACATGACCGCAACGCCACCGGCATGAGTGGCCGGTGCCGCATTGACCAACGCAGCCCCGGCTGCGCTCGGACTGGAAACGTTCGTGGCCGAGGCTCCGGTGCCCGGCAAATGGCGTTTGAGCCCCAGGGCCGGACGCTCCACCAGGTACCACGACAGCACCGCAAACGGCAGGGTGAATACCACTGCCAAGAACAGACCGACCGCATATGGCTGGTGGGTCCCCAGCCATTGCACCAACGTCTTTTGCACCATGAAAGCGTAAATGTAGATTCCGTAGGAAAAATCCCCGAACCGGCCACAGCGCCGCAATACCGGTGTCGACCACGTACCCACGCGAATCACCACGAAGGGGAGTAACACGTAGAGAGCTGCGTAGCCGTACCCACACGCAGCCAGGATCGTGCCCAGCACGACCAGCGCTGCAAGCAGTCGCCACGGATGGCGCTGCCATGTTTCGCGGAAGCGGAACAGGGCCGCCCCATAGCAAAAGAAGGATCCGTATTCGCACCCGAAGCCCGGGTGGAAGAGTCCCGCATCAGGATTGTGTTGCACGTCATACACCAGGTAGATGTATACCGCATAGGCACACACCAGCCCCAGCAACGCACCGCGCAGGGAATGTCGAAGCAAACCGCAAGCTCCGACCAGAAGCAACACGCCATACCAGCGCACTTCGATGGGAATCGTCCATAGCGAACCATTCACGATGGGGAACGGGCTGTGTTCGAACACCCCTGGCAGGTATTGCTGGATGGAGAAGTACAACTGTGAGAAATAATCCCGGGTCAGCGGCGAGCGGACATAGTCAGCCAGATTCCAGGTAGTCACCAGCGGGCCGAGCAAGCAGGCTGCGACAAGCGTGACCACGGCCAGGCCGGGCCAGATTCGCAACAAGCGCTTGGCCGCGAAGCGCAGCACATGCGGGTCACGGTCCCAACTCAGCGCGACCAGGTAACCACTGACCGAGAAGAACACCAGTACGCCAACGGTACCGAGCGTCATCCTGCCGAACATGAAGGTCTGCGACCTGGCAGTAAGCGCGAACTGGTGTGAGCACAACACCATGCCTGCGGCAAGCAAGCGCACGGCATCGAAATTGTTGGATGAATGCACACGCGACATCGGCATGGTGTCCTTGCCTAGTTGACGGGAGGCTCGATCGCAGCCAAACGTGCCGCAAGCTCGTCCAGCCTGAGATCGTCACCCGCCCCCGGCGACGTGCGCGCTGCCAGACTGGCCTCGGGCGTGCGTCCGGCACCTGCCGATGCAGCTGCTTCCGCGGCGGCCCGGTAGGCGTCGCGGAACGGCACGCCAGCGGCGGCCTGTTCGATCGCCACGTCGGTGGCGTACATCGTCGGCTCGATCGCCGCGCGCATCACCTCGTCGTTCCACTGCAGCCGTGCCAGCAGATCGGGCACCAGTTCCAAAGCCATCAGGCCATGACGCACACCATGGAAAATCGAGCCTTTGGAGAACTGCAGGTCGCGCTGGTAGCCGGTGGGAAGCGACAGCAATTGTTCGATCTCGGTGCGCGCCGCGGCCACGCTGGCGTAGCTGGCACGCAGCAGTTCCACCACGTCGGGGTTGCGCTTGTTCGGCATGATCGAGCTGCCGGTGGTGTATTCGGCCGGCAGCTTCACGAAGTTGAATTCGGCGGTGGTGAACAGCGACAGATCCCAGGCCAGCCGGCGCAGGTCGAGCATCGCGCTGGCAATGGCTTCCAGCACGGCCATCTCGAACTTGCCGCGCGAAAGCTGGGCGTAGATCGGCGACACCTGCATGCGCGAGAAACCCAGTGCCTTGGTCGTGTGCTCGCGATCCAGCTTCAGGTTCACGCCATAGCCGGCTGCGGTGCCGAGCGGATTGGCATCGATCAGGGCCAGCGTCTGGCGCGCACGCAGGGCGTTGTCGATGAAACCCTCGGCGAAGCCGGCAAACCACATCGCGGTGGACGACACCACCGCGCGCTGCAAATGGGTATAGCCCGGCAGCGGCACGGCCGGCTGCGCGGCGCGCTCCAGGCAGACCTCGGCGATCGCGCGGCAATGCGTTTCCAGTGCAACCAGCTTGTCCTTCAGCCACAGGCGCGTGGCGACCAGCACCTGGTCGTTGCGGCTGCGCCCGGTGTGCACGCGACGACCGGCGTCACCCAGCCGTTCGGTCAGCCGTGCCTCGATGGCGGAATGACCATCCTCGTAGCGATCATCCAGCACGAACGCGCCGCTGCGGAAATCGTCCGCCAGCGCATCCAGCTCACGCTTCAATGCCGCCGCCTCATCGATGCTGACTACATCGATGTGGGCCAGCCCTTCCACGTGCGCCTTGCTAGCGGTGATGTCGTGCAGGAAGAACTCGCGATCGAGCAGCACGTCGTCACCGGCAAGGAAGCGCATGATCTTCGCATCAATCTGGATACCGGATTTTTGCCACAAAGGCTGAGTCATCGTGAGAAATCCTGTAGGAGCGCACCCTGTGCGCGATGGCTTTGATATGGATTTCGGGAATGCAAGTCGCGCACAGGGTGCGCTCCTACGAGTTCACGGGAATGGCGGTGAGCTCGTCCACGCCAATCGCCCGATTGATGTTCTGCATCGCCTGGGTGGCCGCGCCCTTCAGCAGGTTGTCCAGCGTGGCCACGATCACCACGCGTTTGCCATCGGCCGACACCGCGAAACCGCCGATTTCGGCATGGTGGCGATCGGCAATTCGACTGACCCACGGTGCTTCGTCGAGTACTTTCACCAATGGCTCGGCGCCGTAGGCCTGGCGGAAACGCGCGAGCACGTCCTCGCGCTTCACCTGGCGCACGAGATAAAGATTGGTGGTGACGGTAAGGCCACGGAAATGCGGCGCCACGTGTGGCATGAATTCCACCGGCAGGCCAAGCTGGAAGCTGGCCTCCTTTTCGTGCCCGTGGCCGGTGAGCGCATACGGCATCAAATTGTCGCGCAGCTTCTCCGGATCATTCTTGTCCGAAGGCGTGGTGCCCGCACCGGAATAACCGGAGACGCCGAAACACACTGGCGGCGCGGCCAGCAGATCCTTCAAGGGCGCGATGGAAAGCTGCATCGCAGTGGCGTAGCAGCCGGGGTTGCTGATGTGCCTGATTCTATCGGTACCGTTGCCGCGCCACTTGTCTCGGGTCAGTTCGGGCAGGCCGTAATACCAGCTCTTGTCGAAGCGGTAATCCGCGGAAAGATCGAGGATCAGGGTCTCGGGCGCAGCGGCGTCAATCGCTTCGACGTACGGAGCCGCCTTGCCGTTGGGCAACGCCAGGATCACCACGTCGGCACGCTTGGCCGCCACTGCGGCGGGATCAAGCGCCTCGAAGCACAGCTCGCCCACGTAAACGTCGTTGTGTTCGGCCACGCGCTGGCCATCCAGCTCGCGCGAGGAGACGAAGGTCAATTCCAGCGCGGGGTGCGCCGCAATCATGCGGATCAGCTCGGTGCCGGTATGGCCACGAGCCCCGACGATACCGATGGTTTTCTTGTTGCTCATGCGTTGTTGCCCCGTTCCAGCTTGAAGGCCAGATGCCGCTTCACGGCCGGCCATTCCGATTCGATGATGGAAAACACCACGGTATCGCGGTAACTGCCGTCAGACAGGATGCGATCGTTGCGCAGCACGCCATCCTGCTTCGCACCCAGTCGTGCAATCGCGGCGCGACTGGTCTGGTTGTGCCAATGCGTGCGCAATTCCACGCGGATGCAGTGCAACGTTTCGAAGGCATGGCGCAACAGCAGCCATTTGCATTCGGTGTTCACACCCGAGCGCTGCACGCTGGCCGCATACCAGGTGTAACCGATTTCCACGTGGCGGTTCACCGCATCGGCGTGACACAGCCGGGTGCAACCCACGATATCGCCCGATGCCAGCGAACGCACGGCGAACGGCAGTGCACTGCCTTCGGCCTGCATCGCCAGCGCCTCTTCGACATAGGCGGCCACGCCGTCCGGCGTCGGCACGGCGGTGTACCAGAGCTTCCACAGTTCGCCGTCGGCCGTCGCACGTTGCAGCGATTCGATATGTTCGTGCGCCAGCGATTCCAGCCGCACATGGCGACCTTCGAGCACGATCGGGGAAAGGAATTGGCTCATCGTCAATCCACCAGGGTTGCTTGCCGTTGTGCGCAATGGTCCACGCAACGGGCGATGGTTTCCATATCCTCCAGCCCGTACCAGAACACCTTCCAGCGCGGCTGCTTCATGCAGCCGTCGGACTCGGCGTAATAGAAATGATTGACCGGGTTGCCATTGCGCGAGCGCCAGAACAGCGACGGGTTCTCCTCTCGCATCACCTGCCACACCGCGCGCCCCAGGCCTTCGCCCTGCGCGTCGTCGAGCACGGCGAACTTGTCCAGGTACGGCAACTTGCCTTCCATCGTCAGGATCATCGCGGCACGGTAGTTTTCGCTGACATAGATGCGGAAGGCCCGCGTGCGTTCGAAATAATCGTCCACCAGCCGCCGGCCGAAGCTGGACTCGATCAGCTCGCGCATGCGCGCCTTGTCCACGCCCGCCCACGACTCGAAGCGCAATACCTTCTCACCCCGTCGCACCAGCGTGCCCGAGCCCTTGTGGGTGAACAGCTCCTTGGCCAGCTCGGACGGCCGCGTGATCGAGACCGACGAGGTCAGCGGCAGACCGCTCAGCAAATCCGCGATCTGCTCGATCTTCAGGCGCATGCCGCCATTGATCCACGGCTGTGCCATCAAATGCTCGAACTCGGTACTGAGGTTGATCGAATCGATCACCTCGCCCTTGTCGTCGAGCAGACCACCGGTACCGGTCAGGAACACGATCTTGTACGGCTGCAACATGCGCACGAGCTCGTTGGCGGCGAAGTCGGCGTTGATGTTGAGGATCTGGCCCTCGTCCGTCTCGCCGAGGCTGGCGATCACCGGGATCGAATTGGCGCGCAGGCTGGCGTCGATGGCGGCCAGGTTGATGCTCTCCACCTTGCCGACCATGCCGAACGTATCGCGATCCAGATAGCTGGCCATGAACACGCCCGAGGGCACCGCGGTGGCGCGTGTATCCATCGCCTGCAGCGCCTCGACCAGCTTCAGGTTCTGCTGCTGGAACACGCGCCGCACGATGCCCAGCGCCTTCGGCGAGGTGACGCGGAGGCCGTTCACGGTCTCCTTCTCGATGCCGGCGGCGGCCAGTTCCTCGTCCAGCTGTGGACCGGCGCCGTGCAGCACGATGGGAGTCAGCCCCACCTGTTGCAGGAAGGTCAGCGACGATGTCAGATCGGCCAGTTCGTCGCGCAAGACGGCACCGCCCACCTTCACCACCGCAAAGCGTTTGGCGTCGAGTTGCGAGAACCGCTTGAGGTACTGCTGGATCTCCTTCGCACTGCCCATGCTCGACAGCAGGCGCACGATGGTTTTTCGGGTGTTGGTTTCGTTCGTCATGATTCAGGCGATCTGCGCCGCAAGCCGGTTGAGGGCAAAGTGGGCAAGGTTGAAAGCGGCACGCCACGGCGCCATCGCATCACGATGCGCCCGCGTGCCGGGTGGGAAAAACTCAGGCGAGGCCACGGTCGACGATCCGCTGGATGGATTCGGCATAGCGCTGCAACTGGTCGAGTTCGACCCATTCGTCGGCGGAATGCGCCTGCGCGATATCGCCGGGACCGTAGACGAAAGCGAGATGACCCGCCGCCGAGAACAGCGCGGCCTCGGTCCAGAAATCCACGGCGTTGCCCACCGGGAGTTCCAGTTCATCGGCAATGTCGCGCGCGGCCAGGCGACGCTCTTCGGCGCGCGCCGTATCTCCGGCGGGCAACGACGGGCCACGGAAGGTTTCCTCGAAGTGCGCCGGCTCCGGTTCGGCCAGAGCGCGCAGTTGCTGCAGCAAGGTATCCGGATGCATCGTCGGCAACGGCCGCATGCCGAAACGCACTTCGGCGGTGGGCGCGATCATGTTCGCCTTGATGCCGCCTTCGATGCGGCCAATATTGAAGCGCAGCCCGGTCAGCCCACCGAAGCGTTCGTGCGATTGCGCCGCCACGAAATCCAGCGCGGCATCGCCCCAGCGCACCGCCTGGTGCAACGCGCTGTCGCCGGCTTTCTGCTCGCCCGAGGCATGGCCGGCGTGGCCGGCAAAGCGCATCAGCACCGACTGGATGCCGCGATGCGCCAGCACCACTTCGCCCTTGGTCGGCTCGGCCACGATCACCGCTTGATAGCACCCGTCTCTCTTCGGGAGATGGGGAAAAGCATGCAAAAAGCCAGCGATGCAACGCGGATCGTTGGCTTCTTCGTCGGTGGAAAACAGCAGCGCCATGTCGCCGTCACTGGCGTTCGCCACCGCCAGCAAGGCCGCAGCCGCGCCCTTGATGTCGCAGGCGCCCAGGCCGATCGCATGCTTGTCCGTCACCCGCAACGTGTGTGGATCGGCCGTCCACGCCGGCGAATCCGGCACCGTGTCCAGATGCACGTTGAACAGGTAACGCGGCGTGCCGCGCACCGCGTGCAGCGACACGGCGCCGGCGCCGAAGTCGGTCACCGTCACCGCGAAGCCGGGCAACTGCGCACGCAGATAGTCGAAGATGCCGCCGGTATCGATCGCGCGCGGTGGATTGCGCGTGTCGAAACCAACCAGCGCACGCAAGTGATCCAGCGTGGCGTCGAGCAACGCGCTCATCAGCGGTTGACCTCTGCCCACAACGTGCTGCTCATGCCGAACAGCTTGATGAAGCCCTCGGCTTCCTCCACGCCCCAGTCCGCCGATTGCGCGTAGGTGGCGCCCTTGGCGTTGAGGATGTGCTTCGACTCGACCGCCACGGCGTTGACCACGCCACCCTGCGTCTCCAGCGTGACTTCGCCGTTGACGGTGGACTGGCTGGACGCGAGGAACGCTTCCAGGTCGGTCTTCAGCGGGTCGTGGAAGAAGCCTTCGTAGACGATTTCCACCCACTTGCGCGCCACCTCGGGCTTGAAGCGGTTCTGCTGCTTGCTGAGCACGGCCTCTTCCAGCGCACGGTGTGCGGTGAGCAGGCTGATCAGGCCCGGGGCTTCATAGATGATGCGACCCTTCAGGCCGATGGTGGTATCGCCGGTGTAGACGCCACGACCCACGCCGTACGGCGCGAACAGGCCGTTCAACCGAGCCAGCATGGTGTGGCCCGCGAGCTTCTCGCCATCCAGCGTGACCGCCTCGCCGTTGACGAAACCGATCTTCACCCGCAACGGTTTGGACGGCCATTCGGCACGCGGTTTGCACCAGCCCACCGCGCCTTCGCCCGGCGCCTGCCACTTGTCGATCTCGCCGCCGGACATGGTCAGGCCAAGCAGATTCTCGTTGATGGTGTAGGCCTGCTGCTTGGCACGCACACCGAAGCCGCGTTCTTCCAGGAAGGCCTGCTCGTAGGCACGCGTCTGCGTGTGCTCCTTCTGGATCTCGCGGATCGGCGCCACGATCTGGTAATCGCCCAGCGATTTCACCGTCAGGTCGAAGCGCACCTGGTCGTTGCCCATGCCGGTGCAGCCGTGTGCGATCGCCTTGGTGCCCAGTTCGGCAGCGCGCTTGAGCGCGGCTTCGACGATCAGGTAGCGGTCGGACACCAGCAGCGGATACTGGCCCTGGTAACCCTCGCCCGCCCACACGAACGGCTTGACGAAGCCGCTCCAGATCGCCGGGCCGCCGTCCACGGTGACGTGACTGGCCACGCCCAGTTCCTTCGCGCGGTTTTCGATGAAAGCGCGCTCCTCCGCGTCCACGCCGCCGGTGTCGGCGAACACGGTATGCACGGCCCAACCGCGCTCCTTCAGGTAGGGCACGCAGAAACTGGTGTCGAGGCCGCCGGAAAAGGCGAGAACGATATCTTTGCTCATGGCTTGCTTGGGTCCTGGAAAAGTGGCGGTGATCAGGGGGATTCAACAACGATGCGCGGTTCGCAGCGCACCGGGAAACTCACGGAGTTGGCGATGAAGCAGGCGTGGTGCGCGGTTTCGTGGGCGACCTCGGCCTTGGCCGGATCGCTGGCGGCGCTGATGGTGACCACCGGGCGCAACACGACTTCGGTGAACCGACCGGCATCGCCCTCGGTCTGCATCGTGCCTTCGGCGGTGTCGACGTAGGCCGTGACCACCACGCCCGCCACGGTGGCCATGTGCAGATAGGACAGCATGTGGCAACTCGACAGCGCGGCCAGCAGCATGTCCTCGGGATTGTGCCGCGAGGCATCGCCATGGAAGCTGGGGTCGGACGAGCCGGCCAGCGCCGGTTTGCCGGCAATGCGGATATCGTGGTCGCGGCGGTAGGCACGGTAACCGGACGTGCCGCTGCCCTGGTTGCCGGTCCACTCCACGTCGACGCGATAGTGGTGCGCATGGTTCATGGCTTCGATGTCTCCTGCGTGGCCATCCAGTCCGCGAGTTCCGCATCACCGTCGCCATCGCGGCGGCGCAACCCGGCGATCACGCCGAGGCGATTGCGTTCGGGGTGGTTCTGGCTCAGCTTGAACTTGCCCTCGATGCGCTCGATGGCGATCTCGATGCCGACGATGGCACGCAGCGACTTCTCGATGTGGTCTTCCGGCGCATCACTGACATGCCATGGCGCGGGCTCGCTGGCTTCATGACGATCGGTGAGCCGCTCCAGCAAGGCACGCAGCCACGTCGCATCCTCGATCACCTTGAGCCGGCCATGCACGTGCACCACCGCGTAGTTCCAGGTGGGCACTTCACGTCCGGTCTCGTGCTTGGTCAGGTACCAGTTCGGACTGACATAGCCGTGCGGCCCGCGAAAGATCACCAGCACCGGCGCGCCATCCAGCGCCGCCATCTCGTTGCCGCGGGCCACGTGGCCATGCAGCACCGCGCCCACCCGCTCGAACGGCAGGTGGTTGGCCGTCAGTTCTCCGTCGGCATGCGTTACCACGGTGGCAAACGGATAGGCGTCAACCAGCCCGTGCAAGGCCTCGCTCCGCGTCTCCTGGTAGTGCCTGGGCATGTACATGGCGTGGCGCTCAGCCCTGTCCGGCCAGCAACGCCATCACCGCCTTCTGCACGTGCAGGCGGTTCTCGGCTTCGTCGATGGCGATGCAGGCGGGCGAGTCCATCACCGCATCGGTCGCCTTGATGTTCCGGCGCAACGGCAGGCAGTGGCTGAACAGGCCGTGGTCGGTCAGCGCCATCTTCGCCTCGTCCACGATGAAGTGCTTGTGCGCATCGCGGATCGGCTTTTCCTGCTCCCATTTGCCGAAGTACGGCAACGCGCCCCAGCTCTTGGCGTACACCACATGGGCACCCGAGTAGGCTTCCTCGATGTCGTGACTGACCTTCAGCGAGCCGCCGTTCTGCTCGGCATTCAGACGGCCAAACGCCATGTAGCGCTCATCCAGCACATAATCCGGCGTGGGGCACAGCAGGGTCACGTCCATGCCCATCTTGGTGGCGATCAGCAGGGCCGAGTTGGCCACCGCCGTGTTCAGCGGCTTGGGATGGTAGGTCCAGGTCAGCACGTATTTCTTGTTCTGCAGGCTGCCCAGGTGTTCCTTCATCGCCAGCGCGTGGGCCAGCTCCTGGCAGGGATGGGTGATCGTCTCCATGTTGATCACCGGCACCGTGGCATATTTCGCGAACGACTTGATGACCGTGTCCTGCCGATCCACCGCCCAGTCCTGGAATTTCGGAAATGCGCGCACCGCGATCAGGTCGACATAGCGCGACAACACCCGCGCCACCTCCGCGACGTGCTCCTCGGTGTCGCCATCCATCACGGTGCCCACCTCGAACTCGATCGGCCATGCATCCTTGCCGGGCGACAGCACCACGGCATGACCGCCAAGCTGGAACGTGCCCAGTTCGAAGCTGGTGCGGGTGCGCATCGACGGATTGAAGAACAGCAACGCGACGGACTTGCCGGCCAGCTGCGCGCCGGCGGGCGAACGCTTGAACGCCACAGCCTGCTCCAGCAGCGCATCGATCTCGGCGCGGCTGTAATCCTGGGTGGTGATGAAATGGCGGAGGGTCATGGTGTCGTTGGCCTTCTTCACTGTTTCCGGCATGGGAATCGGGAGACTAGCGGACGGATCCGCACGAAAAAATCCACAAAAAAACCCGGCGCAGGGGCCGGGTTTTTGTCGTCAATGCACATGTAACGCGTGCGACAGCCTACCCGGCCCGTTGTCGGTCCAGCGGTCGGCGCGCACGCGACGTCATGCCAGCGGCCATGCGGGCGCTGGTGAGTACGGTAGCGGTATAGACGGCTGAAGACATGGTGGTTCCGGACAGGCGAGGCTGCATCATGACGGGAATTTCGCTGCCTTGCAACAATAATCGGCAAGGCCCGCCAGCCAAGGGCTGGACGCCGCCCGGAGGCGGCGCCATCGGCATCAGTCGGCCGGCGTCACGCTGACCCGCACGCGCAGGCGATCGCCCGGGTCGTAGCTCAGTTGCGACATGTAGACCTCGCCGCGATAGCGATATTCCACGTTGTAGCCCACGATCCGGCGCTGTTCGCTCACCGTATTGACCTGCTGGCAACGCGTCTCGCTGCCTTCGTAGGTACCACCATGGTCGGACGCGCGATTGCCCACCGCGCCACCCGCCACCGCCCCAACCACGGTGGCGGCAGTGCGGCCGTCGCCCTTGCCGATGGTGTGGCCGAGCACGCCACCCACCACCGCACCGAGCAGCGTACCGGCCGTGCTGTTGCCACGATCCTCCCGCACCACCGGCTGGTTGTAGCACTGCTGGCTGGGGACATTGGTGCGAGTGATGCCGTAGACCGGATCGACGCGCAGCACGTTGGCCCAGCCGTAATGGGAATTGTCGCCGGCGTCCTGGTTCGGGTAGCGCGCGTCCTGCGCAAATGCAGTGGTGGCCACAAGAGCCAGGACCAGTGCGGAAAGCCATATGCGGGTCATTTCGACCTCCAATCGGGGATATCTGGACGCTTCTTCGCGCTTCTGACCCGATTGCAACAAACCTTCGCTGAATCGCGGCTTAGAACCGGACGCCCGCGGCAGTTGCGCTTACAGCTTGTTAAGATGCGGGGCTGGCCCGAACCAGCTCCGTCCACCGACGCCGCCCGCCGATCACCGCCACGAATTCCGCCGATGCCCATTTCGCTCTACAACAGCCTGACCCGCCACACCGAACCGTTCACCCCGCTCGATCCCGATCGGGTGACCGTGTACCTGTGCGGCCCAACGGTCTACAACTACGTGCATATCGGCAACGCGCGCGGCCCGGTGGTGTTCGACGTGCTGGTGCGCTTGCTGCGGCGGCACTACCCGAACGTGGTCTACGCCCGCAACATCACCGACGTGGAAGACAAGATCAACGCCGCGGCCCAGGCTGAAGGCGTGCCGATCAGCACCATCACCGACCGCTATGCCGGCGCCTATCGCGAGGACATGGCCCGGCTCGGCATTGCCCCGCCGGATCTCGAACCCCACGCCACCGCGCATATCGGCGAGATCATCGCGATGAGCGAGTCGCTGATCGCCAGCGGCCACGCTTATGCCGCCGAAGGCCACGTGCTGTTCGACGTGGGTTCGTATGCCGCCTATGGCGCGCTGTCCGGCCGCGATACCGACGAATTGATCGCCGGCGCCCGCGTCGAGGTGGCACCGTACAAGAAGTCACCGGGCGACTTCGTGCTGTGGAAACCGTCCACGCCCGAGCAACCCGGCTGGGACAGCCCGTGGGGCCGCGGCCGCCCCGGCTGGCACATCGAGTGCTCGGCGATGTGCGCCGCGCAGCTGGGCGAGACCATCGACATCCATGCCGGTGGCGTAGACCTGCTGTTTCCGCACCACGAGAACGAGATCGCCCAGTCCACCTGCGCCCACGGCGGCAAGACCTTCGCCCGCTGGTGGATGCACAACGGCATGCTGACCTTCGACGGTCGCAAGATGTCCAAGTCGCTGGGCAACGTGCTGGTCCTGCACCAGCTGCTGAAGCAGCATCGCCCGGAAGCACTGCGCCTGCTGCTGCTGCGCGGCCACTACCGGCAGCCGCTGGACTGGTCCGACAACGCCCTCGCCCAGACCGCGAGCACGCTGGACGGCTGGTATCGCGTGTTGCGCGATCTGGCCGACGTCGCCATCGACGCCACCCGCCTGCCCGTGCCCGAACGCATGGAAGCCGCCCTGTGTGACGACCTGAACACGCCACAGGCGCTGGCCGAACTGGCCGTGCTGGCCGATGCCGCGCGCCAGCAACGCACGCCTGAAGCCAAGGCCGCCCTGCTCGGCGGCGGCGCCTTGCTTGGCCTGCTGCAGCAGGATGCCGAAGCGTGGTTCCGGCAAGCCGGCGGCAGCGACATCGATCCCGCACGCGTGGAAGCCCTGATCGAGCAACGCCAGGCCGCCCGCGCCGCACGTGACTTTGCCCGGGCCGATGCGATCCGTGGCGAACTGGCGGGCATGGGCGTCGTCATCGAGGACGGCGCGCAAGGCACCCGCTGGAGCGTGCAGAAAAGCTGAGCGCCCGCACCAGACACCCTCCCCTGCTTGCAGGGGAGGAGCCGCACGTCACGGCGTGGAGCAAGACCCGCGACGACACTTCGCCTGACCCGGCTCGCGGCATGCGCGATAATGCGCACATGAACGACACCATCACCACCAGCGCCGCGCAGGTACAGCAGGATATCGCCGACGAATTCGCCTTCTTCGGCGACTGGAGCGAACGCTACCAGTACCTGATCGACCTCGGCCGGCAATTGCCGCCGTTTCCCGACGAATACAAATCCGAAGAGCATCGCGTGCTCGGTTGCCAGTCGATGGTCTGGCTGGTACCCAGCGGCAACGCCGATTGCATGCACTTCGACGCCGTCAGCGATTCGGCCATCGTTTCCGGCCTGCTGATGCTGGTGCTGCGCGTCTACTCCGATCGCTCGGCGGCCGAGATCCTGGCCACCGAACCGGAGTTCATCCAGTCCATCGGCCTGGCCAGGCACCTGTCGCCCACCCGCTCGAACGGGCTCGCCTCGACGCTGGCGAAACTGAAGGAATATGCCGCGGCCGTGGCGAATCAGGAGTGAGTGGAGAGAAGTGAGGAGTGAGAGAAAGCCGCGGCAGCGTGGACTGCTCGCTCTCACTTCTCACTCCTCTTCACTCACTTCTCCAGCAAAAAGCCCCGCTTCGAGCGGGGCTTTTTGCTGGGCGACGCGAAGAACGACGTACTCAGTCGCCCATCTGCTTCTGCAGGTGCTCGCGACGCTCCTGCGCATCCAGCGACAGCGTGGCGATCGGGCGGGCATCCAGGCGATCGACGCCGATTTCCTCGTCGGTCTCCTCGCAATAGCCGTAACGCCCTTCCTCGATCCGGCGCAAGGCCTTGTCGATCTTGGAGATCAGCTTGCGGTAACGGTCGCGCGTGCGCAGTTCCAGCGAGTTTTCGGTCTCGCGGGTGGCGCGCTCGGCTTCATCGCCCACGTCCCGCACTTCGTCGCGCAGGTTTTCCATGGTCTGGCGGGACTCTTCCACCAGCTGGTCGCGCCAGTCGCGCAACTTGTTGCGGAAATAGGCAAGCTGGCGGGGACCCATGTACTCCTCGTCGGGAGTCGGGCGATACCCTTTGGGCAAATCGATCGTGATCGTGGAAGGCAGGGCGTAACGCCCGTCTTCCTTGGTCACGCCATTGTCTAGAACGGTTGCGCTTTTATTCATCGATGACTGCGTTGGCTTCTTTGTCGTGGAAGTGTCGTGGCGTGCGGTGGCGGATGCCACGCGCGGGGACGCCACGGCGTGACCCGTCGCATGACCCTTGGCGGGGGCTGCAGCGGGCTTCGATGGTGCCGGCTTCGCCGCTGCCGGATGGGCAGCCTTGTGAACCGGCGCCGCCTTGGCCACCGGCTTGGTCGGCCGGGAAGCCTTGACGGCAGATTTCGCTGGCTTGGCAGCAGGCTTGTGGGCCGCGGCCGTGGCCTTCTTGGCGACCTTCGTCGCGGAGGTCTTGCTGACCGGGGCTTTCTTCGGCGCCACCTTCTTCGGTGCCGCCTTTTTTGCCACCGGCTTCTTCACGGGCGCCGGCTTCCTGGCCGTCTTGGCCGCCGGCTTGCCCTTGGCGGGTGCCGTGGCCTTTTTTGTCGCCGGCTTGCCGGCAACGGACTTCTTGGCGACGGCCGTCTTCGGCACGGCCTTGCGACTCGCTGCAGCCTTCTTCGGCGCGGCGCTGGCTCGTGCAGGCTTGACGGCAGCCTTGGGCTTGCTCTTTCGTACGTCTTTCGCCTTGCCCGCAGCCTTCGCTTTCTGCGGTTTGGCGGCGGTCGAACTACGTGTCGTTTTCGCCATATCCCTTCACCAATTTTGGCCGTGGCGGCCCGGTGTTATAGCCTATGTATCCCCCACCGGCAACCACGCGTCTGGAATACTTGCAACACTACATGCCACAAGCGGTGCCGGCAGCGTGAATGCCATGACTCGATTGATACTGCTCCTGCTGGCTTTCTACAAGCGCTGGCTGAGTCCGCTGCTGGGGCCGCGCTGCCGATTCCACCCCAGCTGCTCCGATTATGCACGGATCGCGGTCGTGCGCTTCGGTCCATGGCGTGGAGGCTTGCTGGCCGGTTGGCGCCTGCTGCGCTGCCAGCCGTTGTGCGACGGCGGCAACGACCCGGTACCCGAACATTTCCACTTCGTCCGCTGCCGCCATCCGGAAGACTCGGACCACGTCCACTGATTGACGCCACCGCCATCAGGAACCGAAACCGCCCGGCACGCCCTTGCTGGCATAGGCCACGGCGTCGTGCGGGTGCAGGCTTTCCTGATGCTCGACGCGGACATGGAAGTCGGCAAGGCGCTCGTCGACGTCGAGCGCTTTCTGGATGCGCCGTGCAGCATCCTCGCAGAACATCAGATTGCAGCCGTTGGCCAGCGCGAAGGCCTGTTCGTCCTCGCGTTTCACTGCCGTCTGCACCGCGGTGCCCAGCGCCTGTTCGACGCGATCGAGCGTATCGAGCAGGTTGAAGGAGGCGCCATCGACCAGGCGCACCAGCAACCGGGCCACGCTGCGCTGCGCATGCGGGGTGGCGACGATGCCCTGCTCCGTGCCCAGCCACGCCTGCACCGCGGCGTGGTCGAGCGCCTGGCCGGCCTGGAAATCCCTGGCGAACTGTTCCTGGATCAACTGCCGCGCCAACGCCGCCGAGGCCGGGCAGGTGGAGGAGTAAACCGCTTCGGTACCCAGCTCCAGCCGGAAACCGTCCGGGCCAAGGCTGGCTTCGATCGACACCGGGTAGCTGCGCCAGCCGCTGTTGGCGCTGCGCAGGGCCGCGCGCCGCACCAGCACGTCGAAACGGATGCTGAGGCGGGCGCGGTCGGAAAGACCCTTGTGCGATTCGAGGAACGCATCCAGCAAGTCCCGCAGCGCGGCCACGCTCAGCGGCTGCGTGCCGAGGTGACGATCGACCAGCAGGTACAGCCGCGACATGTGGATGCCGCGCTTGTCTGCCTGCACCAGGTTGACGAAGGCACCGACCTGGGCATTCGTGCGCTGCACCTCGCCATCGCCTGCATCGAAATGCACCGGCACCTCGATGTTGTCCATGCCCACCCAATCCAGCGCACCGGTCAGATGCGGCTGCGCCTGGGCGGCGACATCGGGCATCAGGCGGGTGGTGTTTTCGTGGCTGTGCATGATCTTTCCTGTAATCGGCGGACAAGCCGCTGCGAGACCTTTCATTTTGGGGCAGATCGGCCGCGCTCAATAGAAGCAAAACGGAAACGCTGCGTTATCGGCGGCGGGAAACGCCATTCAACCGGCAAGACGATGCCATTGGCGCGCCAGGCGCCAGGAAGCCAGCGCCACGCCAAAGCCCTTGGTCGAGGCGCCTTGCTGCAATACGGCCAACGGATCGTCCGCTCGCGCCGCACGCCGCGCCAGCTTTTCCCCGCCCGCCGACTCCAGCCCGCGGAAGACACTGAGCGGCCCCGGCAGGCGCGACGCCTCGCGCCACGCCGCGCGCAAATCGGCCAGCTGCGACTGAATCGCCTGATCGCGCGCCTTGCTGCGCTGGCCCAACTGGCTGCGACTGAGCCCGAAACGTGCCAGGCACGCCATCGGCAATGGCAGGCGATCGCGCCCGGCATCGTCCTGCAGGCGGCGCAAGGCGTGCAGCAGATGGGCCAGCACGGCCACCCGCGAAGCGCGAGCCGGCGCCGCCTCGATGCCGAACCACCAGGCCGTCTCCAGCGACGCCAACGCGCCATGCAGGGATTCGGCGGCGGCCAGTTGCGCGGAAAAATCCGCCGCCGTGCCCTCTTCCAACTGCGCCATCGCGGCAAGCACGGGGGCCAACCAGAGTTCGCCCGGCAGCGCCGCCGCACGCTCGTCCGCAAACAAGGCCTGGGTCAGCGGATGGCGGCCACCGCTGGCCGCGGCACCGGACAACTCCTCGGCCCACCAGTTGAGTTTGCCCATCGCCACTTGCGGTTCGCGAATGCCGTAGGCGGCGGCCAGCAACTCCTGCTCCAGCGCGGCCAGGGCGATATGTCCCGGATATTTCACCGGATCGACGAACGCCAGCGCGATGCGCTGCTGCGGCTGCACTGCCAGCCACTTGTCGACGTAACTGCGCAACGCCCCCTGGGATGCCGGCAGATCGCTCACGCCGTGACCTCGAGGCCGAGCAGCTCGGCAAGCTGGCGCGGGTGGTCGAACACGGCATCGGCACCCCACTCGTCCGGATTGCCGCCGTCCAGGTAGCCCCAACGGACCGCCACGGTGTACAACCCGGCGTCGCGGCCGGCCTGCACGTCACGACGATCATCGCCGACGAACAGGCAGCGCGCGGGCTCGACGCCGGCACGCTCGCACGCCAGCAGCACCGGGGCCGGATCGGGCTTCTTCACCGGCAGCGTGTCGCCGCAGACCACGGCGCTGGCGCGCAGGTCCCAATCCATCCGCTTGATCAGTTCCTCGGTGAGGAAGCCGGGCTTGTTGGTGACGATGCCCCAGCGCAGATCGCGTGCCTCGATCGCCGCCAGCAGCGGCTCGATGCCGTCGAACGGGCGCGTGTGCTGCGCCATGATGCCCGCATAGATATCCAGGTAGCGCGGCATGCGCACCAGCAAGGCCTCGTCATCTTCGGCAAACGCGCAGCGCAGGATCGCGCGACCGCCGCGCGAGACCACTTCGCGCACGACATCGTAGGGTGGCGCAGCCGCCCCCACCTCGTCGCAATAAATCTGCAGTGCGGCATAGAGATCGGCGGCACTGTCGAGCAAGGTGCCGTCGAGATCGAACAGCACGGCCTGCACATCGGCGGGCAACGACTTCATGCAGGCTTCCTTGCACACAACAGGTAATTCACCGCGGTGATGCGGCTCAGCCAGGCCTTGCGGGTAAGCGGGTTGTAGCCGAGGCCGGAGACGTCCTCCAGCTCCAGCCCCGCATGGCGAAGCAGGCGACCCAGTTCGGACGGCTTGA
The DNA here is from genome assembly GCF_900114325.1 of Rhodanobacter glycinis. Classification (GTDB taxonomy): domain Bacteria; phylum Pseudomonadota; class Gammaproteobacteria; order Xanthomonadales; family Rhodanobacteraceae; genus Rhodanobacter_A; species Rhodanobacter_A glycinis. The sequence continues at coordinate 177,702 of NZ_FOSR01000006.1, forward strand.
GGAATTGCGCGTAGTGATGCGTGCCGCGCGGCAGCATGCGAGTGATGTATTCGGCACCGAGGATGGCGGCGCCAAACGCCGCCGGCGTGCGGTTGAGCGTGGACATGAACAGCCGGCCGCCGGGCTTGAGCATCGCGGCGAGATCATTCACCAGCGCGGCCGGATCGGGTACGTGCTCGATCATTTCCATGCAGCACACCGCGTCGAAGGCCGCCGGCTCGGCGGCGGCAAGCTGCGCCGAAGACTGCACGCGGTAATCCACGACCAGTTCCGACTCGTGCAGATGCAGTTTCGCGGTGGCGATCACCTTGTCGCCAAGGTCGATGCCGGTCACCTGGGCGCCGGCACGCGCCAGCGATTCGCTGAGCAAGCCGCCGCCGCAGCCGACATCGGCCACCTTCGCGCCACGCAGGTCGACGCGACCGGCCACGTAGCCGGCACGCACGGGATTGAGGTCGTGCAACGGACGCGACTCGCCATCCGGATCCCACCAGCGCGAGGCCAGTTTGCCGAAGCGGGCGATCTCGTCATGGCTGACGTTGTCGGTGATCATGTTCGAGTCCACGATGAGTACATGTGACTGTTCGAGAGGCACGGCCATGCATGGCCGCTTTTCGATCCTCGCATTCATGCGAGGCATGCAAAAGCTAAACCGCCAACCATTCGCGTACCATGATGTCCCAGCCGCCACTGACATGGGCGGGATCGCGATGGGCAATGGCCAGGGCATCGTCCAGCGATTCGGCGCGCAGCAGATAGGCGCCGCCGGTCTTGTCGCCGAACGGGCCGGACATCTCGTTGCGCCCCTGCTCGCGCAGCTCGGCCAGGAACTGCTGGTGCAGCGGAACCACGGCGGGATCGCACTGCGGCCGGCGGATGAGGATTACCAGATAACGATTCATCGAAGGGCTCACTTGAAAAGTTCGGCCACGGATGGCCGCTTCCTGATTTTCGCGCTGATGGCTGGGTGAACGTTCAATGCGCGGCGATACGCTCGCGCCAGGCGCGGGTACGGGCCAGCATGCCATCGACGTCCATGTCGACCAGCACGCGACCGGCGAGCTTGCGGCGGCCGGCAATCCACACGTCGGTGACCTGGTGGCGGCCGGTGGCATAAACCAGCTGCGAGGGTACGTTGAACAGCGGTTGCGTCTCCAGATCGTCCAGCCGCACGGCGGCGAGATCGGCCTGCTTGCCCGGCTCGATCGAGCCGATCTTCGCATCCAGGCCCATCGCCTTCGCACCGTTGAGCGTCGCTGCGCGCAAGGCGAAGGGGGCATCGAAGGCAGCGGCATCGCCCGCTACGGCCTTGGCCAGCAGCGCGGCGGTGCGCATTTCGCCGAACATGTCCAGGTCGTTGTTGGACGCGCAGCCATCGGTACCCAGTGCCAGGTTGACGCCGGCCTTGCGCAATTTCTCCGCCTGGCAGAAGCCGGAAGCCAGCTTGAGATTGGACTCCGGGCAATGCACCACCGACACGCCCGCCTCGACGCAGGCGGCGATCTCGCCGTCGGTCAGCTGGGTCATGTGCACGGCAATCAGGCGATCGTTGACCACGCCCAGCTTCTGCAGGCGCTGGAACGGGCGCAGGCCGCTCTTTTTCTTTTCGTCCTCGACTTCCTGCGCGGTCTCGTGCGTATGCAGATGCACGGGGATGTCGAGCTGGTCGGCCAGCACGCGGATGCGCTCGAAGCTTTCGTCGGACACCGTGTACGGCGCATGCGGGACAAACGCCGTGCCGAGCAGCGCGTCGCCGCGGAAGCTGTCGTGCACTTCGCAGGCGCGCTCGAAGTATTCGTCCTGCGTCTTGGCCCAGGCGGTGGGAAATTCGATCACCGGCAGACCGACCACGGCACGGAAACCGAGCTTGCGATAGGTGGCACCGATGGCATCCGGGAAGAAGTAGTTCTCGTTGGCGCAGGTGGTACCGCCGCGCAACATTTCGGCCACCGCCAGCTCCACGCCGTCGCGCACGAACTCCGGCCCCATCACCTTGGCCTCGGCCGGCCAGATGTGTTGCTGCAGCCACACCATCAGCGGCAGATCGTCGGCCAGACCGCGCAACAAGGTCATCGGGTTGTGCGTATGACTGTTGACCAGGCCAGGGATCAGGGCGTGCTCGCCCAGGCTGATCGTTTCGCGCGGCACATAGGCGCGACGGGCTTCGTCGATGGGCAACAGCGCGACGATATGGTCGCCATCAACCGCCACCGCGTGATTTTCCAGGACCACGCCATGGGGTTCCACCGGTACCACCCAGCGGGCTTCGATCAACAGGTCGACGGACTTGGGCTGGGTTTCAGTCATGGCTTTGAAGCTCCGTGGTTCGAATACGCAAAGGGCGGCTGACCTTGCGGCGCCGCCCCTTTGGCTGTCATTCCAGCAGAAGCTGGAATCCAGTCTGATACTCGTGCAAAGCACACGAATTGGAAATGCGTGCTTCGCACGAGTACCTCACTGGACCCCGGCCTGCGCCGGGGTGACGCAGCGGCAAGCCGCGCGCAAGCGCGCGGGCCGTTGCGTCACTTGCCGACGCGACCGACGTATTCGCCAGTACGGGTGTCGACCTTGATGAGTTCTTCCTGGTTCACGAACAGCGGCACACGCACGACGGCACCGGTTTCCAGCGTGGCCGGCTTGCCGCCGCCGCCGGAGGTGTCGCCGCGCACGCCGGGGTCGGTCTCGGTGATCTTCAGCTCGACGAAGTTCGGCGCCTGCACCGCGATGATCTCGCCGTTGAACAGGGTCACCACGCACTCTTCCTCGCCCTTCAGCCACTTCGAGGTTTCACCCATGCCGGCCTTGCCGGCCTGGTGCTGCTCGAAGGTATCCGGCTGCATGAAGTGCCAGTATTCGCCATCCGAGTACAGGTACTGCATGTCGGTATCGGTGACGTCGGCGACTTCGTACGAGTCGCTGGACTTCATCGTCTGCTCGGAGGTGCGGCCGGTCTTCAGGTTGCGGATGAAGATGCGGGTGAACGCCTGGCCCTTGCCAGGCTTGATGAACTCGGCTTCGGTGATGACCCACGGGTCGTTGTTGTGAAGGATTTTCATGCCCTTCTTGACGTCGTTGAGTCCGGCGGTGGCCATGCGTGTGTGCTCCAGAGTCAAAACTGCCGCACGAGGCGGCTAGAATTAAGGGGTTGCAACAGGCCCGCTGGCCTGCCCAAGGTCCATCATGATAACCGCAAGCCCCGTCACTCGCCTATCGTCGCCGTCCACGGACTGGCGCGAGCTCTGGCGCCATGCCATCACCAACGCCACCGAGCTGCTGGAAATGCTCGGGCTGGACGACCTGGCCGACCGCCTGCCACCTGCCGACGCCGGCTTCGCCCTGCGCGTGCCGCGCGGCTTCGTGGCGCGCATGCGCCACGGCGACCCGCGTGACCCGCTGCTGCTGCAGGTGTTGCCGCAACTGGCCGAACTGGACGAGGTTCCCGGCTTCGTCGCCGACGCGGTGGGCGACATGGCCTCGCGCGAAGCCCGGGGCGTGCTGCACAAGTACCAGGGCCGCGCCTTGCTGATCGCCAGCGGCAGCTGCGCGATCAACTGCCGCTACTGCTTTCGCCGCCACTTTCCCTACGGCGACGAGATGGCCGCGGCCGGCCAGTGGCGCCAGGCGCTGGCGCATGTGCGCCAGGACCCCAGCATCAACGAGCTGATCCTTTCCGGCGGCGACCCGCTGGCGCTATCCACCGGCAAGCTGGAGGAACTGGGCCGGGGCCTGGCCGATATCCCGCACGTCACCCGTTTGCGCATCCACAGCCGCCTGCCGGTGGTGCTGCCTGAGCGCATCGATGCGGCTTTCACCGACTGGCTCGCCGCCCTGCCACTGCAGAAGGTGGTGGTGCTGCACGCCAACCACACCAACGAATTCGATGTCTCGGTCGACGCCGCCTGCGCCCGCCTGCGCGAAGCCGGTGCCACGCTGCTCAACCAGTCGGTGCTGCTGCGTGGCGTCAACGACGAAGCCGGCGCGCTGGCCGCCTTGTCCGAACGCATGTTCGCCGCCGGCGTGCTGCCCTATTACCTGCACCAACTGGACCGGGTGCAGGGTGCTGCCCACTTCGAGGTGGACGACGCCCGCGCCCTGGCGCTGATGGAGCAATTGCGCGGCCGCCTGCCCGGCTACCTGGTGCCGAAACTGGTGCGCGAAGTGGGCGGCGATCCGTCCAAACGTCCGCTGTGAGGCGATACGGCATCCCATCCATGAGATTCGTCACCGTTGCAGGGTTCCACGCTGGCCTCCTCGCATGGAATCCGTTACAACGCATGCATACTGCAATGAATGGTGACCCTGACATGCGCCGTTTCAGCCCATTCCACGGAAGCGCAATGCACCCATGAAGAACAACGCCGTCATCAAGATCCTCTTCATCGAAAACTCGGTCGAGGATGCGGAACAGATCATCAGCCTCATCCGCAATGCCGGCATTGCCGTGCGCCCCGCCCGGGCCACGGACAGCGAGCAGCTGAAAAAGTCGCTGGACGAGCTCGGCCCGGACCTGGTGCTGTTCAACCCCGGCGTGGGCTCGTTGCCATTGCGTGAAGTGGCCCAGGCGATCGACGCCAGCGGCCGCGACATGGCCTTGATCGCCAATGTGGCGCAGATGGATGCGCAGTCGGTCTCCGACCTGTTCGCCGCCGGCGTGCACGGCGTGGCCTCGCACGGCCAGCCGCGCCAGTTCATCACCGTGGTGCAGCGCGAATTCGATTCGCTGAACACGCGCCGCCAGGTACGCAAGCTGGAAAGCGCGCTGCGCGAATCCGAGCGTCGCTGCGATGCGCTGCTGGACTCGTCCAACGACGCCATCGCCTACGTGCACGAAGGCATGCACGTGCGCGCCAACCGCTCCTACCTCGACACCTTCGGTTACGAGGATTTCGACGAGCTGCTTGGCCTGCCCATCCTCGACCTGATCAACCACGAATACGCCGACGCGCTGAAAACCCTGCTGAAGAACCATTCGCGCGACGAGAAGGCACCACCGAACACGGACCTGATCGCGCGGCGCGCGGATGGCAGCACCTTCCCGGCCACCATCGAGTTCGCGCATGCCACGTTCGAGGGCGAGACTTGCCTGCAGGTCGTGTTCCGCCGCCAGTTGATCGACCCGGCGATGGTGGAGCAGTTGCAGCGCGACCCGGTCACTGGGCTCTACCTGCGCGCCCGCACCCTGGAGTTCATCGACGAGGCCGTGGCAGCGGCGGCAAGCGGCCGCAAGGGGCAGACCCTGTTGCTGATCGAGCCGGACAACTGGAACGCCACCGTGGCCGGCATCGGCCTGGGCAAGGCCGACGAGTTGCTGGCCGGGATTGCGGCCCGGATCAGCGCCCTGCTCGGACCCGACGACGTGGCCGGCCTGCTCGCCGAGCACACCTTTGGCGTATTGCTGCATTCCAGCAGCGACGAGGCCATCAAGACCTGGATCACCGGCCTGCAGCAGCAGATCGCCGAACGCATCTTCGATGCCGGGCAACGCTCGATCACGCTCACCGTCAGCATCGGCGGCAGCCTGCTGGCGGAGAAGAACGCCAACGCCGAATTGTTGCTCAACCAGGCCAGCACAGCCTTGCGCAACGCCCAGGGCCAGGGCGGCAACCGCAGCGACCTGCACGATCCCACCGCGCGCGAGAAGGCCGACGAGGAACGCGAGCGCAACTGGCTGACCCAACTGCGCCAGGCTCTGGTGCAGGACGAGTTCGTGCTGCATCACCAGCACGTCATCAGCCTGCAGGATGCCGACGGCGACTATTCGGAGATCCTGCTGCGCATGAACGGCCCGCAAGGCGAAGTGCAACCGGGCTTCTTCATGCCGATCGCCGAGAAGCACGGCCTCTCCGCCGAGATCGACCGCTGGGTGCTGGACAAGGCGATCTCCGCCCTGCAGGCGCGCGACACCCAGGGCGTCGCCACCACCTTCTTCGTCAAGCTCACCACCGACTCGCTGCAGCGCCCCGAGCTGCTGCCATGGCTGGCCAAGCGCCTGCAGCAGGCAGCATTGAAACGTGGCCGCATCGTGCTGGAAATGACCGAAAGCAAGGTGGTCACCCTGCTTCGACCCGCCCAGGAATTCGTGGCGGGCTGGAAAAAACTGGGCGGCCGTTTTGCCCTGGAGCAATTCGGTTCGGGCCTGAATTCATTCCAGTTGCTCAGCCATGTCGAGGCCGACTACCTGAAAATCGACCGCAGCTACATGTCCGGCCTGCCGCAACAGGCGGAGAACCAGCAGAAGATCGCGGAGATCTGCCAGCAGGCGCACGAACTGAAGAAGCAGGTGATCGCCGAATGGGTGGAGGATGCCGCGAGCACCTCGCTGCTGTTCGCCTGCGGCGTGGACTTCGTGCAGGGCAACTTCCTGCAGGAACCGCAGCTGCTGACGATCAAGCCCTGACGGCCAATGACTCCCTCTCCCCTTTGGGGAGAGGATTGGGGTGAGGGGACAACCTCGCGACGGCATTCCACCGGAGCGATGTTTCGCCCTTCCCAACGCCTCTGCCTGCCCCGCCCCTCACCTCGATCCTCTCCCCGAAGGGGAGAGGAAGAAAAATCAGGGCCTGCGCCGTTCCTTTCAGGCAACAAAAAACCCGCGGAGTGATCCGCGGGTTTTTTGTTGCCGCCAGGCCATGACTGGCCCGGCGGTTACAGGAATTACTTCGCAGCGGCAGCAGCAGCGGCCTTGGCGGCAGCCTTGGCGGCAGAAACGGCGGCGATGTCTTCCTTGATGCGGGCAGCCTTGCCTTCCAGGCCACGCAGGTAATACAGCTTGGCGCCACGCACCTTGCCCTTGCGCTTGACCGACACCGAGTCGATGGCCGGGCTGTGCGCCTGGAACACACGCTCCACGCCGGTGCCGTGCGAGATCTTGCGCACGGTGAAGGCCGAATGCAGACCGCGGCTGCGCTTGGCGATGACCACGCCCTCGAAAGCCTGCACGCGCTCGCGATTGCCTTCCTTCACCTTGACGTTGACCACCACGGTATCGCCGGGGCCGAATTCCGGCAGCTGGCGGGTGATCTGCTCGGATTCGAACTGTTCGATGATCTTGTTCATGGCAACACCTGATTAGATTTCGGTACCACGGCCATTCGGGCCGCTTTGGTCATGCCGCATGTATTCGCGGCGGAATTCGTCCAGCAAGCTGCGGGATTCATCATCCAGCACAACTTGCGCCAACAGATCCGGACGGCGCAGCCAGGTTCGCCCCAGCGATTGCTTCAGGCGCCAGCGGCGAATCGCCGCGTGGTCGCCGGAGAGCAACACCTCCGGCACGTCGCCCAGTGCGTCATGCACCGGCTTCGTGTAGTGCGGGCAGTCCAGCAAGCCGTTCGAGAACGAGTCCTGCTCGGCCGATTGCGCGTCGTTCAACGCGCCATCCTGCAAGCGCCCCACGGCATCGATCACCACCGCAGCGCCCAGCTCGCCACCGGACAGCACATAATCGCCGATGGAAAGCTCCTCGTCGATCTCGTGCGCCAGCAGGCGCTCATCCACACCTTCGTAACGTCCGCAGACCAAGGCGATTCGCGGCCGTCTGGCCAGCGCTTCCACCCTGCCCTGCGTCAGCCGCGCTCCCTGCGGACTGAGGTAAATCACATGCACCGGTTCCGGCGCCGCCTCGCGCATGGCCTGCAAGGCCGCCCGCAAAGGCTCGATCAGCATCACCATCCCGGGTCCGCCGCCACAGGTGCGGCCGTCCACGGTACGGTAATGATCGGTGGCATGGTCGCGCGGATTCCAGGTTTCCACCTGCAACAACTGACGTTGCTGCGCGCGTCCCACCACACCTACCGCAGCGCACTGACGCACGAAGTCGGGAAACAGCGTAACGACATCAATGCGCATGAACCCTCAACTCCGCACGTTCAGAATTCAGGGTCCCAGTCCACCACCATGCGCCCGCCGGACAAATCCACCGAACGCACATAAACACCCTGGACGAAGGGAATCAGCCGCTCGCGCTCGCCGTCCCTCACCACCACGACATCGTTGGCACCGGTGGCGAACAGATGAGTCACCCGTCCCAGCGCCACGCCTTCCGTGGTGACGACCTCGAGTCCTTCAAGATCGACCCAGTAATACTCGTCCTTGCCGGGCGGCGGCAGCAGCTCGCGGGCGACATGGATATCCACTCCCACCAGCGCAGCTGCCGTGTCACGGTCATCCACGCCGGGCAATTGGCAGATCAGCCCCTTGCCCTGCGGGCGTCCCTTGACGCCGGTCATCTCCGTTTCCGTACCCGGCGCAGTAGCAAGCAGCCAGGGCTGGTAGTCGAAGATGCGCGTGCGTGGCTCGGTCCAGGATTCGATCTTGAGCCAGCCCTGCACGCCATACAGCCCGACGATGCGTCCGACCAGGACGCGCCGACCGGCTGTCACCTCAGTCACCGAGACGGACTCAGGCAGCCTGCTGCAACTTGCCGGCTTCCTTGACCAGGGCGGCGACCTTGTCGGTCAGCTGGGCGCCCTTGCCCACCCATTCCTTGACGCGCTCGACGTTCAGCTCGAGGCGCTTGTCCTTGCCGGAGGCAACCGGGTTGTAATAACCGACGTTCTCGATGTTGCGACCGTCGCGCTTGTTGCGCTGATCGGTGACCACGACGTGGTAGAACGGGCGGCCCTTGGCGCCACCGCGCGAAAGACGAATCTTGACCATAGTAAAAGCTCCAGAGTTGCCGGAATCGCCGGCCGCACGCACGAGGCCGTGCGCGGTAAACGCGGCATTTTAGAGGGATGTGATTGAAAAAGGAAGAGGTTATGCGGGTTGTAGCGTTGCGGCGGCAGCCGGTCAGCTAGAAAAGCCAGAGCCTTGCCTGATGCCCGGGAAGGGCATCCTGCCCTTCCCGGACCCGCCAAGGCCGGCTTGCCGGCCTTGGCTCCGTCACCCACCGCTGCGCGATGGGTGACGAGCGGGCCATCCCTGGCCCGCGTGGCGCCATGTCAGCGCGGCGGCAACCCGCCCATCCCGCCCATGCCGCCCATGCCCTTCATCGCGCCACGCATCTGGCGCAGCAGGCCCTTGCTGCCGCCGCGGGAGAGCTTGGACATCATCTTTTCCATCTGCATGTACTGCTTCAGCAGGCGGTTCACGTCGGCCGGCTGGTTCCCCGAGCCCTTGGCGACACGGGCGCGGCGCGAACCGTTCAGCAGATCGGGATGGCGCCGTTCCTTCTTGGTCATCGACTGGATGATCGCGACCATGCGCTTGATCTCGCCGTCGTTGACCTTGGATTTCACGCTGTCGGGCAACCCGGACACGCCGGGCAGCTTGTCCATCAGGCCCGCCAGGCCGCCCATGTTGTTCATCTGTTCGAGCTGGTCGCGCATGTCGTTGAGATCGAAGCGCTTGCCCTTCATCACCTTGGTGGCGAGCTTCTGCGCCTTTTCCTGGTCGACCTTGCGCTCGACTTCCTCGACCAGCGAGAGCACGTCGCCCATGCCGAGGATGCGCTGCGCCACGCGATCGGGATGGAACGGCTCCAGCGCATCGGTCTTCTCGCCGGCACCGAGGAACTTGATCGGCCGACCGGTGACATAGCGCACCGACAGGGCCGCGCCGCCGCGCGCATCACCGTCGGTCTTGGTCAGCACCACGCCGGTGAGCGGCAGCGCCTCGCTGAACGCCTTGGCGGTAGTGGCGGCGTCCTGGCCGGTCATCGAATCGACCACGAACAGGGTCTCGACCGGGGTGATCGCGGCATGCAGCGCCTTGATCTCGGCCATCATCGCCTCGTCCACGTGCAGGCGGCCGGCGGTATCCACCAGCAGCACGTCGACCACCTCGCGCCGGGCCGCCGCGATGGCGCCCTTGGCGATGTCCACCGGGTTCTGGCCCGCCTCGGACGGGAAGAACTTCACGCCGACCTGCTCGGCCAGCGTGCGCAACTGCTCGATGGCGGCCGGACGATAGACGTCGCAGCTCACCACCATCACCTTTTTCTTCTTGCGCTCGGTCAGGAAGCGGGCCAGCTTGGCCACGGTGGTGGTCTTGCCGGCGCCCTGCAGGCCGGCCATCAGCACCACCGCCGGCGGCTGCTGGGCCAGGTTCAACTCGGTGTTGACCGTGCCCATCACCTTGGTCAGCTCGTCGCTGACCACCTTCACCAGCGCCTGGCCCGGCGACAGGCTCTTGATGACTTCCTGACCAACCGCGCGCACCTTCACGCGCTCGATCAGCGCCTGCACCACCGGCAACGCCACATCGGCTTCCAGCAGGGCAATGCGCACCTCGCGCAGGGACTCGCGAATGTTTTCCTCGGTCAACCGACCGCGGCCACGCAGGCGGTTGACGGTGGTGGAGAGGCGTTGGCTGAGCGATTCGAACATGGCGGGCAACGAGGATGCGGAAAGCTTCCAGTATACGGGACGCGACCATGGCATGGGCGCGCCGGGACCACGCTGTCCACCCGCCGGTCCGCTGCGCGATGGCCCGGCCCGGCTGTAATGGCCGTCTATCGGCGCCCGATCCAGGCAGCGATATCGCGGATGACACGGGGATCGACGTGACTGGGCTTCGAATAATCACTGCCGGTCTGCGCGGCCGGCATGAACAGGTGGCCCAGCCCGGGGTAGAGGTGGAAGGTGGCGGTCGGCGTGCCGGCCATGTCCCGCTTCCATACCGCGAAGTCGAGTGTTGGCGAGACCTGGAAATCGGCATCGCCCTGCAGGAACAGCATCGGCATGCCCAGCGATTGGGCCACGGCCACCTGGTGGTAGTCGTTCAGGCTCTGCCAGTAGCTTTGCGGCTGACCGAAGAACGTGCCACGCGGTGGCTGCCCCGGCGTGGCCTGCGCCAGCAGCTTCTGCTCATGGCGAAGGGCTTCGATCTTCCGGGTCGCCACCTTGGGCGGATCCTGCTCATGGAACTGCTGAATCAGCACATCCAGCAAGCTCCTGGCCGGCGCCGCCAGCAAGATCAGGCCTGCCAGCTGCGGATCACGCTGGCCGATGCGCGGCGCCATCATCGCGCCCAGGCTATGGCCCAGCACGTAGACACGGCGCGGATCGATCGCCTTCAGCGCGGAGAGCGCATGCGCTGCGGTCACGGCGTCATCGGTTACCTCGGCGTCGACGTTGTAGCCGCCTTTCGTCCCCCAGTCGCTGTAATCGTAAGGACGCTTGTCGTACCGCAGCGAGGCGACGCCCGCTCTGGCCAGCCCCTCGGCAAGGTCGCGAAACGGCTTGTTCGGACCCACCGTCTCGTCGAAGTCGTGGGCTCCGGAGCCTGCCACCATCACCACGGCCGGAAACGGCCCCTTGCCGGGCGGCAAGGTCAACACGCCTTTCAGCGGGCCCAACGGCGAGACGACCGCCATCGGCTGCACACGCACGCCATCGGCCTCGACATGCGCCCGCACCGGCACCGGCGCACTTTTCTGGATTGCCAGCGCCAGTTGCTCCTGTGGCGCGAAGCGCAGCGTGGTGATCCGGCTGCTGCCATCGCACTGGACCACCATGCCCAGTGGCACTTTGGCGAAATGCACCGGGGTGACCGTCACCGGTTGATCTCGGATGTATGCGCCTTGCGCAGCGCCATGCGATACGTAGCGCCCCGCCTGCGCCTGCAACGTGCTCCACACCTTCGCCAGCGTTGCAGCGTCCAGCTGCGCCGCCAGGCTTGGCGCGAAGTCCTTGCCCGCGGCAACGTCGTCGCCGCGCACCAGCGCGTCGAGCACGGCACTGGCGTGTGCCGCGCAACTTGTTGCCGGCACGGCGGCCTTCGCGTGCCCCGGTGCGGTGGCCAGCAAGGCAACACCCAGCACGGCACGGATCGACAAACGTGTGTTCATGAGCGACCTCCCATGGAAGGATGGCGCCCCTCCAGGCGCCGATAGACCACATACGAATAAGCCGCGGGAACCAGGCAGGCGACCGCCACCGCCACCAGCATCCACCAGCCTGCGCCTCCAGCGAGCGCATCCACCACCATCGCCACGCCAGCCAGCACGAACAGCCAGCCGCCTAGGCGATGGGTGCGCTCCCACACCGCCTCACTGGCCAGTGTCCACGGCGTCTTGATGCCCACGAAGAAATTGCGGCGCAGCTTGCCCATGTAGTTGCCCACGACCACCAGCAGCACGCCGGCAACCAGTGGCACCACGGTGGATATCGGCACCGGGTAACCGGCAGAGCCCAATTGCGCTGTCACGCCGATCACCAGCATCGCGCCCTGGATGGCCAGCATCAGGCCGCCGTAAACGTCGGCGAACGGCGTAATGGCAAACCTGCGCGGCGAGATGCACGGAAGCAGCACCGTCAGCGCGGCCAAGACGATGATCATCAGCGGCCATATCGCCACGCCCCAGAAGCGCGACGCATAACCATTGGCGTGCCCCTGGCCATCCCAATGGATGGGCACCCGCGCAGGCAGGTGCGGATACAGCCAGATCGCCACACCCACGGCAATCACCGCGAAGATGGCTGACACAATCAGTGTGCGTGCGGGTTTCATTTCTTTCCTCCGGTGTTTCCTTTTGACGGAAACAGATCCAGCACCATGCGGGCGAGATCCTCGAATACGGTGCTGTTGAGCGAATAGACGATGTATTGGCCGCGCCGCTCGGTGCGCACCAGGTCGGCGCGCTTGAGCACGGCGAAGTGATGCGACAGCGAGGCCGGCGTGATGTCGAACGCCGCGCCGATCTCGCCGGCCGTCAACGAGCCACCCTGCAGGCGCTTGAGGATCGCGCGCCGGGTCGGGTCGGCCATGGCCTTGAACACTTCCTGCTGCTTCATGATCCGCATCGTCAATCAGGTATAGCTAGATATTTAGACAAATATCTAAATATTGCAAGTGCCGATCATGCGATGAGAAGCATTCACGTCCACCAAGAGCCTGTGCCACACTTCCACGTCATGTCACTCGTACTGCCATCCATTCTCGCCATCGTGCTGTATGCGGGCGGCGCCACGCTGCTGGCGGCGCCGCTGACCGGCTGTCCGCGCACGCCGCAGCGCCTGGGACTCGGTGCCGCCACGCTGGCCGTGCTGCTGCATGCGGGCGTACTGCTGGGTGCCCATGGTGGGCGTCTGGACCTGCACTTTTTCGCCGCGTTGTCGCTGGTCGCCTGCGTGGTGGCGGCGCTGACTCTGCTGGTGAACCTGTCGCGACCGGTGGCCGGGCTGGGCGTGATCGTGTTTCCGTTGGCTGCGCTGTTGCTGGCGCTGGATATTTTCGTGGCGCCGCCGACGCGACCGCTGCCGATGGACTGGCAGATCACCCTGCACGTCACCATCGCCCTGCTCGCCTACAGCCTGCTGTCGATTGCCGCGGTGCTGGCGATTCTGCTCGCCATCCAGGAACGCGCGCTGCGCTCGCATCGTCCCGGCCGGCTGATCCGCGCCCTGCCACCGCTGACCCAGACCGAAGCGCTGCTGTTCCGCCTGATCGGTGCCGGCTTCGGCGGACTCACCCTGACCCTGCTCACCGGCGCGCTGTTCGTGCAGAACATCCGCAGCCAGCACCTGGCGCATACCATCGTGCTCAGCGTGGTGGCCTGGCTGATCTTCGGCGCGCTGCTGTGGGGCCGCTGGCGTCACGGTTGGCGCGGCACCCGCGCGGTCAATCTCACCCTGATCGGCATGGCCGTGCTGGCGCTGGCCTTCTTCGGTTCGAAGTTCGTGCTGGAAGTGATCCTGCAGCGTTCGCCCTGAGCACCTCGCGCAGCCCCGCCATCATCGGAACGAGCATGTCGCAACCACCTGACAACCTGCCGGTCTACCGCCTGCTGACCGGACCGGACGACACTGCTTTCTGCCACCGCGTCAGTGCCGCGCTTGCTCTCGGCTACGTGCTGCACGGCTCACCGGCACTTGCTTTCGATGGCCAGCGAATCATTGCGGCACAAGCCATCGTTTGGCCTCCAGAGACCAATAGCTCGTCGGACTAGCCTGCCGCGTCGAGGGCCTGCACCAGGCGCTCGACGCCGATCACTTCCATCTCGCCCACGCGGCCTTTCTTCGGCGCATTCGCCTTGGGCACGATGGCGCGCTTGAAGCCATGCGTGGACGCCTCCTTCAGGCGTTCCTCGCCGTTGGGTACCGGGCGGATTTCACCGGACAAACCGACTTCACCGAAGGCCACGGTCTTGTCCGGCAGCGGACGATCGCGCAGCGATGAACGGATCGCCAGCAGCACCGGCAAATCCGCCGCGGTTTCCTGCACGCGGATGCCGCCGACCACGTTGACGAACACGTCCTGATCGTAAGCCGCTACGCCGCCATGGCGGTGCAATACCGCCAGCAGCATCGCCAGGCGATTCTGCTCCAGGCCCAGCGCCACGCGGCGCGGATTACCCAGCGAGCTCTGGTCGACCAGCGCCTGCACCTCCACCAGCAACGGCCGCGTGCCTTCACGCGTCACCATCACCGCGCTGCCGGCGGTCGGCTCGCTATGCGCGGAAAGGAAGATCGCCGACGGATTGGGCACTTCGCGCAAACCCTTGTCGGACATCGCGAACACGCCCAGCTCGTTGACCGCGCCAAAGCGATTCTTGAACGCGCGCAGCACGCGGAAACGCGAACCGGATTCGCCCTCGAAATACAGCACCGCATCGACCATGTGCTCAAGCACGCGCGGTCCCGCGATGCCGCCTTCCTTGGTGACATGGCCGACCAGCAGCACGCTGGTACCACTCTCCTTGGCGAAGCGCGTCAGCTTGGCTGCCGACTCGCGCACCTGCGATACCGAACCGGGCGCAGCCGTGAGCAACTCGGTCCAGATGGTCTGGATCGAATCGATGATGAGCACGCGTGGCCGCGTCGCCATGGCCTGTTCGAGAATGCGTTCGATGCAGGTTTCCGCCAGCGCCTGCAACGGCTCCAGCGGCAGATCCAGGCGCTGTGCGCGCGAAGCCACCTGGGCCAGCGATTCCTCGCCGGTGACGTACACGCCCGGCAGGTGCGCGCCAATCCGCCCCAGCATCTGCAGCAGCAGTGTGGACTTGCCGATGCCCGGATCGCCGCCGATCAGCACCACCGAGCCGTCGACCAGGCCACCACCGAGCACGCGGTCCAGCTCGCCAATGCCGGTCAGTGTGCGCGATTCGGTGGCCGTCGCCACCTCGGTCAACGCGGTCACCTTCGCCGCACCGGCCGCCTTGCCGGCGTAGCCACTGTTGCGAGCCCCGCCTGCAGCGGCGACCTTCGCCGGCTGCACCACGAATTCGCTGAGCGTGTTCCAGGCGCCGCACTCGGCGCACGAGCCCTGCCACTTCGGGTGTTCGGCACCACAGTCGGTGCAAACGTAGGCGGTCTTGGCCTTGGCCATGCGTGGATCCGGTCAGAAAAGGAATGGAGAAAGCTTAGCCCGCACCGATCGCATGCGACGAGACGCTTAGACCCACAGCGCGTGTCAGCCCTCGTCCTCGATGAACAATACCCGCCGCGTCATGCCACAGGTGAGGTCGTAGGAGATCGTGGCGGACTGCGCGGCGACGGTTTCCGCTGGCAACTCAGGGCCCCACAAGGTCACGCGATCACCGACCTTCGCCTGTGGCGCTTCGCGCAGATCAAGCGTGATCAAATCCATCGACACGCGCCCGACCAACGGCACGCATCGATCACCCACCAGCACCGGCGTACCGGCCTTGGCACTGCGCGGGTAGCCATCGCCGTAACCAACCGCGGCCACGCCGATCGGCATGTCCTCCGGGCAGGTCCAGGTGCCGTTGTAACCGATGCGCTCGCCCTTGCCGACGCGATTGACCGCGATCAGCCGGGTGCTCAGTGTCATCGCGGGACGAAAACCGAAATCGGCACCGCTCTTGCCCTCGACCACCGACAACCCGTACAGCAAGCCACCGGTGCGTACCCAGTCGCCGCGTGCGTCGGGCCAGCCGAGCACGGCGGCAGAATTGGACAGCGAACGCGGCCCGCTGAACGAGGCTGTCACGGCATTGAAACGGGCGATCTGTGCCGGCGTCTGCGCGCCATCGAACACTTCCGAATCGGAGAAATGGGTGAGCAGGCCGATATCCGGATCGATCCCCGGCATCGCCGCCAATCGCGCGTGCACGTCGGCCACGTCCGCGGGAGCGAAACCGAGCCGATGCATGCCGCTGTCGATCTTCAGCCACACCCGCAGGCGCCCGCGCGACGCGCTGGCTTCGGCCAGCCACGCCAGTTGCGCCGAATGGTGGATCGCCGCATCCAGACCCAGCCGCTGCATCTCGGCAATATCACCGGACTGATCAGGGCCGGACAGCACCACGATGCGCTGCCGATGCCCGGCCGCACGCAGGCGCAGGCCATCGCCCAATGCGGCCACGGCAAAGGCTTCGGCATCGCCATTCAGCGCGCGCGCCACCCGTTCCAGTCCGTGGCCGTAGGCATCAGCCTTGACCACCG
This sequence comes from Rhodanobacter glycinis, assembly GCF_900114325.1. Taxonomy (GTDB): domain Bacteria; phylum Pseudomonadota; class Gammaproteobacteria; order Xanthomonadales; family Rhodanobacteraceae; genus Rhodanobacter_A; species Rhodanobacter_A glycinis. The sequence goes on from NZ_FOSR01000006.1 coordinate 194,051, forward strand.
CCATCACTTTCGCCGGCGCGGCCAGCGCCTTGATTCGCGCCAGGTTATGGCGCAAGGCGCCGAGATGGATGGTGGCGACCGTGGTGCGGCTCATGGACGGCGAAAGATCCGAAGTGGTCGCGTAGGAGCCCGCTCGCGGGCGATGCTCTCTCGAATCCCGGATAACAGCATCGCCCGCGAGCGGGCTCCTACCAACGGGCTTGAACGGCCATTGCGGCGAACGGATGAATTTTTTACAGGCTCCGAAAGCTCGTCATTCCAGCGAACGCTGGAATCCAGCGCCTTGCGCATTCCTGGAACTAAAGTCACTGGATCCCAGCGTTCGCTGGGATGACGCCGCTGCAAGGCTTGAAGCACGGCCTGGCCAAGCGCGCATGGAAAACGCCGGATACGTGATCGGCCATTGCCGAAACACCGGCTCGACGACGCTGCAAACGACACGCTCTGCACCGCGGTTCTCAATCAAACGCCCCCACGAAGGAATCCGGCGCGTAGTTCTCGAACTTGGTGTAGTGGCCGAGGAAGGTGAGCTTCACCGTGTCGGTGGGGCCGTTACGCTGCTTGCCGATGATGATCTCGGCCAGTCCCTTGTCCGGCGATTCCTTGTTGTAGTAGTCGTCGCGGTAGATGAACATGATCACGTCGGCGTCCTGCTCGATGGCGCCGGATTCGCGCAGGTCGGACATCATCGGACGCTTGTCGGCGCGCTGTTCCAGCGAGCGGTTCAACTGCGAAAGGGCGATCACGGGCACGTTCAGTTCCTTGGCGAGCCCCTTCAGTGAACGCGAAATTTCTGAAATTTCGGTGGCGCGATTCTCCTTGCTTCCGGGCACCTGCATCAGCTGCAGGTAGTCGATCACGATCAGGCCCAGCCCGCCGTGTTCGCGATGCAGGCGGCGCGCGCGCGAACGCAACTCCACCGGCGACAGGCCGGGGGTATCGTCGATGTAGATCTTCGCCTCGGACAACAGTGCGATGGCGTTGGTGACGCGCGGCCAGTCTTCCTCGGCCAGGTCGCCATTGCGCAGGTGCTGCTGGTGGATGCGGCCGACCGAGGAGATCAGGCGGAAAGCCAGCTGCGAGGCGGACATTTCCATCGAGAACACCGCCACCGCCTTCTTCGCGCGCAAGGCCACCGCCTCGGCGATGTTCACCGAGAACGCGGTCTTGCCCATCGACGGACGCGCCGCGACGATGATCAGGTCGGACGGCTGCAGGCCCGAGGTCAGTTCGTCCAGGTCGGTGAAGCCGCTGGAGACGCCGGTGAGCTGGCCCCGGTTCTGGTAACGCTCGTGCAGCAGGCGGAAGGCATCCTTCACCGCCTCGCGCATCGAGACCGAATCCTTCTTGCCGCGCGCGCCGGATTCGGCGATGTGGAACACGCGCTGCTCGGCGCTTTCCATCACCTCCTGCACGCTCTTGCCTTCCGGGCGATAACCGTCCTCGGTGATCGAGGTGCCGGCGTCGATCAGCTGCCGCAGCACCGACTTCTCGCGCACGATCTCGGCATAGGCGGCAATGTTCGCCGCACTGGGCGTGGCATTGGCCAGCTCGACCAGATAGCTGGCGCCACCAACCATCTCGGCCAGGCCGTTGGCATCGAACCAGTCGCCCAGGGTCACCGCATCGCACGGCATGCCCTTGTTCGCCAGCTCGGTGATGGCCCGCCAGATCAGGCGATGGTCCTTGCGGTAGAAATCGCCCTCGCCGAGGCGATCGGCCACCTTGTCCAGCGCATCGGGCGCCAGCATCAGGCCACCGAGCACGGCCTGCTCGGCATCGATCGAGTGCGGCGGCACGCGCAGCGACTCGAACGACGGGGCCCGCTCGGAATGGCGCTCGGGAACAAAGGACATGGATCTACCTCGCGAAGGGCGTGCACACGCCCCGCGGACGCGCTGGCCGGTGCTGCCTGTGAGCATACGCGGCGACGTCGCACGGGGCGAGACAACAACTCTGTGGATAAGCTGTGTGTTGCTGGGGATAAAACCCCGGCCGCGCCCAAAAGCAGACGGGCGCCCTGAGGCGCCCGTCCCGGGTACGGTATCGCGGCGGCTTACTTCTCGCCGACCACGATCACCTTGACCTTGGTCTCGACGTCGGCGTGGAGGCTGATCACCACGTCGAACTCGCCAGTGTGACGGATCGGGCCTTCGCCCTGGATCACTTCACCCTTGTTGACGTCATGACCGACGGCCTGCAGCGCCTCGGCGATATCGCGCGGACCGACCGAGCCGTACAGCTTGCCCTCGGCACTGGCGTGCGCTTCGATGGTCACCGACACGTCGGCCAGCTTGGCCATGCGCGACTGGGCATCCGACAACTGCTTGTCGGCCTTTGCCTCGTACTCGGCGCGGCGCTGCTCGAACGCGGCCAGGTTCTCGGCGTTCACACGCACGGCCTTGCCCTGGGGCAGCAGGTAGTTGCGGCCGTAACCCGGCTTCACGACGACCTTGTCGCCGAGGTTGCCGAGGTTGCGCACCTTCTCGAGAAGAATGAGTTCCATGATGATTCCTTTTCGTTAGCACCGGAATGGCCGGCGCAGCCGTGGACGGTTGTCCGAATGTTGCTGGTGTTTCCCATCAGAGGGCGGATGGAGCGAGGGGCGGATTTGCGCTGGCATCGATCGAAGCACGCTTCGAATCAACGCTGTCGCGAGCCCCCCCCCTCATCCGCCCTGCGGGCACCTTCTCCCCGGCGGGGAGAAGGGTTCCGGGATCAGACGTCGTGGTTGTCGGTGTACGGCAACAGCGACAGGAAGCGCGCGCGCTTGATGGCCGTGGCCAGCTGACGCTGGTAACGCGCCTTGGTGCCGGTGATGCGGCTCGGCACGATCTTGCCGTTTTCGGTGATGTACTGACGCAGGGTGTTGAGATCCTTGTAATCGATCTCCTTCACCTTCTCGGCAGTGAAGCGGCAGAACTTGCGGCGGCGGAAGAACTTGGACATGTCGTGGCTCCTGATCAGTCGTCGCTGTCGCGATCGTTGTCGCTATCGCTGTCGTTGCGCTCGCGGCGGGCCGGGCGCTCGTCACCATCGCTGTCGTCGTCACGGCGACGCGAGGTCTTGGCATCGTCCTTTTCCTTCGACTTCAGGATGAAGGACGGCTCGAGATCGGCCTCGTCGCGACGGATCACCAAGTGGCGCAGCACGGCGTCGTTGAAGCGGAAACCCGACTCCAGCTCGTTCAGCGCACTCTGGCTGACTTCGATGTTGAGCAGCACGTAATGTGCCTTGGCCAGGTTGACGATCGGGTAAGCCAGCTGACGGCGGCCCCAATCTTCCAGACGGTGGATCTTGCCGCCGTCGGTCTCGATCAGCGCCTTGTAGCGCTCGATCATCGCCGGGACCTGCTCGCTCTGGTCAGGGTGGACCAGAAACACGACTTCGTAATGACGCAGGGTCATCTTGGAGGAACTCCTTGTGGATGCGGCCAAAAACGGCCTCGCAGCCTCCCGCAGGTGCGGTGAGGCAAGTGTCCTGTCGGCCCTTTGCAGCGCGGACAGAAGCGGAAGTGTAAGCGTGACAGTGACTTGAGCGCAAGTCTCGGCGCGCGGGCGAACGGGAACCCGAAGAGTGCGGACTCCTCCGATGGCGCCACGGGTCGGCGCCCTGCCCGGCTCAGCTCACGGTGAAGCTTTCCCCGCAGCCGCACGCCCCGGTGGCGTTGGGGTTGTGGAACACGAAGCTGGCGTTGAGGCCCTGACGCTGGAAATCGATCACCGTGCCGTCGACCAGTGGCAGGCTCTTGCTGTCCACCACTACCGGCACGCCATCGACTTCGACCAGTTGGTCCTCCGCACCGACGGCCTCGGCCAGATCCACCACATAACCGAAACCCGAGCAGCCGGTGCGCTTCACGCCGAAGCGAATGCCCGCGGCAGCAGGAGACTGGTCGAGGAACTGGCGCATGCGCTGGTTGGCGGCAGGGGTGATCGTGATGGTCATGGGCAACTCGGTGGAACGAACGGAACAAGCCGGACAAAATCGGGCGAAAGGTCGCGGGTCCGACGTGTACTACATTATCATGCCGGTTTGCCCACACGCGTCGATATGCGGCGCCCAATCAGGAGTTTCAATTCATGACGGCGGTCAGCCCGACGGTATGCAGCGTCAAGCACGCGCTCTCCGGCCAAATGGAAGCCGGCAGCAAGGTCACCGTGCGCGGCTGGGTTCGCACCCGGCGCGACTCCAAGGCCGGGCTGTCTTTCGTCAATGTCACCGACGGCTCCTGCTTCGATCCGATCCAGGCGGTGGCACCGGCCACCCTGGCCAATTACGAAAGCGAAGTGAAGCACCTCACCGCCGGTGCGGGCGTGATCGTCACCGGCACCCTGGTGCCGTCGCAGGGCAAGGGCCAGGCGTTCGAGATCCAGGCCGACAGCGTCGAGGTCACCGGTCTGGTCGACGATCCGGAAACCTACCCGATCCAGCCCAAGCAGCACTCGATGGAGTTCCTGCGCGAGGTCGCCCACCTGCGCCCGCGCACCAACCTGTTCGGCGCGGTGACCCGCGTGCGCCACACCATGATGACGGCGATCCATCGCCATCTCACCGAACAGGGCTTCTTCTGGATCAACACGCCGATCATCACCACTTCCGACGCCGAGGGCGCCGGCGAGATGTTCCGGTTGTCCACGCTGGACCTGGCCAACCTGCCGCGCACGCCGGACGGCAAGATCGACTTCCGCAAGGATTTCTTCGGCCGCGAAGCGTTCCTCACCGTGTCCGGCCAGCTCAACGTCGAGGCGTACTGCCTGGCGATGAGCAAGGTGTACACGTTCGGCCCCTCTTTCCGCGCCGAGAATTCCAACACCGCACGCCATCTGGCCGAGTTCTGGATGGTGGAGCCGGAGATCGCGTTCGCCGACCTCACAGCGAATGCCGATTGCGCCGAAGGTTTCCTCAAGGCGATCTTCAAGGCGGTGCTGGACGAGCGCGCGGACGACATGGCGTTCTTCGCCGAGCGCGTGCAGAGCGACGCGATCAGCCGGATGGAGGCGTTCATCACCAAGCCGTTCGAGCGCATCGACTACACCGACGCGATCGAGATCCTGAAGAAGTCGGGCGAAAAGTTCGAGTATCCGGTGGCCTGGGGCATCGATCTTCAGACCGAGCACGAACGCTACCTCGCCGAGAAACATATCGGCCGTCCCGTGGTCGTGATGAATTACCCCGAGGCGATCAAGGCGTTCTACATGCGCCTGAACGACGACGGCAAAACCGTGGCGGCAATGGACGTGCTGGCACCGGGCATCGGCGAGATCATCGGCGGCGCGCAGCGCGAGGAACGGCTGGACTATCTCGACCGCCGCATGGCCCAGTTCGGCCTCGATACTGCGACCTATGGCTGGTATCGTGACCTGCGCCGCTACGGCACCGTACCGCATGCCGGCTTCGGTCTCGGCTTCGAGCGCCTGTTGGTCTACGTGTGCGGCCTGTCCAACATCCGCGACGCCATCCCCTATCCACGTGCGGCAGGGACCGCTGAATTCTGACGATCCTGATGCGTTATCGACCGTTTGCCATCGCCATCCTCGTTGCCGCCTGCACCGTGCTGGGCGCGTGCCACAGTGCCAAGGCGCTGCTGCCCCCGAACCTGCGCCCGGCGCAGAGTACCGGCGTCACCATCGCCAAGGCGCAACAGGCATTGAAGGATGCCACGCCCTGTTGCAGCAGCTTTGCCGATTTCTCCTACCAGACCCTGCTGCCGTGGCGCCCGAAGAAGTTCAAGCTGGGCAGCGGCAGCCTGGTGGCCGATCTCAACGGCACGCGCAGCTATTTCCTGGCCTTCAGCCTGCCGCCCGACGTCAAGCTGCCCTACCGGGTCGGGCTGAAGTCCGAGCTCCACGGCAGCTGGCTGAAGGACAGCTACCTGTTCGCGCCCACCGTCGTGCTGCTGGACGATGCCTTCCAGCCGATCGACACGCATGACGTCAACCTGTGCGAGTACATGGGCTGGAGCAGCGCCAGCAGTGGCGCCTTCGGCAGCGTCACCGTATCCAACCCGAAGGCGCGTTACCTGGTGCTCTACAGCTCCGCCCAGCAGCAATCCAGCAACACCTACTGGGAACAGTCGCCGGCCGCGTTCTCCGTGGACACCCCCAACAACATGGTCTCCAACGGCAGCTTCAAGGTGCCGCACGGGCCCAACGGCACGGTCTGGATCGGACTGATGACCAAGACTTACGCCCAGGCCGTGGATCACGGCGTCTGCGGCAAGCCCCCGCAAGGCCAGGGCGTGCTGCATACCTTGCGCACGGCGCTGCCGGTGCACTGGAGCGGGAGCGGCAGTTGAGCCATTTCATCGTTTACATCGCCCTGCTGCTGGCCGGACTCGTCTGCCTGGTACTGCACTACGTTGCACCGTTTCGCGTGGCGCGACGCATCCGCGAGGATCATCCGCAGCACTGGCAGATCATCGACGACAGCGGCAGCGCGCGCGGCATGCGACTGTGGATGCGGATGCAGCATGTGCTGCGCTCGCCCGCCATCCCCGCTCTTGCCGACCCCATCGTCACCCGCTGGTGGCGCGTGTGGCGATACAGCCAGTGGCTGGCCTGGGCCTGCTGGCTTATCGCGCTGGGACTGCAATGGGTGCTGCGCGGCTGAGAGCCCGTTTCGCCGTGCCGCACGCCGCCGCCTCCATGCCGTCGCACCCCATGCCAAGGACATCACCATGCAACTGGATCTGAGTGGACGTCACGCGCTGGTCTGCGGCGCCTCGCAAGGCATCGGCCGCGCCAGCGCGCTGGAACTGGCCGGGCTTGGCGCCAGCGTCACCTTGCTGGCCCGTTCCGCCGAAGCGCTGCAGGCACTGGCCGACCAACTGCCGCGCACGCATGCCGACCAGCATCACGACTGGCGCAGCGTGGACATGCACGACACCGCGGCGCTGCGCGACGCCGCTGCCGCACTCGTCGCCGACGCGCCCGTGCAGATCCTGGTGAACAACACCGGCGGCCCGCCTGGTGGCCCCGCACACATGGCCGATGCCGCCGCCTTCGAGACCGCTTTCCGCCAACACCTGCTGGCCGGGCAGACGCTGGTGCAGGCGCTGCTGCCAGGCATGCGCGAAGCCGCTTACGGGCGCATCGTCAACGTGATTTCCACCTCGGTGAAGGAACCGATCGCCGGACTGGGCGTCTCCAATACCGTGCGTGCCGCCGTGGCCGGCTGGGCCAAGACCCTGTCCGGCGAGCTGGCCGCCGACGGCATCACCGTCAACAACGTGTTGCCCGGCTACACCCGCACCGCACGGCTGGACGACATCCTCGCCACCCGGATCAAGGCCAGCGGGCGCGACGAGGACGCCGTCACACGCGACATGCTGGCCACCGTCCCCGCCCGCCGCTTCGGCGAGGCAGAGGAAGTGGCTGCAGTGATCGCCTTCCTGTGCACGCCGGCAGCCGCCTACGTCAACGGCGTCAGCATTGCGGTGGATGGCGGACGAACCCGCGCACTGAGCTGAGTACCTTCGGGCGTCACGACAACCAGGCTGGCAAACAGCCGCATACGCCCACGTCCGGTGCAATCGCCGCGAGCAAGTCGTAAGCTTGCGCGGATGCCCATGCGCCTTGCCAACCTGATCGACGGTCGCCTGCAGGCGCCAGCCAACGACCGCTACCTCGACGTCTTCGAACCCGCCACAGGCGCGGTGTTCGCCCACTGCCCCGATGGCGATGCTGCCGACGTCGACGCTGCCGTGCAGGCCGCTCGCCGTGCCGCGCCAGGCTGGGCCGCCACGCCGATCGAACAACGTGCCCGCCTGCTGCAGCGGCTGGCCGACCTGGTCGAGGCGCGGCTGGACGAATTCGCCGCGCTGGAATCGCGCGACAACGGCAAGCCGGTAAAACTCGCCCGCAGCGTGGATATTCCACGCGCGGTGAGCAACTTGCGCTATTTCGCCGCCGCCGTGATGGGCTGGAGCAGCGAATCGCACGCCACGGACACCGGTACCCCAGGCCAGGGGGCCATCAACGTCACCTTGCGCCAGCCGTTGGGCGTGGTGGGCTGCATCAGTCCGTGGAACCTGCCGCTGTACCTGTTCACCTGGAAAATCGCGCCGGCCCTGGCCAGCGGCAACACGGTGGTGGCCAAGCCCTCGGAAATCACGCCCTGCACCTGCGCCCTGCTCGCCGAATTGAGCATCGAGGCCGGCCTGCCGCCCGGCGTGCTGAACATCGTGCAGGGTCGCGGCCCCACGGTGGGCCAGGCGATCGTCGAGCACACCGGCGTGAAGGCGGTTTCGTTCACCGGCAGCACCGCCACCGGTGCGCGCATTGCGGCCGTGGCTGCACCGCAGTTCAAGAAGGTTTCGCTGGAACTGGGCGGCAAGAACCCCGCCATCGTGTTCGCCGACGCCGATCTTTCGGACACCCATCTCGACACCATCGTGCGCTCGGGTTTCGCCAACCAGGGCGAGATCTGCCTGTGCGGCTCACGCCTGCTGGTGCAACGTTCGATCTACGACGACTTCCGCACGCGTTACCTCGAACGTGTACGCGCCTTGCGCGTCGGTGATCCGAACGACGCCACCAGCGATCTCGGCGCGCTGGTGTCCAAACCGCATTTCGACAAGGTGATGGCCTGCATCGAACAGGCGCGCGCCGAGGGTGGCCGGATCGTGCTCGGCGGCGAGCCGGTGCAGGTTCCCGGGCGCTGCGCGCAGGGCTGGTTCGTGGCGCCCACGGTGATCGAGGGCCTGTCGAACGACGCCGTCACCAACCAGCAGGAAATCTTCGGCCCGGTGGTAAGCCTGATTCCGTTCGAGGATGAAGCCGAAGCCCTGGCCATCGCCAACGGCACCGGCTACGGGCTGGCCGCGTCGCTGTGGACGCGCGACCTGTCCCGCGCGCATCGGCTTGGCGCCCAGCTGGATTTCGGCATCGTGTGGATCAACTGCTGGATGCTGCGCGACCTGCGCACGCCCTTCGGCGGCAGCAAACATTCCGGCGTCGGGCGCGAGGGCGGTAGCGAAGCGCTGCGCTTCTTCACCGAGCCGAAAAACGTCTGCATCGCCTGGTAAGCGAGTGCCGGCAACGTGTTGCCGCCGGTTCGCGACGATCAGCCCAGCACCTTCCAACCGCTGGCCGCACGGCGCATCAGCCGACCGTTCTCGTACTGCCACAGGATCATCCAGCCATTGTCGATGATCCGCTGCAACACCTCGTGGCGGGCGATGATCGCGTCGATGGCATGGCGCGGCGCGGCGATCACCGTGGTCTGGCGCAGCGGCTCGTGGCGCCAGCTGCGACCATCGGACAATGACTGGCGCGGGATACCGATGCGCAGGTCGCCGCCATTGCCCTCGAATACACCGATGCGTCCCCCGATCACGTTGTGCAGCACCTTGTTGCCGGCACCGTAATGCAGCGGGTCGGTGGTGGAGGCGTGGTACTGCCAGCCCAGCCAATGGGTCACCACCAGCGGCCCGAGCATCAGCTTTTCCAGCACCGCAAAATCCGCGTCCGCCTGCGCGTCGTAGTCATGCAGGTAACAGCGCGTGAAAAGCGCATGCCGGGTCAGTGCGCGCGGCCCGATGATGAAACCGGCGTTGGTAGTCAGCCCCCACTCTGGCCGGGTTTCCGAGCCATCATTGGCACGCCGGCGGAAGCGCTCCAGCACCTCCGTGACGTCGCCATCCGCGCTCATCCACAGGGTCGGCGCGCGTTCGCGGCGCACACGGTCGCCGGCTGCCGCCAGCGTCTGCTGCAGCTGCTGCCAGCGCGCCTGTTTCGACGCCGGCAACAGATCCAGCTCGAAGCCGGTGATCTCGTCGGTGGTGGTGTTGTGCAGCGCCGCCACGAACCAGGTAGATTCGGGCACATCGATGCCTTCCTCACGCGCCAGCCCCGCGCGCACTTCCGGATCGTTCAGCAAGGCCGCCAGCGCGCGCACGTTGGCCTCGCCGGACTGACCGCCGCAGGCGCCGCAGTCCAGGGTCGAGGCATGTGCGTTGTTGCAGCTCTGGCTGGCATGACCCGCAAGCACCACCAGCGGGGCCAACTGACGGTCGATGCCCATGACGCGCAGGGCACCGGCCGCCAGTGCCACCTGACGGTCCAGTGGCACGCCCACCAAGCGCGGCCGCGCGAGCGCACGGTAGGCGTGTGGCAGACCGTAATGGTCGTCGTTGTGGCGCGGCGTGGTCGGTGGCCGCAGCCACTGCCACAGGCGCCGCAGATAGCCGAAGCCCACCGCCTCGACATAGGAAAACGTTGTGCTGGGCCAGCGGGTGGTGTTCTGCCACTGGCCGTGGGCAGCCAGTCGCCGGAGACGCTGCCGACGCCCCGGCGCCGCTTCCGGCGACGCGCCGGGGGCAGGCAGGATCTGGTCCTCCACCTCCACTTCGGGAAATGCCAGGCCCGGCAGCTGCGGCCGGCTCGCCTGTGCGCCCAGCGGGCGATAGCTCATCGGCAAGCCGAAGAAGCCGGCGAAGGCACGCGTCTGGATGCCGCTATCCAGCGCCTCCAGCGCGCGGCGCATGGGCTCGCTGCGGATGTCGATGCAGAACACCATCTGTACATCCGTCGTCGCGATCGCCACCGCATCGCCAGCCGGCGTGGTCAACTTGTCCGCCAGTTCGCGCTGGAAGCCCTGCTCCAGCGCCATCTGCCACAGCTCGTCCACACGCGCACGATGGATGACCGTTGCCAGGCGCTGGGGGAATACCTCCCAGGCCATGCGCAGGCGGGCCGCGGCCTGGTTCACCCGGCGCGGGTGACATTCAAGCAGCAAGGCTTCCCACACCAGGCGCATGGCCAGCAATTCGTCCAGATGCCGATCCGTCGCGCCGCGTCCTTCGGCCTGGTGCTTCAACCAGGCACACCACGAGGCCCAGCCGTTGATCGACAGCAACAGCGCCTCGAAATACGGCTCCAGCGCTGCCTCGGGCAGCTGCAAGCGAGCCAGTGCCCAGTGCATCGCGGCCTCGGCGGAATCCGGCAGGCCGCGCAGGACGGCGCGCAAGCCGGGCAGGCCCATGACCATGCCCAGACCCTTCTCGTGCCGCAGCGTGTCGGTCCAGAACCGGTACAAGCCGTGCTGCGCACGCGGCAGCCAGTGCGACTGGTCCTTGTCGAAATACGCGGCGCACACCTGGCTGAGCTGGAACATGATCTCGCCGCGCCACGGCAGGTGACGCGTGCCGCCGGCACCATCGTCCAGCTCGTCGACCACCAGCGGCATCGCCGTCACCGGCGGTTCGTACAACGCCGCCACCAATGCCTGCGCGTCGGGCAGGTCATCGATCGCCGATTGCGCCCGCGCAACTTCCAGATCCGCACGGGTGATCCGGCCCTGGTTCCAGCAATCACGCAGGTAGGCCTGCTGCGGCAGCACGTTGATGCCGCCCAGCAACACCAGCCGCGCCGCCACCTGGCGCACCGGCATGTGAATGCGATGCCAGTGCGGGTTTATCGCCACCGCACCATCCAGCGGCCAGCTTGGGGCGATGCTCCGTACCGCCTGCTGGCACGCCATGCGCACCACCTCGGCATCCACGCCGGAACCGGCCACCTCCGGCACTGTCTCGCTCATGCTCATCTCACTCATCCCTTGCCGGCACGGACTGCGTGGTGGGAAACCGGCTGCCCGCCGACCCCGCCTCGTGTTGCGGCCACAAGCGCAGCACCAGCACGGTGTACAACTCGTCCAGATAGAAGCCCGCGTAGATCCACTGGCGCAAGCCGACGAAGCCCTGCGGCCACCACTGCAGCGCCACGAAGCCGGCATACATGAAGGCCATGCCGGCGAACGCCAGCGGCCCGGCGGCCGCGAACGGCGCGAAACCCGCGCCCAGCGGCAGGTACTCCACCACGAAGGCCGCCACAGTGAAGCCCACCACCATCGCCAGGCCGGTCAAGGCGTGCCATCCCCGCTGACGCCCCGGCAACCACAGCAACGGCCCCCATGCCAGCGCCAGGATCGCGCTCCACCACCACGGCCAAGCCAGGTCGGCAAGCAGATGCTGCCCGCACCAGACCACGGCGTACCCCAACAGCGGTGCCCACAGCAGGCTCAGGCGCCCGTTGTGGCCGTCTTCGTGCAACCGCAGGATGCGCGTGTTGCGTACCGCCGACGATGCCGCCAGGAACGAATGTGCCTTGTACAGCGAGTGCCCCAGCAGATGCAGCGCGGCCAGCTGATACAGACCCAGCCCGCATTCCATCAACATGAAACCCATCTGGCTCAAGGTCGACCAGGCCAGGTGCACCTTCAGGCTGACCCGGGTGATCATCACCGTCCCGCCCAGCACCGTGCTGACCAGGCCGATCACCACCAGGCACCAGTGCGCGACGTCGGACACGCCCAGCAGCGGCGCGAAGAACACCAGCACGTAGCCACCCAGGTTGACCACGCCGGCATGCAGCAGAGCCGACACCGGTGTCGGCGCCTCCATCACCTGGATCAGCCAGCCGTGTACCGGCAACAAGGCCGTGCGCAGGATCACCGCCAGCGCCAGCAAGGTGGCGCTGGCGCTGAGCTCCGGCGCGCGCACCCCGGCAGCCACCTGCGCCATCAGCACGCTCAGCGAACCACTGCCCACGGTGCGCCAGGCCAGTACTGCCGCCACGATCAGCAGCAGGTCGGCCAACCGGTCGGCAATGCGCTTCTTGTGCGCGGCCAGCTGCGCGAAGCCGCGCTCGGGATAGAACGTGAGCAGCCGCTGCATGCCGAAACCGATCGCCATCCACGCGCCAATCAGGGTCACCCAGTGGTTGGCCAGCAGCAGGAAATGCACGCTGGCCAGCACCACGGCCAAGGATGCGATGTAGGTGCCCTGGCGGTGTTCGCCTCGCAAATGGCGCATCGAGTACACGCCGATCACGGTGCCCAGAAACTGCACCAGCAGGCTCACCCAGCAGCCGAACAGATTGGGCGCAAACCAGGCATGCCCGCCGCCGAAAGCAGGGTGACCGGGCATCCGGGCAACGATCAGCTCCAGGCCCAGCGAGATCGCCGCAAACACCAGCGCCAGCACGGCCAAGCGGTTGAAACCCTGCCAGCGCGCGATTGTCGAGGTACGAAAGACGCGCGGCGTCCAGGCGGCACCGAGCATCAGCAGGGCCGGCAGCAAGGCGACCGCATGATTGATGGCAAGCAGCAAGTCCATGTCCCTCCCGGAGCAAAACAGGCGCCATGATCCGGGAAAACAAAGTTTGTGTAAAATATATTTAATACGACTTTTCGTTCTGAAAAATAGAACAATGGACTTACAGCAACTCAACTTCCGCCACCTGTTTGCCTTCTGGAAAGTCACGACCGAGGGCCGCCTGACGCAGGCCGCCCGCGCGCTGCACGTCTCCCAGTCGACGCTTTCCACGCAAATCCAGCACCTGGAGGAACGCCTCGGCCATCCCCTGTTCGAACGCCGGGGCCGGCAGATGCTGCTGACCGCCACCGGGCGACAGGTGTATCGCTACGCGGAAAACATCTTCGGCCTGGGCGAGGAGATGCTGGGCTGGCTGGACGGCCATTACGAAGGCATGGCGCGAGTGCGCATCGGCGGTGTGTCCACCATGAGCCGCAACTACCAGGAAAACCTGTTCCGGCCAATGATGCGCGACCCGACGGTGGTGCTGACCATCGAATCGGGCACGCTGGACGAACTGGTCCAGCGCCTGCTGCAGCACAAGCTCGACCTGGTCTTGGCCAACTCTCCCGTATCGTCGTCGCCCGACCAGCCCCTGCACTCGAAATTCCTCGGCAGCCAGGAGATTTCGGTGGTGGGCCAGACCGCCATCTGGGGCAGGCGCAAGCTGCGCATTCCCGAGGACCTGGACGGCCAGCCGGTGGCGCTGCCCGGCGCGCGCCATGCGCTGCGCGCCGAGTTCGACGCCTTGTGCTCCTCGGCCAACGTCAACCCGCAGTTGCGTGCGGAAATCGACGACATGACCATGCTGCGACTGGTGGCGCGTGACAGTGGCTGGCTGACGATCCTGCCCGCCGTGGTGGTGCAGGACGAGCTGGAATCGGGCGCACTCACACGCGTGGGACAATCCGATCTGCTGCGCGAGCGCTTCTACGCCATCACCACGCAGCCGAGCCAGCACCCGGCCGCTCTCGACCTGATCCTGGAGGCTGCCGTCCCAGCGGAAATGCGCACAAACGCATGAATGTCCTCACGGCATGGTGAGCAACACGACTGCGCAGCCATGCCATCCTTCCCACTGACCAGGAGCACCGAGCCATGCATGATCCCGATAGCCCCATCCGCACCGATACCGCACCCGCACCGGTGGGTGCCTACCCGCACGCCCGGCGGGTCGGCAACCTGCTGTTCCTCTCCGGCGTCGGTCCGCGCGTACCGGGTACCGATGAGGTAGTCGGCAACGTATACAACCCGCTCGGCACCCTGGTCGGTCACGACATCGAAGCCCAATGCCGGCAGGTGTTCGCCAACGTGCGCGCGGTGCTGGAAGCCAGCGGCACGCGTTGGCAGGACCTGGTCGACGTCACCGTGTTCCTCACCGACATGCAGCGCGATTTCACCACCTACAACCGGCTCTATGCGGAACACTTTGCCGGCGTGGATGCCTGCCGCACCACGCTGGGCATCACCGCGTTGCCCACGCCAATCGCAATCGAGTTGAAGTGCGTGGCGGTGATAAACGCCCACGCATGAAAAAGCCCCGACGCGGCCATGCCGGTCGGGGCTTTCCGACAGGTCGCGAAAACGCGACCCGGGCCTGCTGGCGGATTACTTCCCGCCGGCGGCGGCCGTCGTGGCGGCCTTCTTCGCGTGGGCCTTGTGGTGGTGCTTGTGGTGCTTCTTGGCGTGATGATGCTTGGCGGTCGTCTTGGTGGCCGTCATGGAATGGGTCGCAGCCTGCGGAGCGGCGGCTGCCGACTGGGCAAACACGGAACCGGAAAGAGCCACGCCCGCAACCAGCAGGGTAGCGATCGCAAGTTTACGAATCATGATCGTGAGCCTCGGAAGATTGATGCCGCGGACCCGGCCGGAACCCGGCTGCCTCGGGCGGCGCGACATGCCAACAATGCATCCGTCTTGGCATACCGTGACTGAACGAAAATCCGGGACGGCAAGTCCCCTTCCCCACACCCTGGCGGGCCGGCTCACCCGCCCAGGCAGGCCCGCAGCAATTGGCCGATCAGCGCCTGCACCGGCGCCGCCTTCGCCCCGTCCCAGGCAAAGCTGTCCTCGTCCATGTAGCGATGCTGGGACAACTCCAGCTGGATCGCCTGCACGCCTTCGCCGGGCTGGCCGAAACGCCGGGTGATGAAGCCGCCCTTGAAGCGGCCGTTGACCACGAAATCGTAGTCCTCCTGCGATTCCAGCACGTTGGTGAGTCGCCATTGCAGGTCGGCGCCACAACTGCTGCCGTCGGCGGTGCCCAGATTGAAGTCCGGCAAGCGGCCTTCGAACAGCATCGGCACATGACTGCGGATGGAATGACCTTCCCACAGCACCACATGACCATGCTGCACGCGTAGCCGCTCGACCTCTTCGGCCAGCGCGCGGTGGTAAGGCTGCCACCAGTCGGACACGCGCTGCGCGATCTCGTCGGCGCCCGGCTCCTGACCTTCGAGATACAAAGGCTGGCCATCGAATCCGATGGTGGAGACCAGCCCGGTCTCGCGCCGCCCCGGATACAGCGCATGGCCGTCGGCCGGTCGATTGAGGTCGACCACGTAACGCGAAGCCTGCGGCCGCAAGACGCTGGCACCCAACTCCCGGGCCAACGGCTCGTAGAGCTTGCCGACATGCCAATCGGTATCCGGCGAGCGTCGCGCCGCCGGCTGCATGCGCGCAGCGATGGCGTCGGGAATATGGCTGCCGTCGTGCGGCAGGCTGATCAGCAGCGGCGCCGTGCCGCGTTCGAGCGTGAAGATATCCATGGCCGTGCAGTTTGGCGCCCCCTGCTCAGCGCAGCAACACCACTTCTTCCGCTGCGGTCGGATGGATCGCCACCGAGGCCTTCAGGTCACGTCGATGCAAGCCCATCCGCAAGGCCACCGCGAAACCCTGCAACAGTTCTTCCGAGCCAGGCCCAAGTGCATGGATGCCGAGCACGCGTTCGTCCTCGCCCACGCAAACCAGCTTCACCATGCTCTGCTCGTGGTGGCCCGCCACCATCAACTGCAGTGGCGTATAGCTGCCCGCGTGGATACGTACCGCGTCGCCGTGGCGCTCACGCGCCTCACGCTCGGTCAAACCCACGCCCCCCAGCGGCGGTTCGGCGAACACCACGCTGGGAATCGCCTCGTAATCGAAATGCGCCTGCGGCTCGCCGCCGAACAGGCGCTGCGCCAATGCATGACCGGCAGCCACCGCCACCGGGGTCAGCGCATGGCGACCGGTGACGTCGCCAATCGCGGTGATGCCGGGCACGCTGGTGTTCTGGAATGCGTCCGTCTGCACATGACCCTTGGTATCGAGCGCGACCTCCACGGCATCGAGGCCGAGTCCGTCGGTATTCGGCGTACGCCCCACCGCCCACAGCACCGCGTCATACGGGCCATGGCTGGCACCGCTGGCATCGCGCAAGCGAATGTCGCCGGGAGTGCCCTGCGCCGCGACCACCTCGACATCGCGCACGATGCGCATGCCGCGAGCCTGCATCTGGGTCGCCAGCGCCTCGACCAGCGCATCATCGAAACTCGACAGCAGGCCACCACGCACCAGCAGGTCCACCTGGCAACCCAGGCCATGCATCACGCAGGCGAACTCGGTCGCCACGTAGCCACCACCCACCACGGCGATGTGTCGCGGCGCGGCTTCGAGTATGAAGATGTCGTCGGACACCATGCCCAGTTCGAATCCGGGGATATCCAGTCGGCGCGGGCGAGCGCCGGTGGCGATAACGATCTGCGGCGCGCTGTAGCGTGCTCCGTCAGCGTCGAGCAGCGTGTTCGCCGCGACGAAGCGCGCCGCCGAAGGCTGCACATGGATGCCCTCTTCGTCCAGCCGTTGCGTATAGCGCTGGCGGATACCGGCGATGTAGTCATCGCGCTGGCGACGAAAGCGCGCCCAGTCCAGCGGCGCCGGCGTCACCGCGAAGCCGATATCGGCAGCCAACCGCTGCGCCTGCGCCCATTGCGCGGCAAACCACATCGCCTTCTTCGGCACGCAGCCACGATTGACGCAGGTGCCGCCCAGCGCGTCGGGATCGAACAGGGCGACCCGTGCGCCCAGCTTCGCCGAACGCCGCGCCACGGTCAGGCCGGCGGAGCCGGCACCCAGCACGATCAGGTCGAAAGCGTGGCTCATCGTCGTTCTCCGCGCAAAGCACGGAGCATAACCAACTCGGTGAAAACCGACGTCAAGCCCTGCTTTACAAGCCGAAGCGCGCGGGCGCGTAAGGCGCCGGATCGATCGCCGGCGCGCCGCCGGCGATCTGCGCGGCGACCAGTTCGCCGGTCGCCGCCGACATGCTCACGCCAAGCATGCCGTGCGCGGTGGCCAGGTGCAGGTTCGACCAGCGCGTACTGGGGCCGATGATCGGCACTTCATCCACGCTCATCGGCCGCCAGCCCCACCATTCCTCCAGCAACTCCGGGCCTTCCGGCTCGTGCAGGCCGTGGGCCGCACCACGACGCAATGCATCCAGGCGGGTGCGATTGAGTCCTTCGGCATAGCCGGAGAACTCCATTGTGCTGCCCAGCCGGTAACCGCTGTCCCAGGTGGTGACGCAGACGGCTTCCTCACGCAATACCAGGGCAAAGCGTGGCGCCTGCGCGGGTCGCGTGTAGGTGATCGAATAGCCCTTGCCCGGCTGCATCGGCAAGCGCAGGCCAAGCTGACGAGCGAGCAACGGCGACCACGCACCCAGCGCCATTACCACGCGTTCGCCGCTGAACACGCCACGCGTGCTGCGCACGTGGGTGAGGCGGCGTGCATTCGTGTCGAGCCGATCGATCTTTGCGCCACTGACGATGGCGCCGCCCAGATCACGCACGCGTTGCGCCAGCTCGGCAACGTAGCGATCCGGACGCAGGCGCGCATCGTCCGGATGAAACAGCCCGCCAACGACGCCCGGCTTCAGCGCCGGCTCCATCGCCTCCACCTCGGCACCGCCCAGCCGCTGCACGTCGACGCCGAGCCGATCGAGCACGTCGGCATGATGACGCTCGTCGGCTGCCTGCAACTTCGCGGTGCGATAGACATACAACTCGCCGCCTTCCACGAATTCGCACTCGATACCTTCGGCACGGATCAGCTCGCCGAGCACCTGTCTGGAACGCTGCAGGATGGCCGAACGCGCGGCCGCGGCGCGATGGAAATCGCTCCAGTTGCAATGCCGCGCGAAGCCGAGCAGCCAGCGCAAGCGCGCGCCATCGAAGCGCGGGTTGAGATAAAGCGGCGCATCGGCGCGCAGCATCGAACGCAACGCCAGCCCGAACGTGCCGGGCATCGCCAGGGGCGCCGCATGGCTGGGCGTGATCGTGCCGCAGTTGCCATGCGAGCTGCCGCAGCCAGGCGTGCCCTGCTCCAGCACGCGCACGCCGACGCCGGCCTTCAGCAGGTACAACGCACACGACAACCCGACCACGCCACCGCCGAGAATCAGTACATCGCTATGGGAATGGTCCATCCGGTCATTGTATGCGAGAGCACGCCTCGCGTTCGTTGCGGACACTTGCACGGGGCACGGGTCGGGCGCACGATCATGTTGCCCCGGACGCATGAGCTCCCCGCATGTGGAACAGAGCCGTCATCGCACTTTGCCTGATCCCGTTGCTGGCGCCATGCACGGCCGCAGCGCAATCCTTCGACAGGGCCCAGATCCGGCTCTTCAAGACCCTGCATCGCCTACCCGGCGCCCTGGCGCGCTACGACTATCTGCAGAAAACGATGCCGGATCTTGCCAAGCCCGATCGCATCGTGGCCATGCAACTGCTGTCCTCTGCCGAGTGCGAACTCGGCCTCTACAACCAGGCCATACTCGGCTTTCCGCTCAAAATGACGCCACCGGCGGAGCTGGTTCTGCCCCAGGCCTCGCAATGGCGTGCAGCCAGTGCCGTCGACGTCATCAGCCGGCTCGCCGCCGATCGACGCATCGTGATGATCAACGAGGCGCACCACGACGCGCATACCCGCGTGCTTGCCCTGGAACTGTTGCCGCGTTTGCGCGCACTGGGCTTCGATTACTTTGCCGCCGAAGCGCTGGTTGACACGGATCCCGGCCTCGAAAAGCGCGGCTATCCGACCGCGGCCAGCGGTACCGAGTACCTGCAGGAGCCGGTCTATGGCGAGATCGTGCGAGAAGCCATCCGGTTGGGCTTCACCGTCGTGCCCTACGACGTCGAGGGCCATGTGTCGACACAAGCCCGCGACATCGGGCAGGCCGAGAACCTTTACCGGGAAGTCTTTGCCAGGGATGCCCACGCCCGTCTGTTCGTCCTTGCCGGCTACGCCCATATCGACAAGGCCAAGGGGCGACTCGGCAACGTCCTGCCGATGGCCGCGCAGCTGCAGGCGTTGACCGGGTTCGATCCGTTGTCCATCGACCAGACCCAGTTCCTGGAGACCGGCAAGAACCACTCGGGCGATTACCGGCAACTGATTGGTCGCTTCCGCCCGGAGACCGCTTCGGTACTGGTCAACCGCAGCGACGGAAAGGTGTGGAGTGCGAGTCCCGCACTCTACGATGCCAACGTCATCCTTCCGCCGACGGTAACCGTCCGGTCCTTTGGCAACGATCGCATGCTCAACGGCGAGGCCGTCAAGAACGTGACGGATGCGTCGCGCCTGACACTTGGCTCGCTCACCACCATGGACTGGATGCAGCGCCCGGCCTGGCTGTCATTGGAAGGCACGCGCCGCCACGTCGCCATCGACTCATCGTTATGCCGGATGCGCCTGCCCTGTGTCGTCGAAGCGACGTATGCCGACGAACCGGCCGATGCCATCGCAGCCGACCGCTATGCGTTCGTGCGCCCGGATACCGCAAGCGACCTGTATCTGCGGCCCGGGCATTATCGATTGACCGTCAAAGGCCTTGGTGGCAAGACACTGAGCCAGCAAACCATCACGGTCACCGGGCCACGCACGGAATCACTTCCGACGAGCCGGTGAGCTTGCGGCATGCGGACAAACCTCACGATTCGCGCGAGAAAGTCTTGCCCCGTGCCGATCCGTACTGCACGCTGGCTGCCATTCACCTTGGGGCACTCCTGCATGTCGACGCGATCTGCGGCACTTCTGCTGCTGGGCATACTCATGCTTTGCCAAGCCGCCCGCGTGCCTGCCCAAAGCCGTGCTTCCAGCGCAACCACGCGGCCTCGCGACCTGCTTGCCGAACTGAAACCACTGCCGAACGACCTTGCGCGCTACCAGTACCTGCTGACGATCACGTCGACCGGGGAGAACACCACCGCCCGACAACTGCTCGCCTCGGTGGAAGACCAGCTTGGCCTGTACGACGGCGCCATCACCGCGTTTCCGTTCGACAACCGCATCGTGCCGCCGCCGAAGATTCCACTGCCGACACCGGTTGACTGGCGCGCGGAGAATGCCGTCGCGGCGATCGCCGCGCAGGCCAATCGTCATCGCATCGTGATGATCAACGAGGCGCACCACGATGCGCACACGCGCGAACTCACCCTGCTACTGCTGCCAAAGTTGTACGCCGAAGGCTTCCGCTACCTGGCCATCGAGGCACTGGGGTCGACCGACCCGGGGCTGATGAAACGCGGCTACGCCATCAACGGCAGTGGCAGCGAATACCTGCACGAGCCCGTCTACGGCGAAATCGTGCGCCAGGCCATTCGAATCGGCTACATCCTCGTCCCCTATGACTCGGATGCGCCCACCGCATCCGGACGCGAAGCGGGGCAGGCCCGCAATATCTACCGGCAGGTATTCGCAAAAGATCCGCGCGCGAAATTGCTGGTGCATGCCGGCTACGCGCATATCGACAAGGCCCCCGGCAACCTCGGTGACAACGTACAGCCGATGGCCGTGCAACTTGCCCGACTGGCCGGCGTCGAGCCGCTGAGTATCAACCAGACCCAGTTCCGCGATATCGCCCCCGGCAAGCCGGACCCTGGCGCCTATGGCGTGCTGGTCGAACGCTTCCATCCCTTGCAACCCACCGTCTTGCGCAACAGGCAGTCCGGAGCGCTCTGGAGCTCGGACCCGGCGCGGCACGACATCAGCGTGATCCTGCCATCCGCCGGCACCGACTCTCGCCCACACTGGCTCTCGCTCGACGGCAAGCGTCAACCACGCCTGGTCAACACCGACCTCTGCCACGCGCACATTCCGTGCATCGTCGAGGCGCATTACGCCGACGAACCCGACACAGCCACCGCGGCCGATCGCTACACCTTCCTGCACGACGACGAACAGAACATGCTGTATCTGTATCCCGGCCGCTATCGGGTGCGCGCCGTCGATGCAAAAGGCCAGACGCTCGGCAGCCGCACCTTGTTGGTGGACGAGCACTGACGCGCGCTGCTTGCAGTCGATGAATTACTGACGTAATCTGAAGTCGAGACTACGCGTGTAATTCATTGGACCGCCACCCATGCTGCCATCCCCGATCCCCATCAGCGAAGCCGAAAGCCTTGTCATGGAGCCGCTATGGCGCGAATCGCCACTGGCCTCCGAGCAGATCGTCGCCGCCGTGCAGGCGGACAGCGACTGGCACGAGAAAACCATCCGCACCCTGCTCAACCGCCTGCTCGGCAAGGGCGCGGTGAGCGCGGAAAAGGACGGCCGGCGCTATCTCTACTCGCCGGTACTGAGCCGCGAGCAATGGCAATCGCAGGAAAGCCGCAACCTGCTCGATCGCGTGTTCGGCGGCCGGGTGGCACCGCTGCTGGCGCACTTCAGCCGGCACGAGAAACTGAGCGCGAAAGACGTCGACGAGCTGCGCAAGTTGCTCGATGCGATCGAACGCAAGGAGCACTGACATGGATACCGCACTGTTGCGCATGCTGCTGTTCGTCACCGTGGGACTTGGCATCGTGCTGCTCTTGCGCAAACCCGCGCGTCGCCTGTTCGGTGCCGGCCCCGCGTTCACGCTGTGGTGCCTGCCGATCGCGCTGGCGGCAATGCCTTGGCTGCCGGCATCGCCGCACGGCTGGGCGATTTTGCCGCCGATCCATGTGCTGGCGTTCACGCAACCCGTTATCACGACGACCGCTGGCGACCACCCCTGGCACAACGTGCTGCTCGCCTTGTGGCTGCTGGGCGCTGCTGCCGGAGGGCTCCGCCTGATCGTGCACTACCTGCGGCTGTGTCGCGACACCCGGCCCCTGCCGCCCGACATGCGCCGCCATCTGCCCGCGGACTTGTCCGAACGCGATGCCCGCCGGCTGCGCCTGCATCCATCCGGCCCGGCTGTGCTGTGGGCGCCGCGCGCACACGTTCTGCTGCCGGAGGATTTCCACGAGCGCTTCGACATGGCCGAACGCCAGCTCGTGCTACGCCACGAACTTGGCCACGTCCATCGGGGCGATCCGCTGTGGAGCCTGCTGGCGGAACTGGTGGCCGTGCTGCTGTGGTTCCATCCGTTGGCCTGGCTGTCACTGCCGCGCTTCCGTCTCGACCAGGAGCTGGCCTGTGACGAACACGTGCTGCGCGCCTCGCCCAGGGACGATGCCCCGTACGCCCGCACCCTTTTGCGCAGCGCCGGCGTGGCCGCCCAACCCGCCCTGATTCCCTGGCTCATCGAGCCCCAACTGAAGGAGCGACTCACCATGATCCGTCGAAATCATTGCAGTGCCACGCGCCGTCGACTCGGTTACGGGTGTCTCGCCCTGGTGGTGGCGGGCAGCATCTCGCTCGCCCAGGCCGCCACATCCAAACAGGCCGACGTACCGGCCACCCAGGCCATGAGCTACAACGCACAATTCCGTCCGAGGTACCCGGTCGACGCGCTGCACAACAAGGAACAGGGCACCGTCGTCCTTCGGGCGCTGATCCACGCCGATGGCAGCGTGGGCAGCATCAGCTACGACGCCAAGCGCAGCACCACCACGTCCACCGATCTGATCACCTCGGCCAGCGATGCGGTGAAACAGTGGCACTTCCAGCCACGCATGAAGAACGGCAAGGCAGTCGAGGGCTATGCCCGGATACCGATTGACTTCAGCCTCGACGAGCCCAGCGCAACGCCGGCAAAGCAAGTTGAGAAAAATTCTTCGAAAGTGAACCAATCATCTTGATTTGCATGTAATTTGTTGACTTGATAACCTCGGCACGTCTCACCCGAGGTTGTCCCATGCGGTTTGCCAGTGCCCTCAGTTTGTCTGTCCTGCCGCCGCACGCAGCAACGCGGCTGCGACTGGCCACGCTACTGGCCCTGATTCTGCTGCTAGCCGCCTGCGCCAGCAGTCCGCACCGGCACGAACGTACCTTCAAGCCCTCGGATTCCGCGCTGGCCAACGAGCCGGCCCGCGCGCCGACAGGTGAGGTCGCCACCGCCAACGACGTACTGTTCCGGGCGCTGGCGCTGGTCGGCACGCCTTACCACTGGGGCGGCAACACGCCGGAAAGTGGCTTCGACTGCAGTGGGCTGGTGGACTACATCTACCGCCACGGCGCCGACATCGTGCTGCCGCACAGCTCGCGCGACATGGCCCGCACGGATGGCCGCAAAGTGAAAAGCATGCGCAATCTGATGAGCGGCGACCTGGTGTTTTTCGACATCGGCGGCAGCATCAGCCACGTCGGCGTCTACGTGGGCAAGGGGCGTTTCGTGCATGCCCCGAACAGCGGCGGCACCGTGCGCCTGGACGACATCGATGGGCCGTACTGGCGCGACCACTTCGCCTATGGGAAGCGGCTGCTGGATTGATCGAGGCTTTCTCCCTCTCACCGTCGGAGAGAGGCGCGCTTGCGACAAACACGCCTGATTCAGGCCTTCGCAAGCACCCGCCCCTCATCCCAACCTTCCTCGCTCCTCAAGTCTGGCGCCATCCATGGCGCCTCTCCGCGTACTCCCCGACGGAGAGAAGGGGCTAACGGAAAACGGCGCCCATGGGGCGCCGTTTTGCTTTTACCGTGGAAAGCGCACTTTTCAGTGGGCTTCGGCACCCGGTGCATGGGCGTGGCCGTGCTTGATTTCCTCTTCGGTGCCATCCCGGACTTCCTGGATGGCCACGTCGAAATTCAGCGTCTTGCCGGCCATCGGATGGTTGAGATCCACGTCGACCGCACTCATGCCGACCTTGTGCACGGTCACCGCGCGGTGGCCGCCTTCCTTCAGCGCCAGCACGGTGGTCATGCCCGGCTTGAGGTGCTTGGCATCCTGGAAGTACTTCTTCGGCACGCGCTGGATCTGGCCGTCCTGGCGCTCGCCGTAGCCGTCGGCCGGCGCGATCTCGACCTGCAGGTTGTCGCCGGCTTCATGCTCTTCCAGCGCCTTTTCCAGGCCCGGGATCAGCTGGCCGTGGCCGAGCAGGATCCACAACGGTTCATCACGGTCATGCGAGCTCTCGACCTTCTCGCCATCGACGGTGAGCGTGTAGTGGAGTGCGACGACTTTGTCCTTGCCAGCCTTCATTGCCTGTCTCTCGGATGGGTGCAAAACGCGGATTCTATCAGGACGCGGCCCGGCCGAAGCCTATGCCGCGCGCTTCCGGCCCCAGCCACAGCAACAGCGCCAGCACGATGGCCACCACGGCGATCCACGCCGACATGGCAAAGGCGAAGTCGCCGCCGTGGTGATCGGCGATCCAGGTCTGCGCGGTGGCCGTCCCCGCCGCCAGCAGGTTGCCCACCTGGTAGGCAAAGCCCGGCAAGGTGCCGCGCACCTCGTCCGGCGACAATTCGTTGAGATGGGTCGGCACCACGCCCCAGGCGCCCTGCACCATCACCTGGATCAGGAACGCGCCCGCGGCGAGCAACACCAGCGAGCCACCGTACATCCACAGCGGGATCACCGGGATCGCCAGCAGCGCCGCCACGATCATCGCCTTGCGCCGCCCCACCCGCTCTGACCATGCGCCGAAACACAGGCCGCCCACCAGCGCGCCCAGGTTGAGCAGCGCCACCAGCAGGAAGGCCGTGCCGGAGCTCGTGTCCAGGTGCAGGTTCACTTCCTCGAAGGTGTGATACATGTCCTGCGAGCCGTGGCTGAACATGTTGAATGCGGTCATCAACAGCATCAGGTAGATGGCCAGCTTCCAGTGCCCGCGCATGGCGTCGAGCACGTTCACGCGCCGATGTGCCTCGCGGTTCGCCTGCCATGCCGGCGACTCCGGCACCTTGCGGCGGATGTACAGCACCAGCAGGGCCGGCAGCGCACCCACCACGAACAAGCCGCGCCAGCCGATATGGTCGATCAGCAGCCAGTTCGCCAGCGCCGCCAGGAAAAACCCGCAGGGGTAACCGCTCTGCAGCAGGCCGGACACCAGTCCACGCGACTTCGCCGGAATCGACTCCATCGCCAGCGAAGCGCCGATGCCCCATTCGCCGCCCATGCCGATGCCGAACAGAAAGCGCAGCACCAGCAACACCGTCAGCGACGGCGAGAACGCGGTAGCCAGCTCGAACACCGAAAACAGGATCACGTCCAGCATCAGGATCGGCCGACGTCCGAAGCGATCCGCCAACCGACCGAAGATCAGCGCACCGATCGGTCGCGCCGCCAGGGTCAGGAACAGGCCGTAGGTCACCGCTTCCTTGCTGGCGTGGAATTCGTGCGCCACACCGAGCACCACGAAGGTGAGCAGGAAGTAGTCGAACGCATCCAGCGTCCAGCCGAGGAAACTGGCCAGCACGGTGTGCCGCTGCTCGTGGCTCAGCTCACGCAAGGGTGCCAGGAACGTCATGCCACGGCTCCGGAAGAGGGTCTGCGCGCAGGCTAGCATGCGCCCGCACCGCCGCTGCATCGAAGCGCAAGCATTTGCGTCGACGCATGGTTTGCGGCCACCATCGGGGCATGGCTCCGTCAACGACGCAACCCGGCGGCAACCCGCGGCCGCAGTCCGATCGCACCATCCGGCACGCCATCGCCAGCCGTTACGACACGCACGGCCGGCGAGGCTACGTCCGCGGCAAGCTGGCTGGCGACCCGGTCTATGCCGCGATGGCCGGCGTGCTTGCCGGCGCCGAGCCGCTGCCCCTGCTGGACATCGGCTGCGGCATGGGCCTGCTGGGCCAGTACCTGCACGCCCATGGCGCCCTGCATGGTTATCTCGGCATCGACCACGACGAACGCAAGATCGCCTCGGCCCGCCACGCGGCCGCTGCGCTGGGCAACGGCCTGCAATGGCGCTGCACCGATGCCGCCGAACTGCCCGACTTCCACGGCCATGTCGCGCTGCTGGACGTGCTGCATTACCTGCGCGCCAATCAGCAGGCAGCCGTGCTGGCGCTGGCGGCCCGGCACCTGGCCCCGGGTGGCCGGCTGGTCATCCGCAACGTGTTGCGCGAACCGAACTGGCGCTACCACGCCACCCGCCTCGAGGAATTCTTCCTGCATGCCACCGGCTGGATGCGTGTGGCGCCGCAGCATTACCCCTCGGCCGACGAGATCCGCACGGAGCTTGAAGGCGCCGGATTGCTGGTACAGACCCGGCCCTTGCGGGGGCATACCCCGTTCAACAGCTACCTGATCGTGGCCCGTCGCCCCCACTGAACCGCCGCCTGGCGAGGCCGGCAGATGGCGTGCCCCGGTTTCCGCTATACTCTGCCGGCGGTTCCCCAACCGTTGCGACTCGCGTCGCCCCATTTCCCCCAAACACCGCAACACGGTTCTGCATGAACGCTCCGGGTTGCACAGGAGTCATTCATGTCTTTCGAATCACTGGGCCTCGTGCCCACGTTGTTGCGTGCGCTCGCCGAACAGGGCTACGCCGAACCCACCCCGATCCAGGCAGCCGCCATTCCCGAGGTGCTGGCCGGCCACGACCTGCTGGCCGCCGCGCAGACCGGCACCGGCAAGACCGCCGCGTTCGCCCTGCCGCTGCTGCAGCGACTGATCGATGCCCCCGCCGCCACGCCGCGCCGCCCGCGCGTGCTGATCCTCACCCCGACCCGTGAGCTGGCCGCGCAGATCGACGACAACCTGCGCGCCTATGCCAAGTACCTGCACGTGCGCAGCGCGGTGATCTTCGGCGGCGTCGGCATGGGTCCGCAGATCAACGCCTTGCGCCGCGGCGTGGACGTGGTGATCGCCACCCCGGGCCGCCTGATCGACCACATGCAGCAGCGCAACATCGAGCTCTCCGGCGTCGACGTGCTGGTGCTGGACGAAGCCGACCGCATGCTCGACATGGGCTTCCTGCCCGCGCTCAAGCGCATCCTCACGGCCGTGCCGAAGCAGCGCCAGACGCTGCTGTTCTCGGCCACCTTCGCCGCACCGATCAAGGCGCTGGCGATGCAGTTCATGCGCCAGCCGCGCGAAGTCTCGGTGAACCCGCCGAATACCGTCACGCAGCTGATCACCCACCACGTGCATCCGGTGGATGCCTCGCGCAAGCGCGACCTGCTGCTGCACGTGCTGAGCCAGGACAGCCGCCGCCAGACGCTGGTGTTCAGCCGCACCAAGCACGGTGCCGACAAGCTGGTGAAGTTCCTGGAGGTGTCCGGCCTGCGCGCCGCCGCGATCCACGGCAACAAGAGCCAGAACGCACGTACCCGCGCGCTCAGCGACTTCAAGAGCGGCCGCGTCACCGTGCTGGTGGCCACTGATATCGCCGCCCGCGGCATCGACATCGACCAGTTGCCGGTGGTGATCAACCACGACCTGCCGATGGTGGCCGAAGACTACGTGCACCGCATCGGCCGCACCGGTCGCGCCGGCTCCGAGGGACTGGCGCTGTCGCTGGTCAGCCACGACGAGTCGGGTCTGCTGCGCGACATCCGCAAGCTGCTCGACCAGGACATCGCGATCACCGAGGTGCCCGGTTTCGAACCGTCAACGCCGCTGCGCCTCGACGCCGGTGCGCCGCGTCCCAAGCAGGGTCAGCGCCAGCCGCGTCCGCTGCGACAGAATGGCAATGGCGCGTCGGCGCAGCGTCCGCATGGCCGTGGCCCGTCGAACGGCAACAACCCGCACGCCGCCGGCAACCGCAAGCGCCGCCGCCCGGGCGGCCGCCCCGCCGCCAAGGCCTGACGATCCTGTCGCCCTGCCACGACGATGTCGTGGCAGGGTTCCCGCACAGCTGACGCGCATCGCAGCGAGCCTGGCTCCACTTGGCGGACGTGTTGCGCCTCAGTCGCCGGGACGCGTTTTCGCCGTCAGCACGTGATCCTGCCACGTGCCGGCGATGCGCAGATAGCTTTTCGCATAACCCTCGCGCTCGAAGCCCAGCCGCGCCAGCAGGCGTGCGCTGCGTTCGTTGATCGGCAAGTGGTTCGCCATCACGCGGTGCAAATCCAGTTCGCCGAAGGCCCAGCCCAGCGCGGCTTGCAGGGCTTCGTACATCAGTCCCTGCCCTTGCGTCCGAGCCGCCGCGCCATAGCCGAGCAGGCAAGCCTGGAACGGGCCGCGCATCACGTTGGCGAAGGTGATCGTGGCGAGGATCTCCGTCTCGCCCGTGTCGAACACGGCCAGCGGATAACCGCGATCGAGCCGTGCCGCTTCGCGCCCGTCGGCAATCGTGCGGGCGCAATGTTCCGGCGTGTAATACGTCGCGTCTCGCAGCGGCTCCCATGGCGCCAGGTGCTCGCGGTTTTCACTGCGATAGCGCAACAGGGCTTGCGTATCCGGGCCCGCCATCAGGCGTATGCGGGTACGCGGTGTTTCGAGTTCCGGCAAGACGATCATGCGAGTCCCAGTGCATCAGCGTGATGGCGCACATGGTCCTCGATGAAACTGGCGATGAACCAGTAGCTATGGTCATAGCCGGCGTGACGACGCAACTGCAGCGATTGCCCGGCCGCGGCACAAGCCTGTTCGAACAAATCGGGCCGCAACTGGGTGTGCAGGAACGGATCGGCTTCGCCCTGGTCGATCAGGATCGTGCCGGGAAAGGTGTGTTGCCGCACCAGCTCGCAGGCATCGTGCCCGGCCCAGGTCGACGCATCGTCACCGAGATAACGCGGGAATGCCTTGCGCCCCCACGGTACCTGCGTGGGCGCCATGATCGGGGCGAAGGCCGACACCGAGCGATAGCACTGCGGATGTTTCAACGCCAGGGTCAGCGCGCCATGGCCTCCCATCGAGTGACCGCACAGCCCGCTGCGCGTCACATCCACCGGAAAGTGTTCCGCCAGCAACGCGGGCAATTCGTCCACCACGTAGCTTTCCATGCGAAAACGCGTCGACCACGGCGCCTGCGTCGCATCGAGGTAGAAACCCGCGCCCTCGCCGAATTCCCAGTCGCCGGTGGCACCATCGAAACCGGTATCGCGCGGGCTGGTGTCGGGCATCACCAGTGCCATGCCCAGCTCGGCGGCCAGTCGCTGCATGCCGGCCTTCAACGTGGCGGTTTCCTCGGTGCAGGTGAGTCCGGCCAGGAAATACAGCAACGGACACGGCCCCTGTGCGGCCTGTGGCGGCAGATACAACGCGAAGCGCATCGGGCCGCCGCACGCCGTCGATGCATGCCGGTAGAAACCCTGCACACCGCCAAAGCAGCGTTGTTCGGAGATCGTCTCGATCGCGCTCATGCTCATCCTCGCCGTGGGGAGGTTCCATGATAGTGGACCGACCCGCGCCACCGGCTGGCCGGCGACCCGCCAACGGCGACCCACGCCAGCCCGCCTCGACACGGGTGGACGTCCAGACGTCCCGGCAAGCGTTTTTTGCATGACGAGCCGCCATGGCCCGGCCGCGCGAGAGCAAGTCCTCGCAGGCTGCTACAATAGTGACCATTCTTTCGCATGCCCTCGCGCATGCCAGCCGAGGTTCCCCCATGTCTGCCCCTTCCTCCGACTCCGCCCCGGCCTCCGCCGGCTTTGGCGCGCTTGCCCTTTCCCCGGAGGTAATGCGCGCACTGACCGACGTCGGCTACGAATCCCCATCGCCGATCCAGGCCGCCACCATCCCGCCGCTGCTGGAAGGCCGCGACGTGCTGGGCCAGGCGCAGACCGGCACCGGCAAGACCGCCGCGTTCGCGCTACCGATCCTGTCACGCATCGACCTCAAGCCCGGCAAGCCGCAGGCGCTGGTGCTGGCGCCCACGCGCGAACTGGCCATCCAGGTAGCCGAGGCATTCCAGCGTTACGCCGCGCACATGCCGGGGTTGCAGGTGCTGCCGATCTACGGTGGCCAGAGCTATGGCCCGCAGCTGCATGCGCTGCGCCGTGGCGTGCAGGTCGTGGTGGGTACGCCGGGCCGGGTGATCGATCACCTGGACAAGGGCACGCTGGATCTCTCCGAGCTGAAGTACCTGGTGCTCGACGAGGCCGACGAGATGCTGCGCATGGGCTTCATCGACGACGTCGAGAAGGTGCTGCAGGCGACGCCGCCCGAGCGCCAGGTGGCCCTGTTCTCCGCCACCATGCCGACGGTGATCCGCAAGATCGCGCAGAAACACCTGAAGGACCCGGTCGAGATCACCATCAAGGCCGCCACCACCACGGCCGCCAACATCCGCCAGCGCTACTGGTTCGTCAGCGGGCTGCACAAGCTCGACGCGATGACGCGCATCCTGGAGGCCGAACCGTTCGACGCGATGATCATCTTCGCGCGCACCAAGCAAGCCACCGAGGAACTGGCCGAAAAGCTGTCCGCGCGCGGTCTGGCCGCTGCCGCGATCAACGGCGACATCGCCCAGCCGCAGCGCGAACGGGTGATCCAGCAGCTCAAGGACGGCAAGCTCGACATCCTCGTCGCCACCGACGTGGCCGCGCGCGGCCTCGACGTGGAGCGCATCAGCCACGTGCTGAACTACGACATTCCGTACGACACCGAAAGCTACGTGCACCGCATCGGCCGTACCGGCCGTGCGGGCCGCAGCGGCGAAGCGATCCTGTTCGTCACGCCGCGCGAGAAAGGCATGCTGCACGCCATCGAACGCGCCACCCGCCAGCGCATCGAAGAGATGAAACTGCCCACCGTCGAAGCAGTGAACAACGTGCGCATCAGCCGCTTCAAGCAGAACATCAGCGACACGCTGGCGGTCGGCGACCTGGCGTTTTTCCAGCAGCTGATCGAGCAGTACGAGCAGGAG
This sequence comes from Rhodanobacter glycinis, assembly GCF_900114325.1. Taxonomy (GTDB): domain Bacteria; phylum Pseudomonadota; class Gammaproteobacteria; order Xanthomonadales; family Rhodanobacteraceae; genus Rhodanobacter_A; species Rhodanobacter_A glycinis. The sequence continues at coordinate 225,095 of NZ_FOSR01000006.1, forward strand.
CACAACGTGCCGGCAATCGAGATCGCCGCCGCGCTGGCACGCATCTCCCAGGGCGATCGCCCGCTGCTGCTCACGGCGCCGCCGCCGCGCGAATACGCACCGCGCACGAATGATGGCAACAGCCGTCCGCCGCGCCAGCGTGACGACAACAAGCGCCCCTCGCATGATCGTCCGCCCCAGCGCGAGCGTCCGTCCGCGCACGAGCATGTGCACCGCCCCCACGCGACCGAGGCAGGCAAGACCACCTACCGCATCGAAGTCGGTCACGATCACGGCGTGAAGCCGGGCAACATCGTCGGCGCCATCGCCAACGAAGCCGGGCTCGACAGCCAGTTCATCGGTCGCCTCAGCATCCGCGGCGACTACAGCCTGGTCGACCTGCCCGAAGGCATGCCCGCGGAAGTGTTCGAGCACCTGAAGAAGGTCTGGGTGGCGCGCCAGCAGTTGCGCATCCACCCGTGGGACGGCAAGGACACCGACGAGGGGACCAGCGCGCCAGCGCGCGCGCCGGGCGGCTTCCGCAAGCCCGGCGGGTTCAAGCCCGGCGCACGCAAACCGCATGCCCGCGACAGCGGTGGCGGCAAGCCGCCACGACGCAAATAGGCAGACCGTAAACGAATGACCCTCGCCAGGGGTTACCTTGCGCTCAACCGTTCGCGTTGGGCGCAACCCGCGCAGCGGGCGGAGTCGAGACGCCACGCCCGTGCTCGTCATCCCGGCGAAGGCCGGGATCCAGTGGCGACCACACTTGTTCAAGCCACCTGATTAGCTTTCCAGGCCGGCGCGCGGCCATCCGTGCGGAAGAAACATGGGATTCGGAGCATTGAGGCCCGCCGCTCTAGGCTGAAGGAGCGCCGAGCGGGCCAAGACCGACGACACAATGGTGCGTGGTTGCCCGTTGATTAGCATGGTCCTGGGTTACGACGACGACACTGGTGAGTGGTTCACGCCACATCCCGATGAAGAGAGTGAGTATATCGACGTCCCCTTGCCCGCCCGACGCTTCGATGACCTATGTTGGAGATGACCATGGCGACAGGCAAGCGTGGGTTTGAGTTGGCCCATCCGAACGCGGCGGGCATTGACGTGGGTGCGAAAAGCC
>NZ_FOSR01000005.1 GCF_900114325.1 Rhodanobacter glycinis
AGGCGTTACGGATGGCGGCCATGGGTTTACGCCGCAGCCAGACCGCGCTCGGAGCGTATCACCGGCGCATGCTGGCGCGGGTGGAGAAAGCCAAAGCCATCACCGCGACGGCGCACAAGCTGGCGCGATTGATCTACACCCTGCTGACCAAGGGCGAGGCCTACGTCGATCAGGGGCAGACCTACTACGAGGAGCGGCATCAGCAGCGCGTGGTACATCAACTCCAAAAGCGCGCTGCCATGATGGGCTACAACCTCGTACCGATTCCGTCCGCCCCATGAAACAGACAAGCAAAACAAGGGGTTATTTTTCTGTTTCTGAAGAGCAACGAAGCTCAGCTAAAAAAGACCGTTCGCGCTGAGCGTAGCTTGCGGTGGCAAGCGGAGTCGAAGCGCTTGCAGGCCATCACCCTTCGACTCCGGCCCTGCGGGCCTACGCTCAGGGCGAACGGTGAGGCGTTGGCTGAACCTTGTCGCTAGTTTGGAGAGCTGGGAACCGGGGAGTCGGTCAGGTACCGTGGCAAGGGGTAACGGAGTGCGGGCTTTATCGATGGCGCAGGCGGCCCACGACGCTACGCGTGCGCAGCGAAGCCAGCCGGGCTATCGTGCCGCTCTGATCGCGAAGAAAAGCCATGGCGAAATGCTGCGACCCATCGCGACAGTGAATCCGAATGATCCTCTCTGCCGCATCGGTGAAGAGATCGGGGCAGTCCAGCAGCGGTTGGAGCCAACCATGTCTGACAAGGGGGCGGAGTGCACTTCCATGGAAAGTTGACCTTGATGCTTGCGCCCATGATCAGGACATGGCGCGGCATGACGGTCCGGCGTCTCGGCGTGGCCTTTCTTGCGGTTGGCCTGCTGGCCTTGGGTGGTTGCGCCACCGCGCCGCCTCGCGACAGCCAGAACATCTGCCAGGTCTTCGCCCAGTACCCGAGTTGGTATCGCGATGCGCGGGCGACGCAGAAGCGCTGGGGCACCCCGGTCAATGTGCTGATGGCGTTTGTGCGAAGGGAGTCCGACTTCCGTGCGAAGGCGCGTCCGGCCCGGCCATGGTTCCTGTTCATTCCGCTGCCGCGCCGGTCGAGTGCCTATGGCTATGCGCAGGCGCAGGACCCGGTGTGGAAGGAATATCGGAAGGAGAACGGCCACTGGTTCAAGAGCCGCAAGCGCATGGGCAGCTCGCTCGATTTCCTTGGCTGGTACACGGACCGCATCCATCGCGAGCTGGGTATCTCCAAGTGGGACCCGAAACACCTGTATCTGGCTTATCACGAAGGCATCGGTGGTTATCGCAGCGGCCAATGGCGGCATGATCGCCACTTGCTGCAGACTGCCGATGAAGTCGACCACCTGGCTCGCGAGTACGGCGCCCAACTGCGGCGCTGCAGATAGGCCGGCGAGTAACGACAACGCAGGTGCGCGGCGTGCTCAACCGGGCTATCGTGGCGCCCTGATCACGAAGAAAAACCATGACGAAAAGCTACGACCCGCCGCTGGCCACGAACCCGCATGATCCCCTTTACCGCGTCGACAAGGGGATTCGGGCAGCCCAGCAGCGACTGGATGCCGCTATCGACGCGAAGCGGCATCACACCAGCCAGAACCTGGCCCACGAAGTGATCAAGGAGGCCCGCGAAGGACTGAAAAAGTCCGAGCTGCTGCGCGTGCTCAGGATCAAGGAACTCGCGCGGAAGGCGGCGGAGATCGCGGCAGCTCGAAAGTAGGGAAGCGCAAAAGCGGGCGCAAGGCGGGAAAGAGCCTATGCTGCAAGGCATTGACCCGGAGGGACTTATGTCATGGCCGATGTTTCCGGTACGACAAGCAATGGCTTTGCGTACGAGGGGGAATACCAATTGCCGACGGCGGGCCGCGTCCTCTGGTCGGTGACGTTCCGCAAGGACGGTGATTTCGCCGGCATCCGACATGGGGTTGTGCGTGGCCTGCAGGATGCCGACGCGGCTGGGCTGGACGAAGCGGTGAGGCGCGATATCGAGTCGACGTGGACGATGTCGCGCTGACGCCGGGTGGTCATCACCGACTCGGGTCTGCTTATTTCAAGGCAGGGCTATCCTCGCACCCTGCACACTTTTTCGCGTAGAGCAGCTGCATGTCCCTCAAAGCCGATTTCGAACTGATGGCCCGCTACAACCAGTGGATGAATGCGCGCCTCTACGCGCAGGCCGCGGCACTGGACGAGACAGAGCTGCAGGCGGATCGCGGTGCGTTCTTCGGCTCGATCCTGGCCACGCTGGCGCATATCCATGCCGCCGACGCGCATTGGCTGCGGCGCTTCGCCAACGCAATGCCCGGGCTGGCTTCGCTGGACCCGGTACGCGCGATGCCGTTGCCCGAACTGGTTCGCGGCATCGTGTTTCCCGATTTCGCCACGTTGCGCGCGGACCGTGAAGCGCTGGATACGGCCATCATCGCGTTCACCGTCGAAGCCATCGACGACGTGTACGCGCAGCCGCTGAGCTATACCAACAGCGCCGGTGAGTCGCATACCAAGCCGGCCGGGCTGGTGCTGCGCCATGTCTTCAACCACCAGACCCATCATCGCGGACAGGTCACCACCTTGTTCAGCCAGTTGGGCATCGATGTCGGCGTCACCGACCTGTCGGCCCTGATTCCGGAATGCGCGGATTGGATCGGCCATGACAAGACTGGATCCGCTGGCCTGGCATCAGGTTAGCGGTAGCCGGTGGAGCGGACGCCAGGGGCTACCAAAGCGAGGGGTACAAGTTGTCTAATGCCCGCTGGCAACGGACACATGGATGGGGGAGTCATGTTCGGGCTATTTCGCAAGGGGCCGTTACTCGACACCGAATTGAGCCAATGGCAGTTCGACTGCTTTGAGTGGCTGCTTCAACACTCCACCGCCAGTGGTAGCTCTTGGCGGCGACCACTGATCTTGCCCACGCCGCAGTTCTTTCCTCACGATGGCTCGAGCGGGCATGCGTTTGCAGAAATGATTTTCAATCGGGTGAAGATGCATGCGGGCATGGCGGATTGGCCATGCGTGCTGCAGTACCAGCAAGCCGACCCCAACACCATAGTGTCATCACAGGCATTCGTGCAGGGAGCGCCGGCATCACCGGCCGGGACATTTCGTGCGTTGAAGGAAGGTGGGGCCCTGATTACCTATAACCCCGAGCAGTTACGCGATCCCATGTCGCTGGTCGCCACCTTGGCGCATGAGTTGGCGCATTACCGCACGGTGGGGCTTCCGGAGCCGCCACCCGGCGGTTGGGAGGTTTGGGAGCCAGCCACTGATCTTGCCGCCGTATTTCATGGCTTCGGGATCTTTCTCGCCAACTCGTGCTTCAACTTTCAGCACTTCCGTCACGGCAAGGCGGAAGGTTGGCGCTGGCGGCAACAAGGCTATCTGACAGATGTTGAGGTGCTGCACGCGCACGCCATTTTTTCCGTCCTGCAGGGTATCGATCCAAGCGAAACGTTATTTCATTTGAAATCGGCCCTACGCGGTATCTTCAAGCGTGTGTACCGGGACGTGAGGGCGAATGAAGACGCCGTGCGGCATTTGCTGGCCACCGTGACAGCCAAGGCAGGATTGGCCCCGGTTGGGGCGAGCCCGTTGACTCCGAACGAGCCCGCCGGAGCGACTTCGTCGTAGCGACGCCTACAGGCAATCGGATTCTCCATCGTCGCCGCGAATGACGCCAATACTATGGAGGGACGCCATTCGCGGCACAGCCTTGCGGTACGACCTTCCGGCATACTCAATGCTTGTGCTTTTTCTCCGCCTCGCGCTGCTTGTCGGCGGCCTTGCCCACGGCATGCTGCAGCTTGCCGGCATTCTTCTCGATGTTGCCTTCGACCTGCTTGCCGATATTGCCGGTGACCTTGCCCACCGTCTCCTTGATGGCGCCTTTGACTTCGTGCTTCGTGCCTTCGGTACGATTCTTGTCCACGCGTATTCTCCGGGGGTTCGACTGCGTCATCGCAGACGCTTTCCGTTTTACGCAGATACCGGTAGCCACCTCGTGATGCAGGTGTGCGCAGCACGTTGACATGTTGGCGTTCATCCGGCGCGTATTCATCGTGGAGGGGGACACGCATCGTCGCGACCATGGCTTTGGTCATGGGTCCCTCGCGCGTCAATTGGTTAGGATCGGGGTTCGCCTACCGACGAGTCCGCACTGATGAAACATTCCCTCGCTCTCGCCATGGTCATGGTCCTTGCCGGTTCCATGTCTGCCTGTACCGATGCCACCGACACGGATGCCGATGCCGGCAAAAGCCGCGCCACGCAACCGCTGGCGCAAGCCGGCGCCGCTGCCGCGGAAGCCGGCAATCCGTTCTTCGTGGAAAGTCCGCTGCCGCTGCATTACCCGCAGTTCGACAAGATCAAGGATGGCGATTTCGCGCCGGCCTTCGATCGCGGCATGGCCGATCACCTGAAGGAAGTGACCGCCATTGCCGACAACGATGCGGCGCCTAGCTTCGACAACACCATCCTGGCGCTGGAGAAATCCGGGCAGATCCTGCATCGCACGTCCACCGTGTTCTTCAACCAGGTGGGCGTGGATACCAACGATGCGCGCAAGGCGATTCAGGCCGAGTACGCACCGAAGCTGGCGGCGCATCGCGATGCGGTGATGCTGAATCCGCAGCTGTTCGCGCGCATCCAGACCTTGTACGACACGCGCAATCAGCTGGGCCTGGATGCCGAAAGCGTGCGTTTGATCGAGCGTTACCACACCGATTACGTGCGCGCCGGCGCCAGGCTTTCGGATGCCGACAAGACGCACTTGAAGGAGATCAACGGCACGCTTGCGAAACTGGGCGCTAGGTTCAGCCAGAACGTGCTGGCCGAGGTGAACGATTCGGCCGTGGTGGTGGATACGAAGGAACAGTTGGCCGGCCTGACCGACGAACAGATCGGCGCCGCCGCCGAAGCCGCCAAGGCGCGCGGGTTGGACGGCAAATACGTGATCGCGCTGCTCAACACCACCGGCCAGCCGCCCGAGGCGCAACTGCAGGATCGCGCCGTGCGCGAACGCCTGTACCGGGCTTCGGTGGCGCGCGGCAGCCGCGGCAACGCGTACGACAACACCGCCATCGTGTCGCAGGTACTGAAGCTGCGCGCGGAGAAGGCGAAGATGCTCGGCTATCCCACTTACGCGGCTTACGTGCTGGCGGATGAAACCGCCAAGACGCCGGAGGCGGTCAATGCCATGCTGACCCAGTTGGCACCGCCGGCCGTGGCCAATGCCAGGCGCGAAGGCGCCGTGCTGCAGGCGATGATCGACAAGGAACAGGCCGCCAAGAGCCAGCCCACGTTCCCGCTCGAAGCGTGGGATTGGGCGTATTACGCCGAGAAGGTACGCGCCGAGAAATACGATTTCGACGAAAGCCAGCTGAAGCCGTACTTCGAGATGAAGAACGTGCTGGAGAACGGCGTGTTCTACGCCGCCGGCCAGCTCTACGGGCTGAGTTTCAAGCAGCGCACCGACCTGCCGGTCTACAACCCCGACGTGCTGGTGTACGACGTCTACAACGCCGATGGCAGCCAACTGGCGATCTTCATCGCCGACATGTATGCGCGGCCATCCAAGCGCGGTGGCGCGTGGATGAATTCCTATGTCGAGCAATCCGCGCTGACCGGCAACCTGCCGATCGTGGCGAATCATCTCAACATCACCAAGCCAGCCAGTGGCCCGACCCTGCTGACCTGGGACGAAGTGACCACCGCGTTCCACGAATTCGGCCACGCGTTGCACGGCATGTTCTCCAACGTGAAGTACCCGTACTTCAGCGGCACCAGCGTGCCGCGCGACTTTGTCGAATTCCCCTCGCAGGTCAACGAAATGTGGGCCGACTGGCCGAGCGTGCTGGCCCATTACGCCAGGCATTACCAGACCGGTGAGGCGATGCCCAAGGCACTGCTGGACAAGGTGCTGGCCAGCTCGAAGTTCAACCAGGGCTTCGCCACCACCGAGTATCTCGGCTCGGCCATGCTCGACCAGAGCTGGCACCAGGTCGGTGCGGACAAGATCCCCGAAGCCGATGGCGTGATGGCGTTCGAGGCCGCTGCGCTGAAAGCCAACGGCACCGACTACGCCGCCGTGCCGCCGCGTTACCGCACGCCGTACTTCAGCCACATCATGGGCGGATACGCGGCCGGCTATTACGCCTACATCTGGTCCGAAGTGCTGGACGCGAACACGGTGGAATGGATCAAGGCCCACGGCGGCCTGACCCGCGCCAACGGCGACCGCTTCCGCCAGGCCTTGCTGTCGCAAGGCGGCAGCAAGGACGCGATGCAACTGTTCAGCGATTTCGCCGGCCACGAACCGCAAATCCAGCCGCTGCTGGAGCGCCGTGGACTGGATGCCGCGACGGTGGATTGATGGTTTCGCCACTCGCCGTCCGGTTCGGGTGGCGAGTGGCGGCACTGCGGAGCCGGAAAGACATCACGGAGCACTTTCAGATGGCCATTGCTGCAACGGCGAAGGGACCCGCATCCTATTTTCCTTCCATCGAGAAGACCTATGGAAAACCGGTGGCGCACTGGTTCAAGCTGCTGGACGGTGTTTCCGACAGGAAGCACATGGAGCAAGTCGCATTTCTCAAGACCGAGCACAAGATGGGCCATGGCCACGCCAATGCGCTGGTAGCCCACCATCGCGCGCAGCGCGACGGCTGACCAAAGTTCGTTGCGCGAGCCTGCCGGCAAAGACGTGACACCGAGGGGCCGTGCATCAAGGCGATGAATGTCGCCGAAAGTTATTGCGACTCGTTGCGCGCGCCCGTCACAATTCCGGCTTCGTCAGGGAGCGATGCCGCGCAGATCATGCAGCAGCTGATCAACCTATTCCTCGTGATCTTCGGTGTGATCGGCATCGGCATCGGTCTTGCCACATGGCGCGATGCTCCGGTGGTGGCATTGCTGTCGCTGGCGTCTGGTGTGGCAATGGTGGTGTTGGCGTATGTCAGCGACCGTCGCCGCGAGCAACGTCGGGATGCACGCAAGCGTGCCGTCATCCAGCGCAGCGTGGCCGAGATGTCCCGGCGTTCGTGGGGTGCGGGGGAGTCGTTGCAGGTGCGCGCAGGGGCTCGCCCCATACTGGCTGCTGTGCTTGTCACCGTGACGGGCGCCGGGTTGTTGTACGTGGGACTGACGGAAACAAAACTGGATGCGATGCCTTTCATCGGTATCGTGGCCCTTCCGCTTGGTTTGCTGCTGCTGGCACGCGCCGTGCCCAGTATTGGACATCCCGCGCTCGAGTTGACGGCACTCGGCTTTGCCACGCCACTGAATGGCAGGATCGCCTGGTGCCATGTTTCCGGTATCTGCCTGCACACGATCACCGGACGTGGTGGAACCGAAAGCTACTGGATCAGGTTCCGGGTGAACTCGTTCGCTCGTGCGGCACCGCGTATTCATTGGACCGATCGTCTGTTCGCGGCGTTCCATCAAGGTGCGCTGGCCAAGGGTGTGGTGAGTGTTGCATTGCCCAACGCGGAGCATCACCCGCAAGCGATATATGCCGCGGCACGACAGTTGTGGACCGAGGCGACGGGTCGCAACGATACGTGGAACCCGCTGCTGCCGGAGGCCTACAACAAGGCGCTGGGGCGGCTGGGCGAGATCAGCGAAAGGATGAGTGGGCAGACCTTGCGCGATCCACGAGAGGTGGCTCAGGATCAGGAACTGTTTGATCGCGATATGCAATTTTTGCAGCGTGAACAGAAGCGCCTGCTGAACCGTCATCGCTATGCCGTTGCCGTCATGCTGATGGCCATGGCGTTGCTGCTGGTGTGGCCATGGATAAGGACCTGGTTGCGCTTCTGATTCCGGAATGACGTTGCGAGGGCCACGTGCCTGCGCAAGCCGCGCCTGTTGTCCTGGCGGGCGCGCATGCTTCGCGGGATCCGGCAGCGTATTGGCGCGCCGGGGTCCGTGGTCAAGCGTGGATTTCGCGTTCGATCCGTTCCCGCTCGAAGATGCCGCAAATCACGCCGAGGTCCGTGCTGGCGTCAGCATCCAGCACGAGCAGATGGCCCATCGTCGAGCCTTCGAATGTCTTGCGGATATCGCCGATGCGCGAGCGCTGTACGTCGGAAAGACGCAGCGCCGGAACATGCTGGATGGGCGTCATGACATCGGCCACGGTGACGTTGCCGTGGCGACAGTTCAGATGGCAACCGGCGTCATGCAGAAATTGCACGGGGCGCGGCCCATGGATGTCGTGCAGCGTGATGATTCCGGCGATGTGCTCGCCTTCGGTCGCCAACAGGGTGTGGGTTGCCGCATGGTGCATTTCGATCAGGGCATCGCCCAGGCGTTTGCCGGATGCGATGGATGCAGGCGTGGTGTCGCGGAAGTCCGTCATGAGAAGCGTCGCGGAGTCCGATTCGGCCAACGCGTCGGGAAGCGGTCGAGGCCGGGAAGAAGCCGGCAGGGCAGCTTGCATCGGCAGAACCTGAAGTGGGCGATACATCATGGGTTTTCTCCATTGGCATGCGGCTGGCAAGACGGCGTCTTGCGGGGAGCAGCGGCCACCCCATTAGCCGGTCCGACCCCATCATTCGTCCAATGGATTGTCTCGATGAATTTTATAGGCGGAAGCTATGCATCGGCATGCTCTCGTGCGTAGCGCGACGGCGACAGGCCGACGTGGCGGGTGAAGGCGGTACTGAAGGTGCTGGCCGAGCTGTAGCCGACGCGTTCGGCGATGTCGGCGATGGCGTCTTCGCTCTTGCGCAGCAGTTGCTTGGCCAGCGCCATGCGCCAGGCGAGCAGGTAGGCCATCGGGGCGACGCCGACGGTGCGGCTGAAGCGCTCGAAGAAAGCCGAGCGCGACAGTGCGGCTTCCCGCGCCAGTTGCTCGACCGTCCATGCGCGGGTCGGCTGTTCGTGCATGGCACGCAACGCCAGCGCCAGTCGCGCGTCGGCCAGCCCGCGTACCAGTCCGGGTGAGGCGCTGGTACCGGCAGCGGAGCGCATGGCTTCGATCAGCAGCACTTCCAGCAGCCGCGCCAGTACCACGTCACGGGCCGGGCGTTGCGCGCGCGACTCCTCACCCACCAGCTTTACCAGCAACGCCAGCCGTCGCTCGCCGCGCACGTGGACGAGCTGCGGCAGCAGCGACACCAGCAGGTCGGCATCGGGCGAGTCGAAGCTGCAATGACCCACCAGCATGTGCATGTCGGTCGGGCCCTCCTGCGTGCCGATGCGGAACAGGCCATGGCCCTGTGCGACGGGCGTGGATTCGATGCCTGCCGCCGGCGGTTCGAGGCTGGACATCGCCACGCCGTGGGCGGCAGGGACCAGCGCGAAGTCGCCCGCCTGCAGTTCGATCGTCGCGTGTCCGTCGATCGTGGCGCGACAGCCGCCTTCCAGCACCACGCAGTAGAACGGTTGCCCCGCATCCGAACGACGGATGTGCCAGCGACCGGCGCCGACGACCGCTTTCGAAAACCGGGCGCTCGGCTGCAGCAGCGTGACCACGTCGGTCAGTGGATCAATCATGCCGGACTCTCGCCAAGGAAACATGGACGTTCGATTGTAGTGAGTACGGCGATGGCGGCCTATCGTCGGGTTTCCCCATCCACCCGTACCTGAGGAATCCCCATGCAGACCATCCTGATCACCGGTTGTTCGTCCGGCTTCGGCCTGGAGATCGCCCGCCATTTTCTCGACCGCGACTGGCGGGTGATCGCCACCATGCGCACGCCGCACGAGGACGTGTTGCCGTGTTCCGAGCGCCTGCGCGTGCTCGCGCTCGATGTCACCGATCCAGCGAGTATCCGGCAAGCCGTCGAGGCGGCAGGACCGATCGATGCGCTGGTGAACAACGCCGGCATCGGCGCCGGGGCACCCTTCGAGCTGACGCCGATGACGACGGCACGCGATGTGTTCGAAACCAACCTGTTCGGCACGATGGCGCTGACCCAGGCAGTGGTACCGCAGTTCCGGCAACGCAAGGCCGGCGTCGTGGTGAACGTGACGTCGAGCGTGACCCTGAAGACGCTGCCCCTGGTCGGCGTGTACACCGCGAGCAAGGCCGCGGTGAACGCCTTCACCGAATCCATGGCGCTGGAACTCGAACCCTTCGGCGTGCGCGTGCGGCTGGTGCTGCCGGGGCGTTCGCCCGAAACCCGCTTCGGCGACAACGCGCGATCGCACATGCATGGCATGGACCACCCGGCCTACGCCGAGTTGGTCGAAGACGTGCTGGCGCGGATGCGCGATACGTCCGGCCCGCTCACGTATTCGACGGATGTCGCGGAAGCCGTGTGGCGCGCGGTGACCGATCCGTCGTCGCCCATGCGCATTCCCGCCGGCGAAGACGCGATGGCCTGGGCTGCGAAAGGCTGATCGTCGCGGGCTCCGCTCCAACGCGAAACAGGGCAGGGCACGCGTGGCCCTGCCCTGTTCGAAAGCGGTTGCCGGAAGCTGGGCCATGCCATTCGACGGTTTCCGCCAGCAGCCCGGAAGACAGCGGTGCCTCAGCTTGCGGCGACGCCGGAGTAATCCATGTGCTTGAGGTCGGTGATCAGGTCCGGGCCGGTGGGATGCCAGCCGAGCACCTTGCGGGTCCATGCACTCGATGCGAGCAGGTCCATGGCGGCAAACATGCCCATCGAGCCGAAATGCCCAGCCGCGTCTTCGGCGGAAATCGATTTCACGGGTACGCCGAGGCCGGCGCCGATGACTTCGGCGATGGTGCGCACCGGAATGCCTTCTTCGGCAACGGCGTGATAGCGCGCCGGTTCGCGGCGCTCGATGGCCAGGCGATAGAGCCGCGCGACATCGAGCACATGCGCACTCGGCCAGCGGTTGCGTCCTTCGCCGACGTAGGCCGAGACGCCTTTCGCGCGGGCGATGGCCACCAACGGTGTGATGAGCCCCTGCTTGACCGTGTCGTGCACTTGCGGCAGTCGCATTACCGATACGGCGACACCGGCTGCCGACAGCTCTATCCCCGCCAACTCGGAGGCGGAGCGGGGATTCGGATTATCCGTGTTGACGACGCTTTCGGTGGCGGCCTGTCCGTCGCCAGGACTGCCCATGCCCGTGCCGGAAGTGATCAGCAATGGCCGGTTTGTGCCGATCAGCGCCGAGCCCAGCGCCTTGATCGCCTGGCGATCCTTTTCGCAGTTCGCGACGAAGTTCGAGAAGTCGTGATCGAAGGCGGTGTGGATCACCGCGTCTGCCTGCGCCGCACCGCTGCGCAGGCTTTCCAGGTCTTCGAGCTGGCCGCGATGCACCTCGGCACCGGCGGCGGCGAGCGCCCGGGCGCCGGCATCCGAGCGGGTCATGCCGAGAACCTGGTGACCGGCACCAAGCAGCTCGGGCACGATCCGCGAGCCGATGAAACCGGTTGCGCCGGTAAGGAAGATGCGCATGGGGAATCTCCGATGAGGGGTATTCCACGATGCGTCACGCCGTCACGCGGGAAAAGTAGTGGCGTTATCGGGGTATGGAAACCAACAGGATCGACATGCGATGCGGGCCGATATCGGGCTCAGAAAAAGTCCAGCATTACCTTGGAGCGTGGGCGCCAGCAGACAGATGTTGCACAGGGCGACATTGCGTACTCCGCGCTCGATGCCGCTGACGTAAGAGCGTGCCAGGCCGCTTTCCAGCGCGAGCTTTTCCTGCGACCAGCCGAGCGTTTTTCGCAGTCGGGCCAGGTGCTGGCCGAACAATTTCCGGGGGTCGTATTCCATGAATGCAACTATTTGATTATTTATGCGATTTTTAGGTATTTGCGCCCCTTCATGGGCGCGCATATAGTGGCTTGCCCAATAGTTACACGCTCTATGAGCTATGAGTTTCATTATGTGATGTAAGGCATTCCAGGCGAGGTGCATGGAATCAGGGGGTGGATCATGTTGACGGGATCACATGTGGCGCCGACGGCCAATGATGGCGCTTTCATTTCTGCAGAGATTTTTGGCGGCGATCACGCCGCGGCTACCAGCCTCGGCGAGTTGCTCGATCACTTGCTGGGCGGCGGGGCACGCATCCAGGCCGATGCCGGCTTGTCGCGCTTTTGCCAGCAACGGCTGGCGGTCATCAAGCATGGCGCCGAGGCGCAGTCGCTGGAATGCCTGCACGGCTTGCAGGCCATGTCGCTGGTACTGGGGGTCGCGCTGGAACACCCGCGGGACGAGCTGTCCATGCCGGTGCTGGCCGACGTGGCCTGGCATTTCCATGTCCAGTTGCACGCGGTCGAGCGCTGGAGGGAACTGGCCGAGAATGCCGCCGGCTTGCTCGAAAACCAGCGGGTGGCCGGCGATGTCGCCCATTGCTACGTGAGCTGGGCGCGCTCGATTGGCGAGTGGCCCGAGAGCGAGAACCCGGGGCCCGGGCAGTAGCCGGGGCCGGATCAGGATTCTGGCCATTCCGAGGGTGCCCGGAAGGGCGATGACGTGCCTGAACCATGGCTGCGCCGGGCATTCATCGGCGGCGCGCGCGCGAGTATGCTGGGGAACCGCCGCGCTTGCGTGCGGTCCACACCTACCATGTGCCCAGGAAATCGGAGTGTTCCCATGAATTTGCGTCGCCCCCTGCTTGTCGTCTCGCTGCTTGCCGCGGCCGGGCTTGCCGTTACTCCCGTGGCTCCGGTGCAGGCGGCGCCTGCGCAAGGTGCGGATGCGCTGGGCGGCAACCCGGTGCCGGGCGTATGCATGCTTTCGCGCGAGGCGGTGTTTGCCAACGCCAAGGTCGGCCAGGCTGCAAGCCGGCATTTGAAGCAATTGGCGGATCAGGCCAAATCGCAGTTGGATACCCAGCGCGCGCCGTTGCAGAAGGACGTGCAGGCTTTCCAGCAGAAGGCTCAGTCGCTCAGCGAAGCCCAGCGCAAGCAACAGGGTCAGGCCCTGCAGCAGCGGATGGAAGCGTTCCAGACCCAGGCGAGCGAACTCAATGACCGTATCCAGCTGACCCGTTCCAAGGTGATGGAGCGCATCGGCCAGGACGCCGAGCCGGTCGTCGCCAGCGCCTACAAGAGCCATCACTGCGGCTTGCTGCTGAACCGCGATTCGGTGCTGGGTGGCAACGTGCAGAACGATCTCACTGCGGAGGTCATCCAGGGCCTGGATCGCAAGATCACCACGATGAGCTTCAACCTGGAGCCGCTGCCGAAGCAGAGCGGCAAGTAAGCACTTCGCCGGGGCCTGACCAGCCTGGTGCCGGTCGGCCGGATAACCCCGGATACGAAAAAGCCGCGCCTCCCGGCGCGGCTTTTTCGTGGGCGGACAGCCGCCGCGTGTTGCTCAGAACTGATACGTGCCGGCCAGGCTGAGCACATCGCCATGGTCCTGAAATACGCCATCCATGGTGCCAGCGCCGAGCAGGTTCTGGTTCTTCATGTGCACCGGCGTGTCCTTCACGAACTGGTGCTGGTAGGCGAAGTCGAAGCTCATCGCCTTGCTGGCGCGATAGCCGACGCCCACGCCGACGATTCTGCGCGTGCCATCGGGAATGCGTGGATCGCGGCTGACGATGTTCGTCGGGGTCTGGTCATAACCGATACCTGCGCGCAACGTCCAGGCCGGGTTGATGTGGTATTCGCCGCCCAGCGAATAGAACCAGCTGTCCTTGTATTTCTGCGGCAGCGATACCAGCGTCTCGCTGCCGGACTTGAGCGTGAGCACGCCGAAGCTCGACCAGTCGGTCCATTGCGCGGTGGCGCTTAGGGTGAAGCGCGAGTTGACGACGTGGACCCAGTCCACGCTGGCGTAGGCCGGTGAATCCAGGCGCGCGCTGGCACTGGCGGGGCCGTCGGTCTTGATCGTCGGCAGCGAGGGATCCAGCACCGGGGCTAGCCCGATCAGGCTCTTGCCCTCGTCGCCGCCATAGATCTGGTAGTTGCCCGTCATGTTGTTCTTGACGCGCGAGTGATAGGTCAGGTCGAACGTGTCCCACTGCGTGGGCTTCCAGACCAGGCCGCCGAAATAGCCGAAGGCGAACTTCTTCTTGACGTTGACGTTGAGCTGCTCGTCGGCGGTCTGGGGGACGAACAGGGGCGCACCGACGATCGTATTGGCTGCGCCGGTGGTGTCGATGATCGAGTTCAGCTGCGCCTTGGTGCGCTGCCCCATGATGCCCAGGCCCAGCGAGAACTCGTCGTTGACCTTGAAGGCCGCGGAGAAGCTCAGCGCCACCGATTGCAGGCTGGTCTTGGTGCCGAAGTAGCGCCCTTGCCAGGTGGGGTTGTACTTGCTGACCAGCCCGTATGGCACGCTGAGGCTGGCACCCAGTGCGAAGCGGTCGTTGATCGGCGCGACGAAGGCGATGTTCGGGAACGGCTCGAACTTGCCGAAGCCGTTCGGATTGTTGCCGCTGACTGGCTTGCCCTGCTGGTCGCGGAAGCTGCCGCGGAATTCGGCGCTGGGCCGGATGCCGGTGGCGGTGACCTGCAGCGTCGGTGCGCCGAAGAACACCATGGCCGCGGGGTTGTTGAAGGCAGCGGTAGGATCGTTGGGATACAACGAGCCGCCGGCCGAGACGCGTCCCCAGCCGGCCGCCGAGGTGGTGGGCAACTGGAACGAGGCAGCGTGTGCCGTCAGCGGCACGGCCAGGGCGGTGGCGATGGAAAGTGCCAGACCGGCCTTGATCGAAGGATGGATGGTGGGGCGATGCTTCAGGCGTTTCATGGCAGTTCTCCTGGTAGGGCGGCGGTTCGCATGTCGGCCAGCGGCCATGAAGCCGGTGACCGTGACAACGTCGGGAACGTGGATGCTCCGAAAGGCGGCATGAGGTACGGCACCGTTCGGTGGCGGAGCGGTCGTTGGATCATGGGTCTTTCCCCCTGCGTGGTCGCCCGGTCCTTGCGGGCGACGGTGTGACAGCCTGCGTGTCTGCAACGGCAAGCACGCGTTCGATGGCATGGACCTGTTCGGCGGTACCGAAGGGACCTGCCAGGGTGGGCGTGATCAGTGAAATCAGTCGGGCCAGCAATTCGGCGTCGTCGATGTCCTGGCCCATGCTGAGCGTGGCGGCGAGCTGGTCGAAATCTTCGCCGGCAAGCATGCCGGCAAGGGCCTTCAGGCCGAAGTGCAGGCGCAGGCCCAGTTCATTGCGCGGCAAGCCCGGAAGCGCGGCCGAGAACGCTTCGAAAAAGCGCTCGAAAATGGGCCGGTAATGTTCCTGCAGATAGTTGCGGATGAACGGCGACGGATCGCTGTAGACGCGGCCCAGCAGGCGCATGAAACAGGGGCCGCCGGCGGGGTCACGGCTCAGCCGCAGCGCCGGCACGAACAGCGTGCCGAGGATGGACGCGGCATCGGGCCGCTCGTGCCATTCGCGTTCGCAAGCGGTGAGCAGCTTCAGCCGCGCCTCGTTGAGGCTGGACAGGCGCAGCGTGAGCAACTCGTGCATCAGCGCTTCCTTGCCGCCGTAGTGATAGTTCACTGCGGCAAGGTTGGCGTGAGCGAGGGCGGTGATCTGGCGCAGCGACATCGTGTCGTAGCCCTGTTCGACAAACAGGACTTCGGCCGCTTCGAGCAAGCGTTGCCGGGTGTGGCTGCTGGAAGACTGGCTGCCGCGCATGAAAAGCACCAGGTTCGCCCAAGGGACGCCGTGAGGCGCAAAACGGTTTCAAATGGATCTTTTCAAATCAACAGTTGAAACGCATGTATGAAGCTAGTGTTACATCCATGTGAGTGCAATCTGCAGCGCACGATCGATGCATCTGAAACACGCTGGATAAGCAAAAACGGCAGGTCTCGCGCGCAAAGCCGCTCCCTGCAAGGCATGGAAATACGGCATGTTTTCGGAGCGGCAACGGAAAAGCGCGGGTATTTGCGCTTTTTTGCTGCATGGCAATACGCAGGGGTGGCTGCGGGCGAGCGCGGATGCCCCGGCGTGAGCGGAGGCCGGTGTTAAAGTGCCACGTTTGATTGATGCCAAGACTCTGAAGCGAGGTGACACGATGACGACCCAAGCCCCCTATCCGATCGGCACGCCCGGTATTCCCTGGGGCGCGGCGGAAGTGGCCGCCTGGCGTTCGCGCCAGCACCGTCAACGCAGCTACGCCGACGATGTGCTGGGTGCGATCGACGGCCTGAGTGCGCGCTTCGACGTGGTGGAATACGGTCGTCTGGATTACGCGCCCGACAGCTACCCGCAATTCGCGCTGAAGAGCCGTCACTGGGACGACGCGTTGCCGATCATGCTGGTAACCGGCGGCGTACACGGTTACGAAACCAGTGGCGTGCACGGCGCGCTGCAGTTCATCGATCGGCATGCGGCCGACTATGCGGGCAAGGCGAATTTGCTGATGGTGCCGTGTGTGAGCCCATGGGGTTACGAGCGCGTCCACCGCTGGAATCCGGACGCGCTGGACCCGAACCGTTCGTTCCACGCCGACAGCCCGGCGCAGGAATCGGCATCACTGATGCGTCTGGTCGCCCCGTTCCGCGATCGCGTGCTGATGCATATCGACCTGCACGAGACCACCGATACCGACGAAACCGAATTCCGGCCGGCATTGGCTGCGCGCGATGGCGTGGCGTACGAGCCGGGCGAGATTCCCGACGGTTTCTACCTGGTCGACGACAGCGAACACCCGCAGCCGGCGTTCCAGCAGGCGGTGATCGAGGCGGTGGCGAAAGTCACCCACATCGCGCCAGCCGATGCGCATGGCGAGATCATCGGTTCGCCGGTGGTGGCACCGGGCGTGATCGAGTACGCGCTGACCTCACTTGGACTTTGCGCCAGCATCACCACGGCACGCTACAAGACCACCACCGAGGTCTATCCCGACAGCCCCCATGCCACGCCGGAACAATGCAACGCGGCGCAGGTGGCGGCGGTGTGTGCGGCGATCGACTTCGCGCTGGCGCATCGGCAGGCCTGACGGGGCCGGCGAAAGCCCCGCAGGGGCGGCCGCGCGCGACCGGTACTCAGCCGGCGCGCATTGCCGCCCAGTGTGCGAGCAAGCCCTCCACGCCGGCGTCGATCATGTCGAAGGCGGCAATGAAATCCTGCGTGCCGCCGTACCAGGGATCGGGCACGTCGATCGCCTCGTGGCCGTCGGCGTAGCGCATCAGCAGGTCGGCCTTGTCCGCATGCCGCGGCAACAGTTGCCTGAGTGCGCGCACATGGGTCGACGTCATGCCCAGCAGCAGGTCGAAGCGCAGGAAGTCGTCCGGCTTCACCTTGCGCGCACGATGCGGCGGCATGCTCACGCCGCGGCGGCGCAGTTCGGCCAGTGCACGCCGGTCCGGCGGGTTGCCCAGTTCCTCGTCGCTGATCGCCGCGCTGTCCGCGTGCACGTGCATGCCGCGCGCGGCAGCCTTGTGCAGCAGCAGCGCGTGGGCCGTCGGCGAGCGACAGATGTTGCCGGTGCAGACGAACAATACCGAGGGCGGGTGCGTGTCGATGGGCATGCGCATGGAGCCGTGCTGCGGAAAACCTGCACGCTAGCAGCAAGCCAGGGTTTTCTCGAAGCCCGGTTTCCAGCGGTCACATGTGCTTGCGTGCAGTTGCCGGCACGGTTAACCTGCGCATCCCGTTCACCCAGCCAGAAGGAGGAATACAGCCATGAATGTTGTAGCAGCCACCTCCGCCGGGTCGACGCGCGCCTGATCGCTCTGCCAGCTTCATGCTGGCGCGCTTCCTCAAGTTTGTCTCGCACCCCGGCGCCTTGTGCGGCCATGCATTGGCCGTCGCTTCACCGTCTGCATCCGGGTGTTTTCATGCCTTTTCCGATATGTTCCCTCCACCAGCTTGGCTGGCAGCCGCGCTATGCGCACGATCTGAACCTGGACGATTTCGAGGCCGGCTACCCGGCGCGGGTGGTAGCCGAGTACGGCGACCACTTCGTGGTGGCGTCCTCGTGCGGACGGCAGGACATGCCACGGCCACGGCATTCGCCCGGTGGCGAGATGCACGTGATCATCGGCGACTGGCTGTTGCTTGAACACCACAGTGGCCGCCTGCTGCGCGTACTGCCACGCCAGTCCCTGTTCGCCCATGCGTTGCTTGGCGATGCAGGCCCTGGTAATCCGGTGGTAGCGAACCTCGACACATTGTTCGTGGTCACTTCGTGCGATGAGGATTTCAATGTGACGCGCGTGGAACGCCATCTCGCGCGGGCGTTCGCCGCGGCCGTGACTCCGGTGGTGGTGATGACCAAGGCCGATCGCTGTCCCGATGCATCGGCCTGGCTGGCCACCGCGCAACGCCTGTTGCCCCAGGCGTGCGTGGTGCTGGTGAATGCCACCGTGCCGGCGAGCGTGGCCCAGCTCGATGCATGGCTGGTGCCGGGCAACACCTTGGCGATGGTCGGGTCGCCTGGCGTGGGCAAGGCGGCATTGATGCGCCACTGGCTTGACGATGCGACTGCGGCACTCCCGCAGCAGACGGCCCGGCAACGACACGCAGGTGTCGCGGCGTCGATGCTTTCCACCCGTTCGGGCGCATGGATCATCGACACCCTTGCCATGCACGCGCTTTGCCGGGCCGTGGATGCGCCCATGCAAACGGATGCGGCCGGTCTTGTCACGATGCGGGCCATGGATCGATGCTGAATGGTGATGCCGGGTGTGAACGTTTCTTCCATATTTGCGCCCTGCATGCGTGCGACCGCCTGCGTGCGTCGTATCCTAGGAGCTTGGGCGGCAGAAATCTTCCGGGCTGCAAAAGTGTCTGCGTGGTCCATATTTCCGTCGATTCTTGGCCCATAGAACCACTATGGGCCGGCTAATCGTCGAAAATCTGTCTTCACGCAGCCACTTTTTCGCCTCGAAAGTTTCTACCGCCCACGCTCCTAGGGGGCCCTCGGCGATTCTGTCGAGGCATTGCGGAGTATCGGGCAGAACGCTTTTCGTGCGAGGCAGGCAGACACCATGAAATTCCTGATGATGATCTACGTCGACGACAGTTTGCTGGAGGCGCTGCCTGCGGGTGAATTCGACACACGCATGCGCGGTTGCCTGGCGCATGCCGACGAGTTGCGCGGGCAGGGGCAATTGCACGATTCGCAGCAACTGGAGCCGGCGTCCACTGCGCGGTCCGTGCGCGTGCGCGGCGAACGCACCCAAATCACCGACGGGCCGTTCGCCGAGACCAAGGAATACCTGGCCGGCTTCAACCTGATCGAGGCGGCGGACATGGACGAAGCGATGCGCATGGCGCTGGAATTTCCGTGGGCACGCACCGGCTGCATCGAACTGCGGCCGATACGCGACATGGATGCGGTGCGCCAGCGCGTGGGCGCAGCCAGGTAACGACTCGCTGCAGGCGCTCAGCGCGTGCGCGGTCGCCGCGGACCGGGCGCGGATTGCCGGCCTTGCGTGGCGTCGATGGCGTCGATCCAGCCGGCGCGCGATTGCGGGAACGCATCGGCGTAGGGCACGTACGGTTTGATGTCGAGGATCGGCGTGCCGTCGAGCAGGTCCATGCCGCGCGCGCGCAGTGCACGCTCTTCCACCGCCACCAGTTCCACGGCGGACAGGCCGATGGCGTTGGGCCGGTGCGGTGAACGCGTGGCCAGCACGCTGCGCTTGCCGCCACCGCGCGGCGGTTTCACTTCGGCCTTCCAGCCTTCGCTGCGGTGGAAGGCGAACAGCAGCCAGATGCGCTCGAAACCGGCCAGGTCGCGGAAGGCTTCGGTCGGGATGCCGTCGACGAAAACGATCAGCGCATCGGCGGCGTGGCCGGTCTCCGTACCTTGCACCACCGTGGGTTGGTGTGGCGCATCGATGCGCCGCGCATAGGGCGAGCGGGCGAAGGCGATGGGGTGGCAGCTGAGGGCGTCGGCGGGATCGGGCATGGTATGCGGCGGTGGTTCGGAAGCCGTCATTGTCGCAGCGTCGCGTTGCGGCATGCGTTTATCGGGCCCCACCTGCGAGTGCGGCTGTGGCGGATCGTGAGCCGGCCTTCAGTGTTTCGCGGCATCTGCCGTCGGCAGCGCCGATTCCACTACCATGTCCAGCACGTAGGCGCTGCTCGGGGCGCCTGCTGCCGGATGCTTGATCGCATAGCGCTTCACGCGCAACACGTTGCGCACGCCGGCGTGGTGGGTATAGCCGTCGATGGGTTGTTCCAGCGGATGCCATGGGTCGGGCGTGCCGGCTTTCAGGCCATTGCTGGCGTAGTGGCGTTCGCGCACCGACAGGCACTGCTTGCCGGCCATGGCCTGGCTGGCGCACGGCACCGTCTGCGGCGCCACTTCCAGGAATTCGGTGGTGCCGCTGCTGCCGTAGCGGGTTTCCGGCGTGGGCTGGCCGGTGAACGACAGCGTGTCGCCAGCGGCAGTGGTCAGGTTCAATTGCGGTTGTGCGCCGGCGCGTTGCAGCTTGAACGAAAGCTCGCCGTGCAGGCGCTGGCTGGCATCGCGCTCCATCGCCATCAGCGGCTTGTCGGCGCAGAACATCATGGTGTGGGTGAGCGGGCCGATGTCGAGCTTGTTGCCGTCGACATGGTAGCTGCCGCTGATCGCGTTGCAGGCATGGCTGATGCGCATGCGGCCATCGGCGAAGTCCAGTTGCAGCGGTTTTTGCGGATGCGCGAACAAGGCGTCGAGGCGTTGGCCGGCGTGATCGGTGGCGGCGCTCAGTTGCCAGTGATACTGGCCAAGCGTGCGTGCGGGATCAGTGGCACGAGCAGCGTGGGCGAACATCGGCAGGCAGGCCAGCACGGCCAGCGGCAGCCAGGTCAGGCGACGGGTCATGGCACATCCTCCATTCGGCGCAGGCGAACAGCATACGCTGCCAACGTTGCTGCTGGCCGAACGCGAGGTGAGCGCGACGCATGAAAAAAAAGCCCCCACCGAGGTGGGGGCCAGTGCGTGCCCATGGGCATGCGGGGTGCCGATGGCGACTTTTGCGGGCGGGGTTCCCGGCAGGTCGACGATCGGCGGGACGGACCGGCGGGGGCCGGTCCGGTATCGCGGGAAGCCAAGGGAGGGGAGGGGGCTTCCCGTGATGCCGCGCGGGTTGCCCCGCGCGGGTCGAACATCGGGGCTTCCGATCAGAACCAGATGCCCAGGTTCACGCCGTAGGTACGCGGCGCGAGGTACTGCGAGACATAGACAAACTTGCCGTCGTTGCCGATGAACCGGGCGGCGTTGGTGCGCACCTTGTCGTTGGCGATGTTCTGCACGTACAGGCCCACCCACCACTTGTCCTGCGGCTCCTCGTAACGCAGCGTGAAATCGCCGCGGGTATATGCCTTCTGCTGGTCGCCTTCACCCAGGTTCAACGGGCTGAGCCAGCTCATGCTTTCATGGTGCACGCTCAGGCGTGGTGTCAGGGTGCCGCCGTTGCCGAGGCGGAAATCATGTTCGTACACCGCGGTCACGTCCACGCTCGGGGCGTGTGCCAGCGTGTTGCCGGTGATGTCGATGCAGTTGCTGATGCCCGATGCAGGCGCACAGGCAGGCAAGCCGGCGTAGTCGTTGCTGCCGGCGTAGAGCAGGGTGCCGAGCTTCTTCTTCGGGATCGCGGAGAACACCAGGTCGAAGCGGTCGTTGTCGCCGATCCGCGCGGCCAGCTCGGATTCGATGCCGAATACCTTGGTGGTGCCCTTGACGTTGGAGAAGCCCAGGCCCTGGTTGCCGTCCGGGTAGGTGATCGGCGCGGAGAGCTGGAAGTTCTTGAACCGCTCGTAGTAGATCGCGCTGTTCCAGGTGACGTGGCCGTCGAGGAACGAGAACTTCGAACCGACTTCGTAGTTGGTCAGTGTCTCGGCTGCATACGGCGTGCCACCATCCTGCAGACCGCCGGACTTGTAGCCGGTGGACACGCTGGCGTACAGCAGCCCGTGCTGGCCGACGTCGAGGTCCAGTCGGCCCAGCCAGGTGGCATGACCCTTGTTGTATTTGCCGTCGTTGTGCTGCGAGATGGCCCATGCCGGCGGTGCGGGAACGTCACCGGTGGAAATCGGCAATTGCGGCACGCTGGGGTCGTAGGCCCAGCCCCAGTTGACGCCGCCCTGGTTGGTTTTCTTGTCCTTGCTGTAACGCGCGCCGGCGGTGAAGCGCAGCGAATCGGTGATGTGCCAGGTGGCCTGCCCGAAGACGGCGTCGGACTTCACCGTTTCCTTCGGCTGGATGAACGAACCCTGCCAGTTCACGCTGCCGAGTTCGGTCCCGTGCATTTGCGGGATGTCGAAACGGATGTTGTTGTTTTCCTGCGCGTAGTACAGGCCCAGGATCCAGTCGATGGTGTGCTCGCCGCGCGACTTCAGGTCGATTTCCTGACTGCTGTTGCGGTAGTTGGACGAGTTGGTGCGGTCTTCCTGGAAGATGCCGCCACTGCTGAAACTGGTGGGCAGTACGGCGCCGGCATCCTGGTCATAGTCGCTCTTGCCGCTGTATTTGCTGTAGCCGGCCACGTAGCTGAGGGTCAGGTAGTCGCTGAGGTTCCAGTCGATGTGGCTGCGCACCGTGCTGGAGGTGCGATCGAGATACGGCGCGGTGTCGATCAGCGCCGACCAGAATTCCTGGCCGGGACGCGGATTCTGCATCAGGTTCATGCTGGGCGTGCCGCGATCACGGAAGTACTCGTACGAGAGGTTCCAGGTGAAGTCGGCATTGGGTTGCCACAACGCGCTGACGCGGGCTGCGGACTGGTTCTGCGCGCCGTACTTCTGGCCGCGGGTGATGTACAGGTTGGTGTTGATCGGCTGGAACGTCGCCGCACTGCCACCGCTGGCGATGTAGTTGGCCTGCTGCTGGGCTACCGACGGAATCTGCCCGACCGGGTTCTGGTAGTTCTCGTAACCGTCGTGCTGCTGCTGGGCCACCGCCACCCGCAGGGCGAAGGTGCTGCTGATCGGCAGGTTCACCGCGGCGCGCGTGCCGATCTGGTTGTAGTTGCCGGCACTCATTTCGGCATTGCCGTAGAAGCCGCCGGTGAGATCGGGTTTGGTGGTCACGAAGTTGATCGCGCCGACGGTGGAGTTGCGCCCCCACAAGGTGCCCTGCGGACCGCGCATCACGTCGACGTGGTCGATGTCCAGCAGCAGGCTGGCGGCGGCTTCGGCGCGTGGTGCGTAGACGCCGTCGACGAAGGTGGCCACTTCCGGATCGGCGTATTCAGTCTTGGCGCTGTCGTTGCCGATGCCGCGAAGGGTGAGCGTGATGACGCCATGGTCACCCTCGGTGGTGGCGGCCAGGCCGGGCACCATCTGGGTGATGTCCTGCACGGTCATCACGCGGCTCTTGTCCAGCGTGTCGGCGCCGATGGCGCTGATCGCGATGGGGGTTTTCTCGAGCGGAGTCGTGCGCTTGGTTGCGGTGACTTCGATCGCGCCGAGGTTCTTGATGGTCTTCTGGCCAGCCTGGGTGGCTGGCGCAGCAGGGTCCTGCTGGGCGGTCGTCGCCGGCTCGCCGGCAAGCACGTTGCCTGTCGCGAGCACAGCGAGAATGGCGCCGCAAAGCGCTGAGTAACGGTACTTCATTTCAGGTCTCTCCCCATGGAATGAAATTGGTAATGAAACTGGTGGTGCCGATGTTGGCACGTCGGAATCAGTTGCCGACGATGCCGGTTTACCGCAAGATGACAGCGCTGTCAATTTAAATTGATAGCGCTGTCATTTTCGTCAGCGATGGCGCGGGCCGGGCGCTGAGGATATTTGGGCATAAGTCCCGGCGTCAGTGCCGGATGTCGTGGACGCGGGTGACGGCGGGCCGGCGTGAAACCCCTCGCGGCGCCGAAGGGGCCCGGCCAGCGAGGCATTGATGATCATCGGCCCGGGCAGGGCCGGCAGGACAATACGGGAGTTCCATGAGGACACGCATCGAGGATGTGGCACGCCAGGCGGGGGTTTCGCCAAAGACGGTATCGCGGGTGCTCAACAACGAGCCGAACGTGCGCGAGGCCTTGCGCGAGCGGACCCTGGCCGCGGTGAGGGCGCTGGGTTACCGGCCCAATCCGTCGGCGCGCAGCCTGGCCAGCAATCGTTCGTTCCTGATCGCGCTGCTGTACGACAACCCGTCGCCGTACTACGTGATGGAGGTGCAGAACGGCGTGCTCGATGCGTGCGACGAGCATCGCTACAGCATGATGGTGCGACCGCTGTTGTCCAGCGCGCCGGACTTCCTGGAGCGGGTGGATGCACTGGTCTCGCAGTTCCGTCCGGATGGCCTGGTGCTGACGCCGCCGATCGCCGATCACGCGAAGTTGCTGGCGCTGCTGCAGTCACGCGGCACGCCGCATGCGCGCATCTCGCCGAAGAGCCGCAGCCGGGGCGTGGGCGCCACGCTGGACGAGCGTTCGGCGGCGCGCGAAATGGTGCGGCATCTGGTGACGTTGGGGCACCGGCGCATCGCGCACATCACCGGCCATCATTCGCACGGGGCCAGCAGCTGGCGTCTGCTGGGCTATCGCGACGGGCTGGAGCAGGCGGGGCTGCCGTTCGATCCGGCGTTGGTGGTCGAGGGCCTGTTCTCGTTCGACTCCGGCGTGGTCGCGGCGCGCCAGTTGTTCGCGCTGCGGCGTCGGCCCACGGCGGTGTTTGCCGGCAACGACGACACCGCGGCCGGCGTGATGTGGGCGGCGGCAGAGCATGGCCTGTCGATACCGGGCGACGTATCGATCTGCGGCTTCGATGACACGCCGCTGTCGCGCCAGGTCTGGCCGGCGCTGACCACGGTATGCCAGCCCAGTCAGGACATGGGGCGCATCGCCACGCAACAGTTGTTGCGCACGATCGACAACGATGCCGAGGGCGACATGGTGTCGGTGCCGTTCACCCTGCAATTGCGTCGCTCGACCGGCGCGGCGCCGCTGCGCGCCCGTGCACGCAAGGCATGACGACATGCGGTTGGCGTCCTTCGGTGATCGATTTCCCGTCAATTTGACAGCGCTGTCATTTTCTGCGAATACTCGATCATCACCCTTCGTATCGGCGCTCGCCTGCGCCGTCGTGCACAAGTTTGTGAGGAGAGTTGCCGTGCGGTTTGTCTTTCGTGATGCGGGCGTGCCGCTATGTGCCGTGGCGCTGGTCGTGGGTTTGTCGGCTGGCGTGCTGGGCCTGGCCCATGCCGATGCCGCGCGGCAGGTGGTCAGGTTCGATACCACGGTGCATCCGGCGCTGTGGCCGAAGGTGCGCTGGCCGCTGGCGCGCGATGCCGCGCTGGAGCAGCGGGTGCAAACGCTGCTTTCGAAGATGTCGTTGCGCGACAAGGTCGGCCAGGTGATCCAGGCCGACATCGGCAGCGTGACGCCGGACGACGTGCGCAAGTACCGGCTCGGTTCGATCCTCGCCGGTGGCAATTCCAAGCCTGGCGGCGGACGGCTGGCTGGCCCGGCGAAATGGCTGGCGCTGTCCGATGCGTACTATCGCGCCTCGATGGATACCAGCCACGGTGGCGTGGCCATCCCGGTGCTGTTCGGCGTCGATGCGGTGCATGGCGACAACGACGTGCTCGGCTCCACCATCTTCCCGCAGAACTCCGCGATGGGCGCCACGCGCGATCCCGAACTGGTGCGCGAGATCGGTGCGGCGACCGCGCAGGAAGCGCGCGCGGCAGGCATCAACTGGACCTTCGCGCCCACCATCACGGTGCCGCGGGATGACCGTTGGGGCCGCACCTACGAAGGCTATTCGGAGAGCCCGAAAGTCGTCGCCAGTTACGCCGGCGCGGCCGTCGAAGGCTTGCAGGGCAAGCCGGGCACGCCGCAGTTTCTGGACAGTTCGCATGTCATCGCCACCGCCAAACATTTTCTTGGCGATGGTTCCACCAAGGATGGCAAGGACCAGGGCGACGCCGAGATCAGCGAGAAGACCTTGCGCGATGTGGCCAACGCCGGTTATCCGCCGGCCATCGCTGCGGGCGTGCAGACGGTGATGGCGTCGTTCTCGAGCTGGAACGGCGTGAAGATGACCGGCAACAAGGCGCTGCTCACCGATGTGCTGAAGGATCGGATGGATTTCCAGGGCTTCGTCGTCGGTGACTGGAACGGCCATGGCCAGATTCCCGGTTGCAGCAACGTCGATTGTCCGCAGGCGATCAATGCCGGCCTGGACATGTACATGGCGCCGGACAGCTGGCGCGGCCTGTACGAACACACGCTGGCGGAAGTGAAGTCCGGCGTGATTCCGATGGCGCGGCTGGATGATGCGGTCGCGCGCATCCTGCGGGTGAAGTTCCGGCTCGGCCTGTTCGACCAGGGGGCGCCGTCGGCGCAGCCGCTGGGCGGCAAGTTCAACCTGATCGGCAGTGCGGCACATCGCGCGCTGGCGCGTCGCGCGGTGCGCGAGTCGCTGGTACTGCTGAAGAACGAACACCACCTGCTGCCGCTGGATCCGAAGCAGCACATCCTGGTGGCCGGCGATGGCGCGAACAGCATTCCCAAGCAAAGCGGCGGCTGGACGCTGACCTGGCAGGGCACCGGCACCACCAATGCCGACTTCCCGCATGGCGAATCGATCTGGAGCGGCATCGACGCCCAGGTCAAGGCCGCCGGAGGCAGCGCCGAGCTGTCGGTGGACGGCAAGTACACGCACAAGCCGGACGTGGCGATCGTGGTCTACGGCGAGAATCCCTACGCCGAATTCCAGGGCGACGTGCCGACGCTGGCGTTCGCGCCGGGCGATCCCACCGATCTCGATTTGATCCGCCGTCTGCGCGCGCAAGGCATTCCGGTGGTGTCGGTATTCCTGTCCGGGCGTCCGCTGTGGGTGAACCCGGAAATCAACGCCTCCAATGCGTTCGTCGCCGCATGGTTGCCCGGTTCCGAAGGCGCCGGGGTGGCCGACGTGTTGTTGCGCAATGCCAGTGGCAAGGTGCAGTACGACTTCCACGGCAAGCTGGCCTATTCCTGGCCGCGTACCGCGGTGCAGACGCCGCTCAACGTGGGTCAGAAGGATTACCACCCGCAGTTCGCGTTCGGCTATGGCCTGACCTACGAGGACAATGGTGACCTCGGCAAGCTGTCCGAAGTTTCCGGCCTGCCCGCCAACGTGGCCGCGCCTGGCGTGTACCTGCAACGCGGCAAGCCGGCAGGCGGATTGGCGCTGACGCTGTCGGGCGCCAGTGGTTCGCCTGTCGACGTGACGGCCATGCCCGCCGCCACGCCTGACGACAGCCTGAAAGTTGCCGCCGAGGACTACCAGCGGCAGGAAGATGCGCGACGCCTCGCCTGGTCCGGCACCGATGCGGCCACGTTCGCATTGCACGCTATCAAGCCGCTGAACCTTGATCGCCAGACCAATGGCGACGTGCAACTGGTGGCCACGATCAAGATCGATGCGCTGGCGCCAGGACGCGTCACGCTCGGCATGGATTGCGGCCGGACATGCGGCGCCAGTGTGCCGGTGGATGCCACGCTGGCCACGCTGCCGAAAGGCCAGTGGCTGCGCGTGGGCATGTCGCTGAAATGCTTCCACGACGCCGGTGCCAACATGGCCCGCATCGACGTGCCGTTCCGCCTGGAAACGGCCGCACGCGACACGATTTCGATCACGCATGTGGCACTGGGCACCAACGCGGATCACGTGCTGCCCTGTCCGAAGCCATGACGCGCGGACCTGCGTGAGCGCAACGAAGTGCGCCCCTCCCCCTTCGGGAGAGGGTGGCGGCAGCCGGGTGAGGGTACGGGCGGAGTGGGACGTGGCGGCGTTGCCGAACTCTCACCCCAACCCCTCTTCCTCGCTCCTCAAAGCGGGGCCATCCATGGCCCCTCTCCGCGTCCAAAGGGAGAGGGGCTTCACCGGCACAGCCATGCCGCAGCGGAAGCCCCATTCAACAATCGACATCCACCGGGGAGAATCCATGAACGCCATCGCTGCACCGCTTGTCGTGCCACGGCGCACCACCGTCGTCGTCACCTGCATCCTCGCTGCGCTGGCGGGGTTGATGTTCGGCCTCGACATCGGGGTGATTTCCGGCGCCACGCCGTTCATCCAGAAGGAGTTCGGCATCAGCGACCGGATGGTCGAGTGGATCGTCAGCTCGATGATGCTGGGGGCAGCCATCGGCGCACTCGGCGCCGGCTGGTTGTCGGCCACGCTGGGACGCAAGCGCTCGCTGATCCTGGGGGGCGTGCTGTTCGTGCTGGGCTCGTTGCTGTGCAGTCTGGCGTGGTCGCCGGACAGCCTGATCGCGGCGCGCGTGGTGCTGGGCCTGGCCATCGGCGTGGCGACGTTCACCGCGCCGCTGTATCTGGCCGAAGTGGCGCCGGAGAAGACCCGCGGCGCGATGATCTCGCTGTACCAGCTGATGATCACCAGCGGCATCCTGGTCGCGTTCCTGTCCGATACCGCACTCAGCTACAGCGGCAACTGGCGCTGGATGCTGGGCATCATCGCGATTCCCGGCGTGCTGTTCCTGCTGGGCCTGTTCCTGCTGCCGTGCAGCCCGCGCTGGCTGATGATGCGCGGCCGGCGCGACGAGGCCGTGGAGGTGCTGCGGCGCTTGCGTGGCGATGATGATCACGTGGCACGCGAAGTGGCCGACATCGAGGAGCAGCTGAAGAACCCGCAGCGCGGCTGGCACATGTTTTTCCAGAACGCCAATTTCCGCCGTTCCGTCGGCCTGGGCGTGTTGCTGCAAGTGGTGCAGCAGTTCACCGGCATGAACGTGGTGATGTACTACGCGCCACGGATTTTCCAGGGCATGGGTTACGACACCGAAGCGCAGATGTGGTTTACCGCGGTGGTGGGCCTGGTCAACGTGCTGGCCACCTTCATTGCCTTTGGCCTGGTCGACCGGCTGGGGCGCAAGCCGATTCTGTATGCGGGTTTCGCCACCATGGCGCTGGGGCTGGGCGTGGTCGGCACCATGATGCATCTGGGCATCGCCACGCACGGCGAGCAGTTGTTCACCGTGGCGATGCTGCTGGTATTCATCGCCGGCTTCGCGATGTCGGCCGGCCCGCTGATCTGGACGCTGTGCTCGGAAGTACAGCCGCTGAAGGGGCGCGACTTCGGCATCGCCGTCTCCACCTTCACCAACTGGGTGGCGAACATGATCGTGGGCGCCACCTTCCTGAGCCTGCTCAACGGCATTGGCGACGCGCGCACGTTCTGGCTGTATGCCGGCTTGAACGGGGTGTTCCTGGTGTTCACGTTCTGGCTGGTGCCGGAAACGCGCGGCGTCACGCTGGAGCAGATCGAGCGCAACCTGATGGCGGGGAAGCGCCTGCGGCGCATCGGGCGGTAGATCTTTTGGGCGGATCGCCTTGACTGAAATGCCTTCGGCTACGGGCCGTCACCTGTGGTGCCGAGGGTTCTGTCCACCAGTCGGCGGGCGGGTTCATTTCTGGTTTGGATTGTTGTACTGACTCGGGTCGGCTTCGAATTTGCGTAGTCGCAAACTGGCTCGCCTGCGGTGGACTTTCGAGCGCCTGCCGGCGCCCGAGTTACCTCTCTTTGCTGGCCCACGCCACTGCAGGAGCAGTGGCGAACAGCGAAGCTGGCCCGAAGGGCGAAGGGCAGGATGCCCGGAGTCAAGAGACGTAACCCAGAGAAATGGCCTATGGGACCCGCCGACCCTACAAGCCTGATCGGTCGAGGCTTTTTGGAATAGAGGTGGCTCTTCCTGTTACACCAGCGGCCACTCCGCGCCGTCACCGTTAACTGAGGGCTAGGAAGGGCAAGCTCGCGGGATTGAACTCGACGCTGCAGTGTGCGGTTTTCATCCCCCTTCGAGAAGCGGCGCGCGGCGTAGGATCAGGCCCGCAGGGTGGCCGGCAGGGATGCCGGCCAGTTCGCCGTCAGCACAGGATGTGCTGTCGGCGAACCCCCGTAGCCGGGCGCGGACCCGCCGGCTCGCAGAGCCGGTGGGCGCGAACGCAGGGTGCCTCTCTCTTGGGTTACTTTCTCTCGGGCAAGCGAGAGAAAGTGACTCGGCCGCCGGCAGGTGGGCGAAACCACGCCACCCTAGGTGGCGGCACGGAGCCGAAGGCATTTTCGGCCAAAGCGATTCCTGCCTGCGCAGGAATGACGAGCGCGAGAGCACCTACGCCAGGGCTTCGCCCACCCGCGCCGGCGGCGTAAGCACCAGCCGGAAGCAGCTGCCGCCGCCGGCGACGCGCACATATTCCAGTCCGGCCTGGTTGGCTTCGCTCATCTGGCGCGCCAGGTAGAGGCCCAGGCCGGTGCCGTATTCGTGGGTGGTGTAGAACGGTTCGAAGATCTGCGCGGCGACTTTTGGCGGGATGCCGGGGCCGCGGTCGATGACTTCCAGGATCGGCACGCCGTGTTCGCCCAGCCGGGCCACCACCATCACCCGCGCCGGTTCGCCCGGCATGCGGCCGTAACGCAACGCGTTCTGCACCAGGTTCCATGCCACCTGCTGCAGTTGCTGCGGGTCGGCCACGGCGATGACCTGACCGCTGCTGTTGATCGCGCGTAGCGAGTCGCTGCCGATGTCGTTGCCCTGCAGGTACTCGGCCACGAAGTCGCTGGCCCAGTGGCCCAGATCCAGCGTCTCCGGGCGAGAGCGCTCACGCCGTGACAGTTGCAGGATGTTCTCGATGATCTCGTTCAGTCGCACGCAGTGGTTGTTGATGATTTCCACCATGCGCTGGTCGGTGGCGTTCATGTCGTCCGATTCGGCGAGCAATTGCGCCGAATAGCGGATCGCCGCCAACGGGTTGCGGATTTCGTGGGCGATCGAGGCGGACAGCCGGCCCAGCGAGCTGAGCGTGAGCTCCTCGGCGCGGCGCGAGACCAGCGAGGTGTCGTCGAGGAAGATCAGCACCAGCGAGTCGTCGTTCGGCGCCAGCCGGGTGAAGCGCGGCACCACCTCGGGCACGCCGTCGGCCAGTTGGGTGGCGGTTTCGTCGAGCTTGCCCGAGGTCATCCAGTGGTACAGCCGGCGCGACAGCTCCGGCGCCAGCCGGCCCAGGTCGCGCTGGTCGGCGGAGGGGTTGCCCAGCAGCATCCAGGCCGATTCGTTGATCTGGTGAATGCGGTTGGCATCGTCCACCAGCAGCACGCCGGTCTTCATGCGGCGGATGATCAGCTCGTTGACCTGGGCCAGGTTGGCCAGGTCGATGCTGCGCTGCTCGGCCAGCGCCTCGGTGGCCTGCAACTGGCGACTGAGCACGTGGCAGAGCGCGACGATGGCGAAGTAGGCCAGCCCAAACAGGCTGGATTCAAGCAGGTGGAAGTCGTTGGTGCCGCTGCCGTGGGGCAGTTCCAGCAGGGTATGGCCGAGCAGCCCCAGCGTGGCGAGGGCAGCGAAGAACGCGGCCAGCCGCAGCGGCAGCAGCAGGGCGCCGGTGGCCAGGTTCACTGCCAGCATCATCTCGATGCCGATGCGCGCATTGCTCATGGTGCTCAGCGCCAGCAGCGCGGCGGCCACGTCCACCGCCAGCGCAACCGAGACCATCCATTGCATGCGCGGCGAGTTGCGGCGCGCCGACAGCAATGCCAGCACGGCAAAGCCGAGGTAGGCCAGCGCCACGATCCGCGCGATGCCCGGGGTTTCCAGGCGTGGCCAGCCCATGCCGGGCGGGCTGAAGGACAGGCCCACGTAGACCAGTGCCTGCGCCACCCGGAAATAGTTGAGGAACAGCCATTCGTGCCGGACCGTGCCGGTCATGGCGGGGCTGGTCGGGTCGGGCGGCGTGCGGCTGGACACGGATGGCGCACTCGGTGGCAAGGTCGTGGCCGAGTGTATCGGCAGCGGCGCCACGGCCGCCATGCGCCGGCCCGAAGCCATGGCGCAGGCCCGTTCCGGGGGCAAAACGGCGCTTTCGACCTATGGCCCCTTTCCATAACGGCCCACTTCCACGAAAATAGGCGGCCGTATTGCGCGGTTCCCGTCATGTTGACTCATGGCTGCGGCGCATTGCACGCCGGCAGCGCGTCTCGAACCGCCGTCCGATTTCCCAGCCCGCGCCGTGCGTCATTTGCGCGAGGCCGTCCCTTTCCCCCGTTCGCTCGAGGTATCGAATGAATTTCCACGAGTACCAGGCCAAAGAATTGTTCGCGCAGTACGGCATCACCGTACCGCCGGGCAAGGTCGCCAACTCCCCCGACGCCGCCGTCGACGCCGCCAAGGCGCTGGGCGGTTCCCAATGGATGGTCAAGGCGCAGATCCACGCCGGTGGCCGCGGCAAGGCCGGCGGCGTCAAGTTCTGCAAGAGCTTCGACGAAGTGCACGCCGCCGCCAAGGGCATGCTGGGCACCCGCATGGCCACCTACCAGTCGGCCGGCCGCGCGCTGCCGGTGAACCTGGTGCTGGTGACCGACGCCACCGACATCGCCAAGGAGCTGTACCTGTCGGTGCTGGTCGACCGCGATTCCAAGGCCGTCTCCTTCATCGCCTCCAAGCACGGCGGCGTGGACATCGAGCAGGTCGCCAAGGAAACCCCGGAAGACATCCACACCGTCGTGGTGGATTTCGTCGAAGGTTTGCAGCCGTACCAGTGCCGCCAACTCGGTTTCGCGATGGACCTGAACCCGAAGCAGGTCAACCAGCTGACCAAGATCATGCTGGGCCTGTACAAGCTGTTCAACGAGAAGGATCTGTCGCTGGTCGAGCTGAACCCGCTGGCGATCCTCGCCGACGGCAGCCTCGCCGCGCTGGACGGCAAGGTGAACTCCGACGATAACGCCGAGTACCGCCATGCCGACCTGGCCGCCATGCGCGACCTGACCCAGGAAGACGCGGCCGAAGCCGCGGCGGTGCAGAACAACCTGAACTACGTGACGATGGACGGTTCCATCGGCTGCATGGTCAACGGCGCGGGCCTGGCCATGGCCACCATGGACGTGATCAAGCTGGCGGGCGGCGAGCCGGCCAACTTCCTCGATGTGGGCGGCGGTGCCACCAAGGAGCGCGTGACCGAGGCGTTCAAGCTGATCCTGTCCTCGGACAAGGTGAAGTGCATTCTGGTGAACATCTTCGGTGGCATCGTGCGCTGCGACCTGATCGCCGAAGGCATCATCGCCGCGGTGAAGGAAGTGGGCCTGACCATTCCGGTGGTGGTGCGCCTGCAGGGCACCAATGTCGATCAGGGGCGCGAGCTGCTGGCCAATTCCGGCCTGGCGATCACGCCAGCCGACGATCTCAACGACGCGGCGCAGAAAGCCGTGGCCGCCGCGAAGTGAGGAGCTAGTAAGTCATGTCAGTTCTCATCAACAAGAACACCAAGGTGCTGGTGCAGGGCTTCACCGGCCAGCAGGGCACCTTCCACGCGCAGCAGGCGCTGGATTACGGCACCCAGGTCGTCGGTGGCGTCACGCCGGGCAAGGGCGGCAGCCAGCACATCGGCCTGCCGGTCTTCAACGAAGTCGCCGAAGCCGTCGCCGAGACCGGCGCCGACGCCTCGGTCATCTTCGTGCCGCCGCCGTTCGCGGCCGACTCCATCCTCGAAGCCATCGACGCCGGCATCAAGGTGATTGTGGCGATCACCGAGGGCATTCCGGTGCTGGATATGCTGCGCGTGAAGAACGTGCTGCAGCAGCATCCGGAAACCGTGCTGATCGGGCCGAACTGCCCCGGCGTGATCACCCCGGGCGAATGCAAGATCGGCATCATGCCGGGCCACATCCACAAGCCGGGCAAGGTCGGCATCGTGTCGCGTTCGGGCACGCTGACCTATGAAGCCGTGTTCCAGACCACCAACGAGGGCCTGGGCCAGTCCACCTGCATCGGCATCGGTGGCGATCCGATCAACGGCCTGAACTTCATCGACTGCCTGAAGCTGTTCCAGGACGACCCGCAGACCGAAGGCATCATCATGGTCGGCGAGATCGGCGGTTCGGCCGAGGAAGACGCGGCGGAATTCATTTCCGAGTACGTGAAGAAGCCGGTGGTTTCGTTCATCGCTGGAGCCTCGGCTCCGGCCGGCAAGCGCATGGGCCATGCCGGTGCGATCATCTCCGGTGGCAAGGGCACGGCGGAAGCCAAGTTCGCCGCGCTGGAGAAGGCCGGTGTCACCACGGTGAAGTCGCCTGCCGATCTCGGCAAGACGCTTGCCAAGCTGATGAAGTAAGCGGCGCGATTCATTGCGCTGGAGACAAAGGCCGCGCTCCGTCGCGGCCTTTGTTTGAAGCCCCTCTCCCTTTGGGAGAGGGGTTGGGGTGAGGGTTCGGGCTTGCGCCGACGTTCGTCGTGATCGCTTCGTCCGTACCCTCATCCGCCTGCCAGCACCTTCTCACCCACAAGGGGACTCCCAAGGTCGCCGGAGGGAGAAGGGAAAAGCTTGCCTGTGGTTGAGGAATATCGATGCTCACCGACCCCTTCGACCAAACTCATCTCTGGCACCCGTACAGCGCATTGCCCAACCCGGTGCCGGCGCTCAAGGTCACGCGTGCCGAGGGCGTGATGCTGGAACTGGCCGATGGCACCCGCCTGATCGATGGCATGGCCTCGTGGTGGTGCGCAATCCACGGCTACAACCATCCCGTGCTGAACCAGGCGGTGACCGACCAGCTTGGCAACATGTCGCACGTGATGTTCGGCGGGCTCACCCATGAGCCGGCGATCGCGCTGGGCAAGTTGTTGCTGGATATCGTGCCGCAGGGGCTGGATGCGGTCTTCTATGCCGATTCCGGTTCCGTATCGGTCGAAGTGGCGCTGAAGATGGCGGTCCAGTATTGGGTCGCCAAGGAGCGTCCGGGCAAAGGCAATATCGCCACCGTGCGCTCGGGTTATCACGGCGACACCTGGAACGCGATGTCGGTATGCGATCCGGTGACCGGCATGCATGGGCTGTTTGGCTCCGCACTGCCACAACGCCTGTTCGTGCCGGCGCCGCGCACGTCGTTTGGCACGGCGTGGGACGCGGCCGACATTGTCCCGCTGGAGCGCCTGTTCGCCGAGCGAGCCGACGAGTTGGCCGCCTTCATCATCGAGCCGGTGGTGCAGGGCGCGGGCGGCATGCGCTTCTACCATCCGCAATACCTGGCGGAGCTGGCGCGGCTGTGCCGCGAGTACGAGGTGCTGCTGATCTGCGACGAGATCGCCACCGGCTTCGGTCGCAGCGGCAAGCTGTTCGCCAGCGAGTGGGCCGGTATCACGCCGGACATCCTGTGCCTGGGCAAGGCGCTCACCGGCGGTTACATGACCCTGGCCGCCACGCTGACCCGGCGCGATATCGCCGAGACGATCGGTGCGGGCGAGCCCGGCGTGTTCATGCACGGTCCCACCTTCATGGCCAATCCGCTGGCTTGTGCGGTGGCGCTGGCCTCGACCCGCCTGTTGCTGGCTGGCGATTGGCAGCAGCAGGTTGGGCGGATCGAGCGCCTGCTGGCCGAGCGCCTCGCCCCGGCGCGCGAGCTGTCGCAGGTTGCCGACGTGCGCGTGCTCGGCGCCATCGGCGTGATCGAGCTGCGTGCGCCGGTGCGACTGGAACGCATCCAGCAACGCATGCTGGCGCAGGGGGTCTGGATTCGCCCGTTCGGCAAGCTGGTGTACGTGATGCCGCCGTATGTCATCAGCGATGACGAATTGCAACAGTTGTGCGACGGCATGCTCGCCGTGGTGGCCAGTCTGCAGCCCGACGACCTGCGCGTGCTGTAGGAAGCCCGCTTGCGAGCGATGCTTTGTGCTTTCTGCTCGCAGCAGCGCCATGGCAAAAGCCTCGCCCGCGGGCGGGCTCCTACACGCGCGATGGCGCGATTAGAATGGGCTTCCTCTTCCATCCCCCTTGTCTCCCATGGCAAACACCTTTCGCTTCGCGCTGGCACAACACGATTTCCCGGTCGGCGCCGTTGCCGCGAACGCGGCCAGGGCACGCGAATTGATGGACGAGGCACGCGCCGGTGGTGCGGCGCTGGTCGCCTTTCCCGAGCTGACCCTGAGTGGTTACCCGCCGGAAGACTTGCTGCTGCGGCCGAGCTTCCTCGCCGCCTGCGAGCAGGAACTCGATGGCCTGGCCGCGAGCACGAACGGTCTGGCTGCGCTGGTCGGTTTTCCGCACAGCGAAGGCGAGGTGTTCAACGCCGCCGCGCTGTTGCGCGAGGGGCGCGTGGCGCAGATTGCGCACAAGCAGGCGCTGCCCAATTACGGCGTGTTCGACGACAAGCGCTATTTCCGCCCGGGCCACGCCAGCGCGGTGACCACGTTGAATGACGTGCGCATCGGCCTGCTGATCTGCGAGGACGTGTGGCGTTCCGAGCCAGCTGCCGCAGTGGCGCGGGCCGGGGCGGAGTTGATCGTGGTCATCAATGCGTCGCCCTGGGACGATACCAAGCAGGACGAGCGCGAGGCGATCCTGAGCTCGCGCGCGAAGGAAACCGGTTGCGCGATCGCCTATCTCAACCTGGTCGGCGGTCAGGACGAGGTGGTCTACGACGGGGCTTCGCTGCTGGTGAATGGCGACGGCTCCATCGCCGCACGCGCGCCGGCCTTCGTCGATGCGCTGCTGTGGGCCAGCTTTGATCCGGCCACGCGCACGCTGCAGGCCGAGGGCTGGCCGGAGGCTGCCGATACGTCGCGCGAGGCGGTGCTGTACGCCGCACTGGTGCGCGGCACCCGCGACTACATCGACAAGAACGGTTTTCCCGGCGTGCTGCTGGGCCTGTCCGGCGGCATCGACTCGGCGCTGACCCTGGCGCTGGCGGTGGATGCACTGGGCGCCGAGCGTGTCACCGCGGTGATGATGCCGACGCGCTACACCTCGAAATTGTCGCTGGATGGCGCGCGCAAGCAGGCCGAGGATCTGGGCGTGGATTACCACGTCATTGACATCGAGCCGACCGTCGATGCCTTCATCGGTGCGCTGACCCCGGCTTTTGCCGGCAAGGGCGTGGACACCACCGAGGAAAACCTGCAGTCACGCACCCGCGGCACGATGCTGATGGCGCTGTCGAACAAGCACGGCAAGCTGCTGCTGGCCACCGGCAACAAGAGCGAGATGGCGGTGGGCTACTGCACGCTGTACGGCGACATGTGCGGTGCCTATGCACCGCTGAAGGATGTCTACAAGACCGCGGTATACCGGCTCTCACGCTGGCGTAATGCGCAGCCGGGCGGGGTGGAGGCGATTCCGGTCGCGGTGATCGAACGCCCGCCCTCGGCCGAACTGCGTGCCGACCAGACCGACCAGGACTCGCTGCCGCCCTACGACGAGCTGGACGCGATCCTCGGCCGTTTCATCGAAACCGAGCAGTCGCAGGCGGAGATCATCGCCGCCGGCTTTGCCGCCGAGACGGTGCATCGCGTGGTGCGGCTGGTGCTGGTCAACGAGTTCAAGCGCCGCCAGTCGGCGCCGGGCCCCCGCGTCACCACCCGCGCGTTCGGCCGCGAGCGGCGCTATCCCATCACCTCCGGCTGGCGCTAGCCGGGCAGCGGGGCAGGGCATCTCGAAAAACCTCTCGATCTACGTCATTCCGGCTTTCGCTCACTGCTGTCCGGAATAAAAATGCGCCATGCGTAGAAAGCCCCGAGCCGTACAACTTTGCAACCATTGAGTTCGCATGAGACTCAAATTTCAGAGTTATCGGCCACACCCCGTCTCGTCATCCCAGCGAAAGCTGGGATCCAGTTAAGATGCTGTGCGAAGCACACTCAACTTCTTGTTTTTGTGTGCTTCGCACGCATGTTCGACTGGATTCCAGCTTTCGCTGGAATGACGGATTCGGCTGCCGTCATGCCTTCGCAAAATTGTTCCGGACAGCAGTGAACTTTCGCCGGAATGACGTACCCCTGGAATTTTTCGAGATTCGCTACAGGGCCTTGTCGTGTGGAGGGATCCGATAAGCCACAAAAAAGCCGGCGATGTTTCGCCGGCTTTTTGTGGTTGATTCCTGAACGGAATGGAGCGTCAATGATGCCCGGAGAACGGAATCATCTTGCGCAGCGTGGACGGGGCATGCGGCCACTTCGGGTCCGTCAGGTACGGGTGATCCGGATAGTTCATCGCCAGCACCTTGCGCACCTGCTCGGCCTGCGCTTTCTGGCCCAGCATCAGGTAGCTGCGGCACAGGATGGCCAGGGCATCGCCGGCCTGCGGCGACTGCTGGTAATGCTCGATCACGTACTGGGCGCGGTCGGCCGAGGCCACGAAGGCCTTGTGGCGCAGGTAGAACTCGGCCACGTTGATTTCGAACTTCGCCAGCACGTTGCGCAGGTAGATCATGCGCTGACGGGCGTCGGCGGCGTAGGCGCTGTCGGGGAAACGGCGGGTCAACTCGGCGAAATCGTCGAACGACTTCAGGTTGTAGCCCTGGTCACGACGCGACTGCGCGCCGTTGCGGCCGAACCAGCGCTCGACCACGCCACCGGTGCGGTCGAAATTGATCAGGCCGCGCAGGTAATAGGCATAATCCACATGCTTGTGCATGGGGAAGGTCTTGATGAAGCGGTCGACCGTGGAATAGGCGTCGTCCGGCTGGTTGTCCTTGTACTGTGCATAGGCCAGGTCGAGCTGGGCCTGCTCGTTGTACGGGCCGGACGGGAAACGGGCGATCAGACGCTGGTAGTCTTTCTCGGCCGCGCCGTAGTCGCCGTGCTCAAGCGCATTGTGCGATTTGGCATAAAGCTGCGGCAGCGACATCGTGTCAATGGTCTGCTTGTGGCGGAACATCGCACATCCGCTCATTCCCATCACGAGAATGAGCATCACGAGCACTTTCAGGGCGGGCCGCAGAGTGGCCGACAGCTTGGTTACGCGCATGAGTAAGGTATTCAGATGTTTGATCGAAAAGGGATGATAGCCGAAACCGGCCGCGAGCCGGGGAGGCGGGCATGACCGCCATCCGTCACGAGGCAGAGGTGCCCCTGTCGGCCGCAGGTCGGAGATTCGACCAAACCCTGGCCGAGATGTTCCCCGATTACTCGCGCTCGCGCCTTACCGCGTGGGTCAAGGCCGGGGCGGTGACGCTGGATGGCGCGGTAGCCCCCCCCCGCCAGTTGCTGCACGGCGGCGAACAGGTGCGCCTGGAGGCGGAGCTGGAGGCCGAGGTGGCCAGCCAGCCGGAAGCCATCGCGTTGACCATCGTGCACGAGGACGAGCACGTGCTGGTGCTGGACAAGCCGGCCGGCCTGGTCGTGCACCCGGGCGCCGGCAACCCGACCGGTACCCTGCTCAACGCCCTGCTGCACCACGACCCGATACTGGCCGAACTGCCACGCGCCGGCATCGTGCATCGGCTCGACAAGGACACCTCCGGCCTGATGGTGGTGGCCAAGACGCTGCCGGCGATGACCGCGCTGGTCGACATGCTGTCGCGCCACGACGTGGAGCGGCAGTACGCGGCGGTGGTGCTGGGCACCCTGGTGGCCGGCGGCACGGTGGACGAACCGATCGGCCGTCACATGGGCGATCGGCTGCGCCAGGCCGTGCGCGACGAGGAGGACGGCAAGCGCGCCGTCACCCATTACCGGCTGCGCGAGCGTTTCCGGGCGCACACATTGCTCCAGTGCAATCTGGAAACCGGCCGAACCCACCAGATTCGCGTGCACATGGCGCATATCCACCACCCGCTGGTGGGCGATCCGCTGTACGGCGGCGGCTTGCGCCTGCCCAAACGCGCCACGCCGGAATTGACCGACGCGCTGCGTGGATTCCGTCGCCAGGCGTTGCATGCGGAGCGGTTGTCGTTCACCCATCCGGTGAGCGGCGAACTGCTGTCGTTCGAAGCGGCGCCTCCGGCCGATTTCGAGGCGTTGATGGTCGCCTTGCGCGACGACCTGGCCGCCAACGGCGCCGACGAGGATTGATGTGCCGATGCCTGCCATGACGGATGCCTGGCTGTTCCCCGACTGGCCCGCGCCACGCCAGGTGCACGCGGCGGTGACCACGCGCGATGGCCCCGGCGTATCGGACCCGCCATTCGGCCGCTTCAACCTCGGTCGCAACAGCGGCGATCGCCCGGACGCGGTGAGCAGCAATCGCGACGTGCTGCAGCAGGCACTGGGCCTGCCGGCTGCGCCACGCTGGCTGCAGCAGGTGCACGGCACCACGGTGGCCGAACTGGGCCCGCTGCCCAGCGCCGAACCGCCGCAAGCCGACGCCGCGGTCTCGCGCATCCCCGGCACGGTGCTGAGCATCCTCACTGCCGACTGCTTGCCGGTGCTGTTCTGCGCCGACGACGGCAGCACCATTGGTGCCGCGCATGCCGGCTGGCGCGGCTTGGCCGCCGGCGTACTGGAGGCCACCATCGAGCAGATGCAGGTGGCGCCCGCGCGATTGCTGGCGTGGCTGGGGCCGTGCATCGGCACGGCTTCGTATGAAGTGGGCGAGGAAGTGCGCGCCGCCTTCGTCGACCACGAAGCCGCCGCTTCCGCCTGTTTCGTGGCGACACGCCCGGGACACTGGCATTG
Organism: Rhodanobacter glycinis; assembly: GCF_900114325.1. Taxonomy (GTDB): domain Bacteria; phylum Pseudomonadota; class Gammaproteobacteria; order Xanthomonadales; family Rhodanobacteraceae; genus Rhodanobacter_A; species Rhodanobacter_A glycinis. Next base: position 40,163 of record NZ_FOSR01000005.1, read on the forward strand.
CGACCTGGCTGCGCTGGCGCGGCAACGGCTGGCGGCGGCCGGCATCACGCGAATGCATGGCGGCGGCTTCGATACGCTGGCCGATGAACGGTTTTATTCATATCGGCGCGAGGGTGCGCGCAGTGGGCGGTTTGCCAGTTTGATCTGGCTGGCGGACGCATAGTCATCGCTTGATGCGGTTTTGTGTAGCCGTGGTGCATCACGAAAACAACGAGCCTGGCTCGTCCTTCCGGCGAAGACCGGAGAGGCGCGTAGAACGCCTGCGAAGCAGGCGGCCCCGAAGGGGCGGGCGCAGCGGGTCATCCAGTGACTTCGTGGTTTGAACTGGTTGGTACAGCTCGGACGCTTTCGCCAGCGGCAAAGCGGTTTCGTCCGCTTGCCGGTGGCCGAGCCATCTTTACTTTGCGTGGCCTTTCTGTGTGGTCCTGTCGTCCACGCTTCATGGCTGCTCATGGGGTTCAGCAGCAGTGCGCTTGCTGCCGGAAGGGCATAACCCCAGGTAGGTTGTGCTTGCGGCTAAGCCGCTACCGCGACCCATTGCCGTGAAAATTCGGGAGCAGGTTGCAGACCCTGACGGTGTTCTCGGCTCTTGTGCGTTTGCTCCGCTACATTCCATACGGTATCGACGGGCTCGCAGCAGGATCTTGCGTGCTCCGCCAAAGGCATGAATCCGAAGGGATCATTCATTCAGTGCTCGACGCATGGAGGCAAACACATGGCGCAAAAAAGCGGACGTTATTGGGTGGCGTGGGCCAACGCACATGCCACGAACAGCGCAGACGTCAATGCTCTCGATGCCGACTTCAAGGCGAAAGTCGAGGCTTTCATCCAGGCGTTGAAGGCTGCCGGCGCCACGGTAATCATCGCGGCCATCAGACGGAACCCGAAGCGGGCGTATCTGTTCCATTGGGCATGGATGATTTCCCAAGGGAAGTGCGCACCGGGCGATCCTGCCCCCATGCAAGGTGTGGACATCGAGTGGGATCACGGCGATTTGAAGCGCAGCAAGGCCGGTGCCAAGGAAATGGTCGATGGTTTCGGGTTGGCCGTTCCCCCGGCCAGTTTCAATCCGCCATCCTTGATCAGTAATCACATCAATGGTCAAGCGATCGATATGACCATCACCTGGACGGGGACGATCAGGATTCGGAAAAAGGACGGAACCGTGATCGATGTGCCTTATCAGTCAAATCCCGACACAAACACCCTGTTGCAGGAAGTGGGTGCATCCTGCGGGGTCAAAAAGCTGAAAACCGACCGGCCTCACTGGTCGTATAACGGGAAGTGACATGAAAAGCGTATTTTTGATCCTGGCTGCTGTTCTGCTCGCCTCTTGTGCGTGCCTGTCGCACGAAGCTCCTGCGGCCGAAGCCACACCCATATACGGGTGGCTTGTGGGGAACTGTCTTGCACTTCCTGACCATGGCGTCCACGCGCCGCGCGATTTTTCGCTGGTGGATTTCGAACATGGCCAGCAGCGTATCCATGGCATCGTGCTGCGCAAGGCCGTGGGTCAGGATCATTGCCCGGCGTTGCTGCCTGATCGGCGTGATGTGAATGCCGCAAGCGGCAATGCATTTTACGTCGTGAAGCTCGATTCGCCCTCCGATCTGGGCATTGGTATCGTCGGCAGGGTCCCGGCGGAGCCCCTTTCGTTCGGCCATTGCACGACCAGTGAAGGCATTCGTTTCACGGTGACGCGTGGCAGCCATTGGGTGTGGAGTGGCTACTACTATCTCGGGTATGACGTCGAAACGACTTGTGCCCAACCTGACAATCAATAGCGGAGGCAGGACCGTAGACGAGGCTGCAGCACATCGGTCGTGAGCCTTGCAAGAGCACGGCAATCAGCCTCCGCTCGTGATCTCGATGCTCACCAAAATGGCGCAGATTGAGGGATCTTCAAGGCGCCCTGCAAGCTGCGCAGGCTGTTCGCGCCGCTGAAACCGCTGCCTTGACATTTCAAGGTCACCCACTCTGCTTGAATCATCAGGCGTCGTCCGCATCTTTGCTGGCAGTGGCGGCGCGTCCGCCAAATCCATTGTGGGGATCGAAGACATGCGGATGGACAAACTTACCTCGCGTTTCCAGCAGGCGCTGGCCGACGCGCAGTCGCTGGCCGTGGGCCGCGACAACAACATGCTCGAACCGGTGCACGTGATGGCGGCGTTGCTGGCGCAGCAGGGCGGCTCCACCGGGCCGCTGCTGGCGCAGGCGCAGGTCAACGTGCCGATGCTGACGCAGCGCGTGAACGAGTTGCTTGAGCGCCTGCCGCGGGTCAGCGGGCAGGAGGGCAACATCAACCTGGGCAATGACCTCAATCGGCTGCTCAACCTCACCGACAAGCTGGCGCAGCAGCGCGGCGACCAGTTCATCGCCAGCGAGTTGTTCGTGCTGGCGGCGCTGGACGACAAGGGCGAGCTGGGCGCGGCGCTGAAGTCGGCGGGTGCGAACAAGGCAAACCTCGAAGCGGCCATCGACAAGCTGCGCGGCGGCGAGAAGGTGCAGAGCGAAGGTGCCGAGGAGCAGCGCCAGGCGCTGGAGAAATACTGCATCGACCTGACCGCACGCGCCGAGTCGAGCAAGCTCGATCCAGTGATCGGCCGCGACGAGGAAATCCGCCGCACCATCCAGGTGTTGCAGCGGCGCACCAAGAACAACCCGGTGTTGATCGGCGAGCCCGGCGTGGGCAAGACCGCCATCGTCGAGGGCCTGGCCCAGCGCATCGTCAAGGGCGAGGTGCCGGAAGGCCTGCGTGACCGCCGCGTGCTGGCGCTGGACATGGGCGCGCTGATCGCCGGCGCCAAGTTCCGTGGCGAGTTCGAGGAGCGCCTGAAGGCGGTGCTCAACGACCTTTCCAAGCAGGAAGGCCGGGTGATCCTGTTCATCGACGAACTGCACACCATGGTCGGTGCCGGCAAGGGCGAGGGCGCGATGGACGCGGGCAACATGCTCAAGCCGGCGCTGGCGCGTGGCGAGCTGCACTGCATCGGCGCTACCACGCTGGACGAGTACCGCCAGTACATCGAGAAGGATGCCGCGCTGGAACGCCGCTTCCAGAAGGTGTTCGTGGGCGAGCCGAGCGTGGAGGACACCATCGCCATCCTGCGCGGGCTGAAGGAACGCTACGCGTTGCATCACGGCGTGGAGATCACCGATCCGGCGATAGTCGCCGCGGCCACCTTGTCCAACCGCTACATCGCTGATCGCCAGTTGCCGGACAAGGCGATCGACCTGATGGACGAGGCCGCCTCGCGCATCCGCATGGAGATCGATTCCAAGCCGGAGGAACTCGATCGGCTGGAGCGCCGGCTGATCCAGCTGAAGATCCAGCGCGAGATGCTGAAGAAGGAAACCGACGAGGCGTCGAAAAAGCGCCTGGCCGACCTGGAAGCCGACATCGCCAAGCTGGAACGCGAGTTCTCCGACTTGAACGAGGTGTGGAAATCGGAGAAGGCCGCGCTGCAGGGCACCACCAAGGTGAAGGAGCAGATCGAGCAGGCGCGGCAGGACCTGGAAGCCGCGCAGCGCCGGCAGGACTACGCCAAGATGAGCGAGATCCAGTACGGCAAGTTGCCGGAACTGGAGAAGCAGCTCGCCGCGGCGCAGGCGGCCGAGACGCAGGATTTCAAGCTGGTGCAGACCCGCGTCACCGCCGAGGAAATTGCCGAGGTGGTCGCGCGCTGGACCGGTATTCCGGTCAGCAAGATGCTGGAAGGCGAGCGCGAGAAACTGCTGAAGATGGAGGACGAACTGCACAAGCGCGTGGTCGGCCAGGACGAGGCGGTGAAGGCCGTCTCCGACGCGATCCGCCGCTCGCGCGCGGGCCTGTCCGATCCGAACCGGCCCAACGGCTCGTTCCTGTTCCTCGGCCCCACCGGCGTGGGCAAGACCGAGCTGTGCAAGGCGCTGGCCGAATTCATGTTCGACACCACCGACGCGATGGTGCGCATCGACATGAGCGAATTCATGGAGAAGCACTCGGTGAGCCGTCTGGTCGGCGCGCCTCCGGGCTATGTCGGCTACGAGGAAGGCGGCTACCTGACCGAGGCCGTGCGTCGCCGGCCGTACAGCGTGATCCTGCTGGACGAGGTGGAGAAAGCACACCCGGACGTGTTCAACATCCTGCTGCAGGTGCTCGACGATGGCCGCCTCACCGACGGTCAGGGCCGCACGGTGGATTTCCGCAACACCGTCATCGTGATGACCTCCAACCTCGGCTCGCAGATGATCCAGGATGCCGCGGACAATGGCGAAAGCGCTGACGCGGAAGAGCAGTACACGCAGATGAAGGCCTCGGTGCTGGGCGTGGTGCAGGCGCACTTCCGGCCGGAATTCATCAACCGGCTGGACGAGCTGGTGGTGTTCCGCCCGCTGGACAAGGCGCAGATCCGTGCCATCGCGAAGATCCAGCTGGTCTATCTGGAGAAGCGGCTGGCCGAGCGCGAGATCGCGCTGGAGGTGGCCGACGATGCCCTGGCCCTGCTGGGCAACGTCGGTTTCGATCCGGTGTATGGCGCGCGGCCGCTGAAGCGGGCGATCCAGCAGCAACTGGAGAACCCGCTGGCGAAGGCGATTCTGGAGGGCCGCTTCGCACCCGGCAGCACGATCCGCGTGCATGCCGAGGGCGGCCACCTGGTGTTTGCCGAAAGCTGACCGAGGCCAGCAGCGCTGGCCGTGTTCCGGCGGCACCGGCGGCGACGGGCCCAAGCGCCAGTCGCCGCCTTCATTTCAATTTTTCCCGACTTGCGCGTCCAGGCTTGCAACCGGCTTGCTGTCGGGACACGCCATGAGCCGACGACCCGCGTATACCTGACCCAATGGAAGATCCCGACCACCGCGCCCCGGCCGATGCGGCCGCGCAACCTGGCCACGCCGAACAGGTGGCCGCGTTGTACCGCGAGCATCACGGTGTGCTGGTCGCCTTCCTGCAGTGCCGCCTGAACTCGCGCGCGGATGCGCAGGAGATCGCGCAAGAGGTCTACGTGAAGTTGCTGGCCATGAGTGGCATGGAGCACATCGATTCACCCAGGGCTTTCCTGTTTCGCATGGCAACCAATCTTTCCGTGGATTACCTGCGCAAGCGCGCAGTGCGCTCGAACCAGCCGCACGAGCCGCAGGACGAGGACTGGCAGGCCACGCCGCTGCCGGAACAGCATGCCTGGGCCATGCAGCAATGGAAGCGGGTGCAGATCGCGTTGCGCGAGCTGCCGGCCAAGACCAGTCGCGCCTTCGTGCTGCACGTGGTCGAGGGGCGCGACTTTGCCACCGTGGCGCGGGAGATGAAGTTGAGCGAACGCATGGTGCGCTACCACGTCAGTCATGCCCTGGCCCATTGCTGGGAACGTTGTTTCGCACCGGAGGTGTCGTGATGGAAAACAAGGCCGCCACCGAGCAGGAGGTTGCGCGGGAAGCCGCGGACTGGTGGACGCGCTTGCGCGAAACGGCGCCATCGGCCGAGACGCTGGCCCGCTGGGAGTCGTGGATGGCCCGGGACGAGCGCCATGCCCGCGCGTTCGATCAGCTCAACGCGCTGGGCGAGTGGTTGTGTGTGGCGTCCACGTCGCAACGGCAGGAATTACTGGATGAATTCGCCCCGCGCGTTACCTGGGCACGGCGGCGTCCCTATGCGCTGGCCGTGGCGGCTACTCTGGTGCTGGCCATGCTCGGCTGGTGGGGGGCGCGCTTTGTCGGTGGCCGCGGCATGCCGGCGCAGCATTACGCCAGCGCGGTAGGCCAGGATCGCGACATCCGCCTGCCGGACGGCACCGATATCGCGCTGGGAGCGGATTCGTCATTGACCGCCCGTTACGGCCGCGGCCGTCGCCGCATCGACCTGGCGGCGGGCGAGGCGTATTTCACCGTGGTCCACGACCGCAGCCGGCCATTCGTGGTGGATGCCGGTTCGCTGCGCATCGAGGACCTCGGTACGGCCTTCAACGTGCGACGCACCGGCCAGCGCGTCAGCGTGGCGGTGACCCAGGGGCGCGTGCGGGTCTCGTCGTCGACGGCAGCGGACGGTCAGTTGGAACTGGAGGCCGGCCAGCGTGCCGAATACGATCCGCGCAGCGGCATGGTGCGCGTGTCGCATCTGGCGGCGCAGCGTGCCACGGCCTGGCGCCATCACCAGTTGGAGTTTGTCGACGAGCCCCTGTCCATGGTGATTGCCAACGTCAACCGCTACAGTCGGCATCCGGTACAGCTGGCCGATCCGCAGCTGGGCCAGCTGATGTTCACCGGAACCGTGAACACCACTAACATCGACGGCTGGATCGGCGCGCTGCCACACGTTTTCCCGTTGCAGGTGAGCCGGTTTGCCGACCACGTGGTGCTTTCGAGCGCTGCGCACTGAAATCGCTGCGGAGCTAAGGCAGGCATGGCGGATGGGTACGAGCGTCGCGGCGGTCACTGCGCGGCGGCATGGCAGGGCCGTCATGGCCTCCGCGGGTCGTGGTAACGGCACGCCGGACACGACATGGACTTTGCGGTGCGGGCATGCTGCTCGCGCTGGCGTTGGCCAGTCCGCGGGTGCTTGCGGTGGCACCGCTGCTGTCGACGCAAACCACGCTTTCGATCCCCGCGCAGCCCTTGCCCGAAGCGCTGATGGCGCTGGGACGCCAGGCCGATGTGCAGATCCTGGCCGCCAGTGGTGCCGTGGAGGGGCGACACAGCCCCGGTGCCAGCGGTTCGCTGCCGCTGGCACAGGCCTTGACCCGGCTGTTGCAGGGCACTGATCTGGACTACGAAGTGGTCGGCGCACGCACGGTGGTGGTGCGCCGGCGTGCCTTCATGCCGGCGCTGTCGTTCGAAAGCCGCTTGCGCGGCGCCAAGCCCAGCGTACCGATCGTCAGCGCGCTGGATCCGGTGCAGGTGTCGGGCGTGATCCCGGGCGACATCGGCTTCAAGGCGGATGCCACCCGCGGCGCCACGCGCACCGATACCGACCTGGTCGACGTGCCGCAATCGGTCAGCGTGGTGACGCGTGACCTGATGGACTCGCAACAGGCCTTCGAGGTGGCTGACGTGGTGCGCCACGTGGCGGGCGTGGATTACGTCGATGGTTTCGGCGGCCCGCCGCTGTTCCGCATCCGCGGTTTCAACGCCGGCAACGGTCTCACCGACGGCATGCCCAATGGCGTGGCGCGGATCGAGGATTTGCCACCGCTGATCGGCGTGGAACGGGTGGAAGTGCTGAAAGGGCCGGAGGCGATCCTGGGCGAAGCCTCGGTCGACAACAACTTCGGCGGTGCGGTGAACATCGTGATGAAGCGCCCGCAGGCCGAGCCGGTGCGGCAGATGACGGTGTCCGCCGGGCGTTACGACGGCACGCGCCTGGGCTTCGATTTCGCCGGCGCGCTGGATGCGCAGGGGCAGTTCACCTATCGCCTGATCGCCGAAGGCAACGACGCCCATCGCACGGCCCAGGGCTACCGTGGCAAGCGCGGCAGTTACCTGGCGCCGTCGATCGCCTGGCGCAGTGGTGGCACGCGCCTGCTGCTGGGCGCCGAGTACATCGACAACCGCGTGCCGGTACCCGATCACGTGGTGCTGCTTGGCGACACGCTCGGCGCCTCGTCGCCGTTCGACGTGTTGCCGGGCAATGCCAGCGACCATGCGCGTTTCCGCACCCGTCGCGCCTACTACATGGCCGAACAGAGCCTGGGTAGTGGCTGGAGCCTGCGCAGTCGCGGCCAGTACGTGAGCCAGCACGACAGCGGCCAGGCGTGGGCCTTCGTCAACACGCAGCCCTCGGGCGAGGCGGGGGCACAGGCCAATGCCTACCGTTACTCCGATGCGTTCTACACGCTGCAGAACGAACTGGCAGGGCATTTCGAGCAGGGCGCGCTGACGCACGAGCTGCTGTTTGGTTTCGATTACGCGCGCACGCGCACCGGTACGGGTACGGGCAATGGCAGTGATGCCCTGGCCGATACGGCCAATACGGTGACGACCAGCCGGCTGCACAGCTTCAACCTGATGCTTGGCGGCCATCTGCCCTCGGCGCGTTCGAACGAATTGTCGATCGACGCGGTACGCCCGTTGGGTGGCTCCTGGTCGACCCAGACCGGCGTGTTTGCGCAGGACCAGATCGCGGTGGGCGAATCATGGGATGTGCTGGCGGCACTGCGGCGCACCACTTATGCGCTGCACGGCAACGGTACGGATACGGCGCCGACACAGCGCCGATCGATCTGGATCCCGCGCCTGGGCGTGGTCTACAAGCCGGCACCGGACGTGTCGTTGTACGCGTCCAGCGCCACCGGCTTCCAGGCCGATTCGCTGCTGGGCGAGGATGGTCGCCCGTTGCCGCCGTCGGTGTCGCGCCAGCTCGAGGCGGGGGCCCGCTTCGGCCTGTTCGACCAGCGGGCGCGGTTGACCGTGGCCACTTACCGGATCCGGCTCGATCACAGCGTCGACCTGATTTCGCCAGAGCCGCCGTACTTTGCCACGCCCGGGCCGGGACAGACCAACCGTGGCGTGGAGATCGAGTTCGAGGGCCAGCCGCTGCCGGGCCTGGATCTTTCCACCAGTTACACCCAGGCGCGCATCCGCAATCATGACGGCAGTTTGCCGGTCGCGTCGCCGCGGCGTCAGGCCAACGTGTGGGTCAATTACCGCTTCCAGCGCGCAGGGTGGCAGGCGTGGAGCGTGGCCGGCGGCATTTTCGCGCGCAGCCGCAGCCTCGGCCATGCCGGGGACAGCACGTATTTCGACATCCCCGGCCAGGCCAGCATGGAGCTTGGCATCACCTACCATGCCGATCGCTGGCGGATGACGCTGGGGGCGAAGAACCTGTTCGCACGCACGCTTTATGCGGTGGACGCCAACCAGTCGTTCGTGCCGTTGCGCGAAGGCCGCGTGGTACGGCTCAGCGCCGCGTTCGATCTCTGAGGTCCTGAGCGGGCTTGGATGACACTCACGGGCTGGTGGCCAGCAGGTGCCGGTCCCGTGCAGCGGGCTGCCGGTCGGGCGCCGGGCCGGCCGATTTCGCCAGCGACGACTGGCGTCGGGCGGAACCGTGGAATGCTGCAAGGAATGCGCCGCACGCGTCGCGGCAGAACATCTGTGCGGGCGTCGGCGCCGTGTCGCGGCATGGCGCCGGGTGGCGTGCCGCTTCGCCGCAACCTGCGTGCAGCGGGGTGACATGCACGCAGGTCAACTGGTGGAGTGTGGCCAGTTCGCGTGTCAGTAGGTGCAGCAATTCCCGGGGATGCACGCCGTGGCTGCTGCGCAGGAAAGCGCGCATGGTGGCATCGTCGGCCTGTGGTGGGGGAGAGGGCAGGGCCGCCACCAGCAGGCCATCGTCGCCGGCAAAGGTGAGCGCACAGGTGGCCAATACCGTCTTGTCGCCGGTCAACAGCAGCAAGGCCAGCTCGCCGGCTTCGGCACGCGCGGGCTTGCGCAGATGCAGGCTGACCGGAGCATGCCCTGCGGGGCGCAGCGTGGCCACGCGGATATCCTGGCCGTGCAGGACGCGCTGGCGCATGCGTGCGGGAAGGTGCTGCTGCACGAAGGCGTAGTGCGCGGCGACGATCCGGCAGCGCGCGTCGGGGCCGAAGCGTGACGAGATGAAGGGGGCGTGCCAGCGTTCGTACAGCCGCGGATCGGTGCGCGCGGCCTGACGCAGTGCCGGCGAGGCGTCCACTGTCTGCAGCCAGCGCGTCTGGCGCGGAAACACGCACAGCCAGCACAGCATCCGCCAGGCCAGCCACCATGCGCTCTCGCCCGCGGCCAGCCGCAGCGACCAGCGGCTGCGCACGGCTTCAAGCCACAACCGTGCTATCGCTTTCGATGGAGTGCTTTTCATGGAGGCGCCACGTCATGCCGGGTTATGGCCAAGACGTGTGGACGCCGCGTTTTTGAAATCCCGCCCGGAATGCCTCCGGGCGGGCCGGTTCATGCGCTCAGTAGCCGGCGGCCAGCCCGGCCGGTCGCCGGCGGTCGTTGGCGCCTTCCAGCAAGTGCGTCTTCGGGTTGACCAGGATCGCTTCGTCCGCACCCCAGGATTTGACTTCCTTGAAGTGATGGCCCATGGCTTCGAGCGTCTGCCGGGCCTTGGGCGTGAGCAGGCCGGGCTCGATCATGGTCAGCTCGGGCAGCCACTGCTGGTGCAGGCGCGGCGCATCCACCGCCTGCTGCATGTTCATGCCGAACGCCACCACGTTGAGGAAGCTTTCCACCGTGGTGGAAATGATGGTGGAACCGCCGGGGCTGCCGGTGACCATGAACAGCTTGCCGTTCTTCAGCACGATGGAGGGCGACATCGAACTCAGCGGGCGCTTGCCCGGCTGGATGTCGTTGATCTTGCCTTGCACCAGGCCGAAGGAATTGGGCACGCCCGGCTTGGAGGTGAAGTCGTCCATCTCGTTGTTGAGGAAGAAGCCGGTGTCGCCCGCGATCTGGCCCACGCCGAACAGGTAGTTGATGGTGTAGGTGACCGACACGGCGTTGCCCTTCGCGTCCACCACCGAATACTGGGTGGTGTTGGTGCCTTCCGTCGCACCCAGGCTGCCCTTGACCTCGGACGACGGCGTGGCCTTGTCCGGCTGGATGGTGTTGCGCAGTTTGTCGATGTGCGCTTTTGACAGCAGTCGGTCGAGCGGGTTGTGCACGAAGGCCGGGTCGCCCAGGTACGTGTTGCGATCGGCAAAGGCGCGCCGTTCGGCCTCGATGAAATAGTGCACGGCCTTGGGCGAACCGTAGCCCCACTGGCTCAACGAATACGGCTCGAGGATTTCCAGGATCTGACAAATGGTGGTGCCGCCGGAGCTGGGCGGCGGATCGGAAATATAGGTGTAGCCGTGATAGGTGCAGGTCACCGGCCTGGCCCAGTTCACGCTGTAGTCGGCGAAGTCGCGCATCGACAGGATGCCGCCGTCGGCCTTGCTCGCGGCCACCACCTTGCGGGCGATTTCGCCCTTGTAGAAGGCATTGGTGCCGCCGTGTTCGATCAGTCCCAGCGTATGCGCCAGCTGCGGCTGAACCAGGCGATCACCCACGACGTAGGGCTTGCCGTGGTTGAGGAAAATCGCCGCCACGTTGGGATGCTTGGCGAAGGTCTTCACCCGCTCATTGAGGATGTTGACGTCGCCCTGCTGCAGGACGAAACCGTCGCGCGCCAGCTTGATCGCCGGAGCGATGACCTGCTGCAGCGACATCGTGCCGTATTTCTTCAGCGCGCTGTCCAGTCCCATCACCGTGCCCGGCACGCCCACGCCCAGCCAGGTGCCGGTGCTCTTGCCGGGAATCACGTGGCCCTTGGCGTCCTGGTACATGGTCGGGCTGGCTTTCAGCGGTGCCTTTTCGCGGAAGTCCAGAAACAGGTTCTTGCCGTTGGCCAGGTGCACGGTCATGAAGCCGCCGCCGCCGATGTTGCCGCAACACGGATGCACCACGGCGAGTGCGTAGCCGACGGCCACCGCGGCGTCGACCGCATTGCCGCCTTGCTTGAGAATGTCCACGCCGACCATGGTGGCCAGATGCTGCGCGGACACGACCATGGCGTGCTTGGCGGTGACCGGTTTCACCTGCGCCAGCGATGCCATCGTGGTGGCCGGAGCCGAGACGTCCAGCGCCTGGCTGGAGATATCGTGCTGGCTGGGTGCAGCTTGGTGTGCCGAGGCGACGGGCGCCGTCATCCATGCAGCGATGACGATGCCGGCGATCAATGATTTGTGCATGTTGTTGCTCCGTCGGCGCCGGGTGTGAAGTCATGGGGCAAGCAGGTCTCGCCTCGCCGCCATCACCACGGTGGCGGCGAGAGAGGAACGCGTGCTCCGGTTATCTCTTCACGCCCATGCCTGCCAGTCGATGGCCACAGCATAGTGGTGGCTGTTGCGGGAAAGAAATTCGAGTCGCATCCAACAGGCAACCCCCGGTCTGGCCGGGGGTTGCCTGCCTCGTTTCACTGCAGGCGAATGCGACAACGCCATGCCCGGCCGGAATCACCAGCTGTAGCGCACCTTGCCGTACGCGTAGGCGCCGTTGTAACCGAATGGCGAGAACGTGGAGTAAGGCAGCGTGCCGGTGTTGGTGTTGGTGGCGATGTTCCGATCCGGGTAGGTGTCGGTGGCATTGTCCACGCCCAGGGTGAAGGTCCAGTTCTGCCAGCGGTAGCTGCCGGACAGATCCAGCACCCACTTCGGGCTGAAGGTCTGGTCGGTGACCAGGTTGCCGTATTTGTCGTGGGTGCCGTACTGGCTGATGTTGCTCAGGTAGCTGGTATAGCGGCCGTAGCGGGTCAACGTGCCATTGAAGCTCCAGTTGCCGATGGCGTATTGCTCGTTGAGGATCAACTTGCTGCGCGGCGAGGAGTTGGCGAGATAGCCCTTGATGTCCTGGCGGTTGAGGCGGGTGAGGTTGATTCCGAGATTGTCGAGCACGGCCGGGTTGGGCTTGACGCTGGTGACCACGTTCTGGTTGTAGTTCGCGCTCAGCGTGGTGGTGAACGTGCCGATGTTGCCGGCATCCTTCACCCACGTGCCCACGAAGTCCACGCCACGGGTACGCGTGTCGCCCGCATTGGTGAAGTAGTTGATGCTGCTGTAATCGAGGTTGGCGATGCCGTTTTTCGCCAGATAGTCGACGACGGTCGGCGAGGTGATGGCGAGAGCGCCGGACAACGCAATGCGATTGTCGATGTAGATCTGGTAGACATCCAGGCTCAGGTTCAGCGTGTCGGTAGGGCTCCACACTGCGCCAATGGTGTAGTTGCGCGACTTCTCCGGCTTCAGCGGCTCGCCGCCAAGCAAGGCACCGAGCTGGCTGGTCGGCGACACCAGTCCGCTGTTGTAGATGCCGGCCGGGAGGCAGGACGGTGGTGAGCCGGCGCATAGCGAGCCGGCGCCGGAGTAGAACGACGAGATCTGCGAGAAGTATCCCTGCGCCAGCGACGGTGCGCGGAAGCCGGTGGAGGCACTGCCGCGCAGGGCGAAGCTGTCGGTGAAGTCGTAGCGCGCCGACAGCGAGCCCGAGGTGGTGCCGCCGAAGTCGGAGTAGTTCTCGTGGCGCACGGCCAGCGAGGCGCCGAGCTTGTCGGTGAGGTTGGTTTCGAGGTCGATGTACTCGGCCACGTCATGACGCGCGGCATTCACCGTGTTGGCCGGTTGCCAGCCGGCAAAGCCCTGGGCGCCGCCGGAGACGCCCGAGGTACCCACGTACCAGGAGGCCAGTTCGCCCGGATTGATCTGGTAGCCCTGGCGCAGGTACTCGGTGCCGAAGGCCAGGGTCACCGGATTGGGCAGCCAGCCCGGATTGAGATCCTTGGCAATGTCGATGTCGAACGATTGCTGGCTGGACTTGAGTACGCCGTCCTGGAATACGCTGGGCGAGTAGCCGAAGTCGTTGAAGAAGGCGAAGTTCATGCTGTTGCGCGTTTCGTAGGAAACGCGATTGCCGCCGGCATTGGCCGAGACGTCCCAGCGCCAGCCGTTCACCTTGCCGCGCACGCCGGCCACCAGCGATTGATCGAAGGAGTCGGCGTTCTCCAGCGGCAGGAAGCCGTTGGGGTACATCGAGGCCATCAGCGGGCTTTTCGGTGAGGGCGAATTCAGGCCGTAGCGGTAGAACGCCGGCGAGATGCTGTTGCGGCGGCTGTAATGGCCGAAGGCGTAGAACTGCACGTCGGGCGTAATGTCGTATTGCGCATTGAGCAGCACGTTGTTGCTGTGCACCCAGGGGTCGCCCTGGCGGTAATTCACGCCGAGCGCTTCCCACGCCGGCGAACGGTTGTCCACGCCGGCACGGTTGGTGTTGTCCTCGTTGCCGCTTTCCAGGGAGAAGCGCAGCCAGCCCTTGTCGTTGTTGAGCGGGATGCCGAAGTTGGCCGTGCCCTGCCATTGGCGGCCGTCACCGGCGGAATACTGGCCGCCGGTGACTTCGATATCACCGCCCTTCGCACCGTGTTTCAGGATGATGTTGATGACGCCGGCGATGGCGTCGGAACCGTATTGCGCCGAGGCGCCATCGCGCAGCACTTCGATATGGTCGATCGCCGAAATCGGGATGGTGTTGAGATCCACCGGCTGCGAGCCGCGTCCGATCACGCCGTTGTTGAGCAGGATCGCGCCGGGATGCCAGCGCTTGCCGTCGACCAGCACCAGCACCTCATCGGGCGACAGTCCGCGCAACTGCGCCGGGCGCTGCGTGTCCGCCGTGTCGGCGGCGGAGGGGCGGGGGAAATTCAGTGACGGGATGATCCGCGCCAGCGCGGTGGGCAGGTCGTTGGTGCCGGTCTGCTGCAGCACCTTGGCCGAGACCACGTCGATCGGCGTGAGCGAGCTGCTTTCGGTGCGGTTGTCGGCGCGGGTGCCGGTGACGATCACCGTCTGCAGTTTCTTGGCGTTGGCGGAAGACGGCGTGTTGGTGTCCTGCGCGGCGACGCCAGTGGAGGCGAAGGCCAGCAACAGGGCGGCGGGAAGCAGGGCAATGCGCAACGGGACGATGGGTGAGTTCTTCTTTTTCATGGGGCTCTCCGAAGATATGTTGCATTGCAACGTAGGCAGGGTATTGCCTTGCCCTATACCGGTCAATAGACGTCTAGACGTCTATTGCGGCATAAGCAAATGACTCGACAGATCCAGGGCGGCAACCGCCGCCGATACTTCTCCCGCGGTCAGGCTACTCTTTACGCCTGGGCGGCACCAACCGCCGAAAGGCATGCCCGGAGCATCGTGCTCGTTGAAATGTGGCCCGCTGGATCGATAATGGCGGTCATTGTGAATCGGGCGATTGCGCCCGGAGAGATCGAATGCCCATCTACGAATTTGAGTGCACCCAGTGCGGCCATCACTTCGACCGCCTGCAGAAATTGTCCGATCCGGACCCGGCAGCCTGCCCCACGTGCGGGGCGCCGCAGGTGCATCGGCTGGTCAGCGCGCCCTCGTTCCGCCTGGCCGGCAGCGGCTGGTATGAAACCGACTTCAAGAAGGCCGGCGACAAGAAGCACAACCTGGCGGGTGATGCCGGCCAGTCCACTGCCGCTCCCGCGCCTTCTGCTGCCCCTGCGCCTTCTGCCGCGCCCGCGCCTGCGCCGACGACCTCATCAGGTTCTGCCACCACGAAGTGACGGTACAAGCTGAACACTGCCCTGATCAGGCGTCGGGCAGGGTGTACCGCTGGGGTGTCGTGTGGTTATCGTGGCGGTGTACGTCCATGTCCGAGGTCCGCATGAAGCCTGTCCGTGCCCCTGTCGTTGCCGTCGTCGCGTGGCTGACGATGTTTGCGGTCTTTGGCGGTTTTGCACACGCGCAGGGCCGGGCGGAGCGTGGGGGCGGTGGGCGCGAGGTGTACTGCGCCAGCAACGACAACCGTGGAACGCGTTGCCAGATGCCGTGGCGCGATTCGGTGCTGGCGCAACAGATGTCGCATGCGGCGTGTGTCGAAGGCGAAACCTGGGGGCGCGACCCGTACAGCGTCTGGGTGAAAGGCGGCTGTCGCGGCAATTTTCGTGACGCTCGCGCCTTTGGCTGGCCGGGCGGCGACCATCGTCGAGGCGACGATCGTGAGGTGTACTGCGCCAGCAACGACAGTCGCGGCGCGCGCTGCCAGGTACCATGGCGCCATGCCGAGTTGTCGAGGCAGATGTCCGATGCGCCGTGCATCGAGGGTCAGACCTGGGGCAGCGACCGCTATTCCGTGTGGGTGAAGAAGGGCTGCCGCGGCCAGTTCCGCGAAGCACGTGGTGGCTATCGGCATTGGTGATGCCGGCTCGGGCGAACGCGCCGGGCGGGGCGCTGGGCTGGGGCGCGGGGTGCTAAGATTGCAGGTCTTTCCTCCCGTTTCCCGAGGGCCACGGCCCGGAGTTCCAAGCGCATGCGCACGCATTACTGCGGTCTCATCGACGAGACGCTTATCGGCCAGACCGTCATCCTGTGCGGCTGGGTCAACAAGATCCGCCTGCAGGCCCACGTGGCCTTCGTCGACCTGCGCGACCACGAAGGCCTGGCACAGGTGGTGGTGGAGCGCGACAACGCCGATGCCTTCGCCGTGGCCGGCGAGCTGGGCTACGAGTATTGCGTGCGCGTCACCGGCACGTTGCGCAAGCGGCTTTCGGTCAACGACAAGCTGAAGACCGGCACGGTCGAGCTGGTCGCCGACAAGGTCGAGATCCTCAATGCCGCGAAGGACCTGCCGTTCGCGCTGCACGAGAATCCGAACGAAGACATGCGGATGACCTACCGCTACCTCGACCTGCGTCGCCCGGAAATGCAGGCGATGATGCGCAAGCGCACGGCGTTGGTGCGCAGCTTGCGCCGTTATCTGGACGAGCGCGGTTTCCAGGATATCGAGACGCCGATCCTGACCAAGGCCACGCCGGAAGGCGCGCGCGACTACCTGGTGCCCAGCCGCGTGCATGCCGGCCAGTTCTATGCGTTGCCGCAGTCGCCGCAGCTGTTCAAGCAGATCCTGATGATGGCCGGTTTCGATCGCTACTACCAGATCGCGCGCTGCTTCCGCGACGAGGACTTGCGCGCCGACCGCCAGCCCGAATTCACCCAGCTCGACCTGGAGTTCGCCTTCGTCGAGGAAAAGGACGTGCAGGACTTCGTGGAGGCATTGATCCGCCACGTGTTCAAGGAAGTGCAGGGCGTCGAGCTGGATCCCGCCTTCCCGCGCATGACCTGGGCTGAGGCGATGCGTCGCTTCGGCTCGGACAAGCCGGACCTGCGCATTGCGCTGGAGCTGGTCGATGTGGCCGATGCGCTGAAGCAGGTCGAATTCAAGGTGTTCGCCGAGCCGGCCAACGATCCGGCCGGTCGCGTCGCCGCCTTGCGCGTGCCGGGTGCAGCCACGTTGAGCCGCAAGGAGATCGACGGGCTGACCGAATACGTCGCCCGTTACGGCGCCAAGGGCCTGGCCTGGATCAAGGTGGACGATCTGGCCAAGGGCCGCGAAGGCGTCAGCTCGCCGGTGGCGAAGTTCCTCGACGATACGGCGCTGGATGCCGTGCTGAAGGCGACCGCCGCGCAGTCCGGCGACATCGTGTTCATCGGCGCCGGCAAGTGGAAGGCAGTCACCGATTTCATGGGCGCGTTGCGCCTGAAGGTGGCCAAGGATCGTGGCCTGGTCGAAGACGGCTGGAAGCCGCTGTGGGTCACTGACTTCCCGATGTTCGAGTACGACGAGGAAGAGCAGCGCTACGTCGCCCTGCATCATCCGTTCACCGCGCCGAAGATCGACGATATCGCCGACCTGAAGACCCATGCCGCCACCGCGGTCAGCCGCGGCTACGACATGGTGCTCAACGGCAACGAGATCGGCGGCGGCTCGATCCGTATCCATCGTCCGGAGATGCAGAGCGCGGTGTTCGAATTGCTCGGCATCGGCGCGGAAGAAGCCGAGGCGAAGTTCGGCTTCCTGCTGAAGGCGCTGAAGTTCGGCGCGCCGCCGCATGGTGGCCTGGCCTTCGGCATCGATCGCATCGCCGCGCTGATGGCGGGTACCGAGTCGATCCGCGACGTGATCGCCTTCCCCAAGACCACCAGCGCGCAGGACCTGATGACCGATGCGCCTTCGCCGGTAGGCAACGCACAACTCAAGGAGCTGCATGTGCGCGTGGCCGGGGAAACGCCGGAGCATTGAGGAAGCGGGTCTCATTCCGATCATTCATCGGAATGAGACTATGGTGATGTCGCCGGCTTCTTCCTGACCCTTTCCCATGACCGACCACATCATCCTGCTGCATGGCTTGTGGATGCGCGGTTTCGCGCTGTCGATGCTGCATCGGCGGTTGATCGAGGCCGATTTCCGCGTGCATCGCTTTGATTACCTCAGCGTGGCGGCGCAGCAGGAGCGCATCCTGCAGCGCCTGCAGGAGCAGATGGTCGAGCTGGCCGACGGCGGCCATGCGGTGCACCTGGTCGGTCACAGCCTGGGCGGCCTGCTGGCGCTGCGCGTCTGTGCCGAACATGCCGATGAACTGCCGCCGGGGCGCATCGTCTGCCTGGGCTCGCCGCTCAAGGGCAGTGCCGCCGCGCGCCGTTTTGCCGGGCTCGGGCGGGGTGGCGAGGTGTTGCTGGGGAACAATCGCGAGTTGCTGGAGCATGGCTTCGAACGCTGGGACGATCCGCGCGAACTGGGCGTGATCGCCGGCTGCACACCGCTCGGGCTGGGCGCCATGCTGGGCCAGGTGGAAGGCCAGCATGACGGCACCGTGGCGGTGGAGGAGACCCGCTTGCCCGGGTTGACCGACCACTGCGTGATGGATACCAGCCATACCGGCCTGTTGTTCTCGCAGGACGTGGCGCGGCAGGTGACGCGATTCCTGCACAGCGGCGGATTCGAGCACCCGGGCTCGATCTGAGCCCGGTTTGCCGTTGCGGGCCCGGATTGAAGTAAAATCGCCGGCTTGTCCCATAGCCAGCCGCAGGAATTCCCATGGGTAGAGGCCCGTCCATCGAAGGCCGCAAGAATGCCGAAGACGCCAAGCGCGCCAAGGTGTTCACCAAGCTGATCCGCGAGATCACCGTCGCGACCCGCTCCGGCGTGGCCGATCCGGCCGGCAATCCGCGCCTGCGCGCGGCCATGGACAAGGCCCTGGCCGCCAACATGACCAAGGACACCATCGAGCGCGCGATCAAGCGCGGCTCCGGTGCCGATGGCGGCGCCGACATGCAGGAACTGCGCTACGAGGGCTACGGCCCGGCCGGTATCGCGCTGATCATCGACTGCTTCACCGACAACCCCACCCGCACCGTGGCCGACGTGCGCCACGCGCTGACCCGGCATGGCGGCAATCTCGGCACCTCCGGCTCGGTGGCGTTCCAGTTCACCCGTTGTGGCGAGCTGGTATTCGCCACCCGCGGCGACGAGGCGGCCGAGGAGAAGGTGCTGGAAGCAGCCTTGGAGGCCGGTGCCGACGACGTCGTCAACGAACATGGCGAAAGCACGGTGCTGTGCGCGCCGGAAGATTTCGAGACGGTGCAGCAGGCGCTGTCCGCGGCGGGGCTGGAATCCGAACACGCCGGCGTGAGCATGCGTCCGAACAACCGCGTGGCCGTACCCGAGGATGCGCAGGAAACATTGGCCACGCTGCTCGAGAAGCTCGACGCGCTGGACGATGTCAGCGAGGTCTACCACAACGCCTTGCTGACGTGATGCAGGCACGCACGGGACTTCGGGTCTAGGATGCCGGGACGGAAAAGGTGGCTGCACGGCCCCGTTTCCCGTCACGCATCCGACTGGACCATGAAGATGTCGTCTCCCATCGCGCCCGCCGTGTCCATACCCCGGGCCGCACGCATCATCGGCATCGATCCCGGCAGCCAGCGCACCGGGGTGGGCATCCTCGACGTCGACGAGCGCGGCAAGCTGTCGCATGTCTTCCATACGGCGCTGGTCGTGGCTGGCGAAGCCAGCTTTCCGCTGCGCCTGAAACGCATTTTTGACGAACTGAGTGACATCATCGGCGCCCATCGGCCGGACGAGTGCGGCATCGAGCGCGTTTTCATGGCGCGCAATGCCGATTCGGCCCTGAAACTGGGGCAGGCACGCGGGGCCGCGATCTGCGCGGTGGTCAGCCAGGGGATCGTGGTGCACGAATACGCAGCGACGGAAGTGAAGCAGGCGGTGGTGGGCAGTGGTCGTGGCGACAAAAGCCAGGTGCAACACATGATCGGCGTGCTGCTCGGCCTGAAAGGCCCGTTGCAGGCCGACGCTGCCGACGCGCTCGCGATCGCGGTGACGCACGCGCATACGCGCGCCAGCCTGGGCCGCGTGGGCATTCCGCGCACGGCCTGGAGGCGTGGCCGATGATCGGCCGGCTGCGCGGTACGCTGCTGTCGAAGCAGCCACCGGCCTTGCTGGTGGAGGTGGGCGGCGTCGGCTACGAAGTGGAAGCGCCGATGTCCACCATCTACGACCTGCCGGGTATTGGCCAGGAAGTGATCCTGCTTACCCATCACGCGGTGAAGGAAGACAGCGTGGCGCTGTACGGCTTCCTGCGCGAGGGCGAGCGCGTGTTGTTCCGCAATCTGCTGAAGGTCTCGGGCATCGGCGCGAAGATCGCGCTGGCGGTGTTGTCCGGCGTGTCCACCGAGCATTTCGCGCGACTGGTGCAGGCCGGCGACGTGGTCGCGCTGACCAAGATCCCCGGGATCGGCAAGAAGACCGCCGAACGCATCGTGGTGGAATTGCGTGATCGCGTGGAGGGCATGGCCACGAGCCTGCCTGGCGCTTCCGGCATGCCCGGCGGCGCACCACTGGACGCCGCCGGCGAAGCCACCGTGGCATTGCAGCAACTCGGCTACAAGCCGGTCGAGGTCACCCGCTTGGTGCAGAAGGTCGCCGCCGATGGCGACAGCGCCGAAACCATCATTCGCAAGGCATTGCGTGCCGCACTCGGCACCTGAGCCACGGGATACCCATGAGCGAACAGGCAAAGACGGACCAGCCGGCGCAGGCCGCCAGTGATGGCGACGTCCTGCACGGCAGCAAGAAGGCATTGATTCTCGGCGCGGTCGGCGTGGTGTTCGGCGACATCGGCACCAGCCCGCTGTACACCATGCACGAAACCTTCCTGCCCGAGCACGGCCTGCATCCGTATCCGAGCACGGTGCTGGGCATTCTGTCGCTGGTCACCTGGTCGCTGATCATGGTGGTGGCGGTGAAGTACGTCAGCCTGGTGATGCGCGCCGACAACAAGGGCGAGGGCGGCATCATGGCCTTGATGGCCCTGGCCCAGCGCGCCAGCGGCAGTTCCGTGCACATGCGCCGGCTGGTGGTGCTGATGGCGGTGCTGGGCGCGGCGCTGTTCATTGGCGATGGCGTGATTACCCCATCCATTTCGGTGCTGTCGGCGGTGGAAGGCGTGAAGGTGGCTGCGCCACAGATGGAGCATCTGGTGGTGCCGGTCACGGTGGCCGTGCTGCTGGGATTGTTCTGGCTGCAGCGCCATGGCACCGCCAAGGTGGGCGCGCTGTTCGGCCCGGTGATGGTGTTGTGGTTCTTGAGCCTCGGTGCGATCGGCGTGTGGAACATCTTCCAGGCGCCGGGCGTGTTGCGGGCGCTGAACCCGTGGTACGCGGTGGAGTTCTTCATGACCCACGGCCGCACCTCGATCCTCGCGCTGGGTTCGGTAGTGCTGTGCGTCACCGGCGCCGAGGCGCTGTACACCGACATGGGCCATTTCGGCCGTTTCCCGATCCGTGCCGCGTGGTTCGGCTTCGTGATGCCGGCCTTGCTGCTCAATTACTACGGGCAGGGCGGGCTGCTGCTGGCGCATCCCGAGGCGATCGCCAATCCGTTCTATCACGCGGTGCCGGGCTGGGCTCTGTACCCGATGATCGCGCTGGCCACGCTGGCCACGGTGATCGCTTCGCAGGCGGTGATCTCCGGCGCGTTCACGGTGACGCGGCAGGCGATCCAGCTGGGTTTCGTGCCGCGCATGCAGGTGGTGCACACCTCGCGCGAGGCGATCGGGCAGATCTTCCTGCCGTGGGTGAACCGTTCGCTGATGATCACGGTGATCCTTACTGTCATCTTCTTCGGTTCGTCCAACGCGCTGGCCGGCGCCTATGGCATCGCGGTGACCGGCACGATGGCGATCGATACCACGCTGACCATGATCGTGGCGCGGCGCATGTGGCACTGGAACCGTGCGGTGGTGATCCTGACCGCGATCGTGCTGCTGACCATCGACCTCAGTTACTTTGGCGCCAATACGCTGAAGATTCCCGATGGCGGCTGGTTCCCGCTGGTACTGGGCGTGGCGATGTTCGTGATGATGACCACCTGGCGTCGCGGCCGCGAGCTGGTGGTGCGCGAGATCAAGCAGGGCGGTTTGGCGTTGGCGCCGTTCATCGAGAACATCAGCGAGCATCCGCCACTGCGCGTGCCGGGCACGGCGGTGTTTCTCACCGCCAACCAGGAGGCGGTGCCGCACGCATTGCTGCACAACCTCAAGCACAACAAGGTGTTGCACGAGCGTAACGTGCTGTTGACGGTGGAAGTACTGGAAACGCCGGTGGCCGATTCGGAGGAGCGCATCAAGATCGAGGATCTGGGTGGCGAGTTCTACGGCCTGGAGTTGCGCTTCGGCTTCGCCGAGGACCCGAACGTGCCCTTGGCGCTGTCGCAATGCGCGCGCGGCGGGCTGCCGTTCGACATGATGGACACCACCTTCTTCCTGTCGCGCGAGAATATCGTGGCCGATGCGCGGCGCCCCGGCATGGCGCTGTGGCGCGACAAGCTGTTCGCCTTCCTGTCGCGTAATGCTTTGCCCGCCACGGCTTTCTTCCAGATTCCAGGCAACCGGCTGATCGAGCTGGGTGCGCAGGTGGAAATCTAGAAGTCCAGAAGTGAGGTAAGAGGAGTGAGGAGTGAGAGAAAGCCTGCGGGATTTACCGCCTTCTCTCACTTCTCACTCCTCTTCACTCACTCCCCGCTTTTTCACGCGTCCCGCCAAGCCCGCCCCCATGTCCACTCTCGACAAGTCCGCCAGCCAGTCGCATCCGCGTCTTGCCGCGCTCGCTTTGGGCGCGATCGGCGTGGTTTACGGCGATATCGGCACCAGCCCGCTCTACACCTTGCAGACCACGTTGAGCCACGACGGCATGCGGCCAACGCCGGCGAGCATCTTCGGTGTGCTGTCGCTGATCTTCTGGGCACAGATCATCGTGGTGTCGCTGAAATACATGGTGTTCATCATGCGCGCCGACAACAAGGGCGAAGGCGGCATCATGGCGCTGATGGCGCTGGCGCAGCGCTGCGTACGCGAGCAGCCGCGCCTGCGCTGGGTGCTGCTGACGCTGGGCATCTTCGGCGCGGCATTGTTCTACGGTGACGGCGTGATCACGCCGGCGATCACCACGCTTGGCGCTGTCGAAGGCGTGAAGGTGGCAGCTCCGGGCATGGCGCACTGGGTGGTGCCGGTGACGGTCGTGGTATTGCTGCTGCTGTTCGCGATGCAGCGTTACGGTACGGCGCGGGTCGGCCGGATATTCGGCCCGGTGATGGTGCTCTGGTTCGTGGCGATCGCCGTATTCGGCGTGCGCATGATCGTGCGCAACCCGGAAGTACTGTGGGCGCTGGATCCCTGGTACGGGGTGCGCTTTTTCCACACGCATGGATTGCAGGCCTTCATTTCGCTGGGTGGCGTGGTGCTGGCGTTGACCGGCGCCGAGGCGTTGTATGCCGACATGGGCCATTTCGGGAAACGGCCGATCCGGCTGGCGTGGTTCGGCTTCGTGCTGCCGGCGCTGGTGCTCAACTATTTCGGCCAGGGCGCCATGCTGCTGGAACATCCGGCGGCGGTGGACAATCCGTTCTTCAAGATCGTGCCGCACGCGTTGTTGTACCCGATGATCGGGCTGGCCACGGCGGCGGCGGTGATCGCCTCGCAGGCGGTGATTTCCGGTGCGTTCTCGATGACGCGAGAAGCGATGTCGCTGGGTTATTCGATGCGTATGCCGGTGGTGCATACCTCGCGCGAAATGTCTGGCCAGGTATTCGTGCCCTGGGTCAACAGTTTCCTGCTGGTCATGGTGCTGCTGGCGGTGGTCGGCTTCCGCAGTTCGGACAGCCTCAGCGCGGCGTATGGCATTGCGGTGACCGGCACGATGGCGATCACCACCCTGCTGGCCCTGGTGGTGGCACGCCGCCAGTGGCACTGGAACGGCGTCGTGGTCGTGCTGGTGGGGGCGGTGCTGCTGACGATCGACCTGTCGTTCTTCGGCGCCAACCTGATCAAGATCGACCACGGCGGCTGGTTCCCGCTGGTGCTGGGACTGGGTGTGTTCGTGCTGATGACCACCTGGCGCAGGGGGCGCGAACTGGTGGTGCGCGGAATCCGGCAGGGTGGACTGGCACTGGCGCCGTTCATCGAGAACATCAGCGAGCACCCGCCGCTGCGCGTGCCGGGCACGGCCGTGTTCCTTACTGCCAACCAGGCGTCGGTGCCCCATTCCTTGCTGCACAATCTCAAGCACAACAAGGTGTTGCACGAGCGCAATGTGCTGCTGACGGTGGAAGTGCTGGATACGCCGATGGCCGACGCCACGGAACATCTGCGGGTCGAGTCGCTGGGTGGCGAGTTCTACCGTCTGGAGCTGCGCTTCGGCTTTGCCGAGGACCCGAACGTGCCGCTGTCGCTGTCGCAATGCGCGCGGGCCGGGTTGCCGTTCGACATGATGGATACCACGTTCTTCCTGTCGCGCGAGACTGTCGTTGCCGACAAGCGGCGCCCGGGCATGGCGCTGTGGCGCGACAAGCTGTTCGTGTTCATGGCGCGCAACGCGCTGCCGGCGACGGCCTTCTTCCAGATCCCCGGCAACCGGCTGATCGAGTTGGGCGCGCAGGTTGAGATCTGAGAAGTGAGTGGAGAGGAGTGAGAAGTGAGAGAAAAGCTTGCACCTGGCCAGGCTTTCGCGTTCTCTCACTCCTCACTTCTCTTCCCTCACTCCTCGCTCATGGCCTCATAATGGCGCCATGACCGACCACCGCATCATCACGCCGGACACCCAGCTCGACGACGAGGCGCTGGAAGCATCCATCCGTCCGAAGCGGCTGGCCGAATACCTGGGCCAGCAGGCCGTACGCGAGCAGCTGTCGATCTATATCGAGGCGGCGAAGAAACGCGGCGGGGCGCTCGATCACGTGTTGATCTTCGGGCCACCCGGACTGGGCAAGACCACGCTCAGCCACGTCATTGCCAATGAACTGGGCGTCAGCGTGCGCTCCACTTCCGGCCCAGTGCTGGAGCGCGCCGGCGATCTGGCCGCGTTGCTGACCAACCTGGAACCGCACGACGTGCTGTTCGTGGACGAGATCCACCGCCTGTCGCCAGTGGTCGAGGAGGTGCTCTATCCGGCGATGGAGGATTTCCAGATCGACATCATGATCGGCGAGGGCCCGGCCGCGCGCTCGATCAAGCTGGACTTGCCGCCGTTCACCCTGATCGGCGCGACCACCCGTGCCGGCCTGCTCACCGCGCCGCTGCGCGACCGTTTCGGCATCGTGCAGCGGCTGGAGTTCTATTCGACTGACGAACTGGCCGCGATCGTGCGCCGCTCGGCGCGTATCCTCGGCATCGATTGCGCGGCGGAAGGCGCCCAGGAAATCGCCCGTCGCTCGCGTGGTACGCCGCGCATCGCCAACCGCCTGTTGCGTCGGGTCCGTGATTACGCCGAAGTGCGCGCCGACGGCCGCATCACGCTGGAAGCCGCGCGGGCGGCCATGGGCATGTTGAAAGTGGACGCCGAGGGTTTCGACGAGCTGGATCGCCGCCTGCTGGCCATCATCATCGAGAATTTCGACGGCGGCCCGGTCGGCGTGGAGTCGCTGGCCGCCGCGCTCAGCGAGGATCGCGGTACGCTGGAAGACGTGGTCGAGCCGTACCTGATCCAGCAGGGCTTCCTGGTCCGTACCGCGCGGGGCCGCATGGCCAGCGCCAAGGCCTGGCGCCATCTGGGATTGACCCCACCGCCGCGCCAGCCGCAACCCGCCGATTTGTTTGAATCCAAGGAGTGAGTGGAGAGGAGTGAGGAGTGAGAGAAAGACCCTCACGTCGTAGCCTCACTTCTCACTTCTCACTTCTCACTCCTCATCTTTACCGGTTTCGCCATGTCCACCGCCGCCTCCGAAACGCCTTTCACCTGGCCCGTGCGGGTCTACTGGGAAGATACCGATGCCGGCGGCGTGGTCTATCACGCCAGCTACCTGTGCTTCCTGGAGCGGGCCCGCAGCGAGTGGCTGCGCGCCTTGGGCGTGAACCAGATGGCGCTGAAAGAGGCTACCGGACTAGCCTTCATGGTGCGCGAGATGCAGCTGGACTTCCTGCGCGCTGCCCTGCTGGACGATGAACTGCAGGTGACGGTGGAGGTCAAAGAACGGCGCGCTGCCAGTATCCTGTTCGCCCAGACGATCTTTCGGGCCGACGGTACGCCGCTGCTTCGCGCGCAAGTGCGGGTGGCATGCGTGGATGTTCGGCGCATGCAGCCGGTACGCATTCCGGCCGATGCGATCCCCGGGCTCGATCACTAGAACGGTTTTCCGAGTTTCTTTCGGGCCCTCAATTTTTTCTTGCGGCGGAGCACCCTCAGGCAATGAACAGTGGATTGAACATTTTCGCGTTGATCGCGGATTCGAGCTGGCCGGTAAAGCTGGTGCTGCTGGTATTGCTGGTGTTCTCCTTCATGTCGTGGGTCATCATCGTGCGCAAGTACTCGCAGATGAAGGCGGCGATGGAGAATGCCGAGTCGTTCGAGGAGCGTTTCTGGTCGGGCGCCGACCTGGCCCAGCTGTTCCGCGAGGTGAGCAACCGCGGCGCCGACAACGGCGGCATGGAGAACATCTTCGAGTCCGGTTTCCGCGAGTTCGCGCGCCAGCGCCAGCGCCGCACCCCCGATTCGCGACTGGTGATCGAGGGCGCCGAGCGGGCGATGCAGGTCACTGTGACCCGCGAGGTCGGCCTGCTGGAACGCAACCTGGAATTCCTCGCCAACGTCGGTTCGATCAGCCCCTACGTGGGCCTGTTCGGCACGGTGTGGGGCATCATGGGCGCGTTCCAGGGCCTGGGCGAGATCAAGAGCGTGACCATTGCCGTGGTCGCGCCGCACATCTCCGAGGCGCTGATCGCCACCGCCATGGGCCTGTTCGCCGCCATTCCCGCGCAGTGGGCCTACAACCGCTACGCCAACAAGGTGGAGCGCGTGGCTTCGCGTTACGACGTGTTCCAGGAGGAGTTCTCCTCCGTGCTGCAGCGGCAGATCCAGTCCGACGACGCGGCCTGAGCGGGGACGACCACCATGCGTACCCCGCGAACATCGCGGCGCCACAAGCGCTACAAGCTGAAGTCCGAGATCAACGTCGTGCCGTATATCGACGTGATGCTGGTGCTGCTGATCATCTTCATGGTCACCACGCCGATGATCAACGCCAGCGTCGACGTCAACCTGCCGCAGGCCGACGCCAAGGCCCTGCACACCAAGGACGAGCCGGTGATCGTGGAAGTCGATCACGACGGCAATTTCTTCCTGCGCAAGGGCAAGGACGACAAGGAGCCGGTCACGGCCGACCAGCTCAAGGTCGAGATCGGCGCCATCGTGAAGCAGAACCCGGACATCAGCGTACTGGTGGCCGGTGACCAGTCCGGCAAATACAACGGGGTCTACCAGGCCTTGACCGACCTGCAGCAGGCCGGCGTGTCCAAGGTCGGCCTGATGAGCACGCCGGAGTCGGGCAAGCCGAATGCGCGACCGTAGTTCGACTCCGATGGCGGTGGTGGTCTCCACCGTCCTGCATCTGGGCATCGTGGGGTTCCTGTTCCTCGCGATGCTGCCGTGTGCCAGTTATGAAAGTTTCTTCGATGCCCTGCACCTGCCGCGCTGGATGAACCCGATCACCTGTTCCCGGCCGCTGGAGCTGCAGGGCCCGGTGATCGAGGCCACGCTGATGGGGCCGACCGGCAGCCCGCCGCCGAAGGCCAGCAAGGCCAAGCCGATCCCGCATACCGTGCCGCCACCGCCCACGGTGAAGCCGCCGACCCCGCCGCCGACGCCCGCACCCAAGATCAAGACCTTGCCGCCGCCGCCCGAGCATCCGGACGTGAAGGACCAGGAGCGCGTGGTCGAGCAGGGCCTGCAGAAGGCCGAAGAGCAGCGCGTGCAGCAGCAGAAGGAGCGCCAGCGCCAAGCCGAGCTGGACGCCCAGGCGGCCAAGCGCAAGGCCGAGCTGAAGAAGGTGGACGAACTGTTCGCCAAGATGGATGCCGCCTCGCGCCAGACCCATCAGCTGGACAGCAAGGCGCGCCAGGCCAAGCAGCAGCTGGCGGACCTCAAGAACGCCAAGGACAACGGCCAGGCGGACCTGCCGAACGCCGCCCAGCGGCAGAGCGGCACCAACAGCGATCACACCGCGCTGCTGGACCAGTACGGTGCGGCGATTCAGAACGCAGTCACCCCGAACTGGTTACGTCCGGATAACATGCCCAATGTTCCGTGCAAGGTTCATATCGTGCAGTTACCGGGGGGCGAGGTGATGAGTGCTACTGTCGATTCCAGTTGCCCGTATGACGACGTGGGCAGGCGATCGATCGAAAATGCCGTGTTGCGCACCAAGACGCTGCCCTACAAGGGCTTCGAAAGTGTTTTCCGTCGCGACATAACCCTCACTTTCATGCCGCAATAATCAAGCCCATGCATAAACCCAGTTCACTATTTGCCTTCGTCCTGATGGCGGTGGCGGCGCTTCTTGCGGGTCCTGCGGCAGCGCAGTCGCTCAATGTCGATATCGTCGGCGGCCTGAAGACCGCCACGCCGATCGTGGTGGTGCCGTTCGCACAGCCCGCCGGCGCCGCGTTGCCGACCGATGTGGCCGACGTGATGCGCAACGATTTCAACCGCTCCGGCAAGTTCCGCTCGCTGGCCAAGAGCGAGATCGTCGAGCAGCCGACGCAGGGCTCGGAGATCAAGTTCGCCACCTGGCGCCTGCTCAAGCAGGACTACATCGTGGTCGGCCGCATCACCAATGCCGGCGACGGCAAGGTGCAGGTCGAGTACGAACTGTGGGACGTGAACAAGCAGCAAAGCCTGCTGCACCAGCAGATGCCGCCGGCTCCGGTGGGTGACCTGCGCAGCGTGGCGCACCAGATCGCCGACCAGATCTACCAGAAGATCACCGGCGTGCGCGGCGCCTTCTGGACGCGCATCGCCTACATCACGGCAGTCGGGCTGGGCAATCACACGACCTATTCGCTGATCGTGGCCGATTCGGATGGCTACAACCCCCAGGTGGTGGCCCGCTCGCACGAAGCGCTGCTGACCCCGCGCTGGTCGCCCGACGGCAACAAGATCGCCTACGTGTCCTTCGAAAGCGGCAATTCGGCGATCTACGTGCAGGACATCACCACCGGTGCACGCACCCTGGTATCCGGCCGCGCCAAGGGCATCAATGGCGCGCCGGCGTGGTCGCCGGATGGCACCAAACTGGCCATGTCGCTTTCCTACGTGGGCAATCCCGAGATCTTCGTGATGAACCTGGCCAACCACCAGGAAACCCGCCTGACCCATAATCTTGCGATCGACACCGAGCCGGTGTGGTCGCCGGACGGCCAGAGCATCTACTTCACCTCCGACCGTTCCGGCCGGCCGCAGATCTACAAGATGCCGGCGACCGGTGGCACGCCCACCCGGGTCACCTTCCAGGGCCAGAGCAACTACGATTGCGATGTCAGCTACGACGGCAAGCAGATCGCCATGGTGCAGGCCAACGGGAACGTGTATCGTATTGCGATAATGGACCAGAGTCTGGGCGGCCAGATCCGCTACATCTCGCCTGGTCCGCTGGACGAATCACCGAGTTTCGCGCCGAATGCAAGCATGCTGCTGTATGCCTCCAGCGAAGGCAATCATGGTGTGCTCTACGCCGTTTCGGACGACGGCATGGTCAGGCAGCGTCTCGTGCTTTCCGATGGCGACGTGCGCGAACCGGCCTGGGGACCATACCGGACGCATTGAATCAGGCTCGGTGACAGCGGTTGCAAGCTGTCGCCGGGTGACCTAAGGAGGGGCCCGAGGCCGTTCAAAGCGTCCCCGGTTGTCGGGCCACGGCGGTTTCGTCGTGGCCGGTCGTGCAGGTTGTGGCAAGACATCGCGCGATCTGCACAGTTAAAGGTGTCAAAATAAAACAACAGCCGGACCACCGGCGATGGTTGTCCCGTAACCGCAATCGTCATCGACTGTCGGATCTCAAACCCGTTTGAAGGAACGTCACCATGAATAAGACCGTTCGCGTCGCTCTGGTCGCCCTGCTTTGCGTTGGCGCGGCCGCATGTGCCAAGAAGCAGGAAGTCAAGCCGCAAGCACCTGCTCCCGAGCAGACTGCCCAGGCTCCGGCTCCCCAGAGCAATGGCAAGTACACCCCTGCCGATCTCAATACCGATGCCTGCCTGCGTCAGCGCGTCGTGTATTTCGATTTCGACAAGTCCGAGATCAAGCCGGAATTCCAGCAGATCATGGCGTGCCACGCCAAGTACCTGCAGGATCGCCCGACCGCTCGCATGCGCCTTGAAGGCAACACCGACGAGCGTGGCACCCGCGAGTACAACTTGGGCCTCGGCGAGCGTCGCGGCAATGCCGTGGGCAGCGCCCTGGAAGCCAATGGCGCGTCGTCCAGCCAGATCAACGTGATCAGCTACGGCAAGGAAAAGCCCGTGTGCCGCGAGCACAACGAGGATTGCTGGAGCAAGAACCGTCGCGTCGAGATCGTCTACACGGCTGAGTAATGAAGCAAATACTGGCTAAACGTTTCATGGCCAGGATCGGCACGGCGGGCGCGATAGCGTCCGCCGTGCTGTTTGTCGGGCCGCTCCATGCACAGAACTCGCCGCTGAGCCTCGCCGACCGGGTCGCCCGGCTTGAGCAGCAGGCGCAGAATCGCGACCAGAGCGGCACCAGCCTGGTCAATCGCCTGCAGCAGATGCAATCGCAGATGCAGCAGATGCAAGGCCAGATCGAGGAACTGCAGCATCAGTTGCAGGATCTCCAGGATAAGGGCAAGGCGCAATACGTGGATCTGGACTCCCGCATCGGGCGTCTTGAGCATGCGAGCGCCTCGCCAAACCCGGCGGGCCAACCCGCCCATGCTGCGTCGACCGGAGGAGCCGCTGCCGCGGCTACTGCCAGCCCGCCGCCCGCGGCGGGCAGCGCTTCCGCGGCCAGCCAAGGTACGCCCGCACCCACGCCCGCCAACGCCACCATGCAGGCCGCCTACGGCGCCGCATTCAAATCGTTGCGTGGCGGCGACTACGTGGCCGCTTCGCGCGGTTTCCGCGATTACATCCAGAAATACCCGGATACCTCGCTGACCCCGAATGCCTTCTACTGGCTGGGCGAGTCGTACTACGTCACCCAGAACTATCCGGTGGCACTGGAAGCGTTCCAGCACCTGCTGGCGCAATTCCCGGACAGCGAAAAGGCGCCCGATGCGCGGCTCAAGCTCGGCTATACCCAGCTTGAGCTCAAGCAGCATGCCGCGGCCGAGGCCACGCTGAAATCGGTCGTCGCCAAATACCCGGGCACCAAGGCCGCCAGCCTGGCCCAGGAACGCCTGCGTCGCCTCGACCAGGCGCATTGAGGGTCGGTCATGGTCGGTAGCAGTGAAACCATGGCGCCCGAGGCGCCGACATCCGCCGTGGGCGAACGCCTGCGCATCACCGAGATCTTCCACTCGATCCAGGGCGAGGCCGATGCGATCGGCTGGCGCACCGTGTTCGTGCGCCTTACCGGTTGCCCGTTGCGTTGTGTGTGGTGCGATACCGAATATGCCTTCCATGGCGGTGGCTGGCGCGATATCGACGACATCCTCGTCGAAGTGGCTTCGCACGGTGCGCCGCGTGTCTGCGTCACCGGCGGCGAGCCATTGGCGCAGAAACGCTGCCTGATCCTGCTGCAGCGCCTGTGCGACGCGGGCTACCGGGTGTCGCTGGAAACCTCCGGCGCGCTGGATGTTTCCGCCGTCGACCCGCGCGTGCACAAGGTGATGGACCTGAAGGCCCCCGATTCCGGCGAAAGCGCGCGCAACCTGTGGTCGAACCTTGAGCACCTGCTGCCGCACGACCAGGTGAAGGTGGTGATTGCCAGCCGCGCCGACTACGAGTGGGCGCGCGGCGTCGTTGCCGAACACGCGCTGGATCGTCGCTGCATGGTGCTGTTCTCGCCGGTCTGGGGCAAAGTGCAACCGCGCGAGCTGGCCGAATGGATCATCGAAGACAAGCTGCCCGTGCGCTTCCAGTTGCAGTTGCACAAGCTGCTGTGGGATGACGCGGCGGGGCATTGATGTTCTTCTCCTCCCCCTGCTTGCAGGGGGAGGTCGGGAGGGGGTAAAGCTTTTCCCGACCGGAAAGCACCCCTCCCCAACCCTCCCCTGCGAGCAGGGGAGGGAGCCTGACGCGCTGCGGCCTGTGTCGCCGCATGCGCTTTCCCGGCCGGTGACCGGCCGTACTGCAAGTGGATGCAAAATCATGTCTGAAACCACGCCTCGCAAGGCCGTCGTGCTCGTCTCCGGCGGCATGGACTCGGCCGTCGTCATCGCCATTGCGCGCGAACAGGGCTATCAGGTGCACGCGCTCAGCGTGGCCTATGGCCAACGCCACAGTTCCGAGCTGGAAGCCTCCGAGCGCGTCGCGCACCTGCTGGGCGCGGTCGAGCACAAGGTGGTGCAGGTGGACCTGCGCAGCATCGGCGGCTCGGCGCTTACCGCCGACATCGACGTGCCGCTGGATGCCGCCGGCCAGAGCGAGATTCCGGTGACCTATGTGCCGGCGCGCAACACCATCATGTTGTCCATCGCGCTGGGCTGGGCCGAAGTGCTGGGTTCAGCCGAGATCTGGTGCGGCGTCAACGCCGTGGATTATTCCGGTTATCCCGACTGCCGGCCGGCCTTCATCGAGGCCTTCGAAAAGCTCGCCAACCTCGCCACCAAGGCCGGCGTGGAAGGTGCGGGTATCCGTATCCGTGCACCGCTGATGGCGATGAGCAAGGCCGACATCGCACGCGAAGGCGCGCGGCTTGGCGTCGACTTCGCGCAGACCGTGAGTTGCTACCAGGCCGACGCGCAAGGCCGTGCCTGCGGTCATTGCGATGCCTGCCGCTTGCGCGCGCAGGGCTTCAGTGAAGCGGGCCTTGTCGATCCGACGCGCTACGTCTGAACATGTCCTGGCTTGTGCCATCGGCGCGCAACCCATAAAATCACCGGCTTGCCTTGATGCAAGGGCCGTTAGCTCAGTTGGTAGAGCAGTAGACTTTTAATCTATTGGTCCCGAGTTCGAGTCTCGGACGGCCCACCAAGACCTCACCCGCATGGTGCAAACCCTGCGGGTTTTTTATGGGCGCGACATGCGCTTTCTGCGCACGTGCGGGTACTGCGTCGTGATTCAGTGGTGCGTCGAGCGCCAACGGCGGGCGATATATTCGATCAGCAGCGGCAGCAGGGCGAGCAGGGCGATGGCAGCCAGCGGCCACAGCACATCGCTGTGCATCAGCATGTGCGGGCCGATTCGCTCGCCCTGGCTCAGCGCCTTGCCCAGCCCGGCACCGATCGAGGTTTCGAAGACCAGCATGGTGGTGCCGCCGAGCCAGGTGGCGCCGAGGAACAGCCATAGCCGACAGCGCAGCCACGCCAGGCTCACCGTCACCAGACCGAATGGCACCACCGGCACGAAGCGCAGGAACAGCGTGTAGCTGACCGGGTGGCGTTCGAAGCCGTGGTGCAGTTTCGCGACGATGGCCGGGGGGTGTTTGCTGCCGCTGCCGAAGGCGTAACGGCTGGCCAGATAGAGGATCAGTGACCCCATGGTCAGCCCCACCGAGGAGGTCAGGGTGCCGTCGACCACGCCAAAGGCGAAGCCACCGGCAAGGATCACCACGATGGTGCCCGGAACACCGGTGGCCGTGGCCAGGGTCAAGACGCCGACATAGACCAGTCGGCTCAGCCAGGGGTGTTCGATGATCTGCGTGTGCAGCTCGCGCTGATGGGCCACCAGATGTTCAGGATGCAGGCGCGCGAACGCCCCGGAGGCGAACAACACGATGCCGGCCAGTATCAGCAGCAGCAGCGGCAGCGCGGCGCGCAGGCGCTTCAATAGGGGGTTCCGCTGGCGCCGTATTCGGCCAGGACGGCGCGTGCCTCGTCGCGCAGGATGTCGCGACGCACCGCGATGCCGCGGCGCTCCAGTTCGCCGATCCAGTCTGCCGGCAGCGGACCTTCGTCGAACTCGGTGAGCTCTTCCACATCCTCTGAACGGGCGCCGATCAGCAACGCATCGACGCCGGCCCACACGGTGGCGCCATAGCACTGGCAACACGGCTGGGCGCTGGTGGCGAGGGTGTAGTGGCCGCCCTGTTCGTTGAGGCGGAAGCTGGACAACCGCTGCTGGGCGGCCATGTAGGCGAGCATTTCGGCATGCGCCACGGAACAGGTTTGCGGTACCACCCGGTTCGACGCGGCGGCGATCAGGCGGCCGTGTTCGTCGAACACCGCAGCCCCGAACGGGCCGCCGCTGCCATGGGCGATATTGCGCCGCGACAGCTCGATCGCCAACCCCACGCGCTCTTCGTCGGTGAGGTAGCGCTTGCGGGTGTCGGCCACCTCGCCGATCCAGGGTGGCAGGGTGAGATGGATCTGGGTCGGCAGCATCGACATCGCGTTACGCCCCGGCCTGTTTCGCCCAGGTGTCACGCAAGGTCACGATGCGATTGAACACCGGCGCGTCGGGGCGATGGTCGACGCGGTCGGCCACGAAGTAACCGATGCGCTCGAACTGGAAACGCTGCTCTGCTGCGGCGCCGGCGGCGGCCGGCTCCAGCCAGCCACGCGTGATGCGCTTGGCCTCGGGGTTGATGTGCGCCGTCCACGGTTGGCCGTCGCTCTCGTCGTCCGGTGCGGGTACGCTGAACAGGCGGTCGTACAGGCGCACTTCGGTGTCCACGGCGTGCTTCGCGCTGACCCAGTGGATGGTGCCCTTCACCTTGCGGTCGGCGCCGGGAAGGCCGTGGCGCGATTCCGGGTCCAGAGTGACGTGCAGCTCGGTGACGTGACCGTCGGCGTCCTTGATCACCTCTTCGCATTTCACGATGCCCACGCCGCGCAGGCGTACTTCGCCCCCCGGGATCAGGCGCTTGAAGCCCTTGGGCGGCACTTCCGCGAAATCCTCGCGCTCGATCCACACCTGTGGAGAGAACGGCACGTCGCGGGTGCCGAAGCTTTCATCCTTGGGATGGTTGGCGAAGGCCAGCGTTTCCTCGTGGTCGGCGGGCAGGTTGGTGACGACCAGCTTGAGCGGGTCGAGCACGGCCATGCGGCGAGGCGAGGTGGCGTCCAGGTCTTCGCGGATGCAGCCTTCGAGCACGGCGTAATCGATCACGCTGTTCTGCTTGGAGATGCCGACGCGCTCGATCAACAGGCGCAGGCCGGCCGGCGTGAAGCCGCGCCGACGCAGACCGCGCAAGGTGTTCATGCGCGGATCGTCCCAGCCGTCCACGTGCCCCTCGTTCACCAGTTGGGCCAGCTTGCGCTTGCTGGTGATGCAGTAGCTGAGATTGAGCCGCGAGAACTCGATCTGGCGCGGCTTGGCCGGCGTGGTCGGCAGGCCGGCGTCGATCAGCGGCTGCCACAGTTCGGGATGGTTCGGCAGGTCCACCTTGTCCACGCACCAGTCGTACAGCGGGCGATGGTCCTCGAACTCCAGTGTGCACAACGAATGGGTAATGCCTTCCAGTGCGTCGGACAGCGCATGGGCGAAGTCGTACATCGGATAGATCGGCCACGCATCGCCGGTGTTCTGGTGGGTCACCTTGCGGATGCGATAGAGTGCTGGGTCGCGCAGGTTGATGTTGCCGGCGGCCATGTCGATCTTCGCGCGCAGCGTCTTGCTGCCGTCGTCGAACTCGCCGGCGCGCATGCGTCGGAACAGGTCGAGATTCTCAGCTACCGAGCGGTCGCGGAACGGCGAATTGCGACCCGGCTCGGTGAGCGTGCCGCGATACGCGCGTACCTGTTCGGCATCGAGGTCGTCGACATAGGCCACGCCGTCCTCGATCAGCTTCACCGCAGCGCGATAGAACACCTCGAAGTAATCCGAGGCGTGGCGCAGCTCGTGCCAGTCGTAGCCCAGCCAGCGCACGTCTTCCTTGATGCCTTCGACGAACTCGGGGTTTTCCTTGCCCGGATTGGTGTCGTCCAGGCGCAGGTTGCACCAGCCACCGAACTCGCGCGCGATGCCAAAGCTCAGGCAGATCGCCTTGGCGTGGCCGATGTGCAGGTAGCCATTCGGCTCGGGCGGAAAGCGAGTACGGATGGCCGCCTGCCTGCCGCTGGCCAGGTCGTCGCGGACAATCTGGCGGACAAAGTCGCGCGGCTCGGCGGTGGCGTCGGCGGCGGGCTTGGCGGCGGAATCAGTGGACATCGGGAATTTGGCTGCACGTGAAGACTGAAGAATCGCAAGTTTACCCTGTCGCTGCGGGTTTCCGAAGGCGGGGACGAGGCCGGGGTACGAAGCCGAAGTTTTGGCTCCTCCCCCTGCAAGCAGGGGGAGGTTGGGAGGGGGTAGACGGGCTTGCCGCGAGGTTGGGTGACCCCTCCCCAACCCTCCCCTGCTCGCAGGGGAGGGAGCAGGGCGGCGGTGCGCTTTGTCTTCTCCAGCACGTATGAAGAGGGGCGAGCGTTTGCGTCAGTTACCCGTCGTCAGCGCCAGATAGCGCTCGTGCAAGGCCGCCACCTGTGCATCCAGCATGACTGGGTCACCACTGTTGTCGATCACGTCGTCGGCCACGGCCAATCGCTGTTCGCGGGTGGCCTGGTTGGCGAGGATGCGGCGGGCGAGGGTTTCGTCGATATCGTCGCGTGCCATCAGGCGCCGGATCTGGGTGGTTTCGTCCACGTCCACCAGCAGCACCCGATCAGTCCAGCGGTAATGGCCGATATGCTCGGCCAGCAACGGGATCGCCAGCATGCAATAGGGGCCGGTGTCGGCCAGTGCGCGTTGCTGCAGCCACAACCGCACGCGCGGGTGGACGATGCTTTCCAGGGTGTGGCGTGCCTCGCGGTCGGCGAAGATGCGCTGGCGCATCGCCGGGCGATCCAGTCGGCCATCCGCGCCGATGACCTCGTGGCCAAATGCCTCGACGATTTGCGCCAGGCCGTTCGTGCCCGGTTCGATCACTTCGCGAGCCGCCTGGTCGGCATCGTAGACGCAGATGCCATGGGCCCTGAAGCGCTGTTCCACTGTGCTCTTGCCCGCAGCAATGCCGCCAGTGAGGGCGATGACGGGACGACGCGTGGCGTTCATCGCAAGCCGGTGAGATGCATGTAGGCGTGCAGCAGTTGCGGCCCGGCGATAAACCAGACCCAGCCAGCGGCGGCAATGAACGGGCCGAACGGCATGGGGATCTCGCGCTCGTGCTTGCGCAGCGCGATCAGGCTGCCGCCGACCAGTGCGCCGATCAGCGACGACAGCAGGATGACGGGCAGCAAGGCCAGCGGTCCCATCCACGCACCCAGCGCCGCCAGCAGCTTGAAGTCGCCGTGACCCATCCCTTCCTTGCCAGTGAGCAGCTTGAACAGCCAGTACACGCTCCACAGGCTGAGGTAGCCGATCGCCGCGCCGATGATGGCCGAAGGCGCGGCCACGAACATCGGCAGCAAGGCCAGCAGCAGGCCCAGCCAGAGTAGCGGGAAGGTGATCTGGTCCGGCAGCAACTGGGTACGGAAATCGATCCCGGCCAGCGCGATCAGCGCCCAGGTAAACACCAGCCCGGCCAGCGCGGTCCAGGTGGGGCCGAACTTCCACACCACGATGGCGCTGAGCACGCCGCCCAGCAGTTCCACCAAGGGGTATTGAATCGAGATGCGCGTCTTGCAGTAGCGGCAGCGCCCACGCAGCAGCAACCAGCCGAACAACGGGATATTGTCCAGCGCCGACAGCGGATGCTTGCAATGCGGGCAATGCGACGGTTCGCGCACGATGCCCGGTGGCAGTGGCGTCGCATCCTCGTCGTCGCCGCCCAGCTCCAGCACGTCGCGGGCGTCGCGACGCCATTCGGCTGCCATGCGCTCGGGCAGGCGCAAAATCACCACGTTGAGGAAGCTGCCGACCAGCAGGCCGAGGATGCCGGCGAAGATGATCCAGACGGTAAGGGGCAGGTCGGGCATGCGGGAGCGCGTGGTGAGGTCGAAGAAGAGTCTAGCCGGAGATGCTGGGCTGCGAAGCCGGCGCCTCCCCTTCTTGCAGCAATGCCCCAAACTTTGGCGACACGGTTCAGAGCTCGTCATTCCAGCGAACGCTGGAATCCAGTGTCTTGAACAGTCCAGAGCCTGACGTCACTGGATCCCAGCGTTCGCTGGGATGACGCTTCTGTGAAGTTCGGAGTATTGGTGCAAGAAGGGGGGGCGCGTACTCAGAACGTACCCGCCAGCTTGAAGATGGGCAGGTACAACGCGATTACCATGCCGCCAACGATGGTGCCCAACACCACCATGATGATCGGTTCCAGCAGGGTCGACAGCGTATCGACGGCATTGCTGACCTCTTCCTCATAGAACTCGGCGACCTTGAACAGCATGTTGTCCAGCGCGCCCGACTCCTCGCCAATCGAGGTCATCTGCACCACCATGTTGGGGAACAGTCCGGTCTGGCGCATCGCCAATTGCAACTGATGGCCCACCGCGATGTCGTCACGCATCTGCTTCACCGCGTCGCCATAAACCACACTGCCAGTGGCGCCAGCCACGGCGTCCATCGCTTCGACCAGTGGCACGCCTGCCCTGAAGGTTACGCCGAGCGTGCGCGAGAAGCGCGCGACCGCCGAGTTGCGCACGATGTCGCCCATGACCGGCATCTTCAGTGCAACCCGATCCATGAAGTGAGCGAATTTTGGCGAGCGTTTCTTGCCGATGACCACCGCGGCGATGCCGCCGCCAATGACGCCGATGACGATGTACCAGCAGCTCTGCATGAAATGCGAGGCATCGACCAGAAACTGGGTCGGCGCTGGCAGCGAGGCACCGGCGCTCTGGAATGTCTGGGCAAACACCGGGACCACATATAACAGCATGATCAGGATGACGATGAACACCACGGCCAACACCATCATCGGGTAGAACAAGGCCTTCTTGATCTTCTTCTTGATTGCCTCGGTGCGCTCCTTGTAGGTGGCCACGGTATCGAGCACCGTATCCAGCACACCGGCCGATTCGCCTGCGCGCACCAGGTTGCGGTACAACTCATCGAACTGCACCGGGTAACGCCCCAGCGATTCATGCAGCGATTGGCCGCCTTCGATACCCTGCTTCACATCGTTGAGGATGTTCTTGAAACGCGGGTTCTTCTGGCCATCGGCGATGATGTCGAAGGCCTGGATCATCGGCACGCCGGAGGCCATCATCGTGGCGATCTGGCGGCTGAAGATGGCGACGTCACCGGGCTTGACCGTGCTGCCGGTGGAGCCGAACAGTGGCTTGGACTTCTCGCGCACGGTCTGCGGGTTCATGCCCTGGCGGCGCAGCTCGGCCTTCACCAGCGAGGCGTTCTTCGCCGGCATCGTGCCTTTCATGCGCTTGCCGCGCTTGTCCAGCGCGACCCAGTCGTACGGAGTCAGTTGGCTGACCTGGGCGCGTTGGGCGCCGACGGCGTGAGCGTTTTTTGCGGTAGCGGTAGCCGTGGCCATGCGCTTGTTCCCCCCCAGTGATCCGATCCGGCCCAGTCTTGATTGTCCGACGGGCAGGGCAAATGACAGCTTACGTTACAACCTGGCTTGGTTTCGTGCCCCTGAACGCAAGTTCAGTACGATCCCTGTCTCAGTTTGGCGATCCGTGGCCTTTATCGCTTTTCAATTTGATGCGAGCTTCCTCGTTGCCACCCAGGACGAGGAGCCCACGGGAAACCCGGCGAGGCCATGTAGGAGCGCACCTTGTGCGCGAAAAACGCTCATCTGAACCTCTGTGCTGAATCTTCGCGCACAGGGTGCGCTCCTACGCTCGATCGGGCGTCGTGTATCCGTCAATCCTTGGTTACCCGGTCGATCTCGGCCAGGCTGGTCATGCCGTCTTTCACTTTCTTGAGAGCTGATGCGCGCAAGTCGTTGATACCGGCCTTGCGCGCCACTTCGGAAATCTGCAGGGCGTTGCCGCCTTGCAGGATGATCTTCTGGATATCCTCCAGCATCGGCATCACCTGGTAGATGCCCACGCGGCCCTTGTAACCCTCATTGCATTCCTCGCAGCCGACCGCCTCGTAGATGGTAAGGCCGGCATCGATGTCTGCCTGGGTGAAGCCTGCATCCAGCAGCACCTGCGGTGGCAGTTGCATCGGCTTCTTGCAGCTATGCAGACGCCGGGCCAGGCGCTGGGCAATGATCAGGGTGACCGACGAGGTGATGTTGTACGGCGCGATACCCATGTTCATCAGGCGGGCGATGGTCTGCGCGGCATCGTTGGTGTGCAACGTGGACAGCACCATGTGGCCGGTCTGGGCTGCCTTGATCGCGATCTCGGCGGTTTCCAGGTCGCGGATTTCGCCGACCATGATCACGTCCGGGTCCTGGCGCAGGAACGAACGCAGGGCGGCGGCAAAGGTCATGCCGCGCTTCACGTTCTGCTGTACCTGGTTGATGCCTTCGACACGGATTTCCACCGGGTCTTCCACGGTGGAGATGTTGCGTTCGTCGGTGTTGAGGATATTCAACGCGGTGTACAGCGACACCGTCTTGCCCGAGCCGGTGGGGCCGGTGACCAGCACCATGCCGTAGGGCTTGGCGATGGCATCGAGATAAAGCTTCTTCTGGTCTTCCTCATAGCCCAGCTTGTCGATGCCGAGCTTGGCCGAGGAGCTGTCCAGGATACGCAGCACCAGCTTCTCGCCGAACAACGTAGGCAGCGAGCTGACGCGGAAGTCCATCGAGCGATTTTTGCCCAGGTTGAGCTTGATGCGCCCGTCCTGCGGTACGCGGCGCTCGGCGATATCGAGACCGGCCATCACCTTCAGCCGCGAGGAAATGCGGTTGGCCAGCTTCATCGGCGGGCTGGCCACGGCGCGCAGCATGCCGTCCATGCGCAGGCGCACGCGATACTGGGTCTCGAACGGTTCGAAGTGGATGTCCGAGGCACCGCGGCGGATGGCATCCACCAGGATCTTGTTGACGAACTTCACCACCGGCGCTTCGTCACCGGTGGCGTCAACACCTGTGGTCGATTCGGCGTCTTCGTCGCCTGCTTCCAGTGCCAGTTCGTCGAGCTCGTCACTGCCCATGTCGGGCATGACGTTGTTCATCGTGCTGATCGCGCTTTCGATCACGCGATTGAGCTGGCTGCGCTCGACCAGGATCGGCTCCACCATGCAATTGGAGTGGAACTTGATCTCGTCCAGGGCGTGCAACTGCATCGGGTCGGCAATGCCCACGTACAGACGCTTGCCACGCTTGAGCAGCGGCAGCGCGTGATGCTTGCTGAGCAAGGCCTCGCTGATCAGGTTCAGCGGCATGTTGGCCGGCGGAATGGCCGTGATGTCCAGCATCGGCATACCGAACTCGACTGACGCCAGTCGGGTCAGCACCATGCTGTCGACCAAGCCATGGTCCAGCAACCAGTTGGTCAGCGTGACCTTTTTCTGGCTGGAATCGGCTACGGCCTGGCGCACCTCGTTTTCCGGCATCATGCCTTCGGTCACCAGCCGTCTGGCCATGCCTGACAGGCCTACCAGCGTTGGTTGTACTTGCGACGACATGATGAAAGTGACCCAGCCCCCTGAATTATGGGGAAATCTACCGCACATTCCCTCCACAAGCCATGGGCGGCACGTTCCAGGTGCGACCTGCCGCACATACCAGTACATACTGGCAGTTGCTGTGTGGACCCGTCGTGCAGACGGAGATGCCTCATGGGTGCTTCGGAGGATATTTGGTCCTTGGATGGCCGCTCTTGTGTGGTCGTGTACCTGTGATTCCGGCGCAGGCCGGAGGTGCCTTTCAACAGGCGATTGCTTGGCCATCCGGTGCCCTTGCGGCATTCGGAGACTCAAAAACGCCAAGATGACGACTTTTCGAGATCTGATTGGCGACGAAACCCGGCCACGGATGCCGTTCACGCTGAGCGTAGCTTGCGATAGCCAGCGAAGTCGAAGCGCCCCTCTCGAAGTTACTCATCTCGAGGTTACTCACTGATTTCCTCGCTCCCCAACGCCGTGGCCATTCATGGCCGCTTCCCGTGTGTGGTCCAACGGACCCACGCTCAGAGTGAACAAGCTGGAGCTCAGCTGAGCTTCGTCGCTAACCAGGTTTCGATATCCCGCATCGAGTCGGCGACTTCCCGAATCTGCCACCCCCTTCCGTTCACAAGACGCCTGCCGCGTTATGATCACCGTTCTCATGGGGGAGTCACCGTTTGAGCCGTCTCAGCATCATTCTGCCTGCCAAAAACGAGGCCCAGGCGCTGGCCGACCTGCTGCCGCGCCTGCGCGAAGCCCAGCCAGAGGCCGAAATCATAGTGATCGACGATGGCTCCACGGACGACACCCGTGTGGTCTGTGCCACGGCTGGCGTGGAATGCCTGTCATCTCCATACTCCATGGGCAATGGCGCGGCGATCAAGCGCGGCGCACGCGCCGCCAGCGGCGATATTCTGGTGTTCATGGACGGTGATGGACAACACGATCCCGCCGATGTCGCCCACCTGCTGGCCAAGCTGGACGAAGGCTACGACATGGTCGTCGGCGCCCGCGATTGGGGTAGCCAGGCCGGTGTTGGTCGTGGTGTCGCCAACACCCTCTACAACTGGCTGGCCAGCCGTAT
The DNA here is from genome assembly GCF_900114325.1 of Rhodanobacter glycinis. Classification (GTDB taxonomy): domain Bacteria; phylum Pseudomonadota; class Gammaproteobacteria; order Xanthomonadales; family Rhodanobacteraceae; genus Rhodanobacter_A; species Rhodanobacter_A glycinis. The sequence goes on from NZ_FOSR01000005.1 coordinate 82,438, forward strand.
GACCGGCCATCCTGTACTCGATTTGACTTCGGGCTTCCGTGCCGTGCGCGCGGGCAAGTTCCGCGAGTTCATCCACCTGTTGCCCAACGGCTTCAGCTACCCCACCACCAGCACCATGGCGTTTTTCCGTAGCGCCTATCCAGTGGCTTATCTGCCGATCAAAGCGGCGCAACGGGTAGGCAAGAGCCATATCCGGCCGTTGCGCGATGGTGTGCGGTTTTTGTTGATCATCTTCAAGATCGCGACGTTGTATTCGCCGTTGAAGTTGTTTGTGCCGGCGGCTGTGCTGTTCTTCTTGTTGGGCTGTGTCAACTACGCGTGGACCTTCATACACGAGGGTCGCCTCACCAACATGAGTACGTTGCTATGGAGCGCGGCCGTGATTGTATTCCTGATCGGGTTGGTGTCTGAGCAGATCACAGCATTGACGTATCGGCGCGATGCGTGACAACAACGACCCACGTCCGCTGGCGTTGCTGGTCACGCGCAATTTTCCACCGTTGCTCGGTGGCATGGAAAAGGTTAACCAGCACGTGCTGGGAGCATTGCAACTGGCTTGGCGAACGGCTCTATGTGGGCCGAGCGGATGCGCGGAGTATGTGACGTCACATACTAAAGTAATGCAGAGCAGGGTAAAGCCGCTGTCACTGTTTCTGGCCATAACTCTGTGGCGTGCGTTTTTTTTAGCTTTGCGACGAAAACCCGAGTGGGTCATTGCCGGCAGTGGCCTAACGGCACCAATCGCCTGGCTGGCAGCGCGATGTTCCGGGGGCAGGGGGGCCGTCTACCTGCATGGGCTCGATATCGTGGCGCCGAGCCACGTGTACCAATGGTTGTGGCTACCCTTCATCCGGCACTGCGACCTTGTCTTGGTGAACAGTGCAAACACAGCCAACCTGGCGCAGAGTCGTGGCGTGCGACCGGGAGCCACGCATGTACTGCATCCAGGCGTCGATCTTCCTGCAATCGATACTGAAGCCGCTCGCGACTTTCGCTTGCGTCAAGGGTTTGGGCAACGCCCACTGCTGCTTTCGGTTGGCCGGTTGACCCAACGCAAAGGGCTGGTTGAATTCGTCACGAAAGCACTGCCGGCGATAGCTGCGCGGTATCCCGACGTGCTACTGGTAGTGATCGGAGACGAAGCCAGCGATGCACTGCACGCGCGGGCCGGCTCGGAACGCGAACGTATTTTCGCTGCGGCACGAATGGCGGGTGTCGAACAAAATCTACGGTTCCTTGGTCGCTGCGATGAACCCACCCTCAGCGCCGCCTACCAAGCCGTCGACGTGCACATCTTTCCCGTGCTTGAGTTGCCAGGCGATGTCGAGGGTTTCGGTATGGTCGCGCTGGAATCCGCGGCGCACGGACTACCTACCGTTGCCTTTGCGGTGGGTGGCGTTCCTGATGCAGTGCTTGACGGGCAAACCGGCACACTGGTCGAGCCCGGCAACTATGTCGTGCTGGCGGAGAGTGTGATTCGGCAACTTGCCCACCCGCGCAAGAGTGCGGTAATTGACGCTTGTCGCGAGTTTGCTGCCGGCAAGGCTTGGCCTGTCTTTGGTGAGCGCCTGCGCAGCCTGTTGGATTTGCACCATGTCTGACACATCAAGTTCACACTTGCTCCGTGAGAGCAGGATGCTGCCAGCGCCGGAGAGTGCCAGCCACACGCCGTGCGAGACTTATCATCGCGGCGTTTCAAGGGTTTGAAGATTGAACGCCTGCGATCCATTGCCAATCGTGTGCTGCACAAGGTGCCTGACATTGTATTCACGCCATTGTGAGGCATCATTCCGACGCGGATCTACCGGTTTTGGCGAATAACGGACCTCAGGAGATAGTCGAGGCGCTCCGCCTGCATAGCCCAAGTCGTGCGAGGACCATATTCTGCACGGGGCACAGCGAGAAGATCGAGCACGCGTTGTGAAAACATGCTGGCGTCACCGATAGGGACAAGGTGTTCAGGTCGATTGCCAAGCATCCAGCGCACCGGATCCGTGGCGGTGGCCACTACTGGTACGCCACATGCCATTGCCTCGCACAACTTCGCTGGGTAGCTGTAGCGCCCAAAGCTGGTGTCTGCCGTGACGACACAGGCAATGTCGAGTGCGTTGATCAAAGTTGGCAGGGCATCGTCCGAGACATAGCCTGAGGCGATCACGCCCTGCTCGCGCAACGCATAATCTGGTGGGCGGCCACTGAGAACCATCCTCAAGGTTGGCTGCACCTTGCGTGCGCGTCGAAACGCATCCAGCAACATCGACGTGCCACGATTGTGCGCCCAGCTTCCGATGTATCCGATGAGCGGCACATGCTGCGGCAAGTTGAGCAGGTCACGACATTGAGATTTGTCCCTTGGCACAAATTCCGGATCGGCAGCCATTGACAAAACCTCAACGTCATGCCCGCCGCGACGATGAGACTGCAAGCGTTGCGCCAACTGTGGCCCGGCAGAAGTAACCAGGTCCGCCACCCGGATGGCACGTCGCCACAGCCAATGCATTGGAAGATTCCACGGCATGTACGCTTCGTAGTTGTCATAGGCGTCAATGGCCAAAGAGACATTTAGCTTTTTTGCCAAACGATAGGCAAGCCAGCCCGCCCAGCTATCAGATAGGCCGATGATCAAATCTGGAGAGAACTTTCTGGTTTCCTGGGTGAGCAATCGGTCCAGGAATAGTGGGCCGCGTCGACGTATGTCATGGCTGACCCAAGCAACGTCATCCATAACGCGATGCTCTGATACATGATTCTGGTGACTGACCAATAACACGGTCACTTCGTGGCCGAGTTTCGCCAATTCACGGGGTAGGTAATGAAATCGCCCATAGGGGCGATCCAGCAGATCGCGATTCTGTGGACACCGTTTGCATACGAAGATCAGGCGCATCAGGTGATCCTTGCCTGTGAAGGAGACGTAAGTGTTGGCCTGAGCGACGCCAGAGTGTCATGCAGCATCGAAGTTGTCCGGTGGCATTCTGTTATTTGCAGTGATCAGCCGAGGTGCTACGGAGCAGACATCAATGAGTGTTCTGCAGCGATCATCCGCTGAATGGTTTCGGCAAATCCCGTCTGTGCCTTCCAGCCCAGCAACCGCCGCGCCTTGTCCGGACATGCGTGGCTGCTTGCAAGATCCGTCGGCCGGTACAGTGAGGGGTCGATATCGACATGATCGGTCCACTCGAGTCCGACGCAGGCGAAGGCTTGTTCAACAAAGTCGCGCAGGCTGTGACTTTCTCCGGTTGCTATGACGAAGTCGTCAGCTGTCGGCTGTTGCAGGATCAACCACATCGCTTCCACATATTCCGGAGCCCATCCCCAGTCACGTACGATGTCGAGGTTGCCCAATCGCAATCGTTCGGATGAGCCAGTGACAATTCGGCATGCGGCGGAGATAATTTTGCGGGTAACAAACCTAGCTGGTCTCAACGGTGATTCATGATTGAACAAGATTCCTGAGCAGGCAAACAAGCCATAGGCCTCGCGATAGTTGGCAACCTGCCAAAACGCGGCGGCCTTGGCAATGGCATATGGGCTACGCGGTCGGAAGGCTGACAGTTCATCGGCCGGTATGAGGTTGCTCTCCCCAAAACTCTCGCTCGACGCGGCGTTGTAAAACCGGACTTCCGCGTTGGTCAGTTTGATCGCTTCAAGCAGATGCAAGGTCGCGACCGCGATGCTTTCCATCGTCTCCAATGGCTGCTCGAAGGACAGTCCCACCGAGGTTTGTCCGGAGAGGTTGTATATTTCGTCGGGTCTGATCTTGTCCAGCGCTTGGTGCACGCTTCGAAAGTCATTCGGGGCCATGGACAGTACTTGGATGCGTTCGAACACACCTGCCGCGTGGAGATTCGGGAAGGCAGACGCTTGTGCGTCGCGCGATGTGCCGAACACCTCGTAACCTTTCTCCAGCAACAGTTGAGACAGATACGCCCCATCCTGACCGCTGACGCCACAGATCAACGCCCGTTTCATCGCCTCATTCTCCGCAAATGCGTCGGTAAACTCCAAGTGTATCTTCGGCACACTTACGCCACGAGAAAAGTCGCGCGCGCTCCAGGCCTTGAGCGGCGAGCCATTGGGCGCGACCAGACGAAAACGTGACGCATTCCAGTGCAGCCACAATCTGCTCATCGCTTTCGGGGTCGAACAGCACCGCGGCTTCACCGACCACCTCAGGTAGCGAGCTGGAGTTGGTGCAGGCTACCGGGCAACCCATGGCCATCGCTTCAAGAGGTGGTATGCCAAAGCCTTCATACAGTGACGGATAGACAAAAAGTCGTGCCCGGCAATACAGGTCTGCCAGCACAGTGTCGGCTCCTGAGCGCCAGACGACCAGGGCAGGATCAAGGCCATATTCGCGCATGTAGGTGGTTTCACGAGTGCTCAGTGCGCCACCACCGAAACAAACCAACCTGATACCCTCAGCGGGCAATCGCGAGGCTGCGAACGCACGTACCAGTGCAGAGAAATTCTTGTAGCCTCCACGCTCCCCGACATACAGGACAAATGGTGCATCGCCATCGTATTGGCGTTGCTGAGAAGGTGTCGTCGCTTGCAACGAATGCCCAAGATACACAACTGAAGTCTTCTCAGGAGCGACTCCAAACTGCTCGAGAAGGTCGCGGCGGGTATGCTCTGAAATACAGATGACGTGATCGGCTCTACGGACGGCGTGAGCCTTCGCTTCGCTCGTTTTGTCCAGTGAGGAGAAGCTCTTAGGGTATTTCTCATGAATCATGTCGAAGACCGTTACTACGCGTTTGGCGGATCGCGGGCAACAGTCGAATTTTGAGTAGTACGTTTCATGGAATATATCAATATCTTGACGAGGCCTAATCGCAAGAGTCGCAAGTGCTGTGTTCAACAAGCCAACCGTCAATCCAAGTTTTGGTATGCGCGGAATCTTCAGTCCACGAGGGCGGATTGAGTCATTTTCTTTTATGTATTCGTTAACATAGATAGGCGCAAAAATCCCAACGCCGCCATTTTGGATATCATGAAGTTGCGAAGCAAGTTCATAAAAGTAACGGGAAATGCCGCCGTATTGTTGTGTACCAAACCGTTGGTGATCAAATAATATTTTCATGAACCTGACTTCATTTATCGAGTTTGTATCTATGAGTAAACGTTATAAGATGAGGCGATTATGTTTGCATAGTTCTTAACAGTCTTGATCGATTGCAACGAACTCAATACTTTTTGGCAAGGATGCTAGGGAAAATTTGATTTCGAAACCAGAGCAACGGAAGCACGTTCGCCAGGCAATACGCCACGACGGTGACCCACGGTATCCATGTGATTCCAATGTTGGCAACGACCCACACCTTGCCGCCGAAGCAAAGTACTGCGAACGTGCAGGAAGTGATGAGTTGGTAGCGCATGCAACTGGCTGCATTAAGAAACGTAGCGATCGCTGTGCCTGCTGCCTCAAATACGCACCAGAAGGCGAAGCCGGCCAACATTGTTCCGGCAACTGCAAGCGAGCGGTGGACCCATGCGCTGACGAACTGGTCGAAACCGATTGCGAGAATCGCGCTGCCTACTGCCGCAAAGGCTACTGCTAATATGAGTGAGTGATGAAGCGTGCGCATGACCCAATGTTGATCACCCGCTACAAGGGCCTGCCGGTAGATTGGCCACAGCGGTGCCCACACCAACGAGAGTGCAAGTGGAATCACCGAGAAGAGTCGTTGGACTATGGCATAGGTGCCTGCTTCTGCGGATCCACGGAAAATTGATATCAACGGCAAGTCTGCAGAGAACGCTAGAGCTACGCTTAACTGCAGAAGAAAGAACATCAATCCTTCGCGGCGGATCTGATGGCCGATTATTAGTCTTCGTTCAGGCGATGCCGCGAATGTAACCGTGAGCGAGGGGTCGTGCCACAGGCTGTAATTGTTGGCGAAGGATGCAAGCAATGGTGTGGCGACCGCCGCACCAGTCAGTAGGGCTAAGGAAGCGTGTACCGAGGCCAAGGATATGACGGCCGCCAACGCGGCTACCTGACCGATGGCTTGCCAGCGAAAGGCCCGGTCACCACGCCCCAATCCGAGCTGGACGCGATTGGCGATGTTAAGGGGTACGGCCAAGATCACCGAAAGCAGTACGATTGCAACTGCTATGCGGCTCTGCGTGGCCGCTGATTCAGGCATCCCCAAAAAGTGGTACCAAGGCACTAGCGGAATCGCGACAATTGCGACGACAGCAAGCCCTGAGGCGACACCGCGCAATACGCGGCGACTTTCATGCAGAATAGATGCAACATCTTCCTTTGACTGCCTGCTGTGCGCAGAGGCAATAAGGTTCATGGTGCCATTGCCAAAGCCGAAATCGAGGAATCCGGCGAGGGTGACGAGTGATACAAGGGTGACCCATGCGCCAAACTGTTCAGGGCCAAGTGCGTGCAGCGCGAATGGAACCGACATGAACAGGTTGCTTGCTGCACAACCCTTCGCAATCAGCGACCAGAACCCCGTATGGATGATCTTGCGTCCACGGTCTCCGATCCAGGAACCGAGCCCCATTGGGTGAGACGAGGGTGGTTCCGCGCTCATCAGAATGGCTCGACATGTCCGTCTGTGACATTTACGACTGGAAGGCCGCGAATCGTCGACTGGCTGCGTTCGTAGTTGAGGTGGTTCAAGCGATGACGAGGGTCACGGCTTTCGTGAAATGTCGGAATCGTGAAGGCATCCGCCACCGTCACTGCGCGCACGCAATCGTTCAGCAGATCTTTGCGCACGAAGTAAGCGTTGTTGCCGGCACTGTTTGTGCCGACTAAAGCGTAGCCCTTCGCCTCGGCAAGCGCTGTCAGGGCGGCTAGTGATGCCCCAAAATATTGACCGGAAAAGTGCGCATCGAACCGCCGGAAATCTGCAGCGTAAGGGATAGTGATTGCCCGATCCACGCCGAGGATGGCGTTGTACTCCATGATGCAGACGGCTGGTAATATGCACTGGATAGCATCCCATAGCCAGTAATCATTACCGTCGACGTCGATGTGAAGTAATCCAACTGCGTTCCCGCCCGCCCAGTCAGCGATCATGGAATCAACGTTCTCTCGCGTGACAAAGCATGGGAGTGCTGTTAGACCGTATCGCCAGAACCACTTTTGATGCCGCAGGCGATCGATATTTTCCAGAGAACCATCCATTACGAGGCCGCTCCAGTTGTTGTTGACCATCAGGAATCGGGTATTCGATTCTGAATAATCCTCGACGCCAAACTCGACAAATCGTCTTGGGATAGATGGCAAACGACTGACAAGCCACTGGATGATCCCGTCATCCCCCCACTGTGAGTGAACTCGGAATTCGACTTCGCGGAGCGATGATACGCGCTGCATGTGTGAGACTTGTTGCGCGAGCAAGGCACCGAGTAGTTCTCTCGTGCGATCGTGCGCGTCAGTTGCTTGCACCCAATCCCTAACGCGGCGATAGTAACTGATAGCACGGGCCAGATTCATTCGCACGTGCCTCTACCTGCGGGCAGTCGGAAGTCATTGCAGAATGAGCGATATGTCTCGGCTAGGCCGAAGGGTAAATCGATCTTCGCAGTCCAATTCCTTGCGGAGAGCCATGGCGTATCTAGCAGCTTGCGTTGGGTGCCGTCAGGCCGGCTGGTATCGAAATGCATATTCCCTTGGTAGTCGGTTGTCTCCGCTATGAGGCTGGCGAGTCGAGAAATGCTGACCTCTCGGCCAGTACCGACATTCACGATTGCTTCGTCATCGTAGTGTCGCATAAGCAACAATAGTGCGTCGGCAAGGTCGTCAACATGCAACAGTTCGCGGAGTGGTTCCCCGCTGCCCCAGATCACCACTTCTGGCGCGTTCTCAAGTTTGGCTTCGTGGAACCGGCGGATCAGACCAGGCACTACATGTGAGTTTTCCGGGTCGAAGTTGTCACCCGGACCGTACAAATTTGTAGGCATCGCGCATATCGTTTCAAAACCGTATTGTTTGCGGTACGCCTGACACATTTTCAGTCCAGCAATCTTCGCGATTGCATACGACTCGTTAGTTGGCTCCAATGGCCCAGTCATCAGATATTCTTCCTTGATAGGCTGCGGGCAGTCGCGCGGATAAATGCACGATGAGCCTAGGAATAGCAACTTTTTCGTGCCTTGTTTCCACGCGTTGTGGATCACGTTAGTCTGGATGGCTAAGTTGTCGTGGATGAAACGTGCCGGGTAGGTACTGTTGGCGTGAATGCCGCCAACTTGGGCAGCAGCCAGAAACACGTATTCCGGTTTTTCGGCATGAAAGAATTGCTCGACCTCGTTTTGATTGGTTAGCTCAAGTTCTTGGTGCGTACGCAGAATCAGGTTGTTGGCACCCTCGGCTTCAAGTCGTCGCACGAGGGCCGAACCAACCAGTCCGCGGTGACCGGCAACGTAGATGCGGGCGTTTATGTCCATGAGCTATTCGTGATGGTGTGGTGAATGAAAACCGGCTCGGTTGACCAAGGCATCGCGTTGAGCAAGTTGCAGGTCAGCCTGCATCATCTCGCTCACCAAGGCATCGAAGTCGGTTTCGGGCTGCCAGCCCAATTGTTGTTTGGCTTTGGTGGGGTCCCCGAGCAAGGTTTCGACTTCAGCGGAGCGGAAGTAGTGTGGGTCAATGGCTGCGATATGCTGCCCCGGACGCATGGCCGAATCAGCCGGTACTGTAGTGACCACGCCATGTTCGTCAACGCCCTCACCCCTCCAATCCAGCATGACACCTAGCTCGCGAGCTGCACAGGTTACGAATTCACGTACCGAATGTTGTACGCCAGTGGCGATGACGAAGTCTTCTGGGGCGTCCTGCTGCAGCATCAGCCATTGCGCTTTGACATAGTCGCGTGCGTGGCCCCAGTCACGTCGGGCGTCGAGGTTACCTAGGTACAGGCAATCCTGCAGGCCGAGGTGGATGCGGGAAAGCGCGCGAGTGATCTTGCGGGTCACAAAGGTTTCGCCGCGGCGGGGCGACTCATGGTTGAACAAAATGCCGTTGCAAGCGTATAGGCCGTAGGCCTCACGGTAGTTCACCACGATCCAGTACGCGTACAGCTTGGCCACACCGTAGGGCGATCGTGGATAGAACGGCGTGGTTTCGCTTTGTGGCGTTTGCTGCACCTTGCCGTAAAGCTCCGAAGTTGAAGCCTGATAAAAGCGCGTCTTGCGTTCCAGGCCCAGTATGCGAATTGCCTCGAGCAATCGAAGCGTGCCGATCGCATCGGTATCAGCAGTGTACTCGGGCATCTCGAACGAGACCTGCACGTGACTCTGGGCGCCCAAGTTGTAGATTTCGTCGGGTTGCACCTGCTGGATGATGCGGATCAGGTTGCTGGCGTCGGTCAGGTCACCGTAGTGCAGAAAAAACCTCTGGTCGGTTTCATGTGGGTCCTGATACAGGTGATCGACGCGCTCGGTGTTGAACGATGAGGCACGGCGCTTGATGCCATGCACCTCGTAGCCTTTGGCAAGCAGGAGCTCGGCAAGGTAGGCACCGTCCTGTCCGGTGATTCCAGAAATGAGTGCGCGTTTCACGGGGTTTCCGGTGGTTGAACGTATTCAGTCACGTTGCAGTTTAGCTGCTCAACGGTTGGGCGTGCGGTGCGGCTTCGACCGGTATTAGAGGTCGTGCGATCAGCAGTTTGCGCAGACCATCAAGGTCATTGTTCAAGCGCCCGCCCGTGTTCAGCTCCTGCAGGCGTTGCAGAGCCTGCGCTGCCTGGTGAACGTGACCCTGCACAATAAGCATGCGAATCAGGGTAATTTGGTAGGCGGGCTCGTTTGGGCTGGTTGTTACGGCCTGTTTGGTCATGCGTAACCCCAAGTCATGGTCTGCCAGCACATTCCAGGCGAAGTCGCCGTACATGGCAAGCAGTCGCGCGCTGGGATTTGGATGCGACAAAGCAGCCAGATAGGCGGCGATCATCCGGCTTGTTGGTAGATTGCAGTTGTGTTCGCGATCACATTGGGTCAGAGCACTCAGTGAACTCTCGTCCTGCACGCCGGGTTTGTGCGCCTTGAGCTTGCCAATCAAGCTATCCCACCATGCGTCCTTCAGTGGCAAGTGCATGCGCGAGTTCATGAAGATCAGCGCCTGTTCTGGCAGGATTGAGGCATCTGGTAGTGCCGCGGCCCGTTCCAGTGGCGCATAGGCCAGCTTGGTGAATGGCGATGCTGGATCGTAATGCGAGTAGATAATGTAGGTACGGCCCAACTCGTATTCTGCGCGGGGGGAATCGGGTGCACGGGCGGCAAGGGTTTCAGCCAGTAGTAGCGGGTTGCCCCATGCCATGGCTGACATGGCTGTTTCGCCAGTCCATAACAGCAACAGGCCACCGAGCAGTATGCGGCGTGGTAACGCAAAGGACGCTGATGTTGCGTTGGATGCGAAAGCCGCCAGCAACGGCACCAGCGCCAGCATCAACCCGAAACTGGCGAAGTAGTTACGGTGCTCATAGACTAGTTCCAACGGCAGGATGGTGCCAGTGAGTAGTTGGCAGCCGAGGAATAGTGCAATACCCAATGCCACGAGCGGGCGGCGCGGACGCAGCCATACTGCAAATGCCGCCAGGCTGGTCAGCGTTAGCATGCATACGAGTGTCGTCCATGGGGAGAGCAATCCGGTCGAGGTGTGGAAATTGTCGTGATAAAACGACAGGTCATGTGGTACCGGCAACAACGTCCAGACGATGTAATCCACCACGATGCGTGCTTCGCTGAGTAGCCGCGTATCAAGTGTGAAGTCGCGTGTGGCCCAATCTGCGTGGTTCAGCACGTTGGGAAGTAGCCATGTGAGTCCTCCGATCAATGGCAGCACCAGCACGAGCAGGAACAACGCGATTAGGCGGCGGTCGCGTGGACCCGCTGTTGTGCGAAAACCGAACAGTGCCCATTCGATCAGCAACGCATACAACGGCAACATCGCCGCTGTTTCCTTGGCCAGAATGCCGACAGCAGCAGGGACGGTGATGCTGATGACACAGAGCCAAAAGCCACCCCATCCTGACTTTCCTCTGTGAGCTAGAGATGGAATAAGAGCGTTGGTCGCGTCAGCGATGGATTCAAGCATGTGTCGTCGGCCGGCGACATAACCGATCAGGCCCAGCAAGACGAACAGGTTCGCCATGCTCTCCATGCGTTGCACCACATACAGCACGCCAGTCAGGTTGATGGGCAGGAGCATCCAGGCGGCGGCGATCAGTGCTGCAGTTACGCTGACTCGCTGTGCTTCACCAGCCCAGGCATACGTTGTCGTAGGTGCTTGCTCGTGAGCGATGCTCTTGGTGGGTTCCGGTTCCTGTTCGGATGTGTCAAAAGGGATCGCCCGCGAGCGGGTTCCTACGCGTATGCACGCGGATCGCAACAAACCCCGCGCCAGCAGAAACACGAGTAACCCATTCAGCAGGTGAATGACCAGATTGGTCAGCTTCATGCTATAGGGATTAAGTCCTCCGCTGGCGAGATAGTTGAGCGCAAAGCTCAACGACGCCAATGGGCGTTTGAATTCACTGGCTGGCGACGATAGCGCCGCATTCATCAGTGAAGCCAGATCAGCGTGTGCTGGCTGCACACCGTGGTTGTCGACGATGTTGGGGTAATCGTCGAACAGAAACCCGCCCGAGAGGCCTGGCCAGTATGCGACGGCCGTAACGATGATGGCGATGGCAAGAACCCACCGGTGCAGCGAACGGCGTATCAACGTGGTGTGCTCCGGGTAGAACCTGATGGTACAGTATTGGCGCTGTCGGTTTGTGCGTCGAGGCTTAATTGATGCCGCAGATGAGTAAATTCATGCGGCCAATAGTTTTCGCGAGCGAGCACCCACGCATGCACCATGGGCATGCCGAAGCCTGGTGGGGCGACATGATCTTGTACTTGCCGGTAGTGATTGAGAAGGAGCAAGCCTTGCAATGGGTAACCGTGGGCGCCCAGATTGGCCGCTGCCTCCAGCGCAAATCCTGGACGTACTTGCAAGTCAAGTGCATGGGTGAAGTCGGTTAGTGCTTCATTTGGCTGATGCTGCGCGATGGCAATTCTTCCGCGAAGATAAGTCAGGTCCTGTTGCGGCCCGGCAGCCGACAGCTTTGGGTTTTGCAAACCCGTATTGATCAAGTCCAGCAGACTTTTCAATGTCAACCCGGGGCAGTGACCGGACATCGCCGTCGGCAGCATGTTTTCGAACCAGTGGGTGAATAGTATTCCAGTGCTTGGGCTACCTGACATGGCCTGCTGTGCTGCGGCGAGGTCGGCATGACTCACACCACCGGTCATGCAGCGCGCACTGACCAAGTTGAACGCAAGTTGGGCTTGGTCGGGGCGCGCGGCGAGCAGCGTCTCCAGCCTGTGTATGGCGGCGCGAGGGTGATCGGTTTGCATCTCGATTTGCGCGACATTGGCCTGTGCACGCGGCGAATCGGGGTTGATTCTGGCCCATATCGAGGCTTGCGTCTGCACGTTGCCCCATACCTCGGTGCGTGCATGGGTCATCCATGTCAGGGTGAGCGGCAGGACAAGCATGAGAGCGTATTTGGGCAGGCGCATGGCGCGCGTATCGGCCAGCCACAAGCCGAGGGGCCAGAACATCAACAGCGCGGGTACGTAGTTGCGATGCTCAAAGTACAGCTCCAGTGGAATAGAGCTGGATTCGAGTAGTTGGCCGGCGAAATAGAACAGTATCGCCAACGCCAAGGCCGGGTGGCGTTTACGCCAGTGCCAAGCCGCCGCGATCAGTGCGAGCACCGCAAGTAACGCTGGCAGAGTCGTGTCTGGGTGGAGCCACGAGGTGGACGCAGCGTATTGATCATTGAACAGGCCGCTGGAAAGCGGTCGCGGTAGCCACAGCAGCTTGAGATAATCCATCAAGACCCGTGGCTCGGTGAGCAGTCGTTGACCGATACTCCATGGGCGAATACCCTCCGGGCCGCCTACCCACAAACCGTGCGCGCCGATATACAGCAGGTAGATGAGGATGGCGGTGGCGGGAACGATCCCGAAGACCAGCATGATGGCCCGGTGGAGACGTCGCGCAGTGGTGATCGTTGGCAGTTGGCGTGGTGCCAACACGATGACCTCGATCAGCAGTGCGTACAGCGGCAACAGTGCGCCGTTGGCCTTGGCCAGTACGCCAAGCAGGGTAAAACCGCCCAATCCAAGCACGCTCCACAATGTACCTGCTTTCAGCTGTCCCTTGATCAGCTGTTGGCGGCCATGTAGCCACAGCAGTAGTCCAGCCATCACGCAAGTGGCCGGCAGCATCGCTTCACGCTGAACGATATATAGCGTGGCCGACACCAGTAGTGGATGTAGCAACCACAGTGCGGCGCCAAGCAGCGCTGCCAACTTGCAGTGCCGTTCGTCGAGATCCAACAAGCGGCCGAGTTTGGTCAGCAGTGCGTATAGCAGCACACCATTGAGCAGGTGCAGGATCAGACTGGTGCGCTTGAACGGGTAGGGGGCGGCTGGCCAGTTATGAGCATCCAGCAGAAAAGTCAGCAGGGTGAGTGGTCGGCCGGTGGGGTCGGCAGTGCCCGACGTGAGGTAACGCCAGAAGGTGGGCCAATTGTCGATGGGGCCAGTCGCGCCCAGTGCCGGCAGGTTGGCGAAATCATCGAACAGAAATCCGCCATGCAAACCAGGCACGTAAGCCCACCCTGCTAACAGCAGCGTACAAACCAAAAGGATGGGAAACAGGAAGCGGTTGTGTACGGTCACATTGGACTTTTAGCGTGGTGAGCAACAAGAGAAAGGCCGCACTAGGCGGCCTTTCGAGGTACCTCAATGCCAGTCGTTGGGTATCAACGGCACGTTGCTGGCAGATACTTGGGCTGGACCGCATTCGTCTCGCCTTTGCAGGTCCACTTGACAACGCCATTGACGGTGGCCGCCGAGAGCGAAATGGTGGAGCCGGAAATCTTTGTGTTGGCCTTGTTACCAAAGGTGGCTGTGATCAGACCTCCGGAGACTGCGACGCCGGTCACATAGCTACCGGTGATGGAGCCGGAGGATGCAATACCAGCCGATCCATTCCCCGCTGGAAAACGATTGGTGTTGGCCGCGAACTCGGTAACGCCAATCTTGGCGCCGTCCATCAGGGTCACGCCTTCGGTAACCTGCGAACGGATGAGATAGTCCTGGTAGGCCGGGATGGCGATGGCAGCGAGGATGGCAATGATCGCAACCACGATCATCAGTTCGATCAGGGTGAAGCCTTTCTGCATGTTCTTCATGGTAATTCCTCTTGGTTGGTCAGCTGACCGGTTGTGATGCCCCCTGAGCCTAAGTCCCGGAATCCCCCTAGGCGGGATCAGACCCCATGCACGTGGTCAGGAACGACCAGGAAGCCCGCAAAATCGAAGCACTATGTATGCCATCGACGATGCAACGATACTTTGACATATCGCGCTACGCGTAGATTGTGCAGGTCATCACGAATGTTTGATGGATGGACGAAGGCAATGTGTGCCGTGCTTGGGTCTACCGGGGGTCGGAGGTAACTTGAACTCTGGTCAATCAGGTCACCAAGTGACACTTTTGGTCAGTCTTGTGAAATGGTGGCGTATGCAGATGGCGCTTGAATGCACGCTACTTACGACAGACGGACGGCAGATACTTGCCCTGCAGGGTCGTGTGCTGGCTGCAGTCCCACGTGATGCTTCCGCTTCGGGTGGCCGGTGATAGAACCAGAACCCGGTCGTGGATGGCTCCATTTGCTTTGGGGCCGGCGAAGGCAACGCTGATCATGCCGTCGGAGACGGTCACGCTGGATACATAGCTTCCGCTGATCGAGCTGTCGGTGGCCATGCCGGCCGACTGGTTGTTGTGTGGAAACCGACCAGTATTCGATACGAAATCCCATACCGCTGCCTTCGCTCCCGAGCCCAGGCTTACGCCCTCGGTGATCTGGGCGCGGACCATATAGTCCTGATAAGCCGGTATGGCGATGGCCGCAAGAATGGCGATGATCGCCACGACGATCATCAGCTCGATCAGGGTGAAACCCTGCGGCGAACGGTTGTTTGGCATGTGCTGGATCCCCCTGGAAACACAGGAGGGAATGCACGCCTCGTACCAATTTGACGGTCAAACGAGTGTGGCAATCAAATTGTGATGGATGTCACGTAAATGGTGCAGTAGTGGCCAATAGTTGGATTGGATAGCTGGCAATGGCGCGTTTTATGTCTCGCGTTGTTGCCGCCACGCGATGATCTTGGCGGCGGTAGTGGTGGCCAAAAGAATCTCGAGCGAGCGGAAGGGGATGGAGTAGCGTGGCTCCGACTGCAGCGCCGTATAAACCAGCGTAGCGAACGCTAGCAGACATGCCGAAGCGATAAGTGCGGCTTGGTTCGGTTGCTTGCATGGCAGGCTAGGTGAGTATCGCTTGACCATTGCGTAGAGCAAGCCTGCCAATGCAAGCAGCATCAGCAATGGATTGAACGTTCGGCAAATGATTTCTAGGGCGAGCCAGACTACGTTGGTCTGGAAGGGCGAGTTCAAGGTTGGGTAGGGGTATATGTCGCCTTGCCCAATCTGGATGTCCCAGTCCCATAGGTCATACGGTTTTTGCAGCAGATACCATGCGGCATAGCGTAGTGGGTGTATGCCAAGACGCTGCGCGATCTCCTTGGCGCCTTGGATGGGAGCTGCCCGTAGCGTTTCGTATTCTTTGTTGATGGCGCCCAGTGTGGTTCGGGCCCCTGCTTTTGCGGCCGTATTGCCAAGGATCGACTGTCGCCAAGCGGAGTGGTAGCTAGGCCAAGAGCCTTGGACGAGATTTTGTGCTGCACGATCTCGTGAGGAGCTGTCCAGGGCGCTGTTTTGAATATGGATGTTGCGGAAAGACCAGCTGGCCGGAAGGAGCAAGGAGGCTATCGTCAAGGTCAAGCAGATTTTTCTGAGAGCCGGCATTCGCCACGCCAGGAACGCTGCCAGGATGATGCCGAAAGGCAGCAATATCGCGTTGGTCAAGGCTGCCGCGCCAAAGGTCAATCCCGCTGCTGCCGCCAACCAATGATTCTTGTGTTGACATGCGTTTCCCCACAGAAGCAGACCTACGGTGCACAGAAAACCGAACAGAGTTTCAGTCAACAAGTAGCCGTCAATTGCGATGCTGTGTGGCCAAACAGCCATCAGAAGACCTGCGCCGATTGCCCAGCGTGTGGAAAGCCAATGTTTGCCCAGTTGAACGGCCGCGGTGACTGTTAGTGCGCCGAGGAGTGCTTGGCACAAAAGAACCGTTGCATACCATGCATTTCCTGCACCCAGTGCTTTCATCCAGATTGCCAGAAACAAAGGGTAGCCTGGGTCCCGGTAGTTGTCCGGCACGATGGAAACTGCACCAGGAGGACTCTTGGAGAATGTTCCGTGGTGTACGAGGTTCCATGCGTAGGCGAAGTATTGTCTGGCATCGCCACGCACGGGTTCGTAGATCACCGCAGTGCTGACGTAGTACCAGCGTAGTGCCAAGGCGAAAAATGTGATGATCAAAAGCGCCATTGGCCAGCGCCAACGGTTGCGTTCAGTAGGGTTGGCTGCGTGCATGTGTGATACGAGATGGCGTGGAAGCGTGTCGGAGTATGCCTGACTGCTCGCGTGCTTGGCAGGGGTGACTCGTACATTGCGAATGTGCCAAGTGCGTCTGATTGTCTCGCGACTGTGGTTTTCTCTGTTCGAGAATGTGTTCGCTGGTGCGTCGTGCCGGTGAATAGGATAGTGAGGCGCCGTGGCGTACGGTCACCAGATAACGTGGGCCGAGGAAGATGTGGGTTTCGCCGAACGCAATGTTGCTGCCGGTCAGTTGTGCCGTCTGCACCACGATGAACAACGAGTCGCCGTAGGATTCGATCTTGGTGCGCGGGTGGGCACCTCGTGCATCCTCGATGGCCAGATCATGCAGGTCGAATTCTTCCTGAAATTTCAGCAGCAGCGATTCGTCCGATTCGTGCAGGTCCACCCAGACGAAGGTGTCGGGTTCTTTCAGCACGTCGCTGATCGCATCGAGGCTGAGGTCGCCGATGCGTGTGCCGTCGTTGCGACAGGCGACACAGTTGACGACCATCCGGCTCGTGGCGGCGGTGTTTTTGATGCCCGCGTCGGCGCCGGTTGGAGGGTATTGTCCGCGGGATCCCACTGCCATTGGCGGTGGTTGCAGTACGGGTCATGGCCGTGCTGCGTGCGGGGATGCATGTTGACGGTTCATCTGGATGATCTTCTCGATGCTATCGCGAGCATCATTGCGCTTGTTTGGAGGGAGTAGCGGTAGGGCCGATGACAGCGCCTGTCTGGCTTGGCCCGCCTGTCCCTGCAGGGCGCGGGCAACCGAAAGCCCCTGCCAAGGCTGGGGATTGAGAGGGTTCAACCGAGTCGCGGCATGGAAAAGATTTTCGGCGTCTGGCAGGTGGCCCTGCAGAACCAATGCCTGACCAGTAACGAGCAAGTACTGGCTGAACAATGGCTTGTCTACGAGGATTTCCCTGGAACTTCTGACCTGCTCGAGTGCGATCAATGCGCGGTCGGGTTCGTTTATTGCATTGGCTAGAATGGCGGCATTCAGCATGCAGGGCGTGCATTGCACATGCTGCGATTGCAGCTTGTCGACGAGTCTTTGGGCAGCATCATAGTCTTTGCTCATGATGTAGGCACTGAGCAGGTTATTGTCGGCATCCAGCGATTTTGGGCTTACGATGAGGGCCCATCGCCACAGATTAATGCTGTTGGACCATAGTGGAATCGTGGTGCGTATGGCGATGGTCGCGAATAGAAACCAGGTCGCGCATATCGCTCCAATGGCCCAGCCTAGTGGTCGCTGGAGATGGTGATCTAGTGGAGGCCATTGAATGAGAGGGAGCATGCCGCATGCAACGGCCAAGCCCGTCATGACGTAGCGTTCGTGGTAAAGACTGCTGTCAAAAGCTACTGATGTTATGTGCAAAACGGGTATGAGTGCCGCGGTCATGGCGACAACGATGCAGCCGAAAGCAGACGCCCGTTTCACTGCGAAATAGAGCCCCACGGCGACAATGCTGAGGGCCACCGTGTCAGTAAGCAGGGGGTACAACGAAATCGGATCGAAACGGTGCACGTCAACAGGATGTACAGGCCCCATGCCGGACATGGGCAGGAACAGCATCCGCCAGTATTGCAGGTAGATGAAGCAGGCTTCCTGCAGCCGCCCGAAGCGTGACGACGGTCCGTTGGCGTATTGGCCGATCAAATGCCCAAGTGCCCAGTAGCGCACGACAAGGTAGACGAGCCCTGCGACGAGCATTGCTGCAAAGGTTCGCCAATTGCGCGAGGCAAAGGTGGCGAGGGCTTGGCGCAAGCCTGTTTCGCGGGGCTTGGCCAGAATCGCCCAGTCCGTGGCGGCCAGAATCAAAGGAAACGAAGCCGCGGATTCCTTGCAGCCTGCCGCCAGCAGGAACATCAATGCGACGACCGCGGCGCGGGTGAAGGGAGCCTTGATGCTGATGTTGGCAAGCAGCCCGAGCAGCATGAACAGGGTGGCGGCAAGGTCGAACTGGCAGCCAATCCACACCACCGGCTCGATCAGCACCGGGTGCAGCCCATAGAGCAGCATGCACAGACTGGCCATGAGTGTGGTCTGGCGGTCGTCGCGGCCGGCGGCACGGCAGGCGTGTCGTGCAAGCAGGCCGACCAGTGCCATGTTGATGAGGTGCATGCCGAGGTTCACAGCATGCATGGGGCCGGGTGTGACGTCGAACAGTCGGACCTGAAGGGTGAAGAGCGCGACTATCAGGGGGCGGAAATAGTTGGTCCAGTGATTAAAGTCGCGGAGAACGTAGTGCATCCATGCGTGGCCATGGGTCAGCCAGGCGTTGTCACGGAAGTCGACCAGGTCGTCCCAGACGAAATTGGCGTGAACCACCGGCCAATAAATGATGGCCGTGACCATCAAGGCCAAGCCGGTAGCTACTCGCATCGGCCACTGCCCCGGTTTGAAGGTTTTGCGGATGCCCGGTTCGTGCATGGGAAGAAATCGCGTATCGAGACGAGGCATCGAGCATATACGAATGCCGTGCGTTTACTTCGATCAGGGTGTTTGGGTTCGTTGCTATATCATCGCCGCTCAGTTACCGCGCGCGGAAGTTTGTTGCCGCATGCTCCACGCCAGTGCCAGCCAGATTGGCAGCGCGAACAGGATCCAGGGCTGGTTCTGTTGCACTACGCCGGGCAGCAGGTGCAGCAGTACGGCGGCGATGAGGGCAAGCAATTGCGGCGGCAGGATGACGTCGGCGAAGCGGGTCGGGGCGACATGGCGACGGGCACGCTAGAGTGCCGGCAGCAGTACGAAGGCGAGCAGGTTGAACAGCCGCAGGTTCAGCCGCGATGCTTTTGGCGGGACGTTCGAAAGGCTTGAAGAGCATCGCGGCTGAAGCCGCTCCTACCCCAAGGCTGAGCGCTCGCCAGAAAGATTTTGAGCAGGTAGGTACCGTTTCCACTGGGCACGTCTACCGGACGGGTGATGGCGGTTTCCAGATCGTCGCTCTGGGCGGGAAGGTTGAGCAGGCATGCGACCATGCTCCATGCAGGTCCAGTCCAGGTCAGGCTCCGATCAAGCTCTCGGCCGGAATCCCTAGGTGCCGATGCAGGTTGCGGACCATGTCGATCGTTAGGCCGCGCTTGCGGTTGAGTACCTCGTAAACGCGGTTGGTCCGACCGATGTAGGGCACGAGGTCCTTCACGGTCAGGCCCGCTTGCTCCATCCGAAACCGGATAGCCTCGATGGGGTCGGGGGCCTCGACAGGAAAGTGCTTCGCTTCGTAGGCTTCGACCAAGGTGGCGAGGATCTCGAAGCGATCGCCGTCCTCACTGCCCGGCTGTGGCTCGTTGTCGACATAGGTCGACAATTCACGCAGGACGGCCTTGTAGTCGCTCTCGGTATGGATAGGGCGGATATTCATGGAACCTCCACGGTCTCGGCGTCGGTCCGGTCGTACTCGGCGTGCGTGCCAATGAACTTGATATAGACGGTTTGGAAGCGATAAGCCACGGCGACGATGAGTCGGTAAGTGTTGCCCTTGATGTTGAAAACCACGCGGTTGTTGCCAACAAAGCTGGCGCTGGCATAGCGGGCCTTGATGTCTTGTGGTATCACCCAGGTCGTGTGTTTTGCTTCGTCGTACCACGCCCTGAGCGGTTGCTCGGCATCCGGATGGTGTGCCCAGAAGTCCTTGAGCGCGCTCACAGCGATGATCCTCATGTGCGCATGATAGTCCCATATTGGGACTAGTGCAAGCTGGACAATACGCACCTTATGCTTTTTGTCACAACGACACCGCTTCTTGAAGATGCGCTGGCGCAGGTAGGGATAGATGCCGTTTTCACTGACCACGTCCACCGGTCGGGCGATGGCGGTTCCCAGGTCGTCGGCGCAGGGTGGCAAGATCGAGCAGGCTGCGGCCACGCTCCGTTCCGAGTAGAAAATCCACGTCGCTGGTGACGGCGTCCTCGCGCGGGCAACGGAACCGAAGATACGCATGTCGGACGCCGCGCGACGGGCGGCAATAGTCAGCAGTTCGTCGCGGCGCTGGCGAAGGCTTTCCAGGGTGGCCATGGTCATGGTTCATACTCCTTGGAGCATAGAGTGGACCATGGTTTATCCATGACTTGCGTACATTATGGGGTGAGATGCTACCGCGTGACCCGGCTGTGGATTCGTGGTGGCCCGGCTTGCGCCGCCTTACGTGCCCGCTTACCGTCACAGCTTTCCACCCCGAGGGAGAATCCCATGAAACCTTTGCTTGCCGCCTTGCTGCTGGCGATGGCTTTGCCGGCTTCGGCGGCCTCCGTGTCCACGTCGGCTCGATCGCCATTCCCGGGCTTCGATTACAACGTGCCGCATCCGTTCAACGTGCGTGACCTGGTGATGTTGCGGCGGGTGAGTGATCCGCAGTTGTCGCCGAATGGCCGCTATGCGGCATTCGGGGTGCGCAGCACGGATTACGCGGCGAACAAGGGTGTGAATGCGATCGATGTGCTGGATTTGTCGCGTGACGGCAAGCCAGTGCAGGTGGTGGCCAAGGGGGCGTCGTCGCCGCGTTGGTCGGTGGATGGGCGCAGCCTTTATTACGTGGCCTCGGACAAGGGCGTGGCGCAGTTGTGGCGGCTGGATTTTGCCAAGGGCAAGAGCGGCCTGGATCTGGCGGCGGCAAAGGCACCGGTGCAGGTGAGCCACGGTCCGCTGGATATCCAGGATTACAAGCTGTCGCCGGATGGCCACAGCGTGCTGCTGTCGTATGCGGTGTACACCGACTGCAGCGACCTGGCTTGCACCAAGGCCAAGCTGGACAAGCGGGCGAAGGACAAGTCCACCGGCACGCTTTATCACAAGCTGTTCGTGCGGCATTGGGATACGTGGTCGGACGGCCGGCGCAACCAGCTTTATCTCGCGCATTTCGGGGCGGATGGTCAGTTGCCGGTAGAGCCGACCCTGCTTTCCCGCGGCATCGATGGCGACGTACCGAGCAAGCCGTTTGGCGATGCCAGCGAGTTCGCGTTCTCGCCGGATGGAAAGACGGTGTACTTCGATGTGCGCATTGCCGGAAACAGCGAGCCGTGGTCGACCAATTTCGACATCTACAAGGTGCCGGCCGATGGTTCGTCGGCCCCGACGAACCTTACCGCGAAGAACAAGGCGTGGGATGCCTATCCGGTACCGTCCCCGGACGGCAAGACGCTTTATTACCTGGCGATGAAAACGCCGGGCTTCGAAGCGGACCGTTTCGGCATCATGGCGATGGACCTGACCACTGGCGCTACGCACGAGATCGATCCGCAGTGGGATCGTTCGCCCGGCAGCATGGACATTTCCGCCGATGGCAAGACGCTGTTCGTCACCGCCGATGACGAGGGCCAGCACCCGCTGTTCACGGTGGATGCGGCCAGCGGCAAGGTGCGTCAGCTGGTAGGCGATGGCGAGGTGGATGGCTATTCGGTTGTCGGCAAGCGTGTGTTGCTGGCGCGCAATGACCTGAAGCAGCCGAGTGACCTGTACACCGTCGACACCGATGGCCGTGATCTGAAGCAGGTGACGCATGCCAATGCCGCGCGACTGAAGAACACGCAGGAAGGCGATTTCCAGTTCTTCACCTTCAAGGGTTGGAACAACGAAACCGTGCAGGGCTACGTGGTGAAGCCGGCGAATTTCCAGGCGGGCAAGAAGTACCCGGTGGCCTTCATCATCCACGGGGGCCCGCAGGGCGCGATGACCAACAGCTGGAGCTATCGCTGGAATCCGCAGACGTATGCGGGCCAGGGTTTCGCGGTGGTCACCATCAACTTCCACGGTTCCACCGGCTACGGCCAGAAATTCACCGATTCGATCTCGGGTGATTGGGGTGGCAAGCCGCTGGAGGATCTGAAGCTGGGCTGGAAGGCCGCGTTGTCGAAGTACAGCTTCCTTGACGCTGACCGTGCCTGCGCGCTGGGTGCCAGCTACGGCGGCTTCATGACGTACTGGATCGCCGGCGTGTGGAACTCGCCGTGGAAGTGTTTCGTCGACCACGACGGCGTGTTCGATTCACGCATGATGTATTACGCCACCGACGAGCTGTGGTTCGAGGAGCACGAGAATGGTGGCCCGCAATACGATGTGCCGAAGAACTACGAGAAATTCAACCCGCTCGACCACGTGAAGGATTGGCGCGTGCCGATGCTGGTGGTGCACTCGGGCCACGATTTCCGCATCCCGCTGAGCCAGGGCCTGGGCGCATTCACCGCGCTGCAGCGCCGCGGCATCCCCAGCGAATTCCTCACCTTCCCGAACGAAAGCCACTGGGTGCTCCAGCCGCACAACAGCGTGCTGTGGCATGACACGGTGAATGCGTGGCTGGAGAAGTGGACGGCGCCGTCCAAGCAGTAAGCCCATTGTAGGAGCGCACCCTGTGCGCGATGGCTCCTGGTTCGGTTAGCCACGAGGCATTCGCGCACAGGGTGCGCTCCTACAGCCAAATGCAGTTCCAGTACGGATAGTCTCCGACCCGTTCGGCGAGGCCGGCACGTAGTGGGTTGGCGATGATGTAGCGAGCCGTGGTGCGGATATCTTCGTCGTGGCGCAGGGCATGATCGTGGAATCCGTGCGCCCAGATACGAGCGTGCGGGCCGGTTTGGCGAAGCCGCTTGCTGACGAGTGATTTGAAGCGGTTCATGACCTGCGCCAGGTCATTCCGCTCGCCCAGTTCGACCAGCCCGTGCCAATGATCAGGCATCAGTATCCAGCACAGCAGACGAGCGTCACCCCAGGTTCGATCCTCAATGATGAGTCGGCAGATGGTTTTGGCCAGTTTTTCGTCGAGAAACCATGGCGTGCGGTCGACGGTTACCGTGGTTAGCAGATAGATCTGGCCCGGGATGGATGTGCGACCTTTGCGTAGCGCTTGATGGCCTGGGGAATTTTCCATGCGTCAACCATCGCGGTGCGAGTTGGTTGGCTCAATCGGGGAAGTGCTCCATCTTCTGTAGGAGCGCACCTTGTGCGCGAATGCCTCGCTGCTGGCCGAGCCAAGAGCCATCGCGTACAGGGTGCGCTCCTACAACCACTTCGCCCGCCTCAACCCGGTATAAATCCCGCCCACGACCCCAATCACGATCACGATGATCAGCGGGTAGGCCCATGGCCGACTAAGCTCGGGCATGTGGGTGAAGTTCATGCCGTACCAGCTGGTGATGAGGGTGGGGGCGGCGAGCATGGCGGCCCAGCCGGCGAGTTTCTTCATTACTTCGTTCTGGCCGAAGGTGACCAGCGAGAGGTTGACGTTGATCGCGGCGGTGAGCATTTCGCGCATCGCGCTGATCGACTCGTTGACGCGGAACACGTGGTCGTAGATGTCGCGGAAATAGGCGCGCAGGTCTTCGGGAATCAGTTGCGGGTGCAGTCGTACCAGCTGGCTGATGACATCCTGCATCGGCGCCACCGCCAGACGCAGCGTCATCAGGTCGCGCTGCATGTCGTACAGGCGGCGCACGGTGCTGCGGTTGAAGGTGGCGGCGAAGATGTCCTGTTCGAGTTCCTGCAACTCTTCACGGAAGTCGCGCACGATTGGCAGCAGGTTGTCGACCACGAAGTCGAGCACGCCATACAGCCCGTAGCTGGGGCCGAGCGCGAGCAACTCGGGCGCGTGCTCGCAGGTACGCCGCGCGGGCGAGTAGGACAGCGAGGCGCCGTGGCGCACGGTGACCAGGTAACGCGGGCCGAGGAAGATATGCGTTTCGCCGAAGGCGAGGTTGCCGTTTACCAGTTGTGCCGTCTGCACCACGATGAACAGCGAATCACCGTAGGCTTCGA
Organism: Rhodanobacter glycinis; assembly: GCF_900114325.1. Classification (GTDB taxonomy): domain Bacteria; phylum Pseudomonadota; class Gammaproteobacteria; order Xanthomonadales; family Rhodanobacteraceae; genus Rhodanobacter_A; species Rhodanobacter_A glycinis. The sequence continues at coordinate 106,733 of NZ_FOSR01000005.1, forward strand.
TCTTGGTGCGCTGGTGTGCGCTTTGCGCATCCTCGATGGCCAGGTCGTGCAGGTCGAACTCATCCTGCAGTTTCAGCAGCAGCGATTCGTCCGGTTCATGCAAACCCACCCAGACGAAGGTGTCGGGTTCTTTCAGCACGTCGCTGATCGCATCGATGCTGATGTCGCCGCTGCGCGTGCCGTCCGTGCGGTAGGCGACGCAGTTGACGACCATCGCGGTGTCGGCGGCCTCGGAGACGGAAGGTGCGATTGGATTCATGGGTGCATGATGCCGCGCGAGGCGGCATCGGACAATGCGAGGGCTTTCTCCTCCCCCTGCTTGCAGGGGGAGGTTGGGAGGGGGTGGGGCTTGTCGCGAAGGCGTTGAAGAGCACCCCTCCCCAGCCCTCCCCTGCAAGCAGGGGAGGGGGTCAGGCGGCGGGTTGGCGCAGACTCCACGCCAACGCCAGCCACACGGGCAGCGCGAAGAGTATCCAGGGCTGGTTCTGTTGCACGGCGCCGGGCAGCAGGTGCAATAGCACGGCGGCGATCAGGCCGAGGAGTTGCAGCAACAGGATGGCGTCGGCGAAGCGGGTGGGCGCCATGCGTCGGCGGGCGCGCCAGAGTGCTGGCAGCAGCACGAAGGCGAGTGGGTTGAACAGCAGCAGATTGGCGTTGGCCCAGGCCGAGTGGTGGGTGGTGAGCGTCCACAAGGCCAGCAGCAGCAGCCCGACCAGTCCGGCGAGGACCAGGAAAAGCGAGCCGAGCAGGGTGTAGCCGAGGCGCCAGTGGCGTGAAGTCACCAGCAGCAGGGCGGCGATCAGCAGGCCGGCGGCGCCCAGTGGCAGGCGCAGGTCGGGTGCTTGTGCCGGCGGTACGTCGAGGCGGTTGGGTGACAGTTCGCGCTCGCCTTCCACCAGCGGACGGGTGTTGCCGTGGACGTCTGTCGTGGTGACGGCGCGCAGGTTGGCCTGCAGCTCCATCGGCAGGAAGCTTTCATGCCACGCGTCGAGCGGCTGGTCGGCGTAGGGGCCGAGGCCCAGGTCCAGCGCCAGCATCAGCCAGGGTTGCGCACTCATCAGGCGATCGGTCTGCTGGCGATAGGTCATGCCACCGGGATGGCCGGCCAGCGCGGCCTTGATCGCGCCACCCAGCGCTTTGTTCAACGCATCGCGCACGCGGGTGGTGCAGTTGTCGATGTAGTAGTCGTAGTTGTAGCCGGCGTTTTCGGGACGCAGGTTCCAGAACAGGAAATCGCGCAACGCGGCGGCTTGTTGCGGGGTGAGCGCGAGCCGCTGGCGGGTGATGGAGCGGCCTTCCTGCACGTAGAACGCTTCTTCCGGGCCGGCCGGCTCGGCGTCCATCAGGTAGTGCATGCGGCCGCGGGCGAAATTGAGGAAGAAGTTCTTCTCGCTGAAGTCGAACACGCCGTAGTTGAAGTTGATCGACTGGCCGCTGACGGTGTCGCGCAGTTGCAGCGCGTCGTGGCCGAAGCGTTCCCAGTAGGTGGCGCCGGGGCCGTAGGTGATCAGCGAGACTTCGAGGTTGGCGCCCGGGGCATCGGTCACGTCCGCGTGTGCCGGGGCCGTGGCCAGAAGGATCAGGGCGAGCAGGGACAGCAGCTTGGTGATGGGGCGCATGGTCTTCGGCTTTGGCTCCTCCCCCTGCGTGCAGGGGGAGGTTGGGAGGGGGTGAAGGCTTGTCGCGAGGTTGGTTGACCCCTCCCCAGCCCTCCCCTGCGAGCAGGGGAGGGAGCGTGGAAGTCAATCGCTGTCGCGGCGAGTCACGCGGAACTGCTGCACGCGGCGATCATCGGCGGCGATGACGTGGAACAGGAACTCGCCCGCGGCGGTTTCCTCGCCCGCCTCGGGCAGGTGGCCGAATTCGGAGGTGATCAGGCCGCCGATGGTGTCGAATTCCTCGTCGGAAAAATCGCTGCCGATCTCCTCGTTGAAGTCCTCGATCGGGGTTAGTGCGCTGACCAGCCAGCTTCCGTCGGTCTGCGCGTGGATCAGCGCGGGCTCTTCCTCGTCGTCGTGCTCGTCGTCGATCTCGCCGACAATTTGCTCGAGTACGTCTTCGATGGTGATCAGGCCGGCGACGCCGCCGTATTCGTCCACCACTACAGCCATGTGATTGCGACTGCGGCGGAACTCGGCCAGCAGCACGTTCAAGCGCATCGACTCGGGGATCAGCACCGCCGGACGCAGGATTTCGTGGATGTCGAATTCGGCGCCGTTGCCGAAAAACTTCAGCAGGTCCTTGGCCAGCAGGATGCCGAGGATTTCGTCCTTGTCCTCGCCATGCACCGGAAAGCGCGAGTGGCCGGATTCGACCACGGCGGCGAGGATGTCCTCGAGCGGTGCGCTGGCGGCGATCATCACGATCTGCACGCGCGGCACCATCACGTCGTCCACGCTCAGCTCGGTGACCTTGAGCGCGCCCTCCAGCATGGGCAGGGTGTCGGCGCTGAGCAGGCCGTTGGCGTGCGCGGTGCGCAGCTCTTCGATCAGCTCCTCGCGGTTGCGCGGTTCGCCGGAAAACAGGTGGCCCAGTCGATCCCACCAGGTGCGGTGAGCCGGGCCGCTGGTACTGCCAGGGTCGTCGTTCATCAATCCGTTTGCATTCGGCCCGGAACGGGCGGAAACCCGAGTTTAGCGGAAATGATGTGACGATTCAGGGCGCAAGAGCACCCCTCCCTGACCCTCCCCTGCAAGCAGGGGAGAGGGAAAAGCATGGCTGATTCGGGATTTGGCTCCTCCCCCTGCGTGCCCCAAAGGGACTTCCTTCGGTCGCAGGGGGAGGTTGGGAGGGGGTCAGGCGGCGTAGGGATCGGCGATGCCCAAGTCGGCGAGCACGCGGGTTTCCAACGCCTCCATCACTTCGGCGTCGGCATCCTCGATGTGGTCGTAGCCAAGCAGGTGCAGTACGCCGTGTACGGTCAGGTGGGCCCAGTGATCGCGTTCGCGCTTGCCTTGTTCGGCCGCTTCGCGCGCCACCACGGGGGCGCAGATGGCCAGGTCGCCGATCAACGGCAGCTTCACATCGGGCGGCAGTTCGGCTTCGAAGGAAAGCACGTTGGTGGCGTAGTCCTTGCCGCGGTAGTCGCGGTTGAGCGCGCGACCTTCGGTGGTATCGACGATGCGGATGGACAGCTCCGTGGCCTTGCGTCGCTTGGCCCCGCGCAGCGCGGCGTCGACCCAGCGACGGAAGCTGGCCGCGGCAGGGATGCCGGTGCGTGGCACCGCGTAGCCCACGTGCACCGTCGTCGTGCTCACTTCGCGGCCTCGTCCTGCTGCTCGAACGCCTCGTAGGCGCGCACGATCTTCGCCACCAGCGGATGACGCACCACGTCGCGCGAAGTAAAGAAGGTGAAGCTGATGCCGTCCACGCCGCGCAGCACTTCCACCGCGTGGCGCAGGCCCGAGCGGGTGCTGCGGGGCAGGTCGACCTGGCTGACGTCGCCGGTGATCACCGCCACCGAGCCAAAACCGATCCGGGTGAGGAACATCTTCATCTGCTCGACGGTGGTGTTCTGCGCCTCGTCGAGAATCACGTAGGAATCGTTGAGGGTGCGCCCGCGCATGTAGGCCAGCGGGGCAATCTCGATCACGTTGCGCTCGATCAGCTTGGCCACCTTCTCGAAGCCGATCATCTCGTACAGCGCGTCATACAGCGGACGCAGGTAGGGGTCGACCTTCTGCGACAAGTCACCGGGCAGGAAGCCCAGTTTCTCGCCGGCTTCCACCGCCGGACGCACCAGCAGCACGCGCTGCACGCGGTTGGCTTCCAGCGCCTCGACCGCGCTGGCCACGGCCAGATACGTCTTGCCGGTGCCGGCCGGGCCCACGCCGAAATTGATGTCGTGGCGGGTGATGGCGTGCAGGTAGCGCGCCTGGTTGGGGCCGCGGCCCTTGATCACGCCACGCTTGACCCGGATGACGACTTCCTGCGCCTCGCCCTCGGCGTCTTCGGCAAGCGCGTCGACACCGGATTCGGCAAGGTGCAGGTTGATCTTCGCGCCGTTCAGGGGTTCGTTTTCGGCGGCGGCGTAGAGCGCGCGTATCACCTTCTCGGTGGCGCGCGTGGCGGCAGCCTCGCCGATCACCTGGAACAGGTTGCCGCGGTGATCGATTTCCACGCCCAGGCGCAATTCCACCTGGCGCAGATGCTCGTCGAACGGCCCGCACAGGTTGGCGAGGCGGGCGTTGTCCTCGGGGTCGAGGGCAAAATCGCGCTGGTTGGGATGGTCGGTCATGGGGCTCGGGAAAGGTTCAAGGGTGAGTCCTTCTCCCCTCGGGAGAAGGTGCCGGCAGGCGGATGAGGGTTCGGGCGGAGCGTGCACGATGAACGGTGGCGCAAGCCCCGGCCCCTCACCCCAACCCTCTCCCCGGAGGGGAGAGGGAGTCAACAGGCATCAGGCGGCTTCTTCGGCCAGCGCATGCACCCGCCCGCGCAGCGAGTTGCTCATCGCGTCGGTGATCAGCACGTCGACGAAGCGGCCGATCATGCGCGCATCGCCGGGGAAGTTCACGTAACGCATGTTCTCGGTGCGGCCGGCGAGTTCGTTCGGATTCTTGGTGCTCGGTTTTTCCACCAGCACGCGCTGCACGGTGCCCACCATCGCCTCGTTGATCTTCTTCGCGTTGGCGTTGATCGTGGCCTGCAGGCGTTCCAGGCGTTCGTGCTTCACCGCCATCGGGGTGTCGTCGGCCAGGCTCGCCGCCGGCGTGCCGGGGCGCGAGGAGAAGATGAAGCTGAAGCTCTGGTCGAAGCCGATGTCGTCGATCAGTTTCATGGTCTTCTCGAAGTCCGCGTCGGTTTCGCCGGGGAAGCCCACGATGAAATCCGAGCTGATGCAGATGTCCGGGCGCACCGCGCGCAGCTTGCGGATCTTCTGCTTGAATTCCAGTGCGGTGTAGCCGCGCTTCATCGCACTGAGGATGCGGTCGGAGCCGGCCTGCACCGGCAGATGCAGGAAGTTGGCCAGCTTCGGCACGCTGGCGTAGGCCTCGACCAGCGAATCGGAGAACTCCAGCGGGTGCGAGGTGGTGAAGCGAATGCGGCCGATGGATTCGATCTGCGCGATCGCGTGGATCAGCACCGCCAGGTCGGCGATGCCGCCGTCGTGCATCGGGCCGCGGTAGGCGTTGACGTTCTGGCCCAGCAGGTTCACTTCGCGCACACCCTGTTCGGCCAGCTGGGCCACTTCCACCAGCACGTCGTCGAACGGACGGCTGATCTCGGTGCCGCGGGTGTAGGGCACCACGCAATAGCTGCAGTACTTGGAACAACCTTCCATGATCGAGACGAAGGCGGTGGGGCCTTCGGCGCGCGGCTCGGGCAGCTTGTCGAACTTCTCGATCTCGGGGAAGGAGATGTCCACCTGCGGCTTGCCGGACGCGCGCTGTTTCTCGATCAGCTCGGGCAGGCGGTGCAGGGTCTGCGGGCCGAACACCAGGTCGACGTAGGGCGCGCGCTTGATGATGGCCTCGCCTTCCTGGCTGGCCACGCAGCCGCCCACGCCGATCAGCACCGGCTTGCCGTCCTTCTTGTGCTCGCGCCAGCGGCCGAGTTGGCTGAATACCTTCTCCTGCGCCTTCTCGCGAATCGAGCAGGTGTTGATCAGGATCACGTCCGCCTCGGACTCGTCCTGGGTCAGTTCCAGCCCGTGCGATGCCTTGAGCACGTCGGCCATCTTGGCCGAGTCGTACTCGTTCATCTGGCAGCCGTGGGTCTTGATGAAAAGTTTGCCGCTCATGCCATGGTCTTGTCGTGATTGCGTCGACGCTGTCGACGGCGTGTGTCGAACCCGACAGTTTACTCGCGCGGGTACCTGCTCGCCAGTCAAGTGCGCTGACGGATCAAGCACTTGCCGCGTGGCGTAGTGCACGAAAACAGCGTCGCGGGCTTGGCGCGGGCACGCCGTGGGGGCACACTGCGCCGCATGTTCGTTGCCGCACGCCATCGGGGAGGCGTGGGCCTGCCCAGCATGACCTTCCCAGTCCGATCGATCCTCACCCGGGTCGCGCTGGGCTGCGCCCTGCTGTTGGCCGGCTGGCTGGCGTGGTCACCGGCACAGGCCGGGGTGCTTTACCGCTGCACCGGAACGCATGGCGAGGCCGTATTCAGCAGCAGCCGCAACGGTTATCGCGATTGCCACCGGATGGGCGGGTATCAGGCACCTGCCGCACCACGTCGCGTGACGAAATTCGCGCCGAAGACATCGCTGGCTGGCGTGCGCGGATCGGTGACGACCACGGCACGCAAGGTCGAGAGGCCGGTGACTTCGCTGGCGTGGGTGCGCAGTTCGGTGAGCACCACCGCCAAGGTGCTGCCGCCGGCCGCGACAGGTACGCCGGGCCAATGGGCTTATCAGGATTCGCGCGATGCCGGCGCGGCCGCACTGGCGCAGGCCGATGCCGCGGCGCCGTCCACCGGTGCGCGGGTATTGCGTGGCTCGGTCTACCGGGTGGTGCATGCCGATGGCAGCGTGGAATACACCAATATCCACCCGGCCGGCCGGAACACGCATGCGGTAACCATGCTCTTCAGTTACATCGCCACCTGCGTGGCCTGCAACCTGCACTCGACCATCGACTGGATGCACGTGCCGCTGCATCTGCGCGAGTATGCCGACGTGATCCGTGCGGCCAGTCTGCGCTACGGCGTGGACGAAGCTTTCCTGCGCGCGATCATCCATGCCGAAAGTGCGTTCAACCCGCACGCGCTGTCGTCCAAGGGCGCGCAGGGGCTGATGCAGTTGATGCCGGGCACCGCCAACGACATGGGCGTGGCCGATGCCTTCAACGCCGACGACAACATCGAGGGCGGTGCCCGTTACCTGGGCCTGCTGCTGAAAACCTTCAATGGTGACGAGCGTCTGGCGGCGGCGGCCTACAACGCCGGCCCGGGTGCGGTGGAACGTTACAACGGCGTGCCGCCCTATGCGGAAACCGAGGTGTATGTCAGGCGCGTCGGCGAATTGCGCAAGCGCTACGTCAGCGTGTTGCACACCACGCTGGCGGCCAGCGGTCCGGGCTGAGCCGGTGGCGACACTTCGATTCCACTCGCTGCGAACGGTTCAAGCGCCGGTTCGACATCTTTCCTGACGAGCACGCTGCCTTGGAGTAGGAACCCGCTCGCGGGCGATGCTCTTCAGGTTTTTCCGATGTCCTGCCAAAAGGCATCGCCCGCGAGCGGACTCCTGCATGGGGGCGATGGTGGCATGCCGGGTGTACCGGGGTTTCAGGCAAGTGCGCTCATGACTGACCCTGCTGCAGCGATACGCTGGCCTGTGCCGGGCGGGCGATCAGGGTCACCTTGACGTGGAACGGGCTGCCGTTGCGCAGGCCGGAAACCTCCAGCGTGGTGCCGGGCTTGAGCGACGCTTCGTAGCGGCGCAGGTCGGCCGGATCGAGGATGCCGTGCGTGCCCATGCGCAGCAGGATGTCGTGTGGCTGGATGCCGGCAAGCGCGGCCGGGCTGCCGGGATAGACATCGGTCACCTGTACGCCGCGTGCCGCCGCCGGCAGGCCGCTGTCGGCCGCCACCGGTACGAAGGCGTAATCGGCGCCGAGCCAGCCGCGCACCACATGGCCGGTGGCGATCAGCTGCTTGAGCACTTCGGTGGCGGTGTTCACCGGAATCGCGAAACCGATGCCTTCGGCGTCGGCGGCCTTGCCGATCAGCAAGGTGTTGATGCCGACCAGTTCGCCCCGGGTGTTGACCAGCGCGCCGCCGGAATTGCCCAGGTTGATCGCCGCGTCGGTCTGGATGAAATCTTCCGGGCTGCCGCTGACCAGTTGGCGGCCGATCGTGCTGATGATGCCCATCGTCACCGTCTGGTTGAGGCCGAGCGGGTTGCCGATGGCCAGCACCACGTCGCCCACGCGCAGCTTTTTCTGGTCGGCCATGCGGATCGGCTGCAGGTTGCCGGCGTTGATCTTCAGCACGGCCAGATCGGTTTCCGGGTCGGCGCCGACCAGGGTGGCCTTGGCCACGCGGCCGTCGTACAGCAGCACCTGGATGTCGTTGGCATTGGCGATGACGTGGTTGTTGGTCAGCACGTAACCCTTGTCGCTGACGATCACGCCGGAGCCCAGGCTCTGCTCGGGATGCTGGTAGGTGCCGACCAGGTGACCGCCGAACAGGCGCTGCATCAGCGGGTCGCTGTACATGCGCACGGCTTGCTCGGTGACCACCTTGTTGGCGTAGATGTTCACCACCGACGGCTCGGCCCGTGCCACGGCATCGGCATAGGATGCCGGCGCGGGGGGCGCTTCGGGTGCGGCGGCAGTCGCGGCGGCGGGTTGGGCGACGGGCATGCCGAAGTGCGCGCGCAGGCGCGAGCCAACACCCGGCCAGAACAGCCCGATCACGAACGCCAGTGCCAGCCCCAACACGGCAAAGCGGGCGACGAAGGCGAGCAGGCCGGCGGCATGTTTCATGTCGTGGGGCGGTCCGTGACAAGAGCGGGCGGATTAAGGTAGCGTCGACAACAGGGGCGTTGCGTCTGCATGATGAGCTTGATTGTACGTGTCAAGCCCTGACGCTACACTAACGCGATTTTTGCAGGGTCCAAAAACCTGCATCTCAATGGCATGCGAGCATCCGGAGAGCCTGATGGCGAATGAAGTCGTCGATCATGGCCGCCGCCGATTCCTCACCGCGACCACGGCAGTGGTTGGCGGCGTGGGCGTGGTAGCGGCTGCGGTACCTTTCATCAAGTCGTGGGAACCCAGCGCGCGCGCCAAGGCCGCTGGAGCTCCGGTCACCCAGTCGTTGAAAAAAGTCGAATCGGGCCAGCAGCTGATCGTGGCGTGGCGCAGCCTGCCGGTCTTCATCGTCAACCGCACGCCGGCACAGCTGGCTGCGTTGCCGAAGCAGGATCCGCGGTTGGTGGACCCCAAGTCCAACGGCAGCTCTGCCGATCAGCAACCGAAATACGCACAGAACGAAACCCGCTCGATCAAGCCCGAGTGGCTGGTGATGATCGGCATCTGCACCCACCTGGGTTGCGTTCCGAACTACGTGGGCGAGATGAAGCCCGAGCCGTTCGATCCGGATTGGCAGGGCGGCTACTACTGCCCCTGCCACCATTCGCGTTACGACATGGCGGGCCGCGTCTACCAGGGCGTTCCGGCGCCGAAGAACATGCAGATTCCGCCTTACCACTACGTGGACGACACGACCGTCCAGATTGGTGTTGATCCGAAGGGGGCTGCGTAATGGCCAACGCATTCGTTCGCTGGTTCGACGAGCGGGCACCGGGCATGGCCCCGATGTACCGCAAGCACATGACCGAGTATTACGCGCCAAAGAATTTCAATCTCTGGTACTACTTCGGCTCGCTGGCGATCCTGGTGCTGGTCAACCAGATCGTCACCGGCATCTTCCTCACCATGAACTACGACCCGAGCGCGGCGGGAGCCTTCGACTCGGTGCAGTACATCATGCGTGACGTGGAGTGGGGCTGGCTGATCCGCTACATGCATACCACCGGCGCGTCGCTGTTCTTCGTGGTGGTGTTCCTGCACATGTTCCGCGGCATCATGTACGGCTCGTTCAAGAAGCCGCGCGAGCTGGTGTGGGTGCTCGGCATGCTGATCTTCCTGGTGCTGATGGCCGAGGCCTTCATGGGCTACGTGCTGCCGTGGGGCAACATGTCGTTCTGGGGCGCCAAGGTGATCGTCTCGCTGTTCGGCACGATCCCGGTGATCGGTGGCCATCTGGTCGAGTGGATCATGGGCGATTTCCTGCCCGCCGATTCCACCCTCAACCGCTTCTTCGCGCTGCACGTGATCGCGCTGCCGCTGGTGCTGCTGTTGCTGGTGGTGCTGCATCTGGCCGCGCTGCACGAAGTGGGCTCGAACAACCCGGACGGTGTGGACGTCAAGCACGGTCCCAAGGGCAACCGCTGGGATGCGCTGAAGCCCGCCGACGGGATTCCGTTCCATCCGTATTACACGCTGAAGGACCTGGTCGGCGTGGGCGTGTTCCTGATCGTGGCCGCCTTCATCATCTTCTTCGCACCGACCTTCGGTGGCTGGTTCCTGGAGCATGACAACTCGATCGCGGCGAACAACCTGCTGACCCCGGCACAGATCAAGCCGGTGTGGTACTTCACCGCGTTCTACGCGATCGTGCGCATGGTGCCCTCGTTCGCCGGCACCGCCGTGTGGGGCGTGATCGCCATGTTCGGTTCCATCGCGGTGCTGTTCGCGCTGCCGTGGATCGACGTGGGTCCGGTCAAGTCCATCCGTTATCGCGGCACCGGCTACAAGGTGGGGCTCACGGTTTTCGTGATCGCCTTCCTGAGCCTGATGCTGATCGGCACCGACCTCACCGACGTGCTGTTCCCGAAGCTGTTCGGGGCGGACATCGACCTGACCACGTGGGACAACGTGTTCGGCCGCATCATGACGCTGGCCTACTTCGGCTTCTTCGTGTTCCTGTGGCTGTACACGCATCTCGGCTGGGAGAAGACCAAACCGGTTCCGGAACGGGTGACGACGCATGACTAAGCGGCTTATCTCCACTCTTCTGCTGTCACTTGGCCTGCTGCTGGGCAGTGCATCGGCGTGGGCCGAAGGCCCCGAGTTGCCGGCTGCCGGCAACAACCTGCGCGACCAGGCGTCGCTGCAGCGTGGCGCGCACCTGTTCTTCAATTACTGCGTGGGTTGCCATTCGCTGAAGTACATGCGCTATTCGCGCATCGCGCAGGATCTGAATCTGTCCGAGAAGGACGTGATGCAGAACCTCAACTTCACCGGCGCCAAGTTCGACGATCCGGTGATCTCGCACATGCCGGCCGAGCTGGCGACCAAGGCCTTCGGCAAGGATCCGCCGGACCTTTCGCTGGAAGTCAGCGCCAAAGGTGCCGACTGGGTCTACGCCTACCTCAACTCGTTCTACCTCGATCCGAAGAGTCCGATCGGCTGGAACAACACCATCCTGCCCAATGCCGCCATGCCGTTCCCGCTATGGGAACTGCAGGGTGAGCAGACCGCGGTGATGGGCAAGGATGGACATGCCGTCGAGAAGCTGGAGCTGTCGCACCCGGGCACGATGACGCCGGCGCAGTACCAGCAGGCCACGCGTGACCTGGTCAACTTCCTTGACTACGTCTCCGAGCCGGCCGCCCTGCAGCGGCGCCACTATGGCGTCTGGGTGATCCTGTTCCTGGCGTTGTTCACCTTCCTGGCCTATCTGCTCAAGAAGGAATACTGGAAGGACGTTCACTAAAAGCGGTTCCGGCGTGCCGGCGGCAGCATGAAACTGTCGCCGGGCGCGTCTTCAGGGGAGATTGCGCATGGTTCCAAGCGCCCGTACACGCACCATACTCACCTTGTATACGACGGCCGATGACGTGCAATGCCATCGGGTGCGGCTGGTACTGGCCGCCAAGGGCGTCGGCTACGAGCGCGTGCTGGTCGATCCGGCCAAGCCTCCTGAAGACCTGTTCGACCTGAATCCCTATGGAAATACGCCGACCCTGGTCGATCGTGACCTCACGTTGTACGACGCCTCGGTGGTGTGCGAATACCTCGACGAACGTTATCCGCACCCGCCGCTGATGCCGATCGACCCGCTTTCGCGGGCGCGCCTGCGCGTGGCTGCCGTGCGGATCGAGCGCGACTGGCTGCCGGAGGTGGAACATATCCGTGCCGGTGGTCGACCGGCCGATGCGGCACGCAAGCGCTTGCGCGAACATTTGCTGGCTGCGCTGCCGCTGTTCCGGGCCTCGAAATTCTTCCTCAATCCCGAAATGAGCCTGCTTGATTGCCTGGTGGCTCCGGTGATCTGGCGCCTGCCGTGGCTGGGCGTGGAACTGGGACGCGACGGCAAGCCGGCTATCGATTATGGTGAGCGCCTGTTTCACAGTCAGGGCTACGCGCGTAGCCTGACCCCCGAAGAAAAGGCGATGCGGTGAGCGATACCCCTTCCGTTCCGATGACCTCGAACCGTCCGTACCTGCTGCGGGCGATCTACGACTGGATCACCGACAACGATTTGACCCCCTACGTGCTGATCGACGCTACCCGTGAGGGGGTGAAGGTGCCGCCGCAGGTGGTGAAGAACGGCCAGGTGGTGCTGAACCTGGCCATGCGTGCCGTGGCCAACCTCGACTTGGGCAACGACTGGGTCAGCTTCCAGGCGCGGTTCTCCGGCGTCAGCCACCACATCCATGTGCCGGTGCAGGCCGTGCTGGCGTTGTACGCGCAGGAAAACGGGCAGGGCATGATGTTCCCCGCCGACGGCAATGGCGACACGCCGCCGCCCGATGGCACCCCGCCTTCGCCGCCGTCGGATCCATCGCCGGACGAAGAGAAGCCGCGTCGCGGCGGTGCGCACCTGCGCGTGGTGAAGTAGCCGGGCCTGTCGGCGAAATGTTTTTCGGCCATGGCTCGGTCTGCCAGGCCTCTGTTCAACGCATCCCCAGCCGACGCGAGCCTTGCGGAAGGCAGGAATGCGGGCGCATGGCCTGCCCCGGACTATGCGCAAGCTCGAAGAGTCCCTTGCGTTGCAGGGAGGTATGCCGCGGCCCGGGTGGCGCGTGCAAAAGTGTGGCCGCTCAGTGCAACCGGTGCTGCCCATCGCGCGGCGGCAGCGGGATCACGTTGCTGGTGCTCGGTGGCGTAGCGGGACCATCGTGATCGTCGCGCATCCGCGCTTCGATGGTCGGCAGGCTGAGGCCGGTGAAATGGCTGCCGACCATCCACAGGCGGCCCGGCTCGCGGTCGTTGCCGTCGATGCTTACCTCGAAGCTGTAGCAGCGTTCCAGTCGGCGTTGTCCGTGGACGGGGCGGATGCGTACGCCGCTCAGGCCGACCGTTTCGTCCAGCAATTGCAGGCCATGCCGCTCGCATTGCCGGCGTGCCTCGGCCACCGCCATCTCGCGGGCGCGGCTCAGCTTCAGCCACAGGCCCACGATGGCCAGCAGGATCAACAGTGGCAGTAGTTCGAAAAGGCCGTCCATGCGCGAAGGGTGGGGGCGGGATCGGGCCGGCGCAAGCTCGGCGCCGCGCGCCTAGTCCAACTGCAGACGCAGGGACAGGTCGACTGCGTGCACGTGCTTGGTCAGCGCGCCCACCGAGATGAAGTCCACGCCGGTGCGTGCGAACTCGCCGATGGTGACCAGGTCGACGTTGCCGGACACTTCCAGCGGCACGCGGCCGGCGGTCAGTGCCACGGCCTCGCGCATCAGGGCCGGGGTGAAGTTGTCCAGCATGATGCGATCCACGCCCGCGACCAGGGCCTGGGTCAGTTCGTCGAGGTTCTCCACTTCCACTTCCAGCAGCAGGCCGGGGTGGCTGCCGCGCGCCGCGGCCACTGCCGCCGCCAGTCCGCCCGCGGCGATGATGTGGTTTTCCTTGATCAGGATGGCGTCGTAGAGACCGATCCGGTGATTGTGGCCACCGCCGCAGCGTACGGCGTACTTCTGCGCCAGGCGCAGGCCGGGGAGGGTCTTGCGAGTGTCCAGCACGCGCACGGCGGTGCCGGCCACGGCCTCGACATGCCGGGCCGTGGCGGTGGCCGTACCGGAGAGCAACTGCAGAAAATTCAGCGCCGAGCGTTCGGTGCTGACCAACGCGCGGGCGTTGCCCTGCAGCTGGCAGATCACGCTGCCTGGGGCTACGCGCTGGCCGTCGGTGGCCTGCCAGTCGATTTGCACGGCGGGGTCGAGTCGGCGAAAGCAGGCGTCGAACCACGGCGTGCCGGCGAGTACGGCGTCATCGCGGCAGGTCAGTCGGGCGCTGGCGCGGGCATCGGCTGGCAACAGGTCGGCGGTGGCATCGCCGCTGCCGAGGTCTTCGGCAAAGGCACGTTCGATATCGGCGGTGATCAGCTTGGCATCGGGCGGCGCGAAACGGGCGTCGGGCGTCATTCGGTATCCGTGGGGCGGTCGTCCGCGGACTGGCTGAGGCGGCCGACGATGGCGTCCATGGCGCGATCGAACAATGCGCTGGAGTCGAGCACCTGCACCTGGCCGGCAGCCAGGGCGCGGGCCAGTTCATGCGGCGAGTAGTCGGCGACCTTCAGGCCGCGGCGGTTGACGAACAGGTAGCGGCCGCTCATCGGGCTGATCCACGACAGCTTGGCGCGCTCGGGGGTTTCGTTGCGGGAGGTGAATTCCAGCCAGGTCCCGGGGCGCAGTTCGCCAACCAGTTGCAGTTCGGCACTGGCCTCGGGCGTCATCTCGATGGCGCCATCCTCTTCCTCGTCCAGTTCCTCGGCGCTGGTCGCCAGCGGCTGCACACTGTCGGGAATCGGCAGTGCGACGGGCTCGGCGAGCGCATCTGGCGGCGTGGCAGGCGCGGCGACTTCACCGAGTTGCTGGCGGTAGTAGTCGTGCAACTGCGCCAGCAGGCGTTCGATGTCGTTGTCCTGGAAGGCGACATTGGCCAACCCGCGGCGCAACGAGCGCTCGATGCCGGGCAGGATCTGCCGCAGCGTGCGCCGGGCTTCGTCGTCACGTGCGGGCTTGGTGCTGGCAATGAAATCGTTGACGAAGCGCAGAGCGTCCTTGTAGTCGTGCGATTCCTCGCCCTGGCGCAGGATGGTCAGCACCAGGTAGTTGGCCCATGCGCGCGACAGCACACCGTGGATCAAGGGCGGCAGGGTATGGCCGTCGATGCGGGTAAGGATTTCACGGGCAGCGCGTCGGCGCGCCTGTTCGAGCTTTTCGCGACCACGGGTGGATTCGGCCACGCGCTGCTCGGCCAGTTCGGCGCGACGGCCGGTGGTGTCCTGGAAGGACTGCAGCTCGGCGCACAGGCGCTCGAAAATGCCCAGGTCGTCGTCAAATTCCTGCAGCAGGCGCTCGACGATGGATTTCACCGTGTCGAGCAGGCGGCCGTCTCGGTCGGATTCGGTCGACCAGCCCTTGGCGGCGTCGGCAAGGCCGTCGAGCAGGCGTCGCGCCGGATGCTGGCGATGGGCGAACAGCTTGCGGTCGAGAATCGCGGCCTTGAGATAGGGGATCTGCAACCGGGCCAGCATGACCTGCATCTGCGCGGGCAGGTTGCGGTCCTCGAGGATGAACTCGAACAGCATGCCGACCAGGTCGATGGTGTCCTCGTCGATCGTCGCCACCTGGCCGGGGCGCTCGCCACGCAAGGCGCCAAGCTGGGACAGCAGCTGTTCCTTGAGGTGCAGCACTTCCTGGGTCAGGTCGAGCGTGCCGCGGTTGGCGATGCCCGGGGCCGGCACGGTGGCCGCCTGGTTCTGCAGCACGCTGAGCGCGCCGATCAATTCGTTCGCGGTCGGCAACGGACCGTGGCTCATCGCCGACAGCGGCACGTTGGGATGGGCGCGGCGGGCCTGGAACAGGCTGCGCAGGGTGTGCAGCAACTCCGT
Organism: Rhodanobacter glycinis; assembly: GCF_900114325.1. Classification (GTDB taxonomy): domain Bacteria; phylum Pseudomonadota; class Gammaproteobacteria; order Xanthomonadales; family Rhodanobacteraceae; genus Rhodanobacter_A; species Rhodanobacter_A glycinis. The sequence goes on from NZ_FOSR01000005.1 coordinate 122,075, forward strand.
CGCGGCTTCGCTTTCGGCTGCATCGGCGGTGGGGTCGTCGCTCACGGCGGCGCTCGCCACGGTGCCGGTGGGCGAGGCGTCCGTTGCCGCCTGGCCGCGACGTACTTCGTGGCGCAATTGCGGGAGCACGCCGGCACGGATCAGCTCGGCATTGATTTCCTGGTACAGCTCGTCCAGCGTGGCCAGCACGTAGCGATCGAACAGCTTGTAGATGATCAGCTTCACGCGCATGTCGGCGCTGAGCTCGCGCACCGACTGGCGGAACGACTGGGACAGGGCCGCGGGGCCGAGCGGGTTGCCGGCGTCGTCGATCTTCATGCCGCCGCAGATCACCGACAGCCGCTGATTCACCGCGAACAGGTCGCGTGCCAGCCGGGTTTCGTTCTTGCCGATCATGCTGGTGATCGCAAGCGACTCCTCCAGCTCGTTGTCGGCCACCAGCGACAGCTCCGTCGGGCCGTTGGGCGGGGCAACCGGCGCATGGCCGGCAGACGGTCCCTTGCCGGCGAAATCGTCGAGATTGCGCGAAACCTGGGCAAGGAAGCTGCGCTCGACCAGCGGACGCCGCTTGCGCACCTCGCGCATGCCGTCGAAATAGTGCATCTGCGCGGCGTTGTTCTCGGCTTTTTCAGCCAGGTCGAAAAGGGCGTCGTCGACCTGCTCGAACAGGTTGCCCAGACACAGCTGCAGACGTCGCGTGGCAATGCCGCGAACCGCATTCAACAGCTCGCCGCCGCGCGGGCTGGACGGGTCCAGGCGCTGACTCAGGTCGACGATGTTGGATGGCTCACTCGCGTTCTGCATCGCCACACCCCTGTGTGTTGCTGGCGTTCCGGGACAACAGTCACGTCCGCAGGCCCTCACGATAAGCCAAATGCGTCGCGCTTGTCATGCGCAATCGGTCACGTTCCGGCGGGGAAATCCGCCAATTGCGCCGTGCCGACGCCTTCCTCGGGCAGCATTACCGGAATCCCGTCGTCGACCCGGTAGACCACCTTGCGATCGACCGTGACCAGGGCTTCGGCGAAATGCGTCTTCACGCCGGCGCCCGCCACGGTATCGAGCTGGCCGGCGTCGATGGCGCGATTCAGCGCATCCAGTTCGGCGGCATTGGCCGGGCGTACCGGCGTCTTGCTGACCGGGCAGCACAGGATGTCGAGCAGGCGCTTGTCCATGGGGGTTTCGTTGCACTACGTGAAAGCCCGTACAATAACCCCTTTTGGACGGCCGGACCATGACAGGAACTGCTGCAGCGCCGAAGGTCGGCGTGGTGATGGGCTCGCGTTCGGATTGGGAAACCATGACGCACGCGGTCGAAGTGCTGACCGAGCTGGGCGTGCCGCACGAAGTGCGTGTGGTATCGGCGCACCGTACCCCGGACCTGCTGTTCCGTTACGCCGAGGAAGCGCCTGCGCGCGGCATCGAAGTCATCATCGCCGGCGCCGGTGGCGCCGCCCACTTGCCTGGCATGCTGGCGGCCAAGACGCGGCTGCCGGTGTTTGGCGTGCCGGTACAGTCGAAGGCGCTCAATGGCATGGATTCGCTGCTGTCGATTGCGCAAATGCCGGCCGGCATTCCGGTGGGTACGCTGGCCATCGGCCGGGCCGGCGCGGTGAATGCCGGCCTGCTCGCCGCCGCGGTGCTGGCGCTGCATGATCCGCAACTGGCCGCCGCGCTGGATGCCTTCCGCGCCAAGCAGACGCAGGCCGTGCTCGACCAGCCGGACCCGCGCGCATGAGCAGCTATCGCCAACCCGTGCTTGGAATTCTCGGTGGTGGCCAGCTGGCGCGCATGCTGGCGTTGGCCGCCGCGCCGCTGGGCGTGAAAACGCAGGTGGTGGACAACGTCGCCGACGCCTGTGCGGGTCAGGTGGCGCCACTCATCCAGGCCGACTGGAACGATCAGGCCGCGCTGGATGCCTTTGCCGCGCAGGTCGACGTCGTAACCTTCGACTTCGAGAACGTGCCGGCTGAAGCTGCGCGCCGGCTGGCCGGCAAGGTGGCGGTGTATCCCAATCCCGATGCGCTGGCCGTGGCACAGGACCGGCTGACCGAGAAAACGATGTTCCGCGAATGCGGCATCGCCACGCCGGCCTTCATGCCGGTGGACGACCGTGCCGGTCTCGACCGCGCGCTGGCCGAAATCGGCGCGCCGGCGGTGCTCAAGACCCGTCGGTTCGGCTACGACGGCAAGGGGCAGTTTCGCCTGAAGACGCTGGCCGACGCCGACGCCGCTTGGGCTGCCCTGGGGGCATCGGCGGCGACGCACGGGTTGATCCTGGAAGCCTTCGTGCCGTTCCAGCGCGAGTTGTCGGTGCTGGCCGTGCGCGGCCGCGACGGCGAGTTCCGCACCTGGCCGTTGACCGGCAACTGGCATACCGATGGCGTGCTTTCGCTGAGCCTGGCGCCGGCACCGGATATCGACGACCTGCAGATACGTGCCGCCGCCCTGGCACGCACGCTGGCCGAGCAGCTCGATTACGTGGGCGTGTTCGCGCTGGAGCTGTTCGTGAAGGATGGCGAGCTGCTCGGCAACGAGATGGCGCCGCGCGTACACAACTCGGGCCACTGGTCGATCGAGGGCGCACACACCAGCCAGTTCGAGAATCATGTGCGCGCGGTGCTGGGCATGCCGCTGGGCGACACCGGCGTGCGCGGCTGCTCGGCCATGTTCAACTGGATTGGCGAATTGCCGGACATGGCGCCGGTACTCCGCGCCGTCGACGGTCACTGGCATGACTACGGCAAGCAACCGCGCCCCGGGCGCAAGGTCGGCCACGCCACCGTCTGCGCCCCCGACGCCGCCACGCTGGCGATACGCTTGCGGGACATCGCACAGGCACTGGGACGAGAGGAGCAGGCAGAGCCAGGTCTTCGCGCGCTGGGCGGCACGTCGGCGTGATCCACGGCAGGAGCCCGCTGGCGGGCGATGCTCTTGGCCAGGAGCCGGGAGAGCATCGCCCGCCAGCGGGCTCCTGCGGTTGCGCCCACAAGACAGGGCGGGCCGGGTTTTGCGAACAAAAAAACGGCGCCATGGGCGCCGCTTTTTTTTGGGTGACTTGCGGGATCAGGCGAGGTTCTTCGCCGCGAAGTCCCAATTCACCAGGTTCCAGAACGCTTCCAGGTACTTCGGACGGGCGTTGCGGTAGTCGATGTAATAAGCGTGTTCCCACACGTCGCAGGTCAGCAGCGGCTTGTCGCTGCCGGTGATCGGCGTGGCCGCGTTGGACGTGTTGACGATGCCGAGTGCGCCGTCCGGGCGCTGCACCAGCCAGGTCCAGCCCGAGCCGAAGTTGCCGGCGGCGGACTTGCTGAACTCTTCCTTGAATTTCTCGAACGAGCCGAACGCCTTGCTGATCGCGTCGGCCAGCTTGCCGCTGGGCGCACCGCCACCGTTGGGCTTCATCGAGTTCCAGTAGAAGGTGTGGTTCCAGGTTTGCGCGGCGTTGTTGAACATGCCGCCGGAAGACTTCTTGATGATGTCTTCGAGCGAGGCGTTCTCGAATCCCGTGCCCTCGATCTGCTTGTTGAGGTTGGTCACGTACGCCTGATGGTGCTTGCCGTAGTGGTACTCCAGCGTTTCGGCGGAGATGTGCGGCTCGAGGGCATTCTTTTCGAAGGGCAGGGCGGGAAGTTCGATCGCCATGATTTGAGACTCCTGGGCGTTGGCTGAGGGAGGGAGGTCGCGCCGACGCGCCGGTGGCGGCCGGTGTGCGACTGATACACTAGCGTTCTCCGTGCATTGTAATGATGAAATCCCTAGCTATGGACGTTAACGAGCGAATCAAGGCGGTACTGGCCGGGCATCCCGTCGTGCTTTTCATGAAAGGCACGCCGCAATTTCCGATGTGCGGGTTTTCCAGTCGTGCCGTCCGCGCACTGGAAGAGGCCGGTGCGCAGTTCCACGCGGTGAACGTGCTGGCCGATCCGGAAGTGCGTGCTGCGCTGCCGCATTACGCCAACTGGCCGACCTTTCCGCAGTTGTTCATCCAGGGTGAGCTGATTGGCGGCTGCGACATCGTCGAGGACCTGAAGGCGTCCGGCGAACTGGCGCGCATGGCGTGCGAGGTCAGGCAGGCCAATCAGGCGGACCAGGCATGAGCTTGCCCGTATCGCGGTTGCCTGCTGCATGGGCGCCTGCTGCCGATACGCTGGCCGGCCGCGTGGTGCTGGTCACCGGTGCCTACGGCGGTCTTGGCAGTGCGGTGGCCCGCGCCGCTGCGCGAGCCGGGGCCACGGTGGTCATTACCGGCAAGCGCAAGCGCCAGCTTGAACAGCTTTACGACGCGATGGTGGCCGAAGGGCTGCCCGAGCCGGTGATCCATCCGCTGGACATGGAGTCGGCCACGCCGCGTGACTACGAGGCGCTGGCCGAGGGGTTGCAGCGCGATCTCGGCCGCCTCGACGGCATCGTGCATTGCGCGACGAGCTTCGTCGGACTGACACCGATTGCCATGTACAAACCGGACGCGTGGCTGCGCGCCCTGCACGTGAATGTGTCGGCGCCGTTCGCCCTGACCCAGGCCTGCCTGCCGCTGCTCTCCGCCGCGCCGGACAGTGCCGTGGTCTTCGTGCTGGATGATCCCGAACTGGTAAGTCGTGCGCATTGGGGCGCCTACGGCGTGTCGAAGGCGGCACTCGAGCGCTTCGTGGCGATCCTGCACGAGGAACACGACGAGGGCACGTTGCGCGTCCACGCGCTGCTGCCCGCGCCGATGCGAACGACACTGCGGCGCCTGGCCTATTTCGGCGAGGACACCATGCAGCAGCCCACGCCGGATGCCACCGCCGAGGCGGCGGTATGGCTGCTGGGCGAGCAGGCGGTGGTGGCGCGAGGCCACATGCTCGACCTGCGCTCCGCATGAGCGCCGGACATTCCACGTTTTTTCGCATCACCGAACGACACGGCACACGCACAGGGGATTGAGATGGAAGCGCAGATGACCACGCTGTCGGCGGCGATCCTGCTGTTCCTGATCATGGATCCGCTGGGCAACATTCCGCTGTTCCTCAGCCTGCTCAAGGACGTGCCGCCGAAGCGCCGGCGCAAGGTCATGGTGCGCGAGTTGCTGATCGCGCTGGGTGTGCTGCTGGTGTTCCTGATCGGTGGGCAGCATATCCTTGGCCTGCTGCAACTGAAGACGGATTCGATCAGCATCGCCGGCGGCATCGTGCTGTTCCTGATCGGCATCCGCATGGTGTTTCCGCCGGCCGATGGCGGCGGCATTTTCGGCAAGACCGGCGAGGGCGAGCCCTTCATCGTGCCGATGGCGATTCCCGGCGTGGCCGGCCCGTCGGCGATGGCCGCATTGCTGCTGCTCACCAACAGCCAGCCGGGACGCACCGCCGATTGGGCGATCGCCTTGATCGGCGCGTGGCTGGCCACCGCCGTGATCCTGCTGTGCTCCACCTACCTGTTCCGCTGGCTGGGCGAAAGCGTGCTGACCGCGCTGGAACGCGTGATGGGCATGCTGCTGATCGCCCTGTCAGTGCAGATGTTCCTGGGCGGCATCGCGGCGTATCTGCACCTGGCGGTTTGAGAGGTGTTTTCGCGGATTACCGCCGTCACGCTGGAAATTGCGGTGGATGACATCGTTTTCGTGCGATAGCGCACGGAAAGCGTGAACTTGTTAGAAAACTGTCATACAATGACGTTAAAGTTCGCTTAACAATTGATTTGGCAGGCGGGGTGGCCCCGTCGCTGCGTCACACCACGAACTACCTACAACGTACTGGGGATTTACCACGTGCACCCTGCCTGGCCATCAGCCGGGCGGCGCGTTGTCTGGTTTCTTCTGCAAGAACTTTCGTTGCGAATCCATTAGGGCCCAAAATAATGAATAGCCGAATCCGAGCCAAGCTTCTGCCGTTTGCCATTGCTTCGCTGCTGGTGGCCGCGCCGGTCGTGGCGCAGAACGTCACCTCGTCCGCCGTGACCGGCCGCATCCTCGACAACGCCGGCCAGCCGGTGTCTGGCGCCACCGTGACGATCGTGCACGAACCTTCGGGCACCACGCGCGTGGTCACCACGGGTGCGGATGGCCGCTACACCGCGCAGGGTTTGCGCGTGGGTGGCCCGTTCGATATCACCGCGACCAAGTCCGGTTTCACCCAGGCCGAGCAGGGCAAGGTGTACTTGCAGTTGGGCAACGTCTCGGCGGTCAACCTGCAGCTGACCAGTGCCGCGGCCAACGCCCAGAACCTCGGCGCGGTGACCGTGAGTGCCACGGTGCTGAACCAGATCTTCACGCCGGACAACAAGGGCGTGGGTACCAATGTTTCGCAGCGTGAGCTGGAAACCACCCCGACCCCGGGACGCAGCATCCAGGATATCGCCCGCCTCGACCCGCGCGTGGTCATCAGTGATCGCGCGGAAGGCAAGATCACTGCGCTGGGCCAGAACTTCCGCTACAACAACATCACCGTCGATTCGGTGAGCGCCAACGACCCGTTCGGCCTGAATTCCAACGGTTTGGCCACCACCGGCACGCCGATTTCGCAGGACACCATCGCCGAGTACAACATCTCGGTGGCCAATTACGACGTGGACAACCGCCGCGGCCTGGGCGCGAACATCAACGCGGTGACCAAGAGCGGTACCAACCAGTTCCACGGTTCCACGTACTACGTGTTCCAGAACAACGACATGATCGGCGACGAAGTCGACGGCAAGAAGGAAAAGTACGCCGGCTTCGATCGCACCTGGACGGCCGGCGCCACGCTCGGCGGCCCGATCATCAAGGACAAGCTGTTCTTCTTCGCCTCGTTCGAGAAGAGCAAGCAGATCGGCAAGGGCACTAGCGCCTATGGTCCGGAGGATGTGTCGGCCACCAACCCGATCAATGGCCTGACCTCGGCCGACGTGCAGGCCGTGCGCAATGCGGCCGCGAAATACGGCCTGACCGATATCGGCAACTACACCGGCGGCAATTCGGATCTGGAAGACAAGCGCTATCTGGGCAAGCTGGACTGGAACATCACCAACAACCATCGTGCCAGCTTCACCTGGAGCCGTACCAAAGAAAGCCAGCCGTTCCCGAGTGGTGGCGCGTACAACAAGCTCGTGCTGTCGAGCAACTGGCACACCTCGGTGGTGGACAACCAGAGCTACGCGCTGCATTTCTATGACGACTGGAACGATGTGTTCTCGTCGAACGCCACCCTTTCGTACGCGCACTACAAGAAGGACAGCGGCCCGTACAGCGGCGGTTACATGCCGGATATCACCGTCCACACCACGGCTTACAACAGCCCGTCGGTGGAGTTCGGTACCAATTATTCGTATCAGGCCAACCAGATCGACACCAAGTCGCTGTACGCGTCCTGGGAAGGCATCCTGTTCCTGGGCGACCACACCGTGAAGGGCGGTTTCGACTATTCGCGCGACAAGAAGTACAACCTGTTCCTGCAGGATTACATGGGTTCGTACACGTTCGATTCGTTGGACGACTTCATCAACGGCGACTACTACTCGTATTACTACAACCGTCCGGCCGATGGCCTCAGCCTCAACCAGACGGCGGCATCCTTCACGCTCAAGCAGTGGGGACTGTTCCTGCAGGACACCTGGCAGGTCACCGATCGCCTGTCGTTGCAGTACGGCTTCCGCGTTGACATTCCGCAGACCAGCGACAAGCCGATGTACAACTCGGATTTCGCCGGGGCCGGCTTCACCACGCCCACGGGCGAAGTGCTGAATACCAACCAGTACACGGTCAGCGGCAAGCGCGTGGTGCAGCCACGCATGTCGTTCAACTATGCCTTCAACACCGAACGCATGATGCAGCTGCGTGGCGGTTTCGGCCTGTTCATCACCGAGCCGCCGACGGTGTGGCTGGGCAACATCTACACCAACTCGGGTCGGACGGTTACGGGTTTCAGCTGCGGCCAGAGCAAGTCGAATGCGCCGTGCAACGTCGACCTGCCGAAGTTCAGCGCAGATCCGTATCACCAGTACGACGGTGTGACCGGCAGCAGTCAGCAGACCGTCAACACGGTGGATCCGAACTTCCATCTGCCGTCGGCCTGGAAATTCAGCCTGGGCTACGACGCCGAGTTGCCGTGGTGGGGCCTGGTCGCCACAGCCGAGTTCGAGCACCTGAAAGCACGCGACGCGATCTGGTATCAGGACCTGAACCTGGGCGCTCCGACCGGCGTGCTGCCTGACGGCCGAGTGACCTACTACCAGTTGCCGGATGCCGATCCGCGCGCGAAGGGTCAGTCGAACCGGGCCAACGCCAACAAGGCGTTCAGCAGTGCCATCATCAATCTGGCCAACACCAGCCGCGGCGAATCGAACAACCTGACCCTGGCCTTGAAAAAGCCGTTCCAGGACAACTGGTCGGCCTCGGTCGGCTTCACCTGGAGTCGCGCCACGGACGTGAATCCGGGCCTGTCCAGCGTGGCGATGTCGAGCTACAAGGGCGTCTACGTCACCAACTCGAACGAGAACAAGCCCAGCATCTCCAACTACAACACCCCGCTGCGTGCGATCGCCTCGGTGTCGTGGCGTCACGCCTTCTTCGGCAACTACTACACCACCATCGGCGCGTTCTACGATGGCCACAGCGGCAGCCCGTACAGCTGGGCCTTCGGCAACGATGCCAATGGCGACAGCTTCTACAACGATCTGGCGTACATCCCGCGCCAGGGCGATGTGGAATTCAAGTCAGGCACCAGCCAGGCCGAGATCGACCAGTTCTACGCCTACATCAAGAACAACGATTACCTGCGCAAGCACCAGGGTCAGATCGCCCAACGCAACGGTACCAAGGCGCCGTGGATCAACCAGATCGACATGTCGATCTCGCAGGAAATCCCGGGTCTGTTCAAGGGCAACAAGGGCGTGGTTCGTCTCGATATCTACAATGTCGGCAACCTGCTGAACAAGCATTGGGGTATCGAGAAGCGCGCCGATTTCCCGGGCGTTCGCAACCTGGCTGATTTCTATGGTGTCGACCCGGCCACCGGCAAGTACATCTACGACATCAGCGGCTCAAGCTATACGGACGGCAAGGGCAACTACGCGCCGGAAACGTTGCCGATCTACGACGACTCGTATGGCACGGGCGACCTGATCCAGCGTTGGTCGGTGCAGCTGACCTTGCGTTACAAGTTCTGATCGTTATTGCAGCAAGTACTGGAACCGGCGCCTGCGAGGGCGCCGGTTTTTTGTTGTCTTGACCCCGTCACGTGCGAGGCAGGATGCTAGAGGACTGTCGCATCCAGGCGGGCGGGTGCCCGCCGGAAAGTGGCATGGAGAGTGTTTAGATGAATGATTCGAGTGTCGGCCAGGCCGGCAAGGCAGCTACCGTGAGCGCACGCATTTCCCCCGCCGGTGGCCTGGACATCCTTTCCCGCAATGAAGTCGCGCGCCTGCGCGACGTCAGTGGCTCGGGCCTGCATGGACTGTTGCGGCGTTGCGCACTGGCCGTGCTCACCTCGGGCAACATCAGCGATGACCCGGGCTCGATGTTCGAGCTGTTCCCCGATTTCGACATCCAGGTACTGCAGCAGGACCGCGGCATCAAGATCGAGCTGACCCACGCTCCGGCGCAGGCGTTCGTGGACGGGCAGATCATCCGTGGCATCAACGAGCTGCTGATGGCGGTGATGCGCGACATCGTCTATGTGTCCACGCAGCTGGAGCAGGGCGGTTTCGATCTCGACGATTCGGTGGGCATCACCCACGCAGTGTTCGAGATCCTGCGCAACGCGCGCACGCTCAGGCCGCACGTCGACCCGAACCTGGTGGTGTGCTGGGGCGGTCACTCCATCTCGCGCGAGGAGTACGACTACACCAAGGCGGTGGGTTACCAGCTTGGCCTGCGCGGCATGGACATTTGCACGGGCTGCGGCCCGGGTGCGATGAAGGGGCCGATGAAGGGCGCGACGATTGCGCACGCCAAGCAGCGCCGGCGCAACAACCGCTATATCGGCATCACCGAGCCGGGCATCATCGCGGCCGAGTCGCCGAATCCGATCGTCAACCAGCTGGTGATCATGCCGGACATCGAGAAGCGCCTGGAGGCCTTCGTACGCATGGGCCACGGCATCATCGTGTTCCCCGGCGGCGTGGGTACGGCCGAGGAGATTCTTTACCTGCTCGGCATCCTGCTGCATCCGGACAATGCCGGCATCCCGTTCCCGCTGATCTTCACCGGTCCGAAGCAGTCGGCCGCGTACTTCGAGCAGATCGACCGCTTCCTGCGCCTGACCCTGGGCGACGAGGTGGCGCAGCACTACCAGATCGTGGTGGACGACCCGGCGATGGTGGCGCGCGCGATGGTGCGTGGCATCGACAAGGTGCGCAACCACCGGCTGGACAACAAGGATGCGTTCTTCTTCAACTGGGCGTTGAATATCCCGCTGGCCTTCCAGCAGCCGTTCCGGCCGACCCATTCGGCGATGCGCGAGTTGAGCATCCGGCATGGTCGTCCGCGGCACGAGCTGGCCGCTGACCTGCGCCGCGCCTTCTCGGGCATCGTGGCGGGTAACGTGAAGGACGAGGGCGTACGCGCCATCCGCGAAGGTGGCCCGTTCGACATCGACGGCGACAAGGACATCATGCAGGCGCTGGACGCGCTGCTGCAGGCTTTCGTGGTGCAACACCGGATGAAGCTGCCGGGTGGCACGGCCTACGAGCCGTGTTATCGGGTCCGGGCCGGTTGAGGCCCAGTAACGCTTGCCGAGCTGCGAACCGGTAGCGGATGTGCCGCGAACGTCTTGACAGTTCGCGGCACGTTGCGCAAACTACGCAGCTCACCCCGCCCGAATAGCTCAGCTGGTTAGAGCACTTGACTGTTAATCAGGGGGTCGTTGGTTCGAGTCCAACTTCGGGCGCCAAATTTCGGTTCCAGGATGTGTGATTCCATCCGGATACCAATCAAAAACCCCGCCTTCGCGGGGTTTTTTGTGGCCGCCGTGCGGGCAGTGCGGATTTCCCCCGCGGCTGGATCTTGCAGGTGATTCTTTACTGTCATCCCGGGCGAGACCAGTGGCTCACGCTCGTACGGCTTCAGGTCTTGCGGGTCCACCTTCGGATTTCACGAAGAGGCCGGGGGTGGCCGATGGGCGTGCGCGGTTTTCCGTGCTCCGGGTGACACGATGTCGGCAGGCACCGGGACCCAGCCACAAAAAAGGCGAGCCCTTGCGGGCCCGCCTTTCCGGAAAGTCCGGCTCCGGAGAGCTTAGAACTTCTGGTTGTACGACACGTAGAAGTAACGGTCGATGTCGAACGACGGCAGGTACGGACCTTCGCCCTGACCAGCGTTGGTTACGGCGTAGTAGAACGGCCCCTTCTTGTTGAAGATGTTGTTCACGCCAACGCTGAACGACGCGTTCCACGGCAGCTTGTAACGGAACTGTGCGTCGTTGAACGCCACGGCGCCCTTGCTGCTGGCGCCGGTGGTGCCGATCCACGGGTTGGTGTAGTTCGGCTCGTTGCACTCCACGCCGACATCCCAGCAGTTGTCACGCAGGCCCGAGTAGTAACGCACGGTCCAGGTGGCGCCGAAGTTGCCGTAGCTCCAGTCCAGCGACGCGTTCGCGCGAATGCGGAACAGGCCGTTGGTACCGGCGACCATGCCGGCCTGACCTTCGGTGGGCTGGCCCGGGCCGTTGGTGATGTCGTACTTGGACAGGTAGGTGCTGTCCAACGACACCACGAACTGGCCGGCGGTCATCTGCGGCAGACGGTAATGCGCGGAGAAATCGTAACCTTCGGTCTTGAGCTCGCCGAGGTTGGCCAGGCTCTCGTTCAGGTTGGTGATGACACCGCTGCTGTTGCGGGTGAAGCGACCGCAGAAGCTCGGATCATTCTGGATGTAGCAGTAGTTCAGGATGTCCGACGCCAGCACCGACTGGATCGTGTTCTTGATCCGGATGTTGTAGTAGTCCAGCGAGAAGTCCAGGCCCTGCACGAAGTGCGGGCTGTACACCAGGCCCAGCGTGCGGGTGGTGGAGGTTTCCGGCTTCAGCTCGGCGTTGGAGCCCGACAGGAACGGCGTCGGGGTCTGGCCACCCTGGTTGTTGGCGATCTGCTTGCCGGAGGCGTCGACCTGGCGGTAGTTGGCCGGCACGCCTGCAGCCGAGCAAGCCTGAGCCACCGACGGGTTGGTCGATGCCGCACCGTAGGCGCTGTCACACGGATCGAGGAAGGTTTCGAAGCTCTGGCCGGTGCCACCGTACAAGTCGCTCAGGGTCGGCGCGCGGAAGCCCTCGGCATAGGTGCCGCGGACCAGCAGGTCGTTGATCGGCTTCCAGCGGAAGCTGTACTTGTTGTTGGTGGTGCTGCCGAAGTTGCTGTAGTGCGAGTAGCGGCTGGCGATGTTGACGGCCAGCTCCTGCGCACCCGGCAGGCCCTGCAGCAGCGGCACGTCGAGCTCGGCGTAGGCCTCGTTGGTGGTGTACTTGCCGACGGTCGGTGCGCTGGCCAGGTCGGTGGAGTAACCGGAGGAGGCGAACTGGTCCGGCGTGAACGAGCCGGCCAGGCGGCGGTGCTCGACGCCCACGGCCAGGTTCACGGTGCCGGCCGGCAGGTCGAACAGACCGCCGCTGACGTTGGCGGTGAAGTCACGCGTGGTGTTCTGGGCCGAAGCCTGCTCCACGGTATTGACGTAGTTCATCACCGCCTGCGAGGTGCCACCAGGGCCAGCCAGGATGTTCCACGGCAGGCAGCCAGCGGCGCGATCGTCGGCGTTGGCGCAGACCACTTGGCCGTCGACCATGGCGGTCGGGCCGAGTGCCTTGGCGGCGTTCACCAGGTTGATGTTGCCGGTGGTGCGCTGGTTGATGTCAGCCTTGGAGTAGCTGTAGTTCGCGTCCCAGCTCCACTCCTGGTCGCCGAGGCCGAAGAAGCCTTCCGCGCCGACGTCGAAGTGCGACAGCTTGGCGGTGCTGTTGGTGATACGCGGCATTTCCACCGTGCGGCGGAAGAATGACACGTCCTGGCCCGGGAACGGGTTGTAGGCGTTCTGGCCGGAGATCTTCACGATCTGGTTGCCGTTCGTCTGGAACGGATAGCCGGCCAGCTGCGAGGACGAGGTGCGCTCGCTGTAGCTGCCCGTGGCATGCAACGTGATGTTGTCGGTCAGGTTGTAGCGTTCCTGCGCGAACAGGTTCTTCAGGCGCGAGGGCGCGCGATACGTCATGTCCTGATTGGTGTTGTACTTGTCCGCGTTGCTGTTCGGATCGTACAGGTGGTAGTTCGCGAGGTTCGACGAGTCGGTGGCGCCATGGTTGATGACATAGCTCTTGGAGCTGTCGGTCGGATCAACCACACGACCCCACGGGCCGGTGTAGAAACCGTCTTCCGGGTGACGCGGGCCGTAACCGGTACGAGTCAGCTCGCGCTTGCTGTCCCAGATGGCGTCTTCGTTGCGGTAGCTGGCGGTGAAGACGGTGTTCGACTTGTCGGTGCTGGTGCCGAACGTGATGTCGTAGGCCTGCTGCTGGCCGTCGCCCTTCTGGTTCTGGCCGTAGTAGACGTTGGCTTCGGCGCCGTTGTAATGGTCGCGCGTGATGATGTTGACCACGCCGCCGATGGCGTCCGAACCGTAGATCGAGGAGGCGCCGTCCTTCAGGATCTCGATGCGCTCGATGATCGAGGTCGGGATCGTCGACAGATCGGTCAGGCCGTTGATGTCGGTGCTCCAGCGACGGCCGTTGACCAGCACCAGGGTGCGCTGCGAACCGAGGTTGCGCAGGCTGGTGTAGGTGCCGCCGACGGACGAGCCCGAGGACAGCGTGTCTTCCGGGGTGATGTCCGGCGTGTTGGCCGACACGATGCGCTGCAGCACGTCGCTGACGTTGGTCAGGCCGGTGGCTTCGATCTGCTTGCGGCTCATCGAGACGATGGGCTGTGCCGTTTCGACGTCCACGCTGCGAATGCGCGAACCGGTGACGGTGATTGTCTCGAGCTTCTTGGCCTTGGCGGCGCTGGGGGCGCTGCTGTCGGTGGTCTGGGCTGGCGCCGGGGACGCATCCTGCGCCGAAACCGCCCACGCTTGCAGCATGAGCGCCGCCGTGATGGCGGTAGCCAGCAAAGTCTTCTGCTTCATTGTTATGGAAACTCCGAACAAAAATGGCCCGAGCCAGCCGTTGGGCCGGGTATCAGGACACGTCTTTTGAGTGGCACGCAGCCCTTGGGGAAAGGAACATGCGTACATGGCATCGTCGAGCTTGGGGGAAAGACGATGTAATCCCGACGTTAAGGCAAAGTGATGCCGAAAAGCAACCGAGACCGAACGCACATACGTGCGGTCCGGAACTTTTGTTACGTGCTCAGCGCCACCGGGTGCGGGTTGCGAGGGCAAGGGCCAGCCGCGACATCATGCGGCTGGCCGGGAATTTCCTGCGTGAGAACAGGCTCAGTTGGCGGGCTCCGCGCCCGGGCCGATGTACTTGGCGAGGAAGGCCTGCAGGTGGTTGAGGAAATCCACGTTGTCTTTTTCGCTGTAGAAGCCGTGGCCCTCGCCGGGCTTGACCAGCCATTCGAAGGACTTGTGGGCGGCTTCCAGTGCATCGCGCATGGCCTTGGCCTGGGCAAACGGGGCGCGCTGGTCGTCCTTGCCGTGCACCAGCAGCACGGGTACGTCGATGCGGTCGGCCAGCTTGTCGGGCGAGTTGGCATCGAGATCGGCATCATTCCTGCCAATCACCGTGCGCAGGTAACTCCGACCTGCGGCGCGCTCGCGAATGTCGCCCTTCTTGTACATCATCGCCAGGTCGTAGATGCCGGCGTAACCCACCGCGCACTTGAACAGGCCCGGCGCGCGGATCACCGACATCATCGCCGAGTAGCCGCCGAAACTGGCGCCGTAGACGCACACCCGCTTGGGGTCGGCATAGTGCTGCGCCTCCGCCCACTTCACGCCGTCGATCAGGTCCTGCTGGATGCGCGTGCCCCACTTCAGGTAGCCGGCTTCCTTGAAGGCGTAGCCACGGCCGCCGGAGCCACGGTAGTTCACCTGCAATACCAGATAGCCGCGGCTGGCGAGGAACTGCGCATCCTCGTCGAAAAACCAGGTGTCGCTGATGCCGTGGGGACCACCGTGGGGCAGCAGCACCATCGGCAGGTTGTTCATGGGGACATGGTTGGGAACGGTGAGGATGGCTTCCAGTTCGAGGCCGTCATTGGCCTTGAAGTGCATCGGTACGCGTTCGGCCATCTGCGCAGGGTTGATCCATGGCGCCACGGAAAACAGCTTGAGGACCTTGTAGTGCTGCGTGTCGATCAGGTAATACGTGCCGGGATCGCGATCGCTGCTGACTGAAAACAGCAGCTCTTTGCCGTCTTCGCTGAAGTTGATGAAGTCGACGAACTCGCCGGGAAACTTCAGGCTCAGCGCCCGATACAACTTGGCGGCGGGCAGGTTTGGCTGGATGTAGGTGACTTGCGGCGTGCCGGTATCGCTGATGGCAGCGAAGGGCTGCAACGGCGGCGCCGTCCATTGCAGGTCGCCGATGCTGCCGAAACCGGCCTTGGCCAGTACCTTGCGATCGCCGCCATTTTCGTCTTGTTCGATCAGGTCGGCCGGGGCCCCGTGATCGCTGTCATAGGCGTAGATGTGCTGGTGGTCGGGCGCAAAGCGGATCGGGGCAAGGCTGTGCCCGGGTAGCTTCCCGGCATAGGGCGCCCAGCCGTCGGGTTGGCGGTGGTAGACCACGTAATCGAAGTCGTTGTTGGTGCCGTAGGCGAAGTGGGCCTTGCCGTCGGGGCCCACGGTGAAATCCAGCCCGTTCACGCCGATATCCCCGATCAGATGCCGGGTGTTCTTCACCGCATCGACGTCGTACAGCCAGCTGTGGTTGTCGCTGTTCCAGAGCTGGGCACCCATGTAGAAATGATTGTTGGCAGGCTCGGGCAGGCCGTCGATCGAGCCCCAGCCGTGGTCGCCATTGCGTGTGTCGGCGCGACTGCCGTAGCCGCCCTTGTAACCGAACAGGTAGTCCTGGTGCTTGCCGTCGACATCCGTGGCGAGGATTTCGCCGGTGCTTTCCGGTTTGCCGATCGAGCCGAATTCGCGCCCCTTGACCACGATCAATCGAGTCGATCCGACCCAGGCGATGTCGACGGGCAGCTGGAACTTGGGCATGCGCAGCATGCTCACCGGATGGCTCATGTCGCTGATCTGATAGACGACGAGTGCGTGTTCGTCGCCGTCATCCATGCGCAAGGCCACGTACTTTCCATCGGGCGACAGCCGCGGCATCAGCACGCTGGCGTGGCGGGCGAAAGTTTCTACGGGAATGAGCTGCGGCGTGGCCGCGACGGTCGTGGTGAACAGCAGCAGGCAACCCGCGGCCAGCATGGCTCGCATTGCGAAGGTGGACATCGATTTCCCCTGATGTGGTTGGGGCATGGCCATTCCGTGGCAATCGACTCCCCAGCCGAATGCGGCCAACCCGGCTCCAGTGTAACCAAGCCTGAGGCTTATGGTCGCTTGTGCCGCCGCAGGTAGGCCGCTGCGGCTAAACTGCGGTCTTTGCCTCGTCCGGATGGCCCATGTCGCAGCCTTACGTCGTTCACTTGAATCCGGTGGCTTTCCACCTCGGGCCGGTGCAGGTGCATTGGTACGGGTTGATGTACCTGCTGGGCTTCCTCTGCGCGATCGTGCTGGGCGAATACCGGCGCCGGCGCGGCCGCCTGCCGGTCACCCGGGATGCACTGAGCGACCTGTTCTTCTACGGCATGATGGGCGTGATCATCGGGGGTCGCATCTGGTACATGCTGTTCTATTACGCCGGCGGCCTGCACTGGATCTGGACCACGCCGCTGGCGCTGTTCAAGGTATGGGATGGTGGCATGAGTTTCCACGGCGGCCTGCTTGGCGTGCTGGTGGCCGCGCTGTGGTGGTCGCACAAGCAGAAGCTGCATTTCTTCGACACGATGGATTTCGTGGCGCCACTGGTACCGATCGGCCTGGGCCTCGGACGGCTGGGCAACTTCATCAACGGCGAACTCTGGGGCAAGCCCGGCACGGTGCCGTGGGCGATGATTTTCCCGGAGGCTCGTGGTGAAGATCTGCAATACGTTGCGGCGCATCCGGCCTGGTCGTCGCTGATGCAGCGCTACGGCGGCCTGCCGCGGCATCCGTCCGAGCTGTACGAGCTGGCGCTGGAGGGCGTGGCGATGTTCGCGGTGCTGTGGCTGGTGTCGATGAAGCCCAGGCCGCGTTACCTGATCTCCGGCCTGTTCGCCCTGATGTACGGCGTGTTCCGCTTCGCGGTGGAGTTCGTGCGCGTGCCCGATCCGCAACTCGGCTACCTGTACGGCACGCACTGGGTGACGATGGGACAGATGCAGTCGCTGCCGCTGATCGCGGTGGGACTGGTGCTGTTGTGGATGTCGCGGCGGGCGCCGACCTTGCCGTTGGCGAAGGTTGGCGGGTGATGCTTTGCGTCCTCTCCCCTTTGGGGAGAGGGTCGGGGCGAGGCTAGAAGTTGCGGTCGCCGCCGATCAGGTCGCCGAGACCACCGAGTATCGAGCCCTCACCGCGGCGCTGATCGCCGCCTTGCGGCGCGGCGGCCAGCATGCGTCCGGCCAGGCGCGAGAACGGCAGCGATTGCAACCAGACCTTGCCCGGTCCGCTGAGCGTGGCGAGGAACACACCTTCGCCGCCAAACAGCATGCTCTTGATGCCGCCGACCGGGCGCACGTCCATGCTGACCGTGTCGTGGAAGGCCACCACGCAACCGGTGTCGACATCCAGTCGTTCGCCGGGCGCCAGTTCGCGCTCCACCATGGTGCCGCCGGCGTGCACGAACACCCAGCCGTCGCCTTCCAGCTTCTGCATGATGAAGCCCTCGCCGCCGAACAGGCCGGTGAGGATCTTGCGCTGGAAGAAGATGCCCAGCCGCACGCCGCGCGCGCCGGCCAGGAACGAATCCTTCTGGCAGATCAGCCGGCCACCGTGGTCGGACAGCTTCATCGCCATCACCGTGCCGGGGTAGGGCGCGGCGAAGGCCACCTTGGCCTTGCCGCTGCCGGTGTGGGTGAACACCGTGGTGAACAGGCTTTCGCCGGTGATCACGCGCTTGCCGGCAGAAAGCAGCTTGTCCATCAGGCCGCTGCCGCTTTGGCCGCTGCTGCTGGAACCGTCGCCGAACACGGTGTCCATCTGGATGGCCGATTCCTTGTACATCAGCGCGCCGGCCTCGGCGACCGCGCTCTCGCCCGGGTCCAACTCGATCTCGACGAACTGCATGTCGTGGCCGACGATACGGTAATCGATCTCGTCGGCACTGCCGCCTGCGCCGGTCGGCATCGGTGGTGGCGCCAGCGTCGCACCAAGGTTCGTGCCCGCGGCGGACAGCTCGGAAGCATCGCGAATCGGGATCCATTCGGCGAAGCCCTCGCGCCAGCAGTAGCCGCCGGGCTGGCGCTGCGCCTGCGCGCGGGCGGCCGCGTCGTCGAGCGGGCCGATGCGATCGCTGTTCTTGCCGTAACTGAAGTACCACTGCGCCATGACGTGTGTCCCGTGCCTGGAAAAGCCCGAGTCTAGGACGGTGCCCGGCACGCCGCGAGTGACCGTTGTCATGTGCCTATCGGCTATCCTTGGCCCATGCGCGCCTATCTCGACCTGTTACGCCACGTCCTCGACCACGGCACCGAAAAATCCGATCGCACCGGCACTGGCACGAAGAGCGTGTTCGGCTGGCAGATGCGTTTCGACCTCAACGATGGCTTCCCGCTGGTCACCACCAAGAAGCTGCACCTGAAGTCGATCGTGCACGAGCTGATCTGGTTCCTGCGTGGCGATACCAACATCGCGTATCTGAAGGAACACGGCGTCAGCATCTGGGACGAATGGGCCGACGCGAACGGCGACCTCGGGCCGGTCTACGGCAAGCAGTGGCGCAGCTGGCCGACCGCCGATGGCGGCGCGGTGGACCAGATCCGCTGGGTGGTCGACGAGATCCGTAGCAACCCCGATTCGCGCCGCCTGATCGTCAGCGCCTGGAACGTGGGCGAATTGCCGAAGATGGCGCTGATGCCGTGCCACACGATGTTCCAGTTCTACGTCGCTGATGGAAAATTGAGCTGCCAGCTCTACCAGCGATCCGGCGACATTTTCCTCGGCGTGCCGTTCAACATCGCCAGCTATGCGCTGCTCACCCACATGGTGGCGCAGGTGTGCGGACTTGGCGTGGGCGATTTCGTGCACACGCTGGGCGATGCGCACCTGTACAACAACCACGTCGAGCAGGCGCGACTGCAACTGACGCGCGAGCCGCGACCGTTGCCGCGGCTGGTGCTGAACCCGGACGTGCGCGCGTTGGAAGATTTCCGTTACGAGGACATCGCCATCGAAGGCTACGACCCGTACCCCGCGATCAAGGCGCCGGTGGCGGTGTAGCGACGGCCTTGCAGCCGCGCACGCAGCGGAAATACGCCTTCTCGTGTGGGTAGTCCAGCGTCATCGAGAAATACCTGAACACGTTGCCGCCGACAGTGCCCTCCGTGGGCTTGTCCATCCATTGCGCCATGTATTTGTGGTAGGCGGCATCGGGCTGCTCGGTGAACCAGACCGGACCCACCGACCACCCGGCGATGTCGACCCTCGGTACCTCGATCAATCGCGACGGGCGCGCGGGACGTAGGTTGTCGCCATTTTCAACCACGGGCCAGTCCGGGTGCGCCTTGTGCCAGCGCTCCAGCATGCTGGTGGTGATGTAACTGGTGACGCCGTAGCCCTGTGCAGTCACCGGCGTGCCGCTGGCCTTCTCACCTGCGGTGGTGGGATGTGCGGTGGCGCCGGTGTCCAGCAGCATGTCCAGTGGTCGCCCGTCGACCCGGATGACGATGCGGGCGAAACCCGAGGCCTGTCGGCCCTTGGCGTCGTGCGGAAAGCCGAGCGGTGTCACGTGCGCAGCATGATCAGGACGCCAGCCACGGCCTTCAAGGGTAAGGCGGCGGGCAGGGTAATCGAAGGTCCACGTGCGGCCGGGCAGGTAGCCGGCCCCGAGCTGGCCGTCGCCGGAAATTTCGTCGGGAGGGATGTCCTGCACCAACACCACGGCGCCGCAGACGCCATCGTGCGGTGGCGGCAGTGCGTGGCCGGCGCGATAGTCGGGCAGCGGCGCCACTGCCATGTGGTCGCCATCTCGCGCACAGTCGGTGACAGGCAGGTGCAGCCGGTTCGCCGCAGCCTTGTTGATCCAGTACATGCCGCCGCCGCCACCGCCACCGGTATCGACCACCAGCTTCAGCCGCTGGCCGTCGCGGGTCTCCGGCACCACATAGAAATGTCCCGCCTCGTAGACTGTCGGCAGCACCTGCGCCGCGGTGGCCGGGGCGGCTTTCGGAGCGCCGACGGCCAGCATCATTACAGCAAGGAACCCCACTACTATGGCCATGCTCGTTCGTCCTCCTGACTCGCTATACAATACCCGGTCAGGATGAGGTGGCTGTGCTGCCGCCACATGTGCCGTTCGATCTACCCCACTTTCAGGTTTTACTGGAGCACCGATGGCCATTTCGTTGATCGCAGCGCTGGATGAGAATCTGGCCATAGGCCGCAAGGGCGAGCTGCCCTGGCATTTGCCGGATGACTTGCGTTGGTTCAAGCAGCTCACCACCGGCAAGTACGTCTTGATGGGTTACAACACGGCCGTGTCGATCGGCAAGGCGCTGCCCGACCGCACCAACCTGGTGTTGTCGCGCAAGCACGAGGCGCCGTTCCCCGGCCAGATCACCGTGCGTTCGATCGACGAGGCGCAGGCCCGCTGCGGCGGCACCGGCCTGATGGTGATCGGCGGCGGCCAGGTG
This sequence comes from Rhodanobacter glycinis, assembly GCF_900114325.1. GTDB lineage: Bacteria > Pseudomonadota > Gammaproteobacteria > Xanthomonadales > Rhodanobacteraceae > Rhodanobacter_A > Rhodanobacter_A glycinis. The sequence continues at coordinate 142,847 of NZ_FOSR01000005.1, forward strand.
TTCCGCGAAGCGCTGCCGTTCGCTCGCCGGCTGTACCTGACCTGGGTGAACGCCGCGATCGATGGCGCGGATACCTTCTTCCCGGGCGTGCATTTCAGCGAGTGGACCGAGGTCTCGCGCACGCACCACAAGAAGGATGCCGAGCACGCTTACGATTTCGACATGGTCGAATACGTCCACGGCTCCTGAGTCGTCTTTGCATGACGCCGCGCTTGCCGCCGATGCACGTGATGGCTGGCGCGCTGCGCGATACGGATGGCCGCGTGCTGTTGGCACAGCGGCCGCTCGGCAAGCATCTGGCCGGGTTGTGGGAATTTCCCGGCGGCAAACTCGAGCCCGGTGAAACCCCACTGATCGCCTTGGCGCGTGAATTGCGCGAGGAGCTGGGCATCGAGATCGACCCGCTCAGTTGCACACCGCTGACCCGGGTGCCGTGGGCTTACGGCGAACGTGGCCTGCACCTCGATGTCTGGCAGGTCACCCGCTGGCAGGGAGCGCCGGCCTCACTGGACAACCAGGCCTTGCAGTGGTGTGAGCCGCGGCAGGTGGATCCGACAATGCTGGCGCCCGCCGACCGCGCCATCCTGCAGACGCTACGCCTGCCGTCGCGCTACCCGATCACGCCGGCCGACCTGCCATCAACGGCTGCCGAATCCCTTTTCTGCCGGGTCAGTGAAGCTATCGAGCAAGGTGCCCGCTTGCTGCAACTGCGCTTGCCGGCATGGCCGGTAGCAGCGGTACGCGAACTGGCCGCCCGGTTGCTGCCGACGGCGCGTGCGCACGACGCGCAACTGCTGCTCAATGCCGATATCGAGGGCGCCCGCCAGCTGGGGCCGGGCGTGGGCGTACATCTGAAGACCGCCCAACTGTCGACGCTGGCCGAACGTCCGTTGCCGTGGAGTCAGCCGGTGGGCGCCAGTTGCCACGATGCGCCACAACTGGCGCAGGCGGTGCGGATTGGTGCCGACTTCGCCACCTTGTCGCCGCTGGCGGCCACGCGCAGTCATCCGCAGGCTTCACCGTTGGGCTGGGCACGCTTTGGCGAACTGGTCGAGGCGGCGGCATTGCCGGTCTACGCGCTGGGCGGTGTCGCGCCGGCTCAGATGGAGATCGCGCGGCAGGCTGGCGGACAGGGCGTGGCGGGGATTCGTGCGTTCTGGACCGGCTTGCTTGCGGAGCCCGGGTGGCCGGGGTAGCGTGCAGTCATGCGCATTGCCTATCGAGCCGAAAACCTGTTCGACGCCCATCTGGTGAAGGATGCACTGGAACGGGCGGAGATCCCGGCCTTCATCGGCGGCGAATACCTGATGGGTGCGGTTGGCCAGTTGCCGGCGCGCGACTACATGACGGTGCTGGTGCCCGAATCGAGCCTGCCTGCGGCCGAGGGCATCGTGCGCGAGATCGAGGCGATGCTGGTCGAGGCGCGCCAGGCGCTGGACGAAGCTGGCGACGCCCCGGACGATCTGCAGCCCGCCCCCTGCTGACCTGCCGATGACGATGACTTCCACGAGCGCGCCATCGCGCGCCGAGGCCTTGTCGGTGCCCGCTGCCGTGGTGCGCATGGGGCTGGGCGCGATGCTGCTGTCCACCACCAGCATCTTCGTGGTGCTGGCGCAGGTGGCGCCGACGGTGTCGGCGTTTTACCGCATGCTGTTCGGCGGCGTGATCCTGCTGGGCTGGGTGGTCTTGCGCGGGCAATGGCAGCGAGTCAGCCGGCGCGACTGGCTGCTGGCCCTGCTGCCGGCCGTGTGCTTTGCCGCCGACCTGGCGCAGTGGCACCACAGCATCCTGTGGGTGGGGCCGGGCGTGGCAACCCTGCTGACCAATGTGCAGGTATTCCTGCTGGCGCTGGTCGGCGTGGTTTTCTATCGGGAAAAATTGGCGCGCGGTTTTGTACCGGGCATGTTGCTGGCCGTGCTGGGGTTATGGCTGCTGGTGGGCGCGCACTGGTCGATGTTCGATGCCCGGCATCGACTCGGCGTGTGGCTGGGCCTGGGCAGCGCGTTGGCCTATACCGCTTATCTGCTCAGTTTCCGTCGAGCCCTGTCCGGGCATACGCAACTGTCGGCAGCGCAGCTTCTGGGCCTGATGAGCTTGCTCGCCGCGCTGCTGTTATGGCTGTGGGGCTGGCGGGAAGGCGACAGCTTTGCGTTGCACGGCTTGCGCAACTGGAGCGCACTGCTGGGCCTGGGTTTCTTTGGCCAGGTCGTGGCGTGGCTGCTGATGGTGCGTGCGATGCCGCGGCTGCCGGCGTCACTGGTGGGTTTGCTGCTGCTGTTGCAGCCGGCGCTGGCTTTCGTGCTGGATGTGTTGCTGTTCCATCGGGTCACCTCGGCGAGCGACTGGCTGGGCCTGCTGCTGGCACTGGCGGGTATCCTGCTGGGAACGTTGCGGCCGCGTCGTCGCGTGGCCTGATATTCCGCTGGAGGTTCCATGTCGCCCTTTGAACAACTGGTCACCGCCGTGCCCGATTTCCCGCGGCCCGGCGTGCTGTTCCGCGATGTGTCGCCCCTGTTGGCCGATGCCGAGGGGTTTGCCCGCTGCATCGACGCGCTGGCCGAGCCGTGGCAGGGGCATGGCGTACAAGCTGTCTGCGGGATCGAGTCGCGTGGCTTCATTTTCGGTGCCGCCCTGGCGCTGAAGCTGGGCGCCGGCTTCGTGCCGATCCGCAAGGCAGGCAAGCTGCCGCCGCCGGTACTGGGGACGGATTACCAGCTCGAATACGGCAGCGACCGTCTGGAAGTGGGAAGCAAGGCACTGTGCGCGGGCGAAAGAACGCTGATCATCGACGATGTACTGGCCACCGGCGGCACGCTGGCGGCGGCCCGGGAACTGGTGGCGCAACTGGGCGGCGAACTGATCGGTGCAGCCGTGGTTATCGAACTGGCCGCCCTGCACGGACGCGACCGCTGGCTGGGCGGTACACCGCTGCACGCCCTGCTGCGTTACTGACGGCGAGCGCACGATTGCGCAGGACTCAAGGAGATGTCCATGTTGGGAGTGGGAGCCTGGAAACAGCGGATGCCACGCCGCGATGACGCGCTGCCGGGGCGCGAACAAGCCATCTTGCCAAGGGAAGGCCACCATGTGCACGGCCGATCGTTGCTGTCCGAAGCATTTCCGGACAGCGAATCGGTGCTGTTCGGCATGGGCTGTTTCTGGGGCGCGGAACACCGGTTCTGGGATTTTCCCGGCGTGCTGACCACGGCGGCAGGTTATGCCGGCGGCTACACGCCCAATCCCACGTATCGCGAAGTTTGCACCGGCATGACCGGCCATGCGGAAGTGGTACGGGTGGTCTATGACCCGAAAGTGACCAGTCTGCCGGCGCTGTTGCGCGTGTTCTGGGAAAGCCATGACCCGACCCAGGGCATGCGCCAGGGCAATGACATGGGCACGCAGTACCGTTCGGCCATCTATACGTCCACCGTTGCGCAACTGGCGATAGCCGAGGATTCGGCGCGGCTCTATCAGTCGGAACTGCAGCGCGCGGGTTTCGACACCGTGACCACCGAGATTGCGCTGGCCGGCCCGTTCTATTTCGCCGAGGACGAACACCAGCAGTATCTGTCCGTGCATCCGCACGGCTATTGCGGGCTGGAAGGCACTGGCGTGACGTGCATGCCGGCGCCGAACCGGCTGAGCGCCTGACGTCGCGGGCAAGCGCGGCTCAGGCGAAGTCGGCGGCCAGCATGCAGCGCTGTTCGGGCGTGAGCGCGGCTTCCGCCGGTAACGCCGGCAGCGTCGAGGCCACGGTGACGGGGGCGCCGCCATTCCATGCCGTAATCATCGCGTCGTCCAGCTCGAAGCGCAGGAAGTGCACGGCGGAGGTCTTCTCGTCGTTGCTGCGTTCCATGTCCTCGTCGGCAATCGCGATGGAGGGAGCATGGCCCTGCACGGTCAATGCGATGGCGTGTTCGATGCCGCGCAGGCGCACCAGTTCGCGCTTGCGTTCCTCCGCGTCGGCGTATTCCACCATCAGGGTGGCCTTGAGGTTGCGGCCATCCGGGATCAGCGGATTGTAGGCCTCCAGTTCGTCGTCGATGCCCGCCGCTTCGAAGATGCGTTCGATGCGCAGCATCTCCTGCACCTGGTACTGGATGCTCAGGCGGTCTTCGAAGATCAGGGTGAGGTGCTCGCCCACATGCACGCTGCGTTTCTTCTTGTGTGCCATCACGCGGGCACGAAAATCGGCGCGCTGTTGCGCGTAGGTTTCGAGGGAGAGCAGATCGCTGCGGGTGAGTTTGTTCATAAGGCGAGTAGTGAGTGGAGAGAGGCAGGAAGCGAGGAGTGAGTGGAGAGGCGTGAGTAGTGAGATAGAGCCAGAAGTGGAGCGTGGCGTGGCGGATGGCGAGGGTTTTCTCTCACTCCTCACTCCTCTCCACTCACTCCTCAAATGCCATAGGCCACGCGCAACAGGCTCAGCGGATGCTCTGCCGCCGGCTTGTCGTCCAGGCCGTGCGCAATATGGCCGCCGGCCATCGGGCAGTCGCTGGTGAAGTGCGCGGGTTCGGCTTGCGCCACGCGGGTTTCCACCGGTTTGGCCAGCTTGCGCGATAGCGCGTAGGTTTTGTGTTTCACGCCGTAAGTGCCGTCGTGGCCGGAGCAGCGCTCGATGGTGACGACCTCGGTATTCGGCACCAGTTGCAGGATGTCGCGGGTCTTCGGGCCGATCTTCTGCACGCGTTGGTGGCAGGGTACCTGCCAGGCGACTTTGCCCAGCGAGGTCTTGAAGTCGGTTTGCAGCAGACCGGCCTTGTGCCGTTCGGCGAGGTATTCGAACGGGTCGAAGAAGCGGTCGCGCACCAGCGCCACGTCGGCATCGTCGGGAAACATCAGTGGCAGCTCCTGCTTGAACATCAGCACGCAGGAGGGAATGGCCGTCGTGAAATCCCAGCCTTCGCGGGCCATCTTCGCCAGCACGGGAATGTTGCGATCCTTGTATTTCCGCACCGTGTCGAGATCACCCAGCTCCAGCTTGGGCATGCCGCAGCAGCTTTCCTGTTCGACCAATTTGTTGGGGATGGCGTTGTGCGCGAGCACGGCGGCCAGGTCCTCGACTACGCCGGGCGCGGAGTGGTCGCAGTAGCAGGTGGCGAAGATCGCCAGCTTGCCGCGCGTGCGGCCGGCCGGTTGTGCCTCGCCGGCGCCGTCCAGTGCCTTCAGCCGCTTGCGCGCCGTGGGCGAGTGATAGGCCGGAACGCGCGCCTTGGCATCCACGCCCATGGTCTTTTCCAGCAGTTTGCGCGCAGTCGTGTTGCGGTTGGCGGCGTTGATGGTCTGCACCACCACCGGGATCGAAGCCAGCTTGCCGACGCCACGCGTGTTGGACAGGATCTTCGCCGACAGCGGCGCGCCGTGTTCACGGAAGTCGACTGCCTTGGCCCGTAGCATCAGGTGCGGAAAATCCACGTTCCACGGATGCGGCGGCGTGTACGGGCACTTGGTCTGGTAGCACAGGTCGCACAGATAGCACTGCTCGGTGACCTTGGGGTAGTCGGCCTTGTCGACCCCGTCGATCTCCATCGTCTTCGACTCGTCGATCAGGTCGAACAGGGTAGGAAACGCATGGCACAGACTGACGCAGCGTCGGCAGCCGTGGCAGATGTTGAACACGCGCTCCATTTCCGCTTCCAGCGCGGAAGCATCCCAGAAGGCGGGGTCGTCCTGGCCCAGCGGGTGCCGTGTGGGCGCTTCGAGATTGCCTTCGCGCGTTTCGTCGATGGGGTCGGCCATCATCGTCTCTCCGTGGCGAACCACGGGCAACGGCATCCCCACATCGGCGGGAACCCCGTGCCCGAACGATTTCCCCTGCGGCAGGAGCGCACCCTGTGCGCGATGCTCCGGGAACGGATCGAAGCAAGACCATCGCGCACAGGGTGCGCTCCTACCCGGTGATCCGGGGAAGTCAGCCCATTTCGCCCAATGCCTTGGTGAAACGGTTGGCGTGCGAGCGCTCGGCCTTGGCGAGGGTTTCGAACCAGTCGGCGATCTCGTCGAAACCTTCCTCGCGTGCGGCCTTGGCCATGCCCGGGTACATGTCGGTGTACTCGTGCGTTTCGCCAGCCACGGCGCTTTTCAGGTTCAGGTGGGTTTCGCCGAACGGCAGGCCGGTGGCGGGGTCGCCGACGGTTTCCAGATATTCCAGGTGGCCGTGGGCATGGCCGGTCTCACCTTCGGCGGTGGAGCGGAACACGGCGGAAACGTCGTTGTAGCCTTCCACGTCGGCCTTGGCGGCGAAGTAGAGGTAGCGACGGTTGGCCATCGATTCGCCGGCGAACGCGTCTTTCAGATTCTGCTCGGTCTTCGAGCCTTTCAGGTTGCTCATGACATCACCTCGTGGCGTTGGGCTGGGAGGGCAATGCTTGAGAGGGCGCGAAGCCCCGACTAACCGAGCGTAGCCATGCGCGAAGGCATAATGAAATTGATTGTCTCGATCATGACGATTGACTGCGACTATGGCCGGAAGCTTTGCTGGCGGACCGTTTGGCCGGTTTGGCCGATACCGGCGTTGACGCGGCACTGTGTGCGTCGAGCAGGTTTTTCGGCAGTTCCTTGAACACGTCGGCGAGCTGCTTGAGAAAGCCCGCCATGGCCGAACTCTTGCGCCACAGCATGGCGATGCGCCGACTCGGCGGATGCCCGCGGAACTCGATCAGGTGCACGTTCGGCGCCTGCGCCACCGGCGGCTTGACCGCCAGCGTGGGCAGCAGGGTGATGCCCACGTCGGCGGCCACCATCTGCCGTAACGTCTCCAGGCTGGTGGCGCGAAAACCGGTACGTTCACCGGCGCCGGCCAGGTGGCAGACCTCCAGCGCCTGGTCGCGCAGGCAGTGGCCGTCCTCCAGCAGCAACAGGCTTTGCGTGCTTAGGTCGGACAATTTTAGCGACGGTAGTTCCGCCAGCGCGTGCGATTGCGGCACGGCCAGCAGGAACGGTTCCTCGAACAGGAATTCCGCGTGCAGGCTGTCCTCGTGCACGGGCAGCGCGACGATGCCGGCGTCGAGCCGACCCTCGTGCAGGCGGTGCAGCACTTCCTCGGTCTTTTCCTCCACCAGCAGCAGTTCCAGTCGCGGGAAGCGCTTGCGCACCAGCGGCACCACGTGCGGCAGCAGGTAGGGCGCCAGGGTGGGAAAGATGCCCAGTCGCACGGTGCCCGATTCCGGGTCGAGCGTACGCCGGGCGATGCCCTTGATCTGCTCCACTTCGTTCAGCACATCGCGTGCGCGGGCGGCAATCTCGCGGCCGACGTCGGTCAGCAGCACCTTGCGCGGCGTGCGTTCCACCAGCGACACGCCCAGCTCGTCTTCCAGCTTGCGGATCTGCGTGGACAAGGTGGGCTGGCTGACGAAGCAGGCCTCGGCCGCATGGCCGAAATGGCGATGTTCGGCCAGGGCTACGAGGTAATGCAGATCGCGCAGGTTCATCGTCGGCTCCGGCCAGTGAATGGAATAGTTCCTATCTATGGCTTTTGCCGGAAATAATCAATCATGACAATGCATGGGCGATCCCCGGTACGCGCACCGGCTCCCATCTTCCACAGGCAAGGGAAAAGGTCGCAAGCGGGTTCCGGCCCTTGCAAGTGGCTTGGCACCGGATGGGGTAGCCATCGCTTGCATGGTGGGTCGTCTGCTGTCGGCGCCGGGGCGGGCATGCCTTTTGGCACTGTGTCCAAAGTCATGCCCGATCTAGCGTGCAAGGTCCTCCATCGTTGCCGGAAGTTCGCCATGCGTCACCTTGTCCGTCCCCTCCTGCTCACCGCGTTGGCTGCCTGTTGCGGTTCGGCGCTTGCTGCCTCTGCCGACCAGGCACCGAATGGGCGACTGCCGCGCTGGGCGATGCCCGAGTCGTACAACATCGCGTTCAAGGTCGATCCGTCGCAGGCGAATTTCTCCGGCGTCACCACCATCAAGCTGAACCTGAAGAAGGCCTCCGACCACCTTTGGCTGGATGGCGCCGACCTGAAGGTGAGCAAGGTGACGATCACCGATGCCGCCGGCAAGCTGCACACCGGCAAGTACATCGCGTCGCTGCCGAAGGCGGGCGTGGCGCGGGTCGATTTCGGCACCACGCTGAAGCCGCAGCAGCTCACCCTGACGTTCGACTACACCGCGCCGCTCAACCAGCAGTTGCAAGGCCTGTACAAGGTCAACTACGCCGGCAACGCGTACGCGATGACGCAGATGGAGCCGATCAGCGCGCGCTTCGCCTTCCCCAGTTTTGACGAGCCCTCGTTCAAGACGCCGTTCGACATCAGCCTGACCATTCCCGACAACCTGGTCGGCGTGGCCAACACCAAGCAGGTGAAGCAGGTCGCCGCCGGCAAGGGCTGGAAGACGCTGACCTTCTCCGAAACCAAGCCGCTGCCGACCTACCTGGTGGCCTTCGCGGTGGGTCCGTGGGATGTGGTGAAGGGCCCGGACATCTCGCCCGACGCCTACCGCAGCGAGCCGCTGCAATTGCGCGGTATCGCCGCCAAGGGCGAAGGCCATCGCATGAAGCACGTGCTCGACGAGACGCCGAGCATCATCCACGCGCTGGAGAACTACTACGGCTTCGGCTATCCGTGGGACAAGCTCGACCTGCTCGCCGCGCCGGATTTCTCCGCCGGTGCGATGGAGAACGCCGGCCTGGTCACCTTCCGCGACTGGCTGCTGCTGCTCGATCCGGATTCCCCCGCGCGCAACGTGCGCGGCTCGTTCAACGTCACCGCGCATGAGCTGGCCCACCAGTGGACCGGCGACACCGTCACCATGCCGTGGTGGAACGACATCTGGCTCAACGAGGCGTTCGCCACCTGGATGCAGCAGAAGGTGACGATGGAAGTGCATCCGGAATACCGCGCCGATCTGGATCGCGTGCGCGGCGCCGAGGGTGCGATGAACAACGACAGCCTGGTCAGCGCGCGCGAGATCCGCCAGCCGATCACCGGCAACGGCGACATCATGACCGCGTTCGACGGCATTACCTACCAGAAGGGTGCCGCGGTCATCGGCATGTTCGAAGGCTACGTCGGCGAGAAGACCTTCCAGAAGGGCATGCGCGCCTATATCCAGGCGCACAAGTTCGGCAACGTCACCGCCGACAATCTGGTCGATTCGATTGCCACCGCCGCCGGCAAGGGCGATGCCTTCAAGCATGCGTTCAAGAGCTTCCTCAACCAGTCCGGCGTGCCGTACGTGCAGACCAAGCTGGAGCAGAAGAACGGCAAGACCGTGCTGGAACTCAAGCAGAGCCGTTACCTGCCACTGGGCAGCACCGGCGACAGCCATCGTATCTGGGGCATCCCGGTATGCGTGCGTTATGGCGTAGTTGGCGGTAGCAAGGTCGCCTGCGACATGCTCGACAAGGCCACCGGTTCGATGGTGCTGGCCGATGCCAGCAAGCCGACCTGGGTGATGCCGAATGCCGACGGTCGTGGCTATTACCGCTTCAGCCTCGACAAGAACGCACTGGCTGCGCTCAGCAAGCAGGCGGACAAGCTCAGCGACACCGAGCAATTGGCCTATGCCGACGCGATCAGCGCCAGCTTCAAGCGCGGCGATCTGAATGCCGGCGACGTGCTGATGGCACTGAAGCCGCTGACCCATTCCAAGACCAGCGAAGTGGCCACCGCGCCGATCGGCCAGGTCGCGTGGATCTATCGCCACGAGGCCACCACCGACGCCCAGCGCGCGCATATCCGTTCGTGGATCGAATCGGCCTACCTGCCGCGGCTGGAGCAGCTCGGCTACGTGCGCAAGGCGGGCGAGTCCGATGCCGATGCGCTGCTGCGCGGCGCGCTGGCCAGTGCCCTGGCGTTCGACTTCGACGTGCCGCAGGTGCGTGCGGCCTTGCTCAAGCAGGGTGACGCGGCGCTGCAGAAGAAAGCCGATGGTCGCCTGAACCTGGCCGCGGCCGATCCGGACCTGCTCGGCGATGCGCTGGGCGTGGCGGTGCAGACGAATGGCAAGAGCGCCGTCGATGCCTTGATCGCCGAACTGCCCAAGACCACCGACCCGGCCTTGCGCAACGGCATCCTCGCCGGACTCAGTGCCGCGCAGACACCGGAATTGGCGAACGAGGCACGTGACTTCGCGCTGGACAAGTCGGTGAAGGTGGGCGAGATGGCATCGATCCTGCGCGGTGGTCGCGACACCCGGGCCCAGCGTGACGCGCTGTGGAGCTGGTTCACCGGCCACTACCCGCAGATCCTGGCGCGTACCGGCAGCTTCGCCGGCGGTCGCCTGCCGATGCTGGCCGCCGGCGGCAGCTGCTCGAAGGAAGAGGTTGATCGCCTGCAGGCGTTCTTCAAGACCCGCGTGAACGATGCCGCCGGTGCGGCGCGCGGCCTGGCCCAGACCAGCGAGTCGAGCCTGCTCTGCGCGGCACTGAAGGCCAAGCAGGACCCGAACACGATCATGCACTGATCGTTTCCGGTTGAGCTGAAAACGAACGCCGGGCGGCGCGAACCGCCCGGCGTTTTTCGTGTGGAGTCATGAAGGATCGCGGTGCAACGGGATCGCGCCAACCGGCCCAGGAGCGTGGGCGGTAGAAACTTTCGAGGCGAAAAAGTGGCTGCGTGAGGACAGATTTTCGACGATTCGCCGGCCCATAGTGGTTCTATGGGCCAAGAAGCGACGGAGATATGGACCACGCAGGCGCTTTTGCAGCCCGGAAGATTTCTGCCGCCCACGCTCCTAGGCCATGCGTCTGCGGTGCGGCGTCCCTGGTCAGCGAGTGACGTGGAGATGCAACGGCCCGCTTCGCGTCGCCACTGTCACCTGATCGACCTGGCCGGTGGCATGTGCGCGAATGAAAGCCACGCAATCCTGCAGCACCGGTGCCTTCCGGCGAAACGGCGAGGACAGCGCCAGCAGAATGGCCGCGTGGCCGATGCCGGGATACAGCTTCAGTTCGACCGGTTCGCCCAGTCGCTGCATCGCGCTGGCGAGTGAGCGCGCGTTTTGCGGTTTCACCACGCGGTCGGCCAGTCCTTGCAGCAACAGCATCGGCGGCTCGTTGCCGTCGACGAAGTTCACCGGCTGCGATTGCCGTTGTGCCTGCGGCGTATGGCCGAACATGTCGATGAACTTCGGGTCGGTCAGCGGCAGGAAATCGTACGGGCCGGCCAGGCCGATAAAGCCGTCCAGTTGCCCCGGATGCATGTCGACACCGGCCAGCCAGCGTTCGTCCGTGGCAAGCAATGCACCGATATGTGCGCCGGCTGAATGCCCCATCAGAAACAGTTGCTGCGCATCGCCGCCGTAGTCGGCGGCGTGGGCGTGCGTCCATGCCACGGCCTCGGCGGCATCCTGCATGAAACCGGCCATGCGCACCTGCGGCCATTTGCGATAGTCGGGAATCACCACCACCAAGCCCTGTTGCGCCAGTACGCGACCAAGCCAGCGATACCACCGGCGTTGGCCGGACATCCAGCTGCCGCCGTAGAAAAACACCACCACGGGTGCGTGGTGGGCATCGGCGGGTGCGTAGACATCCAGTGCGAGCCGCTTCGGCCGGTTGAAGACCATGCTGTGCCGGACTACGCCGGGCGGGTGGCCTTGCACGAGGTTCAATCCGCCGAAAAGCGTGGCCTGGCAGCCGCCGAGCAATACGCTGGCCAGTGCGGCCAGCAACAGGTTGCGCCGTTTGCGGCGCCGGGATGACGCGGGCGATGGCTGGGGGAATGGATGTTTGGACATGGGGAATCCGGAAACCGTGCGACGTGTTGATGGATACGCAAGCCGGCAGGGAAAGGATGCATCGACGCAGTGCATGCCGCGCGTGAGGCTTCCCTCTAAACTCGCTTCATCAACGTTCTTTCGGGAATTCTCCGATGCCGGTTCCTGCGCCGACGGATCTGCCGAGCCATGACTGATGTACGCGAGCTGCTTGCGACCGCCACGCGCACGCTGGGCGAGCGCGTCGACGCCGAGGTGCTGCTGCTGCATGCCCTCGGCAAGCCGCGCAGCTGGCTGTTCGCGCATGCGGAGGATGCGGTGGATGCAACGGTCGCCGCGGCTTACGCAGCGCTGGTCGAACGTCGCGCCGCGGGCGAGCCGGTGGCCTATCTCACCGGCCGTCGCGGGTTCTGGACACTGGAACTGGAGGTCAGCCCGGCGACGCTGATTCCGCGTCCGGAAACCGAGCGGCTGGTGGAACTGGCACTGGAACGGTTGCCGTCCGATGCGGTGGTGCGCGTGGCCGACCTGGGCACCGGCAGTGGCGCCATCGCGCTGGCGCTGGCCAGCGAGCGGCCGCAGGCCCGGGTTGTCGCCACCGATGCCAGTGCTGCGGCGCTGGCGGTCGCGCGCCGCAACGCGCAGCGACTGGGCATCCGCAACGTGCAATTCGCGCAAGGCGACTGGTTGGCTCCGCTGCAGGGCGAGCGCTTCGCGTTGGTCGTTTCCAATCCGCCGTATATCGAGGCGGGCGATGCGCATCTGGGACAGGGCGATTTGCGTTTCGAGCCCGCGTCCGCGCTGGCGTCCGGCAGCGATGGCCTCGACGATATCCGCCGCATCGTGCATGACGCACGCGAGGTGCTGCTCCCCGATGGCTGGCTGTTGTTCGAGCACGGCTGGAACCAGGGCGAGGCCGTGCGCGCCTTGCTGTGCGATGCCGGTTACGGAGAGGTATTCACCGCTCGGGACATTGAATCGCGCGACCGCGTCAGTGGCGGTTGCCGGCCCGGGTTGCAAGCGCCGTGCACATCAGCGTGACGGCGCGCGGGGTTACACTCGGGCGGTCCATTCGACTGACCGGGTGTGGGCATGGGCACGTCCTCTGCACGAGGTTCCATCGGGGCCGGGCACGACCATCATGACCGCCCCGGCGCCACCGACCGACGACCGCTGACACGGGCGATCTGCACGGCCCTGCTGCTGGCCCTGGCCGGAGCGGCGCCTGCATGGGCGGCTGCGCCAGTCAGCCAGCAGGTCATCGGGAAGGCATCAACCACGGCTGCATCCGGCACGTCGGTGCACCCGGCGCAAGACAAGGCCGCGACAAAGCATGCGGTGACGCTGGGCGAGGTGATGGTCACCGCCGATCGCCGCCGCGAGCCATCGCGTGAAGTGCCGATGCATGTGGACGAAGTGCCTGCCAGCCGTTTGCGCAGGCTGGGCGCGCAGTCGCTCGGCGATTACGTGTCGTACCAGCCGGGCGTGTTCTTCGCCAGCCAGGGCGGCGCGGGACAGGGCCAGCTGGTGATGCGCGGCGTGTCCACCGGCAACCAGACCAGCCCCACCGTGTCGGTCTACATCGATGACGTGCCGGTGGGCGGGAGTACGGTGTATGCCTCGGCCGCGACCTTCGTGTTCGATCCGGCGCTGCTGGACCTGGACCACATCGAGTTCCTGTTCGGCCCGCAAGGCACCTTGTACGGTGCCGGTTCCATGGGCGGGTTGATCAAGTACGTGACCCACCAGCCCGACACGGATCGCTTCGGCGGCAACGCCGGTGTCGACATCTCGCACACCCAGGGTGCCGGCATGGGCTACACCGAGCACGCCACGCTGAACTTGCCGCTGGTGGAGGGTGTGGCCGCGCTGCGGGCCTCGGTGTTCGACCGGCACAGTGCCGGCGTCTACCGGGCAGTGGGTGAAACGCCGGCCAGCGGCGCCGATCGCACGCATACCCGTGGCGCGCGCGTGCAATTGCAGGTGGATGCCAGCAGCCGGCTCAGCTTCAATCTCAGTGCGATGGCGCAGAAAATCGCCGCCGATGGCCTGTCGATGGCCGACTATTCGCTGGCCACCGGCCGGCCGGTTTCGGGCGGCCCGTACCATCGGCGACTCAACCATCGCGAACCGTTTTCGCAGACCTTGCAGCTGTATGCGTTCCGCGCCGGTTACGAATTCGGCTGGGCCCACCTGGACTGGATCAGCTCGTACCAGAACTTCGTCAATCGCAGCGTGCAGGATTATCCGGACGGTTTCCTGGCGCTGCTCAACGTGCTCGGCCCGGCTTTCGGTGTGGACCGCCAACTCAGTTCGCTTTATGTCGACTCGCGCTACGACGTGCACAAGACTTCGCAGGAAATGCGGCTGACCTCGCGCAAGGGCGAACACATCGACTGGCTGGCCGGGATGTGGTTCAACCGCGAAGAGGCGTGGGAGCAATACGCGCTGGAAGGCGCCAATCTGCCGCCACCGGGGAACAGCGTGTTGCTGACCCAGCGGGTCAACGCCCGCTTCGAGGAATACGCCGGCTACGGCAATGTCACCTGGCACGTCACGCCGACGATGGATGTATCCGCCGGCCTGCGCGCCAGCGGCAACGCCCAGCAATTGTCGAATGTCGAAAGTGGCGCGGTGGCGGGCAGCGCGGGCGGTTTTCGCGAGCACATGATCAGTGACGACATCACCAAGATGCTGACCTTCAGCTATCGCCCGGACAAGACGCACAGCTATTACCTGCGCGCCTCCACCGGCTATCGGCCCGGTGGGCTGCAGGCGCCGGTGACGAGCACCATCTTCGGCGCCAATCCCGGTGCGAAGAACAGCTTCGGCTCGGACACGCTGCAGAGTTACGAGCTGGGTTACAAGGGCAGCCATCTGGCGGGCGACTGAATATCGGCGCGGATGTCTACGACATCGAATGGCACCGCATGCAGCTGATCACCTACACCGTTGGCAATGCCATCATCGAGAACACCGGCGATGCGCGTATCGATGGTCTGGAGCTGCAGGCGACCTGGCGCGACGGGCCGTGGCTGTTGAGCGGTTCCGGCGCATGGACCGATGCCCGCACGCTCGAGGGCAATTCGCAACAGGGCATTGCCGCCCATGCACGCCTGCCGTACTCGGCGCGTATCGCGACCACGCTGGCCGCGAAATACACGGGTCGGTTTCATGGCCATGAGAGCTACGTCGGTGCGACCGTGCGTGTATCGAGTCGACGCCACGCCGGCTTTCCCGGCGATGCGAGCGATCCGGATTTCAAGCTGCCGGGTTACGGCATGCTGGACCTCGATGCCGGCGTGGTGTTGCGCCATGGCATCGATGTGGACGTCTATCTGCGCAACGCGCTCGATCGCCGCGTGCCGGTGGGCGCGCTCAACGACCAGTCGATCAATTTCCTGGCCAGCGTGGGCGGGCCGATGCTGGTGCATCTGACTACGCCACGCACGCTGGGGGTGTCGGTCGAGGTGCCGTTCTGAGCGCCTGGCGAGGGCGCACGTCCCCGAGCAAGAGTGGTTTGTAGGAGCCCGCTGGCGGGCGATGTTTTCAGGCTTTCCGCTCGCAGAAGCGCCAGAACAGGAGCATCGCCCGCGAGCGGGCTCCTACAAAAAGCGGGCCTGCCTGCGGAAGCAAGGCTTCGAACAGGCTCCGGGAATGCCGTGCGACGAGGCCCGGAGGGCCTCAGCCGGCGTTGGCAGCGAGGGCAGCCGCGCGTTGCGGGAAGCGCGCAAGGATCGCGTGGCGGATGCCGGGCAAATCGAGGCCGGCCATCGACAGCACTTCCTCGCGGCTGCCGTGTTCCAGATAGGTGTCGGGCAGGCCCAGGTGCAGGATCGGCAGGGTGACGCCGTGCGCGGCCAGGCATTCGGCCACGGCCGAGCCCGCGCCGCCGGCGACGGCATTGTCTTCCAGCGTGATGAAGGCATCGTGCGTGTGGGCCAGCTCCAGCACCATCGCTTCGTCCAGCGGCTTCACGAAGCGCATGTTGACCAGGGTGGCATCCAGTTCGGCGGCAATGACCGCCGCCGGCGCCAGCATCGCGCCAAAGCTGAGGATGGCCAGGCCGTGGCCGCGACGACGCAGGTCGGCCTTGCCGATCGGCAGGGTTTCCAGCTCATGGTGGATCGCGGTGCCGGGGCCGGTGCCACGCGGATAGCGGATCGCGGCCGGGCCGGCATGCCGGAAGCCGGTGCTGAGCATCATGCGGCATTCGTTCTCGTCGGCCGGCGCCATGATCACCATGTTCGGCAGGCAGCGCAGGAAGGTCAGGTCGAAGCTGCCCGAATGCGTGGCGCCGTCCGGCCCGACCACGCCGGCGCGGTCGATGGCGAAGGTGACGTCGAGATTCTGCAGCGCCACGTCGTGGATGGCCTGGTCGTAGGCGCGTTGCAGGAAGGTGGAGTAGATCGCCACCACCGGCTTGGCGCCTTCGCAGGCCATGCCGGCGGCCAGCGTCACCGCATGCTGCTCGGCGATGGCGACGTCGAAATAACGCTCCGGGTATTCCTTGGAGAAGCGCACCAGGCCGGAGCCTTCGCGCATCGCCGGGGTGATGCCGAGCAGGCGCTCGTCGGCGGCCGCCATGTCGCATAGCCAGTCGCCGAAGATGTCGGTGTAGGTGGGCTTGGCCGGCTTGGGCTTTTTCACCACGCCGGCATCGGGATCGAACGGGCCGACCGCGTGGTATTCGATCTGCGCCTGCTCGGCGGGCGCGTAGCCCTTGCCCTTGGTGGTGACCACATGCAGCAGTTGCGGGCCGGGCAGGCTTTTCACCGTGCGCAGCGCAGTCAGCAATTGCGGGATGTTGTGGCCGTCGATCGGGCCGGTGTAATGGAAGCCCAGTTCCTCGAACAGCGTCGAGGGCACGAACATGCCCTTGGCGTGCTCTTCCCAGCGCTTGAAGAAGCGGCCGGCGAAGGACTGTTTCGGGATCGCCCGCTTGGCCCGCTCGCGCACGGCATTGAGTCGGCGGCTGGCCATGGCGCGCGCCATCATCTTGGTCATCGCGCCCACGTTCTCGCTGATCGACATGCCGTTGTCGTTGAATACCACCAGCATGTCCGGTTCCACGTCGCCACCGTGGTTGAGCGCCTCGAACGCCATGCCGGCGGTGATGGCGCCGTCGCCGATCACCGCCACCACCTTGCGCTTGTCACCCTTGCGCTGTGCGGCAATGGCCATGCCCAGGGCGGCCGAGATCGAGGTGGACGAATGACCGACGCCGAAGGTGTCGTATTCGCTTTCCTCGCGGCGCGGGAACGGTGCCAGGCCGTCCTTTTTCTTGATCGTGGTGATGCGATCGCGGCGGCCGGTAAGGATCTTGTGCGGATAACACTGGTGCCCGACGTCCCACACCAGGCGGTCGTCCGGCGTGTTGAACACATGGTGCAGGGCCACGGTCAGTTCGACCACGCCGAGTCCGGCGCCGAAGTGCCCGCCGGAGCTGGCCACCGATTCGATCAGGTAGGCGCGCAGCTCGTCGGCGACCGCGGTCAGCTGGTCGTCGGGAATGCGGCGCAGGTCGGTAGGCGCCTCAATGGACGCCAGATGCGGGTAACGGACAGGATCGATCATCTGCGTATTGTTGGCCCAGCGGCGGGGCGGGGCAAGGGCAGCGGCATGGAAAGTGCGGGGCAGCGGGGCGCTGGCCGCTGTCCTGCGGGCTTTCAGGCGGCGTGGGCGGCGCGCCGGTCCCGCGGCAGATGGCTGACCAGGAACTCCATCTGGTCGGCCAGGATGTTGCGGTTGGACAGGATCAGGTGTTCCACCCAGCTCGGCCGATAGGGCACCGCCAGCAAGGGCATCTGGGCCTGCTGCGGGGTGCGGTTGCTCTTGCGCAGATTGCAGGCGAGGCAGGCGCTGACCACGTTCTCCCATTCGTCACGGCCGCCCTTGGACACCGGCAGCACATGATCGCGGGTGAGTCCGCCCCGGTTGAAATGCGCGCCGCAATACAGGCACAGGTGGCGGTCGCGGGCGAACAATGCGGTGTTGGTGAGCGCCGGAGCAGGGTCGATCGCGTACTCGCGGCAATGGCCGGTGCTGGCGATGATCGGATGCAGCTGCAGCGTGCTCTGTACGCCCAGGGCGCGATTCTGGCCGCCATGGACGGTGAGGCAGGGGTCGCCCAAGGTCCAGGCCACGGCGTCGCGGACGTAGAGGCATACCGCGTCCTGCCAGCTGATCCAGTCGAGGATCCTGCCGGCGGCGTCCAGCGACAGCACGCGGGTCGAATGGAGATCGGCCCGGATTGGCACTTCCATCAGCATGTGTTTCGTCCTTCAGCCTGAAGCGAAAGATCGGTCCAGCAATGCCCGAGTAAACGCAGCATAGAACAAACCTGTTGCAAAACGCATGCAAATCCCTTGCAGGACAGGTAGATGCCTGTTCAGGAAGCCCCGTTCGCCGAGGCGCCCGCGCGCTGATATAGTGCCTATTCATCTGTAGACCCGACGCCGGGTTTGGGAGGGGGAGCCGCTGGTGGCGACCCCGGCACGGCGGGGCAGAGGTAATAACGTGGCTGAAGTTCTTTTCTACGAGCGCCCGGTGCCGCTCAACCGTACCCAGCACAAGGACCTGCACCTGAAGCCGGTGCCGAGCCTGAAGTTCGCGCTCAACGTGCATTCGGTGCCGCTGACCTGCGTGGAGTTCCCGTCCGCTGCCCGCGACATGCCGATCCTGTTTGCCGGCAACGATATCGCCAGCGCCGGCCCGATGGCCCTGCTCGGCCTGCGTCAGAACGAAAATCTGTTCGTCGACGCGAATGGCCAGTGGCTGCCAAACACCTATATCCCGGCGTTCATCCGCCGCTATCCGTTCGTGTTGGCCGAGAAGCCGCCGGAAGTGGAAGGCGACGACTTCACCGTGTTCCTCGACGAGGCCTATGAAGGCTTTGGCGCCGAAGGCGAGCGCCTGTTCAAGGAAGACGGCACCGACAGCGAGCTGCTGACCAATGCCGTGAATTTCCTCGGCGAATTCCAGCAGCACGTGTCCCGCACCAAGTGGTTCATGGAGCAGCTGCGTGCGCATGACCTGCTGGAGCCGCGCAACATCACGCTGCAGAAGGATGGCGGCAACGCCATCAACCTCAACGGCCTGTTCGTGGTCAGCGAGGAGAAGCTCGGCAAGCTCGACGAGAAGACCACGCACGAGTTCCTGAAGAACGGTGTGCTTGGCTGGATCTACGCGCATCTGTTGTCGCTGGGCAACATCGACCGCGTGGCGCGTGAGCTCAGCTTGCGTGAAAACGCTGAAACGGCGAACACGGTCACCAACTGATCGCTGCCGCTCTGTGTCGTTGTCGAAGAAGCCGCCTGTGGGCGGCTTCTTCGCATCTGCAGCTCAGCGCACCGGCTTGGCCATGCGCAGCAGGTCGATGCCGTAGCCGGCGCTTTCGTACAGCGCGCGGGCGCGCTCGTTGCCGGGGAATACGGCCAGTGTCATCAGCTGGCAGTCATGCCCGCGCGCCCAATCCTCGGCATGCGCCAGCAGGGCGCGCGCCACGCCGCGCCTTTCATGCTGCGGCGCCACCGCCAGGTCGGAAACGTGGCAGTTGCCACGACCGGTGAAGAAATCCCGCGTCTTTTGCATATGGATGAAACCGGCGCGTTCGCCGTCGGCATCCTCGGCCACAAACAGGTAACTGTTGGCAGGCGATTCGTCGAGATGACGCGCCAGGTCGCTGTGGATACCTTCGATGCACGCTTGTCGCTTGCGCCATGCCGGCAGCGCGAAATTCACGAAGCGCGGCACCAGTCCCAGGATGAAGTCGTCGTCATCGTGAGCCAGTCGAATCAGGAAAGTGCTGTCGGCCATGCGGGTTGGTGATCGGTTGAACGGTGCCTTCGGTTCTACACCACCGGCGTGTTGCGGGGAAAGCCTTACGGTCGCTGGTGCCTGCGTCTATCCATGTAAACAAAAACGCCCGGGCAAGCCCGGGCGTCTGGTTTTGCCGTGGTTCGCAATGTCGCGTCAGGGCGCAGCGGAGGCCATGGCGCCGGTGCCGGTGGAGTCCACCGTCAGCGAGACGCGGCGGTTGTCGGCGCCGCGGTCGTGGCTGGCGCCCTTGGCCACCTGACGGTTGGCGTCCTCGCCATAGCTCACGGCGCGCACCATGTCGGCGTTGAGACCGCTGCTGACCAGGAAGTCGCGCACGGCCTTGGCGCGTTCCATGCCCAGGTGTTTGTTGTAACCGCGCGAACCGGCCGGATCGGTGAAGCCTTCCACGGTGATCATCGCGTTCGGGTGGTACTTGCTCATGGTCTCGGCGAAGTTCTGCAGCGCCGGCTTGTCCTGGTCGTTCAACGTGGCGCTGTTGAAGGCGAAGTGCGCCACGGTGTCGACGCTGACGCGGCCCTGCATCGCGGTGATCTGCGCGTCGTACTTGGAGAATTGCGACTGCATCTGCTGCTTGATCGAGTCGATCTGCTGCTGTTGGTCCTGCTGCTTCTGCTGCAACTGCTGGATGGCGGTGTTGAAGTCGGTCTTCTTCACGTATTGCGAGCAGCCCGCAAGGCCCAGCGCCATGAGGCTTGTCGCCAGCACGGTGGTTCGAAGGGTACGGATGGTCATGCGTGTCTCTCCTGGGTGCGTGCCTGCTTCGCGATGACGGCTTGCAGGTCGTTCGAGGATGTGGGGTGGATGCACCACCCTTTTGAACCTACCCCATGTGGACATGAGCGTGCGCATTTCGCGTGGCCGCTGCTGCGCTTCCATTCAGCTTTTTGCTCGCGTCGAGAAAAGCGTGTTGCGATGTCGTGTGCACGCATCACAAAAAGCGTGATTGAACGTGTGTTGCGACACCTTGAACAGGTGCGGTTCAGCCAGCAGGCATCAACGCAATGGTGTGCGAATCGCCGCGGAAAAATTCCCGACGGCCTTGCTGGCGCGTGCGCGTTCGGTGATGCGCGCACGCCGGTTCCATTCGTCCAGGGTCAGCCGGTGGTCCAGCGCGCCGATCTTGTACAGGTAGCCGGGCAGATAGCCGGTGACCAGCAGGCGTGCATCCCACGGCAGGCCGGGGTCGAGCTGGCGTGCCATGCGATAGACCATGGTGGTGCAGTTCGAGGTGATGGTGTTGTAGAACTCGGGGTGGTCCACCAGCCGGTTTGCGGTGGCCGTGTACGAGAGGAACAGTGCGCGCATCGCGTCGCGGCTCATGCTCAGCGGGTAGAGGTAGTCGTCCTCGCCGCGCACGTTGGTACGTACGCGCACGATGTCGCTTTCGGGCGAAGCGATCAGGATCGACTCGAAGTTCTTGAAGAAACCGCCGATGGAGGAGAATTTCTGGCCGCGTCGCTTGCGGATCTCCACCGAAAACACCAGATGCCGGCCGTCATCGAAGCCGAACGAGATCATCGCGTGGGCAATCGCCTGGCTGCCCCAGTGCGAAAGCACCGCATCAGCCGAAACCAGCTGGTCGAGGTCGTAGCTTTGCGTTACCCAATGCTCGTCGTAGTCATCGGCGCTGCGCCAGGTGAAGTCGCGCACGTTGTGCAAGGTCACCACGCTGCCATGCACCGTGCCGGTGAGCAGGCGCGAGACATCGTCGGCCCAGACCCGATGGTTCGTCGGCACGATGGTGGACCACCAGCCCAGCAGCAGCGCATACATCAGCACATAGCCACCGAGTGGCCACCAGGTGCGGCGCAGGATGACCACGGCGATCAACGCCAGCACGGCGGCAACCCACAGCGATGCACCGAGTGCTCGCGCGGCGTGGCTGCCGGGTAGCTGGTACCACAAGGCAAGTGCGCCCCAGGCGCCGGAGATGAGGGTGACCAGCGCGGCCAGCGCGAACGACAACAAGGCGCCGATTGCGCGCAAACCTTTCATCGTGTCCTGCCTGGGTCATCACTGGATGCGTGAAGCCTGCCGCGTCACGTCGTGGATGACAATGCCCGTGGCCCGTGCGGCTGGCTACAATCGTTGCAACACCGTGGGCGGGATCGAAAGCGGATGGAGCGGGCAAGCGGGATGCGAAGCAGGACCTGGTGGTTGGTGCGCCTTGTCGCACCGATCTTGCTGCTGTGCCTGCAGGCCTGCGCGATGGTAGGGGTGAGCCGGCTCAAACCGCATGACGTGGTGGCCGAAAGTCGCGCCGATGTGCTCGGTTCGGGCCGACTCAGCGACAGCACGGTGCAGGCGCTCAACGTGGTGGCGCTGACCACGAAGCAATGCACGCAATCCTTCGATGCGTGCACCGAGATCGTCGGGCGTTCGGGTGGGCTCGACGAGGAACAGCGGCTGTCCGCCCTGTCGGAACTGTGGCTGGGGCACGCGCTGCACGACGACCACGCCGCGACGATGGACAACGCCACCCTCGGCGCTTACCTGCAATCCGCACGCTACGCCTACGCCTATCTGTTCTACACACAGCGGACACCGGCCCAGCGCGTGTTCGACCAGCGCCAGGCGCGGGTGATCGCGTTCTACGATTACGCGGTGGAGCGCGTGGTGGGGCGCTGGTTCCAGGAGCTGCCGCGCTTGAACACAGACTGGTCGCAGACCGCGCTGGCAGGCTGGACCGTGTTGCGACCGAATACCGATTTGCATCTGCGCGCCACGCCGACGGAGTTGATCCCGGCCTCGGCACTGCGCTTCAAGGGTTTGCGCAACGTCTATCGACGCGATGGTTTCGGTTCGGATTTCGTGGCGGTGGCGCCGCCATCCACGCCGGATGCGCCCAGCGTGCCATGGCGCGAGCCGCGTTATGCGGCGATGACCGGCGTGCTGGTGTTCGGCGGGCAAACGCTGGACGAGGTGCTGGCGACGCGGCAGGTGCAATTGCTGGTGCGCGATCCCTATCGCGATGCGGACGTCACCATCGCGGGTCGCAGCGTGCCGCTGGGGGCGAATTTCACCGCACCCTATGGTCTGTGGTTGGCACGCTCGGGTTTCGCGATGCAGTCGATCCGTTCGCTGCTGGGACGGCAAGGCGGCCTGGCGGAGCCACGTGTGCTGTTGATGCAGCCCTACGATCCGAACCGATTGACGGTGGTGATGCTGCACGGCTTGGCCAGCAGTCCGGAAGCCTGGGTCAACGTGGCGAACGAAGTGCTGGGCGATGAAACGCTGCGCCATAACTATCAGGTGTGGCAGGTCTATTACCCCACCAACGCGCCGATTGCGGTGAACCTGCGGCAGATCCGCCAGGCGCTGGATGCCACCATCCGGCACTTCGATCCGAACGGTACCGCTCGCGCCACCCGGCACATGATGCTGGTGGGGCACAGCATGGGCGGCGTGATCGCGCGCCTGCTGGTGTCGTCCAGCGGCGACAAGCTGTGGAGCCTGGTGCCGGAAAGCCGCAAACTTTCCGCCGCGAAGCGCGCGCGGCTGCATCGGCAACTGGCGCCGTACCTGCAGTTCTCGCCGATACCGCAAGTGGACGAGGCCGTGTTCCTGTCGTCGCCGCATCGCGGCACGCCGATGGCGCGGCATCGACTGGCGCGCTGGGTTGCCGAACTGATCCGCCTGCCGTTCAGCGTGATCAAGGATGTGGCCAGCATTTCGGATCTGCTCAAGGACGATTCGGGCCAAGGTGGTACAGGCAAGGGCGCGCCGATCCATGTTTCCAACAGCGTGGGCAATCTCAGCGACACCGATCCCTTCATCGTCGCCACCGCAAACCTGCCGATCTCGCCGCAGGTGCACTACCACTCGATCATTGGTCTGTACAAACCGCATGGCACGCTGGCGCAGAGCAGCGACGGCGTGGTGCCGTACACCAGCGCGCATCTGGCCGGTGCCGAATCCGAGGTGGTGATCCCGTCGTGGCACAGCGTGCAGGAGACCCCGGCCGCGATCCTGGAATTGCGTCGCATCCTGCGGCTGCATCTGGCGCGGGTGGGGCAGAAGAAAGCGCCGATGCCGGTGCGCACATCGTCGGTGACGGCGCTCGACGCTGGCGCAGGCCGGCCCTGATCACGCCCTGTGGTGCCGGAGCATGCGCGAATCTTCAGTGCAGGAAATTGCGATTGACCTGCAGGAAGGCCGCATCGTCGCCGTGACGGAAAGCCATCGGCCGGCTGGCCAAGGTCCAAGTAATTGAACGCAAAAGGCGTGAGGCAACGCCGCGATTTTTGCGTCTTGCGCGTGGCATTCGCTGGTTATTGCGACCCCGTTTGCGGTGTGACTTCCGGCACTCCCGCCAAGGTCAGGGCGCGATCAGTGTCCCAGCCATCGACATCTGCCTTGGCGCCGGACTCATCCACGCGCCGGCGCATGTCGTGCCTCGTTTGTTGACCGATGGGCTCATTCGGTGCCGCGTCCGCCATGGTTTCCGCGGACGTCATCGCATGGCTTGCCCGTGCATGGACGCGTTGCCATTCCCCCACTGCATCCATCCTCACCTTCCCGTTACGCCTCGGCGAAACAGAAACCGATCCGGAGTCCCGATGAAAACCACTGTTCTTGCGGCCGCACTACTGGTTGCCACGTTCGGCCTTGCGCCGCTGGTGGCGCAAGCTTCTCCTTCCGATACCGCCACGGTCCCGCAAGACCAGTCACGTAGCGACAACGTGCCGCCGCCGCAGAACATCCCGTACCCGGGCACCATGAAGGTCCATGTCGATGCCACCGACGTCGACCATCGCATCTTCACCGTGCACGAGAGCATTCCGGTCAAGGCCGGCCCGATGTACCTGCTGTACCCGCAGTGGATTCCCGGCGACCACGAGCCCAGCGGCCCGATCGACAAGGTCGCCAGTTTGGTGATTCGCGCCAACGGCAAGGTGCTGACCTGGAAGCGCGACAAGTACAACGTCTACGCCTTCCATATCGACGTGCCCGCCGGCGCCAGCAGCATCGATGTCGACTTCCAGGTGCTCACGGCACAGAAGCGTAGCGAAGGGCCGATCCGGATGACCCCGGAAATGCTCGACCTGGCGTGGAGCAAGGTGTCGATGTATCCGGCCGGCTATTACACCCGCCAGATCATGACCGAACCCAGCGTCACCGTGCCGGCAGGCTGGAAGATCGGTTCGGCGCTGCGGCCGCAAAGCCAGCAGGGCGATACCACTAACTTCAAGCCGATCTCCTATGTCGACCTGGTCGACTCGCCGGTGATCGCCGGCAAGTATTTCAAGCGCATCGAGCTGGATCCCGGCAGCAAGCTCACGCCGATGTACCTGGACGTCATCGCCGACGCGCCCAAGGATCTGGTGATCTCGCCGGAAGCGATGAAGGCCTTGCACACCATTCCGGCCCAGTACCACAAGCTCTACGGCGCCTTCCACTTCAACCATTACGACTTCCTGCTCTGGTTGTCGGACAAGATGAGCGGCAAGGGTCTGGAACATCATCGTTCCAGTGAAGACGGTACCGGCGCCGATTTCTTTACCAAGTGGAATCTGAAGACGCCGCACGACCTGCTGACGCATGAGCTGAACCACTCCTGGGACGGCAAGTACCGTCGTCCGGCCGACTTGTGGACGCCGAACTTCAACGTTCCCATGGGCGACAGCCTGCTGTGGGTGTACGAAGGGCAGACCCAGTTCTGGGGCAACGTGATGGCGGTTCGCACCGGCCTGGAAAACACCCAGACCGGCCTGGACAAGCTGGCCTACGTGGCGGCGACCTACGACATGGGCCGTCCCGGCCTGCTGAGCTGGCGCACCATCGAAGACACCACCAACGATCCGGTCATGGCCCAGCGCGCGCCGCTGGCCTATCGCAACTACCAGGGCAGCGAGGATTACTACTCCGCCGGTCAGCTGATCTGGCTGGCGGTGGATGCCAAGCTGCGTGCGCTCAGCCACGACAAGCATTCGCTGGACGATTTCGCGCGTGGCTTCTTCGGCGTCGATCCCGGCGCATGGAACATCAATACCTACACCTTCCAGGACGTGGTCAGCGAGCTCAACAAGATCCAGCCGTACGACTGGAGCACGTTCCTGCGCACGCGTCTGGACGGCCATCAGAAAGTCACCGACGGCATCGCCGCCGAGGGCTGGAAGCTGGTGTATACCGACAAGCAGTCCGACGTCATCAAGGCGTTGATGGCGGAATACCACATCAAGGGGATCGACCTCACCTACTCGGTCGGCTTCAGCACGTCGGGCAAGGGCAGTTTGCGTGACGTGTTGTGGAACGGCCCCGCGTTCAAGGCCGGCCTCGCGCCGGGCATGACCATCGTTGCGGTCGACGGCCAGGAGTTCAACGCCGACAACATGAAGCAGGCCGTGAAGAACGCCCAGAACAGCTCGGCGCCGATCACCCTGATGGTGAAGAACTTCGACGAGTACAAGACCATCAAGATCGACTACCACGGCGGCCTGAAGTACCCGCACCTGGTACGCGTCAAGGGCACGCCCGACTACCTGTCGCAGTTGTACGCGGTCAAGAAGTGAGGTCGGGGGCCAGGCGCGCGCTGCGCGCCTGGCCCTGTCGTTGTCTGCTGCGCCGTTGTCCGCTGCCGGGTCAGAGCAGTTCGATCCCGAAAGGCTTTACCAGCAGCGCGAATGCGCCGAAGCAGACCACCGTGATGACGGCGCTTAACGCCAACGCCGGCCAGAACCCGAAGCGCGCGAAAAGCCGGGGGAAGACCAGGAACATCGGCAGCGTCGGAACCACATACCAGAACGTGTACCAGGCATGGTTGGCAATCTTCGATGCCGGTTGCTTTTCCAGATACAGCCAGGTGAGTGCCAGCAAGGTGACCAAGGGGAGCGAAGCGAGCAGTGCGCCCAGGCGATCACTGCGTTTGGCCAGCTCCGAGACGGCCACGACTATGGCGGACGTGATGAGGTACTTCGTGATGATCCAGGGCATGTCGATAACCATTCGGCAGAGCTGAGGTTTGTTGCTTGCTCCCCGGACGGAGCGAGGCAGGGAGACGTCAATTCGGCAACGGGTCGGGTGAAACAGCTGCCTTCCGGTCGATGCGGTCCATCGTCGGCAGCAGCCGCGCCGAGTTGAGGATGAAGGCCATCTCCGAGGCGACATGGATGAAGGCTGCCCCCAGCGGGTCGAGCACGCCGGAAGCGGCCAGTCCCACCCCGATCACGTCGACCACGATCGTTCCGATGAAGTTGGCCCAGATGATCCTGCGGGTGCGTTGCGCGATCACCAGCGTGTCGACGAAGCGCGACAGGTCGTTGCCCAGCAGCACGATGTCGGCGCTCTCGCGGGCGACGTCGGTGCCCGATCCCATCGCTACGCCGACGCTTGCGGCGGCCAGCGCTGGCGCATCGTTGATGCCGTCGCCCAGCATCGCCACCCGGCGTTTCGCCGCAACCAGCGTCGTCACGCGGGCGTGCTTGTCTTCCGGCAGCAGGTTCGCCTCGAACTCGGTGATGCCCAGTGAGTCGGCAACGGCTCTGGCCACGGGTTCGGTGTCGCCGGTCAGCAGGAGCGTGCGCATGCCCAACCGCGCCAGTGCATCCATAGCGGCGCGGGCTTCGGGGCGCACCTTGTCCGCCATTGCAATGGTGCCGAGTAGCCTGCCGTTGCGCGCGACATGCACTTCCGATGCCGCCGCGTTTCCGGCCCATTGCCGAGGGACGTCCACGCCAAGCTCGGCCATCAGCAAACGGTTGCCGGCCTGTAATGTCGAGCCACAGGCTTTTGCGACGATGCCGCGCCCCGGCGTGTAGTGGAAATCGTCCGGTTCGGCGACAGTGCGGCCTTGCGCCAGGACATGCGCGACGATCGCCTTGCCCAGCGGATGTTCGGAGCGTATTTCCGCCGTCGCGGCGGCATCGAGAAGATCCGCGGCCTGTATGCCTTCGACCGGAGTCACCTGCTGCACTTCGGGCTTTCCGAAGGTAAGCGTGCCGGTCTTGTCGACCACCACGGTGTCGACGCGTCCCAGCGTCTCCAGGTACAGGCCGCCCTTGACGATGGCGCCCAGGCGCGCGGCCCGGCCGATGGCGCCGAGGATGGCCAGCGGCGTGCCGGCCGCAATGCCGCATGCTCCTGCCACGATCACCACCGAAATGGTCGATCGCATGTCGCGGGTGATCAACCACGTGAGCACCGCCGCCGCCAGGGCGAAATACACGAGATAGCCGGCCAGTTGATCGGCCAGGCGCTGCACGGGAGCGCGCGAGCGCTCGGATTGCTCGACGGCTTCGATGATCTTGCCGTAGCTGGTATCGCGTCCCAATCGCTCGGCGCGAACCTCGATGGCACCAGACTGGTTGATCGATCCGGCGAAAACGCGGGAGCCTGCGACAGCCTCCACCGGCATCGACTCGCCGGTAATGCGCGATTGATCGAGGAACGAATGCCCGCCAGTCACCACACCGTCGACCGGCACGCGTCCGCCCGGATTGACCAGGACCGCGTCGCCCATCGCCAGATCGGCTGCATGGATCTCGGCGACGCCGTCGGCGCGGCGTACGGTGGCCGAGCGAGGCAGGAAATCCAGCAGGTCGCGAATCGCGCTGCGTCCGCGCGACACCGTCATGCCCTCCAGCACTTCGGCGACCAGCACGAACAAGGTAATGACCAGCGCGGTGAAGAATTCGCCGATCGCCGCGGCGGCGATCAACGCGATGCTCATGGAAAGCTCCATGGTCATGCGTCGCGCCAGCATGTTCCCGGCGGCTTCGCGGAAAACCGGCCAGCCACCGACCAGTACGCCGACGATGCCAATCACGCTCACATCGGCGAACGGTTCCCACACACGAAACCACACGGCCGCTGCGGCGCCGGCAACGAACGCGATGCGTGCGGCTTCCTTGAGGTCGAACGCGTGCTCGTGGCCGTGTTCGCCGTGGTCGTGTGCTTCGTGTGCGACGGTGCGATCCCGCGTGGCCTCCGCGAGGTCCTCGCCGTGCGGGGATAGTTCTGACGTCATGGAAATCCCCGCTGGCTATTTGAGGTAGGCGCGGACGACGTCGATCAGGTCGGCGGCGCCTCTGGACTTGTCCGGGTCGGCTTCGTGCCGTGGATCGACCACGTGAAAGCGGATGTGGTCTTCCAGCAGTTCGACCATCAGGCCGTTGGTGGCTCCGCGAACGGCGGCTACCAGGTGCAGGATCTGGCCGCAGTCTTTCTCGTCGTCCAGCGCCCGTTCGATGGCTTCGACCTGGCCTCGCAGGCGGCGCACGCGATTGAGCAGTCTGGTTTTGTCGCGAGTGGTGTGCGTCATGGCTCGGTTTCCCGTGGAAAGGCAAATATCATACCCACCTATGGTATATGAAGAAGGGCGATACATCCCGTGGCCGCGCCGGCCGACCGCCTGGCCCGACTCGGCGCGATGGTTCGCCAGCAGCCCGCTTGAACCCTCGTCCAGAGTTGTTCGGTCACGGCGCCGTGTCTATCCTGCCGGCATGATCCCCACGCTGCGCCGACTCACGCGTTCCCGTTGCCTTCGCGCAATGAGCGTGTTCGCGTGGCTGATGCTGGTGATCACTTCGGTTACGGCTGCGCCTGGAGGCATGCCTGCCCAGGATGCGTCTTCGGTGCATGCGGCCACCTCGATGGCCGGCGACCACGGTCACCACGATGGGCCTGCGA
This sequence comes from Rhodanobacter glycinis, assembly GCF_900114325.1. Taxonomy (GTDB): domain Bacteria; phylum Pseudomonadota; class Gammaproteobacteria; order Xanthomonadales; family Rhodanobacteraceae; genus Rhodanobacter_A; species Rhodanobacter_A glycinis. Next base: position 171,979 of record NZ_FOSR01000005.1, read on the forward strand.
CTCGCTCGGCGGCGGCAGTTCATCACCTGGCCGATTGCTGCGGTGGCCATGCGGCATCGGGTTGCCACTGTCCTGCGATGTGCGCCACCGTACTGCCTGCGGCGTTGGCGATGATTGCTCCCATGTCGTTGTCCGCCCGCTACGGCATGCCGTTGCAGGTCCTCGCGCCTTCACCGGACACGGCGCCGCCGCTTCGGCCACCATCCACCTGATGCTCCCTCGCTGACCATGCCCGCGGCCTGCACCAGGCCGTCGCGTGCTTTTGTCGAATCGCGATCGGCTTCCGTCGCGATGGCTTCCGTTGTGGAGACAGTCAATGAATTCCCCGTTTTCCCGCATGGCCGACCCGTCGCGGCGGCGCTTCGTGCAGGGCGTTGCCTTGGGTGGCGTCGCCGCTGGCTTGGGGCTGCTGCGCGCGCCCGGCGCCCTGGCCTCCGGTCGCCCGGCAGGCATCGTCGGTGCGAGCCATCCGCACGCCTTGAGCGGCACCGATTTTTCCCTCGCTGTCGGCGAAGCCCCGGTGAACTACACCGGCAGGGCGCGCATTGCCACCACCATCAACGGCGGCATTCCCGGCCCGATCCTGCGCTGGAAGGAAGGCAGCACCGTCACCTTGCGCGTGACCAATCACCTGAGCACGTCCACCTCGATTCATTGGCACGGCATCTTGCTCCCCTTCGAGATGGACGGCGTGCCCGGCATGAGCTACCGCGGCATCGCGCCGGGTGAAACCTTCGTCTACCGATTTCCGGTGAAGCAAAGCGGCACCTACTGGTACCACTCGCATACGCGTTTCCAGGAGCAGGTGGGCGTGTACGGACCGATCGTGATCGAGCCGGCCGACGCCGAGCGGTTTCCGAGTGATCGCGACTACGTGGTGATGCTCAACGACTGGAGCGATGACGACCCGGAGCACATCTACGCCACGCTGAAGCGACAGGGTGACTACTACAATTTCGCCGAACCCACCGCCCCGGAGTTCTTCCACGACGTGCGCGAACTGGGCTTGCAGAAGGCACTGGCGAAGCGGCGCATGTGGAATCGCATGCGCATGAGCCCGGCCGACCTCAGCGATGTTTCCGGTTACACCTATACCTACCTGATGAACGGGCATGCGCCGGCCGGCAACTGGACCGGACTGTTCTGCCCTGGCGAAAAGGTCCGGCTGCGCTTTATCAACGGCTCGGCCATGAGCATCTTCGACGTGCGTATCCCGGGCCTGAAGATGACGGTGGTCGCCGCCGATGGCCAGGATGTCGAGCCGGTGTCGGTCGACGAATTTCGCATCAGCGTGGCCGAGACCTGTGACGTGCTGGTCGAGCCACGGGGTGATTGCGCCTATACCATTTTCGCCGCCTCGATCGACCGCAGTGGCTACGCCCGCGGCACCCTGGCGCCACGCGGGGGCATGCAGGCCGAGGTGCCGTCGATGGATCCGCGCCAGCGGCTGACCATGGTCGACATGATGGGCGCGATGGCCATGGCGAGGCCGTCGGGTCATGGAGCGATGCATGGCATGGACATGCCGGGCGCGGCCATGCAGCCGATGATCATGGCCCATCACGCACGCACCGAATATGGCCCCGGTGTGGACATGCGTGTGGATATGCCACGCACCAACCTCGACGATCCCGGCGTGGGGCTGCGCGACAACGGCCGCAAGGTGCTCACCTATGCCGACCTGCATACCATCGGCGGACCGCTCGACCCGCGTGAACCTTCGCGCGACATCGAGCTGCATCTGACCGGCAACATGGAGCGCTACAGCTGGTCGTTCGACGGCGTGAAATTCGCCGATGCCAAGCCCGTGCACTTCCGCCATGGCGAGCGCCTGCGCATCGTGCTGGTCAACGACACGATGATGAATCACCCGATCCATCTGCACGGCATGTGGAGCGAACTGGAGAACCCGGATGGGCAATTCCAGGTGCGCAAACACACCCTCAACGTGCAGCCGGCGCAGCGCATCAGTTATGCCGTCAGCGCCAATGCGGCAGGGCGATGGGCCTATCACTGCCACATGCTGTATCACATGGAGGCGGGCATGATGCGCGAGGTGGTGGTGTCATGAGCGCGCGTCATCGCACCTTCGCCTCCAGCTTGTCACTTCTGTTGATCGCCTTGCTGACGTTGCCATGGGCCGTTGCCGCGCAGACCGCATCGGCCTCCACTAGCAGTTCGGCGACGGCACCAGCGATGCCGATGACTACGATGGGTCACGGCGACATGGCACACATGTCCATGGCAACGCCTGCCACCGACAAGAAAAAGGAAAAATCAGCCAAGGGAAAACCGGCTGCACACGCAGCGACAATGGATCACATGCACGGCATGAATCACTCTGCCAAGCCAAACGTGCGCGGCGAAGCCCCCATCGTTGGTATGTCCAACGGCGCCATGCAGAACATGGATTACCCGTCGCCTGCTGATGGCTCAATGGACGGCATGTCGATGGGTTCGATGCAAGGCGGCCGCGCACCGCAGGACGCACGCAGCCCGGATTATTCCGATGGCGTTGGCTACGGGTCGGTGCAAGCCCACATGGGCGGAAATGACGTCATCGGCAAGCTGCTGATCGACCAGTTGGAAGCCTTCGACGGTCGTGATGGCCACGGCCAGTCATGGGAGCTGGGGGGCTGGTACGGCACCGATGCGAACAAGCTGTGGTTGCGCAGCGAAGGCGAGCGCAGTGCCGGCAAGCTGCAGGACGGTGATGTCGAAGCCTTCTGGAGCCATGCCATTGCCGCGTATTGGGACAGTCAGCTGGGTGTTCGCCGCGACTTCGGGGCAGGCCCCGCTCGCACCTGGGCAGCGTTCGGTGTGCAGGGACTGGCGCCATACTGGTTCCAACTGGAAGCGACTGCTTATGCGGGTTCGTCCGGTCGTACCGCCGCGCGCCTGCGTGTCGACTACGATGTGTTGTTCACCCAGCGCCTGATCCTGACGCCCGAACTGGAAGCCAATTTCTACGGCAAGCGCGATCCGGCACGGGGTATCGGCAGCGGCTTGTCGGATGTCCGGTTCGGGCTGCGCCTGCGCTACGAAATCCGGCGTGAATTCGCGCCGTATGTCGGCATCAACTGGGTGCGCCGCTTGGGCCAAACCGCCGACTATGCCCGTGCCGCGGGCGAGCACACACTGGACCGGCAGATCGTTGCCGGTATCCGCGTCTGGTTCTGATCAGGAGAGCATCGTGAAAACACACATCAGGCATTACGGCATCACCGTGGTGGCCACGCTCGGGGTGCTCACCCTGGGCGCGGCCGCATTTGTCTATTCCGGCATGTACAACATCGGTGCCGACGACCATCACACCAAGCCCGTCTTCACGTTGCTGCAGACCTTGCGTGATCGCTCGATTCACCTGCGATCCGAAGACATCAAAGTGCCGAACCTCGATGATCCACAGCTGATCCTGAAAGGCGCAGGCCAGTACGCGGCGATGTGCACCAGCTGTCACCTTGAACCGGGAGTCGAAAATTCGGAATTGCGCAAAGGCATGTACCCGCAACCGCCGAACCTGTCCAAGGTGCGCGTTGATCCACGGGAGGCCTTCTGGGTGATCAAGCACGGCATCAAGATGAGCGCCATGCCGGCATGGGGAATGGCGGGCCACGACGATCCCACCATCTGGAGCATGGTGGCGTTCCTGCAGAAGCTGCCGGCGATGACGCCTGCACAATACAAGGACATCGTGGCGAAGGCTCCGCCGGACGATGACATGGATGAGGATGCCGGCGGACACCATCATTAGCTTCGGATCAGGCGGAGCCGGGACCATGGATCGGACAACAGTCCGGTGTGCAGAAGCGCGTGCGCACCCTCGCGGGTGCGCACGCCGGTAGCTGTACGTTGCTTACTGCTAGTCGTTGTCGTCGCCACGACGCCCATGGTGATGCCAGCCACCGTCATCGTGGTCATGCCAGTCGCGGTGCCAGCGATCGCGGTCCCAGTCACCGCGCCTGTCGTGGTCCCAGTCGCGGTGCCAGTGGTGGTAGTAGACGACTTGCGGTTCGCGGTAGATTACGCGCGGCTCGTAATAGGCCGAGCGCGTGTAGTAGACCGGCGGCGGATAGTACGCGGGTGCGGAGTAGACCTCGACCGGTGGCGGAGCGATCAAACCGCCGAGGTTGATACCCACGAAAACGTGCGTATGGGCAGATGCCGCCACCGGGATCATCATGGCAAGTGCCAGTGCAGAGCCAGCCAGAAGGCGGATGGTGCGTTTTGTCGTTTTCATGTGGTCCTCCTTGCTATGCAGCGGGCCTGTGGATTTGCCCGACGCAGACAGGTTGCGGCGAACGGCTTAGCGCACGCTTAGAGCCATGAACCACGTTCAGCGTACGGTTTGCCATCGATCTCCATTGACAGCGAGTGTCTGTCCTTGCGATGGCATCCCGAACGATAACGCTCGGCGGCCGGACAAACCGGCCACTTGCTTCGAGCGCCGGCGCCGCAGCCTTCCTCAGAACGTGTATTTCAGCGTGGCGCCCACGCCGTAGTCCGGGCTGCCGTTGGCGAATCCGCCCATCACGTAGGTTTGCAGGCGCAGGCTGTCGTTGAACTTGTGGTTCCAGTAACCGGTGAGTTCACTCTGCGCCCCGCCGCCGGTGGCGATCCGCTCGCGGTAGTAGTAGTACGCGCCAAAGCTGTCGTTCCGACTCAGCTTGTAGCTGGCACCCAGCGTCGCGTTGAAGCCGTTCTTCAGCTGGATGTATTGCGAGCTGCCGTACTTCATCCAGCCCACACCGCCGAATGCGGTCCAGTTGCCGTAGGCCTTGAAGGTGTCCAGCGAAAGGCCGTAGTCGTTCTTGCCGGTGCCCAGACCCTTTTCCGCGTCGGCGGTGCCGAATTTCACCTTGCCGGTGAGGTCGACGCCAAAGCTCTGGTCGTTGCTGGTGAACAGATGGTAGTCGGCCGAGGCCACAACGTCGCCCAGACCCGAGGCTGAGCCAGTGCTGGCCACCGGCGTGGTGCCGCCGCTATTGCCGTGGCCGTGACCACGCGACTTCGGGTTCTTGTTGTTCACGTGGCCCACACCCGGAATCACGTCGCTGGGACCGCTGACGTTGATGTAGGGCAAGACCAGCTTGAAGGTCCAGTTGCTGGTCTCGTACTCGGCGGTGACCGGCACCGACCAGATGTCGGTGGTGGTGGTGCTGCCGTACTTGCCGCTGCTGTAGTCGGCGCCTGCCGAAAGGCTGAACTGGCCGTTGTCCGTGGTGGCGGCGTGTGCCGCCGGTGCGCCGACAAGCAGCAGTCCGCCAGCCACCACCCAATAGGATTTGTTATGCATGCAATCGTTTCCCTTAAAACTCAAGAAAAGCGAGCCCGGCATCAGCCAGGCCCGCCGGAAGGAGAGACCAGACTCAGCCGCCTGGACGGCCGGCGTGATCGGGATGATCGGGGCGATCCGGACGCTCAGGGCGATCCGGACGCTCGGGGCGATTCGGGCGATCCACCTTGCTCACGCGGTCTGGATGGCTGGCCGTGTCATTATTGCGGCCATGCGCCAGCTCGACGCGCTCAACCTTGCTGTGCTCTTGATGATGCGCGTGTTCGGCGACTTCGCCAGCATGCTTTGGCGAACGCATCACGTCGCCCAGTTTGAAGCCCATGTTCTTGGAGATCTGGCCCCAGCCTTCACCAGCGGCACGCTCGGCCAGCACACCCTTCAGATCGATGCTGGTGCCATTGGCTAGTACAAGGGTGCCGCCGTTGAGCGCAGCAGCAAGTTCGGCCGAGGTGGGATCACTGATGCCGGCCTTGGTGAGACTGGCTTCGGCCAGCGACAGCGCAATCTTCACGTTGCCGTAGCCCATCTTGCCGGTGTCTGGCGTGAACGTGGTGGCGGTGGCGCTGCCGCCAACTGTGGTGGCTGGCTCGGTCAGCGTGATCGGGCTGCCGTTGCGCAGGCCGTGCACCAACGCCTGCGCGTTGTCGTCGGAGCCGGCGAACGAGGTGAACTCCGTGCCCAGCCGGGTCGCCTCCCGGCTGGTGGTGACACTGGTCGTCGTCGTGCTGCTGGTCTGTGCCAGCACCGGCGTGGCAGCGAGCGCGACGAGCACGCCAGCGCTGAGCAGCGCGAGCGTGAATGAGCGTGTTTTCATGGATGTCTCCCGGAACGAAGTGATGGCATATCCCCTGATTGCTTGGGCCACGAGCATCCTGCCTGGCTTCTCCATATCGCTCTTCAACGTCATGCGAACGACGGCGGTGTGGTCACCGTGTGGAACCGCCGGAATATGCTTCTGTATAACCCCTCACTCGCGCAAGGTCGCGAACGGATCGGATTCAGCGAGCATTCCCGCAAAAGTGTGTCCTGCATTCAGGTTGCAAGAACTTGCGTTAGTTGACGATCGTTTTGCGTGGCCCGTTCTGTGTCTTCACTGCTGCCGCTGGCGGAAACAGTCACTCCTTATGGCGGCATCCCGAATATCGGATATGTCATCGAATTGATGGGGTGGTGTTTGCCCTGAATCCCTATACTCAACCCCGAACGGGTTTCAACCCGCAAGACTGTGGTGTGAGGTTTATTCGTCCATGCTGCTGAGAGCCCTGTTGTTATTCGGCGCGGTCGCACCCGTCATGGCGCATCCCGTGACGCTACCGGCACGCGCGGTGAGCTACCAGCCGGAAACGCACGCTTGGGCGCAGGTGGAATCGATTGCTCCGCTGGTGCTTCGCAGTACCGTGCCGGCGCGTGTGTCGAGCGTGCATGTGACTCCAGGGCAGGTAGTGGCCGCGGGTGAACCACTGGTGAGCTTCGGCGGCCCTCAACTCGACGGTGAGCTGGCGGCGGCACGTGCGCGCCTGCGTGCCGCACAGGGCGAATTGACGGCGGCGCGGAATACGGCGGGATCGGCGGCGCGCACGTATCCGCTTGTAACCAACCGTCAGGCACTCGGATCGGCACAGTCCGCACTGGCTGCTGCGCAAAGCCGGCTCGTCGCAGCGCAAGCCGCTCTGGCGACGTTGCGTGCGCAAAAAACCGTGAGCAGCCCGCTGGCCGCCGTGGTCAGTGAAGTCAGTGTCGCGTCCGGAGCGGATTTGTCGGCAGGCGCGCCCGTGGTGACGCTGTTGCCGCGTGGGCAACTCTGGCTCAGGGCGGAATACTTCGACGCCGCGCCCATTCCTTCGACCATCACGGCGCATTTCACCCCGACGGGTGGCGCAGCGACGCAAACCGTTCACCTGGTGGCTGAATTGCCGGCACGTGCCGCCGATGGTGCGCGCATTCTGGACTTCGCGGCGATTTCTCCGGCTGCCTGGCAAGCAGGGGATACGGGAGATCTGGTCATGAGCGGTCCGCCGCGTGCTGCGGTCGCCGTTCCCGCAAGCGCGCTGATTCTCGATGCCGGCAAATGGTATGTATTGACCGATACAAGCGGAAAGCTGGCGCGACAGCCAGTGGTACCAGGACCTGCCCAAGGCACCGATGTCGTGATTACAACGGGCCTTCGGCCGGGCGTTCCGGTTGTGGTGCGCGAGGCTTACCTGCTTTATCACCGCAATTTCGCGGCCCAATACACGCCGCCCGACTGATGCAGTGGCTGACTTTCCTGCGGCGACCGCTGTTGTGGCTCATGCTGTTTGGCATGCTGCTGGCCTATGGCGTCTATGCGCTTTGGCGCATTCCTGCGGAGGTCTTGCCACGGTTTGATTTTCCACAGGTCAGTGTGGTCGTTCACGCCCCCGGTTACGCCACGCTCGAAATGGAATCGCTGGTCGCGCGCCCCCTGGAAGGGCAATTGATGGGCTTGCAAGACCTGCAAACCTTGCATGCGACGATTGCCCAGGGCACGGTGCAATTCACCGCGCGCTTCACCCAGGGCAGCAATTCGCAGCTTGATCTGCAAGCGGTCTACAGCGCCATTGATCGCGCGCGTTCCAGCCTGCCGCCCAGCGTGGCGCCGTATGCCGAGATCATGGGCAACGCGGTGAACGAGGTCGCCGATTACGGCGTGAAGCTTCCGCCCGATGTTCCTGCGTGGCAGGCCGAGGACGCCATTCGCACGCGCGTGCTGCCGACACTGCGCGCATTGCCGGGTGTCCAGCGCGTGGAACTGTTCGGGGCGGGCCCTCCGACGCTGTGGATCCAGCCTGACCCCGCTGCGCTGATTCAGCATCATGTGGGGGTGGATGCGCTGGCCCGCGCCATCAGTGGTGCGGCCGTGCTATCACCCGCCGGCCGCCTCGTGGCAGGGCATCAGGACGTACTGGTCGAGGTCCGCCATTTGCCGCTGGATGCGCGCGATGTGCTGGCCATTCCGGTGCCGGCACCGGGTGGCCCGGTTCCCGTGAGCGCACTGGCCAGGGTGGTGAACACGCCACCGGATGTTCATTACGGTCTGCAGGTCGACGGACAACCCGGCCTTGCGTTGATCGTCTTCAAACAGCCGGATGCCTCCACGATTCCCGTCGATGCGGCCGTTGCGCGCACGCTGGCGTCGCTGCAGGACCAGTTGCCCCGCGGTGTGCAATGGGTGCCCGTCTATCGTCAATCGCACCTGGTTTCGGTGATCGGCGTCGACCTGACCCGAAACCTGTTGATCGGCGGAGCGCTCGCCATTCTCGTGTTGGTGTGGCTGCTGGGACGCCATCATGGCGTGGGCGTGCTGGCATTGAGCATTCCGACCGTCGTGCTGCTGACCATCGGCGGGCTGTATGCCCTTGGGCAAAGCCTCAACCTGCTCACGTTGGGTGCGTTGACGCTTGCCGTGGGACTGCTGGTTGATGACGGCATCATCGTGCTGGAGGCGATCCAGCATCGCTGGGAACGCGGCTCTGCCGGCTGGGACGGGGTGCAGGCCGGCGTGACGGATATTGCCCTGGCCGACACCACCGGCACGCTGACGACGGTGGCCGCCTATCTGCCGTTGCTGGCGGTCACCGGATTGGCCGGGCTTTTCATGCGCCCGTTCGCGTTGACCATGAGCCTGGCGCTGCTTGTATCGCTGGTGGTCTCGCTGACGCTCGTTCCGCTGGTGCTCGGGCGACGTGGCGATTACACCGGGCACCGCTTCGCCAGCGGCCAGCGTTTCCTGGACTGGCTGGCCCGCGGAAATGAAAAGCTGCTCGACCTCACCTTGCGCCGTCCCGGTACGAGCCTGCTCGCCACGGCCATCGTTTTCATCATCGCCGTGGCCGTGCTGGCGATCATTCCGGTGAACTTCCTGCCACTGCCCAACGAAGGCGTATTGCTGGACAGCTTCACGTTGGCGCCTGGCACATCGCTGGATGAAGCCATCATCGCCTCGAAACGAATGAGTGCTGCACTGCAGGCAGATCCGGCTGTCGCCCATGTGTTCGCGCGTATCGGCTCGGCCGATGACACGGCTTATACGGAGCAAAGTTTCGCCGGAGAAATCCAGATAGTGCTCAAGGCCAACGTCAATGCGAACAGCCTTGATCAGCTGTCCGCTCACTTGCGCGATGTCGCGCGTCAGCCCGGGGTTGTGCAAAGCATCGACACGCCAACCATCGAACGTGTGGGCGAGAGCCTGTCAGGGTTGCCACAACCGTTCGAGATCACGATCTTCGGCAACCACATCGATACCCTGCGTCATGTGTCCGAGTCCGTTGCAACAAGATTGAGGAAGGTGCCTGCGCTTGCCGATGTCTTCAACGATGATGCCTATCCGGTCACCCAACTGCAGATCAGCCCGCGCACTCAGGTGCTGCGCAGCTTGCAGCTCACCCCGGCCGATCTCGGCAATCAACTCAATTTGCTGCTGAGTGGCAGGGTGCTGGCAAGCATGCCTGACGGTGCAAGCCATCTTGACCTGTATCTGCGCCAGGCGGATGCGCCCTATCTGGATTTCTCGCAACTGGGGCGCGAGCCGATCTCCACGCAGCAGGGACCCGTACCACTGTCGCACGTGGCGACACTGCAGTTGCAGGCACAACCCAACCAGATTGAACACTTCGATGGCGAGCGAGCCCTGACGATCATGGCCACGCCGCTGGGGCCGCTCGGCAGCACCATTGCACACGCCAGGGCGGCCTTGCGCGGTTTGCACCTGCCGCCCGGCTATCGCATCACGTTCGGCGGCATGTATCCCGAACTCATCCACACCGCCGAGGCCATGGGGGCGGCGGTGCTGGTGGCATTGTTTCTCACGCTGGGCATTCTTGCGTTGCAGTTCGGTGGCCTGCGCCTGCCGCTCATCCTGTTGCTGCAGGCACCGCTCGCTTTTACCGGCGGGGCGTTGGCGCTCGCCATCTCCGGCGTGGGGCTCAATGCCACCGGCTTGATCGGCCTGCTCACCCTCGTCGGCGTCAGCTTGAATCACGGCATCGTGTTGCTGGCGTATGTGCGTGCCCACGAGAAGCAAGGCATGGCGCCGCACGATGCGGTGCGTCGTGCCGTCCGCGAGCGCCTTCGCCCGATCGTGCTGACTACCTTGACGGCAGCGCTCGGCATGCTGCCCACGGCATTGGGTTTCGGGGCCGGTGCGGCACCGGAACAAGGATTGGCCATAGTGGTGCTCGGAGGCGTGCTGTGGAGTGCGTTGCTGTCCACCAATCTGCTGCCGGCGCTGTATCTGCGTTGGGGGCGCGCGTCATGAAGCGCTTCATGGGCGTCATCGCCATGGCGCTGATGTGCGCCGGTTGCGCCACTTACCAGCCGCTGCCGCTGGCGACGCAGGCACAGGCCCCGGATAACCCGGCGAGTATCAAGGTCGATGCAGCGAGTTTGTCGTTGCCGTTCCTGCATCCACACGTGTTCGATCCGGGCCGAGGCCTGGACATGACGGATGTCGCCATGCTGGCGGTGGCCAACAACCCTCAATTGAAACTTGCGCGCGATGATCGTGGCATCGTCAGCGCGCAGGCATTTGCCGCTGGCTTGCTGCCCGATCCGGTATTGGATTTCTCTCGTGGATATCCCACCAGCAGCTCCGCGCCAAGCAGCTCCTATAGCGCGGGCCTGTCCGGAAACCTCAGTGCGTTGCTGACCCATTCCCTCGGCAAGCGCGCAGCGCACGCAGCCGCGCGCGAGGTCGACCTGAGTCTGTTATGGAAGGAATGGCAAGTCATCGGCACATCGCGCCAGTTGTTTCTGCGCAGTTGGTATCAGCAGAAAATGCTCGATTTGCTGCGCGCCGAGTCAGCGCTGGTCGAGCATGGTCACGCCGAATTGCTTGAAGCGAATCGCCGCGGCGACGTATCACTGGCATCCGTGAATGCCGATCAGCTGACCGTGCAGGCGGTACAGACGCGTCGTTCCGATATGGAACTCAAGGTGCTGGCGACGCACCAGGCTCTGGATGCGTTGCTGGGCTTGTCGCCCGGTGCGCAGTTGCAGCTGATCGGGCCAGCCACGATTCCGCGAATCAGCGCGGCGGAAATCGCCCGTGATCTTGCCGCGCTTCCGCGCCGGCGTCCCGATCTGCGCGCACTTCAGGCCGGATATGCGAGCCAGGATGCGCGCTACCGCCAGGCCATCTGGCAGCAGTTTCCCGCCATCACCGTCGGCTTCGTGCGGGCACGTGATACCGACGCCATCAGTACGCGCGGATTTCAGCTCTCGATAACGCTGCCGGTCTTCAACCGAAACCGGGGCAACATCGCGATCGAAAAGGCGACACGCCAGAAGTTGCACGATGCATATGCCATTCGCCTGACCGACGCCCATGCCGATATCGAGCACATCCTGCAAGGCCAGAAGTGGCTCCAGCGACAGCACGACCAGCTCGCGCGGAGCGTGACGACTGCAGCGAAGGCAGTCGAAGCCTCGGGCGCTGCCTCGTTGCATGGAGACATATCGGGTCTGGACGAAGTGAAGCTGAAAACGGAGTGGCTGGACCAGCGCATCCAATTGCTGGCCATCGACCTGACCCTGCTCGAACAGCAGGCGATGTTGCAAACACTGCTTGGCACGTCATGACCGGAGCATGTGTCACCGGGGTTCACCTGTTGGCGCGTCGCTAACGACGGGCAGCACTGCGCGAAGCTATCGCGCACAAGCAAACGCCCGGGCATGGCCCGGGCGTTTGCTTTGCATCACGTGAGTACGAAGACTCAGTCGATGGCAGGCAACGTGGCGACGCCGGCTTCGATCGCGGCCTGGTGCATCAGCGTGCGCGGCAGGATGCGGGCGAAGTAGAACGCGGCGGTGTCGCGCTTGGCCTGCTTGAACGCGGCAGACTGCGTACTGGCTTCGGCGGCGGCGACGCTGCGCGCCCAGAAGTAGGCGAGGGTGACGTAGCCGGAGAACCACAGGTAATCCACGGCGGCGGCGCCGAGCTCTTCCGGGTTGGCCTGCACGCGTTGCGCCAGTTTCAGGGTGAGGTCGCCCCACTGCTTGGTGGCGATGGCCAGCGGGCCGATCAGCGTGCGCAGCGCGTCGTCCGCGGCGTGCTGCTTGCAGAACGCGCTGATCTCTTCCAGGAAATGCTTGAAGCCCACGCCTTGCAACTGGAGGATTTTGCGGCCCAGCAGATCGGCAGCCTGGATGCCGGTGGTGCCTTCGTACAAGGTGATGATGCGGGCATCGCGCACGAACTGTTCCATGCCGTTTTCGGCGATGAAGCCGTGGCCGCCGTACACCTGCAGCGCTTCCTTGGTGCACTCCTGCGCCAGTTCGGTGACCACGCCCTTGGCAATCGGGATCATGAAGGCGACCAGTTCGCCGGCCTGCTTGCGCTCGGCCTCGTCACCGCTGCGCGACTCGATGTCGGTCTGCAGCGCGGTGTACAGCAGCAGCGCGCGGGAACCTTCCACGAAAGCGCGCTGGGTCAGCAGCATGCGCCGCACGTCCGGCTGCACCAGCAGGTTGTCGGCAACCTTGTCGGGGAACTTGGCGCCGGACAGGGCGCGACCCTGCAGGCGCTCGCGCGCGTAGTTCAGGCTGTTCTGCCACGCGCGTTCGGCCAGCGCCAGACCCTGCACGCCGACGGAGAGGCGCGCGGCATTCATCATGGTGAACATCGCGGCCAGACCCTTGTGCGGTTTGCCGATCAGGTAGCCCTCGGCGCCGTCGAAGTTCATCACGCAGGTGGAGCAGGCGTGGATGCCCATCTTGTGCTCGATGGCGCCGGCGGCGGCGCCGTTGCGTGCGCCCAACGAACCGTCCGCATTCAGCTTGAACTTCGGCACGATGAACATGGAAATGCCGCGGCTGCCGGCCGGCGCATCGGGCAGGCGCGCCAGCACCAGGTGCACGATGTTCTCGGCCAGGTCGTGTTCGCCGGCGCTGATGAAAATCTTGGTGCCGGTGATGGCGTAGCTGCCGTCGGCGTTCGGCTCGGCGCGGGTCTTCAGCAGGCCGAGGTCGGAGCCGGCCTGCGGTTCGGTCAGACACATGGTGCCGGTCCAGCGGCCTTCGACGATCGGCTTCATGTAGTTGTTCTGCTGCTCCTCGGTGCCGTGAAGCTCCATCGCGTGGCAGGCGCCTTCGGACAGCAGCGGGTACAGGCTCCACGCCAGGTTGCCGCTCTGGATCAGCTCGGTGGTGGCGGTGCCGATGACGCCCGGCAAGGCCTGTCCGCCGAACTTCTCCTTCGCGGTGAGGCCGGCCCAGCCGCCCTCGGCGAAGGCGTTGAAGGCTTCCTTGAAGCCCTTCGGCGTGGTCACCGTCTGGGTGGCCTTGTCGTAGTGGCAACCTTCCGCGTCGCCCGGGCCATTGGTCGGCGCGAGCACCTGTTCGCTGAGCTTGCCGGCCTCCTCCAGCACCGCGTCGAGCAGGTCGCGCGTGTGCTCGCTGCCACCTTGCAGCCGGGTCAGGATGGCTTCGGCGCCGAGCACGTCGAAGAGGGCGAAGCGCTGGTCGTCAAGCGGAGCCTTGTAGAGGGTCATGTCGGTTTCCTTCGGTGTGCTGCGTGTTCAGCGGTAAGTATTGGGAATGCCCGGTACCGGCGAGAGCCAGTCGTTGCCATGGAAGTCGAAATCGCGCGGCTTTTCCTTCGTCTCTTTTTCCCGCTCGGGCGTGGCATTGGTGCTGCCGCTGATGCGGTAGGCCAGCGAGCCGGCGCTGCCCTTGGCGGCGACGGCGGCGAGTGCCTTGGCCATGGCCGGGGTGGGCAGGATGTCGAGCGTGGTCACGTCGCCGGAAAGCGCCGGGATGTCGCGCTTGAAGTCGGCATGCAAGCGCACCGGGATGCCGTCGGCCACCTGCAAGGTGCCGTCGATCGAATGGAAGGTCATGCCGGTGTAGCTGTTGTTCTGGATGCGCAGGACCAGGTGCCATTGCCCGTCGGGGCGCACGCTCATCTGCTGGATGGTGACGGTGGGCGGAAACACGCTCTTGCGCGGCGGTCCGCAGGCGGCCAGGCCGGCGGCCAGTGCGACAAGGGCGATGCAGCGAAGCAGTCGTTTCATGGATAGGCCTCAAACGATTGTTTGAATCTTGGCGGGAGCCGCGGCGCGCGTCAATGCCGGGAACGTGGACGGTTCCCATCCGGACGGGCTGCGGGCATGATGCTAGGTCCCTCTCAGTCAGCGTTGAACACCATGACCCGTCGCATCGCCGCCCGTCGCTCGCCCATCCACGGCAATGGCGTTTTCGCCGTCGCCCCGATCAGGAAGGGCGAGGAAGTCATCGAGTACAAGGGCACGCTGATGACCCACGACGAAGCCGACGAGATGTACGGCGACGGCGGCGAAACCGGCCACACCTTCCTGTTCACGCTGAACGAGCACTACCTGATCGACGCCAACCGCAAGGGCAATACCGCGCGCTGGATCAACCACAGCTGCGCGCCGAACTGCCGCGCGCTGGTCGAGGAAAGCACCAGCGGCGACCCGCGCAAGGACAAGGTGGTGATCGAGGCGATCCGTGCAATCAAGCCGGGCGAGGAGCTCACCTACGACTACGGCATCACCTTGGACGTGCCGCACACGGCGCGGTTGAAAAAGCTGTGGAAGTGCCTGTGCGGCGCGCCGAACTGCACGGGTACGCTGCTCAAGCCCAAGCGTTAGCTGCAAGGCCGTGCGTCACGGCACGGCCGCAAGCGGTACCCTGGCTTGCGTGGCCGGCATCATCGGCTGCTGTCAGCGTGAGGCGTTCCGCTGGCTGGCGCATGGAGGGCGGGCGCACTGGTTTTCTGCAGCGTGCCGATCGTCACCGTGCCGTACCACTGGGCATCCCGTGCGGCAAAGTAATTGCGCGGATCCAGCAGCGCCGGATCGTAAGTGCCGCAGCCTTCCCGGGGTACTTCCATGCCGCCCAGGAACAGCGATATGCCATTGCAGTTCGGTCGATCCAGTGGCGTTGCGGCAACCGTCCGGATACCGAAGTCGAAACCGGTATGCGAGCCGGTAACCCCGCGCCTGGCGTCCAGCAGCGCCTGTTTCATCCGCGGCTTGGCGATAGCGTCGCCATAGGTGCGCGAAAGCGCCTCCAGCTGCGTTCTTGCCGCGTCGGCCTGTGCGCCGGAAAGGCTGTTGCAGACCGCATCACGGGCGCGTACGAAGGTGGGGTAGTGCCGCTCGGATGCAAGCGTCATCCAGGCGCATGCCATGACGGGATCCCTGGCAACGCCGCGGCCGTTCATATACATCATGCCGATGCTCAATTGCGACAGCTTGTCGGCGTAGCGTGCGCCGTACTTGAAGTACTTCAACGCCTTGGCGTAATTGCCTGCAAACAGGTTGCGCATGCCGGCGAACTGGCCGAACAGGTCTGGATGTCCCCAGGTGGAAGCATGATCCATGGCATCGAGAACGCCCTGGAGTTTGGGGGTGACGCGTGGCGGCGGCACGCTACCCGCATGGGCGATGGGCGCAGGCGGCGAGGTGGTGTCGGCCGGGTCGGCGTGAGCCGGAATGGCCGTTGCAGGCAGCAGCAGGCACATTGTCGCGGCAAGCAGGATGGACTGCCTCATGGCCTTGTTTCTCCCTTGTTCGGAACGTGAGCTCCGCACCCGGCGCACTGGCGGAGCAGGTGATCGATCATCGCATATCCCCCAGGCGGACAGCGATGCGCCAGCCGGATGCTGCCGCTTTCACACCCGAAACCCCAGCGTGGCCTGCACCGCCTGCCGCCAGCCGGCGCACAGCGCCTCGCGTCGCTGCGCCGGCATCGACGGCTCGAAGCGGCGATCGATCGCCCATTGCCGGGCAATCTCCCCGCGGCTGGACCAGAAGCCGGTGGCCAGGCCGGCCAGGCAGGCGGCGCCCAGGGCGGTGGTTTCGGCGACCTGCGGGCGCAGCACCGGCACGCCCAGAATGTCGCTCTGGAACTGGCCAAGGAAATCGTTGGCGATGGCGCCGCCATCGGCGCGCAGCTCCTTCAGGCGGATACCGGCGTCGTTTTCCATCGCGGCCAGCACGTCGCGGGTCTGGTAGGCCATCGATTCCAGCGCGGCGCGCACCAGGTGGTCGCGGCCGGTGCCGCGGGTGAGTCCGAACACCGCACCGCGCACGTCGCTGCGCCAGTACGGCGCGCCCAGACCGACGAAGGCGGGCACCACGTAGACGCCGCCGTTGTCGTCGACGCGCTCGGCGCAGGCCTGTGAGTCGGCGGCGGTGTCCAGCAGTCCCAGGCCGTCGCGCAGCCACTGGATCACCGAGCCGGCGACGAAGACGCTGCCTTCCAGCGCGTATTCCACTTTTTCATCGAGCCCCCACGCGATGGTGGTTAGCAAGCCGTTTTTCGAGACGACAGCCTTGTCGCCGGTATTCATCAGCAGGAAGCAACCGGTGCCGTAGGTGTTCTTGGCCATGCCCGGCTCGAAGCAGGCCTGGCCGAACAGCGCGGCTTGCTGGTCGCCGGCCACGCCGGCGATGGGGACTTCGTGGCCGAAGAAATGCCGGCCCAGCGTGGTGCCGTAGATCTCGCTGCTGGAACGTACTTCCGGCAGCATCGCGCGTGGCACGTCGAGCATGGCCAGCAGCTCATCGTCCCAGCATTGCGCGTGGATGTCGTACATCAGCGTGCGCGAGGCGTTGCTGGGATCGGTGACGTGGGCCTTGCCGCCGGTGAGGTTCCAGATCAGCCAGGTGTCGATGGTGCCGAACAGCAGCTCGCCGCGTTCGGCGCGTGCGCGTGCACCGTCCACATGGTCGAGTATCCACTTCACCTTGGTGCCGGAGAAGTAGGCGTCGATCAGCAGGCCGGTCTTGGCGCGCACCATCGGGTCGAAGCCGTCGGCCTTGAGCCGGTCGCAAATCTCGCGGGTCTGCCGCGACTGCCACACGATGGCGTTGTGAATCGGCTGGCCGGTGGCTTTGTCCCAGACCACCGTGGTTTCGCGCTGGTTGGTGATGCCGATGCCGGCGATGGCGCGTGCGTCGACCTGGGCGTTGGCCATCACCTCGGTGATGGTGGTCAGCACGCTGGTCATGATTTCGCGCGGGTTGTGTTCGACCCAGCCCGGCTGCGGGAAGATCTGTCCGAACTCGCGCTGTGCCACGCCGATGATGCGGCCGGCGCGATCGAACAGCATCGCGCGCGAGCTGGTGGTGCCCTGGTCGATCGCCAGGATGCAGGATTTATCCATGCCGCCGTTTCCGTGAGAGTCGAGGGTGGCCGTGCGCATGTGCGCTGCAGAGAGTGCAGCACAGGCATGTCGTCACCGATTGCCGTCGGATGGTCACGACATGCACGCCTCGGCCTTCGCGAGATCGGCCTGTTCGAGATAGGCCTTGAGTCGCGCCACGTCGTCGTCGCCAACCTGCAGGCCGAGTTTGCTGCGGCGCCAGAGCACATCGGTGGTGTCGATGGCCCACTCCTGCTCGCGCAGGTAATCCACCTCGGCCTGGTACAGGTCGGCGCCGAAACACGGGCCAAGCTCGTCGAGATTGCGCGCCTTGCCGAGAATCTGCGCGCTACGGGTGCCGTAGCTGTGTGCCAGGCGCCATGCCAGCGCTGGCGGCAACCATGGATGGGCTTGCTGCAGTTCGCGCTGATACCCGTCGATATCGTGGCGTTCGCCGCCGGGCAGCGGATGGCCCTTGGCCGTCCACGCCGCTGACGTCACCGGCAGCAGGGGTGACAGGCGATCCAGCGCTTCCTCGGCCAGTTTGCGCGCCGTGGTCAGCTTGCCGCCGAACACGTTGAGCAACGGCGCGCCGTGCGTGTCGAGTTCCAGCAGGTAGTCGCGACTGACTTCCGAGGCGTTGTCCTCTTCGTCTTCCAGCAAAGGGCGCACGCCGCTGTAGTTCCACACCACGTCAGCGGGGGTGATGTTGCGCTTGAAATAGCGGTTGGCGGCCTCGCACAGGTAGCGCGTTTCCACGCCGTCGATGTGCGGGGCGGCGGGGTCGGCGTGATAGTCGACGTCGGTGGTGCCGATCAGGGTGAAGTCGTGCTCGTAGGGAATGGCGAACACGATGCGCCGATCCGGCTGCTGGAAGATGTAGGCGTGGTCGTGCTCGAACAGTCGCGGCACCACGATGTGGCTGCCTTTCACCAGGCGCAACGTGTGATCGTGGCCGACGCTGGCGACCTGGTCGAGGAATTGCACGGCCCACGGGCCGGTGGCATTGACCAGGGCCCTGGCGCGCACGGAAGTGGATTCGCCCTTTGATGATTGCAGCTGGGCGTTCCAGCCATCGCCATCGCGCCGTGCGCTGATGCAACGCGTATGCGTGAGGATGGTCGCGCCACGGTCGCGCGCATCCATCGCGTTCAGCACCACCAGCCGCGCGTCCTGCACCCAGGCATCGGAGTAGACGAAGCCGGTGTGGAACTCGTCGCGCAACGCGGGTCCCGCCACATGCTTGCGCAGCGAGACGCGGCGCGAGCCGGGCAGGGTGCGGCGGCCACCGCCGAGGTGATCGTACAGAAACAGGCCCAGCCGGATCATCCATGCCGGACGCAGATGCGACTGGTGCGGCAGTACGAAGCGCAGCGGCCAGATGATGTGCGGCGCGGTCTTCAGCATCACCTCGCGCTCGGCCAGCGCCTTGCCGACCAGCGCGAACTCGAACTGCTCCAGGTAGCGCAGGCCGCCGTGAATGAGCTTGGTGCTGGCGCTGGAGGTATGCGCGGCCAGATCGTCGCGTTCGCACAGGCAGACCGACAGCCCGCGCCCGGCCGCATCACGCGCGATGCTGGCGCCGTTGATGCCGCCCCCGACCACCAGCAGGTCGAACTGTTCAGTCATCGTCTGCTCCGTGGGCGGCGTCGTTGCAAACGATGGTAGCGGCAGCGGCGGTTTCCGTGGTGGAAGGGCCGGTTCGGTATCCATCCGCGATGAGCGCACAGCCTTCGGTAGGAGCCCGCTGGCGGGCGATGCTCTTGCTTTCCGTTTCGGGAAGCGCCAGAGCAAGAGCATCGCCCGCGAGCGGGCTCCTACCGGTCGCTCTCGCCGCGGGTATCAATCTTCGTCGGCGCGTGGTCGCCATGCCTCGCTCAGCTGTTTCTGCACCGGGGCCGGCACCGGCTCGTAGTGGCTGAGGTCGAGGCTGTAGCGGCCGCGGCCGCCGGTCATGGATTTCAGTTCGGTGGCGTAGTCGATGAGTTCGGCCAGCGGCGCCTGGGCCTTGAGCAGCAGCTCGCCGCCGTGTTGCGCATCGGTGCCCAGGATGCGCGCGCGTTTGCCGGCCAGGCCGCCAGTGACGTCGCCCACGCTGGTTTCGGGAATCGATACCTCCATGTCCACGATGGGTTCGAGCACGATCGGCCGCGCCTTGACCACCGCGTCGAGGAAGGCCTTGCGGCCGGCGCTGACGAAGGCGACTTCCTTCGAGTCCACCGGGTGGTGCTTGCCGTCGTACACCGTCACGCGCAGGTCCTGCATCGGATAGCCGGCCACCGCGCCGGCATCCATCGCCTGGCGCACGCCCTTCTCGACGGAGGGCAGGAACTGGCCGGGAATCACGCCGCCCTTCACCGCGTCGACGAACTCGAAGCCGGTACCGCGCTCCAGCGGTTCCACGCGCAGGAACACTTCGCCGAACTGGCCGGCACCACCGGTCTGCTTCTTGTGGCGGTAATGGCCTTCGGCCTGGCTGGCGATGGTCTCGCGGTAGGCGATGCGCGGCGGGTGCGTGGTCACCTCCACGCCGTAGCGCTCCTTCATGCGCTCCAGCACGGTTTTCAGGTGCAGGTCGGACAGGCCGCGCACCACCGTCTCGTTGAGTTCCTTGTGATGTTCCACGCGCAGGCAGGGGTCTTCCTCGGACAGCCGCAGCAGCGCCAGCGACAGCTTTTGTTCCTGGCCTTTATGCTTCGGTTCCAGGGCCAGGCCGAACATCGGCTGCGGGAAGCGCAGCGGGGCCAGGTGGATGCGGTCCTCATCGTGCGAGTCGTGCAGCACCGCGTCGAAGTGGATGTCTTCCACCTTGGCCACGGCAGCGATATCGCCCGGAATCGCGTGCTCGATCTCTTCGTGCGCCTTCGCGTTCATGCGGAACAGATGGCCCACCTTGAACGGCTTGTGCACGTCGTCGACGAACAGTTGCGAGTCGCGCCGCACCGTGCCTTGCCAGACCCGGAAAATGCCGAGCTTGCCCACGAATGGATCGTTGATGATCTTGAACACGTCGGCGATGACGTGATCGTCGGCCGCGCCGCTGACGGCGATCGGGGTGTTGTCTGCGTTCCGGAACGGTGGTGCATTGCCTTCGCCGGGATGCGGCAGCATGCGCTCGATCAGCTCCAGCAATTCGGCCACGCCGGTGCCGTTGCGCGCGCTGAGGAAACAGATCGGCACCAGATGGCCTTCGCGCAGGCATTGCTCGAACGCGTCGTGCAATTGCCTGGGGCCGAGTGCGGATTCACCCTTGTCGAGATAGGCGCCCATCGTCGCCTCGTCGATCTCCACCACCTGGTCGAGGATCTGCTGGTGCGCCTCGGCCAGCGTGGAGAAATCGGTGGCGCCGCTGGTGTGGAAGAAGCAGTCGAGTACCCGCTTGCCGCCTTGCGCGGGCAGGTTTACCGGCAGGCATTCGGCACCGAACGCTTCGCGCAGCTTTTCCACCAGCGTGCCAAGCCGGGCGCCTTCGAAGTCGATCTTGTTCACCACCAGCACGCGCGCCAGCCCGCGTTCGCGCGCATGTTCCATCATGCGTCGCGTGCCGTGCTCGATGCCGTTGATGGCATTCACCACCACCATCGCGGTCTCCACCGCGGCAAGCGCGGACAGCGTGCCGCCGCGGAAATCGTGGTAGCCGGCGGTGTCGATCAGATTGATGTGGCAGCCGCCGTGGTCGATGCCGGCGATGCAACTGTCGATGGAGTGGCCGCGTGCCTTCTCCTGCGCGTCGGTATCCGACTGGGTGGTGCCGCGCTCGATCGAGCCCTGCACCTGGATCGTGCCTCCGGCGTGCAGCAAGGCTTCGAACAGCGTGGTCTTGCCGGTGCCGGAATGGCCGGTCATGGCGATGTTGCGGATGCTTTCCGTGGTGTACGACACGATGCGACCCTCCTCTGGAACGGGTTTTCCGGAGCGCGGGGTCGTGTCGGCATGATCGGCGCCGCACGAGGCCGCGCGTGGCGGCAACCGGCCTGCGAACAGGCTTCTGCATGGCGGGCCGTCATGGTCGTCCGGGGCGCGGGACGCGAGGGGCGGTCATGGCGGGATACGGCGTCAGACACTGTCTTCGCGCCGTCTGCATAGACTTGTGCCATCGACGGGCCCGGTCAAGCTGCACTGCGGGGCGGAACCCGGGCGGGTATGCCATGGTCTGTGATAGCGCGGACCATGGGCGCCGCATTCGGCGCACCACCGGACATGACGAGGACGAGTCATCGAACACCCCGACCAGGTCGAACATCACCGCTGGGCTTCGCCAGCCGCAGACGCCACGCGCGGGCTGGCGCCGCTGGACGGCGACACCCGCGCGCTGCTGCACGAGTTGCGCTGGCGCGAGCCGCCGCGCGACCGCCGCCGCCTGTGGGGCGTGCTGGCGCTCACGGTGCTGCTGCATGCACTGTTCGGTGCGTTGACCTGGTACGAGATGCGGCCGCATGCCTTGCCGGCGACCTCTGTGCGGGCAGACGACGTGTTGCAGGTGCGGTTCATCACCAGCGCACCTGCACCTTCGCCCACGGCGGTACCGCCTCCGCCGGCGTTGCCCGCGCTGGGGTCACCCGCGTCGAAAGCCCGGCCGCCGGCCCGCGTCACCCGCGAACCGCTCGACAAGCATGCGATGACCGTCAGCCTGCCCGCCGCCTCGCCGCCGCAGTTGTACCGGCCCGACGGCGCGGTGCGCGTGGCACCGGCCACGGCGGCCAGCGCGGCGATCCCAGCCTATCGATCCGGCGTGCTGCAAGGTGGCGACAAACAGATATTGCGACACGATGCCGGCGACAAGTACCGCGGCACGGACACGCGTTTCGCACAGTACTTTCCGCCACCGGGCGAAAGCTCGGTGGATACCGCGCTGCGCAAGGTCATCGAAAAGACCACCAAGACCGGCACCATCCACCTGCCCAAGGGCGTGCGTATCCACTGTTCCACGGTGTTGTTCATCCTGCCGGCCGGTTGTGGCGGCGATCCGCCCGCGCCGCCGCCGCCCAACGACGGCGATGAACGCCTGAGCATGGCACCCGCGCCGTTGACCAAATCGCCACACGCACCCAAGCCACCCAGTGTCGATCAGTGCATCGCGATCTACCGTGCCAACAAGCCGCTGCCCTACGGTTGCCCAGTGGATACCCCCAGTCGTGCGGTGGACGCCCAGATGCGCGAACGCGAGCGTCAATCGTCCGGTCATTAGGACGCCTCTGATTTTGCCCGTCATCCCGGCGAAAGCTCACTGCTGTCCGGAATAATTTTGAACCCTGTGGTTCCGCATGACTTGTACCGATACCGCACCCTCGCTCGTCATTCCGGCGCAGGCCGGAGGCGCCTTTCAACAGACGGCTGTCTGGTCATCCAGTAGCCGTATGGCTTGGACAGGCGTGATCGCTACTGGATCCCGGCCTGCGCCGGGATGACGAGCCGGAGAGGTGGTCGCTGCCAGAAATGGAGTCGTCCCCTTGTTGCATCTCGCGCAAGCGGCGCGGGTAGTCACTCTTGAAGGACATCCCAGGAATATTTCGGACAGCAGTGAGCGAAAGCTTGGATCCAGTGACTGTAATCTCTTGAATGCAAGGACGCTGGATTCCAGCTTGACCGGCCCTTCGGCCGTTGAGAGCCGCTGGAATGACAAGCAAGAAGCTGATGGTTCAGATCCTCACTTGGATACGTGGCGCGGGCACAAGAAATCCCGCCGCGCCCGCTACACTGCGCTGCATGCCGCTGCCGCCTCTGCGCCAATCTGACTGGCCGCCCGCCCGCGTGACGATCGAATCGCCGCGCGAGGCGGCGCTGCGGGCGATCGTCTACCGCAACCAGCTGCGCGAGAAGCCGCGCGAACGCGGGTTGCGCATCGCGGGTCTGGTCGGCACGTTGCTGGTGCACCTGATCTTCCTGTTCGGTGCCATCCTCGGCCCGGCTTACCAACCCGATGCGTTGCCGTCCGAACCGCTGGGTGTGCTGCATGTGCGCCTGATCGACAACAAACCCGAACCGCCGCCCCCGCCGCCGGTGCGCGGCACGCCGCCGAAGCGGCACGGACCGGTCCATCACGGACACGTGGCGCAGGCCACCCCGGCGCACCGCGTCACACCCGCGCGCCGGCAGAGTGCGATGACGGCCCCGTCGGCCCAGCCGCTGCCCGCGGTGCCGGCGCCACCGATCGATCGTCCAGTGATTGCGGTGAAACCGGTGCCGAGTGCGCCGGCGCCGAAAATCGTCGCCGCGCCCTTGCCGCCGGTAAGCGTGCCCAAGCCCGCCCCGGCCCCGGCGCCGCAGTTGCAGCCCATCGCGGTCAGTCCGCCGCCGCCCGCCGTCACCTTGCAGGCGCCCCAGGCGATCAAGCCGGTCCCGCCGCGCTTCCAGCCCGAGCCGGTGCGCAAGGCGCAAGCCGAAGGTACGCGGGCGATGCCGCCACCGCCATCGTTGGCGATGCCGGCGCTGCCTGCGCAATCGGCTCCGACCATCCAGGCGCCTGCCATCGCCATGGACAAGGTCGTGCCGACTATCGCCACGCCGCCGGCCGTGACGGCGGTGACCCGCGCTGACGTATCCGCTGCGCCGCCGGCGCCGGAGATGGAAGCCGTGCCGTTGTCCGCGCCGGCTGCGCCCACGGTGAATCTGCAATCGACGCTGAAGGAGCCGAGTCCGGTCGTCGCACGCGAGCAGCCGCAGATCCAGTCGCCAACCATCCATGTGGCGCCGGCCCAGCTTGCCGCCGTGCCGCTGCCCCCGGCCGAAGCGGCCCCGGCTACGCCGCGCGTGCAGGCGCCTTCGGTCACCTTCCTGCCGTCGGTGGTGCCGCCGGCCCAGTTGGCGATCCAGCCGCCGGTGGCGAAGGTCGACATCACGCCGGCCAAGCTGCCGACGCCCGCAGCCGAGCTGGCGCCCGCGTCGAAGGCCGCCACCGAAGCTCCGTCCAAGTCGGCGCCGACACCTGCGACGACACCCGAGATGGCTGCTGCGCCAACCGCGCAGAAGACCTCGGAATCCTCATCGCCGGCTCCGGCGGGACAGGATGTCAGCAGCGCGCCCGATGCCACGCCGCAAGGCAGCGACACCGCCACGCCGGGTCAACCGCAGGGCACGACGCGGACGGTGCCGCCGTCCGCCACCACGCGGGCCGGCGATCTCGCCTCGACCACGGCGGGGCAGGGCCACGTGACCGGTTCGCAGGGCCACGGCATGCAAGGCAGTCCCGACGGCACCTACATCCAGTTGTTGCCGCATGGCGACACCAAGATCATGCATCACCGCACCACCGGCATTCACTACCAGCCCACCCGTTTCGACAAGTACTGGACGCCCGAGGGCGAAAGCTCGATCGACACCGCCTTGCGCCATGCGGTGGAGAAGACCACCGTCAGCCACACCTTCCACCTGCCGCGCGGTGTGCGCGTCAAATGCGTGGCGATGCCGCTATTGCCGGTGCTGATGCTCGGCTGCGGCAATCCCGATCCACCGGCGGCGCCGCTGAATTCGAAAATCTACAAGAAGCTCAACCAGCCCACGCTCAACAGTTCGATTCCGAAGATCGCGCCGCCCGCCAGCACCGTCGCGCCACCCGCACCGGTGCAGTTGAACAATCGCGTGCAGTGTGCCGAAGCGCGTGTCGCCGGTGGCCCACTTCCGCCTGGCTGCGATACCGAGCTGACGCCGAAGCGGCCGGTGAGCCTGCCGGCAAGCTCCGGCAGTTCGTGGGTGCCGGCCAGCGACCAGTTTCATTAGAGCCTGTTCGACATCTTTCCGTGGTGAGCGCATGCCCTTGCGTCGGAACGATTCCGATCACGATGCTTTGCGGGCCATTCGAATGCCGTGCTCAGGGCATCGCCTGCGAGCAGGCTATGCGCGAATGGCGGTTTCGAGGTCGTGCCCCAACGCCGATTCTTTCGCGCTTGAGGCGGCGCTGTGATCGCATGGATTTATTCCGGACAGCGGTGGGCTTGTGCCGGAATGAGTTGCCGCAGCCATGACCGCGCGAATCACAGCAAGCGCAACAGTTCCTTCATCAGCGGCAGCCGCCGTACGCGCACGGCGCTGACGCGGAAGACCGCGTTGGCGAGGGCGGGGGCGGCGCTGGGCATGGCCAGGAAACTGGCGCCGGTGGGTGGGCGGTTGTCGCCGGGGACGGTGATCACTTCCACGTCGTCGGGCAACTGCGCCATGCTGGCCAGTGGGTAGTCCTTCCAGTCGTGCTGCTGGGGCTGGCCGTTCTTGAAGGTGATGGCCAGGTTGAGCGCGGTGCCGAGCGCGTCGAGCGTGGCGCCGGCGATCTGGCCTTCCAGGCCCTTGGGATTGATGACGCGGCCGACGTCCACCGCGCACACGGCGCGTTCGATGCCCAGCGTGTTGCCCTTGAGCGAGACTTCGACCGCGTGCGCCACGTAGGCGCCGCCGATGTGCCAGCAGGCGATGCCGAGGCCGTTGACGCTGCGCAGCCAGTTCTGCTTCCAGTCGATGCGATCGGCGACCAGCGACAACACGTTGCGCAGCCGGCCGATGTCCAGCGTGCCGCCGCCTTGCAGCGGAACCTGCCGCGCTTCACCAAGCAGGCGCAGCTTGGTGTCCAGCGGGTTTTCGCGCAGCAGGTGGGCCAGTTCGTCGATGAAGCTTTCCACCGCGAAGGCGTTGGTGAGTTGCGGCATGCCGCGGTGCGGGCCGCGCGGCAGCGCGCTGGCCAGGTTGTACCAATCGCTGCGGTAGTTGGGGACGAGGCCGGCGGGAATCTGGCCGGCTTCCAGTTCGCTCGTCCACAGCCGGTCGTCCGGTACGCCGCGGCCCACAAGCGCGGAGGCGCTGGCGAGCTTCTGGTCCCAGGCGATGACGTGGCGATGGTGGTCGATGACGGCACTGATGCGGTGTGTGCTGGCCGGGCGATACCAGTCGTGCGACATGTCCTCGTCGCGCGTCCACAACAGGCGCACCGGCTTGTTGACGGACTTGGCCACGATCACCGCTTCGGCCACGTAGTCGTGGTCGAGCCGGCGGCCGTAACCACCGCCGACGCGCGGCACGTTGATCTCGATCTGGTCGGGTGTGAGGCCGGTGAGTGATTGCACCACGGCCCACGCGCGCTGCGGTGCCTGGGTGGGCACGATCAGGTGGGCGTGGTCCTTGTCGATGCGCGCCATGCAGCACATCGTCTCGGCGGTGGCGTGGGCCAGCCACGGCTGGTGATAGGTGGCTTCCAGCCGGCGCGCGGCATGCTTGCCGGCCTTGTCCACGTCGCCGTCGTCGCGTACGCGGGTAGTCGGCGGTGTCTTGTCGGCAGAGGCCTTGCTGTCGAGCAGGGCAGCGGCTTGTTGCTCCAGCGCGGCGCTGCTTTCGCTGCCGCTGGGGCCGGGCTGCCATTCGATCTTGAGTTGGCGGCGGCCTTGCAGCGCGGCCCAGGTGCTGTCGGCAACCACGGCCACGGCCGGGGCGATCGGCGTCTGGCCCGGTGGGCGTTTCGGATCGGGCTTGAGCTGCACCACCTTCTGCACGCCTTTCACGGCCAAGGTAGCAGTGGTGTCGATGCTCTTGAGTTGGCCGTCGCGCCAGGGGCAGTGCGCGAGCACCGCGACCACCGCGTCGCCGAAGTGGTGGTCGAGCGTGTACGGGGTTTGTCCGGCGACGATGCGGCGTGCGTCGACGTCGCCGGCGGGTTGGCCGATCAGCGTGTAGCGGTCGGGCGTCTTCGGTGCCGGCGGGTTTTTCGGCGGGCTGATCTGCGCGGCGGCGGTGGCCAGCGCGCCATAACCGACGCGGCGACCGTCCGGTGCGATCACCATGCCTTTCTCGCAACGCAGGCGGTCGGCGGACACACCGAGCGTCTGGGCGCCGGCCTGCAGCAGCAGCCAGCGCGCGAGCGCGCCGGCCTGGCGCAGGTCGTTCCAGGCGGCGGGAATCGAGCTGCCGGTACCGCCGAGTTGGTGGCCATAGGTCCAGCTCGGTGCGCCGTTGTTGTTGGTCACGCCGAGGCCGAGCGACACCACGCTGACGCGGCTCCAGTCGGCATCGAGTTCGTCGGCGATGATGCGCGGCAGCGAGGTGGCCACGCCGGTGCCGGTGTCGGGATCGCGTGCGCCGATCACCACGTTGCCATCGGTGTCGATGCGCACATAGGTGCCCATGCCGTACAGCGTGTCGCCCAGGAACCCCGGGGGAATCGGTGCGTCGGCCATGGCGGCGAACGGTACGCCCACCACCAGCGCGCCGGCAGCGCCGGCCAGCACCTTGAGGAAGCCGCGGCGCGAAAGTGCGATCTGCTCGCTCATGCCTTGGCTCCCTTCATCGCCGCGGCCGCACGCTTGATCGCACGGCGCACGCGCGTCTGGCAGCCGCAGCGGCACAGGTTGGGCAAGGTGTCGATATCGCTGTCGCTGGGGTCGCGATGGCGGTGCAGCAAGTCCATCGAGGCGATCAGCCAGCCGGAGGTGCAATAGCCGCAGCCGATCGCGTCCTCGTCGACAAAGGCTTGCTGCAGCGGATGCAGCGAACCATCGGCCTGGGCCAGGCCTTCCACCGTGGTGATCGGGTGGCCGGTCAGCTTGTGCATGGGCAGGGTGATGGCCGAGCGTGCCTTGCCGTTGACCAGCACCAGGTCGGCGCCACCTTCGCCATGCTCGCCGCCGTAGCGGGTGCCATCCAGTTTCAGCACGTCGCGCAGGTACCACAGCAGCGGCATGTCCGGGTCGCCGGTGTGGTGGAAATGCTCGCCGTTGATCTGCACGTCGATGCCCGCGCGTGCCGGCTCGGGCGTGACGTTGCCGGGGTCAGCGTGCGGCGGAACATGGGCTTGCAGCATCGGATCACGTCTCCTTGGACCTATCTGCGCATTGTGGCATCGCAGCGCCCGTTTAGGGCTGGTCGCGGCTGAACAGACGACGCCAGACGAAGTACACCGGTGCGCCGGCGGCGATGATCAGCAGGCCGATGCCGGTGTTGCGCGGGCTGTCGTGCAGGCTTTGCGCCACTACCAGCGCCACCGTGGCGATGAACAGCAGCGGCAGCCACGGATAGCCCGGCACGCGGAAACTCACCGTGTCGTCGCGGTGCCGGCGGTACCAGAACAGCGTGGCCACGCCGACCGCGCAGGCCAGCCAGTCGCCGAAGGTAGCGTAATCCAGCAACTGCCCGTAGCTGCCCGACACCGCCAGCAGGATGGCCCAGCCGGAAAGCAGCAGCAGCGCCACGTTCGGCGTGCGGTAACGCGGATGCAGGCGGCCGACTGAGCGGAAGAACAGCCCGTCCTCGCCCATCACCTGCAGCACGCGCGCGCCGGCCACCAGGGTGATGTTGCAGAAACCCAGCGTGGAAATGGCGATGCCCAGCGCGATCAGTCGCGCGCCGATCGGGCCGAACACCCGCTGCATCACCTCGGCCGCAGGCGTGGTGCTGGCGGCCAGCCCGGCATGGCCGAGCACCGCCAGATAGGCCACGTTGACCAGTGCATAGGCGGCGATCACGCCAAGCATGCCCAACACCAATGCACGGGGCAGCGTGCGTTGCGGCTCGCGCACTTCGCCGGCCAGGTTGTTGAGGTAGGTGAAGCCGGAATAGGCGAACAGCACCGGCAAGGCCGCGCCCATGAAGCCTACGTGCGCGCGGGCCGGATCGGGCGCCAGCACATGGCCGCCACCAGCTCCGGCCAGGAACAGCCCGCACGCCACCAGTACCGCCACCGCCAGCAATTTCAGCACGGTGAACAGGTTCTGCACCTGCACGCCCAGGCGCAGGCCGAACAGGTTGATGCCGGCCACGAACACCAGCGCGGCTACGGTCAGCGGCAATGTGGCCGACGCCGGCAGGCCGAACACCGCCGCCGCATAGCTGGCAAAGATTGTCGCCACCGCCGCGCTGGAACCGGAGTAGATCACCAGCAGCATGGTCCAGCCGAACAGGAAGCCGGCCAGTGGCCCGAACGCCTCGCGCAGGTATACATAGCTGCCGCCGGCCTGCGGCCGGCGCGCGCCCAGTTCCGCGTAGCACAGCGCGCCGATCAGGGTCAGTACGCCCGCGCCCACCCACATCAGCAGCAGCGTGACGCTGGAACCGGTGCGCTGCGCCACGATGTACGGGTTGAGGAAGATACCGCCGCCAATGATGCCGCCGATCACGATCAGCGCGGCATCCCACAGGCGCAAGCGGCGGACGTAGCCGGGGTTGGGATCGGACATGGGGCCATGCATTGGCAAAGGATGCGGAAGCATGGCGGCAGGGCGCCTCGCCGGCAAGCGTCGGCGAGGCGCTGTTTTGCACATCCCGGCGCGAGGCGTCGGGATGTGCGTGCGTCGATCAGAATCCGCCCTTCAGGAACAGTGCGAGGTTGGCCACGTCCAGCGTGCCGATGCCGGCGCCGGGCGTGTAGTGCGGTTTGCCCTCGTAGAACCAGTTGTCGCCGGCACGCACGGCGTGGAACGGCGACCATGCGCCGTAGCCGAACACGTTCTGCAACAGGTACACCTGCGGATTCCAGAAGCCCACGCGATGCCCGGAACTCTGCGTCAGCAGGGCGCTGATGCCGTTGAGCTGCGGCGCCACGAAGCTGGTACCGCCTTCGGAAATGATGCCGCCGTCTGAACTGGAGACCACGATGTAGCCGGTCTGCGGATCGGCATTTAGCGAGATGTCGGGTACGTTGCGGCCGCGAAAATGCGCCGGCAGCTTCAGATACGTATACGGACCGCTGGCGGGGTCGTTGTAGACCAGCGTCTGCTTCGGCTGGCTGCGCCGGATGCCCTGAGTGAACGCCTGGTAGAACGGCGTGTGCCAGTACACGCTGACGCCGCCACCGCCGCCCACCGAGTACAGGTACTGGTGCCAGCCGCCATCAGTCGGTTCGTTGGCATCGAGGTAGGTTTCCAGGTAATCCCAGCCCCACACGCTTTCCTTCGCGATCGTGGCGGTGGGGCCGCCGGTGACGCTGAAGCTGTAGGGCACGGTGGTGCCGCCGGCGGCGGTGATGTACGGGTCGGAGGCGGGCGAATCCACCGTCAGGGGCGCGTTGAACTGGCCCGGGCCACCGCCGAAGCCGAGTCCGCGCACGGTGTCGTAGGCACCGGAGTCGCCGGAGGCGGCGAACACCGATTGCCCTTGCGCGGCGGCTTCCATCAGCACTTCGTCGAAGGCCACCAGGTCGCCGACGTCGGTAGTGTCGGTATCGCTGGCGCCGTTCACGTTGAGGGCGGCGAAGTTGTAGATCTCCGGGCCGCCCCAACTGGTGGAAATACTGTCGGCGGTGTTGTCCGAGACGGCTTGCGCGAAGGCGTCGATGAAGCCGTTGCCCGCGTTCGGCGCGTCGTAGACGACGATGTTCGCATCGGGCGCCAGGCCGCCGGCCTGTTCCACGTCCAGCGCGGTTTCGCCGCTGCCGCCGTCGATCGCGCCACCGCCATCCACATGCACCTGGGTGATGCGGTTCGGCTTGGTGGTCAGGCCGATGTCGTTCCAGTAGGCGGTGGCATCGGCCGGATCGAAGTTGGACAGGGTGACGATGGCCACCGTCGAGCCCTTGCCGGTGATGCCATGCTGGTACAGCGGGTTGATGTGGTAGAAATCGGCGACGTCGCCCACGGTGTAGCTGCCCGGGATGCCGGTGGCGGTGGGGTTGCCGGTCTTGGCGGTGCGCAGCATCGGCAGCACGGTGTGCTGGCCGGACAGCGGCAGGGTACGGATGCGGTGCGACTGGAACGTACGCTGCGTATCGAGCCCGGTGGTGGTGGCGATCAGGTTGGCGATGTCCGCCGGAAATGCCGGCTGCGCGACTGGGCGGCGGAATGACCGTCCGCCGCTGCGCGACGCGTAATCGTGGATGGACGTACGGAAGGCCGTTTCGAACTGGCGCAGCGTGCCGGTGGTGCGGATGGCCAGGTGGTTCGCCATCACCGTGCTGGCCAGGCCTTGCTGGCGCAGCCACGCCTGCACCCTGGCGATATCCGTGGCGCTGGCGCCGTATTGGCTGGCGAACTGGCGGGTGCTCAGGAATTGCTGGAAATGCGGACTGCCCGGGGTCACGGTGTCGCGAATGTACTGCGCCAGCGCATCGCGGTTGCGCAGTTTCAGGACCAGGGTGACGTGCGCCGATTGGCTGGCGTTGGCCGCGCCCATGTCGACGCTGGCCTGCATCTGCGGGGCGGCCGCCGCCGTGGCGGAAAAGCCTGCGAGTGCCAGCGCCATCGAGCAGGCGAGGCTGCGGGGGTGAAGACGGGTGGACATGATCGGGATTCCTTGAGTTGACGAGGTATCGCTGGCCATCCATGCGGCGCGTGCGTCGGCATGCCGACGACGGATCGTCGCGGCCAGAGTGTGTGAGTGCTCTTTCTCTTTCCCCGTCGGCGTGCAGGCCCCCCGAGCATCTGCAATGCCGACACCTCGACGTTAGCCCGGGCCGCGAGACGCTACCGGTTCCCATGTCGCAGTTTTTCGCGCCGGGGCGGCCCTGCGGCGAGGGCTGGGCCCGTTCGCTACAATAGGCAGTTTGGTGCCGCGGCAAGCTGTGCGCGGCAACCTGCCTTTCCATCCAAAAGCCATCGCCATGACAGCCATCAAGCAAGCCGACCTGATCCAGTCCGTCGCGGACGCCCTGCAGTACATCAGCTACTACCACCCGGTCGATTACATCAAGAGCCTCGCCGCTGCGTATGAGCGTGAGGAATCGCCGGCGGCGAAAGACGCGATGGCGCAGATCCTGATCAACTCGCGCATGGCGGCCGAGGGCCACCGGCCGCTGTGCCAGGACACCGGCATCGTCACCGTGTTCCTGAAGATCGGCATGAACGTACGCTGGGACGACGCCACCATGGGCGTGGAGGACATGGCCAACGAAGGCGTGCGCCGCGCCTATCTCGATCCGGACAACAAATTGCGCGCCAGCGTGCTGGCCGATCCGGCCGGCAAGCGCGTCAACACCAGGGACAACACGCCGTCGGTAGTGAATGTGTCGGTGGTGCCGGGCGACACCGTGGAAGTGATCGTGGCGGCCAAGGGCGGCGGCTCGGAGGCGAAGTCGAAATTCGTCATGCTCAATCCGTCCGATTCCATTGTCGATTGGGTGTTGAAGACCGTGCCGACCATGGGCGCCGGCTGGTGCCCGCCCGGCATGCTCGGCATCGGCATCGGTGGCACTGCCGAGAAGGCGATGCTGATGGCGAAGGAAGCGCTGATGGAGTCGATCGACATCCAGGAGCTGATCGCCCGCGGTCCGGCCAATCGTGCCGAGGAACTGCGCATCGAGTTGTTCGAGAAGGTCAACGCGCTGGGTATCGGCGCGCAGGGCCTGGGCGGCCTTACCACCGTGCTCGACGTCAAGGTGAGGGATTACCCCACCCACGCGGCCAACCTGCCGGTGGCGATGATTCCGAACTGCGCCGCCACGCGCCACGCGCACTTCGTGCTCGACGGCAGCGGCCCGGTGACGCTGGATCCGCCGTCGCTGGACGACTGGCCCAAGCTCACCTACAGCCCGCAGAACGCGCGCCGGGTGAACCTGGACACCATCACCAAGGAAGAAGTCGCCAGCTTCAAGCCGGGCGAGGTGGTGTTGCTCAACGGCAAGCTGCTGACTGGCCGCGACGCCGCGCACAAGCGCATCGTCGGCATGCTTGATCGCGGCGAGCCGTTGCCGGTCGATTTCAAGGGCCGCTTCATCTATTACGTCGGCCCGGTCGATCCGGTGCGCGAGGAAGTGGTCGGCCCGGCCGGCCCCACCACCGCCACGCGCATGGACAAGTTCACCGAACAGGTGCTGGCGCAGACCGGCCTGCTCGGCATGGTTGGCAAGGCCGAGCGCGGTCCGGCCGCGATCGAGGCGATCAGGAAGCACCAGTCGGTCTATCTGATGGCCGTAGGCGGCGCCGCCTACCTGGTGTCCAAGGCGATCAAATCCTCGAAAGTGCTGGCTTTCGAGGACCTGGGCATGGAAGCGATCTACGAGTTCGAGGTGAAGGACATGCCGGTGACCGTGGCGGTGGACAGCGCCGGCACCTCGGTGCACCAGACCGGCCCGAAGGAATGGCGCACGAAGATCGGCAAGATTCCCCTCGCTGTTATCGAATAAAAGCCTGCGCATGGCGCACGCCTTCGCCTCCTCCCCTGCAGGCAGGGGAGGATTGAGGAGGGGTCAACCACCCTCGCGCAACGCGTGTATCCCGTCATCCCGGCGAAAGCCGGGATCCAGTGCCTTTGCGCTTGGAAATGGCCTGAAGTCACTGGATTCCGGCTTTCGCTGGAATGACGATAGGGACAGGGTCCTCGCAAGATTGGCCCCTCACCCCAGCCCTTTCCCCGGAGCGGAGAGGGAGTGCTCTAAAAGATGGACATCTAGACGTCCAAATGCCGAAAAGGCATATCCCGTTGCATTTCGGCTGCTGCGGCGCAACACTGGGGGATCCATTCCCAACCACTGACTCAAGCCCGTGACCTCGAATGCCCTTGCGCCGCTTTCCGCCGGCGCACCCTGGATCGTGATGAAGTTCGGCGGCACCAGTGTCGCCACCCTGCCGCGCTGGCAGAACATCATGGAGCTGGCTGCCTCCCGTCGTGCCGAAGGCGCGCGCGTGGTGATCGTCGTCTCCGCGCTGTCCGGCATCACCGATGCGCTCAAACAACTGTGCGCACAGGGCGACAAGGGCAAACGCATCGAATCCGCGCGGGCCATCGAGCAGCGCCATTACGAGTTGCTGGACCATATGGGACTGGCCGTGCCGGCCACCTTGGAGGCTCGCCTCAAGGATTTGCTGGCGCTGGCCGAGACCGGTTCGGCGAAGCTGGGCGAACTGGCCTGGCAGGCGCAGGTGCAGGCGCACGGCGAGCTGCTTTCCAGCACGCTGGGCGCGGCCTTCCTCACCCATAGCGGCTTGCCCACGCAGTGGGTGGACGCGCGCGACTGCCTGTCCGCCATCGCGCTGCCCAACCAGAACGAGCGCACCAAGCTGCTTTCGGCGATGGTCGAGACCAAGCCCGATCCGGCACTCAGTGACCGCCTCGCTGCGCTGGGCGACGTGTTCATCACCCAGGGTTTCATCGCCCGCGAGAGCGAAGGACGCACGGTGCTGCTCGGTCGCGGCGGCTCGGATACCTCGGCGTCCTACTTCGGCGCCTTGCTGCGGGCGCTGCGGGTGGAGATCTGGACCGACGTGGCCGGCATGTTCACCGCCAATCCGCGCCAGGTATCCGGTGCGCGGCTGCTGCAGAAACTGGATTACGAGGAGGCCCAGGAAATCGCCTCCACCGGCGCCAAGGTGCTGCATCCGCGTTGCCTGTCGCCATTGCGCGAGTCGCGCGTGCCGCTGCTGGTGAAGGACACTAACCGGCCCGAGCTGGAAGGCACGGTGATCGGCCCGCAGGTGCGCGAGCACGCGCCCAGCGTCAAGGCGGTCAGCGCGCGCAAGGGCATCACCCTGATCTCGATGGAATCGGTGGGCATGTGGCAGCAGGTCGGCTTCCTGGCCGACGTGTTCGCGCAGTTCAAGCAGCACGGCCTGTCGGTGGACCTGATCGGTTCGGCCGAAACCAACGTCACCGTGTCGCTCGATCCCACCGAAAACCTGCTCGATTCCGACGCCATTGCGGCCCTGGCCGGCGACCTGGCCAAGGTGTGCCGGGTCAAGGTGATCGCGCCGTGCGCGGCGATCACCCTGGTCGGGCGCGGCATGCGTTCGATGCTGCATACCTTGTCCAGCGTGCTGGCCGAGTTCGACCAGTTGCGCGTGCACCTGATCTCGCAGTCGTCCAACAACCTCAACCTCACCTTCGTGGTGGACGAGGATGTGGTCGACACGCTGATCCCGCATCTGCACGAATTGCTGATTTCCGCCGGTGCACTGCGCACCGACGACAGCGCGCTGTTCGGGCCTAGCTGGCAGAGTCTGTACGGCAGCGGCGACGTGGTCCCGTCGACTGCGTGGTGGCGTGACGGTGCGCAGCGCCAGCGCCTGCTCGACATCGCCGCCGAAGCCACGCCGCGCTATGTCTACCACCTGCCGACGGTGTGCAGGCAGGCGCGGGCACTGAAGTCGCTGGGCGCGGTCGATCGCGTGCACTACGCGGTGAAGGCAAACACGCATCCGGCGATCCTGCGTGCCCTGGTGGACGAAGGCTTCGCCTTTGAATGCGTGTCGCCGGGCGAGCTGGATGCGGTGACGGCGGTGGTGCCGGAAAGCGTGCCGCTGTTGTTCACGCCCAACTTCGCCTCGCGCGGGGATTTCGAGCGTGGGCTGGCCACGCGCGCCACCATCACGCTGGATGCGTTGCATCCGATCGAGCACTGGGGCGAACTGTTCCGTGGTCGCGAAATTTCCTTGCGGGTCGACCTCGGCCGCGGCCTGGGTCATCACGAAAAGGTTCGCACCGGTGGCAGCGGCAGCAAGTTCGGCCTGCCGATCGAGCAGCTTGACAGCTTTCTGCGCCACGCCGACGCGCATGGCGTGATCGTGCGTGGCCTGCACGCGCACCTGGGCTCGGGCGTGCTCGATGCCAACCATTGGGGCGAGGTCTATGGTCAGCTCGCCAGTCTGGCCGAGCGCATCGGCAGCATCGCCTTCCTCAATATCGGTGGTGGACTTGGCGTGCCATCGCACCCGGGCGAGTCCAGCCTGGACATCGGCGAACTGGACGCGGTGCTGCGCCAGGTCAAGGCGGCCTATCCGCACTACCAGTTGTGGATGGAACCGGGCCGCTACCTGGTGGCCGATGCCGGCGTGCTGCTGACCCACGTCACCCAGACCAAGGGCAAGGGCAGTTGGCGTTATCTGGGTGTGGACACCGGCATGAATAGCCTGATCCGCCCCGCGCTGTACGACGCCTGGCACGAAATCGCCAATCTCACCCGTCTCGACGAGCCGGCCACCGCGTTGTTCCAGGTGGTGGGACCGATCTGCGAAAGCGGCGACGTGCTGGGCAGCGACCGCCGCCTGCCGGAGCCGCAGGAAGGCGACGTGATCCTGGTCGCCCAGGCCGGTGCCTACGGCAAGGTGATGTCCTCGCCGTACAACCTGCGTGGTGATACCGAGGAAATCGTGCTGGACGACTGAGCCCGCGATTTTCTCCCTCTCCCCTCTGGGACGCGGGGAAGGGCCATGGATGGCCCTGCTCTGAGGAGCGAGGAAGAGGGTTGGGGTGAGGGGCGGGTGCTCGCAACGGAGTAACCAAGAAAGCGAGGCTTCAAGGATGAAGCGCCTGAACGTGGAGCGGGCACGAGATTTACGGGTGAGTCAGACGAATGCCGAGCAGCGTCTCTGGCACCACCTGCGCAACCGTCGCCTGCAAGGTTGAAAATTCCGCCGCCAGCAAGAAATCGACCGCTACATCGCCGATTTTGTCTGTCCGGATGCGGGCTTGATCGTTGAACTGGACGGCAGCCAGCATGACGAACAGGTGGCATATGACGAGGCGCGCACCCGAAAGCTGCACACCATGGACTACCGAGTGCTGCGTTTCTGGGACAATGAAGCACTGACTAATATCGAGGGCGTGCTCGAGGTGATTCTGGAGGCCTTGGCAAGTCCGGCCCCTCACCCCAGCCCTCTCCCCGGAGGGGAGAGGGAGTAGGGCATGCGGAGTATCGAGAGTGACAATGACCATCCAACCGCGCCTGACCCAGGTGTTTCGTTTCCTGCATGCACGCTACGCCGATGGCGTGGCCGAGCTGGCTTACGCCTTCGACGACGGCGAGCCGCTGGTGGAACGCATCCGCTTTCCGAACGCGCCGGCTGTGCCGGCTGCGCGGCAGGGGGCGTTCGATGCCGCGCTGAAACTGCTGCACCTGGTCGCCGGCGTCAGCTATTACAAGGCCGGCGTGCCACCGAAGATCGAGCTGGCCGACGGTCCGCTGGACGGCGCCACGGCCCATCTGGTCGAGGCGCTCTACTTGCACGGTCTGGCCGAGTTCGCTTATCGCAACGGCCTTGACCTGCGTGGCCGCATCAATTTCCCGCGAAGCACAATATCTTCCTCTCTCCTCCGGGGAGAGGGTCGGGGTGAGGGGTCAACCTCGCCGGGCGTTGAAAAGAACGCGGCCCCGGTTCTGGGCCTGCCCAAGCGCACCCTCGTCCCCATCGGCGGCGGCAAGGATTCCCTCGTCGCAGTGGAGGCGATCAAAGCCATCGGCGGCGAAGCCACGGCGGTATGGATCGGCAATTCGCCGCTGATCGCTGCCTGCGCCGAGCGCACCGGCCTGCCCATGCTGAACATCCAGCGCGAGCTGGCACCGGAATTGTTCGAGCTGAACCGGCTGGGCGCGTGGAACGGACATATCCCGGTGACGGCGGTGAATTCGGCGATTCTTGCCGTGGCCGCGATTCTGTACGGCTACGACTCCATCACCTTCGCCAACGAGCGCTCCGCTTCGGCCGCCACGCTGGAGTACGAAGGCCAGCAGGTGAATCACCAGTGGAGCAAGGGCTACGCGTTCGAGCAACTGCTGGGCGATTGGCTGCACTCGCACGTGGCCGCCGACCTCGATTACTGCTCGCTGCTGCGGCCGTACTCGGAGCTGGCGATCACCCGCGCGTTCGCCAGGTTGACGCCATACTTCGACGCGTTCTCCAGCTGCAACCGCAACTTCCGCATCCTCGGCCCGAAGCCTGCTGACCGCTGGTGCGGCCAATGCCCGAAATGCCACTTCGTGTTCCTGGCGCTGGCGCCGTTCCTGCCCAAGCCGCGGCTGTTGTCGATCTTCGGTCGCAACCTGCTGGATGACGAATCGCAGGCCGCCGGTTTCGACGCGTTGCTGGAATACCAGGACCACAAGCCGTTCGAATGCGTGGGCGAGGGTGCCGAGGCGCGTGCGGCCATGTACACGCTGAGCCAGCGGCCGGAATGGCAGGAAGACGCATTGGTCGCACGCTTCCGTGACGAGATCCTGCCGCAGCTCGATGCCGCGCAGCTGGCGCTGGAACCGTGGCTGGAGCCGTCTGCCGAACATCGCGTGCCGGCACGGTTGCAGGCGGCGCTCAAGGCCATCGACGCATGAGCGTATCTGTCTGTACGAGCGCACCCTGTGCGCGATGCTCTTGCACGGTTATCGAGGCAAAAAGCCATCGCGCACAGGGTGCGCTCCTACGGGTGAGGCGGGTCGATGCGCATCACTGAACTGGCGGGTCGACGTATCGCTGTCTGGGGCTTCGGTCGTGAGGGGCGTGCAGCGATCCGCGCGATTCACCAGCGGCTTCCGGAGCTGCCGCTGGCACTCTATTGTCGCGAAGACGAGGTCGCCGCTGCGCGCGACTTCGATCCCGCGCTCACGGTCTACGGCCACGAGCCGGAAGCGGTGGCGCTGTCGGCCTATGACGTGGTGGTGAAATCGCCGGGCATTTCCGCTTACAAACCCGCTATCGTTACCGCGCAGGCACAGGGCACTGCGTTCACTTCCGGCACCGCGCTGTGGTTCGCGGAAAACCCGGATGCACGCGTGATCGCGATCACCGGCACCAAGGGCAAAAGCACCACCACTGCCTTCGTTGCGCATCTGGCGCGCTCGCTTGGCGTGCGCACGGCGTTGGCCGGCAATATCGGCCTGCCGCTGCTGGAGTTGCAGGGCCAAAACGCGGAGTTGTGGGCGGTGGAATTGTCCAGTTTCCAGACCGGCGAAGCCGGTCCGCTGGAATTGGGCGTGGTCACCAGCCTGTACGAGGAACATCTCGATTGGCACGGCTCGCGCGAACGCTACGTGGCCGACAAGCTAAAGCTCGCCGACGTGTCTCGCACGCTGCTGGTCAACGGCCTGCAGCCGACGCTGCTCGCGCACACCGCGGCGCACTCGCATCGGCTGCTGTTCGGCACGCCTGAGGGCTGGCACGTGGCCGACGGTGCGATCCGTCGTGGCGAAGAGGTCGTGTTCGATCTTGCATCGATGGCGGCGCCCGGCCTGCACAATGCCCTGAACGCCTGCGCCGCGCTGGCTGCGCTGGAAACCATGGGTTTCGACGCCGTGAAGGCTGCGCCCGCGCTGGCGACCTTCCAGGCGTTGCCGCACCGCCTGCAGTCGCTGGGCGAGCGCGACGGGGTGAGCTGGATCAACGACTCGATCAGCACCACCCCGCAAGCCACGCTGGCCGCGCTGGACAGCTTGGGCGAACGCGAAGTCACGGTGATCGTGGGTGGCCATGATCGCGGGCTGGACTGGTCGGATTTCGTGCGGGCGACGAAGAATCGCGCGCACCTGCGCATCGTCGCCCAGGGCGCCAACGGCCCGCGCATCGCGCAGGCGTTGCGACAGGCGAAAACCGAATTGCCCCTGGGCGAAGCCGAGGATTTCACCGACGCGGTGGCGATGGCCCGCATCGTCACCCCGGAAGGCGGCGTGGTGCTGCTGTCACCCGGCGCGCCCAGCTTCGACCAGTTCAAGGACTACGCCGCGCGCGGCCGCCGTTTCGCCGAGCTGGCGGGGTTCGATCCGGCCGCTATCACCAGCATCGACGGCATGGGCATCGAAGGCGCTTCCCAACAGTAACCGTCGCCCCGATCCGCCTGGGATCGGCCGCGTTCGGACTGTTTTTCGGGTTGCGAGTACCCAAATCGGTCTCCGTTAATGGGTCGGTGAACGGGAAGTCGTCTTCCACGCTCGACCTGACTGGCTTTCACCGCGAGCACCCGCGTCATGGCAGCCACGGTCAATGCGTCGATCGCCGAGCGTCCGCAGCGCAGCCACATCGGTGCCATCGATGTGGTGGTTTACTCGATGGACGCCAA
This sequence comes from Rhodanobacter glycinis, assembly GCF_900114325.1. Lineage (GTDB taxonomy): Bacteria > Pseudomonadota > Gammaproteobacteria > Xanthomonadales > Rhodanobacteraceae > Rhodanobacter_A > Rhodanobacter_A glycinis. The sequence continues at coordinate 212,061 of NZ_FOSR01000005.1, forward strand.
GAATGTGGTCACCATGGCCGGCTCCATGCCGTAGAGGAGACGCCGAAAGCACTGACCGTCGCGCAGATCAACGCGGCGATTCGCAAGCATCTGGACCCGAAGAAGCTGGTGATGGTGAAGGCGGGGACATTCGCGGACGAGTGATTCCGCTGCGCGTTGCCTGACGCAAAACCGAAGGCCGCTGTCCGGAAGGATGGCGGCCTTTCTCGTGCGCGATGATGTGGCGGGTCATGGTCGTGCAAGCCACGGCGGCGGTTGTCGTGCGGTTCATTCCGCAGCTCCCGGATGCGGGTTGTCCGTCCACCCGTTAACCGGGTGTGGAGTCGTCAGGTCGGCGCGGGGACCGCAGGTTCACGGCGGGGCCGCCACGCTGTCAGCACCCCCAACAGCACGGTCATCGATACACGCCGTGCGTTCCCACAAGGAGATGCCATGACTACCGCACCCCGTTTCCTTTCCGCGTCCACTCTTTCCGGCGATGCCATCAAGAATCCCCAGGGCGATTCGCTGGGCGACCTGAAGGACATCATGATCGAGACCTCCACCGGCAAGGTGGCTTATGCGGTGTTGTCGTACGGCGGCATCCTGGGCATGGGCGACAAGCTGTTTGCCGTGCCGTGGGAATCGCTGGCGATCGATGGCGAAAACAAGTGCCTGATCCTCAACGTCAGCAAGGAACGCCTGAAGGATGCACCCGGTTTCGACAAGGATCGCTGGCCGAATTTCGCCGACCCGGCTTTCGCCGACCAGTTGCGCGGCTATTACCGTTGAAGTGACGCTGGCGCGGATCCGCGCCAGCTCTTCACGCGCCGATGAGGGCGGATCGACTGCAATGTGGCACACCTCGGCGCGCCGATCTGGCGCGTCGACTTGCACAGGAGCCATCGATGTCTTCCTTCGCCATCTACCTGATCGGCATCATCATCGTGATCGGCGGCCTCGCCTACATCGCCGTATTGGCCCATGTACCCAACCAGTGGATCGTGGGTGGCGTGGTGGTGTTGCTCGGCCTGGGCATCCTGGGCGCGGTCACCAAGACCCGCCGCAAGGATCCGCCGGAGTGACTGGTGATCGCGTCGAATGACTGATCAACCCATGGGGCCGCGCGGCCCCATGGGTTTTCCACCTTTCAGGCTTCAGCCCGTTTCCCGATCCGCCGCGCGCTCCACCTTGCTGTCGCGCCGCAGTGCGTTGAGCAGCAGGCTGCCGCCGAGAACCACGGCCACGGCCAGAAAAATCACCGCGAGGTAAGGCAGGCCGAACCAGCGGCCGCTGTCTGCCGTGCCCTTCACCAGTGCCGCGCCCACCACCAGCGCCGCGATGATGATGCCGCTGGCCACGCGATTGGCGATCTTCTGCATGCTTTCCATCATGCGCGACTCTTCCAGCCCGTCGATGCGTACGCGCAGGCGGTTCTCCGCCAGCGTGCGCAGGATCGCCGCCATGTGCTGCGGCGTGTGTCGCGCCAGTTCCTGCATGTCCAGCCATTCGCTGGCCAGGTTGGCTGGTGACATCGAGCTGATGGCTTGCTGGCGCAAGACCTGCTGCAGGTGTTGCTCCACCAGCGCGCGCACATCGAGGTTCGGATCCAGCGCATCGGTGACCGCTTCCAGGTTGAGCAGGGTCTTGCCCAGAATGCTCATCTCCGGCGGTGGACGCAGTCCGCAGGCCGCACCGATGCGGGCCAGTTCCAGCACCAGCCGCCCTTCGGAGAAGCCGCGTTTGGCGCCCTGGAATCCCACATAGCTGGATACCAGCTGGTCGAGCTGTCGCCGATAGGTGCCATGCTGGAAATCCTCCAGCTGGGTGCCCATCGCCTCGCTGATCTCGCCGACCTGGTCGGCATTGCCGCCGATCGCGCCCAGCAGCAGCTTGAGCAGGTTGCGGCGGGTGCGCGGGGTCAGTCGCGCGACCATGCCCAGATCGAACAGCGCCAGCCGCCGGTCGTCCATCAACAGCACGTTGCCCGGGTGCGGGTCGGCATGCACCAGACCGTGCACGAACACTTGGTCGAGATAGGCGCGCATCAGCTCGGCCGCTTCGGCACCCATCGGCTGCTCGATCCGCCGCACCGGTGGTATGTGAGTCACCTTGACCCCGTGCACGCGATCCATGGTCAGCACGCGGGTGGTGGTGAAACCCTCCACCGGCTGCGGCACGTACAGCCGCGGATAACATTCCAGATTGGCCGCGAAGCATCGCAGGTTGTCCGCTTCCAGCTCGAAGTCGATCTCGTTGGCGAGGCTGTGGCGCAGCTCGCTGACCCAGTCGACGAAGCCGTAGCGACGACCCATCTCGGTCATCCGCTCGGCCGCACCGGCCAGCTTGTCCAGGATCGCCAGGTCCTCGCGCAGGGTCTGCGCGATGTGCGGCCGCTGCACCTTGACCACCACCGCACGGCCATCGCGCAGCGTCGCGGCATGCACCTGCGCCATCGAGCCGGTCGCCAGCGGTTCGTCATCGAAGCTGCTGAACAAGGTGGTGATGCGCGCGTCCAGTTCTTCCTCGATCACCGCGCGCACGGCCGCGACCGGCACCGGCGTCACATCGTCCTGCATGCGCTCCAGCGCACTCATGTAGGCCGGCGGCACCATGTCCGGGCGGGTCGACAGCGCCTGGCCGATCTTGATGAAGGTGGGGCCGAGCGCTTCTAGGTCATTGACGAACTGTTCGGGCCGGCCTGCGGGAACCTGGTCGGCCTGGTCCGCCAGGGTGCTTTCCTGCACATCAAGATCAAGCCCGTCGAACAATCCGGCCTTGCGATAGCGCAGCAGGAACGCGCCGATCTGCGCGTAGCGGGAAAGGCTGCCGTAGTCACTCATGCGTGGGATCCCCATCCGGTCGAGTCCGGTACGTTGGACGATCCTGACGGTTGTTGCGGCAATGCCGCGTCAAGACCCGGGTCTTGACGCGGTGGGGCCATCATTCGCTGGCCGGCACCTTTGTGTTGAAGCCCGCCGCCTCCAGTTCACGGGCGGCCGCTTCCATGTCGTGGCGCATGGCGGGGCTGGACAGGAAATCGCGCCCGAGTGCCTGGCCCAGCACGCGGCCGGCGAAGATGTCCTGCGGCGTGTGCACGCCACGCACGACCCGGCGCCAACCCACTTCCCGCGCGTAGCGGTCAAGCGCCGCCGCGCGCTGCGGGAGCAGGTGGCCGAGCAGCAGCGCGAATACGGTCGCCCGCGTGCTGTGTCCGCTGGGGTAGCCGTAATCGCGGTTCTTCCAGTCGGCGGCATCGCCTTCCGGGTCCCACTGGCACGAGTTGACCGGGCACGGTCGCTCGCGATGCCAGGTTTGCTTGGCTTCGTTCTTGGCGCGGTTGGTTTCCTTCTTCACTTCGGCAAACAGGGCGGCGGTGGCGGGCAGCCGCTGTGCGGTGAAGTCCGGACCCAGCACGGCCGCGAACGAGAACACGCCGAATTTTTCTTCCTGCTTCGCACGCGTGGCCTGTGCGGCGGTCCGTGTGGTGTAGGCCTCGAAGGTGACGGTGCGGTCGGCGGCGTCTTCGGCGGTTCCCAATGCCGAGGGTGCCGGCAGCACCGCGACGGAGGCGTGCAACTGGGCGTCGCTGAGGTAAGGCCTGGTCGTGTGCGCGTGGCCGATGTTCAGCATCGCCAGACCAAGCACGGCAACACATGCGCGGGCGGAATTCAGGGTCATGCGGGTGCTCCGGTGCATGTCAGAGTGCCAGCGACACGGAGGCGAACCAGCTCCGTCCGGGCAGCACGAGGTAGTAGGTGTCGCCCTTCTTCACCGAGTCGGCGACCTGTTGCCTGGCATCGAACAGGTTCTCCACCTGCAGCTTCAGCTTGTAGCTCTTGATGAACGAGCCGGTGAGGTTCTGGCCGTAGCCTAGGCTGAGCGCGGCACGCCAGAAGCCGCCGCTGTTGCTGGTGGCGGTGACCGAGGTCGCTTCGTCGGGATTGAAGTCGCCGTTGTAGACCTTCTGTGCGCCGATGTATTTGCCGGCCAGCGCGGCGAAGAAGCCGCCCTGCGCGTAATTCACGCCCAGTGCCGCGGTGCTGTCGGGGATGTTGGGAATGTCCAGGCTGGAGCGCTTGAAGCGCGCATCGAGCAGCGAGCCGTTGGCGAACACGCTCACCCCGCTGCCGACGTAGTAGGTGGCTTCCGCTTCAACGCCGTGCATGCGTGCACCCTTGGCGGTGGCGTAGATGTCGTCGTGGGTGACCGGGTCGACCGCGCTGAGCGGGTAGTGGTTGTAGTCGATGAAGAAGACGTCGGCGTCGGCGTTGAAGCGGTCGGTCTTGTATACCGTGCCGAACTGGTAGTTCATCGTCTGCTGGGGACGTGCGCGGTTGAGGCGCGGGTCGGGCACGTAGAACTGGTTGAGGTTCGGCGCGAGGAAACCCTGTGCCGCCTGTCCGTAGATGCTCCAGTCGTTGCCGAGGCGGTAGTTGGCGCTGAGGTAGCCCAGCGTCTTGCGCCAGGTCTGGTGGTACTTCAATGGCAGCTTGGTGCCCTGGTTGTACGGCGTGTCGATGTAACGGGTAAAGGCGACGTTCTTCACGCCGGGCGTGATGGTCAGCGCCTCGCTGGCCTGCCAGGCGTATTCGGCGTACAGCTGGGTGGTGCGCAAGCGATCATTCATCGTGTACTTGTAGGGCGCGTAGGGATTGCTTTCGCCGGGCATGATGTCGATCGCGCCACCACGGCCATAGTCCACCGCCACGCTGGAGCGGTCGTTGGAGGTGTATTCAAACCAGCCACCGACGCGGAGCTGGCCATGATCGTCGGTATGCGCCAGGTTGAACGTGTCGCCCCAGGCACGGTAGTTGTTGACCTTGTAATAGCCGCCCATCGCCGTCTTCGAACTCTTGGTGCCGACGTAGGCGCTTTCGTGGCTGCCATTGGTGTAGGCATAGGTGTACAGCTTGTTGTCGAGCTGCCAGGTTTCGGTGAGGTCGCTGCGGACGCCCAGGTATTCCATGTCGGTGTTCTTGTCCTGGTAGTTGTAGCAGTCGCAATCGGTGCTGGTCGGGTCGGTGTTCAGCCCGAAGTTGCGGCCCAGCGTGTCGATCTGCTGCTGGGTCAACTTGCCCTTGTCCGGCTTGTTGAAGTGGATCGTGTTGTAGTTGCTGAGGAAGGTGATCTCGGTGCGTTCGCCAACCGGCTGCACATATTTCAGGTAACCGGTGGTGCGCCGCATCGGCGAATGCGTGTTCGCGGTGTCGGTGTCGTTGTATTGCACGCTGGCGATCAGCTTGCCGCCGTTGAGGCTGTCGATGCGCCCGGTATCGAGCTCCAGGTGGGTCAGCGAAGTGCCATAGCTGCCAACGCTGTAGGTCGGGATGAACGAGAACGTATCGCGCGCATCCTTCGAGCGCAGCGCCACGGTGCCGCCGAACGTCGCTGCGCCCAACGTGCTGGCACTGCCGGGACCACGGTCGACGCTGATCTCGCCGATCATCTTGGCCGGGAAGTAGCTGCTGGTGTGGTGGCTGAAATCGTTGGTGTCGCCGAACGGAATGCCGTCATAGCTGACGTTGTACTGGTTGTCGCTGAAGCCGCGCAGGGTCATCTGCTTGGATTCGCCCAGCCCCGGTCCGGCCGGACTGATGTTGCTCACGGCCGGTGCAATGTTGGCGATGCTGGCGTAGTCGGCGGTGGGCGCCGAGTAGTTGTTGATGTAGTCCAGGCCGATCACCGACTGCGGTTGCGTCGCGTCCAGCTCACTTTGCACCGGGGCCTGGGTGATCGCGGAGGCGGTGATGGCGCGCACCTCCACTTCCTCCAGTTGCTTCGTGTTGGTGATGTTCGCCGAGCTGCTGCTCGGCATCGCCGTGCCTGGCTGGCCATTCGTGGTTGCGGCATTGGCCACGCCGGCAAACGACAGCGATGTGGCACACCAGAATGCCATGCGACGGGATTGTCGGATGGCCACGACCAGCGGGCGCCTGGAAAAACGCGCACGGCCAATGGCACGGCCTGTCAGCATGCATGACGTCATGATCATAGTGTCCCGGGGCGAAGCGAGGAGGAAAGCCGTCGAGAGTAGGGGGGCTTTTTGACTTTTTTGTTGCGCTGGGGATGCAGGGAAAAGTCATGCATCGATGGAAGTCCGCGCCATGGCGAGCGGGCTGCCAGCGGCGGGCCCGGGATGAGCGGTCGTGGCATGGGCGCTGGATCGGCCGGATGGCTTTCGCCGCACGCTCGATCTCGGTTTCGTCACGCAACAGGTCGCACGATGCTGCTGCTCTTTCCGGTGCACGGAGTTCGAGACATGTTTGATCCGAAGAGTTTTCGAATCGATGGTCAGGTGGCGGTGATCACCGGCGCCGGCGCGGGAATTGGTCGCGCCATTGCCGAAACTTTCGGCGCCGCGGGTGCCGCGGTGGTGGTCAGCGACCGCGACGTGGATGCGGCGAAGTCGGTGGCCGAGGCCATCGTGACGGCGGGTGGCAAGGCGGCAAGCATGCCTTGTGATGTAACGAAGGAAGAGGATCTGGCCGCGCTGGTCAGCGGTACGGTGACGAAGTTCGGCAAGCTCACCATCCTGGTCAGCAATGCCGGCGGTGGCGGCCCGAAACCGTTCGACATGCCGATGGCGGAGTTTCGCCGGGCGTTCGATCTCAACGTGTTTTCGCTGTTCCGTCTGGCGCAACTGGTCGCGCCGGAGATGGCGAAGGCCGGCGGCGGGGCGATCCTGGCGATCACCTCGATGGCGGGCGAGAACAAGAACAAGCGCATGGCGTCGTACAGCGCATCGAAAGCGGCAACGAATCACCTGATTCACAACATCGCATTCGATCTGGGCCCGATGGGCATCCGCATCAACGGCATCGCGCCGGGCGCCACGCGTACGGCAGCGCTGGAGTCGGTGCTGAACGACGATATCGAGAAGGCGATGCTGATGCACACGCCGATCCATCGGCTTGGCGAGCCGCAGGACATGGCGAACGCCGCGCTGTTCCTGTGCTCACCCGCGGCGGGCTGGGTCAGCGGGCAGATCCTGACGGTGTCGGGTGGTGGCGTGCAGGAACTGGATTGAGTTGCCGGCTGTGCAGTGGCTGATCGACGTGGTCATTGGCCGGACTCGTCGTTCGGCCGGGGGAGAAATGACAGTCAGTCATGATCGCCATTTCGGTGCCGTCAGCGACCATACGAGGCGGCGGCTTCATTCACGCGCTTGTCGTCGTCGAGACGGATATGCACGCGCAGCCAGCTGGCGAACTCGGCCTCGGACAGGCTGCCTTCGGCGAGGGCGACGTAGTGTGGATACAGATCGAGATCGTCTGCATCCAGAACGGCATCGTTGAGCATGATGAAGGTTTCGCAGGTCACCGCGGCCGTGCGCTTGTTGCCATCGACGAAAGGGTGATTCCGGGCCAGGCCGAAGGCGAGGCTGGCAGCGAGATCGGCGAGGTCGGGCGGTGGATCGCCGTAGCTATGCAATTGTTGTGGGCGTGCCAGCGCCGAATCCAGCAGGCTTTCGTCGCGCACGCCGGTGCCGCCACCATGTTCGGCGAGTTGGCGCTCATGGATGGCGATGGCGAGCGGCCGTTCGATCCAGATGATCATGGTCATCACCTACTGCGCCAGTTTGTGCAGAAGCGTACGTCGCTTGCGCATGACCTCCTCGGCCACTTCCATCTGCTTGGCCAGGGTGGGGTCGTAGGTGGTGAGGCGGATGCCGTCGGGGGTTTCCAGTGCGAACAGTTCGTCGCCTTTTTCCAGGCGCAGGCGGGCCAGCAGCTCGCGCGGCAGGATGACCCCGGCGGAGTTGCCGATGGTGGTGATCTTGAGTTTCATGGTGGCCTCCAACGGATTGTTATAACGTATGTTATACGTCGATGCCGAGCCAAGTGCAATGCATCCCGGATGCCTTGGTGGAGTGGCGGGCCAGCTTCATGGGCGTTACCGGGCGAGCCCAAAAACAAGGGGCCGCATTCGCATGCGGCCCCTTGGTCTTTTCAGTGCGTGAATCGGCTTACCAGATCTTCACGCGCTGATCGGGCTTCAGATACAGCTTCTGGCCCGGCTTCACCTTGAACGCGGGGTACCACGCGTCGAGGTTGCGCACGGTCAGCGCGCGGAACTGCGCGGGCGCGTGCACGTCGGTGCTGAGGCGCTGGCGCAGCGCGGCATCGCGGATCTTCGAACGCCAGGCCTGGCCGAAGGCGAGGAAAAAGCGTTGGTCGCCGGTAAGGCCGTCGATCACCGGCGCCGGCTTGCCGTCCAGCGACTTGTGATAGGCGATGTAGGCGATGGTGAGGCCGGAAACGTCGGCGATGTCCTCGCCCAGGGTCAGCTCGCCGTTGACGTGCACGCCGGGCAGCGCTTCGTACTGGTCGAACTGCTTGGCCAACTGCTGGGTGGCCGCCTTGAAGTGGGCCAGGTCGGCCGGCGTCCACCAGTTCTCCATTTTGCCTGGCGCATCGAACTCGGAACCGGTGTTGTCGAAGCTGTGGCTGATCTCGTGGCCGATGATGGCGCCGATGGCACCGTAGTTGGCGGCGGCGTCGGACTTCGGATCGAAGAACGGCGGTTGCAGGATCGCGGCGGGGAAGTTCAGCGCGTTCTGCAGCGGCAGGTTCACCGCGTTGACCGTCTGCGGCGTCATCCACCATTCGCCACGATCCACCGGCTGGCCGAGCTTGGCCTTCTGGTGTTCGTATTCGAACTTCACTGCGCGCAGGTGGTTGCCGAGCGGATCATCGGGCTTGATCTCCAGCGAGGCGTAGTTGCGCCAGGTTTCCGGATAGCCCACGCCAACCTTCAGCGTGGTGAGCTTTTCCTTGGCCCTGGCGCGCGTGGCCGGAGTCATCCAGCTCAGCGTGTCGATGCGTTCACCGAACGCGGCGATCAGGTTCTGCACCAGCTGCTGCACTTCGGCCTTGGACGAGGCGGGGAAGTATTTCTTCACGTACAGCTCGCCCACGGCATCGCCGAGGTCGGTGTTGGTGGCGCCCACGGCAAGCTTCCAGCGCGGCTGCTGTTGCGGCGTGCCCTGCAGGTTCTTGCCGTAGAAGTCGAAGCTGAGGTCGGCAAAGGCCTTGGGCAGCAGCGGCGCCCCGGCGTTGATGGTGTGGAAGGTCAGCAGGTCCTTCCAGGCGTCCAGCGGCTCGCTGGCCACCAGCGCGGACAGGCCGGTGATGGCGCTGGGCTGCCACACGTCGATCTGTTTCTGATCGCTGAGGCCGGCGGCGGCGAAGTAGGCGGTCCAGTTCAGGCCTGGCGCCTTCTTGGCGAAATCGGCCATGTTCCACAGGTTGTTCGCCTTGTGCACGTTCTCGCTGTCGAGCAGGCTTTCCTGCGCCTTGGCGATCTTCGTCTCCAGGTCGAGGATGGTCTTGGCCTTGGCGTCCGCATCCTTGATGCCGGCCTGCTTCAGCAGCGCCACGACATAGGTCTGGTACTTGCCGCGGGCCTCGACCATGTGCGGGTCGGTGGACAGGTAATAGTCGCGGCTGGGCATGCCCAGGCCGCCTTGCAGCAGGTAGGCGACGTGCTGCGACGGATCTTCCAGGCCCTGCGTGACGAACAGGCCGAACAGGTGCTGGGTGTGGAAGTGGGTGGCGTTGATCGGATCGACGTCGGCGCGCAGACGGCTGCCCAGCACGCGGGCCAGATCGTTCTTCGAGTCGATGTCGTGGATGGCCGACAGCTCGTGCTTGAGCGGCTTCAGGCCCAGCTTCTCGATGTTCGCCTCGTTCATGTACGCGGCGTAATAGTCGGCGATCTTGCGCTCGTTGCTGCCCGGGGCGGCGTGGTCGCCGCGCGTGCTGCGAATCAGGTCGGCGGTGTGCTTCTCGGTCTGCTCGTAGATCTTGAGAAAGGTGCCGGTGCTGGAGCGATCATCGGGGATCTTCGCCGTCTTCAGCCAGTCGCCGTTGGCGTAGTCGAAGAAATTGTCACCCGGCTTTACCGCGTGGTCGATGCCGGACAGATCGATGCCGATATTGCCCTGCTGCGCAGGCGTGGCCGCCCAGACCGAGGAACCACAAAGCGCGGCGGCGACAGCCGCGGCCAGAATCCATCGTGTGCGTTGCATGTGAGTCACCTCGTGAACTTGGGAGGCTCGCGTCACATGGCAACGCGAGCGACAGGAAAAAGTCGCGCAAGCATGCCACCAGGACGCGCGAAGGGCACGCCGCGACGCGGAAAGCGTTCACGTTGCCGCGAGGGGGACTTCGCTCGTGTACCCGGCTCGGGCCGCTTTTCCAAGGCGGGTTGTCGGAAGCCAGGATGGCGTGCCGGCGGGGACGAGGCCGTCCGTGGCCCCGACGCCGGGATCAATGCCCGTGATCGTCTTTCCTGTCGTCTTTCCCGTGCGGCTCGGCCTTGCGCTGTGGCTGTGGACGGGCGGAAGGGCGTGCGTTTTCGTGGCGGACCGGCGCGGCCTGCTCGCGCACGACGGGGCGCACGGGTTCCGGCCTCGGTTCGGCGCGGAACGATTGGGCCGCGGGGTGTGGACGCTCCATCACCGGGGCGGGCCGCTGCGGGGCGCGCGGCAGGGAGTGCGTCGCTTCCGGCATCGCCCGTGGCGCGGTATGACGGACTGGCGGCTCGCGCGGCGCGACTGGCACGGTGGTGTGGCTGTTCACCACCCGCGGCATGGGTTGCAGGTGTCCGCGGGTGGGCCCGGTCACCGGGCGCGCATGAGCGGTCGTCACGGCAGGGCGCATGTCGTAGCTGCCGCGTGTGGTCGGCAGCCTGGCGGCCTCCGGCCTTGGCGCGATCGCTCGCTGGCGCGCGGAGGATTCCGCTGGACGGGTGGCGACGGCGTCGCTGCGCGGGCCTGGCACATGACTTCCACGCGCGCCAAAGTCGGGCATGCTCATCGGCTTGTGCGCAACTTGCGTCGGCGTGCGGGCGATGGCGGCGCGGGGCTCGCCCGGCTTCATCGCGAACGCTTGCGCGTTGGCTTCGCCGCGGTTGTCGATGCGTCGATTGTCGATGCGGCGGTTGTCGTTGTGCTGATTGTTGTTGATCGTGGTGTTGCGCTGGTTGTTGCTGTTGACGTTGCTGTGGTTATAGATGACGTTGCGGCTGTTGTTGATGTTGTTGGTGACGTAATGGTTCACCACGGTGGTGGAACGCGAGATGTAGGTGGTGTTGTTGTGGATCACCGCCGGGCGTTGCCAGTCACCGTAGTGGCCGCCGCGCTCGCCATCGCGTCCGCGCGCACCCCAGTTCATGCCCCAGCTTTGCCAACCGTAGTTCGAGCGGGCCTCATCGTGATGGTGTTCGAGCAGCGCGCCTACCAGGATGCCCACGCCAAAGCTCACGGCGCCGACGGTCACCATCTGGCCCGTGCTGTATTCGCGCGGACGCTCATAGACGTAACCGGGGTAGCTGGGCAGCTCTTCGCCGTACACGGTTTGTGCGTCGTACTGCGGCACGTAGACGGTATCGGGCTGGGCCGGCTGAATCTCGATGATCTGCTCGGGCGCGGGGACCACGGCCGGGCCGTTGTAGACGGGATAGCTGTTGTCGCCACTGACGTTGTCGACCGGTTGCACAGGCTCGGCCTGGGTGACGACGCGCATCTGCGCCGAGCTGCGCAAGCTGCCGTGTTGCGTGGCGCGCCGGCGCATGACCTGGATCGCGTTCATCACGTCGGTGGGGTCGTTGACGTAGGCTTCGCCCAGCGCCGTCGTCCAGTCGATGTTCCTGGCCATCTGGTCGAGCACGGAGGGAAACGCGGTGAGGCCCTTCACGCTCGGGTCCCACGGTTGCTGGGCAATCGCGGTCTGCAGGTCGGCGCCTTTCAGGTTCGGATTCTGCACCAGCACGTTGTCGGCACGGGTGATCTGGTCGGGATAGGTCGAGCCGGCCAGTACCTGAGCGATCAACTTGTCCGGGAACAGCGCGATGGGCGCGACCATCTGATAGAGCTGGTCGGCACTGGGCGGTGTGTATGGCGTGGCAGCCGGTGCCGCGGTCGAGCTCGATGCGGCCGGTTGAGCGGGAGAGGATGGCTGGTTGCTGTTGCATCCGACCATTGCCACGACGCTGGCACAGAGCAGTGTGCCGGCGGTCTTGCGTATCCAGGGTTGGCGGTTCACGGGTGTCTCCCGCACTGCGATTGAGTGGTGCAGTCCGTGGTCGACAGAGTCGTGCAACGGCTGCCGCATGCCTGCTGACATGGGGTAGCAGGCGCGCTCAGTATCCGGCGACGAATTGAACGGCGGCTGTCGAATTCAAGGGCGGCCACGGTGCCGCGCGCGGCGGCGTGGTGACCGTTCAGCAGCCTGGCAAAAAGGCGTTAAGGCAGGCTTGCGCGGTCCTGTCGGAAACCTATTTCTCGATGCGGTAATTGAAGCTGGCGCGGCTGAAATCGGTGGCGTTCTCGGCCTCGAAATTCCAGCGGTGGCTGAGGCGGAAGCGCAGCGTGATGACCTGGCCCGGGTCGAACAGGCCGACGCCGTAGCTGAGGTACAGCCGCGGCGACAGGTACTTGCCGACGGTGAAGGCGGCGCTGCCACCCAGCGCATCGCTGCTGGACACGCCCATGTCCAGGCCGGTCTTCGCACCGATGCTCTTGGCCAGCAGGTCGCCGGTGGCCGAGCCCAGTGCCTGTGCGGCGGCGCCAACCATGTTGCCTTCGCCACCCTTCACCTGCGACAGCGGCTTGCCGGTGACCAGGTAGGACAGGGCATCGGACTGTTCCATCACCGGGTTGGAGAACACCGTAAGCACGGGACGCCGTGCGGTGCCGGTGATCAGCAGGCCGACTTCCTGGCCCTCGTCGATGGTGGCGTTCGGGTTGAGCTTGCGCACGGCCTTGATGTTGAGGCCGGGGTTGTCCACGGGCGTGCTGGCGAACAGCAGCTGGCCGCGCTCGATGTGCAGGTTCTGGCCGTAGGCCTTGTAGGTGCCGCTCACGCTGACCTGGCCCTGGCCGGTGGTGGCGCGGCCCGGGCGGTCGTTGACGGTGAGTACGCCGCCAAGGCGACCATTCAAGCCCATTCCGACCACATGCGTGCGATGGCCAAGATCCACTTTCACCGAGGCGGTGATCGGCACCGGCGAGCTGGCCGTGGGTTGCTGCGGCTGGTCCACGATCACCACGTCGGGCGAGGCCTGGCTGGCACCGCCGCCGGGCAGCTTCTCCACGTTCACGTCGGCACTGTCGATGCTGACGCCGCCGCCGACGTTGATGCCGGCGGCATCCTGCTTCACCACCAGGTCGGGCGAGATCACCACCTTGGCGGCGGGGATGTCGGCGGCGGTGAAGCGACTGCCCTTGAGGGTGATCGAGGTAGGTGCCGCGGCACCTATGCCGGTGGTGCCGGCGACGGTGAGCGTGCCTTCGCCGGACTGCACGCTGCCGTCGATACGAAACTGCTTCGCATCGGTGGTCTGCACCGTCATGTGGCCCTTGACCAGCTTGAGCCCGGCATCGGGCACTTCCGCCGCGAAGCCGTCGAGCGTGGCGTTGCCGGTGATCGCGGGTTGCGCCAGCGTGCCGCCAAGCTGGAAGCTGCCATCCAGCTTGCCCTTCACGTCGGCGACGGTATCGGTGAGCAGTTCGACGAAACCGAGCTGGTTGAGGTGAAGCTCGATCTGGCCCCCCAGTGCCTGCTGCTTCCCGGTGATGTTTATCTGGCCATCCAGACGGCCATCACCATCCAGCTTCGCATGTGCCTGGATTTGCTGCGAGGCAGGCGCCAGCGTGGCATTCACGGCGAGATCGTCGTAGCTCAACAACGGTTGGCTTGGATGATCGGTATAGGTGATGCTGCCGTGCGCGGAAGTAATGCTGGCGTTGCCGCTGAGTGCGCCGGCGGCATTGCGGTGCAGCTTGCCGTTGCCGTCCAGTTTGCCATCGGCGCGCATCGGCACATTGGCGATGCCTGCGGCATCCACCAGCAGCGCCAAAGGCAGTGCATGCAGGCGGTAGCTGGCGTCGAGATTGCCACCCTTGTCCTGCTTCGCGGCCACGCAAAGCAGGGGATCGCCGGCGGTCAGACACAACTCGGACAGGCTTGCCGCGCCATCGTTCCAGGCCAGGCGCGCCGGTTGCTGCAGGCGCCATTCGGGCATGCCCTGCGGGCGCAGGTTGAGCGTGGACAGCGTGCCGTTCCACGCCGAGCCTTTCAGGCCGCCGCGCAGGATCAGTTGTGCGGAAAGTTGCTGGCCTTGCGCGTCGAGCTTCAACTGATGCGTGGCCTGGCTGCCTTCAGCCAGCAGATTCACCTTCTGGAAGGCCAGGCCGCCGGCCTGCACGCTGGTCGTATCCAGCTCCAGCTTGCCGGCGGGATGGCTGATGTCGGGCACGCCGACTACCAACAGCAACTGGTCGGCTTTCTGCTGTTGCCACACCAGCGACTTGCCGCGCACGTGGCCATTGACGCTCAGCGAAGGCCACAAGCCCTGCACGCGGAAACCGCCGTCGAGCTGGCCACCGGAAGCCGGCAACCAGTCGCCGAGCGAAGCGACCGAGAGCGTCAGCTGGATGTCGTTGCGGTTGCCCGGCTTCGCGTCGATCTGCACGTGGCTTTGGCCGGCATTCAAGGCCAGCTTGCCGTCGACCACCTTGCTCGGCGACAGGTGCAGCTTGCCGCTGCCCTCCACCTTGCGCTGGCGCAATTCGCCGACGAGCTTGTGCAGGTCGAGCGTGGCCTCGGGACCTTGCGGTGTCAGCGTGCCCTGGCTGTCCAGCGCCAGATCCAGCGCGCCGTTCCAGCCGGCGAACAACTGGCCGGGATCGAGCTTCTGCGCGCTGGCCTTGACGTTCCATGCCAGTGCCGGCTGCAGGGTCAGCGTGCCGCTGGCATCGAGGCCGCCTTGCGCCTGCTTGAGTTGCAGCGTGTGCAGGGTGACGAGTTTCGGCGTGCCGTCCAGGTTCAGCGCCAGCTTGGCGAGCTTGCCCGGCGGTCCGATGTCCACGTCGCCTTCGGCATGGTATTGCTCGGCGCTGCCATGCGCGGTGAGGCTGCCGTGGCTGGCCAGCGCCTGGCCGACCAGTTCCGCCGGCAATTGCAGGTTTTTCCATGTGATGGCGAGGTTGCCACTCATCGGCTTCGCGTCGAGCTGCAGTGTGCCACTGACGTTGAGCGTGCCGGGAACCTGTGGCGAGGACAACTGCACCTGCTGCAGTTGCAGGGTTTTGTAGTCGCTGTCGAAATGCGCGCTCAACGGTTGCAGGCGCACCGTGTAATGGTTGAGGTCGAGCTGGCCGTTCAACGTGCCGCCGAGCTTGTCGCCGCTGCCGCTGAGGTGTGCTGCCAGCGTCTGCAGCGAGCTGGCGCCGAGCAGTGGCTTGGGGTCGAAGGACGGCAGGTCCAGCTTGGCCGTCCACGGCCATTGGCTGGATTGGGTGAGGTCCAGCGTGAGCGCGGCGGTGGTGGGCTTGGTCAGGGCGATTTGTGCATGTGCTTGCTTGCCGTCGCTGGTGGCGGTCAGCGTACCGGCGTATTCGGTGTCACCCACGCGCCAGGCAAAGCCGGCCTTGCCGTCACCCTTGTAGCGCCGGCCAACGGCAAGCTGGCCCACCAGTTCGGCGTGGCCGTCGGGCGCCTGCAGTCCGAGCTGTTTCACCGCGATGCCGGCGTTGGTCCAGCTCGCAGCAAGATCAAGTTGGTTGGCGGCAAACAGCGGTTGCCTGCCCTGGCTGATTTTCGCGTTGGCGACGTGCACGCGATCCAGCACCAGCGCAATCGGCGGCTTCAGCGAAAAGCCGCCGGAACTGGGCGGTGTTTCTTCGCTCGCCTTGGGCAGCGCCACATCGACGCCATCCACGTCGAGATTGATCACATGCAGCCGTTTGCCCAGCAGCGGCCAGAAGCGCCATTCGAGATGCGCTTTCGCCAGCATCACCACCGTGCCGTTGCCGTCGTCGTAATGCACGCCGGACACATCCAGCGGACCGAGCAGGCGGCCCTGCGCATGATTCACCGTCAACGCACCATGCATCGCACCTTGTGCCCGCGCCAGCGCAAAACGCAGCCCCGCGCCGGTGTCCAGCAACCACCACAGCAGCACCGTCACGAGCAGCAGCAACGCGGCGAAGGCGATGGCGATGCGCTTGAGCCACTTCATGCGTGGGCTTCCATGGGAGGAGCGTGCTTCGCACGAGTATTCGACTGGATTCCGGCCTGCGCCGGAATGACGGTGAGGGGTGTGGTGCGTGAATCGAGATTGGAGCGGTTCGGCTGCACGGAGAAAAGCTGGGAGTGGCAGCTGACGGCAGCCCCTCTCTTGCCTCGGTTATCGGTGACGGCGCGGTGTGGCCGTCGGTGTAACAAGAGGAGCCGCGCCATTTCCAAAAAACCTTGACCGTCAAGGCTTGTAGGGTCGGCGGGTTCCATCAGGCCATTTCTCTGGGTTACTTCTCTTGACTCCGGGCATCCTGCCCTTCGCCCTTCGGGCCAGTTTCGCTGTTTGCTACCGCTCCAGGCGGTAGCGTGGGCCAGCAAAGAAAGGTGGCTCGCTGGCCGGCAGGGCAGCGAAAGCCCGCCGCAGGCGAGCAATCTAGCGTCCACGCCAAAGCCAGCAAAACAAGTCATAAATCCGGCCCGATCACGATATGCAACTCCACCCCATGCCGATTCCTGTCATGGATCGGCGTGCCCAGGTCAACCCGGATCAACCCTACCGGTGAGCGCCAGCGCAAACCCAGGCCAGTACCGACCTTCGGCCGATAGTCGAAGCCGTCGAAGGCGTTGCCGGCATCGACGAAGGCGGCAATGCCCCAGTTGCGGGTGAAGTAGTGCTCCACCGTGGCGCTGGTCACCAGCAGGTTGTGGCCGCCGATCACGCGGCCGTAGCTGTTCTTCGGACCGATGGTCTGGAAGCCGTAGCCGCGCACCGAGCGGTCGCCGCCGGCGAAGTAGCGCAGTTGTGGTGGCAGCGCCGCGAAGTCGCTGGTCCAGGTGGTGCCGATGGCGCCACGCAGGATCAACCGGTCGCGCCGGGTAAAGGCCTGGATCCATTTTGCGTCGGCAGTCACCTGGCTGAAGCGGGCACTGGAGAGCAGGGTGCCGGCGGTGCTGCGCGCGTACAGGCTGAGTGACCAGCCATGGCGCACGAAATCCGGATTGTCCGCGTGCTTGCGGGTGAGCGAGGCTTCGGCGAACACCAGCTTGCTGCGGCCGTGCTCGACGCCGGGTGCGTTGTCCGGTTCGTTGCCTTGCTTGCCCACGGTGAAGGTGCCGATCAGCGCGTGCACGCCCAGCGTGCGCACCCAGCCATGCCATTGCCGGGTTTCGTTGCCAACCAGTTCCAGCGTGCGTGATTGCGAGGTGTCGGTATTGGCGTCGCGGTAATTGGCGCCGAAGTTGTAGCTGCGCTGATTCGGCCCGGGCATCGGAATGGAGTAGAGCGTGGACAGCGTCTTCAGCCGCTGCGCCACCACGATCTCGTTCTTCCATTTGTGGCCGCGATTGTTGACCCAGCGCCGCTCGACGCCGCCACGCAGGCCGAAGCCGGTATCCGTGCCGAAGAACGGGCCGCCGGTGTAGACGGTGCGCTTGGCCGGCGCCAGCTGCACGTTGACGTCCACGGTACCGTGCTTCGCCGTGTCCACGTCGGGCAGCACGTTGACCACCGAGAAATAATCGGCGCCGTTCAAGGCCTGCTGCAACGTGAGCAACTGGTTCTGCGAGAAATAGTCACCGGACTTGAACGGCACGTAGCGTTGCAGGAAACCTTTGCGGAATTGCGAGCCCTCGAAGTGCACGCTGCCGTAGTGATAGCGCGTGCCTGCTTCCCAGGCCAGCTTCACCACGGCGCTGCGCTCGGCACGATTCACTTCCACCCGGTGCACCTTCAGTTTGGCATCGAGGAAACCGTCGGCGGTAAGCGCGCCGCTGAGCGCATCGCGATCGGCATCGTAGGTGGCGTCGTCCAGGCGCTGGCCTTTGAGGCGTTCGATCTTGTGTGCTGCATGGCGGATCGAGGGAATCGCCAGCGCGGTCTTGTCGAGCTGGATGTCCACGGCGGTCACCCTGACTGGCTCGCCCGGCTTCACGTGCAAGGTGACCTGCCAGTCCTTGCCGACGCGCTTCAGGTCGGCGGTGACGGTGGCGTCGTAATACCCATACGGTTGCAGCGCTTTGCTCGCCTGGTCGGGCGCTCGCTCGTAGAGTCGACGAACCTGGGCGTCGCTGACCTCGCGCGTGGCGTATTGCGAGAGATCCACGCCGGCAACCACGGCGCCCTTCAGCGGATCCTCGACACCATCCACCACCAGCAACACGCCCGCGTGCGCGAACAGCGGAAGCAGCAGGAGCAGGGCAAGGCCCCAACGGGCGAGACCCGGGCGTCGGGAACGGCGGCGCATGTGAGGGGATCCGTCCTCATTCGGGGGTGTGGGCAGGCGTAGCTTACCCCAGCGTTCGTTGGGTTCTTATGAAAGCAGGTGCGGCCGATGGCTCAGCCGGCTGCATCGCCCGAGCGATGTGCGATCCACGCACCGATCACCGCCGAGAAATAGGGGATCGACTGCGCGGCCAGGATGAAGATCCACAGCTCGCCCTCGATGTAGCGCGTGCCGAAGCCCTTGATCATGCCGATGATGCACAACACCAGCGCGCAGGCCATCAGGCCTTCTTCGCGTACGGGGGCAAACGCGGCGAGGCTGCTCTCGCCGAGGCGACGGCTCTTCGCCGTCACCACGAACGAGGTCTTTTCGCGAGTCAGTCCGTGCAGGATGCCGCGCGCGATGGCGTGCGACAGGCCCATGCTGGCCAGCGAGGCCATCAGCGTGTCGTACCAGCCGCAGGGGACGCGAGCCCGGTACAGCACGATGCCGAAGATCGCCTTGGCGAAGAAGAAACCGATCACCGGAATCAGGAACAGCTGCATCGGCAGGCTGAACAGATTCGGGAACGCCACCATGCCGGCGGTCCAGAAGATCGCCATCAGGGTGAAGATCAGGTGCAGCGCATCGGCGAACCAGCTGAACCAGCCGGTGAGGAAGTGGAAACGCTGGCCGGCGGTGAGCGGGCCCTTTTGCGTCATCCAGTTCCAGCGGCCCTTGAGGATCTGCATCGCACCGAATGCCCAGCGATAGCGCTGGCTCTTGTACGCCTTGAAGTCGGCCGGGGTCAGGCCCTTGCCCATCAGCTCGTCGACGTAGACCAGCTCGTAGCCGGCATGCATCAGCCGCAGGCCCAGCTCGGCATCCTCGCAGATGGTCCATTCCGACCAGCCGCCGGTGCCTTCCAGCGCACTGCGCCGGACCATGGTCATGGTGCCGTGCTGGATGATCGCGTTGCGCTCGTTGCGATGGTGCATGCCGATGCGGAAGAAGCCGTCGAACTCCCACGCGGTCATGCGGCGGAAGCGGTTGTGCTCGAAATCGCGGTGCGCCTGCGGGCACTGCACCACGGCCACCTTGGGGTCGTGGAAGTGGCCGGTGAGGGCGGCCAGCCAGTCGGGGCGCACCACGTAGTCTGCATCGATCACCGCTACCACGTCGGCCTCGGGCGCGGTTTCCTTCAGGCCGAAGTTCAACGCGCCGGCCTTGAAGCCCGGCCACGGTTCCAGGTGGAAGAAGCGGAAGCGCTTGCCCAGCTTCTCGCAGTACTCCTTCACCGGACCCCATACCGCCGGGTCCTTGGTGTTGTTGTCGATCACCAGCACTTCGTAGTTGGCGTAATCCAGCTCGGCCAGTGAATCCAGGGTGAGCTGGACCATCTCCGGCGGCTCGTTGTAGCAGGCCAGATGGATGGATACGAACGGCTGCTTCTCCGGCGCATCCGGTCGCAACATGCCGGCGTGGCGAATCCACTCGCGCCGCCACAGCACCTCGGTGAACTCGAAGCCGTTGATCAGCAGGATGGCCAGGATCGCCAGCTGGGCCGGGAACAGCAGCACCAGCATGGTCCAGTCGATCCAGTCGAGGTAGAAGTTGAACGGCAGCGTGGCCGACCACACGATCAGCGTGCAGGCCAGCTGGATCAGTCCGCAGAAGAACAGTCGCCCGGTCAGCTTGAAGCGCGCGAAGCGCCGCGCGAACCACAGCATCGGTAGCAGTGCCAGCAGGCTGGCGGCCAGCGCCTTCCACGGCCAGCCGGTGTCCTCGGTGACCGGTCCGGTGAACGGGAACTTCAACTGGCGGTCGGCGGTGAACATGCCCCAGTACGCTTCGGTGCGGCCCGAGAGCTGCTCCTTCCACGGCTGGTCGAACGCCTCCATCACGTAGTAGTCGATGTGGTCGCGCTTGGCCACGTTGAACCACTGGCGCAGGAAGATCGCCTCGTTGGATACGGAGGGCTCGGCGTATTCGTGGCGGTCGCCGTTCGACGGCCAGCCGATCTCGCCCACCACGATCGGCTTGTACGGGTACAGCTGACGCAGGTGCTGGTAGCTGCCCAGCGCGGCGCCGATGGCGTCCTTGCGCGGGATGCCGTTCCAGTACGGGAACAGGTGCACGGTGATGAAGTCGACATGGCTGACCAGCTCCGGGTATTTCACCCAGATATAGTCCGGCTCGGCCACCGACACCGGCTGGCGGATCGCCGCGCGCACGCGGTCGACATAGGCCATCAGCTGCGCCGGCGGGATGTCGTTGCGGAACAGCACCTCGTTGCCGACGATCACCCGGGTGATCGTTTTCGGATAGCGCCGCGCCATCGCGATCAGCGCCTCGATCTCCTTCTCGTTGTTCTCCAACCGCGTGTCGATCCAGGCACCGGCCAGCACGTGCAGGCCTTCCTTGTGCGCCAGCCGCACCACCTGCGGGTTCTGCAGCATGGAGTAGGTGCGGATGTTGTCGCTGTACTTGTGCAGCAGGTGCAGGTCGCCGGCGATCTGCTTGTCGCTGGGAAAGTCGTTCTGCAGCGGGTTCTGGTAGCGCTGGAACAGCGACACCGCGAAGCCGTTGATGGGGCCGTGCCAGTCTTCCGGGCCGTGCGGCAGGTTGCTCCACCACCACAAACCGATATTCATGGCGGCCACCACCAATGCCAGCAGGATGGCCGTAAACAGCGAGGGTCGACGTGGCGGATTGGAGGGTGTGGCGCTCAAGGAAATTCCCGTGGGTGCCTCTCCCGAGGCAGGCGTAGCCCGGCGAGCTTAACCAATCGGTGGTTGTCCGCTCAATAAAACGTGGGAAATGCAGTCAGCGCTAGGTCAGGGGCTGGCAACCCGGGGAGGGTGAAGTCGTGCCGGCAGGCCCCTGTCCGGGCGACGCGCCCATGCGCCTGGACGGCGGCGAGGGCGCGTCGCAAACCGGCTGGTCAGCTCATTTCAGCAACGAACGCAGCATCCAGGCGGTCTTCTCGTGCTCCTTCAGGCGGCCGGTGACCATGTCGGCAGTGCCTTCGTCGCCGGCCTTGTCGGCCGCCTTGATCGTGTCGCGCGCGGTGGCGGCGGCGATCTCGTGGCCTTCGACCAGCTGGTTCACCATTTCCTTCCATTCCGGCACGCCGGACTCTTCCTTGATCGAGGTGAGCTTGCCGAACTGGCTGTAGGAGCCGGGGGCGAACACGTCCAGCGTGCGGATGCGCTCGGCCACTTCATCGGCGGCCAGCCACAGTTCGTTGTATTGGGTCTCGAACATGGCGTGCAGGCTGTTGAACTGCGGGCCGGTCACGTTCCAGTGGAAGCTGTGCGTCTTCAGGTACAGCGAATAGGTGTCGGCCAGCAGCTTGGACAGGTGCTTGGCCACCACCTCGCGGTCTTTCTTGGCGATGCCGATGTTCAGGGCCATGGGTTGCTCCTTGTGGGTATCGATGGGAGAACGTTTCGTCGCCATGGACATTAGCGGCTCGCCCGGTGACGGGGAAATGAATCTTTGCGATGCCGCTGATAGTCACCGGCTATCATGTCGGGCTGCATGAATACGAAGCCCGACGCCAACGCCCGAACCGCCACCGATCCCCGCCTGCGCGAGATGCGTCGGGCGCTTGATGGCGTGTGCAGTCGCGACTTCGGACGCCTGCTGGGGCGGTGGCGCGGGCTGTCGAAGCGCCCCGACGACGCCAGGCTGGCGGCGCTGGGTATCGATATCGAGGCTTCCGCGGCCAAGCGCCGCGCGCGGGTCGAGGCGAAGCCGGCGATCCGGCTGGACGAATCGCTGCCGATCACTGCGCGTGCCGACGACATCGTCAAGCTGATCCGCGAGCACCAGGTCGTGGTGATCGCCGGCGAGACCGGTTCGGGCAAGACCACCCAATTGCCCAAGCTGTGCCTGGCCGCCGGTCGCGGCGAAGCCGGTCTGATCGGTTGCACCCAGCCACGCCGCTTGGCTGCACGTTCGGTGGCACGCCGGGTGGCCGAGGAGCTGGGCACCCAGTTGGGCGAGCAGGTGGGTTTCCAGGTGCGCTTCACCGATCAGGTGAGCGAGCGCACGCTGGTGAAGTTCATGACCGACGGCATCCTGCTGGCCGAGACGCAGGGTGATCCGTGGTTGTCGGCCTACGACACGATCATCATAGACGAAGCGCACGAGCGCAGCCTCAACATCGACTTCCTGCTCGGCTATCTGAAACGGCTGGCGTTGAAGCGGCCGGAGCTGAAGATCATCGTCACCTCGGCCACGATCGACACCGCGCGTTTCGCCGAGCATTTCGGCGACGCGCCGGTGGTGTCGGTGGAAGGGCGGGCGTATCCGGTGGAGTTGCGCTGGCGACCGGTGGATGGGCCGGCGACGCCGGGAGGCGAGGTGGTGTCCGCGCCCGCGAAGGGCGGTCGCGGGCAGGGTGCGTCATCGCGGCAGGGCATGCAGCAGGGCAGCGCCGAACACGTGGCTGCCGTGCTCGACGAGATCATCGCCGACCGCAGCCTGGGCCATGGCCCGGGTGACGTGCTGGTGTTCCTGCCCGGCGAGCGCGAGATCCGCGACGCGCATCTGCTGCTGTCGCGCCGGCAATACCGCGAGACGGAAATCCTGCCGCTGTACGCGCGACTGTCCGCCAGCGAACAGGATCGCGTGTTCAAGCCCGGTCCGAAGCGGCGCGTGGTGCTGGCCACCAACGTCGCCGAGACCTCGCTCACCGTGCCGCGCATCCGTTACGTGGTCGACACCGGCAGCGCGCGCGTCAAGCGTTACAGCCAGCGCAGCCAGATCGAGCGGCTGCACGTGGAGTCGGTGTCGCAAGCCGCGGCGGATCAGCGCAAGGGCCGCTGCGGTCGCATCGGCCCGGGCATCTGCTATCGCTTGTACGACGAGGCCGACTTCGACGCGAGGCCCGAATTTTCCGATCCCGAGCTGCTGCGTTCCTCGCTGGCCAACGTGATCCTGCGCATGCTGGCGCTGAAGCTGGGCGAGGTCGACGGCTTTCCGTTCCTCGACGCGCCCGATCCGCGCGTGGTGGCGGATGGCTACCGGCGCCTGGCGGAAATCATGGCGATCGACGAGCAGCGCGTGCTCACGCCGATCGGGCGCATGCTGGCGCGGTTGCCGATCGACGTGCAGCTTGCGCGCATGCTGGTGGAAGCGGAAAAGCTGGGAGCGCTGCGCGAACTGCTGGTAGTGGTGGCTTTCCTCAGCATCCAGGACCCGCGCGAGCGCCCGGCCGACGCCCGCCAGCAAGCCGATGCCGCGCATGCCGCTTTCGCCGATCCGAAGTCCGATTTCGCGGGTGTGCTGAACCTGTGGCGCGATTATCACGCCGCGCACGAGGAGTTCACCCAGTCGAAGTTGCGTGACTGGTGCTCACGCCACTTTCTCAGCTTCATGCGCATGCGTGAGTGGCGCGAGCTGCATCGGCAACTGTTGCTGGTGGTGAAGGAGTTGGGGTGGTCGAGCTCTGCTCCCTCTTCATCGCGGGGCGGTGATGCTGTTTCTCCCTCTCCCCTGCGGCGAGAGGGCCGGGGTGAGGGGCCACGCTCGCGAAGCGCTGGCAGGAACAAGCGTGCTTCGCATGAGCGCTCTGGCAAGCACCCGCCCCTCACCTCAATCCTCTCCCCAACGGGGAGAGGAGGCGAAGGCGAAGAGCGCGTTGTTGATCAACAGGCTGCGGCGGACCACCTCTTCGAGACGATCCACCGCTCACTCTTGGCCGGCCTGCCGACCCAGGTCGGCCGCAAGGACGAGCGCGGCGTCTACCAGGGCACGCGCGAGCGCAAGTTCCAGGTGTTCCCCGGTTCGGCCTTGTCGAAAGTGCCGCCGAACTGGATCTTCTCCGCACAGATCCTCGACGTGGGCGGCAAGGTCTGGGGCATGGCCAATGCGCGGGTCGAGCCGGTGTGGGTCGAGCAACAGGCGGCGCACCTGCTGCGCATGTCGTGCCGCGATGCGCACTGGTCGAAAAAGCGCGGCTGCGTGGTGGCCTACGAGCAGGTCAGCCTGTTCGGTTTGACCCTGGTCGAACGCCGGCCGGTGACATTCCAGAAACAGGACCCCGCGCTGGCGCATGACATCTTCCTGCGCGAAGCGCTGGCGCGTGGCGATATCGATTCAAAGGCCGATTTCGTGCGCGCCAACCAGCGCGTGCTGGAGGATGCCCGCGGCATCGAGGCGAAGCAGCGTCGCGAGGGTTTGATTCGCCACGAGGACGAACTGGTCGATTTCTTCCGCGGCAAGTTGCCGGAGGACATTGCCAGCAGTCGCGGGCTGGATGCGTGGTATCGCAGTGCACGTCCCGCCGAGCAGGCCGCGCTGCGCTGGTCGCTGGACGACGTGATGGCGGGTGGCGCCGGGCTCGATCCGAAGGCTTTCCCGGCGATGCTGGACATCCAGCCGGCAGGCAACAAGGTGACGGCGCAGCGCTATCGCCTCGAATACCGTTTCGTGCCTGGCGACGAGGCCGATGGCGTCACCTTGCACCTGCCGCTGGCGATGCTCAATGCGCTGCCAGCGGCGCGTTGCGAATGGCTGGTGCCGGGCTTGCTGGCCGACAAGGTGGCCGAGCTGATCCGCGGCCTGCCCAAGGCGCTGCGCCGCAACTTCGTGCCCGCGCCGGATTTCGCGCGGGCTTTCGCCGAGGCAGAGGCGTCGCGCGACGAGCCGCTGACCAAGGCGCTGGCCACGTTCCTGAAGCGTGCCACCGGCGTGGATATCGAGGCGGGCGAATTTGCCGCCGTCGAGCTGGCGCCGCATTTCCGCATGCGTTTCCGCCTGCATGACGACAATGGCCGTACGCTGGCGGCGGGTCGCGATCTGGCCGCCTTGCGTGCGCAATGGGAAGGCCAGGCGCGCGAGGCGTTCTCGCGCAAGACCGACGTGGAGCTGACGCGCGAAGACGTGGCCAGCTGGGATTTCGAGGAGATTCCGCGCGACGTGCGTTCGTCCGGTGGCCTGCTGGCTTTCCCCGCGCTGGTCGATCTCGGCGAGACGGTAGCGCTGCGCGTGTTCGAGCGCCGCGACGAGGCGGCCGAGGCGCATGTCGCCGGCGTGCTGCGCCTGTTGCGCAATGCGCTGGCCAGCGACCTGAAGCAGGCGCGCCGACGCTTGCCGATCGGCAACCCGCTGGCGCTGAAGTACGCGCCGCTGGGTGGCGTGGATGGCCTGCGCGAAGACCTGGTCGAAGGCGGCGTTGCCGACATGATGGCGCGGCTCGATCTCGATGTGCGCACGGCTGGCGCGTTCGAAGCCTTGCATGCGCAGGCCTCGCGCGAACTGTTCGGCGCTGCGGTGGAGCGGCTGAAACTGGCCGAGCCGATCATCGAAGCGCAAGCCGAATTGAAGCCATGGCTGGAACCTCCGCTGATCGGCTTTGCCCGCGCCAGCTATGACGACTTGCGCGAACAGCTCGACGTATTGCTCGCGCCGGGCCTGCTGCGCGAATTGCCGCCGGCGCGGCTGGCGCACCTGCCGCGCTACCTCAAGGCCATGCGCTTGCGTGCCGAGCGCCTGCGCCAGGATCCGGCGAAAGACCAGCAGCGCATGCTGCAGGTCATGCCGTACTGGCGTGAGTATCTGCAGCACCGCGCCGCCGGTGACGAAGGCCTGGATGAACTGCGCTGGCTGATCGAGGAATGGCGCGTGTCGCTGTTCGCGCAGGAACTGAAGACCGCCGAGCCGGTGTCCGCGAAGCGTCTGGCAAAAGCCAGCGCTCTTATAAAACCAGCCTAGCCGAAGCCTCTTCGCACAAGTTGCGGCAGGCTTGCCCGATCGCGAACCCGTCCGGCCCGATTGCCTCCTCTCCCCTTCGGGGAGAGGATTGAGGTGAGGGGTGGGTGCTCGCGACAGCCTCAAATCGAAGCGTGCCCTGAAACAAGGCTTCCGCGAGGTTGGCCCCTCACCCCAGCCCTCTCCCCGGAGGGGAGAGGGAGTAAACCTCGCCACTCAATTCGCCGGCTGCACCCGCGCACTGGTGTTGTAGCCCTTCACCTTCAGCAGCCAGCCACCGAGCAGGCCGGGCTTGATGGTGACTGCCGGTGCATCGAGCGTCCTTCCGGTGTTGAGCGAACTGTCGTCCGCCACGCGCCAGCGCTGGCCGTTGGCCAGCACCAGTACGGCGCCGGGTTGCCAGCCGTTGAAATGGCCGGCGATGTGGCTTTCCACCGTGGCGTGCGCGGGGGCGGCATGCGTGGCTGCGGTGGCAGTGGGAGCGGCCGACGCCGGCACTGCGGCGGCGAGTTCGCTGGCGTGCGTGGACAGCCAGGTGGCGAGATAGTCCCGTTCGCCGGCGTTGAGCTTGTCCAGCCCGGCGCGCTGGTAGGCCGTCGCTCCCATTTGCTGGCGCAGCGTGTTGGTCTGCTGTGCATGCAGCGGCAGGCTTGCGGCAAGCAGCAGGGACAGGGCGAGGGCAGGGCGATACGTCATGGTGGCAACTCGTGGAGGGGGGCGTGCCGATTTTCCGCGCAAGCAGCCCTTCAGTCCAAATCCGTAGAATGGGGGCATTACTGAAGGACGAGTCCTGGGCATGGCGCAAGCTCCCTCCATCGCGAAGCCGGACCTGTTGTCGTGGCATGCCCGCGCCGGGGCCGTGCCGGCCGTGTTGGCGGAGGCGCTGGAGCTGTGCCAGGCAAGCGCGGTGAACCAGCCCGAATGCGTGGACGTGCTGGACCTGCTGGCGATGCTCGGCTGCGATGCGCAGACCCAGGCGGCGGCGCTGTGGTTCGCGCTGGCGCAGGTCGAGCCGGCGCGCTGGGATGCTGTCGCATCGGCGTTGCCGGAGGACCTGCGCCGCCTGGTGGAGGGCCAGCGGGCGGCGGAGAAGGTCTGGGCGCTGCATGCGCAACGCAGTGCCGATGGCGGTTCGGAAGGCCTGCGCCGCCTGTTGCTGGCGATCATTCGCGACTTGCGCGTGGTGTTCGTGCTGCTGGCGCGCCAGTTGGCGAAGATGCGTGCCGCCGCCGCGTTGCCCGAGGACGAACGACAGGCGCTGGCGCGACTGACCCGCGATATCCACGCGCCGCTGGCCAATCGTCTCGGCATCTGGCAGTTGAAGTGGGAGCTGGAAGACCTGGCGTTCCGCTTCCTGCAGCCGGATGTCTATCGTCGCATCGCGAAGCTGCTGGATGAACGCCGCACCGACCGCGAAACCTTCATCCACGAGTCGCTGGACGAACTGGGCAAGGCGCTGGCGGACGCCGGTATTCGCGCCGAGCTGGCCGGTCGTCCCAAGCACATCTATTCCATCTGGAAGAAGATGCAGAAAAAGGGGCTGGAGTTCAGCGAGCTGTACGACATCCGCGCGGTGCGCGTGCTGGTCGACAACGTGGCCGACTGTTACGCCGCACTGGGCGTGGTGCACACGTTGTGGCCACACCTGCCGCGCGAGTTCGACGATTACCTGGCACGTCCCAAGGGCAACGGTTATCGCTCGCTGCACACTGCGGTGATCGGTCCGCGCGGCAAGACGCTGGAAGTGCAGATCCGCACCCACGACATGCATCGCGCCAACGAGCTGGGCGTGGCCGCGCACTGGCGCTACAAGGAAGGCGGCAACGGCGACGCCGAGTTCGAGGCCAAGATCGCCTGGATGCGCAAGCTGCTGGACGCGCGCGCCGAGGATGAGAGTGGTGCGCTGGCGGCCGATCTGAAGACCGAGCTGCTGGAAGATCGCGTCTACCTGCTCACGCCCAAGGGCGAGGTGTTCGACCTGCCGCACGGCGCCACCGTGCTGGACTTCGCCTACCACGTGCACACCGAGGTGGGTCATCGCTGCCGCGGGGCGAAGGTCAATGGCCGCATCGTGCCGCTGACCTTCCAGCCGGTCAGTGGCGATCGCGTGGAAATCCTTACCGCCAAGCTGGCCGAGCCCAGCCGCGACTGGCTCTCGCCGCATCACGGCTACCTCAACACGAATCGCGCGCGGGAAAAGGCGCGCGTATGGTTCCGGCGCAGCGCACAGGACGCCAACCTCGCCGCTGGTCGCGCCTTGTTCGAGCGCGAGCTGAAGCGCCTGGCGCTGCCCGAGGCGGACATCACGCGGCTGCCGGCGCAGTTCCATCTGAAGACGCACGACGAACTGCTGGTGGCGCTGGCGCTGGGCGAGATCACCGCCGGCCAGATCGCACGCGTCCTGCTGGAGGCCACCCAGCCGGCACCGGAAATCACCCAGTCAGCGGCGCCGGTCACTTCGCGACACCATGTGCTCGACCACACCGCGCTCAGCATCGAAGGCGTCGGCAACCTGCTCACCACGCTGGCGCGTTGCTGCCAGCCGTTGCCCGGCGATGAAGTGCGCGGCTACATCACCAAGGGGCGCGGCGTGTCGGTGCATCGCGCCGATTGCGCCAGCCTGGCGCGGCTGGCCCGGCGCGAACCGGACCGGGTGATCGAGGTGAGCTGGGGCCGTGCCGCAGTGCAGGCATACGAGGTGGACATCGAATTGCGTGGCTACGAACGCAAGGGCCTGCAGAAAGACGTGGCCAGCGTCATCAGCAACGCCAGCGTGGGCATCATCGCCTCGTCCAGCCGGCTGTTCACCCGCAGCGGCGAAGTGGAGATGCGCTTCACCCTGCGCGTGCGCGACTACGAGCAACTCTCCACCTTGCTGGACCGGCTGGTGGCCTTGCCCAATATCGTGGATGCACGGCGCATCGGTGCCCGTTGAGCCACCGGCGGGGCGTCGCGGCGGAACCGATGCCCGCGGTGGCGGTCACAACGCGTGCAAGCTTCAAGGCTGGCCGGCAGTTGAACGCAGCAACCTTCGGCGCGGGCGCGCCGGCGGGGCGATGTTAAGCTCCCGTGCTTGAACCAGACGGCTTTTCAAGTGAATCCATGAGCGGACATCGCGACCCGCACGCACCCGGCCCGCAAGGCCGTACCGAACCGAAGCTGGGTGATCTCGATCATCTGGACGGCCCGCCGCCGCCCGCGCACGACGGTTTGCCGCCGTTGTCGGTGGAGCCGGAGCATCGCCGCGCCGCCGCGCCGGCGAAAAAAATGCCGCGCGAGCGTCGCCGCGGCTGGCTGGTTCCTCTGTTCGCGCTGGTGCTGCTGGCGCTGATCGTGGTGCTCTGGCTCAACCAGGGCAACCTGCGCGCACTGATTCCGCGCACCGATTTCGATGGCGTGCTGCATCGCGCCGATGTCGCCCTGCAGGAAGGGCATCTGGATGGCACCGATGGCACCAGCGCCCGTGAATTGTTCGAGGCGGCGCGTGCGCTGGAGCCGGACAATGACCGCGCACTCAACGGCCTGCACGAAGTCGGCGAGGCCGAAGTGGCACGCGCCGATGCCTCGCTGCAGGCCGGCAAACTCGACGAGGCCGATCAGGCCCTTACCGCCGCACGCGAATTGCTCGGCGGCGGCAGTGACGTGGATCGGCTGACCCAGGCACTGGCCAAGGCGCGTGGCGCCAACGGGCAGGGCGATGCGCTGATCGAACAGGCGCAGCAGGCCTTCGCCGCCGGCAAGCTGGATGGTCCGGATGGCGCGGGCCCGTTGTACCAGCGCGCGCTGGCCAGCGGTTCCAACCATGCGGTGGCCAAGCATGGCCTCGACCAGGTCGGTGGCGCCTTGGCCGCGCAGGCGCGCAAGGCGCTGGCCGCGGGCAACCAAGCGGCGGCCAACGATCTGATCGGCCGGCTGGCTGCGCTGCTGCCGAACTATGGCGAGCTTCCGTCGTTGCGCGCGGCGCAAACGCAGCTGCGCCAGCAGTCCGATGCCGCGCTGGCCGCCGACCTGCAGCAAGGCCAGGACGCCTTGCGTGCCGGCAACATCACCGGTACCGGCGACGACACCGCGCTGGCGCACTTCAAGGCGGCGCTGGCGATCGATCCGGACAATGCACAGGCCAAGGCCGGCCTGGGCCAGGTGGCCGCCGCGCTGGTGGTGCAGGCCAATGCCGCCATCGACGGTGGCGACAACGCGCAGGCGAAGCAATTGCTTGACCAGGCCGCCGTATTGGCGCCGAAATCGGCCGACCTGCTGGCTGCGCGCTCGCGGCTTGGCGCGGCTCCCGCGCCCGCACCGGCGTCGGCCGACGGTGCCGCCGATGCCGGCATGACACCCGCGCAACTCAGCCCGCAGCAGAATGCCAAGGTGGCCGAGCTGGTAAGGCGTGCGAAAGCCGCCGCGGCACAGGGCGAGATCATGGCGCCGCCGGGCGACTGCGCCTACGACCTGTACCGCAGCGCGCTGGCCATCAACGGCAATGACGCGGCGGCACGTGCCGGCCTGCAGGCCCTGCCGGCACTGGTCTCGAACCAGTTCGGGCAGGCCATGGCCGGCGGCAACCTGGGCCGTGCCGGCAACCTGCTTTCCACGCTGGACAATCTTTCGCCGGGCGATGCCAGCCTGTCGCCGTTGCGCCAGCGGCTCGCCGGCGCCTGGCTGGACCAGGCCCAGCGCCAGCTCGACAGCGGCGACCGCAGCGGTGCCGCGCAATCGCTGGAACAGGCGCGCAAGCTGGCGCCGAACCATCCGCGGGTGCAGGAGCTGACCGAACGCATGCAGGGCGGTACATGACCGTCCTGGTTTTCGGGGGCAGCAGCCAGATTGGCCATTTCCTGTTGCCGGCGTTGTGCGAACGCGGCGAACCGGTACTGGCGTTGAGCCGCCAACCGCGTGACGCGCAGGCCGGGCTGGACTGGATCGAAGGGCAACTGCCCGATGCCGTGCCGGCGGTGAAGGATGTTTCCGCCATCATCAGCTTCGGCCCGCTGCAGCCGTTCGCCGACTGGCTGGCGCAGGCCCCGCTGCCGCTGGCGCCGCGCGTGATTGCCACCAGCTCGATGAGCGCGGAGACCAAGCGCGCTTCCCCGGTGCCGGCCGAGCGTGCCATCTCGCAGCAACTGCGCGATGGCGAAACCGCGCTGGCCGCCGCCTGCGCGCGGCATGGCTGCGCCTGGACGGTGCTGCGGCCCACCCTGATCTACGGCGCCGGACTGGACAAGAGCCTGACCCCGATCGCCCGCCGGGCCTCGCGCACGCGACTGTTTCCGCTGCCGGCCGGGCACGGCTTGCGCCAGCCGGTGCATGCCGCGGATATCGCGCTGGCCGTGCTGGCAGCGCTGGACGTGGCGTCATCGGCCGGTCGCGTGCTGTCGCTGGGCGGTGGCGAACGGTTGCCGGCGGCCGACATGTTTGCCCGCGTGCGCCGAAGCCTGCCGGTGGCTACCGTACCGCTGCCGCTGCCGGCGTGGCTGCTGCGCGGCGCCCGGCGCGTGCTGCCCCGGCTGGCCGGTCCGATGGGGCGACTGGAATCGGACCTGGTGGCGGACAACACGGAGCTGACCCGCCTGCTTGGCGTGACGCCGCGGCCGTTCCGTCCCGATGCCGACTGCTGGCAATCGCCGCCTTCGGTTCGATCCTGAGTGATCGGCGCGACGGGGACATCGGCGTCATGCAGCCACGATTGCCACGATTTCCGCCCCGCTTCGCCCGGGTCTTGCCCGCGTCGCACGGGTGGCATTCATCCGCGCGCCGGGTAGGTGGTCCTATGATCGAGTTGTTGTCTCACCGGATATCCCCACGTTGGCCTTTCTGACCCGAACCCGAGCCGCCGTCCGCGCCAGCTGGCCGTGGCTGCGCGTTCCCTTCTGGATTGCCCTCGGCCTGTTCTTCGGCTTCCTGTTGCCGTACACGCTGGTACTCAACAAGCGCGTGCAGGATCGCTTCGAGGACTTGGTGTTCGCCGTGCCCACGCGCGTCTTCGCGCGGCCACTGCCGCTGGCGGCGGGCGAGCCGATGACATCGGCGGCGCTGAAGCTGGAGCTGACTTTCGCCGGTTACAGCGATGACGGCCACGGCGAGGTGCCGGGCAGTTGGACCAGCAAAGGCTCGACCTACGTGATTTCCTCACGCGGCTACGTCGATCCCGATGGTGGCGAGTTGCCCAAGCGCATTCGCGTGACGCTGGGCAAGGGCGATATCGCTTCGGTGCGCGACGCGGCCAGCAACAAGCCGATCAAGCTGACCCATCTCGATCCGGCACGCATCGCGACGGTGTACGGCGCCAAGCAGGTGGATCGCCGCATCGTGCATCTGGCCGACGTGCCGCCGTTGCTGGTCAGCGGCCTACAGGCGGTGGAAGACCGCAGCTTCAAGAACAACATCGGCATCGATTTCACGGCGATCCTGCGTGCGGCCTTCGCCGATCTGCGCGCGGGGCATTCGGTGCAGGGTGCCTCGACGCTGACCCAGCAACTGGTGCGCAACCTGTTCCTGAGCCGGCGCCAGACCTTCACGCGCAAGTTCAACGAAGCGCTGATGTCGATCCTGCTGGACTTCCACTACAGCAAGGGCCGCATCCTCGAGGCTTACGTCAACGAGGTGTTCCTCGGCCAGCAGGGCAACCAGGCGGTGCACGGCTTCGCGGCGGCCTCGGAGTTCTACTTCGGTCGCCGGCTGCAGGATTTGCGTCCGCAGGAAATCGCCATGCTGGTCGGCATGGTGAAGGGGCCGAGCTACTACGATCCGCGTCGCTATCCGAAGCGTGCGCTGGCGCGTCGCAACCTGGTGCTGCAGGTGTTCGCCACCACCGGGTTGCTGACCCCGGCGCAGTCCCAGGCCGCGCAGGCGACGCCGCTGGATCTGGTCAGCAACGGCCAGTTGCCGCACAACCGCTTCCCGGCCTTCATGCAGCTGGTACGCGCGCAGATCACCAACGATTTCGACGGGGATACCTTGCGCAAGGGCGGCCTGTCGATCTACACCACACTCGATCCGGCCGCGCAGCTGTATTCGGAGCAGGCCATCGACCAGACGATGAAGAGCCTGGGCAAGCGTGCCAACGGCGTGCAGGCGGCCGGCGTGGTCACCGACTCGCAAACCGGCAGCGTGTTGGCCGTGGTTGGCAGTCGCACGCCGGGCGACCAGGGTTTCAACCGTGCGCTGGATGCGCGGCGGCCGATCGGCTCCACCATCAAGCCGTTCGTCTACCTGGTGGCGCTGACCAATCCCTCGCGCTGGAACCTGGCGACGGCGCTGGACGACAGCCCGATCAACCTGCGCCAGCCCGACGGCACGATGTGGACGCCGCACAACGACGACAACCAGAGCCACGGCATGGTGCCGATGGTCGATGCGTTGGCGCATTCGTGGAACCTGGCCAGCATCCGCCTCGGCATGACCGTGGGCTTGTCGCGCATCCAGGCGTTCCTGAAATCGTTCGGGCTGGATGATGTCAGTCCCGGCCCGTCGCTGCTGATCGGTGCCATCGACCTGGCCCCGATCCAGGTGGCGCAGATGTACGAATACCTTGCCTCCGACGGTCACGCCCTGCCGCTGCTGGCGGTGCGTGGCGTGGTCGATGGCCATGGCCAGACCATCAAGCGTTATGAAGTGCGCAGCGGCAAGGGCGAATACCAGGAAGCGGTGCGCCTGATCACCTGGGCAATGCAGCAGGTGGCGGTGTACGGAACGGCGCATTCCATCGGCGACTCGGGCCTGGCGTGGCTGCACGCTGCCGGCAAGACCGGCACCAGCAACCAGATGCGCGACAGCTGGTTTGCGGGCTTCACCGGCGACCGTCTGGCGGTGTTCTGGATGGGCCGCGACGACAACAAGCCGACCACGCTGTTCGGTGCCAGTGGCGCGCTGCGCGCCTGGCGTGACCTGTTCGCCAAATTGCCCACCGAGCCGCTGTCGCCCGCGCCGGGCCAGGGCCTGCAGATGGCCTGGATCAATCCTGCCGACGGCAAGCCCACCGAGCCGCAGTGCGAAGGCGCCAAGCAGGTGCCGGTGGTCGCCGGATCGCTGCCTGCCGATACCGAAGGCTGCTTCTGGCAGCGCATCGGCAACATGTTCGGTGGCGGGTCGAATACACCGGCTCCCGCTACACCACCCGCTTCCGGAAACCCGTGATCATGTCGAGTCGTACGCTGCGTCGATCCCTTGAATTCTTGATGGTCGCGAGCGGCACTTGCCTGCTGGCTGCGTGCGTGACACCGAGCGCGCCACACCGCGAGGCATCGGTGCCGGTGCCATCGAATGTGCAAATGGTGCAGGCGATCCGTGCGGCGGGCGCGCGCGAGCAGTCGGTGATCAATGTCGATCCGCTGCGCAGTCCCGGGGTGATGTCACTGCGCGATGCCGCGCGCAGCGATGAAGCGAGCGGCCACTATGCCGATGCCGCCAGCAAGCTCGACCAGGCGTTGAAACTCAGCGTCAATGCACCCGACCTGTTGCAGGATCGCGCCGAGGCGGCGGTCTATCTCGGCGATTACGCCACCGCCGAACGGCTGGCGCGGCAGTCATGGTCGCTCGGCCCCAAGCTCGGGCCGTTGTGCGCACGCAACTGGCAGACCGTGGTGGAACTGCGCCTGCACGCCGGCGACGCGGCCGGGGCTGCGACCGCGCGCCAACAGCTTGCGACCTGCCACAAGCCCGACGTGTCGCGTTTCTGAGAGCCCGTTCAACATCCTGTTCACCCCTCATCTTTTGCGAAGCAGACGCGGACTTGGAGCCCGCTCGCGGGCGATGCTTTTGCGGCATGACGTCCGCAAGCCTGAAAAGCATCGCGACTGAAGCTGCTCCTGCCGGTGGAACGTGCGCTTGTTGGGGAAAAGTCCTGGATGGGCCGCGTGGCTCGGGTGGCTGGCCTGGTTTCACGTAGCGACGCCACTCGGCGATACTTGCCGGATGATCGATCATGATGATTCGGCCGACGATGCGGCAGCGTTGCTCGGCCCCGATGGCCCGTTTGCGCGCGAACTGCCCAATTTCGCACCGCGCGCCGAGCAGCAGGCGATGGCGCAGGCGGTGCAGCACGCCATCACCGAGTGCGAAACGCTGATCGCCGAAGCGGGTACCGGCACCGGCAAGACGTACGCCTATCTCGTGCCCGCCTTGCTGTCGAACCAGCGGGTGATCGTTTCCACCGGCACCAAGGCGTTGCAGGATCAGCTGTATTTCCGCGACCTGCCGCGAGTGAAGGCGGTGCTCGGCACGCGCCAGAAGACCGCACTGCTGAAAGGCCGCGCCAACTATCTGTGCCTGTACCGGCTGGACCAGACCGTGCGTGAAGGTGCGAATTTCGACAAGCCGCAGGCGGCGCAACTGGCGGCGATCCGCGCATGGTCGGCGCGCACGCGCCACGGCGACCGCATGGAGCTGGCCGAGGTGCCGGAAGAATCGCCATTGTGGCCGCGCGTCACCTCCACGCCGGAGAATTGCCTGGGCGTGGAGTGTCCGTTCTACGACGACTGCCACGTGGTGAAGGCGCGTCGCGAGGCGCTGGAAGCGGATCTGGTGGTGGTCAATCACCATCTGTTGTTTGCCGATCTGGCGCTGAAGCAGGAAGGTTTCGGCGAGATCCTGCCTGGTGCGCAGGCCTTCATTCTCGACGAGGCGCATCAGGTGCCTGAACTGGCCGGGCAGTTCTTCTCGCAAAGTGTCAGCGCGCGCCAGCTCACCGACCTGGCGCAGGATGCACTGCGCGAATGCAGCGGTGTCACCGGCGCCATCGGTCTGCTGCTGGAGCCGGTGGAGGCCTTGCAGGATGCACTGCGTCAGCTGCGCCTGGCGATGGAGCCGCTGCCCGTGCGCGGTCCGTTCCAACTGATGGATGCGCGTGCCGACGTCCACGAAGGCCTGCACGACCTGTGCGAACTGCTGGCGGCGTTGACCGATCTGCTCGCGTCGCAGGCCGAACGCTCACGCGGCTTTGCCAATGTGCACGAGCGCGCCGCCGTGCTGGGCGAGCGGCTGGAGCGCATCACCGAAAGCGCAGGCGAGCAGGACGTGCGCTGGTACGAACGTTTTCCGCGCGGCTTCGTGTTGTATGCCACGCCACTGGACCTGGCCGCGCCGCTGCGCGCGATGCGCGAGCGCACACAAGCCGCCTGGATCCACACCTCGGCCACCTTGTCGGTGGCCGGCAGTTTCGAGCACTTCGCGCGCCAGCTCGGGCTGGACGATCCACAGACCCTGCGCCTGGACAGCCCGTTCGACTATGCGCGGCAAGCCCTGTGCTATCTGCCTGCCGGGCTGCCCGATCCGAACGCGCGCGACTACACCGAGCGCGTGCTCGATGCCGTGTTGCCGGTGCTCGAAGCCTCGCATGGCCGCGCCTTCCTGCTGTTCACCTCGCACCGCGCGTTGCGTCGCGCCGCCGAGCTGCTGGCCGAGCGCGTGTCGTGGCCGCTGTTCGTGCAAGGCACCGCACCGCGGCATCAACTGCTGGAAGAGTTCCGCCATTCGGGCCACGGCGTGCTGCTCGGCGCCGCCAGTTTCTGGGAAGGCGTGGACGTGGCCGGCGAGGCGCTCAGCGTGGTGGTGATCGACAAGCTGCCGTTCGCCGCGCCAGATGATCCCGTGTTGCAAGCACGCCTCGAAGCGCTGGAAAGCCAGGGCATCAACCCCTTCATGGGCTGGCAGGTACCCACCGCCGCGATCGCGTTGAAGCAGGGCGCCGGCCGCTTGATCCGCGACGTGCACGATCGCGGCGTGCTGGTGCTGTGTGACCCGCGACTATCCAGCAAAGGCTACGGCAAGCTGTTCCTCGCCAGCCTGCCGCCGATGCCGCGCACACGGGAGTTGGGGGATGTAACGGCTTTCTTTGGCAATACCCCGGCAGGTGGCCAGGCATAGCCGTTCGTTGATGGCTTGAAGGGTGGTGCGCTGGCTTTGATGCAGGCGCGTGCGCTTGTCGCTATGCGTGGCAGCTTCTGCCTGTCTCAGGCAATGGCGGCGACAGGCAAGGGTGGCAACGCGGGTGTTTGCTGGCTCCAGGCGGCTTCCTGCATGCTCCACAGGCTTCCCACGATATGCACGAACAACAGGGTGGCTATCATGAACAACACCATGCCCGTGATTTCCACGTTGCTCGCGGCAAGTACTGCATCGGCGTCGCGGGCCTCACGAAGCATGACCGATTTGACTTGGCCAGCGATGCCGGCGAACAAGTGGGTCAACCACCACAGCAACAGGCAGGGGCCGGTTCGTACGGTGCTCCATTGTGCGGGCGAACGGCTTGCTTGCCAGACTTCTCGCATCGCGCGGTACGGCATCACTAGGTTGGCGACGGGCACGAAGAACCAGCCTACCGTCCAGCCTGGCGAGGATTCGAGCCCTTTTGCACCCAGCGCTTCCGTGTTGCTGGCGGCACGATGCAGCCAGATAAAGAACAGCACGATGTTGAGTAGCAGCAGTGCGCCGTAACCGACGTCGAGCACCATTTGCAGCCGGTTCGCGCCATGCATGCCCATCAGCAGTAGCGAAGGGTTTTCCACGGCGCCATCGCGGATCAGGCGCAACAGATGGTTGACGTAAAGATCGATGCCCATGTTGCAGACCACGATGAGACCGGTCACACAGGCAATCCCGCGCACCCAGTTGGTCAGCACGCCGAGCTGACGAAAGCTGTTGTTCATCCCCGAGTTCCCCTGTTTCTCCCGGGCGGCAGCATAGCAATTTGCCGAGGCCTGGGAGGGGGCGGATCGGGGCGGCTTCAGTGTTCCCGCAGCGTGCGCCCGTAGGCGTGCACTTCATTCACCAGCACCTTCATGTGCTCCGGATCGACTTCCGGGGTGATGCCGTGGCCGAGGTTGAAGACGTGGCCGGGATGGTTGCCGTAGCTGTCGAGCACGGCGCGGGCTTCGCGGCGGATCACGTCGGGCGAGGCGCGCAGCACGGTGGGGTCGAGGTTGCCTTGCAGCGCGACCTTGCCGGCGACGGCACGGCGGGCGTCGGCGAGGTTGATGGTCCAGTCCACACCCAGCGCGGCGCAGCCGCTGTCGGCCATCTCGGCCAAGTGCTGGCCGGCGCCCTTGGAAAACAGGATCACCGGCAGCTTGCGCGCATGCGCGTCGGCCTGCAACGCCGCGACCACTTGTTGCATATAGCGCAGCGAGAATTCGCGGAAAGCCTTGGGGCCGAGCATGCCGCCCCAGGTGTCGAAGACCATCAGTGCCTGCGCGCCGGCTTCGGCTTGCGCGGCGAGGTAGCTGGCGACACTTCGCGCCAGCACGTCGAGCAGGCGGTGGGCGAGGGCGGGATCATTCCAGCTCAATGCCTTGAGCAGGGCGAAGTCGCGCGAGCCGTGACCTTCCACCATGTAGCAGGCCAGCGTCCACGGGCTGCCGGCGAAGCCGATCAGCGGCACGCGGCCGTCGAGCTCGCGGCGGATCAGCCGCACCGCATCCGTGACGTAACGCAGTTCGCCATCCATGTCGGGCACGGCGAGTCTGGCGATGTCGGCGGCAGTGCGCACGGGATGCGCGAACTGCGGACCTTCACCCTGCGCGAACGACAGGCCCAGGCCCATCGCGTCGGGAATGGTGAGAATGTCGGAGAACAGGATGGCGGCGTCGAGGTCGAAGCGCTGCAGCGGTTGCAACGTCACTTCGCAGGCGAATTCGGGGTTTTGCGCCAGGCCCATGAAGCTGCCGGCACGTTCGCGCGTGGCGCGGTACTCGGGCAGGTAGCGACCGGCCTGGCGCATCACCCAGATCGGCGTGGTGTCGACGGGTTCGCGACGCAGCGCGCGCAGGAAACGATCGTTCTTCAGGGGTGCATGCATGTCGGTCAACGTCCGTGCGGGCCGTCGAGGCCCTGGCTGAACATCAGCCGGTAACCGCGCTTGAGTTGGCTGTCACGGGCTTTTTCGAAGGCGGCCATGGCGGCGTCACGCTCCAGAAACTGCTCGCGCCGCAGCGTGGCCTTGCCGCCTTGCGTGCCGGTCTCGCGGTACAACGTCCAGCCGCCGAGCAGATCCTGCTCCAGCACGATCTGGACGTAGCGCGGCGCATCGGCCGACGTGGGCTGGGTTTGCAGGTAAAGGCGCATGAAGGGCCGGTGGGCAGTGCCTGGGATCAGACAGTGTAAAGGGCCGCAAGGCGGCGGGCGAGGGGCGTCCTGCCGCGGCTGCTCCCCGTAGGAGCGCACCCTGTCCACAAGGGACTTCCTGCGGTCGTGCGCGAAGGCTCTTGGTCGGGTATCGCGAAAAGCCTTTCGCGCACAGGGTGCGCTCCTACAGGGCGGCTTCGAGTACGGTCAGCACATCGGCCTCGTTCACGCCGGCCACGATCTCGGCGCGACCGATGCCGCGCCACAGGATCAGCCGCAGCATGCCGGCGGTGTTCTTTTTGTCCAGCCGCATCAGCGCGAGCAGTTGTTGGGCATCGAAACCGGCCGGCACGGCCACGGGCAGGCCGACGGTTTCCAGCAGCCGCTGCAGACGTTCGGTATCGGCGGCTTCGCTCATCCGCAACCGCTCGGACAAACGCGCGGCCAGCAGCATGCCCACCGCCACGCCTTCGCCGTGCAGCAGGGTGGTGTAGTGGCCGGCGGTTTCCAGCGCGTGGCCGAAGGTGTGGCCGAGGTTGAGCAGGGCGCGTTCGCCCTGTTCGGTTTCGTCGCGTGCCACCACGCCGGCCTTGTAGCGCACCTTGCGCGCGATCGCTTCGATCAGGGTGGCGTCGTCGCGCGCGGCGAGCGCATCGGCGTGAGTTTCCAGCCAGGCGAAGAACGGTTCGTCGCCGATCGCCGCACCCTTGATCACTTCGGCCAGCCCGGCACGGTATTCGCGGTCGGGCAGGGTGGCCAGCGTGTCGATGTCGGCGACTACCGCACGTGGCTGGTGGAAGGCGCCGACCAGGTTCTTGCCGGCGGGCAGGTTGACGCCAGTCTTGCCGCCGACCGAGGAGTCGACCATCGCCAGCAGCGTGGTAGGCATCTGGATGAAGTCGATACCGCGCATCCAGCACGCCGCGGTGAAGCCGGCCAGATCGCCGACCACGCCGCCACCCAGTGCGATCACGCAGGCATCGCGGGTGGCGCCGAGCTGGCCCAATGCCTCCAGCGCGCGGCCGACGTTGGCAAAACTCTTGTGCGCCTCGCCATCGTCGAGCAGGAACGATGACCAGTGGATGCCTTCCAGTCCCTGCGCAACGCGATCGAGATACAACGGCGCCACCGTGGTGTTGCTGAGCACCAGCACGTGACGCCCACGCAGTGCGGTGTGCCAGCGCGCGGCATCACCGAGCAGGCCGCGGCCGATCCATACCGGGTAGCTGCGCTGGCCAAGGGCGACGTCGATGGTGGTGAAACTGTTCGTTGAAGTCATGCCGCGTGTTGCCGTTGCCAGGAGGAGTCGATGAGGGCGATGCAGTGTTCGCTGGAGGCGGTCACGCCTTCGTGCACGGCCGGGATGGCGAGATCGGCGATTTCGCGGTACAGCGGTTCGCGCACCTCGGCCATGGCTTGCAATCGTCCATGGCGGTCGTCGCCGGCCAGCAACGGGCGCTGGGTGTCGTGGCGCAGGCGTTTCAGCTGCAATTCGGGCGTGGTCTGTAGCCATGCCACGTAGCCGCGTTCGACCAGGTTGCGACGATTGGCCGGATCGAGCACGGCACCGGCGCCGGTGGCCAGCAACACGCCACGGCGGCGGCTACACTCGTCCAGCAACGTGCTCTCGCGTCGACGGAAGCCAGCCTCGCCCTCGACCTCGAACACCGTACTGACCGGCACGCCGCAGTGGCGCTCGATTTCCTGGTCCAGGTCGAGGAACGCCAAGCCGTAATGCGCGGCGAGGCGTCGGCCGACCGAGGTCTTGCCGGCCCCGGTGGCGCCGATCAGGAACAGGTTGCAGGATGGGTTCATGGTTCAACTTTAACAGCAGGCGAATGGATGTCCGAACGGATTTTGCTGGCGGGTTGCGGCGACCTGGGTCGACGCGTGGCGGAGCGCCTGCTGGCACGTAGCGACGAGGTGTTCGCGCTGCGTCGGCAACCGCCGGATGACGGCAACGAAGGCATTCGCTGGGTGCGTGGTGATCTGGGGCGGCCGGGCGGCCTCGCCGGCTTGCCACAGGGCGTGACGCGGCTGGTCTATCTGCCGACGCCGGATGCGCGGGACGAGACGGCGTATCGCAGGATTTTCGTCGACGGCTTGCGGCACCTTCTCGATGTGCTTGATGGCTCCGCGTTGCGGCGCGTGCTGTTCGTTTCTTCAAGCGCGGTCTATGGCGAACATGACGGCGACTGGGTGGACGAAGACACGCCGGTCGCCCCGCCGGGCTTCAATGGTCGCGTGTTGTTCGAAGCCGAACAGTGGCTGTTGCAACAGGCGGCAGCGATGCAGGTGTCGCCGGTGGTGCTGCGTCTGGCTGGCCTGTACGGACCGGGGCGCCTGCAGTTGATCGAGCGCCTGCGCGCCGGGCTGGCGAAGGTGCCGCGCGAGGTGCCACATTGGGCCAACCGCATCCACGTGGACGATGCCGCGGCGGCGATTGCGCATCTGCTCGACCTGCCCGATGTGCAGCCGCTGTACCTGGGTGTGGATGACACGCCGCTGCCGCTCGACGTGCTGTATGACCACTTGGCGGGCCTGCTGGGTGTGTCGATGCCGCTGACAGGCCCGGCACCGGCCGGTGTCGGCAGCAAGCGCCTGAGCAACGCCCGTTTGCGTGCCAGCGGTTTCGCGCCGCAATGGCCGGACGCGCGCGTGGGCTATGCCGCGCTGCTGGGTGCGTAGCGGTCTGGATCCCGCGCAGGAGCGCCGTGGAAACGATGCCGGAGCGGTTTGCAGGAGCCCGCTTGCGGGCGATGGCTTTGGCTTTGGCTTTCCGGACATTGAAGCAAAAGCATTGCGGCTGAAGCCACTCCTGCACGTCAGGCGGATGCGGCGCCGGTTGCTGTGGCGCCGCCGTTGCGGCCTCAGTCGTGGCCGAGCCCGGTGACGTGGCGTTCGCTGTCGTACTCCACCACGCTGTCGGCGATGGCCGGCAAGGTGGCCAGCGCGTGTCGGCTCAGGCGCTCGAAGTGGGCCAGGAAGCGCGACATGGCTTCGGCATCCATTGCCAACGGAGCGCGGCGGGCGAGCAGGTCCTGCTCGGTTTCGCTGCGCCAGCGGCGCACCACGTCCCAGCCGGGGGCCTGCAGCACGATCAGGGCATCGAGCTTGCGCCACAGCGGCTGGTAGCCGCGCAATTGCTTGTTCACCCACTTGCGCCAGCGGCCGTCGTCATCCTCGTCGCGCTCCAGCGCATTGACCGGGGTGCCAAGTGCTGCCAGCGGCTGTGGCTTCAGGCCGAGCGCCCAGCCCTCCACGATCACCAGTTTCGGTGGTCGCGTGGCCTTGGGCCAGCGCGAGGGCGGCATGCGGGTGTCGCGGCCCTTGTCGAAACGCGGCCAGGCCACCGGCAGCTTTTCCGAGGCGTGCGGCAGCGCGGCCAGTACCGACAGCAACAGTTCGATCTCGTGCGTGCCGGGGACGCCGCGGGTGCGCAGCAGCGGGTGGATATCGTGCGCCATCGCCTCGCGCTCGCTGCGCGAGTAGTAGAAATCGTCGAGCGAGAGCACCACGGTGGCCCAGCCACGCGACTCCGCCTCGGCCTTCATGACCCGGGCGAGCGAGCTTTTGCCGCTGCCCTGCAGCCCGGACAGGCCAAGGATGTACGGCCGCTGCGCCCGCGCGATGCGGCCGGCGTAGTGGTCGAGCAAGTGGCCCGCCAGGGCCAGATTCTGCGTGCTAGCATCTTTCATGCACGCCATGATGACGTGCGTTCGCCACGATTCAAGACCCATGCTCACATCCGAGATACTGAATACCTTCCGGGAACTGCTGGACGAGGCCGCCGCCAGCGCCGATTCCGAGCCCACCGCGATGAACCTTTCGACCGTCGATGCGGCCGGTCGGGTGAGCTCGCGCATCGTGCTGCTCAAGGGCGTCGACGAGCGCGGGTTCCGCTTTTTCACCAATTACGACAGCGACAAGGGCGCGCAATTGCAGGCGCACCCGCAGGTGGCGCTGTGCTTCCACTGGAAGGCCGTGCGCGAAGGCGTGCAGGTGCGGGTGGAGGGCGCGGCCCGTCGCCTGCTGGCGGAAGAATCCGACGCCTACTTCGCCAGCCGGGCCCGCGGCAGCCAGATTGGTGCCTGGGCCTCGCTGCAGTCGCAGACGCTGGCCGATCGCGCCACCTTCGAGCAGCGCGTGGCCCATTACGAGCACGAATTCGAGGGCCGCGACGTGCCGCGTCCGCCGCACTGGGGCGGTTTCGTGGTGGAGGCGGACCTGATCGAGTTCTGGTACGGCGCGAAGTTCCGCCTGCACGAGCGCGTGCGCTGGAGCCGCCACGGCCAGACCTGGACCCACCGCCTGCTGTATCCGTGATGGCGCGCGATGGTTACCCGCAACGCATCGTCTGCCTGACCGAAGAGCCCACCGAGGCCCTGTACGCGCTGGGCGAGCAGGACCGCATCGTCGGCATCTCCGGCTTCACCGTGCGCCCGCCGCGGGCGCGCAAGGAGAAACCGAAGGTCTCGGCGTTCACCAGCGCCAAGATCGGCGAGATCCTGAAGCTGGAGC
Source organism: Rhodanobacter glycinis (assembly GCF_900114325.1). GTDB lineage: Bacteria > Pseudomonadota > Gammaproteobacteria > Xanthomonadales > Rhodanobacteraceae > Rhodanobacter_A > Rhodanobacter_A glycinis. The sequence goes on from NZ_FOSR01000005.1 coordinate 255,568, forward strand.
CGGATCTGGCGATCGGCTTCTCCGACATCCAGGCCGACATCGCGCGCGAGCTGATCAAGGCCGGGGTGGAGGTGTGGATCAGCAACCACCGCAGCGTGGACGGCATCCTGGCCTATATCCGCCGGCTCGGCGCGATGGTCGGCACGCACGAAAAGGCCGAGGCCTACGCGCAACGCGCCGAGGCGCATATCGCCACGGTGCGTGCCGCCGCGGCGAAGCTGCCACGCCGGCCGAAGGTCTACTTCGAGGAATGGGACGAGCCGATCATCACTGGCATCCGCTGGGTGGCCGAGCTGGTCGGCATCGCCGGTGGCGACGATTGCTTCCCCGAACTGGCCCGTGAATCACTGGCCAAGCAGCGCATCCTGCCGAACGGCGACGAAGTCGTGCGCCGCGCGCCGGACATCATCCTGGGTTCCTGGTGCGGTAAACGCTTCCGCCCGGAAAAGGTCGCCGCGCGCCCAGGCTGGGACACTATCCCGGCGGTCCGCGATGGCGAACTGCACGAGATCAAGTCACCGATCATTTTGCAGCCCGGTCCGGCCGCGTTGTTCGACGGACTCGACGCGATCCACGCCGTCATCGCGGACTGGAATCGCGGGTCAGAGAAGTGAGGGAAGAGAAGTGAGGGAAGAGAAGTGAGGAGTGAGAGAAAAGCAGCGGTCGGCGAGCTTTTTCTCACTTCTCACTTCTCTCCACTCACTCCGCGCTCTCACCCTCCCATGGCGAACCGCGTCCCCAGATCCAGCAGCGGCGCCGCCAGCAGGATCCGGCCCAGCAGCAGCACGATCATTACCGCGGCGGGGGCGAAATCCATCATGCCGAAGACCAGCCGGCCGCGCAGCGGGCGCAGCAGCGGTTCGACGATGGCGCCGAGCAGGCGTTGCAACGGCTGGTGCGGGTCGTTCGAGAGCATGCTGAGCAGCGACCAGACGAAGACCAGGATCAGGTAGAACATCAGCACGAAGTCGAGCAGGTCGGCCAGCGCCAGCACCAGCAGCCCGGCGATGTGCGGCATGAAGCCCACCAGCGCGAACAGCACCAGCCGCTTCAGCAGCATCAGCAGCCACGCGACCAGCACCGCTGCCAGGTTGATCCGGCGCCAGTTCGGCAGCACGCGGCGGATTGGTGCCAGCACCGGGTTGGTGGTGCGGTAGATGAACTGGCTGAGCGGATTGCGGAAATCCGCGCGACCGGCCTCGGCGGCCAGGCGCACCAGGAACAGCACGACCACGGCATCGAAGGCCAGCGTGATCAGCATGACGAGGGCGTTGAGCAGGTAACTCATGTCGGACTCGATGCGTCGAGGGCGGCGGCCAGTTCGCCGCCACGTTGCGTGGCGGCGGCGACGGCGCGGGCGGCGATGCGTGGCAGGCCATCGCCGGCGAAGCTTTCCAGCGCCGCCTGGGTGGTGCCGTTGGGCGAGGTGACGCGACGCCGCAGTTCGCCCGGCGCCTCGCCGCTTTCGGCCAGCATGCGGCCGGCGCCCAGGCAGGTCTGCACGGCCAGTGCGCGTGCGGTATCGCGTGGCAGGCCTTGCGCGGTGGCGGCATCCTCCAGCGCTTCGACCAGCGCGAAGAAATAGGCCGGTCCGGAGCCGGACAGGCCGGTGACGGTATCCATCAACGCTTCGTCGTCGATCCAGCGGGTGAGCCCGGCGGCGTCGAGGATGTGCTGCGCCTGCGCGCGTTGCGGCGCGCTGACTCGCGCGTTGGCGCACAGGCCGGTGGCGCCGGCACCGATCAGCGCGGGCGTGTTGGGCATGCAGCGCACGATCGGCAGGTTGCCGAACCAGCGTTCGAGCTGGTCCAGGCGCACGCCGGCGGCGATCGAGATCAGCAGCGGACGCTGGCGCTGCAGGGTATCGCGCAATCCTTCGCGGATCGCCGGCATGACTTGCGGCTTCACCGCCAGCAGGACGACGTCGGCATCATTGATGGCGAGCGCGTTGTCGGCGAAGGTGGTCACGCCGAAGTCGCGGGCGAGGGCTTCGCGCGCCTCGGCCTGCGGCTCGGCGATGCGGATGTCGGCGGCGGCGACTCCGGTCTTCAGCAGGCCGCCGATCAGGCTGCGCGCCATGTTGCCGCCACCGATGAATGCGATTCGAGTCATGGGGATGTGTCCTCGGGAAAGCCAGTGGCATACCTTACCCTAGGAGCCTGTCGGACTTGGACCGGTCTGGCTGCGAACCGCCGAAAAATTGTCTTCGCACCGCCAGATTTGACCAGCTTCGCTGTTGTGAAGCTCTTCGCCTCGACCACTCAAGCCCGGCAGGCTGCTCAGGGTAGGTCTGATTTTGCTCGTCATCCCAGCGAGGCGCTTTTCAACGGCCGAAGGGCCGGTCGAGCTGGGATCCAGTGTCTATAGGCCGATTGAAAGCAAAGTCACTGGATTCCTGCCTGCGCACACTGCTGTCCGGAATAAATCCAGCCATGGGAGCGAGAAGCGTTGCGGGCCAACGGTTGGGGGTGTACACCCCCGAGCGCCAACTCAAAAACCGGGGCCCGCAACATGTTCAGCATAAGCCGATTCCATGCACTGACGAAGCATCTCCCGCGTGGCGTGTTTGATCGCGCCGTCGAGCGGTGCGAGGCCGACAAGTACAGCAAGGGATTTGGTCGCTGGCAGCAGTTGCTGGCGATGGTCTACGCACAGCTTTCCGGTGCCGATAGCCTGCGCACGGTGGAGGTCGGGTTCAACGCACAAACCGAGCACCACTACCATCTGGATGCGGTAG
>NZ_FOSR01000010.1:0-109719 GCF_900114325.1 Rhodanobacter glycinis
AGACGCTTCGCATGTGCAGATCCCTCTGAGACGAACCCGACCATCCTTGGCCGGGCTTCTCAAAAGAGCAGGATTCGCCTTGATGACGCATGTCGGTACAACTTGTTCCAAATCGCTTGTCACTCGTTTACACCTTTTGAAGCGGGCGCAGTTGCGCTGCTTCTACCCCTTCCCTGGCGGCCATAGCGCTGTGGCACCACCCGATCCCATCCCGAACTCGGAAGTGAAACGCAGCCGCGCCGATGGTAGTGTGCTTCTTGCATGCGAGAGTAGGTCACCGCCAGGGGCTTTATCCTTAGAAGGCCTCCCCATCCGGGGAGGCCTTCTGCTTTGCTGCCGACTGAACTGACGAAAACGCCCCCGCCGTGATCGCGTGGCAGGATGTCGGCGCAGCCTGCGCTGGCCGACTCTGCGCACGTACGATCTACCTTTTGGGCTGCATCAGGCGCTTCCGCAAACTCCGCATGCAGTGCAGGAAACGGCCCCGCTAAGGCTTTGTGACTGGCGCGGCAGTGCGCGAGAGCAGATACGAGCAAGCCCGTGGAGCCACTCAGCCCGGGAACGCGTGTTCCAGCCAATCCGGTACCGGGATGGCTTTCTCGTGCAAGAGTGCCGGGTTGAACAGTTTGGCCTGATAACGGGTGCCGGCATCGGCGAGCACGGTGACCACGGTATGCCCGGGGCCGAGCTCCCTTGCGAGGCGAATGGCCCCGGCGATATTCACGCCGCTGGAACCACCCACGCACCAGCCTTCGTCGCGCAGCAGCTGGTGCAGCAGTGGCACGGACTCCTGATCGGGGATGGACCAGGCAAGGTCGATCGGCGCGTCCTTGAAGTTTTCGGTGATGCGGCTGGAGCCGATCCCCTCGCTGATCGAATTGCCCTCGGCGAGCAATTCGCCATGGGTGATGAAATGAGCCAGGGCCGAACCCGTGGGGTCCGAAAGGGCGATCTTCACGTGAGGATTTCGCGCCTTGAGTGCCCGCCCGATCCCGGCCAGGGTGCCGCCCGTACCCGCGGAGCAAACGAATCCATCGATCTTGCCATGGGTTTGATCCCAGATCTCGGGCCCCGTGGTGTTCTCGTGCCAATCACGGTTGGCGGTATTGTCGAACTGGTTGGCGAACCAGGCACTCCCCGGCTTGGCTTCATTCAGCTGCCCGGCGTGGGCGCGCGCAACGTGGACATAGTGCTGCGGGTTGCTGAATGGCACAGCGGGAATCAGTCGCACGTCGGCGCCGGCGATGCGCAACGCGTCGATTTTCTCGCGGCTTTGCGTGTCCGGCATGAAGATGACCGTGCGATAGCCGCGACTGGCCCCGATCAGCGCCAGTCCGATGCCGGTGTTGCCGGCCGTGCCCTCAACGATGGTGCCCCCGGGCCGGATCAGTCCCCGTTGCTCGGCATCGAGCAGCAGGCCGAGCGCGGTCCTGTCCTTGATCGAGCCGCCGGGGTTGAGAAACTCCGCCTTGGCGAGCACCTCGCATCCGGTAAGGCTGGAGGCGTGATTGAGGCGCAACAGTGGGGTGTTGCCGACGGCGGAGGACAGGTTGGAACGGATGGTCATGATGCGGAAATCTGTGCTGGAAACGGGGCCGGCCACGGCACGGGTCGGCATTCCAAGAGAGTGCCACCAGCTGGCCTGGATGGGCGGTTTGGCGGATATGGCCAATCAACATAAGCCCGCAATGCAAGGTTCTATGCGGACTTTTGGACGTATGGACGTCTATACGTCCATTGACAAGCGAATTTGCAAAAGCTAGAGTCGGGTCCACTCATCGAGACCGGCTGAGGGACAGGCCCTTTGAAGCCGGGGCAACCTGCAGGTGATTCCTGCAACGGTGCCAACTCCTGCGGGGCGCTTCGGCGTCAACCGGTAGATGGGATGTCGTCAGCACGGCCATGTCGTGGTCTTTGACGGCAACTCGTTGCAGGTTCTCCGCAGGGGCGATGCCACAGGAGAACCACCGATGCCAGCTTCACGCGCCCATGCTTCCGACACCGACGAGCGCCACTCTGCCGTGGTCGTTGCCCTTTTCCCGCGAGCCACTTTGACCGACCAGCGCAGCAGTCGCACGCTGTCGTTGACGCCGCGTTATGGAAACGGAATGCGCGAAGTGGAAGTGCGCTACCGCTGGAGCGGCGCGCCGGATGCACCCACGGTGATCGTGCAAGGTGGCATCTCTGCCGATCGCGACGTGACGGTGACACCGGACGGCCGCCCCGGCTGGTGGGCCGAACTGGTGGGCGAGGATCGTGCGATCGACCTGACGGCCTGCCGCGTGCTGAGCATCGACTGGCTTGCTCCCGCGGACCTTGGTGACGACGTGGCTTCCGTGTCCAGCGAGGACCAGGCGGACGCGTTGGCCGCGCTCGTCCAGGCACTGGGCATCGATCAGGTAGAAGCCTTCGTCGGTTCGTCGTATGGCGCCATGGCGGGCCTTGCATTCGCTGCGCGTCACGCGGGCAAGATCGGGCGGCTGATCCTGCTGGCCGGCGCCCATCGTTCGCATCCGTTGTCGACTGCACAGCGTTCGATCCAGCGCCAGATCGTGCGCCTCGGCCTGGCCTCCGGTCAGACCGAAGAGGCCTTGGCTCTGGCGCGGCAATTGGCCATGACCACCTATCGCGGCGGGGAAGAATTCTCGCGTCGCTTCAACGGTGAGCCGGAGTATCGCGAGGGTCGTTTCCACTTCCCGGTCGAGGATTACCTGGAAAATGCCGGTCGTCGCTTCGTCGAGCGCTTCGATGTGCAGCGCTTCCTGGCCTTGTCCGAGTCGATCGACCTGCACGACGTGGCCCCCGAAGACGTGCATGCACAGACGACGTTGATCGGCTTTCCCACCGATCGCCTGATCCCGCTGGCCGATCTCTGTGATCTGCAGCGCCGGCTGCATGGCCCGGCCACGCTGGAAGTGGTCGACTCACCGTACGGCCACGATGCCTTCCTGAAAGAAACCGGCAAACTGGCGCCGCTGCTGCGCCAGGCCATCCCCTGTTGTTGTGGAGTGTGACCCCATGAGCGCCGATATCCCCGCCGACATCGCTTCCGCCACCCGCGCCGTGCGCGCCGGCATCGAATCCGATACCCAGCACGGTGCCGTGGTGCCGCCGTTGCATCTGTCCACCAACTACAGTTTCGAGGGCTTTGGCCGCAAGCGCGCGTACGACTATTCGCGCAGCGGCAATCCCACCCGTGACCTGTTGGCCAATGCCCTGGCCGAGCTGGAACAGGGCGTCGGTGCCGTGATCACGGCCAGCGGCATGGCGGCCGTCGCGCTGGCTCTGGAACTGGTGCCGGCCGGTGGCCTGGTGTTGGCTGCGCATGATTGCTACGGCGGCACGTGGCGCCTGCTGGATGCGTGGGCGAAGAAGGGCCGCTTCCGCGTGCAGTTCGCCGATCTCACCGACAGCGTGGCGCTGGCTGAAGGGCTGGCCAGCAAGCCGGCACTGGTATGGGTGGAGACGCCCTCCAACCCGCTGTTGCGCATCACCGACGTTCGCCACGTCGCACAGGCGGCCCATGCCGTGGGCGCGCTGGTGGTGGTGGACAACACCTTCCTGTCGCCTGCGCTGCAGCAGCCGTTGACGCTGGGCGCCGATGTGGTGGTGCACTCCACCACCAAGTACATCAATGGCCACAGCGATGTGGTCGGCGGTGCCGTGGTGGCGCGCGATGCGGCGGTGGCCGAGCAACTGAAATGGTGGGGTAATTGCAACGGCCTCACCGGCGCGCCCTTCGACAGTTTCCTCACCCTGCGTGGCCTGCGGACGCTGAACGTACGCCTGCGCCAGCATCAGGAAAATGCCGTGCGTATCGCCAGCCGTCTGGACGGCCATGCGGCCGTTCGAAAGGTCTATTACCCCGGGCTTGAGTATCACCCCGGGCATGCGTTGGCGGCACGCCAGCAGCAGGGTTTTGGCGCCATGCTGAGTTTCGAGCTGGAGGGCGACGAGACGCAGATCGAGGCGTTCGTCGATGGCCTGCAGTTCTTCTCGCTGGCCGAGTCGCTTGGCGGAGTGGAAAGCCTGGTGGCCCATCCGGCCACGATGACGCATGCGGCGATGACGCCGGACGCGCGCCGCCAGGCGGGCATCGCCGATTCGCTGCTGCGTCTGTCGGTAGGCATCGAGGATGGTGCCGATCTGCTGCGTGACCTCGATGCCGCGCTGTTGCGCGCCCAGGCCGCCGGGGAATCCAAACGCCGGGTGAGTGCATGAATGCGGTGCTGACTCCGGAAAAGGTTCGCGATGGGTCGAAGGCGGGCGTGGCCATCGCGGCCCGCGCTCCCGCTGGTATCGCCCTGGTCCTGCTGGGTACCGGCGTCGTGGGCGGGGCGTTTCTCAAGCTCTTGAACACGCCCGTGGCTGCCGCCCTGCGACTGGTCGGCGTGGCCAATTCGCGGCGTCAGCAGACGGCCGTAGAGGCACTCGCCGACCGTGGCTTGCGCGAGCAGTTGAAGCGGCAGGGTGATGCGCGCGACGACGTGAAATTGCTCAATGCACTGGATGCCAGCGACGCAGCCGTAAAAGTCATCGTCGATGCCACTGCCAGCGCCGAACTGGCGGCGCGCCATGCGGAATGGCTGGCACGCGGCTATCACGTGGTCACCGCGAACAAGTCGCTGGGCGGTGGCGAGCTTTCCGGCTGGCGTACCCTGCAGGAGGCGTTGGCCAAGGGCGCGCACTATGGCGATGCCGCCACCGTCGGCGCCGGCCTGCCGGTGTTGTCCACGCTGCGCCGCCTGCGCGCTTGCGGCGACGGGCTGCTGACATTGGAAGGTGTTTTCTCGGGCTCCCTGTCTTATCTGTTCAACCAGTACGACGGCAGTCGACCGTTTTCGGCACTGCTGGAAGAAGCGCGCCAGCAAGGCTATACCGAGCCCGATCCACGCAGCGACCTGTCCGGCGAAGACGTGGCGCGCAAGCTGCTGATCCTCGCCCGCAACGCCGGCTTTGCGCTGGGCACGGATGAGGTGGAAGTGGAAAGCCTGGTGCCGGAGTCCTTGCGCGGGCTGGATACGCAGGCTTTCCTGGCGCGTGCCGATGAGCTTGATGCACCACTGGCCGCACGGCATGCCGAAGCCGCGACGCGCGGCAACGTGCTGCGCTATCTGGCGCGGCTCAACCAGCGCGGGCACGCACGCGTTGGCCTGGTCGAAGTGTCGCCCACCCATCCGGCGGCGCGCTTGTACGGAACCGACAACCAGTTCGCGCTCACCACGACCCGGTACCACACCCAGCCGCTGGTGATCCAGGGACCGGGCGCAGGACCGGAAGTGACGGCACAGGCACTACTCGGCGACGTGCTGGCGTTGGGCTAGGAGCCTGGCAGACCGCAACAAAAACGAAGGGCGCGATCATCGGGATGATCGCGCCCTTCGTGTGTGGAGCCGCGGCCTTGTTCAGTGCCCGGTGATTTTTTCCGCTTCTTCCTCGTCCGGCGGCACCAGCGGTGCATCGGGTTCGAGAGCGGCTTCCAGTCGCGCGGCATCGATCGACGGCGTGCGCCAGCCCGACTTCACGCCCCACAGGTAGAACAGCAGGCCGACCACGGCGACCACGGCCAGATCCCAACCATAGGGCAGGTAGCCCTTGCCGCCGAACGTGGTGCTGCCGATCCACGAGACGAAGGCCAGTACTGGCAGATAGAAGATCAGCCACCAGGCGCCCTTCATCTGCCGGCCGAAGTCGTGCCAGCCACTCTTGGCCTGGTAATAAAAATAGATTGGCAGCGCCACGACCATCAGCAGGATGATCTCGCCGGTCAGTGGCCACTTGGCCCAGTACAGCAGCTCGGTGGACATGATGAAGGCGATGCCGGCCACGATTGGCAGGCCGGCCAGGCGGAACGGGCGGCCGAGTTCCGGGGCGGTGCGGCGCAGCGTCATCACACTGACCGGACCGGTCAGGTAGGAGATGATCGTGGCCACCGAGATCACCGCCGCCAGCGAACCCCAGCCGCGGAAGAAGAACAGGAACAGGAACGACACCGCCAGGTTCACCCACATCGCCGGGCGCGGTACGCCCCACTTCGGGTGCACGCGGCCGAGGATCTTCGGCAGCGTGCCGTTGCGCTCCATGCCGTACAACATGCGCGCGGTGGTGGCGGTGTAGGTCATGCCGGTGCCGCTGGGGCTGATCACCGCATCGATGAACAGCAGCGTGGCCAGCCATTGCAGCCCGAGGATGATCGCCAGGTCGGCGAACGGCGAGCTGAAATCCACGCCGTGCCAGCCCACGTTGGCCAGCATTTCACGCGGCACCGCGCCGATATAAGCCACCTGCAGCAACACGTAGATGACGGTGGCCAGCGCAATTGAGCAGACAATCGCAAACGGGATGCTCTTGCCCGGATTGCGTGCCTCGCCGGCCAGGTTCACCGGGCTCTGGAAGCCGTTGAAGCTGAACACGATGCCGGCGATGGCAACGGCGGTGAGGATCGAGGGGAAGTCGGTCTTGTGCAGTTCGCCGTGGATGCCGACGCTGAAATTCTCCGGATGGAAGCCGCTCATGATCAACAGCACCGCGGTGATCGCAGGGATGATCAGCTTGAACATCGTGATCGCGGTGTTCGAGCGTGCGAACAGCTTCACGCTCCAGAAGTTGAACAGGAAATACATCACCACCAGCGCTGCGGCGATCAGCAGGCCGTTGGTGCTCAACTCGCCGTGGCTGCCCGGCACCTGGTGGTACAGATCCTTGGCCCACTGCCACTTCCACGACGACATGTACTGCGCCGACGCCTCGGCCTCGACCGAGATCACCGAGACGATCGCGATCCAGTTCGCCCAGGCGGCGATGAAGCCCACCAGCGAGCCATGCGAGTAGTGGCCGTAGCGCACCATGCCGCCCGACTCGGGGAACATCGCGCCCAGTTCGGCATAGGTCAGGGCGATGGTCATGATGATCGCCGCGCCGATGACCCACGCCCAGATCGCGCCGGGGCCGGCGATCTGCGCTGCGCGCCATGCACCGAACAGCCAGCCGGAGCCGATGATGGAGCCGAGGCCGGTGAGCATCAGGGCGAACGGGCCGACGTCGCGTCGGATCGAACTGGTATGAGACATGAGGGCTCCCGTGAGGCGCGTGGCCAGATTCAGGTGACGTACAAACGCCCGATGATGACAGACCCTTTGCGGTGATGTCAGCCCGAGGGTGCCGGAAGTCATGGCCTGGTGGATGGGGGGGCGGCGCGTCGGGCACTGGCCCGCAAGGCATGGCGAATCGTCATAAGCTTTAATATCGCTTCATCGCGAACAAGAGATATACTTCCCGTGACCCCACCCGGAACGCGCCGCGATGCCGTCGATCAGCTTCGAATTCTTCCCGCCCAAGACCGATGAACAACGCGCCCAGCTCGATCGCGTGGCCGCCGCACTGCAGCCCGCGGCGCCCGAATACGTGTCGGTGACCTTCGGCGCGGGTGGTTCCACGCTCAGCTATACCTCCGACACCGTGCGCGGACTGCACCAGCAGCACGGTTTCCACGTCGCGCCGCATTTGTCGTGCATGGGTGGCAGTCGCGCGGAGATTGCCGCGCTGCTGGACGAGTACCGTGCCGCCGGTTACCGGCGCATCGTGGCGCTGCGTGGCGACTTGCCCTCGGGCATGGCCTCGGCCGGCGATTTCCGCTATGCCGCCGAGCTGGTTCGTTTCATCCGCGAGCACTCGGGTGATCATTTTCACGTCGAGGTGGCGGCCTATCCGGAGACCCACCCGCAGGCGGAAGACGCGCTGGTGGACTTGCGCCACTTCAAGGCCAAGATCGACGCCGGCGCGAATGGCGCGATCACGCAATACTTCTTCAACCCCGATGCCTATTTCCACTTCGTCGATGATGCGCAGCGCCTGGGCGTGAAGGTGCCGATCGTGCCGGGCATCATGCCGATCACCAACTACAGCCAGCTCAAACGCTTTTCCGACGCCTGTGGCGCGGAGATCCCGCGCTGGATCGCCAAGCGCATGCAGGCGCATGGCGACGATGCGGCCTCGATCCGCGCGCTGGGTGCGGAGGTGGTGGCGCAGATGTGCCTGCGCCTGCTCGATGGCGGAGCGCCGGGGCTGCACTTCTACACGCTCAATCGCGCCAGGGCGACGCTCGCGGTGCTGGAACGGCTGCACTGATCCGCGCCGGCGCACGGGCTATGCTTGCCTGATGCGCACGCTTGCCCTCCTGTTGCTGCTTCTCCTGCCCCTGCTTCTTTTGCCGACGGGCACGGCACTGGCACAGAACGCCATCCATCGCTGCGTGGATGCCAACGGCAACCCGGTGTTCACCGACCGCACCTGCGCGTCGCAGCAGGCCACGCCGGTAGCACCGAGCGCTGCTACGGCAACCGGCACGCAAGCGCCGATGCCGCCCGCCACGCTCTGTGCCGCCTCGCTGCCTGCCTTGAAACAGGCGGTGATCGATGCCTTTGCCGGCCGCGACCCGAATCGGCTGGCCGGCCTGATGCTGTGGGGCGGCTATGGCCATCATGCGGTGGTAGCGGATATCCGCTCACTGGGGCAACTGATGCGGCAACCGTTGCTTGGCATCCGTGTGGTCGGGGGTGACGACGGGGACGCCGACGACACGACGGCATCGGCGGACGGGATCACCGGCGAGCCGTCGGCTGCCGCGCCGGTGGCGCCGGCCTTGATATTGAGCACTTCCGATGTCGGCGGTGGCCCGCCGCAGCAGTCCACGTTCCCGGTGGTGGCTCGCGCCGGGTGCCTGTGGCTGCGTCCGCCCGGCTGATCGCCAAGCCTGCGGTCGCGGTATCATGGGCGGTCCCCCACGGAGAACCGACATGGCGCAGCAATATCCCGACTGGATCTGGCAGAACGGCGTGATCAAGCCGTGGGCCGAAGCGACTACCCACGTGATGGCGCATGCGCTGCACTACGGTTCCTCGGTGTTCGAGGGCATCCGCAGCTATGCCACGCCCGATGGTGCGGCGATCTTTCGCCTCACCGATCACCTGAAACGGCTGTACCAGTCGGCCAAGATCTACGACATGCAGCTGCCCTACAACCAGGACGAGCTGGCCGCGGCCTGCCGCGACGTGGTGAAGAAGAATGGCCTGACCGCCGCCTATCTGCGCCCGGTGGCCTATCGCGGCCTGGGCGGTTTCGGCCTGTCCGCCGAAACGCCGATCGACGTGGCCGTGGCCGCGTGGCCGATGGGTCCGTACCTCGGGCCAGAGGCGCTGGAACATGGCATCACCGCCTGCGTGTCGAGCTGGCAGCGGTTTGCGCCGAATACCATCCCGGCCGGCGCCAAGGCCGGCGGCAATTACCTTTCCGGCCAGCTGATCGCGCGCGAGGCACGTCGCCTCGGCTTCGGCGAAGGCATTGCGTTGGCCTCCACCGGCCTGCTCAGCGAAGGCGCGGGCGAGAACCTGTTTCTGGTCTTCGACGGCGTGCTGCACACCACCCCGGCCAGCGCCTCCATCCTCACCGGCATCACCCGTCATTCGCTGATCACGCTGGCGCGCGAAAACGGCATCGAGGTGATCGAGCGCGACCTGCCGCGCGAATACCTGTATCTCGCCGACGAGGTGCTGATGTGCGGCACCGCCGCCGAGATCACGCCGATCCGCGAGATCGATGGCAAGCAGATCGGCAACGGCAGCGCCGGCCGCGTTACCCGCCGCCTGCAGGAGCTGTTCTTCGGCCTGTTCAACGGCAAGACCAACGACCAGTGGGGTTGGCTGGAGTCGGTCTGAGCGGTTGTGTTCAGCCAATGACAAAGTAAAGAAGGGCGCAGCGATGCGCCCTTCTTCATGTTGAGCTCTTGTTGGCAAAAAGAAGGCATTTCGCATCAGGAGCACTTGAACCCGCTTCGCCGGCCTCCATGGTTGTGTGTCCGCACAAGGAGGATGGGCGATGATCGAGCTGTACAAGCTGCAGTGGTCGCATTACGTGGAAAAGGTGCGCTGAGCGCTGGATTTCAAGAAACTGGATTGGCGCGGCATCGACGTCGTCGCGTTCACCAAGAAGGAAATCCGGCATTTCGACTGCGCGCAAACCTTCCCGCTGATCCGCGATACCCGTACGGGCGTGACGATGAGCGATTCCTCGCCGATCATCCGCTATCTCGCCGAAACCTATCCGCGGCATGCCTTGCTGCCGGCGGATCCGGTCGAACGGGAAGCCGCATGGCAATGGATGCTGCGACTGGATTCGACGCTCGGATTGCATGCGCGGCGTCTCGGCTACACGCAGATCATCATGGAATGCCCGACGATCCTGGCGCAGTTGTTCATGCCGAACGTATGCGGCGGCCTGTTCGCCCGCCGCGGCTGGCGTGCCTTGGCCGCGCCGGTACTGGGCACCTTGTTGACGCTGCGCTTCCGCTTCCACCGCAACCGCGAGGATGGCGTGTACGAAGCGCTGGAGGCGCAGTTGTTGCCGATCGCCGCACAGCTGGAGCGGAATGGCTTTTTGGTGGGCGGACGCTTCAGTGCGGCAGATATCACCCTGGCGTCGCTGCTGCGGCCGCTGCGCATCGTGCCGCATTTCGTGCAACACCCGCGGCTGCAGTCGTTGTTTGCCTGGCAAGAACGGTTGTTCCGCGAGCATGGTCGGGAAGCGGCTTTTCCGTACGAGGCGATGGTCCGCGCAAAGCGTGAACGCAGCCGTCGCTGGCGCGCTCGGGCCAGCTGGATGCATGCGGATCGTGGGGTGGCCAGCGCGGCTGACGGGGCGGCGGATCGACAGGTGGCGCAGAACGACATTCATCCGAACAGTCGCTGGATGCTGCTGTTCGGGTTGCCAGCCTATCTGAAGTTGCGCTGGTTCAGTGGCGTGGTACGTGAACGTTATATGTCGGTGGCGTCAGTCGTGGGCTGAGCGATCGTTCGATGGTGGCTTTGGCCGACATAGGAAAGGGCGCATTGCTGCGCCCTTTGGTGGTGTCGCGAGGTTGACCTCTCACCCCAACCCTCTCTCCCGAAGGGGAGAGAGGGGGGTAACGGCTACTCAGTAGCGGTAATGATCCGGCTTGTACGGACCTTCCACCGGCACGCCGAGGTAGGCGGCCTGGTCGGGCGTGAGCTTGGTGAGCTTCACGCCGATCTGCTCCAGGTGCAGGCGGGCGACTTCCTCGTCGAGCTGCTTGGGCAGGCGGTAGACGGTTTTCTCGTAGACGTCCTTGTTCTTCCACAGGTCGATCTGCGCCAGCGTCTGGTTGCTGAAGCTGTTGGACATCACGAAGCTGGGATGGCCGTGGGCGCAGCCCAGGTTCACCAGGCGGCCTTCGGCCAGCATGTAGATGCTGTGCTTCGACTTGGCGAAGGTGTAGCGGTCCACCTGCGGCTTGATCGTCTCGCGGCTGACGCCGTCGGCGGTGTTGAGCCGGTCGATCTGGATCTCGTTGTCGAAGTGGCCGATGTTGCAGACCAGCGCGTTGTTCTTCATCGCCGCCATGTGCTCCAGCGTGATGATGTCCTTGTTGCCGGTGGTGGTGACGTAGATGTCGCCGATGCCGAGGGTCTCTTCCACGGTGGTGACCTGGAAGCCTTCCATCGCCGCCTGCAAGGCGTTGATTGGGTCGATCTCGGTGACGATCACGCGGGCGCCGAAGCCCTTCAGCGAATGGGCGCAACCCTTGCCCACGTCACCATAACCGCACACCACGGCCACCTTGCCGGCGACCATCAGGTCGGTGGCGCGCTTGATGCCGTCGGCCAGCGATTCGCGGCAGCCGTACAGGTTGTCGAACTTGCTCTTGGTCACCGAGTCGTTGACGTTGATCGCCGGCACCAGCAGCTTGCCCGCTTCCATCATCTGGTAGAGGCGGTGCACGCCGGTGGTGGTTTCCTCGGAGACGCCCTTCCAGCTGGCGGCCACGGTCTTCCAGAAACCGGGGCGTTCCTTGCGGGTCAGCTTGAGCAGGTCCTTGATCACCTGTTCCTCGTGGTTGGCGCCGGGCTGGTCGACCCAGTCCGAACCGTCTTCCATTTCCACGCCCTTGTGGATCAGCAGCGTGGCGTCGCCGCCGTCGTCGACGATCAGTTCGGGACCTTGCATGCCGGGATGGGTGAGCATGTCCAGCGTGCATGCCCAGTATTCCTCCAGCGTCTCGCCCTTCCAGGCGAACACCGGGACGCCGCTGGCGGCGATGGCGGCGGCGCAGTCATCCTGGGTCGAGAAAATGTTGCACGAGGCCCAGCGCACCGAGGCGCCCAGCGCGCTCAGCGTCTCGATCAGTACCGCGGTTTCCTTGGTCATGTGCAAGGAACCGGACAGGCGCACGCCCTTCAGCGGCTGCTGCGGCGCGTAGCGGGCACGGATCTGCATCAGGCCGGGCATTTCCTCTTCCGCCATGCGGATGCGGCGACGGCCCAGCTCGGCCAGGGCAATGTCGCGAACCTTGTAATCGTTCGCGGCGGTGTCTTGGGTAACAGCGTTCATTGAATATCTCCGGGTTTGCCAGCGAGCAAGTGCTGGCCATCCGGGCGCCGTTGGAACGGGAAGCGTCCATCGAGCCTGGCCGTCTCTGTGCACGGTCGCAGCGCCCCTCGATGGGAAGGGACCATTGTACCGTTATGACAAGATGGAAGGAGCGGCGCCGCAGAAATTCGGTAGGCTAGGAGCGTGGGCGGTAGAAATCTTCCGGGCTGCAGAAGTAGCTGCGTGGTCCATATTTCCGTCGCTTCTTGGCCCATAGAACCACTATGGGCCGGCGAATCGTCGAAAATCTGTCCTCACGCAGCCACTTTTTCGCCTCGAAAGTTTCTACCGCCCACGCTCCTGGAGGGTCTGTCGGTTCAGCGCTTGGCCGATCCGCGACATTCGGCGCCGCCGCACGGCTTCCGCCGAATTCTCGCAACGACCACGCCGGGTTCGACATACTCGTCAAAGCAGTTCGTATTCAAGCCATCATGGCCGCATCCCGGTACAGGCCGGGGTCCAGGGTTTTCGTGCCACTTCGCTGGCGCTGGATTCCAGCGTTCACTGGAATGATCGACCGATGGCTTGCCCGGTTCATCCCCTTCAGTTACCGGAGCCATTGATGGAAGCCAGCAGCACCCCCGATTTCCTGCCGCACGACGGCCCCTTGCGTGAAGACGTCCATCAGCTCGGCGCCCTGGTGGGCCGCATGCTGGCCGAACAGGGCGGCGAGAAATTCTTCCATCGGGTGGAGCAGGTGCGCACCGCGGCGATCCGCCGACGCCGCGAAGGCGAGGCGGTGGATGGGCTGGCGAGCTCGCTGGCCGGTCTCGAAGCGGACGCTGCCGAAGCGCTGGCTCGCGCCTTCGCCACTTATTTCCATGCCGTGAATACGGCCGAGCGGGTCCATCGCATCCGCCGTCGCCGCGACTACCAGCGTGCCGGCGGCGCGGCGCAACCCGAATCGCTGCTTGACGTGCTTGCGCGGCTGAAGGCGCAGGGCGTGCAAGCGGACGAGTTGCTGGAATGGCTGCCGAAACTGCAGGTCGAGCCGGTGTTCACCGCGCATCCCACCGAGGCGGTGCGCCGCTCGCTGCTGGAAAAGGAACAGGCGGTGGTGCGCGCGCTGGTCGACGATTTCGATCCCACCCGCACGCCACAGGAACGTGCCGGCGACGAGGACCGCATCTACATGGCGTTGTCCTCCGGCTGGCAGACGGCCGAGGCCTCGCCGATCCGGCCCACCGTGCAGGACGAACACCACCACGTGGGCTTCTACCTCGCCAACCCGCTGTACCGGGTGGTGCCGGCGCTGTACGAGGCGCTGGCCGATGCGCTGCAACAGGTTTATGGCGTGGCCGTGCCGCTGCCGCGCCTGCTCAGCTTCGCCACCTGGGTCGGCGGCGACATGGATGGCAATCCCAATGTGGGCGCCGACACCATTGCCGCCAGCCTCGCCACCCAGCGCGCGCATGTGCTGGAACGCTACGCGGATGACGTGACTGCGCTGGCGCGGTTGTTGAGCCAGACCGAAGGTCGCGTGGGCGTCGACCCACGGCTGGCGGAACGGCTGGCCGACTATCGCAAGCGCTTTCCGCAGGCCGCGGCGCAGATTCGCCCGCGCCATGCCGACATGCCGTACCGCAGCCTGCTCACCCTGATCGCCGCCCGGCTGCAGGCCACGCACGAGGACGATCATGCGGAAGGCTATGCGTCCGTGGATGAATTGCTCGACGACCTGCAGCTGATCGATGCGAGCCTGGTCGAACATCACGGCCTGCATGCCGGCGCCTACGCGGTGCGGCGATTGATCTGCCGTGTGCGCAGCTTTGGCTTCCACCTTGCCCGGCTCGACGTGCGGCAGGATTCACGCGTGCATGACGATGCACTGGCGGCATTGTTCGGTGATGCACAGTGGAACACGCTCGATGCCGGCCAGCGTGCCGACCGTTTGCGCCCTTATGCCAGCGGCGAGCAGGCGTTCAAGGCCAGCGCCGACGAAACCGTCGCGCGCCTGCAGGCGGTCTTCCGCACGCTTGCCGACACGCGCCAGCGTTACGGCGTGGACGCCACCGGCCTGTACATCATCAGCATGGCGCGCACCGCCGCGGATGTGCTTGCGGTGCTGGCGCTGGCGCGGCATGGCGGCTTTGCCATTGCTCCCTCCGCCGAAAAGGCAGGAGAGGGCGGGCGCATCGTGCCGCTGGATATCGCGCCCCTGTTCGAAACGGTGGACGATCTGAAGAACGCGCCGGCCACCTTACGGGCCTTGCTCGACGATCCGGTGTATCGCAGTCACCTGCGCACCCGCGGCGACATGCAGTGGGTGATGCTCGGCTATTCCGACAGCTGCAAGGATGGCGGCACCCTGGCCTCGCGCTGGGGCTTGCAGCGCGCGCAGGTGGAGTTGCTGGACGTGGCCCGCGCGGCCGACATCCGGCTGTCGTTCTTCCACGGTCGTGGCGGCTCGGCCAGTCGCGGCGGCGCGCGCATGACGCCGGCGCTGATGTCCTCGCCGCGTGGCGCGGTGGCGGGCGTGTTGCGCGTCACCGAGCAGGGCGAGGTGATCCACCGCAAGTACGGCATCCGCGCGCTGGCGCTGCGCAATCTCGAACAGACCGTGGGCGCGGTATTGCGCGCCAGTCTGCGTCCACGCGAGGACGACCCGCGCGAAGAGCAGTGGCGCGAACACATGAACGTGCTCGCCGCGCGCAGCCGCGAAGCGTACCGGGCCTTCATCGATCGCCCCGGTTTCATCGACTATTTCCGCACCGCCACGCCGATCGACGTGATCGAACAGATGGCGATGGGCTCGCGCCCCGCGCGCCGACGCAGCATGCGCGGCGTGGAGGATCTGCGCGCCATTCCGTGGGTGTTTTCGTGGACGCAGTGTCGCTCCATCATCACCGGCTGGTATGGCCTGGGCAGTGCGCTGGAACACGGTGCCGAAGTGATGGGCGAGGCCGCGCTGGTGGAGATGGCGCGTGACTGGCCGTTCCTGGCCAATGCGCTGGACGACGTGGAGATGCTGCTGGCCAAGTGCGACCTCGACATCGCCGAGGCCTTCTCGAAACTGTCCGGCCCGTTGCACGAGGGCTTCTTCGGCCTGATCCGTGACGAATTCGAGCGCACCCGCCACTGGCTGTTGCGGCTCAAGGGCGCCAAGTCGCTGTTGCGCGACGATCCGCGGCTGGCGGTGTCGATCCGCCTGCGCAATCCCTACGTCGATCCGATGAGCCTGTTGCAGGTGGACCTGCTGCGCCGCTGGCGCGCCAGCGGCGGCGAGGACGAAGGGCTGCTGCGGGCGCTGGTGGCCTGCGTCAACGGCGTCTCGCAGGGTCTGCAGAACACCGGCTGAGCGCCGGTGTCCGGTCGGCTCAGTTGAGCGTGGCGGGATCCGGGCCGATCCGCGTGCCCGCATCGAGCGTCTGGATGGCAGCCATGTCCTCGCCGTCCAGGCGGAAGTCGAAGACCGCGATGTTCTCGCGGATTCGCGACGGCGTGACCGACTTGGGAAACACCACCAGGCCCAGTTGAACGTGCCAGCGCAGGATCACCTGCGCCACGCTCTTGTGGTGCTTCTTCGCGATCTTCGCCAACACGGCGTTCTGCAGCAGGTCGCCGCGCGCCAGCGGACTCCACGATTCGGTGACGATGCCGTGCTCGGCATGCCAGGCGCGCAGCTCGTTCTGTTGCAGCAGTGGATGCAGCTCGATCTGGTTCACCGCCGGCACCACGCCGGTCTCGCCGACCAGGCGCTTCAAATCCTCGACGCGGAAGTTGGAGACGCCGATGGAGCGGATCCGCCCCTGTTGCCGCAACTCGATCATCGCCTTCCAGCTTTCCACGAAGCGGTTATTGGCCGGGCACGGCCAGTGGATCAGGTACAGGTCGATGACCTCCAGCCCGAGCAGGCTGCGGCTCTGGTCGAAGGCGCGCAAGGTGCCGTCGCGGCCCTGGTCCTCGTTCCACAGCTTGGTGGTGATGAACAGCTCTTCGCGATCAAGCCCCGATTCGGCGATGGCGTGGCCCACGCCCTCCTCGTTTCGGTAGATCGCGGCCGTGTCGATGTGGCGGTAACCGGCGTCGAACGCGGTCAGTACGCTCTCGGCGGTCTGCTCGACCGGTGTCTGGAACACGCCCAGGCCGAATTGCGGAATGGGGTGGCCGTCGGACATCGGGATGGAAGGCACGTTGGCGGGCATCAAGAACTCCTGCGGGTGGGTCGCACGCAGCATCATGGCCGATGCCATGTCATCGCGATGCGCAGACCGGGCATGCGCGATGTGTTTGCGAGGGCGCGGCGAGCCGTCCGCTGGCGGACAGTAGCATCCGCAAACGGACGAAATGGCCTGCCGATGCCGCGAAATGCCGGGGAGAATCCCTGTGCAGCAAGGCTTTGCCCGCATGGCACGGGTATTGCTGAAGCAGGGCATGGATATTGCCAACCCCATGCTGAAAATCCGCAAACGCCGCCGCCTGCAGTGGAGCGTGGCCGGCGGTGCGCTCGCGCTCGCCGCGCTGGTTGTGCTGGTGTTGCGGCTTGGCCCTGCGTTGCCCACCGCTGATCGCGGCAGCCTGTGGGTCGACACGGTGCAACAGGGCGACATGCTGCGCGAAGTGCGCGCCACCGGCACCCTGGTGCCGCGCGAAATTCGCTGGCTGGCGGCGGCCACGCCGGCCACGGTGGAGAAGATCCTGGTCTGGCCGGGCACGCCGGTGCAGCCCGATACCGTGCTGATGCGCCTGTCCGACCCCACCGTGGAAGACGCGTTGAGCAACGCCCAGGCGCAGGTGGCTGCGGCCGAGGCCGACGTGGCCGCCAAGCGGGCCCAGATGCAGTCGCAATACCTCGACCAGCGCTCGGCGCTGGCGCAGGCGCAATCGGATTACGCCTCGGCCAAGGTCAAGGCCGACGCCGACGCCAAGGCGGAAAAGATGCAGTTGATCCCGCGCGTGCAGTTCGAGCAGGGCCAGATCGCCTTGAAGCAGTTGCAGCAGCGCGAACAGATCGAACAGCAGCGCGTGGCCGCGTTCGGCGGCAACATGCGGGCGCAGATGGCAGCGGTGCAGGCCGCATTGCAGCAGCAACGCAGCAACTTGCAACTGCGCCAGCGCCAGGCCGACGCCTTGCAGGTGAAGGCCGGCATCGCCGGCGTGCTGGAGGAAGTGGCAGTGCAGGAAGGCGCACAGGTCGCGGCCGGCACCAACCTCGCGCGGGTGGCGCGTCCGGACGTGCTGATCGCGCGCCTGCAGGTGCCCGAGGTGCAGGCCAAGGACGTGGTGATGGGCATGCCGGTAAGCGTGGATACCCACAACGGCCTGGTCGACGGCAAGGTCGAGCGCATCGACCCCGCCGTGCGCAACGGCAGCGTGCAGGTGGATGTCACGCTCACCGGCAAACTGCCGCCCGGTGCACGCCCGGATCTTTCCGTCGATGGCCGCATCCGCATCGCCCTGCTGCACGACGTGCTGTCGGTGGGGCGCCCGGCGTTGGCCAAGGCCGACAGCGACCTCAGCCTGTTCCGCCTCGATGCCGGCAGCGATACCGCCACCCGCGTGCCGGTGCGCATCGGCGCCGCCTCGGTCGACCGCGTGCAGATCCTGCATGGATTGAAAGCCGGCGATCAGGTGATCCTGTCCGACACCAGCCAGTGGGACAAATACGACCGCATACGAGTGAAATGACACCTGCCTGAACCCCTCTCTCTTTGGGAGAGGGGCAGGGGTGAGGGTACGGGCGAAGCGAAACGCGCCGCGGTACCCGAACCCTCATCCGGCCCTCCGGGCCACCTTCTCCCGGAGGGAGAAGGAAACCGACGAACAACGAGTGGACCATCTCATGACCGACACCGCTTCCGTCATCGCCCTTCACGACATCCGCAAAGTCTTCCAGACCGACGAAGTGGAAACCCATGCGCTCAGCGACGTGCATCTGGACGTGCGTCGTGGCGAGTACGTTTCCATCTCCGGTCCGTCCGGTTGCGGCAAGACCACCTTGCTGTCGATCCTCGGCCTGCTCGACACCGCCAGCAGCGGCAGTTACACGCTGAACGGCCACGATGTCGCCGGGCTCAACGCGGCACAGCGCGCACGCATCCGCAACGCCGAGATCGGTTTCATCTTCCAGGCGTTCAACCTGATCGGTGACTTGAGCGTGCAGGAAAACGTGGAGCTGCCGCTCACCTATCGTGGCGGCATCGACGCCGGCGAGCGCCGTGCACGCGTGCAGGAAGCGCTGGAGCGCGTGGGCATGGCGCACCGCATGCGGCATTACCCGGCGCAGCTTTCCGGTGGCCAGCAACAGCGCGTGGCGGTGGCGCGCGCGCTGGTCGGCAAGCCGGCGATCCTGCTTGCCGACGAGCCCACCGGCAACCTCGACTCACGCAACGGCGAAGCGGTGATGGCCCTGCTCGCCGAACTGCACCAGGGCGGCGCCACCATTTGCATGGTCACCCACGATGCGCGTTACGCCGAACTGGCCCAGCGCAAGATCCGCCTGTTCGATGGCCGCGTAGTCGACGAAGACACCTTCGACCGCCTGCGCCGCGAAGACGAGCAGCGGCTCGATGCGCTGATCGGCCAGCACGTGGAAGTCGACGCATGAATATCTGGCTCGCCGAGATCTGGCGGGCCTGGCGCGCCAGCCTGCGCCGGCCCGGCTTTCTGCTGTTGGCGACCGGGGTATTGGCGCTCGGCATCGGTGCCAGCGTGGCGGTGTTCGCGTTGATCGAAGGAACCTTGCTGAAGCCGTTGCCATATCCGCACGCGCAGCAATTGGTGGCCGTGGGCATGATGACTGACGATGGTGCCGGGACATCCCCTGAGCTGCATCAGCACCTGGTCGGCATGCAGGGCGTCGAGTCCATCGGCATCGTGACGTCGCTGGCGCCGTCCAACGTGATGATCGGCGGGCGCCCGATGCAGGTCCCGACCATGTTGGTCGATCACGACTTGCTGCCTACGCTTGGTGTCCACCTGGCATTCGGGCGCAATTTCAGTGCGGCCGAGGATCAGCCCAACGGGCCGCCGGTGGTCATGCTTGGCTACGCGTTCTGGAAAAACCATTACGGCGGCAACCCCCAGATACTGGGTCAGAGCCTTGTAATCGAAGGCAAGCCACACACCATCATTGGCGTGTTGCCGGCGGGCTTCGGCCTGCTGGGCCGGATATTCGATCTGACGGGCCAGATAGACGTAGTGCTGCCTGCCGCACTGCCAGCGAACAGCCACGACGACGGCACCAACTACATGAGCGTGGCGCGCCTGGCGCCTGGCGTCGGCATCGCCGCGGTATCGGCGCAGGTCAATGCGCGTGCGCGGGCGTTGTATGCCTCCCAATCCATGCCCACGTCGCAGAAAAATTGGCTGGCGCAGCAGCATTTCACGGCGATCAGCCTGCAAAGCCAGATGCATGTCGTAGCGCGCGGCATCCTGCTGCTGTTCCAGGCCAGTGCCTTGCTGGTACTGCTGATCGCGTTGGTCAATCTGGGCAACCTGATGCTGCTGCGTTCGCTGGCTCGCGGGCATGATGGTGCCGTGCGCAGAGCCTTGGGTGCTTCGCTGTGGCGGCAAGTGTTACCGGCGTTGGCGGATGCCCTGCTGATTGGTGTGTGCGCCTCCCTTGTCGGGGTGCTGCTGGCTTGGGCGTCGCTGGACGTGTTGCGCCATGCCGTTTCCGCCGAATTGGTCGATTTGAACGCAGCGGTGCTGGACGGACGCACCATGTTGCTGGCGCTGATGGTTGGCGTGACGGCCGCACTGGTCGCCGCCGGACTGGGTGTATGGCGCAGTCGCAGGATGGGCGACATGGATCATCTGCGGGAGGGCGGACGTAGCGGCTTCGGGCGTACGGACCAACGACTGGGGCGTGTGCTGGTGGTCACCCAGGTCGCGTTGGCGACCGCGTTGCTGGTCGTTGCGGGCCTGTTTCTGCATGCACTGTATGACGCCGCGCATGCCCAACTCGGGTTCTCCGACCAGCGCATCCTGACCATGGAACTGGCACCGGTGAAGTCCAGCTACCCGGATGCCGCCAGCGTGCAGCAACTGGCGCAACAGGTGTTGGATCAACTGCGTGGGCAGTCGGGTGTGGAGGCTGCAGTGGCCAGCACCAACCTGCCGGTGGGGCAACAATTGAATCTCCCCATGCATGTTCCGGGCGGTGAACCGTTCAACGCGCAATTTCGCGCCATCAGCCCGGGTTTCTTCCCGGCATTTGGCATTGCACTGCGCGAGGGCCGCCCCTTTGATCAGGGCGACGTGCGCGGCGGTGAGGCGGTGGCCATCATCAACCGTGAGCTTGCCGATCACGTCTATGGCGGGCACGCCTTGGGCAAGATCATCGACGTCTATCAAGGCCCCGAGGGTGTCGAGGCGCGCATCGTGGGCGTGGTGGCAAACACCAGTCAGTACGGACCACTCGGGCCGCAGCCACCCATCGTGTATCTGCCGCTGGCGCAGACGCCGGACAAGCTGATTCAAGTGGTTCGTTCGTTCGAGCCGATGCGTTTCGCGATCCGCGTGCATGGCGATCCGCTGGCGTATCGCGATGTCATGCGCGAGGCCGTGGCGCGCGTGGCGCCAACGCAGCCGATCGCCAACATGCGTACATTGGCCTCGATTGTCGAAAGCACCACGGCTGACGCGCGGCTGGACCTGCTCTTGATCGGTGTGTTCGCCGTGCTGGCGCTGGTACTGGCCAGTGCCGGCCTGTACGCGGTGATGGCGGTGTCGGTGGCCGCGCGCGAGCGCGAAATCGGCGTGCGCATGGCGCTCGGTTCCTCGGCATCGAGGTTGCTGGCCTGGGTGCTGCGTGGTGGCGTGATCCAGATCGGCATCGGGCTGGTCATCGGCGTGGTGCTGACTCTGGTCGCCGCACGTTCACTGCGCAAGCTGATGTTCGACACCCTGGGTACTGACAGTGCATTCGACCCCTGGACGCTGCTGGCCGTGGCGGTCTTGTTGCTCGTGGCCGGCGTATTGGCCTGCCTGCTGCCAGCACTGCGCGCAGCGCGGGTGGCGCCGATGCGCGCCTTGCGCGGGGAGTAGACGATGACCATCTGGCTTACCGAAATCTGGCGCGCCTGGCGTGCGAGTCTGCGCCGCCCCGGCTTCCTGCTGCTGGCCAGCGGCGTATTGGCGCTGGGTATCGGCGCGAGCGTGGCGGTGTTTGCGTTGATCCAGAACACCTTGTGGCGGCCGCTGCCGCTGCCGCAGGCATCGCGTGTGGCGGTCATCGGTCAGCTGGGCGACAGTGGCAAGCTGAGCGCGGGTGGTATCTCGCTGCACGAGTACCAGTATCTGGGCAAGCTTGATGGCGTGGCTGCATTGGGGCTGGTGCATTTTGGCCTGAAGGCGAACATTGCCGGGGACGGTGTGCCGACGCAGGCCCCGGCGATCCATATGGATCGCGGCTCGCTGTCCGCGCTGGGCTTGCGGCCGGTGTTGGGGCGCAATTTTTCTGCAGCGGAAGATGCGCCGAACGGCCCGAAGGTGGCCATCATCGGTTACGGACTGTGGCAGCGAGCGTACGGCGGTGATGTGCATGTGATCGGCCGCAGTGTGCGCATCGAGGGCGTGCCGCACACCATCGTCGGTGTGCTTCCGAAAGCCTTCAACACCGTACTGGGCCCGGGCGACGTGGTGCTGCCGATGGCCCTTCCGGTGCATAGTCGCAACTACGGCCACAGCGGCACCATCGCAATCGCGCGGTTGGCGCCAGGTGTCAGCATCGCCTCGGTGTCGGCACAGGCCGACGCGCATGAGCGCACCATGTATCGCGACATGGGCATGGGCGGCAACTGGAAGAAACCGCGCTTCGGCGCGGAATCTCTCGCCGCGGCATTTCAGCAGGATGCGCGGCCGGTGTTGCTGCTGTTTCTGGCTTGTGCCGTGCTGGTGTTGCTGGTTGCACTGGTCAACCTGGTCAACTTGATGCTGTTGCGCGCGCTGGCGCGCAATCACGATGCGGCGGTACGCAGTGCGCTTGGTGCGCCGTGGCTGCGATTGATGTTGCCGGCCCTTGGCGAAGGCTTGCTGGTGGGGGTGGGTGGCGCGTTGTTGGGGATGGTGCTGGCAACGGTCGGGCTGGCCTTGTTGCAGGGTTTCATTCCCTCCGTGTGGTTGTGGGGTGGCCAATTGCACGTTGGCATGATGGCCTGGTTGCTGGCTTTCGTCGTGGGCTTGCTGAGTGCCTTGCTGGCCGCGGTGTCCGCCTTGTGGCGCAGCCGCAGCATCCACGCGGTGAGTGAGCTGCGCGAAGGCGGTCGCAGCGGCATGGGCGTGCGCAGCGGGCGCTTCAGTCGGGCACTGGTGGTGGTGCAGGTGGCGATGGCTACGCTGGTGCTGTGCGCCGCAGGTGTGTTTGCGCATGCGCTCTATGCGGCTTCGCAACAGCCATTGGGTTACGCCGACAGCAACGTACTGACTTTCGAGCTGACGCCAGTGCAGACCGACTATCCGGACCCCGCATCCGTGCTGTCACTGTCACGCCGACTGGTGCGGCGATTGCGTGTCATTCCGGGCGTGGCCACGTCGGCGGTCACGACCGCCTTGCCCACCAGCGACGGCATGTATGGGTCCTACAACAACGGCATGTACCTGCCGGATGGCAGCCACTTCGTGGCGCAGTTGGATGGCATCGGGCCGGACTTCTTCACCCTGTTCGACATGCCGGTGCATGCGGGGCGAAATTTCACCCGCGACGACGTGCGTGGCGGTACGCCGGTGGCCATCGTCAGCCAGGGGCTGGCCGACAAGTATTATGGCGGACAGGCGCTGGGGCGGACGGTACGGGTGGGGATGGACAATCATCCGGACGTACTGGCACGCATCGTCGGGGTGGTGGGCGACACTTGGCAACGCGGGCCACTGCATCCGAAGCAACCGGTGGTTTACCTGCCGCTGGCGCAGATGCCGGAGTCGGTGTTGGCCATTCTTCGCGAATTCGAAGCGTTGCGCTTTGTCGTGCGTGGCCATGGCAACCCAAGCGATTGGCGTGCCGACGTGCGCAAGGCCGTTGCCGAGGTGGCGCCGAATCAGCCGATTGCCGAGCTGCGCACGATGCGCAGCATCGTCGAAAGCACCACCGCTGACGTGCGTTTGAACCTGCGATTGATCGGCATTTTCGCGGCACTCGCGCTGATGCTGGCCGCCGCCGGTCTGTACGCGGTGATGGCGGTAGCGGTGGCAGCGCGCGAGCGCGAGTTCGGGGTGCGACTGGCGCTGGGTGCGGCGCCGGCGCGCTTGCTGCGACTGGTGCTGCGCGGTGGCTTGCTGCAAGTCGCACTGGGTTTGGCGATCGGCGTGGCGGCGACCCTGGGCGTGTCACATGCCTTGTCCGCTGTGCTGATGGGATTGCTCGGCCGCGCAAATGCGTTCGATCCGGCCGTGGCGCTTGGCGTGGGTGTCGTGCTTGTTTTGGCCGGCTTGCTGGCGTGCCTGATACCGGCGACGCGTGCCGGCCGCGTGCAACCGATGGATGCACTTCGAGGGGAAGGATGATGATCGTGCGCGAATTTCGCCAGGCATGGCGGCGGTTGCTCAGGCGGCCGGGGTATGCGTTGCTGTCGGTGGGCGTGCTGGGAGTGGGACTGGGCGTACTGCTGTTCCTGTTCGAGATGATCAACGACGTGATCCTGCAGCCGTTGCCGTTTCCGCAGGCCAGCAGAGTGGTGGCGGTGGGCGAGCCCACCCCCAACGGCATCAGTGAGATGGACAGTGACCAGTATCTGCAATTGCGCGGCAAGCTGCGCAGCATGGATCTGATGGGTGCGTATGGGAACGCCAGCATCAACCTCGATGGTGGTGCTGGTGCGACGCACTACGTGGGTAGCACGCTGACTGCCTCGATGATGAAGCTGCTGGGGGTCAAGCCGCTGTTGGGTCGCGGTTTCACGCCTGCCGACGACGCGCCCGATGCACCCCGTGTGCTGCTGCTGGATGAAGCTTTGTGGCGACATGCGTTCGCGGCGGACCCGCACATCATTGGCCGGGCGGTGCGGGTGAATGGCAAGTGGGCCACGGTGGTCGGCGTATTGCCTTCGGGCTTCATATTTCCGAGTGGTGATACGGAAGCCTGGATGCCGTTGCGCCTTCAGCCAGGCGAGCACGAATACATCGCCGTGGTCGCCCGCCTGGCCCCTTCGGTACAACTGGATCAGGCGCGGGCGGAGCTGAATGCGTGGGCTGGCCGACTACAACGCACGTTACCACCGGGGCAGCACGCGGAACGGTTGACGGTCTACCCCTTGTCGGTGAGTTTTGCGCCGCTGGATTTGCGCCGGTGGCTATGGCTGATGTTCGGTGCCGGCGCGGTGGTGATGCTGTTGGCGTGCATCAATGTGGCCAATCTGCAATTGGTTCAGACGCTGCAGCGGCGACACGAATTGGCCCTGCGCAGCGCGCTGGGCGGCAGTCGTGCGCGGCTGGTGTTCGGTGCCCTGGCCGAGAGCGTTTTGCTGGGTGCGGGGGCGTTGGCGGTGGCCCTGCCGATTACGCATGGATGTAGTTTCTGGATGCGTGTGACCTGGATGGCCAGTCACCCGGACTCGGTGCCTTTCGCGCACGGCATCGATGGCTGGGTGCTGGTGTTCGGTGCCGCGGTGGCCATGCTCAGTACTTCGTTGGCAGGGGGTATTCTCGCCTGGCGCGCGTCGCGGCCGGATCTGCAGGATGCCTTGCGCGATGGCAGCAAGGGTTCCGTCGGCGGCTTCGCACGCGTGGCGAAGATCATGGTGGTGGCCGAAGTCGCGCTTACCGTCGTGCTGTTGGTGGGGGCGGGTACCTTCGTGCGTGCGCTGGATACCTTGCTGGCGCAGCCGGCGGTGGGTACGTCGCATGCCGCGCAAGTACTGACGGCCAAGGTGGCGCTGCCGCCGCAACTGTATCGGGACGACGCGCAGCGCATCCGCTTTTTCGACAGCGTGGTCGAGCGCTTGCGGCAGAATCCGGACGTGGTCGACGCCACTGCTTCGGACACCGTGCCCAGCGCCATCCTCGGCAGCCACGAAGACGTTTCGCTGCCAGGCCAGCCGCAGCCTGCGGACGGTTGGCTGCGACCGCAGATGGGTATCGTTGATCCGCATTTTCTCGACACCTACGGCGTGCGCTTGCTCGAAGGCCGCTTTATCGATGCGCGCGATACGGCCGGCAGTGCGCCGGTGATTGTCATCGACGCGAAGATGGCCGCCACCCTGTGGCCGCACGAGGATGCACTCAATCGCAGGCTGGTGCTGTATCCCGGCAATCCATGGGCGAAGACGGTGACCGTGGTGGGCGTGATCGAGGCCTTGCAGCTCGACAGCATGGTGGAGAGATCGCGACCCGGCTTGCTGATGCCGCTCGATCAGGCGGCCACCATGTCACCCTTGCATGCCGTCGGGCTGGCCGTGCGTACTCGCGCCGATGCGGCGATTTTTGCATCACAGCTGACCGAGGCGGTGCATGGTGTCGATCCGCAAGCGGCCACCTATGCGGTATACAGCCAGGCCAAGGACATGGCGCTGGCGCGCGTGGGGTTGGTCGTGCTGACCGGCGTATTCAGCGGGCTTGGCCTGGTGGCGTTGCTGCTGGCGGCGGCCGGGCTATATGGCGTACTGGCGTTTTCGGTGGCACAACGCACGCGCGAGATCGGCATTCGTCGTGCGATCGGTGCAGGTCATGCGGCCATCGTGCGTTCGGTAGCGCGACAACTGGCGTGGCAACTTGGTCTCGGGCTGACCATCGGTTTTGCGCTGGCGGTGCCGTGGTCGAACCTGCTGTCCGACCCGAACCTGCGCACACAGGCACACGACCCCATGGTGTTCGTGCCGGTGTTGTTGCTGGTGATCGGAGTCTCCGCGACTGCGGCGCTGGTGCCGCTGCTGCGCGCGTTGCGGGTCGATCCTGCGGTGGCGCTGCGTTACGAATAAGCCGCACGAACAAGCCGTCGATTCCATTTCTGTCTTCCCACCGCAAGGAGTTCGCTGTGCCAAAGTTGCCGAAAACCTATCTGGGCGTTTACGCCACCGTGCTTACCGCTGCCTTCGCGGTATTGATCCTCACCGGTGCGCGTTCGCCGATGAACGCGAAGTTCGACAGCATCGAAGTGCAGCGCATCAACGTACGCGAGCCGGACGGCACGCTGCGCATGGTGATCTCCGACCAGACCCGCTTTCCCGGCTTGATCCTGCATGGCAAGGAGTACCCGCATCCGCGGTCCCGTGCCGGCATGCTGTTCTACAACAACGAAGGCACCGAACAGGGTGGCTTGATCTTCGCCGGCAAGAAGGGGGCGGATGGCAACGTGTCCAGCGGCCTCAGTCTCAGCTTCGACCGTTACGAGCAGGACCAGCAGTTGCAGTTGATCGGCCTGGACCAGGACGGCCGCACTTACGCCGGCATGCAGGTGAATGATGTGCCAAGTCGGCCGATGGTGCAGGACATCCAGGAAAAGCCGAAGCTCGACGCGATGCCCGCCAAGGCGCGTGACGCACTGCTGGCCGAGCGCGAGAGCAAGAGCTACTACGGCGCTCCACGTTACTATGCCGGCAAGACCATGAGTGACAGCTCGGTGGTGATGCTCAACGATGCCCATGGCAAGCCTCGCTTGATGTTGTTGGTTACGCCAGACGGCAAGGCCTCGATCCAGTTCCTCGACGCGCAGGGCAAGGTGCAGCGCACGTTGGCAGCGGACGGTGTGGAGAAGGCGGCAAAGGGCTAGGAGGGCTAGGGAGGGGCCTGGGTCATCGAAACCGGACAGGCATGGCAGCGGCCATCTTGCGGCAGGCTTGGCGCGGCGTTGAAAGACCGCGCCACTCCCCTGCATTGTGGGTGGAGCGCGAGCCTTCCGGGTGGCGGTAGCGCGTCCCTTGCGTTTCACCCGTCCGGGCTCCTCGGGCACTGCTTTTGCGTCGCCGGCCCGGTACGCTGTGTGCGGTTGCGGGCTTGATCCCACGGAGTTGTGTACGTGATGTCCGATTCGAAACCCACCGTTCTGCTGGCTGATGATCAGGCCGATGTGCGCGAGGCGTTGCGCCTGCTGCTGAAGTCCGAGGGCATCGCCAGCGTGGGCGTGGCCGATCCGGCGGCGGCGCTGGAGGCGGTGCGCAAGCGGGAGTTCGCCTGCGCGCTGATCGATTGCAATTACAGCCGCGACACCACGTCCGGCGAAGAGGGGCTCGACTTGCTCGAACGCCTGCGCCAGCTTGCGCCCGAGCTGCCGGTGGTGGCGATGACGGCGTGGGGCAATGTGCCACTGACGGTGGAGGCGATGCGGCGCGGCGCCGCCGACTTTATCGAGAAGCCGTGGAACAACGCGCGCCTGCTCAGCGTGCTGCGCGCGCAGATCGCGTTGGGCGAGGGCGTGCGCAAGCAACGCCGGCTGGAAGCGGAGAACGCGCTGCTGCGCGGCGGCTCGGGCGACGCCTTCATCGCCGAATCCCCGGTGATGCGGCGCGTGCTGGCGATGGTGGATCGCATTGCCTCCAGTGATGCCAACGTGTTGGTGTTGGGCGAGAACGGCACCGGCAAGGGCGTGATCGCCGAGCGCATCCACGCGCTGTCGCCACGTGCCGCGCGTTCGCTGGTCAAGGTCAACATGGGCGGCATTGCCGAAAGTGTGTTCGAGTCGGAAATGTTCGGTCATGTGCGCGGTGCCTACACCGACGCCAAGGGCGAGCGCATCGGCCGCTTCGAACTGGCCGATGGCGGCACGCTGTTTCTTGACGAGATCGGCAACGTGCCCGCCGCGCAGCAGCCGAAACTGCTGCGCGTGCTGGAGGACGGCGAGTTCGAGCGGTTGGGTTCCTCGCGCACGCAACGGGTGGATGTGCGACTGGTTTCGGCGACCAATGCCGATCTGGCGGCCGAGGTGGCGGAAGGGCGTTTTCGCCGCGACCTGATGTATCGCCTGAATACGCTGGAAGTGCGCCTGCCGCCGCTGCGCGAACGCGTCGAGGACATCCTGCCGCTGGCGCGCGCGTTCCTTGCGCGCAGTGCGGCGCGCTATGGCCGCGACGGTTTGCAGTTGGCCGCATCGGCCGAGCGCGCGCTGATGGCATGGCGCTGGCCCGGCAATGTGCGCGAGCTGCAACATCTGATGGAGCGCGCCGCGCTGCTGGCCGAACACGATCAGGTCAGCGCCGGCGCGCTGTCTTTCGGTGCGCCGCCGGAACCGGCGCAGGATATCGACGGCATGACGCTGGAGCAGGCCGAAGCGTGGCTGGTGAAGCACGCGCTGGAGCGCCACGATGGCAACCTGCAGCACGCCGCCGACGCGTTGGGCATCACTCGCCAGTCGCTGTATCGTCGGCTGGAAAAGCATGACCTGCGCGACGCCGACAACGATGACGCCACCGACTGAATCCCACGCGCAACGCGCCGGACGCATGCCGCGCTTCGAACGGCGCGTGTTGCTGGGCGGCCTGTTGGTCGCCGCGCCAGCGTGGTTGCTGGTGGGCGCGTTGCTGCTGTCCGGGCCGTGGAACGTCACATTGCGCTGGGCACTGCTGATTGTCGCTGCGGTGGTCACGCTGTGGCTGGCACGCTGGCATCACCGTCGCGTCAGCTATCCGCTGTACACCTTGTCCAGCCTGCTGGAAGCGTTGCGCCAGGGCGACTACAGCTTGCGCGGCGCCTCGAATAGCGTGCTAGGCGACGTGATCTACGACATCAATGCCCTGGCGGAACGACTGCAGCACGAGCGACTGGAGTTCGAGGAATCCTCGTATCTGCTGGGCAAGACGCTGGCCGCGCTGGACAGCGCGGTATTCGTGTTCGACAGCGAGCGACGCCTGCGCCTGGCCAACCCAGCAGCGCAGCAGTTGCTGGATGCGTCGCGTGATCGCGTATTCGGTCGGACTGCCGCCGAGTTGGGCCTGGAATCATTGCTTGATGGACCGGACACGCAATTGCTCGCGCGAACGTTCCCGGGGCGCAACGGTCGTTTCGAAGTGCGCCAGGCGGCGTTGCGCAGTGGCGGTCGTGGCGGCCGACTGCTGGTGATCAACGACGTCGGCCGTGTACTGCGCGAGGAGGAGCGCCAGGCCTGGCAGCGTCTGTTGCGCGTGCTCGGCCACGAGGTGAACAACTCGCTGGCGCCGATCCAGTCGATGGCCGGCACGCTGGCCACGCTGGTGGCACGCGAGCCGCTGCCCGACGATTGGCGCGAGGATTTTCAGGGCGGCCTGGAATTGATCGGTCATCGCGCCGAGGCGCTGGGACGCTTCCTGTCCAGTTACAGCCGACTGGCGCGACTGCCGCCCCCGCAACCACGCCCACTGGATCTGGCGGCACTGGTCGGCAAGCTGGCGAAGCTGGAGCAGCGCCTGCCGGTGCGGGTTGAACCCGGCGAATCGCTGGCCGTGCAGGCCGATGCGGACCAGCTCGAACAGGCGCTGATCAACCTGCTGCACAACGCGGTGGAAGCGGCCTTGACCACCGGCGGTGAGGTACGCGTGCGTTGGCATCGCGAAGCCGGACGCGCGATTGTGGCAGTCGAGGACGATGGTCCCGGTCCACCGTCCAGCGAGAACCTGTTCGTGCCGTTCTTCACCACCAAGCCCGGCGGCTCCGGCATCGGCCTGGCGCTGGCGCAACAGATTGCCGAGGCGCACGAAGGCGGCGTCAGCCTGCTTGCACGCGACGATGCCCCCGGCGCCGTCGCCAGTCTGTGGTTACCCCTGCCGCCGGTGTAGGGCGTGGGCGTGGAGTGCGGCAATGCGCTCCTCGCGAGGGAGTCGCTTCCAGACGATTTCCAGGCGCAGTGCATCGCCGTGGCTGGCGACCCACACCCAGCCCAGCAACTGCCGTGGCGGGTTGGAGCGGGTGAAGCGTGCGCCCTTGCCGGCCAGGTGTTTGGCGTAGCGTTGTTCGGGATCGCGGGCGATGCCGGTGTAGACGCGACCATCGATGCATTCGAGGAGGTAGACGGCCCATGCATCGGGGTTTGGGGCGGCGCTCACGCAACGAGTCTCAAGCCCACTCGGTCAGGCCCTCGGCAACGCAGACCTGCTTCCACGATGGGCGCGCCTTGAGTTGGGTGGCGAACGCAGCCAGGTGCGGCCATTCCGTCGCCGGTTTCGGCATGTTGCGCGACCAGCGCATCAGCATCAGCACGTACAAGTCGACCACGCTGAACGTCTCGCCCAGCACGTACGGGCTGTGCGCCGCGAGGTGGGCGTCGATGTACGACCAGCATTTCTCGATGCCGATGCGCGATGCCTGCTTGAGCGAGTCGGCCGCTTCGGGCAGGTGGTCGTTGGGGAAGAACATCTGGCGGAACAGCGGTTGCAGGTTGTTGGCCAGATAGAACATCCACTGCAGGTAATCGGCGCGTTGCGCACTGCCCGGAGCGGGCGCCAGTGCGGCTTCGGGGTGCCGCTCGACCACCAGCATGGCCAGCGCCGGTGCCTCGCCATGGGGCACGCCGTCGATCACCAGGGTGGGCACCACGCCATGCGGGTTGATCGCCAGATAGGCCGCGCTGTGTTGCTGGTCGGTAGCGAAATCGATTCGCTCCAGGGTATGCGGCGCGCCGATTTCGAGCAGGGCCAGATGCACGACCAGATTGGCCGAGCCGGGAGCGTAGTAGAGCGTGTACATGGCGATCGTCCACAGGGATAACCCTTCGATGATACGCCTGCGGATCGACGTGACGAACCGGCCCGAGCGAGGCCTGCGGCGAGCCGTTCCTGCCCTCGTTTCGTGCTGCTGCGCCAGCGCACGGTTTTGCGAATTGATGTGCAAGAAATTGCGATGCAGTTCGCCTTCGCGAGCATTCGCCTGCGCAGGGGCGATGTATTCCTCGGCGTGCATGTTTAGGTTTACCGGCCGCGGTCGCGGGGGAGGAGGCGCGGTATCTGCCATGCGCAGGGGGCGCATGGCGTCTGTCATTTCTTTAGGGATGGAATATGAAACTCAGACATGGGATTGCATGGGGATTGTTGCCGTTGGCGTTGTGTGGGGGCATCGCCAGCGCAGCCACGCCGAAGACCGTCTG
This sequence comes from Rhodanobacter glycinis, assembly GCF_900114325.1. Classification (GTDB taxonomy): domain Bacteria; phylum Pseudomonadota; class Gammaproteobacteria; order Xanthomonadales; family Rhodanobacteraceae; genus Rhodanobacter_A; species Rhodanobacter_A glycinis. Next base: position 31,364 of record NZ_FOSR01000010.1, read on the forward strand.
GTTGACGGTCGACCAGAACACCTACAACGTGCTGCAGCAGGTGGACCCGGCCGCGCGCAGCCTGGAAAGCCGTTACGTGGCCAACGGCACCACCAACAAAGGCCTGGTCAATGTGGACAGGATCCACATCGTGCCGGTGGATGAACGCGTGCTGGGCGGCCTCTCGGCACAGGTGCATCGCCAACTGCACCATTGCGCGGGATACATCACCTACGACTCGCTCGACGCGGCCCGCGCCGCCTTGCAACCGCGCCAGCCACTGGCCGGCCTGACCCGCCCCGACTACACGATCACGCAGCAGACGCTGGTGAAGCCGTGGATCGCGCAACAGACGGCGGCCAACATCACCGACACGATCCAGTCGCTGGCCGACTTCAACAACCGCTACTACAACGGCAGCACCGGTGCGCAGGCATCGAGCTGGCTGAAGGACAAATGGCAGAGCATGGCGGCCGGCCGATCCGACATCTCGGTGAAGCAGGTCTTCCGTGGCAGCGACAGGCAGGCCTCGGTGGTGCTGACCATCACCGGCACGCAAAAGCCCGACCAGATCGTGGTGCTGGGTGCACACCTGGACACGGTCAACTGGAACGATGCCGGTGGACAGCCGCATGAAACCTCGCGCGCCCCCGGTGCCGATGACGATGCGTCCGGCGTGGCCGGTCTTACCGAGACCCTGCGCGTGCTGCTGGCCAATGGCTACAAGCCGGCGCGGACGATCCAGCTGATGGCCTATGCGGGCGAAGAGTTCGGCCTGTACGGCTCCAACTACATCGCCAGTGACTACGCCAATCGCAACATCGACGTGGTCGGCATGCTGCAGCTGGACATGACCAACTACAAGGGCTCGGCCGGCGACATCTATCTGGAGGACGACTACACCGACGCGCAGCAGAACCAGTTCGTCGAGTCGCTGGCCAACACCTATCTGCCGCAACTCAGCGTGATGCACGACAAGTGCGGCTACGGCTGTTCCGACCACGCCTCCTGGCACAACCAGGGCTACGCCACCTCGATGCCGTTCGAGTCGCGTCTGGGCGATGACAACCCGTACATCCATTCCAGCAAGGACACCTATGCCAACTCCGGCAACCAGGCGCAGCACGCGCTGAAGTTCACGCGGCTGGCATTGGCCTTTGCGGTGGAACTCGGTGGCAACGGCAGCGGTGACGACACGCCGCCCCCGCCCTCCGGCGATGATGTGCTTGCCAATGGCGTGCCGAAAACCGGCCTGTCCGGTGGCAGCGGCAGCACCGTGCTGTACAAGGTCGAGGTGCCGGCCGGCGCACGCAACCTGGTGATTTCGACCAGTGGCGGCAGTGGCGACGTGGATCTGTACACGCGCTACGGCGCTGCGCCCACCAGCAGCAACTATGACTGCAGACCGTATCGCTCGGGCAACAGCGAAAGTTGCACGGTCGCCAATCCGCAGGCCGGCACGTACTACGTGCAGTTGCGCGCGTATCAGGCGTACAGCGGCGTCACGCTGAAGGCCAGTTGGACCACCGGCAGCGAACCGCCGCCGCCGGCCGACGACGAACTGGCCAATGGCGTGGCCAAAACCGGGTTGAGTGGCGCCAGTGGCAGTGCCGCCGTGTACAAGGTGATCGTGCCGCCCGGCGCGAGCAACCTGGCCATCGCCAGCAATGGCGGCAGCGGCGACGTGGACCTTTATGTACGCTTCGGTGCCACGCCCACCAGCAGCAGTTACGACTGTCGCCCGTATCGCAATGGCAACAACGAGAGCTGCACGTTCGGGCAAGTCCGGGCGGGGACGTATTACGTCATGCTGAAAGGCTATCAGGCGTACAGCGGCGTCTCGCTGAAGGCCAGTTGGAACGGCGGCTAACGCCAAGCCAGACAACGGGCAAGCGATGAAGTGCTGAGCGCTTCCTTGTTTCCCCGGCAAGAAACGACAAAGGCCCGATCAGGATGATCGGGCCTTTGTGCGTTAAGTCACCACATGGAAACCAGAGTGGTCAGGCCATCCGCGAGGTTCAGCCGTCCAGTTCGCTCCAGCGCGCATAGGCGGCATCCAGCTCCGCCTGCAATGCCGCGACCGCCTCGTTGGCGCGGGTGATGGTGGCGCTGTCCTGCTTGAAGAAGGCGGGATCATTCATCGCCTCGCCGTGCGCGGCGATCGCGTTTTCCAGTTCTTCGATCCGCTTCGGCAACTGTTCCAGTTCGCGCTGATCCTTGAAGCTGAGCTTGCGCTTCGGTGCCGCGACCACGGCAGGCTGTTCGCGCGCGAGGCCCGGTTTCGCGGTGGCCGCCGCGACGGCGGCCGCGGCGGCGGGACGCTGGCGCAGCCAGTCGGTGTAACCGCCGACGTATTCGCCGACGCGACCTTCGCCTTCCAGCACCAGGGTGCTGGACACCACGTTGTCGAGGAAGGCGCGATCGTGCGAGACCAGCAGCAGGGTGCCCTGGTAGTCGGTGAGTAGTTCTTCCAGCAGTTCCAGCGTCTCGATGTCGAGGTCGTTGGTCGGTTCGTCCATGATCAGCAGGTTCGACGGCTGTGCGAACAGCTTGGCCAGCAGCAGGCGGTTGCGCTCGCCGCCGGACAGGCGGGTGATCGGCGCGCGTGCACGCTCGGGCGAGAACAGGAAATCCTGCAGGTAGCCGATGATGTGTTTGCGCTGGCCGTTGAGCTCGATGAACTCGCGGCCTTCGGCCACGTTGTCCAGCGCGTTCAAGCGATCGTCGAGCTGGGCGCGGTGCTGGTCGAAGTAGGCGATCTCCAGGCTGGTGCCCAGGGTGACTTCGCCACGTTGCGGTTTGAGTTCGCCCAGCATGATCTTGAGCAGGGTGCTCTTGCCGGCGCCGTTGGGGCCGACGATGCCGATGCGGTCGCCGCGCATGATGGTGGTGGACAGGTCATCGATGAGCACGCGGCCGTCGTAGGCCTGGGTGATATGTTCGAGATCGATCACCTTCTTGCCCGAGGCCTGGGCATTGGCCGCATTCATCTTGACGTTGCCGCCCAGGTTGCGTCGCTCGGCGCGCTCCACGCGCAGCGCTTTCAGTGCGCGCACGCGACCTTCGTTGCGGGTGCGGCGGGCCTTGATGCCCTGGCGGATCCACACTTCTTCCTGCGCCAGCTTCTTGTCGAACAACGCGTTGGCCTGGGATTCGGCGTGCAGGCGTTCTTCGCGGCGGCGCAGGTAATTGGCGTAGTCGCCGGGCCAGTCGGTGAGCTGGCCGCGATCGATCTCCACGATGCGCGTGGCGAGCGCCTGCAGGAAGCTGCGGTCATGGGTGACGAAGAGGATCGATCCGCCGAACTGCTTGAGGAAGTTTTCCAGCCAGCCGATCGCCTCGATGTCGAGGTGGTTGGTCGGTTCGTCCAGCAGCAGCACGTCCGGTTTGCGCACCAGCGCCTGGGCCAGCAGCACGCGGCGCTTCATGCCGCCGGACAGTGCGGCGAAATCGGTTTCGGCCGGCAATTCCAGCTTGGTGATGACCTCGCCGACCCGGCGGTCCAGATCCCAGCCGTGCTGCGCCTCGATCTGCTGTTGCACGTCGCCGAGCGCATCGAAGTCGCCTTCGGTGATCAGGTGGTGATAGCGCGCCAGCAGACGGCCAAGATCGCCGAGGCCTTCGGAGACCACGTCGAATACGGTACCGGACGTATCCTGCGGCACCTCCTGCGCCATGCGGGCGATCACCACACCGTTCTGGACCCGGATCTCGCCGTCGTCGGCATGCAGCTCGCCGGCGATCAGCTTCATCAGGGTGGACTTGCCTTCGCCGTTGCGACCGACGATGCATACGCGCTCGTTCGCCTCGATCGAGAGATCGACGTTTTCGAGCAGGAGGGGGCCGCCGATGCTGAAATCGACGTGTTGAAGTTGGATCAGGGACATCCGCCCATTCTAGCGGGTCTGCACGGGATAACTGCGTGCCACGATCGGCGGAAGTTGAGGTGGCGGCTTGAGTAATACTTGAAAGAACATCAACTTAACGAAACTAATTGATGTCCGATCTCTGGCTATCGTCGCCGCCGCGCGCTATCTTGCGCTCACGCGGAGGTTGCCGCGGTTCGGCTGCGAGGGCGTCGGGTGAGCATCGGATCCAGAGTGTGGCTGCGGGCCACCGGCGGCATGCGCGGTGCGTTGCTGTCGCTGTTGTGCATGCTGGGCCTGGGCGCGTTCGCCGGCCAGGCGCATGCCGGCTATGCGGCGATCGTGGTCGACGCATCGACAGGCAAGGTGCTGGAACAGGTCAACGCCGACCAGCGCAACTATCCCGCCTCGCTGACCAAGATGATGACTCTCTACTTCGCCTTCCAGGGCTTGAAGAGCGGGCGCCTGAAGCTCGACCAGCAACTGCCGGTGTCCGCGTGGGCGGCCAGTCGTGCGCCCACCAAGCTGGGCCTGCGTCGTGGCGAGACCATCAGCTTGCGCGACTGCATCCTGGGTATCGTCACCAAGTCGGCGAACGATGCAGCCACGGTAGTGGCCGAAGCCATCGGTGGCAGCGAGCCGCATTTCGCCGAAATGATGAATGCGCAGGCGGCCTTGCTGGGCATGGACGGCACCCACTTCGACAACGCTTCGGGCCTGCCGGACCCGCGTAACGTGTCCACCGCGCACGATCTGGTCCGGTTGTCGATGGCGCTGTATCGCGACTTTCCGCAGTACGCGCATTTCTTCGCCACGCGCGAGTTCACTTTCCGCGGGCACATCGTGCGCGGCCACAACCGCCTGATGTACCGCTACCCGGGCATGGACGGCCTGAAGACCGGTTTCACCGACGCCTCGGGTTTCAACCTGGCGTCCACGGCGGTGCGCAATGGCCATCGCCTGTTCGGCGTGGTGCTGGGCAGCCGCACGGCGGCGATCCGTGACGACCTGATGGCCAAGCTGCTGGATGACGGCTTCGAGGGGCGCTCGACCTCGCCCGAGCTGGTCGCTGCGGCGGCAGGCGAACGCGGCACCAGCCGTGCATTGCACATCCTGGAAGAACTGTCGCCGATTCCGGCGGCCGAGGCGCATCCGGTGCCGGGAATGCCGATGCATCGCCGGCGTCGCGCACATGCGCATCATGTGCAGGTGGCGGCCGTCAGTCGCGCGTGCAAGAGGCACCATTCGGTTGCCGAGTGTCGCCGCATCGCTGCGCGGCATGCGAAGAAGCATTCCGTTCGCCTTGCCTCGCGGCATCGCTCGCACCGGCCGGTTGAAGTGGCCTCGCGTCGCGATACGGACGGCTGAGCCGCCGCGCCGGTTCTGCCTTCGATACAAAGAAAAAGCCCGCGGCAAGCCGCGGGCTTTTTCGTGCAGCAGCGGCGAGCTGCTTACTTCAGCTTGGCATCGGCGCGCAGCGCCTCGGCCTTGTCGGTCTTCTCCCACGAGAACGCCGTGTAGCTTTCGCCGTTGGCGCCCTTGATCTCCACCGGCTTGCGGCCGAAATGGCCGTTGCTGGCGGTTTGCTGGTAGATCGGGTGGATCAGGTCGAGCATCTTGATGATGCCGTACGGGCGCAGGTCGAAGTGCTTGCGGATCAGCTTTTCGATCTTCTCGTCCGGAATCTTGCCGGTGCCGAAGGTGGTGACCGAGATCGAGGTCGGCTCGGCCACGCCGATGGCGTAGCTCACCTGCACCTCGCAGCGGTCGGCAATGCCGGCGGCCACGATGTTCTTGGCCACGTAGCGTGCGGCGTAGGCGGCCGAACGGTCCACCTTCGACGGGTCCTTGCCGGAGAACGCGCCACCACCGTGACGGGCCCAGCCGCCGTAGGTGTCGACGATGATCTTGCGGCCGGTCAGGCCGCAGTCGCCCACCGGTCCACCGATCACGAACTTGCCGGTCGGATTGATGTGGAACTTGGTGCCCTTGTGCAGCAGCTTGGCCGGCAGCACCGGCTTCAGGATGTACTCGCGCACAGCCTCGATCAGGTCCTTCTGCTTCACGCTGGGATCGTGCTGGGTGGATAGCACCACGGCGTCGATGGCGACCGCCTTGTCATCCTCGTAGCGCAAGGTGACCTGGCTCTTGGTGTCCGGGCGCAGCCACGGCAGCGGCGAGTTCTTCTTCTTGCGGATCTTGGTCTGCTGCTCCACCAGGCGATGCGCGTAGTGGATCGCCGCGGGCATGTACTCGCTGGTTTCGTTGGTGGCGTAGCCGAACATCAGGCCCTGGTCGCCGGCACCCTGTTCCTCGGGCTTCTTGCGATCCACGCCCTGGTTGATGTCGGGCGACTGCTTGCCGATCAGGTTGAGCACGCCGCAGGTGGCGCCGTCGAAGCCGACTTCGCTGGAGTTGTAGCCGATGTCCAGGATGACCTTGCGGGTCAGGCTTTCCAGGTCGATCCAGGCGCTGGTGGTGATCTCGCCGGCGACGATCGCGACGCCGGTCTTCACCATGGTTTCGCAGGCCACGCGGGCGCGCGGGTCCTGCGCGATGATCGCGTCGAGGACGGCGTCGGAAATCTGGTCGGCGACCTTGTCCGGATGGCCTTCGGAGACCGATTCGGAGGTGAAGAGGAAGTTGCTCATCGCGGCATTTATCCTTCTTTACGGATAAAGAGATGGAAAGGGGTTGGACATGATACAGCCTGTGGCCGGGAATTTCATCGGGAAGCATCGGCCGGGTTGATTTCGTTCATGTTACTCCCGCGAGTCTCCGAGGGCAGCCATCCCTGGCCGCCCCAAGGTGCATCAGTGGAGAGGGTGATTCAGGCGGCGACCTCCAGTTCGCTGCGAACCTCGCGCGCGGCAGCGACCATCGCATTGAGCGCCGGGGTCACCTCGGCCCAGCCGCGGGTTTTCAGTCCGCAATCGGGATTCACCCACAATTGCGCCGGATCGAGCACGCGTAGCGCCAGCCGCAGCAAGTCGGCCATTTCCTCGCGGCCGGGCACGCGCGGCGAGTGGATGTCGTACACGCCGGGCCCGATGCCGCCGGGGTAGCGGTAGCGCTCGAAGGCGTCGAGCAGTTCCATACGCGAGCGGCTGCTTTCGATCGAGATGACGTCGGCATCCAGCGCGGCTACCGCATCGATGATCGCGTTGAATTCGCTGTAGCACATGTGGGTGTGGATCTGGGTGGCGTCGGCCACGCCGCCGGCGGTGATGCGGAAGCAGGTGACGGCCCAGTCCAGGTAATGCGCCTGCTCGGCATGGCGCAGCGGCAGGCCTTCGCGCAGGGCCGGTTCGTCGATCTGGATGATGCCGATGCCGGCAGCTTCCAGATCGTGCACCTCGTCGCGCAGGGCCAGGGCCAGCTGGCGGCAGACGGTTTCGCGCGGCAGGTCGTCGCGCACGAACGACCATTGCAGCACCGTCACCGGACCGGTAAGCATGCCCTTGACCGGCTTCTCGGTCAGCGACTGCGCGTAGCTCGACCAGCGGACGGTCATCGGTGCGGGACGCGCCACGTCGCCCCAGATGATCGGCGGTTTCACGCAGCGCGAGCCGTAGCTCTGCACCCAGCCGTGGCGGGTGAAGGCGAAGCCGTCGAGCTGCTCGCCGAAGTACTCCACCATGTCGTTGCGCTCGGGCTCGCCGTGTACCAGCACGTCGAGGCCAGCCGCTTCCTGCTGCTGCAACACTTGGCGGATCTCGTCGGCCAGCACCTGTTCGTAGGCCTTGTCGTCGAGGCGGCCGGCGCGATGATCGGCGCGGGCGCGACGCAGCGTTTCGGTTTGCGGAAACGAGCCGATGGTGGTGGTGGGCAGCAGCGGCAGCGGGCGCACTTCGGCCTGCACGGCACGCCGGTGCAGGTAGGCGGAACGGCGTTGCGCCGCCTGCGCGCTGAGGCCATGCAGGCGGGCGCGGACGTCGTTGCGCTGCACGCCGGCGGTGCTGGCGCGGTCGGCGAGGCGAGCGGCCTGTGCCTGCAGCGCTTGCGCGGCCTCGTCCTGACCGTCCAGCGCGCGGGCGTAGAGCTGTTGTTCCTCCAGCTTCTGCACGCCGAAGGCGAGCCAGCCGCGCAGCTCGTCGGGCAGGCCGGTTTCCTGTCCGGCATCCAGCGGCACATGCAGTAGCGAGCACGATGGCGCCAGCCACAGGCGATCGCGACCAAGCTTGTCCAGCGCCTTGTGCAGCAACGGCAGCACCTTGCGCGGCGAGCTGCGCCAGATGTTGCGGCCATCGACGACACCGACGCTGAGCACGCGCTCGGCAGGCAGTGCGGCGAGCACCGCGTCGAGCTGCTCCGGTGCGCGGGCCAGATCGATGTGCAGACCGTCCACTGGCAATTCGGTGGCCAGCGCGAGGTTGTCGTCCAGCGCGCCGAAGTAGGTGGCAAGCAGGCGCTTCGGCGACGCACCGAGTGCCAGCGCCGCGTAGGCGGTGGCGTAGGCGTGGCGCGTGGGCGCGTCCAGGTCCAGCGTGAGGCAGGGCTCGTCCAGTTGCACCCAGGCCACGCCGGCTTCGTGCAGTTTTTCCAGCAGCGCGATGTAGGCGGGCAGCAATGCATCGAGCAGGGCCAGCGGATCGCTGCCGTCGGTGGTCTTGGCCAGTTTCAGGAACGATACCGGTCCGAGCAGCACCGGCCGCGCGTCCAGGCCCAGCGCCTGCGCCTCGCGGCATTCGGCCAGCGGCTTGTCGCCGGCGAGGCGGAAGCGCTGGCCGGCGTGCAGTTCGGGCACGAGGTAGTGGTAGTTGGTGTCGAACCACTTGGTCATTTCCAGCGCGTGCAAACCATCGCCGCCGCGCGCCATGGCGAAGTAGCCGGCCAGCGGATCGGCGGCGAGGAGGGCGCGGTAGCGTTCGGGCACGGCATCGAACAGCACGGCGGTGTCGAGCACGTGGTCGTACAGCGAGAAGTCGTTCACCGGCACGCTGTCGGCGCCGGCGTCGCGGGCCAGATTCCAGTGGCGTGCGCGCAGGTCGCGGGCGGTGTCGAGCAGGGCGGTGGCGTTGCCATCGCGCCAGTAGGTTTCGAGGGCGCGCTTGAGTTCGCGTCGGCGACCCATGCGCGGAAAGCCGAGGCAGGTGGTGCGTGTCATGTGGAATTCCTCTTGCGTAATGGTGCAAAGAGGAACGAAGGGCGATTGCGTGCCGTGAGGCGGGCGCAAGCGTCGACCTTCGCCCCCGCGGGCGAACCGGGCCACATGGCAGGACTGCGTCGCCAGGCGACCGCCTTCCCGCCACGAAACCCAGGCCGGACGAGGCGCGGCCTTGCGGGGCGCGCTTCGGCCAAGGCAGGTCTTCGGGCTCGTGGATATGGCTCAGGACACCTGAGCCGCCTAATGCCCGCCGCTTCCCGAACCAGATTTCCTGGCCCAGTGCGATGGCGGGGGTCGTTTCCACATACCGCTGCGGGGCAGCGCCGGATTCGCACCGGCTTCCCTTTTCATTTCATCTCTCTATTCGGATAAAGGGATGAAAACCTTGGCGTGACGAAGATTAGACGTATGGACGTCCATCTGTCAAACGCCGTGATGGCTGCGCTGCAAGCCCTCCCTTGATCGCTGGCCTGGAGCATGAGGCGCTGTCACGCCGCTGACGCATGGGCGCAACGCCAGCGTCCGGGAAATCGCGCAATCTTGCGACGGGCCAAGCCGACGGGTACCGACATGCAAGCCATCGAACAGCGTCTGCAGCAACGTTATCCAGACTGGTTTCGCGGACGTCGCGGCCACCTTGCCGCGCCACTGTTGCGTACCGTGGCGCGCTGGTCGCGATTCGACCATGTCGACGCCTTCATGGCCGAGCATGGCCATCTGCGCGGCTTCGACTTTGTCCATGCCGCGGTGCGGCGACTGGTCACGGACCACGCCGTCACCGCGGCGAGCCTGGCGCGCATTCCGTCACGCGGAGGATTGCTGGTGGTCGCCAACCATCCCTGCGGCGGCCTCGACGCGATGGCCTTGCTGGACATGCTGGGCCAGGTCCGCCAGGACGTGCGGATCGTCGCCAACGACGTGCTGACCCTGATCGACCCCCTGTCGGAACTGCTGCTGCCGGTGCGCGTGTTCGGCGGCGGCGCCGGCGTGGCCGATCTGCGCCGGGTGCGGCGCGCGCTGCGCGACGGACAATGCGTGGTGGTGTTTCCCGCCGGCGAAGTGTCGCGACTGGGGCCGCGTGGCGTGCGCGACACGCGCTGGCAACCCGGCTTCCTGCGATTTGCGCGAAGCGCCGGGGTGCCGGTGTTGCCGGTGCGCATCGAGGCGCGCAACTCCGCCTTGTTCTACGGCGTCTCGGCACTCTGTCGTCCGGCATCGACCGCCCTGCTGCCACGGGAAATATTCGCGCGGCGGCGTCAGCCGGTGCGCCTGCACGTCGGCATGCCGCTGTCGATCGCGGCGGACATGGACGAACGGGCGGCAATCGGCAGCATTCGCCAGGCGCTGTATGCGACCGGTCGCGGCGAGGCTGTCACCGTGGCCGGCCCCGCGCCACTGGCGGCGCCCATCGATGCCCGCGTGCTGGCGGCGGCCGTGGCGGCCACCGAACTGCTCGGCAGCACCAGTGACGGCAAGCAGATTCGCATGGCGCGTGATGCCGGCGGTTCGCCGTTGCTGCAGGAAATCGGCCGGCTGCGCGAGTTGACCTTCCGCGAAGTCGGCGAAGGCACCGGGCGCAGCTGCGATCTCGATGCCTACGACGCGTATTACGACCACATCCTGGTCTGGGACGCGAGCGCCGCGCGCATCGCCGGCGCCTATCGCGTGATGCGCGGTGCCGCAGCGATGGCAAGCGCCGGTCTGGCCGGCTTGTACACGGCCTCGCTGTTCCGTTATGCGGACGCGGCGGTGCCGCGGCTTGCCGCTGGCCTGGAACTGGGGCGCAGCTTCGTGGTGCCGGACTACTGGGGTAGCCGCAGCCTCGATTATCTGTGGCAGGGCATCGGTGCCTACCTGCGTCGCTATCCGGGCGTGCGCTATCTCTATGGTGCGGTGTCGATCAGCGCCGCGTTGCCACGTCGCGCCAGCGAACAGGTGGTGGCCTATTACCGATGCTTCTACGGCAGCGGGGAGGCGCTGGCCAGCGCGCGTCGTCCGTTCGCCTTCAAGCATGCAGCACCGGCGTTTGACGGACTCGACAGCGCTACGGCCTTCGGTGCGCTGAAGGTCGCGCTGGACCGGCTTGGTACCTCGGTGCCGACGCTGTACAAGCAATACACCGAGCTGTGCGAACCCGGCGGTGCGCGCTTCCTCGCCTTCGGCGTGGATCCGGATTTCAGCGGTTCCATCGATGGCCTGATCGAGGTGGATCTGGAGCGGCTGCGACCACGCAAACGCCAGCGTTATCTCGAAAATCGGCAAGGCGCGGCGGCATGAAGCGCGTGACAACCCCAGGCGAGCGGCGCTTGCGGGCTGTCTTCATCTTCGATGTGCATCTGGGCACCAAACACTGCCATGCGGCCGAGCTGGCGGATTTTCTCGACGGCTTGCGCTGCGAACGGCTCTATCTGGTGGGCGACATTGTCGATCTCTGGTGGATTGCCCGGCGACGTACACGCTGGAACGGCGCCCATGCGCGCGTGATCGAAGCCCTGCATGCCTTGCATCAGCGCGGCACGGTGCTGATCTACGTGCCCGGCAATCACGACCGGCCGGTGCGTCGCCTCTGTGGACTGATGGTGCCGGGCATGCGCGTGCGGCGGCGCGCGATCCATGAGACCGCCGACGGACGGCGCCTGCTGGTGACCCACGGCGACGACTACGACAACGTCACCCAGTTCGGCGGCTTGCAGGAACGCCTGGGCGACTGGATCTATTACCGCATCCTCAGTTGCGACCGCTTGCTGAACCTGGCACGGCGACGGCTCGGCCAGCGGCACTGGTCGCTGTTGTCATTCGTGAAGCGACAGAGCGGTGCCGCCGAACGGTATCGCGCGCTTTGTGCAGGCCGGGCTGGAGGATGCCGCGCGGCGCCAGCTCGACGGCATCGTTTGCGGGCACATTCATCGCGCCGGGCTGATGCAGCGCGACGAACTGGTATATGCCAACGATGGCGACTGGGTGGAGAGCCTGACCGCATTGACCGAAGACGCGGATGGCGTGCTGCGCCTGCTCAGCCATCACGGCGAGCTGCTGGCCGAAGTTCTCCCGCGCCTGCGCCTGACCTCGGCTACCTGCGAGGAACTGGCGGCCTGATCACGGCGCGGGCAATTTGCGCGGCGGTGCATAATCAGGCCGTGTATCCGGCTGCACGGTGATCTTCGATGAATCTTCTGCGCACTCGCGGCATCGTCCCGCGGCTGGTTGCCGCTTTTGCATTGCTCGCCATGTCAGCCTGGGCGGTGGCGCAGGTGCCGCCGCCTGCGCACTGGACGACCGACATCGCCGCCTTCGTCGCGCATGATCGCGTCGACCCGCCGCCCCAGCACGGCGTGCTGTTCATCGGCAGTTCGTCGATCCGCTTCTGGGCGCCCACGCTGGCTCATGACTTTCCCGGCGTGCCGGTGATCGACCGTGGCTTCGGCGGCTCGGCCATCGCCGATGCCACCTATTACGCCGATCGCATCGTGACGCCTTATCACCCGCGCCTGATCGTGATGTACGCGGGCGACAACGACATCGCCGGCGGCGATTCACCGCAGCAGGTGATCGGCGAATTCAAGGCCTTCGTGGCACGCGTGCGCCGTGACCTGCCGGGCGTGCCGGTGGCTTTCATCTCGATCAAGCCCAGCGTGGCGCGATGGACGATGTGGCCGGCCATGCGCGAGGCCAACCAGGGCATCCGGCGCTGGGCCGCCACGCAGAAGAACGTGCGCTATGTCGACACCGCATCGAAGATGCTGGATGCGCACGGCCAACCGCGACCGGAGCTGTTGCGCGATGATGGCTTGCACATGAAGCCGGCCGGCTACGCGATCTGGATCGCGGCACTCAAGCCGGTGCTGGCCGACTACGGATTTCACGCCACGGAACACTGAGAGCGGCTTGCGCCGCTCAGGCCGCCATCGCCACGCCGGCCGCCAGCGCAGCGAAGTAATCGCGGGTGAGGCGAAGCTGCTCCTGCGCTGATTCGGCGCGATTGGCCACTTCGCGGAAGGCGGTGTTCTCGGGGCGGTCCTTGGCATACCAACCCAGGTGCTTGCGCGCGATGCGCACACCGGCGTGTTCGCCGTAGAACGCGTAGAGGTGTTCCAGATGGCCGAGCAGGATCGTCGCCACTTCGTCCGGCGCGGGTTCGGGCAGCTTTTCGCCGGTGGCCAGGAAGTGGGCGATCTCGCGGAAGATCCAGGGCCGGCCCTGCGCGCCGCGACCGATCATCAGTGCATCGGCGCCGGTGGCGGCGAGCACGTGGCGGGCGCGCTCCGGCGTGGTCACGTCACCGTTGGCGAATACCGGGATGCCGATGGCGGCCTTCACTGCGGCGATGGTGTCGTACTCGGCTTCGCCTTCGTACTTGTCGGCGCGGGTGCGGCCATGCACGGCCAGCGCGGCGATGCCGCAGTCCTCGGCGATGCGGGCGATGCGCAGCGCATTCCTGTTGTCGCGGTTCCAGCCGGTGCGGATCTTCAGCGTCACCGGCACCTCGACGGCATCGACCACCGCCTTGCAGATTCGCGCCACCAGCGGTTCGTCCTGCAGCAGGGCCGAGCCGGACCACACGTTGCATACCTTCTTGGCCGGGCATCCCATGTTGATGTCGATGATCTGCGCGCCGTTGGCCACGTTGAAGCGCGCGGCTTCGGCCAGCACCACCGGATCGGCGCCGGCGATCTGCACGCTCACCGGTTCCGGTTCGCCCGAGTGGTCCATTCGGTGCAGCGACTTGCGCGTATGCCACAGCTTGGGATCGGCCGTGGTCATTTCCGACACGGCCAGGCCCGCGCCCAGCCGCTTGCACAGCAGGCGAAACGGCTTGTCGGTGACGCCGGCCATCGGGGCCAGCACCACGGGCGGGTCGATCAGATAGGGGCCGATCTGCATGCGGCCATTGTAGCCGGCCCGTGGTCCAGCACTTGCACCTAGCGTGGTGCGGGCCACAATATCCGGACGGGGGAAGCCATGGGATGGGCGTTTCGATGCAGGGGAGCATGATCGCAGGATGGATGCTGGCAGTCGCGCTGGTGCATGGCGGCGGCATGTCCGTGCGCGACGCGCAGCGCTACCGCACCGAAACCGATCCGCATGGCCTGATCACCGAGCTGCAGTCGCAGCTCGACCAGAGCGGCCAGGGCCTGGCCGGCGCCGTCCTGCGCGAAAAGCTGTGGCTGCTCGGTACCGCCGCGGTGAACGTCAATGACGTCGCGGCGTTGCACGAGGCCACCACGAGACTGGACGAGCTGGCCGGTCGCACGCATGACCCGGCCGCCGCCGCGGATGCCGGCTTCCTGCGCTCGCGCCAGTTGATCGCCGCCAGCCAGGGCGACGGCATCAGCGAGGAATTGCAGGCCGCCGCGCTGGTGCAGGGCACCACCGATCCGGTGATGCTGGGGCGGCTGCACTACACCTTGTGCGACGCCTACGCGATGAGCGAGGAGTTCACCAAGGCGATCCCGCTCTGTCGCCGGGCCATCGCCACCTATCGCACGCAAGCCGATGCATGGGGCATGGGCAATGCCGGAAACGACCTCGGCATCGTCTACACCCACTTGCACCGTTACGACGAGGCGATTCCTGCCTACCTGGAAGCGCGCAGGCAATTCGCCAGCATCGGCGCAGGGCAGATGGTGGTGCTGGTGGGCGACAACCTTTCGCAGGCGTACCGGAAAACCGGGCGGGTACGCGAGGCATTGGCGTTGTCGCATGCCTCGCTGGCACAGGAGCAGGCGGCCGGCCGGGTCAGCGATGCGCTCAGCTCGCGCGCCGACATTGCGCTGGATTACGCCGCGCTGGGCCAGCCTGGCAAGGCGCTGGCACTGATGGACGCCGTGGTGGCTGATGCGCGCGATGCCCATCTGCAAGGCCTGTTGCCGGACTTCGTGCGCACGCGCAGCGAAATAGAGCAGCAGCAGGGGAAGTTGCGTCCGGCACTGGCCGACGCGCGCGAGGTGATCACCGCACTCAACCAGCGCAATGCCGCCGTGTTGCGCTCGGAGGAAGCCCGGCTGGCAGCGCGCTATGCCACGCGCGAGAAGGAGTTGCAGATTCTCGCGCTGCAGCGGCAGAACCAGGTGAAGGACCTGCAACTGAAGGCGGCCCAGGCGGAGGCGGCGCGTCGAGGCGAGGAGCAGCAGCGCCAATCGCTGCGCATCATGTTCGGGCGCGGGGTGGTGGTGGCCTTGTCGTTGATGGCCTTGCTGCTTTACCTGCTGCTGCGTTCGCAGCACCGGCACGCCGTCGAATTGCGTGCGCAGGCGCTGCGTGATCCGCTCACCGGTGTCGAAAACCGACGTGCTTTCCAGCAGCGCGCGATGGACCTGCTGGCCGAATCGCGCGGATTTCCGGCGTCGACGTCGGCCCACGTGCTGATGCTGATCGACGTCGACCACTTCAAGCGCATCAACGATGGCGCCGGCCACCCGCAGGGCGACGAAGTGCTGCGGATCATCACCGACGGCCTGCGCCGGGCGGCGGGCGATGTCGGCCACGTTGCCCGCATCGGCGGTGAGGAATTCGCGGTGCTGTGCCCGGGTTGCGGCGCCATGGCCGGCATGCGCCTGGCCGAGACCTTGCGTGCGGAAGTGGCCACATTGGCACTGCCGCCGGAAGCCAAGGTGTCGACGGTGACCATCAGCATCGGCGTGGCCGTGTTCGACGGCGCCCGTTGCCATGATCTGTCGAGCTGGATGCGCGCCGCCGACATGGCCATGTACGAGGCCAAGTCGCACGGTCGCAACCGCGTGGTGGCCAGCGCGCTGGCCACCTGATCAGTGCGCCGAAGTCAGTGCGTCGGCACGACCTTGCGCGCCGCGGCCGGATCGTGCCGGTGCCTGAACATCGGCACGAACAGCAGCGCCATCACCAGCGCATAACCGGCGAATGACAGCCAGATGCCGCGCCAGTCCTTGCAGATGGCCAGCATGTCGTTGCAGCTGTGGTTGGTGAAGAAGTGATCGATCACGAAGCCGGCGATCAGGCTGCCCAGCACCGCGCCCACGCCGTTGGTCATCAGCATGAACAGGCCCTGCGCGCTGGCGCGGATCTTCGGGTCGGCCTGGCTTTCCACGAACAGCGAGCCGGAGATGTTGAAGAAGTCGAACGCCATGCCGTAGATGATGCACGACAGCACGATCATCCACAGGCCTCCGGCCGGGTTGCCGAAGCCGAACAGGCCGAAGCGCAGCACCCACGCCAGCATGCTCATCGTCATCACCGCCTTGATGCCGAAGCGCTTCAGGAAGAACGGGATGGTGAGGATGAATGCGGTTTCGGAGAACTGCGAGATCGAGATGATGATGGTCGAGTACTTCACTGCCAGCAGGTTGGCGTAGGCCGGCACCTTGACGAAATCGCTGAGGAAGGCGTCGCCGTAGGCGTTGGTGAGCTGCAGTGCCGCGCCAAGCAACATGGCGAAGATGAAGAACACGGCCATGTTGCGGTTCTTGAACAGCACGAACGAGGTCAGGCCCAGCCGGTCGACCAGGCTGTGGCCCGAGGCGGCATTCAGCTTGGGCGGGCACTTGGGCAAGGTGAAGGCATACAGGCCAAGCAGCAGCGAGGCGGCCGCAGCCACGTGGAATTGCGCGGGCGAGGCCTTGAAGCCGAGCAGGCTGGTCGTCCAGGTGGCGGCGATGAATCCGACCGTGCCCCACACACGGATTGGAGGATAGGTGCTGACCACGTCCTCGCCGTTCTGCTTGAGCGCGTTGTAGGCCACCGTGATCGCCAGCGAAATGGTCGGCATGTAGAAGCACATGTTCAGCAACATCACCCAGAACATCTGCTCCGGGTCGGTCACATGCGGTATCGCAAACAGCACCACCGCGCCGGCGATCTGCAGCAAGCCGTAAAGACGCTCGGCGTTGATCCACTTGTCGGCCACGATGCCGACCAGCGAAGGCATGAACAGCGAGGCGATGCCCATGGTGGAGAAGATCGCGCCGAAGCTGGTGCCCGACCAATGCTGGGTCTGGAACCACCACGTGCCGATGGTCAAGAGCCACGCGCCCCAGATGTAGTACTGGAAGAAATTCAGGACGATCAGGCGGAGCTTAAGGCTCATGAGATGCGGATTCCCCTGTAAGGCCGGGGTCGATCCCGTGGCCATGATGTTCTATCAGATGAGGTTAGACGACGCTGGCGTCAGGCGGCAAGGTGCAATGCGGCAGGTTCGATCAGCCGGCTCGATCGGAGTCGGCCAGCGCGTTTGCCACGCGCTCGCGCAGGATCGGCAGCAGCTCCGTTTCGAACCATGGGTTGCGGGTCAGCCACAAGCGGTTGCGTGGGCTGGGGTGCGGCAGCGGCAGCACGCCGCGCGCCAGGTGTTCGCGCCAGGCCAGCACCGTGTCGGTCAGCGTGCGTCCGCGATGCTCGCCGAGCAGGCCGGCTTGCGCGTATTGGCCAATCGCAAGCGTCAGCCGCACTCCCGTCAACAACGGGAACAGGCGAGGATGCCAGGCCGGTGCGCATTCCGGGCGCGGCGGCAGGTCGCCGCCCTTGCCGGTGCCGGGAAAACAGAAGCCCATCGGTGCGATGGCGATTTTGCCGGCGTCGTAGAACGTATCCCGGTCGATGCCGAGCCAGTCGCGCAGGCGGTCGCCGCTGGGGTCATTGAACGGAATCCCGGTCTCGTGCACCTTGCGTCCCGGCGCCTGGCTCACGATCAACAATCGCGATGTTGCCGACGCCTGCACTACCGGACGCGGTCCCAGCGGCAGGTGTGCCGCGCAGATCCGGCAGGCGCGGATCTCGGCGAGCAGGCGATCGAGCGATGCAGTCATGCGATGCCATCATCCTGCGCGTGGAGTGCGGGAGGGCGGGCGATGGCGAACAGTTCGGCGCCGAGGCAGGCGGTATGCAAAGTGGCAAGCACGGCAACAGGACCATTCATGCGTCCATTATTCCACCGATGCCGTTTCATTCCACTTCGAACGCGCCACGCAGCCAGTGCATGCGCGCGTCGGCGGCCGGGCCGTCATAGCTGACCACGTCGAAGCGGCAGGGGCGTTGTGCATCGCGTGGGTGTGCGGCCAGCCACAGTTGCGCGGTGCGGATCAGCTTGTCGCGCTTGCCGCGGGTGACCGAGGCGGCGGCATCGCCGTGGCCGGCGCTCACCCGGTAACGCACTTCGACGAACACTACGGTGTCGCCGTCGCGCATCACCAGGTCGAGCTCGCCGTGGCGCGTGGTGTAGTTGCGCGCCAGCAGCTTCAGGCCGGCGCGCTCGAGTTCCGCGCCGGCGCGCTGTTCGAAGGCGGCGCCGGCAGCGCGCATCAGCCGCCAGTCGCGGGCGCGGCAACCGGTGTGGCGGCAGCGCTGCTGGCCGGGGCCGGCATGTTCGCCGGCGGAATCGGCATCCCGGCGGCTGGCATCGGTGCGCTGCCCGCCGGGGCGGGAACGGCATCCATCTGCAGGTCGCCGCCGATCGGACGGGCCACGCCATCCTGGAATTTCGCCCAGATCAGCACGCGCCGCACGCGCCCGAATGCATCGGCTGCGAGCTGGCCGCTGGCGCCCGGCAGGTAGCTGCCCGGGTGCTCGCGCATCCAGCCGATGTACGGCACCAGGTTCCATGCATCCATGCCGAAGGCGAACAGTCGTGCGGAACCGCCGCGGGCGGCGGGCAGCAGGGCGGCGATGTCGCCGTGGCGGGGCAGGCCGGTCTGCGCGTCGAACAGCCACGGCGCATCGCAGAACTCCACGCCATTGAGGTCGTTGTCGTCGCCCGGATCGTCGCTGCCTCCGTAGATATGCGAGGTGGCGAACACCGGCAGGGTGACGCGCGCCACGCGCAATTGCGGCAGCAACAGGCGGGCCTGTTCCGGGCGCATGCTGATGAAGATGCCGCTACCGCCGAGGCTTGCGGCGGCAGGTGCACTGGCCGTGCCGGCGACAGCCGGCGCAGGCGCGGGCGTGGTGCTGCTGTCGGTCATGCTCAGGCCGGCAATCGCACTGTGATAGTTCACGCTGCCGCTGGTGATCTGCGCCTGGCCGACGACCTGGCCGCCACGGGCGACCAGTTCGGCCTTGAAGGCGCCGGCGGCGCGTTTGGCGAAGTCGTCGTCGGAAATGATCACGTAGGCGCGGGTGATGCCGCGCTCGATCATGTGATCCGCCACCTGGGCGCCCTCGGTTTCCGGGCGCAGTGCGAACTCGGTGGCGCCGGAAGCGGGCAGGGTGTCGTTGTCGGGATGGTTCAGCGCCAGCACCGGCACCGGCAGCGAGGACTGTGCCAGCACGGCGCCGACCGCGCCGCGGGTGAGCGGGCCGACGATCAGCTGGGCGCCGTCGGCAACGGCCAGTTGGTAGGCCTTGACCGCGCCATCCGGGGTGCCGACGCTGTCGTATACGCGCACGCTCGGCCGCGGGGCGTGATTGCTGGCGGCGTTGAAGTAGGCGGCGAAGAAGCCTTCGCGAATGGCCTGGCTGACGCCAGCGAAGTCGTTCCCTTCCGGCAGCAACAGGGCCAGCTTCGCCGGCACCTTGTAACCCTGGCGCACATTGGCGCCGGCGCCCGGCAACAGGGTGCCGACAGGCTGGCCCAGGTTGGGCTGGGCTTGGGCTACCACCACGCCGAGCCGGGTCAGCGCCTCGTTGATCCACGGCAGCATGCGATCGCCGGGATGCATCGCGGCGGCGCGCTGCTTGAGTTCGTCGACGCCCACCTTGGTCAGCAGGTCGATCGCCTGCGTACGGTTCTGCGTGCGGTCGAGACCGTGCAGCAGGCCATCCATCTGCACGCGGGTGCGGCCGGCGCCCCAGTAATCATGGCTGGCGGCCATCGCCTGTGCGCGCAGTTCCAGCTGTCGGGGCTGCAGCGCGGGCGGTACGCTGACGCCGGGCTGGCTGGTCAGTCGCAGCGCGGTGGCCGGATCGTGCTGGCGCAGCGCGATTTCGGCGCGCAGCAGGTCCAATCGCACCGGTTCGTCGCCCTGCAACTGCGTGCGGTCGATACCGGCGATGATCGGTGCGGCGCGATCCAGCGCGTCTTCCTGGCGATAGTCCTCGGCCGCAAGCAGGCGATAGTGGCTGGCGCGGCCCGGATTCTGCGCGGCCAGTGCCAGATAGGCCTGTGCAGCCTGGTCAAACTGACCCTGGCTGGCCAGTGCGGCGGCCTGTTGCGCGGCGGCGGTTTCGGCGGGCGAGGGCGGCTTGATGCCCGGTACGCAGGCGCTCAGCGCCAGCGAGAACAGCACGGTAATGGCCGCGGCGCGGTACGAACGCATGTACATTCCTCGGTCGGTATCGACAGGATCGGCGATTGCGCGATCATAGCCGATCACATTGCCGCTTCGCGGCGAACTGGAGCGCACGATGTCATCCACCACGCCCGGCTGCCTGTGGGTGGTCGCCACGCCGATCGGGCATCGCGACGATTTTTCGGTGCGTGCCATCGAGACGCTGCGCAGTGTTTCGGTGATCGCGGCGGAAGACACCCGCCACAGTCGGCCGTTGCTGCAGCACCACAACATCGCCACGCCGCTGATTGCGCTGCACGAGCACAATGAACGCGATGCCGTGGATGCCGTAGTGCGTCGCTTGCTGAATGGCGACTCGGTGGCGTTGATCTCCGATGCGGGTACGCCGTTGATCTCCGACCCGGGTTTTCGGCTGGTGCGCGCCGCACGCGCGGCCGGCATCCGCTGCGTGCCGGTGCCCGGTGCGTGCGCGGCGATTGCGGCGTTGTCGGTGGCCGGCTTGCCCAGCGACCGTTTCGTATTCGAGGGTTTTCTGCCGCCCAAATCCGCCGCCCGGCGCAGTCGTCTGCAGGAATTGGCCGGTGAGCCGCGCACGCTGATTTTCTACGAATCATCACATCGCGTGGCCGAAAGCCTGGCCGACATGCGCGACGTGTTCGGCGGCGAGCGCGAGGCGGTGCTCGCGCGCGAGCTGACCAAGCTGTTCGAGACCGTGCTCGGCGAGCCGCTGATCGAGCTGGCCGCGCGCGTGGTGGCCGATCCCGACCAGCAGCGCGGCGAGCATGTGATCGTGGTGGCCGGGCGGGGCGAGGAGGCGGACGCGAAACTGGTCGAGGGCCGGCGCGTGTTCGCCATCCTGCGCGAAGAGCTGCCGCCGGCGAAGGCTGCCAAGCTGGCCGCCGCGATCAGCGGCGCGCCGCGCAAGGAGCTTTATGGAAGTGAGTGAAGAGGAGTGAGGAGTGAGAGAAAGCCCGCAAGGATCGGCGCTTTTGCTCCCTCTCACTCCTCACTTCTCTTCACTCACTCCTCTATACTCCCCGGCGGAGTCGGCCGGACAGTCGCGTCGCACGCAAGTGCATCGAGGAAAGTCCGGGCTCCACAGGGCAGAGTGCCAGGTAACTCCTGGGCGGCGTGAGCCGACGGCCAGTGCAACAGAGAGCAGACCGCCGATGGCCCCGCAAGGGGATCAGGTAAGGGTGAAAGGGTGCGGTAAGAGCGCACCGCGTACGGGGTCAACGTCGTACGGCACGGTAAACCCCACTCGGAGCAAGACCAAATAGGGGGACGATAACGCGGCCCGCGTTGTTCCCGGGTAGGTTGCTGGAGCCAGGCGGCGACGCCTGGCCGAGAGGAATGACTGTCGCGTCGCAAGACGTACAGAACCCGGCTTACAGGCCGACTCCACCTTTTCCAGCCGCATCCCCGGCCGTCATCGACGGCCGGGGATGCGCGTGAGCGAGCGCATGAACGCGGGTTCAGCCAAATGGCCTGGACCGATGACGCGAAAGCCTGCGACAAGCCGTGTCGTTCCGTAAAAAATCCCCACCATTCAAGCACCTTTGGCAGCTTCCTCGAAATGGCTGGAATTTCGGCCACAACTTCGCCTTTCTCCTTGATTCACAAAAGAAAATCCCTTGACAGTCTCATGGGGCGAGACTATCGTGGGTTCCAGTGTGAAATCGTGGGAATAAGTGGAGTCATAGGATCGTGTTCCAGGGCGAAACCGCCATTACCGTCGACGACAAGGGCCGTCTGGCCATTCCGACCGCGTATCGCGAGTTGGTCGCCGGCGCGTGCGCGAATCGTCTGGTGCTCACCTACAACCCGTTCGAGACGGGTTGCCTGTGGCTGTTTCCCCACGACGAGTGGGAAAAGGTGCGTGACCAAGTGAATGCATTGCCCAGCGTCAAGGCCGTGCATCGCGCCTTGCAGATGAAGTTGGTGGGTGCGGCGGCCATGGTCGAGCCGGACGGGGCGGCTCGCATCCTGCTGCCGGCCAGCCAGCGTGCCACGACAGGCATCGAGAAGAAGGCGGTACTGCTGGGCATGGGCAGCAAGTTCGAGTTGTGGAGCGAACAGGCCCACCTGGCCAAGATCCGCCAGACCATCGGCGAAGACGAAATCAGTGACGACATGGCCGACCTGCGCCTGTAACGGACGCGGTTGACGAAGAACACACGAGACGGGACGGGAGGTGCGGCATGGCCGAGTTGCGGCACATCCCGGTGATGCTGGATGAAGCGGTGGAGGGCCTCGCCGTGAAGGCAGGCGGGCGTTATCTCGATGGCACGTTTGGTCGCGGCGGTCACGCTCGCGCGGTGTTGTCGCGTCTGGGCCCCGACGGCCGCCTGTTGTTGATGGACCGCGACCCGCAGGCGATTGCCTGGGCGCGCGAAACCTTTGCGGACGATCCGCGCGTGTCGATCCGCCATGCCAATTTCTCCAGCCTGGCCGAGTGGGACGAAACCGCCGCCGGGCTCGATGGCGTGCTGCTGGACCTGGGCGTGTCCTCGCCGCAGTTGGACGAGGCCGCGCGCGGCTTCAGCTTCATGGCCGATGCGCCGCTGGACATGCGCATGGACACCACCCAGGGCGAAAGCGCGGCGGATTTCCTGGCCCACGCCGACGAGCGCGAGATCGCCGACGTGTTGTGGGCCTTCGGCGACGAGCGCTTCAGCCGCAAGATCGCCCACGCCATCGTCGAACAGCGTGCCGAGGCGCCGATTACCCGCACCGGCGAGCTGGCCGCGCTGATCGAGCGCGTGGTCGGGCGGCGCGAGCCGGGCAAGCACCCGGCCACGCGCAGCTTCCAGGCTTTGCGTATCCGCGTGAATGGCGAGCTGGATGCGTTGCGCATCGGCCTCGACGCCGCCCTGGAGCGGCTCAAGCCTGGTGGCCGTCTGTCGGTCATCAGTTTCCACTCGCTGGAAGATCGCGCGGTGAAGCTGTTCATCCGCGACCATTCCGGCCGCGTGCAGGGCAGCCGGCGCGCGCCGCCGGTGGCGGCGAAGCCGGCCGAGCTGGCGGCAGTGGGCAAGGCGCAGTTTCCTTCCGATGCCGAGCTGGCGGTGAACCCGCGCGCCCGGTCGGCGGTGTTGCGGGTGGCGGAGCGGTTGTCCGCAGGCGGTGTCGCATGAGGCTGGTCGGCACGGCTTTGCTGCTGCTCCTGCTCGGCGCCGTGCTGTTCAGCGCGATTGGCGTGGTGTGGACGCGGCACCAGAGCCGCGCGCAGTTCGTGCAGCTGACCCAACTGCAAAACCAGCGCGACGCATTGAATATCGAATATGGCCGGCTCGAACTGGAGCAGGCCACCTGGGCCGAACCGCGCCGCATCGACAGCGAGGCGCGCAGTCGGCTGGGCATGCTGGCGCCACGCCCGCAGGACATCCGACTGGTGAGCCAATGAAGCGGCGCGAGCGCACTCCCGCCAAGTC
Organism: Rhodanobacter glycinis; assembly: GCF_900114325.1. GTDB lineage: Bacteria > Pseudomonadota > Gammaproteobacteria > Xanthomonadales > Rhodanobacteraceae > Rhodanobacter_A > Rhodanobacter_A glycinis. Next base: position 54,945 of record NZ_FOSR01000010.1, read on the forward strand.
CGCTGGTGGCCGTCGCCACAGCACGGGCCCCAGCGCGCGTCGTCGCATGCCGCTGGTCGTGGGTTTGCTGGTGCTGGCCTCGACGGGGCTGGTGGCGCGCGCGTTCGACCTGCAGGTGGTGCAGAAGCAGTTCTATCAGAACCAGGCCGATGCACGCTTCCTGCGTGAAGTGAAGATCCCGGTCTCGCGCGGCACCATTTTCGATCGCAATGGCGAGCCGCTGGCGGTGTCCACGCCAATGGTGTCGATCACCGCCGTGCCCGGCGAGGTGCTGGACAACGCCGACCGCATCCCGGCGCTGGCGCAAACCCTGGGCATCGACCCGGACCAGCTCAAGCAGTATCTCGAACGCCGCTCCACCCGCGAGTTCGCCTACCTGCGCCGGCAGATGAGCCCGGAGGCGGCCAAGGCCGTGCTGGCGCTGGATATCCCGGGCATCAACGGCCAGCGCGAATACAAGCGCTACTACCCGTCGGGCGACGTTACTGCGCACGTGCTCGGTTTCACCAATATCGACGACCACGGCCAGGAAGGGCTGGAGCTGGCGTTCGACGGCTGGCTAGCCGGCAAGCCGGGCGCCAAGCGGGTGATCCGCGACCGCATGGGTCACACCGTGGAAGACGTGGAACAGGTGCGCGCACCGCAGCCGGGCAAGAGCCTCACGCTCAGCATCGACCGCCGCATCCAGTTCCTCGCCTACAGCGAGCTGAAGAGCCAAATCGAGAAAAGCCAGGCCGATTCCGGCTCGATGGTGATCCTCGACGTGGCCACCGGCGAGATCCTGGCCATGGTCAGCCTGCCCACCTTCAATCCGAACGCGGTGAACGACAGCACGCCCGCCGAGCGCCGCAACCGCGCCGTCACCGACGTGGTCGAGCCGGGTTCGACGATGAAGCCGTTCACCATGGCGGCGGGCCTGTCCAGCGGCAAGTACACCCCGACCACGCCCTTGATCGACACCGGCAAGGGCGTCTGGTACTTCCAGGGCCACAAGATTCGCGACGACACTGCCAACGGCATGCTCACGCCGACCGGCGTGCTGACCAAGTCCAGCAACATCGGCGCGGCCAAGATCTCGCTGTCGCTGGATACCAAGTTCGTCTACGAGACTTATCGGGCCTTCGGTTTCGGCAACAGCACCGAGAGCGGCTTTCCCGGTGAATCGTCCGGCTACCTGAAGATCGGGCGCGACTGGCGCCCGTTCGAGCAGGCGACGATGGCCTTCGGTTACGGCCTCAACCTGACCCCGCTGCAACTGGCCAATGGCTATGCCACGCTGGCCGATCACGGCGTGATGCACTCGCCCACCTTCATCAAGGGCGACGACAACCCGGCCCGGCAGATCGTGGCGCCGCAGGTGGCCGACGAAATCGTGAAGATGCTGGAGACCGTCACCGAGCCCGGCGGCACGGCCACGCGCGCGCAGATCGCCAACTACAGCGTGGCCGGCAAGACAGGTACCGCGCACCAGGCGACCGCCGGCGGCTATGCGAAGAACGCCTACAACGCGTTGTTCGCCGGCATCGTGCCGGCCACCCATCCGCGCCTGGTCGGCGTGGTGGTGATCAAGAATCCGCGCGTTGGCGGTTACTTCGGTGGCCTGGTCTCCGCGCCGGTGTTCCAGAAGGTGATGAGCGGCGCGCTGCGCCTGCTCGACGTGCCGCCGGACAACATCGGCCGCTGGTATGTCGGCGGCCCGAAGATGAGCAACGGCAGCCTGGTCGGCAATGCGCCGCCGCGTGATCCGGCCGGCGATGCCGCGGCCATGCGCGAAGGGGTTGCGCTGTGAACGCGCAGCGCATCGACCAGTTGCTGCACGGCATCGCCGATGTGGGCAAGCATGGCGATCTCGCCGTGACCGGCCTGAACCTGGATTCACGCCGCGTGCGCGAAGGTGATGCGTTCTTCGCCTTGCATGGCACGCGCGAACACGGCATCGCATTTGCCGCCGGCGCGGTGGCGCGCGGCGCGCGCGTCGTGCTGGCCGAAGCGCCGGCACGCGATCACGCGGTCGCGGGCGTGCCGGTGTTGTGGATCGAAAACCTGCATGTGTGGGTTGGCGAGATCGCCGCGCGTTTCTACGATCATCCCTCGTCGAAGCTGCGCGTGATCGGCGTCACCGGCACCAACGGCAAGACGTCCACCGTGCAATTGCTGGCGCAGGCACTGGCTTTCCTGGGTCATCGCGCAGCCACCATCGGCACGCTTGGCGCCGGCCTGCACGGCCAGTTGCGCGAGGGCGAGCGCACCACGCCGGACGCGATCAGCGTGCAGGGCCTGCTGGCCGACTTCCGCGATGCCGGCGCCAGCCACGTGGCGATGGAGGTGTCCTCGCACGCGCTGGACCAGGGCCGCGTGGCGGGCGTGGGTTTCGAGGTGGCAGCCTTCACCAACCTCACCCGCGACCATCTCGATTACCACGGCAGCATGGAAGCCTACGGCGCGGCCAAGGCGAAGCTGTTCGCGTGGCCGGGGCTGCAGGCGGCGGCGATCAATATCGACGACGCGTTCGGTCGCCAACTGGCGGCGCACTTGCCTGAAGGCGTGCGTGCACTGCGCCTGAGCGCGGCTGGTGATGCGACGGCCGACGTGGTCGCCGAGCAGGTGGTCACCTCGGCCGAAGGCATCGCCTTCGCGCTGCGCACGCCATGGGGTGCGCAGGCGGTTCGCAGCTCGCTGCTCGGTCGCTTCAACGTGGACAACCTGCTCGCCGTGGCGGCCTGCCTCGGTGCGCTGGGCGAACCGTTTGCACGGGTCGTGGCAGCGCTGGAATCGCTGCAGCCGATCAACGGCCGGATGAATCGCCTCGGCGGGCATGATGGGCTGCCGTTGGCGGTGGTCGATTACGCACACACCCCGGATGCGCTGGAGCAGGCGCTGACCGCCTTGCGCGCGCATTGCGACGGACGATTGATCTGCGTGTTCGGTTGCGGTGGCGAGCGCGACGCGGGCAAGCGGCCGCAGATGGGGGCGATCGCCGAACGCCTGGCCGACGTGGCGATCGTCACCGACGACAACCCGCGCGGCGAAGATGGCGACGTCATCGTGGCGCAGATCGTGGCCGGGCTGGCGCACCCGCAGCAGGTGCGCGTCGAGCGCGATCGCGCTGTGGCGATCCATGCGGCGCTGGGCATGGCGCGCCGCGGCGACGTGGTGCTGATCGCCGGCAAGGGCCACGAGACCTACCAGGAAGGCGCGGCCGGCAAGCGGCCGTTCGACGATCTCGCAGTGGCCCGCGAGGCGCTGGAACATTTCAACATGGAGCGGCACGCATGATGCGCCTGAGCGCCATCGCCCTGTGGACGCACGGCCAGCTGCTTGGCGCCGATGCCGACGTCGACGGCGTGGTTGCCATCGACACGCGCAAGCTCCAACCCGGCGACCTGTTCGCCGCGTTCAAGGGCGAGCACGTGGATGGCCACGATTACCTGGACGAAGCGGCACGCCGCGGCGCATCGGCGGCGCTGGTCACGCGCAAGGTCGACAACTCGTTGCCGCAGGTATTGGTGGGCGACATGGAGGCGGCATTGGGCGATCTGGCCAGTGCAGTGCGCGCGCAGCGCAGTGCGCGGGTGATCGGCATTACCGGTTCCAACGGCAAGACCACGGTAAAGACGCTGACGGCGGCGATCCTGTCGCGGCATGGTCGCACCCACGTCAACAGCGGCAGCTTCAACAACGAGATCGGCCTGCCGCTGACCCTGTTGTCGATGCCGGTGGACGCCGAGTACGCGGTGCTGGAGATGGGCGCGGGCAAGCCGGGCGACATCGCTTATCTCGCTGCCATCGCACGGCCCGATATCGGCCTCGTGAATCTCATCGCGCCGGCGCATCTTGAGCGCATGGGCAGCGTGGAAGGCGTGGCCGAAACCAAGGGCGCGCTGTACCAGGCGTTGCCTGCGGACGGCGTGGCGATCATCAATGCAGACGACGCGTTTGCCGGCTTCTTTGCCGGGCTGGCCGGTTCGCGCCGGACGCTGCGCTTCGGCCTGGAGCACAAGGCCGACGTGGGCGCCGACATCGTCGAGCAGCGCGCGGATGGTTCGCTGTTCGTGTTGAGTACGCCGCACGGCGACGCTGAAGTGAACCTGTCGCTGCCGGGTCGGCACAACGTGGCCAATGCGCTGGCGGCGGCTTCGATCGCGCTGGCGCTGGATGTGCCACTGGACACCATCGTGGCGGGGCTGGAGCAGGCCGCGCCGGTGGTGGGGCGGTTGCGCCGGATCGACATGCCCGGTGGCTGGGTCCTGATCGACGACAGCTACAACGCCAACCCCAGCTCGATGGCCGCGGCGATCGACACGCTGGCCCTGGCCGCGGGCGAACGCTGGCTGGTGCTGGGCGACATGGCCGAACTGGGTGCCGACGCGCGTGCCTTGCATGCCGGCGTGGGTACGCAGGCGCGCGAACACGGCATCCAGCACCTGTTCGCAGTGGGCGCCTTGAGCGCGGCGGCGGTCGAGGCATTCGGGGCGAACGGCGAACACTTCGCCGACAAGCCGTCGCTGATCGCTGCATTGCGGTCACGCCTGCATGCAGGCGTGACCTGTCTGGTCAAGGGCTCGCACTCGGCGGGCATGGAACAGGTGGTGGCCGAACTGGGCCAGCGCACAAACGGGGAGGGCGCCACCGATGCTGCTTGAACTGGCGGACTGGATGGCACGGCACTTCACCGCGCTGCACCTGTTCCAGTACATCACCTTCCGCACGATCATGGCCGCGCTGACCGCGCTGGCGATGTCGCTGCTGCTGGGCCCCACGCTGATCCGCAAACTGGCCGCGCTGAAGGCGGGCCAGGTGGTGCGCAGCGATGGTCCGCAGACGCACCTGGTCAAGGCGGGCACGCCGACCATGGGTGGCGTGATGATCCTGCTGGCGGTGGTGGTCTCCACGCTGTTGTGGGGCGATTTGCACAATCGCTATGTATGGACGGTGCTGGCGGTGCTGCTGGCGTTCGGCGCGATCGGTTTCTACGACGACTACAAGAAGCTGGTGTTGAAGGACAGCCGCGGGCTGGCCTCGCGCTGGAAATATTTCTGGCAGTCCGTGTTCGGCGTGGTGGCGGCGGTGTTCCTTTACCACGCCGCGATACTGCCGGCGGAAACCGCGCTGTACGTGCCGCTGTTCAAGCATGTGGCGATCCCGCTCGGGCTGTTCTTCGTGGTGATCGCCTACTTCATGATTGTGGGCTTCTCCAACGCGGTGAACCTCACCGACGGCCTCGACGGCCTGGCGATCATGCCGACGGTGCTGGTGTCCGGTGCGCTGGGGGTGTTCGCCTACCTGGCCGGCAACAAGGTGTTTTCCGAATACCTCGGCATCCCGTCGATTCCCGGCGCGGGCGAGTTGTCGATCGTGTGTGGCGCGTTGAGCGGCGCGGGGCTGGGTTTCCTGTGGTTCAACACGTATCCGGCGCAGGTGTTCATGGGCGACGTGGGCGCGCTGGCGATCGGTGCGGCGCTGGCCGCCATCGCGGTGATCGTGCGGCAGGAAATCGTGCTGATCGTGATGGGCGGCGTGTTCGTGCTGGAAACCGTCTCGGTGATGCTGCAGGTAGGCAGCTTCAAGCTCACCGGCAAGCGCGTGTTCCGCATGGCACCGATCCACCATCACTTCGAATTGAAGGGCTGGCCCGAACCCCGGGTGATCGTGCGCTTCTGGATCATCAGCGTGGTGCTAGTGCTTATCGGCCTTGCGACGCTGAAGGTGCGCTGATGGCGATCTTCGACACCACCCAGGCAAAACGCCGGCAAGGTCCGCGCGGGCAGTACGACTTGCTGTTGCTGGTCGCGCTGATCGGGCTGGCGTGTGTCGGCGTGGTGATGGTGGCGTCCAGTTCGATCGCGGTGGCCGACAGCCAGCACATCGGCGAGTTCTACTTCCTGAAGAAGCACCTGCTGTTCCTCACGCTGGGGCTGGTGGCCGCCGGCGTGGCGATGAAGACCGAGCTCAAGCTGCTGGAGAAGTTTGCCTTCCCGCTGCTGGCGCTGGCCTTCGCGCTGCTGTTGCTGGTGTTCATTCCGCACCTGGGCATGCGCATCAATGGCGCCAGTCGCTGGTTGAACATGGGCATCACCAGCTTCCAGCCGGTGGAGGCGGTGAAGCTGGTGCTGGTGATCTACATGGGCAGCTACCTGGTGCGCCATCGCGAGAGCGTGGAGACCCGCTTCCTGGGCCTGATCAAGCCGCTGATCGTGGCCGGTGGCATCGTCGGCCTGCTGCTGCTGCAGCCGGACTTCGGCTCGGCCATGCTGGTGATCGCGGTGACCATTGCCATGGTGTGGCTGGGCGGCGCGCGACCGATCTTCCTGTTCCTGATGGGGCTGCCGCTGATGCCGGCGCTGGTGATCGCGGCGACCAGCGAAAGCTATCGCATGAAGCGGCTCACCTCGTTCCTCGATCCGTGGAAAGACCCGTTCAACGACGGCTTCCAGCTGACCCAGTCGCTGATGGCGATCGGTCGCGGCGAGTGGACCGGCGTGGGCCTGGGTTCCAGCGTGTTGAAGTTGTCCTACCTGCCCGAGGCGCACACCGATTTCATCTTCGCGGTGATCGGCGAAGAGTTGGGCCTGGCCGGAGTTCTTGCCGTGATGGCCCTGTTTGCGCTGGTGGTCGGGCGTGGTCTGTATCTCGGACTGAAAGGCGTGGACGTGGGCCAGCGCTTTGCGGGCTACGTGGCCTTCGGTATCTCGTTGATGATTGGCCTGCAGGCGATCGTGTCGATTGGTGTGAACCTGGGCGCACTGCCGACCAAGGGCCTGACCTTGCCGCTGATCAGCTACGGCGGTTCCTCGATGGTGCTGACGTGTGCGATGGCCGGCGTGCTGTTGCGCGCCACCTACGAGATCAATCGCGCGCTGGACGCGCGGCAGGGTTCGCATCGCGTGGCCGTGGCCACCACGGCCACGGATGATGTGGCTGCCGCCGCGCTGCCCGAACACGAAGCGGAGGCCGCGTGATGACGGCCGAACGCATGGCTGATACGACCACGCCCCGCATGGCGGACGGTCGCCCCGTGCTGATCATGGCCGGCGGCACCGGTGGCCACATCTTCCCCGGCCTGGCCGTGGCCGACACCTTGCGCGCGCGTGGCGTGCCGGTGGCGTGGCTGGGTGCAGCCGGTGGCATGGAAACGAACGTGGTGCCGGCGCACGGCATCGCCTTGCACACCGTCGTGGTAGGCGGCTTGCGGGGCAAAGGCTGGAAAACCCGTTTGCTGGCGCCGCTGATGCTGGCGCGTGCGCTGCTGGCCTCGCTGGCCGTGCTGCGCAAGGTGAAGCCGCGCAGCGTGCTGTCGATGGGCGGCTATGTGGCCGGTCCCGGTGGCGTGGCGGCGCGCCTGCTCGGTCGCCCGTTGCTGGTGCACGAACAGAATTGCGTGGCCGGCTATACCAATCGCAAGCTGGCCGCGCATGCGAAGCGCGTGTTGGCCGGTTTTGCCGAGGCGTTGCCGCAGGCCGAGTGGGTGGGCAATCCGGTGCGCGAGACCATCGCCGCATTGCCGCCGCCGGACGAGCGCATGGCCGATCGGCACGGAGCCCCGCGCCTGCTGGTGCTCGGCGGCAGTCTCGGCGCGCGCGCGCTGAATCTCGCCGTGCCGGCGGCGCTGGCAAAACTTCCACTGGCAGCTCGCCCGGAAGTCCTGCACCAGTGCGGCAACCGCGGCCTCGACGAGGCGCGCGAGGCCTATGCGAAGGCCGGCGTCGTGGCGCAGGTGGTGCCGTTTGTCGAGGACATGGCGGCCACCTACGGCTGGGCGGACCTGGCCGTGTGCCGCGCCGGCGCATTGACCATCGCGGAGCTGGCTGCGGCCGGCCTCGGCGCCGTGCTGGTGCCGTTTCCGCATGCGGTGGACGACCACCAGACCCGCAATGCCGAGGCACTGGTGGCTGCCGGTGCGGCCGAATTGATCCAGGAACGTGATTTGAACATCGAACAACTGGCGCAGCGCCTTGCTGCGTTGCTGCACGATCGCGCGCAGCTGCGCGCCATGGCGAAAGCGGCGCGCACGCTGGCCAAGCCCCACGCGGCGGCGACCATCGCCGACGCCTGCCTGGAGGCCGCCGCATGAAGAGGTTGCTGGCGCACGAAGACCTGATGACCACCTTCAGTCGGGTGCATTTCATCGGCATCGGTGGCGTGGGCATGAGCGGCATCGCCGAAGTGCTGCACAACCTGGGTTATGCCGTGTCCGGTTCGGACAAGGCGAATTCGCCGACCGCGCAGCGACTGGCGGGCCTGGGCATCGACGTTCGCATCGGCCATGAAGCGGCGCACGTGGCAGGCGCCGAGGTGGTCGTCACGTCCAGCGCGATCAAGGCCGACAACCCCGAGTTGATGGCGGCGCGCGACGCGCGCATCCCGGTGATTCCGCGCGCGGAAATGCTCGGCGAGCTGATGCGCTTCCGTCGCGGCATCGCCATCGCCGGCACCCACGGCAAGACCACCACGACCAGCCTGGTCGCCAGCGTGCTGGCCGAGGCGAATTACGATCCCACGTTTGTCATCGGCGGCCAGCTCAACGCGGCCGGCGCCAATGCACGGCTGGGCACCGGGCAGTACCTGGTGGCCGAGGCGGACGAGTCCGATGGCTCGTTCCTGCTGCTGTCGCCGGTGATCGCCGCGATCACCAACATCGACGCGGATCACCTGGAGAACTACCACGGCGACTTCGCCGAGGTGAAGAAAGCCTTCGCCGATTTCCTGCACCGGCTGCCGTTCTACGGCCTGGCCGTGCTGTGCATCGACGACGCGGAAGTGGCCCGGCTGGCGCGGGACACCACGCGCCGGGTGATGACCTACGGCATCGAATCGACCGATGCCGACGTGCGCGCGCTGAACCTGCGCCAGTCCGGCTTCGAGATGCATTTCGACCTGCAATTGCCCGGTCGCGAGGAAACCTTGCCGGTGACGCTGAACCTGCCCGGCCGCCATAACGTGCTGAACGCGCTGGCCGCCGCCAGCATCGGCTGGCAGCTCGGCGTGCAGCCCGAGGCGATCGCGCATGCGCTGGCAAGTTTCGAGGGCGTGGGCCGCCGTTTCCATCGTCGCGGCGAGCTGGCGCTGGACCAGGGCCACGTGCTGCTGGTGGACGATTACGGCCACCATCCCAGCGAGCTGGCGGCCGTCTTCGCCGCGGTGCGTGGCGGTTGGCCGGGCCGGCGCATGGTGGTGGGCTTCCAGCCGCATCGCTATAGCCGCACCCGCGACCTGATGGACGACTTCGCCAACGTGCTGGCCGAGGCCGACGTGCTGGTGCTCACCGACGTTTATCCGGCCGGCGAAGCGCCGATCGCCGGTGCCGACGGCCGCGCGCTGGCGCGCGCCGTGCGCGCGCGCGGCAAGGTCGACCCGGTGCTGGTAGAGCATCCGCGCGACCTGAAAGACACCTTGCCGGCGCTGTTGCGCGACGGCGATCTGCTGTTGTTGCTGGGCGCCGGCGACATCGGCGCCGCCGCCGTGGAGCTGGCCAAGGCCGGCGAACTGAGGACGAGCAAGCCATGAACCGGACGATCACCGATCCCGCACAGTTTGGCCGTGTCGCCGTGGTCATGGGCGGCAGCTCGACCGAGCGCGAGGTGTCGCTGGATTCCGGCCGCAACGTGCTGGCGGCGCTCAAGGCGCGCGGCGTGGATGCGCATGCCATCGACGGCATTCCCGCCTTGCTCGACGCGCTGCGTGCGGGGCATTTCGCGCGCGTGTTCAACATCCTGCACGGCCAGCACGGCGGTGGCGAGGATGGCGTGCTGCAAGGCGCGCTGGAGTCGCTCCACGTGCCGTATACCGGTTCGGGCGTGCTCGGCTCGGCACTGTCGATGGACAAGACGCGTTCCAAGCGCGTGTGGCAATCGCTGGGCCTGCCGACGCCGAAGTTCGTGGCCTTGCCGCGCGGCGCCGACGTGCACGCGGCTGCAGCCCAGGTGGGTTTTCCGCTGATCGTGAAGCCGGCCTGCGAAGGCTCCAGCGTGGGCGTAACCCGCGTGTTCGCCGAGAAGGATCTGGATGCCGCCGTCGAACTGGCGGCCCGCTACCCCGGCGACCTGCTGATGGAAACGCTGATCGAGGGCGACGAGCTGACCGTCGGCATCCTGGGTCGCGAGGTGCTGCCGTCCATCCATATCGTGCCCAAGGGCGCGTTCTACGATTACAACGCCAAGTACGTGGCCGAGGACACGTTGTATCTGTGCCCCGGCCAGGAAGGCGAGGCCGAGGCGGAGCTGCGTGGCCTGGCGCTGCGTGCGTTCGATGCGCTGGGCTGCTCCGGCTGGGGCCGCGTCGACGTGATGCGTGATCGCGCCGGTCGCAACTGGCTGCTGGAAGTGAACACCGCGCCGGGCATGACCTCACACTCGCTGGTGCCGAAGGCGGCCGCGGTCGCCGGCGTCGATTACCAGGCGCTGTGCTGGCGCGTGCTGGAAACCAGTTTCCGGGAGGGCGCATGAAGGGCCATGTCCGCCTTGCCGTCTGGTGCGTGGTCGTCGCGCTGGTGGCGCTGCCGATCGTCGGTGTGCTCAATGGCTGGTTCGCCGCCAGCCGCTGGCCGGTGACCAAGCTGACCATGCAGGCCTCGTTCAAGCATGTCGACGCGCAGCAGATTCGCGCGGCGATACTGCCACACCTCGGCAAGGGCTTCTTCGCGCTGGACCTGGGCGAAGTGCAGAAGGCCGTGGCAGCGTTGCCGTGGGTCGCCTCGGCGGAGGCCAGCAAACGCTGGCCCGATACCTTGCTGTTGCGGGTGTACGAACGCAAACCGTTCGCGCGCTGGAACGAGAAACAGTTGATCAGTCGCCAGGGCGTGGTGTTCAGCGTGCCGGAGGCGGCGTCCTATACCGCGCTGCCGGACTTGCGCGGCCCGGACGACCAGATGTCCGACGTGGTGGGTTTCTACGCCGATGCGTTGAAGGCGTTCGCCGGCACCGGGCTGAAGATCGCCGGAGTCACCCTCACGGACCGGGGCAGCTGGACGCTTGCCACCGCCGACGGCGCGCAGATCGTGCTTGGCGACCGCGCTCTGGCCGGTGCGCGCCTGCGCCGCTTCATCGACGCCTATCCGCAGGTGGTGGCCGGTCACACCGATCACTTCATCTACGCCGACCTTCGCTACACCAACGGCTTCGCCGTGCGCTGGCCAGAGCCGGCCGCAGCCGCCAAGACCGCCGCGCGCACGTGAGGACCTGAAGACCTATGAAATCGCGCAACGACAAACAACTGGTGGTAGGCCTCGACATCGGCACCTCGAAGGTGGTGGCGATCGTGGGCGAGTACGAGCCGGGCGAACCGATCGAGGTGATCGGCATCGGCACGCACATTTCGCGCGGCCTCAAGCGCGGTTCGGTGGTGGACATCGAATCGACCGTGCACTCGATCCAGCGCGCGGTGGAGGAAGCCGAGCTGATGGCCGGCTGCGACATCCGTTCGGTTTATGCCTCGATCTCCGGCAGCCATCTGGAAACCCGCAACTCGCACGGCACCGCGGCCATCCGCGACCGCGAAGTGACCCCCGGCGACCTGGAGCAGGTGCTGGAGGCGGCCAGCGCCGTGGCCATCCCGGCCGATCGCAAGGTGCTCTACAAGGAATCGCAGGAATACCGCATCGATGGCCAGGACGGCATCCGTTCGCCGGTGGGCATGAGCGGCGTGCGCCTGGAGGCCACCGTGCACCTGGTCACCGGCGCGGCGGCGGCAGTGCAGAACATCAGCAAGTGCATCCAGCGCTGCGGCCTGTCGGTGGACGAACTGGTGCCCTCGGCGATTGCCAGCAGCAAGTCGGTATTGACCGACGACGAGCGCGAGCTGGGCGTGTGCCTGGTCGACATCGGCGCTGGCACCACCGACATCGCGATCTACACGCAGGGATCGATCCGCCACACCAAGACCTTGCCGGTCGGCGGCGATCAGGTCACCAATGACATCGCCTATGGCGTGCACACGCCGACCGCGCACGCCGAGGAGATCAAGATCAAGTACGCCTGCGCGCTGGCCCAACTCGCGCACGCCGAGGAAACCATCCAGGTGCCCAGCGTGGGCGATCGCCCGCCGCGCCGGCTGGCGCGGCAGTCGCTGGCGCAGAGCGTGCAGGCGCGCTACGAGGAAATCTTCGAGATGGTGCAGGACGAACTGCGCCGTTCCGGTTACGACAGCCTGATCGCCGCCGGCATCGTGCTTACCGGCGGCGCCGCCCGCATGGAAGGCGCGCTGGAACTGGCCGAGGAAATCTTCCACAAGATGGTGCGCCTGGGCGTGCCGCAACACGTGAGCGGGCTGGGCGAGGTGGTGAGCAGTCCGCTGCATTCCACCGGCGTGGGCCTGCTGCTGCATGGCGCGCGTTCCGGCGGCATGCGTACCAGCGTGCCGATGGTCGGCAGCATGGGCGGCCTGGTCGGCCGCTGGCGCGACTGGATCACGCGGAATTTCTGACCGAGGGGGCGACGCCCCACCGGTTGTTGCATCTGGCGGTGCAGGACGCATCGCCACGGGTGAAGGGAGTTCACCCACCACTGCGGGTCGACAGGAGTCGTTCCGCGGATAAAACGACAACGAAAGCTCTACGGAGGACGGGAAATGTTTGAACTGATCGAGTCAATGGCACCCAATGCAAACATCAAGGTCATCGGCGTGGGTGGTGGCGGCGGCAACGCCGTGGCGCACATGCTGAATGCCAATATCGAAGGCGTCGAATTCATCGTCGCCAACACCGACGCGCAGGCCATGAAAGGCTGCGGCAACCGCATGCACCTGCAACTGGGTGCGAATGTCACCAAGGGTCTCGGTGCCGGCGCCAACCCGGAGGTCGGCCGCCAGGCCGCGCTGGAAGATCGCGAGCGCATCGAGGAAATGCTGGAAGGCGCCGACATGGTGTTCATCACCTGCGGCATGGGTGGTGGTACCGGTACCGGCGCGGCGCCGGTGGTGGCCCAGCTGGCCAAGGAAAAGGGCATCCTCACCGTGGCCGTGGTCACCAAGCCGTTCCCGTTCGAGGGTCGCCGGCGCATGCAGGTGGCACTGAAGGGCATCGAGGACCTGTCCCAGCACGTCGATTCGCTGATCACCGTGCCAAACGAGAAGCTGCTGAGCGTGCTCGGCCGCGAAGTCACCCTGCTGAACGCCTTCAAGGCCGCCAACGATGTGCTGCAAGGCGCGGTGCAGGGCATCGCCGACCTGATCACGGCCCCGGGCCTGATCAACGTCGACTTCGCCGACGTGCGCACGGTCATGAGCGAGATGGGCCTGTCGATGATGGGTTCCGGCACCGCCCGCGGTGACGACCGTGCCCAGGCCGCGGCCGAGGCGGCGATCAACAACCCGCTGCTGGAAGACGTCAACCTGAATGGCGCGTGCGGCATCCTGGTCAACGTCACTGCCGGTCCGAACCTCACCATGCGCGAGTTCGACGAGATCGGCCGGGTCATCCACGACTTCGCCAGCGAAGACGCCACCGTGGTGATCGGCACCTCGCTGGATCCGGAACTGAAGGACGATGTGCGCGTCACCGTGGTGGCCACGGGCCTCAACCGGGCCGCGGTGCGTCAGCCGGTGCGTCCGGTGAGCACGCAGGCACAGGAAGTCACCATGCGTGCGCGTCCGCGCCCGATGGTGCTGCGTACGGGTACCGGCAACGAGGTCGTGGATTACGCGCAGCCCGAAGTGGTGGCCAGCAGTCCGCGGACCGAGGCACCGGCCAAGAGCGCCGACCCGGGCTTCGACTACCTGGACATTCCGGCGTTCCTGCGTCGTCAGGCTGACTGAACGGAGAACACATTTATTGAACGAAAGCCGGAGTGGTCGGTCTCTACAACCCAGTGCGATGACTCCGGGGCGATGAGCCCGGGATGGATTCGACGCCATCGTGTACCGGTGGCGTGGCATGTACGACCCTGACCGGCGGATGGCTTTGCGGGCGAGCCCGCGAAATTTGTGTGAATGCGAGTAGACGGTGCGCCGGGATGGCGCAAGACAGGGGGATCGGGCCAGGGATGTGGTCTCCGATCCGTCCGAGGACTCCGCGGCCGGCATCCCGTCCTGGCCCGGAGTCCTCGCGTCGATTCGCAAGTGCTTGGTCGGACTGACGTACTTGCCCGGATCGAAATGCGAATGAATCGCGTTATTCGATGAAAGGAAGATGAAGGCTTCAACAGACTGTACGGTACGGTTTGCTTTCTCACAGGTTAAGACTGTGTTAGCATCCGTCCCCTGATTGGCTGCTGCCTCTCTAATAGGTACCAACAACAATGATCAAGCAGCGTACGCTCAAGAACATCATCCGGGCCACCGGCGTCGGTCTGCATACCGGCGACAAGGTTTACATGACCCTGCGTCCGGCCGCACCGAACACGGGCATCGTGTTTCGACGCACGGACCTCAACCCGCCGGTCGACATCTACGCGCGTCCGGACAACGTGGGCGATACGCGTTTGTCCACCACGTTGAGCAACGGCGATGTGCGCGTCTCCACGGTCGAGCATCTGCTCTCGGCGATGGCGGGTCTGGGCATCGACAATGCCTACGTCGACCTGTCGGCGCCGGAAGTGCCGATCATGGATGGCAGCGCGGGCCCCTTCGTGTTCCTGCTTCAGTCCGCCGGCATCGAGGAACAGCCGGTGGCCAAGCGCTTCATCCGCATCAAGAAGCCGGTGAAAGTGCAGGAAGGCGACAAGTGGGCCAGCTTCGAGCCGTTCGAGGGCTTCAAGGTCGGCTTCTCGATCGAGTTCAACCACCCGATCATCTCCAAGCGCACCTCGCGTGCCGAGATCGATTTCTCCACCACCTCCTTCGTCAAGGAAGTGAGTCGCGCGCGTACCTTCGGTTTCATGCGTGACATCGAGATGCTGCGCGAACACAACCTGGCGCTGGGCGGCTCAATGGACAACGCCGTGGTGCTGGACGACTACCGCGTGCTCAACGAGGACGGCCTGCGTTACGAGGACGAGTTCGTCAAGCACAAGATCCTCGATGCGATCGGCGATCTCTACCTGCTGGGCCACAGCCTGATCGGCGCCTACAACGCGCACAAGTCCGGCCACGAGCTCAACAACAAGCTGCTGCGCACGCTGATGGCCGATGCCACGGCGTGGGAAGAAGTCAGCTACCAGGACGATCCGGCCACCGCGCCGATCTCCTATGCCCATCCGGCCCAAGCGATCTGAATCTTCCGCCCGGGTTATGACAAAGAGCCGCGCCGCAGGGTGCGGCTCTTTCGTTTTGTGATGGGCGTCACATTTGGTCTGCATGGGTGTTCACGCTGTGAACACGGCCAGGGCGGGCGCTCCGACAGGTCCATGGTATAAACCCGGGGTCGGTTTCGACGGCAGGTGCCCTCGAAACAGTCACCCCGACGCACCTTCCGCGGTCAGGACGGCGTATCGGGCCAGGATCTAAGCGGTTTCGGCGACGGACGCCAGTTCCAGGAACAGTGCCCGCAGTTCGGGGTCTGGGATCGATGCCGCGGCGGCCTTCAAGTGAAGTCCGGCTGCGGCCGAAAGCGGTTTTGATTGTTCCGGTTCAATGGCAGCCGGAGGAAGGGGGGCCACTTTCACGACGATCGAGCCGGCATGCACGCCAATGGCGTGGGCCGTGGCGAGGATTTGCGTCTGTTGCAGGCGCAGACGCGACGCCCAGGCCGGCGAGGTCGCCAGGAAAACAAGGCGGTCGTCACGCCTTTGCGCGAATCTGACCTGTTCGCGCAAAGGTGACGGCAACGTCTGGCGCAGGGCGCGGTCCAATGCATCCAGCTCACCGGCTTTTCGGGCCAGTGCAGCGAACGGACCACACTCGGTGATGGGCTTGAGCCCATCGCCGGTGCGGCGGGAAGCATTGGGTTCGTTGCGCTGCATGGGGGCAGACAAATCGATGTGGAAAGATATGCAAATCATACTCGTCTCACGTGCCAGGAAGGTGCCGAAAACACTGGATCTGGCCGATCGACGGCTGCGTTGGCGGCTGTTGGGCATGGCGGCGGCAGCGGTGCTGGGCTGTGCCAGCCTGGGCGCTGGCGTGGCGCTGGCCGTGGCCAGTCCGCGTGGCCAGGCGCTGGCGCAGATCAAGCACCTGCGCCAGCAGGTGAAACAGCAGGACAGCCAACTGGGCGACATGCGCAAGGACGCCCAGCGTCAACTTGATGCGCTGGCCGTGAAACTGGGCCAGCTGCAGGCGCAATCGACCCGGCTCAATGCGCTGGGCGAGCGACTGGCCCAGGTCGGCAAGCTCGACAACGGCGAGTTCAATTTCGACCAGGCGCCGCCGGTCGGCGGTGTCGAGGACGTGACGGGAGGCGGCTACATGCTGCCGCAGGCGCTGGGATCGAGCATCGACCAGCTGGCCACCCAGTTCGATACCCAGCAGGCGCAGCTTTCCGCGCTGCAGAGCCTGCTGCTCAACGCGCGCATCGATTCCGATCTGAAACCCACCGGCATGCCGGTCTCCGGCGGCTACATTTCATCCTATTTCGGCATGCGGCCGGACCCGTTCAATGGCCGCGTCTCGCTGCATTCCGGGCTGGACATCGCGGTGCCCTACGGCACGCCGGTGCATGCGGTGGCCGAAGGCATGGTGACCTTTGCCGGGGTGCGTCGCGGCTACGGCAACGTGGTGGAAATCGACCACGGCAATGGCTACATGACCCGTTACGCTCACAACAGCAAGCTGCTGGTGCATCCGGGCGAGCGGGTGCGGGTGGGGCAGGCGATCTCCAGGGCTGGCTCCACCGGGCGCTCGACCGGTCCGCACGTGCATTTCGAGGTCTGGTACAAGGGTCGCGTGGTCAATCCGCTGGCCTATGTGCGCAGCCATCGCTGAGCAGATGCCGCCTTGGAACGCGGGCGGTAGCACTCATCCGGTCTGCGAAGCCTGCCGCGCAACACATGTTTCCGCCGCTGCCTGCCCCGTGGAACTGCCATGGGGCGGCGAACCGTCGATAATTCGCCCGCGCATGGCAGGCTTTTCGCCTCGAATGGTTCGACCATCCTCGCTCCCGGCCTTGAAACTTCGCCGGTGCGTCGCCACTCCAAGTCAGGTCGGGCGATGGTGTGGGGGCGTCGTCGCGGATCCCTCGTTTGGGATAGCCGACCGACCCTAGTATCATCACCCCTTTGTCCAGTCGGGATTTTCCCGGCGGGTCACTCCTGTCTCCTGATCCGGAAGATCGATGTTCAATCGTGCCCTGACGAGCGTTTTTGGTAGCCGCAACGAACGTGTGCTGCGCCAGCTCTCCAAGACTGTCGCGCGCATCAATGCGCTCGAACCCGAGTTCGAGAAACTCAGCGACGACGAGCTACGCGGCAAGACCGAGGAATTCAAGCAGCGCATCGCCGGTGGCGAGTCGTTGAACAAGGTCCTGCCGGAAGCGTTTGCGGTGGTGCGCGAGGGCGCCAAGCGCGTGCTGGGCATGCGCCACTACGACGTGCAGATGATCGGCGGCATGGTGCTGCACCAGGGCAAGATCGCCGAGATGCGCACCGGCGAGGGCAAGACCCTGGTCGGTACGCTGCCGGTGTACCTGAATGCGCTGGAAGGCAAGGGCGTGCACGTGGTCACCGTGAACGACTACCTGGCCCGCCGCGACTCGGCGCAGATGGGCAAGCTGTACAACTTCCTCGGCCTGACCGTGGACGTGGTGTGGCCGGGCATGGATCACGCCGACAAGCATGCTGCCTACGCCGCCGACATCACCTACGGCACCAACAACGAATTCGGCTTCGATTACCTGCGCGACAACATGGCGCTCTCCAAGGACCAGCGCTACCAGCGCGGGCTGCACTACGCCATCGTCGACGAGGTGGACTCGATCCTGATCGACGAGGCGCGCACGCCGCTGATCATCTCCGGGCCGGCCGAGGATTCGCCGCAGCTTTACCTGGCGGTGAACAAGGTGGTGCCCCGCCTGGTGCGTCAGCAGGAAGAGGACGGCGCCGGCGACTACTGGGTCGACGAAAAGCAGAAGCAGGTGCATCTGTCCGAAGAGGGCATGCAGCATGCTGATGAGCTGTTGCGCGAAGCGAAGGTGATCGACGTCGACAGCGGCCTGTACGACTCGAAGAACCTTGCCATCGTCCACCACCTGAATGCCGCGCTGCGTGCCAACGCGATCTACCAGCGCGACGTGGACTACATCGTGCGCGACGGCGAGGTCATCATCGTCGACGAATTCACCGGCCGCACGCTGGCGGGTCGACGCTGGTCCGATGGCCTGCACCAGGCGGTCGAGGCGAAGGAAGGCGTATCGATCCAGCGCGAGAACCAGACCCTGGCCACGGTGACGTTCCAGAACCTGTTCCGCATGTACAAGAAGCTGTCCGGCATGACCGGCACGGCCGACACCGAGGCGTTCGAGTTCCAGAGCATCTACGGCCTGGAAGTGGTGGTGATTCCCACCCACAAGCCGATGATCCGCAAGGACAACCCGGACATGGTGTTCCTCGGCCAGGAGCAGAAGTACAAGGCGGTGATCGCCGACATCCAGGATTGCCACAAGCGCGGCCAGCCGGTGCTGGTGGGTACCGCCTCGATCGACGTCTCCGAATTGCTGGCCGAGCTGCTGACCAAGGCAAAGGTGCCGCACGAGGTGCTGAACGCCAAGCAGCATGAGCGCGAGGCGCAGATCGTGGCCCAGGCCGGCGCGCCCGGCGCGGTCACCATCGCCACCAACATGGCCGGTCGCGGTACCGACATCGTGCTCGGCGGCAGCCTGGAAGCGGCGTTGGCGGCGCTGCCGGAAGATGCCAGCGACGTCGACCGCGCCCGCGTCAAGGCCGAATGGAAGAAGCTGCACGAACAGGTGCTGGCTGCCGGCGGCCTGCATATCGTGGGCACCGAGCGGCACGAGTCGCGGCGTATCGACAATCAGTTGCGCGGACGTTCCGGTCGCCAGGGCGATCCGGGCTCCTCGCGCTTCTACCTGTCGCTGCAGGACAACCTGCTGCGCATCTTCGGCGGCGAAGGGCTGGTGCGCTGGATGAAGCGCTTCGGCATGAAGGAAGACGACGCGCTGGAAGACAAGATGATCAGCCGTCAGATCGAGAAGGCGCAGCGCAAGGTCGAACAGCACAACTTCGACATCCGCAAGAACCTGCTCGAATACGACGACGTTGCCAACGACCAGCGCAAGGTCATCTACAACCAGCGCGATGAACTGCTGGAAGAGGACGACGTCTCGGCCACCGTCGCGGATATCCGCGAGGACGTGGTGACCCAGCTGGTGCGTGGCCATGTGCCCGCCGACAGCATTGACGACCAGTGGGACATTGCCGGGCTGGACCGCGAACTGGAGAGCGAGTACGGCATCACCGCCGATCTGAAGCACTGGATCGAGCAGCACTCCGAGATCGATGCGGACGGCATCCTCGAGCACGTGCGCGGTCTGATGGACGACTTGTTCCGCGCCAAGGAAGAGCAGATCGGCGCCGAAAGCATGCGCCAGCTCGAGAAGCACATCATGCTGAGCGTGGTCGACAACGCCTGGAAGGAACACCTGGCGAGCATGGATTACCTGCGCCAGGGCATCTACCTGCGCGGTTACGCCCAGGTGGACCCGAAGCAGGCGTTCAAGAGCGAGTCGTTCGAACTGTTCGCGCAGATGCTCGACCGCATCAAGCATGAGCTGATCCAGATGCTGGCGCGCATCCGCATTCGCAGCGAGGAAGAAGTCGCCGCGATGGAAGCCGAGCAGCAGCGCATGGCCGAACGCCTGCAGCGCCAGATGCAAGCCAGTGGCGGCGGTGCACCGGTCGGTGCGCTGGGTGCCGATGCCGGGATGCAGGCTGCGTCATCGATGGCGCCACCGGCCGTTGCCAGCGGCCCCAAGGTGGGGCGCAACGATCCGTGCCCGTGCGGCTCCGGCAAGAAGTACAAGCACTGCCACGGCCAGTTGGCCTGACGTCAAGCGTGAGTAGAGCGATAAAGCAGGAGTGAGTGGAGAGAAGTGAGGAGTGAGAGAGAGCACGAACGTGCAGGCGTTTTCCTCAATCCCGCCCACTCGCTCCGATCATGAAGAGTGAGAGCGAAGCGGCGCTTTCTCTCACTTCTCGCTCCTCAATCTTCACTCCCCGCTCTTGCGTGCGGTGAACATCGCTGACTCCAGTTTGAAGTCCAGCGTGGCCGGATCGACGGCGTAGTACTGCTTCACTTCATCCGGGGCATTCGCGAGTAGATGTCGCGCCGCGGCTTCCAGTACCGGCGGCGTGCGCATGCGCGCCAGCCAGCTGTTGACGTCGATGTCCAGTCGCCAATCCTGCTCGTCGGTGAGCTCGAAACCGGCGGTGGTCAGCATGTCGCGCCACTCGGCCCGGCTGTAGTCGCGTACGTGCGAGACGTCGCGCAACACTTCCAGTGATTGCAGGTGGGTGTCGAGCAATGCCGATCCCACGCCTTGCGGACCCACGACATCGATCATGCAAAGCTGGCCGCCCGGCTTGAGTACGCGTGCAATTTCTCGCAGGGCTGTCGCCGGATCGGTCCAGTGGTGGGCGCTGTAGCGGCTGGCGACCAACGCGAAGCTGGCATCGGCGAACGGCAACCGTTCGGCCGGTCCCTGGCGGGTGCGGATCGAGCCCAGCCCTCGCGTGGCGGCCGCCGCGGCGACCACGTCGAGCATGTCCGTGGACAGGTCGTAGGCCACCAGTTCGGTGACATACGGCGCCATGGCGAAGCTGGCGTGACCGGCACCGCAGCCGAGATCGAGGACGGTCGCGCCGGCGGCAAACCGTTCGGCCATGTCGCCGAGCTGCTGCAGGTCCTTGCCTTGCGCATGGACCGTGCTGGTCAGGTAAGCCTGTGCCTGCGCGCCAAACTGCTGCGCGACCGTGCCTTGGTGTTCCATCGTGGGAGGCTCCTCGGGTGGGGAGCGATCAACCTAGCATGGCGGTGGCGGCACGCCTCAACGCCGGAAGAAATGTCATAAGAGCCTGGCCGAGGTTCTTCCGTAGCGAGCGCACCTACCCGCAGCTTCGCCGAAGCCGTGTAGGAGCGCACCCTGTGCGCGAATGCTTTTCGCTCCGGTCAAGCGCCAGAGCATTCGCGCACAGGGTGCGCTCCTACGCCGCCGCCGCCGCCGCCGTTGCCACGCCGCGATCGGGGCGTGCCGGAAAAGCCCGCTCAGTCACCGCCACCCGGCGGACGCTTGCGGTGGGGCTCGGCGTCGACGGTGATGTATTGCGGTTCCTCGCCGTCCAGGCGCAGTGCCGTCAGCTTGCCGCCCCAGACGCAACCGGTGTCGATCGCATGCACGCCCAGACCGGCGAAGCGGCCCAGTGCCGACCAGTGGCCGCAGACGATGCGGGTGTCGCGTCGACGCATGCCGGGCACCTCGAACCACGGATACATGCCGGGCTTTTGCGTGCCCGGTGTGCCCTTGCCCTCGAAGTCGATGCGGCCGTTGACGTCGCAGTAGCGCATGCGGGTGAGCGTGTTGATGGTGGCGCGCAGGCGCTCGATGCCCTGCAGGCGGTTGTTCCACGCGGCGGGGCGGTTGCCGAACAGGTTTTTCAGCAGACGGCCCCGGCGCGGGCTGGACAGCTCGCGCTCCACTTCCAGCGCGCAGCGTTGCGCCTGCTTGAGCGTCCAGATGGGCGCGAGGCCGGCGTGGATCATCGTCCAGCCCAGCGTCTCGTCGTGGTGCAGCAGCTTCTGGCTGCGCAGCCAGTCGAACAGCACTGGCGCGTCCTCGGCGAACAGCACTTCGCGCAGCTCCGGGTTCACCCGGGCTTGTGCGTCGGGCTTGCGTTCGGCGATGGCGAGCAGGCTGAGGTCGTGGTTGCCCAGAGTCACCACGCTGGATTCGCGCAGCTCGTGGATCAGTCGCAAAGTATCCAGCGAGCGGCCGCCACGATTGATCAGGTCGCCGCAGAACCACAGGCGATCGGCTGCGGGGTCGAAGCGCAGCTTTTCCAGCAGGCGCTGCAGTTCCGGGTAGCAGCCCTGGACGTCTCCGATCGCGTAGGTGGCCATGTCAGTCCGCTTCCGTCAGTGCAGCGTGCGCGGGATGGACAAGGTGAATTCCGGAATCGGTGCCTCGAAGCGGGTGCCGTCGTCGGCCAGCATCTGGTAGCTGCCGCCCATGATGCCGACCGGGGTTTCCAGCACCGCGCCGGAGGTGTATTCGAAATCGTCGCCGGGACGCATCCACGGCTGTTCGCCGACCACGCCGTCGCCACGCACTTCTTCCACCTTGCCGTTGGCGTCGGTGATCAGCCAATGCCGCGTGAGCAACTGCGCGGGCACGTTGCCGGCGTTGCGCAGGGTGATGGTGTAGGCGAACACGTAGCGGTTGTCGCCGGGGCGCGACTGGTCGGGCACGAAGCGGCTTACGACCTGCACGTCGATCGTGTAGGAAGATTTCTCGGTCATGGCTGGATTGTACGGGTTGCCGATGTGCATGGGCAGCGAATGGAAGCCGCCGGCGCGCATGGCGTTCAGATGGAGGTGTCCACCTTGGCCAGTCGAACGAAGTCGGCTGGCGACAGGGTTTCGGCACGCGCCTTGGGGTCGACGTCGGCGCGGCGGATGGCGTCGGCATCCAGCAGCTGGCGCAAGGCGTTGCCCAGCGTCTTGCGTCGCTGTGCAAAGGCGGCCCTGACCACGGCGTACAGCCGTTCCGGGTCCGCATCATGGCGCTGCTCGGGCGTGAGCGGGATCAGCCGCACCACCGCCGAATCCACCTTCGGCGGCGGCCGGAACGCGCCGGGCGGCACGTTGAACAGCGGTTCGACCCGGCAGGCCAGTTGCAGCATCACCGACAGGCGGCCGTAGACCTTGCTGCCCGGTTCGGCGGCCATGCGATCGACCACTTCCTTCTGCAGCATGAAGTGCATGTCCTGGATCGCGGCCGCGTGCTCGACGCAATGGAACAGGATCGGACTGGAAATGTAATAGGGCAGGTTGCCGGCGATGCGCAGGCGCGGCACCCCATGGCGATGCGCCAGCGCAGTGAAATCCACCTTCAGCACGTCGGCATGGATGATGGCCAGTTCGCCGACGGCTGCGGCGCGCTCCTGCAGCCCCGGGATCAGGTCGGTGTCCAGCTCGATCGCGGTGAGTTTGCCGGCGGCAGCCAGCAGGGGCAGGGTGAGCGCGCCTTCGCCTGGACCGATCTCGACCACGAAGTCGTCGGCGCGTGGCGAGATCGAGCTGACGATGCGTTCGATGTAACGCCGTTCGTGCAGGAAGTGTTGGCCGAAGCTTTTCTTGGGGCGGGCGTTCATGGGGCAAGAGTGAGTGGAGAGGAGTGTGGAGTGAGAGTGGCGAGTGGGTGGCTTCTACTCACTTCTCACTCCTCTTCACTCTCTTCTCGCTCTTGGCCAGGGTCAAGGCGAGCTTGGCGGCGGCAATCAGGCTGGCCGGATCGGCCGTACCACTGCCGGCCAGATCCAGCGCGGTGCCGTGATCGACCGAGGTGCGGATGAAGGGCAGGCCGAGGGTGAGGTTGACGGTGCGGTCGAAGGCCTCGCTCTTCAGTACCGGCAAGGCCTGATCGTGGTACATCGCCAGTACCGCGTCGTAGCGTGTTCGCTGGGCGGGAACGAAGGCGGTGTCGGCAGGCAGCGGGCCAAGCAACTGCATGCCTTCGGCACGCAGCGTGTCCAGCAGCGGGATGACGGTGTCCAGTTCCTCGCGACCGAGATGGCCGCCTTCGCCGGCATGCGGATTGAGGCCGAGTACGGCGATGCGCGGGTCGGCCAGCCCGAATTTCGTGCGCAGTTCGCCGTGCACGATGCGCAGCACGCGTTCCAGCGTGGCGCGGGTGATCGCGGCCGGCACCGCGGCCAGCGGCAGGTGGGTGGTGGCCAGTGCCACGCGCAGCTCGGGACTGGCCAGCATCATCACCACGTCGGCGTGGGCGCGTTCGGCGAAGAATTCGGTGTGGCCGCTGAAGCGGATGCCGGCCTCGTTGATCGAGGCCTTCTGCAACGGTGCGGTAACCACGGCGGCGTAGCGTCCCTGCATGCAGCCGTCGGCGGCCTCGGCGAGGGTGGCGAGCACGTGCCGGGCGTTGCGCGGGTCGGGTTGGCCCGGGACTTCGGGAACACCCAATGGCACGTGATGGACACGCAATGTGCCGGGCGGGCGCACTGCGATATCGCTGCCGTCGTCGTCGCGCAGCTCGATGGCCGCGCCGCAACGCGAGGCGGCGCGTTCGAGCAACTCCCGGTCGGTGACCGCAACGAGATTGGCCGCCACTTCGCTGGCGGCCAATCGGATCAGCAGTTCGGGGCCGACACCCGCGGGCTCGCCCGCGGTGACGGCGAGCCGGGGCAGCGCCTGCGTGCTCACGACCGCGGTGCGGCTGCCGCCGGGGTCACGAGGACGCCTTGGCGTTGCCTTCGTCGGGCTTGGCCAGTGCGGGGACCAGGATCTTCACGTACGAGCTGGAACGCAGCTGGCGCAGGTAATCGTCGTAGGCCTGCTCGGCCTTGCGGTTGCCGATGGCCTGGCGGGCCTGCTCGCGCGCGGCCTTCTCGGTGACGTCGGTCTGGCGTTCGCCCAGGCGCTTCACCAGATGCCAGCCTTCGGCGGTCTGGAACGGCTTGGAGACCTCGCCGTCCTTGAGCTGCGCGATCTGCTGGCCGATGGCCGAGCCCCAGGCGTTCTGCTGGAACCAGCCCATGTCGCCGCCGTTGTTGGCGGTGGTGTCGTCGTCGGAGTCTTCCTTGGCCAGGGTGGCGAAGGAGGCATGCTTGTTGACGAGGCGGTTGTACAGCGACTGGGCCTTCTGCTCGGCCTGCTGCATGGACACCACGGCGCTGGGCTTGATCAGGATGTGCAGGGCGTGGAATTCGGTGGCGATCTGCTTGGGCGGCTGGCGCTCGCCGACCAGCTTGATGATGTGGAAGCCGGTGGGACCGCGCAGGGCCGGGCTGACGTCGCCGGGCTTCATGTTGGTGATGGTGTCGACGAAGGCCGGCGGGATGGCGTCCATGCGGCGCCAGCCGAGGTCGCCGCCGTCGAGCGCGTCGGAGGCGTCGGAGTAGCGGATGGCGGCGGCATTGAAGTCCATGCCGCCCTTGATCGCGTCCAGCGCGGCCTTGGCCTTGGCCGCGGCAACCTGGATATCGGTGGCGCTGGCACCGCTGGGAATGTTGATGTCGATGTGCGCCAGGTGCACTTCGCCGGCCTTGTAGGTCGGGCTGTTGAGCAGGTTGTCGACTTCGCTGTCGGTGACCGAGACGGAATCGTGCACCACGCTCTGGTGCAGGCGCTGCACCACCAGCTGGTCGTGCAATTGCTGGCGGAACGCGGCGTAGCTCTGCCCGGTCTGCTGCACGGCGGCGCGCAGCTGGTCGGTCGTCATCTTGTTCTGCTGGGCCACGTTGGCCACGGCCTGGTCGACTTCCTGGTCGGAGACCTGGATGCCCTGTTCGTCGGCACGCTGCAATTGCAGCTTCATCAGGATCAGGCGATCAAGCACCTGCCGGCGCAACACGTCGGTGGGCGGCAACTGTTCGGGGTGCTGTGCATATTGCTGCTGCACGGCTTGCACGGCCTGGTCCAACTCGCTTTCCAGGATCACGTTTTCCTCGACGACCGCAACGATGCGGTCGAGCGGTTGCTCCTGGCTGGTGGTGCCCTGTCCGGCTGCGGCCTGCGGCAGCAACTGGGCATGGGCGAGTGGCGGGATCGCAAAGGCGATCGCCAGCAGGAGTAACGCGAAGGTCTGCTTCATCAGTCGGGGGCCTTCAATCGCCAGTGGCGACAGGAGTTTATTGATAGCCAAGAATACCACGGCGCAGGTAGGTCTCGGTCTGGCCGTTGAATGCGCCCATGCCCTTGAATTCCAGCTCGAACATGATCGCGTTGTTGGTTCCCGGGTTCGCGGTGGTCGTGGTGGGAACCAGACCGTCGTAGCCGTTCACGTAGTGACGGCCCAGCAGGCTCAGTTTCACGCAGCAGCTTTCGTACTGGATGCCGGCCATGGCTTCCACCGTGCGCTTGTCCATCACCGAATAGGTCCAGTGACCGAGCAGGCGCCAGCGATCCGAGACGGGATAGACCACGGAAGCGTCGTATTGTTCCAGCAGGCTGCGCCGGAAGCGGTAGGAGAAGTTCAGCACGCCGTCCAGGCCGATGCGGCGCTGCAGTTCCACCGTGCCCATGTCGGTCTGGCGGCTGTGCGGGTTCCACTGGTAGGAGCCGTTCAGGCGCCAGTCGTCGCTGAGCTGGCTGCCCAGTTCCACCACGTAGTCCGAGCCGGCGAAGTCGGTGGCGGTGGTGCCGGTGAGCGGCACCTTTTGCGGGGTGAAGTAGCGGATCTGGCCGAAGCTGAGCGACAACCGCTCTACGCCGCTCTCGTCGAGCAGGCGGGTGGTCACCGCTGCCGTCAGGTTGTTGGCGTTCATCTGGCGATCGGCGCCGGAGTACTGGCTGGGCGAGAACAACTGCCAGTAGTCGAACGACATCAAGGTGGTATCGAACAGCGGCAGGTTGCTCTGGTCGCGGTACGGCGCGTACAGGTAGTACAGGCGCGGTTCCAGCGTCTGCGTGTAGTTGCTGCCGAACAGCGAGGTGTCGCGCTCGAAGATCAGTCCGCTGTCGAGGCTGGCGATGGGCAGCGAACGACTGGGTGTGCGATCGGTGAACGGCGAAGCCTGGCCGGCGGCAAGCGGGCCGTAGAAGCCGTAATTCTGATAACCGTTGCTGAGCTGGTAGGCGGTATAGCGCCAGGCCACCTTCGGGCGCACGAACCACGCGGCGCCCTGGAAATCGGCGCCGATGAACGGGTACAGGTCCAACCGATCGCCTTCGACCACGTCCTGCTTGCGGAACGCCACCGCCTCGCTGCTCAGGCCGGCTTCGAGCCAGCGGTTGAGCGGGATGTCGAGGTTGAACGTGGCACGCGGCCAGCGCTTGTACTGCACCACGCTGTCCGGCAGCGACGGATCGACGTTCTGGTAGTAATCGGCGCCGAATGAGGCGCTCCACCAGTTGCCCGAACCGTTGATGTAGGCATTGGACGCCAGCGTGCCGGTGGAGATGGTGTACAGGTCGCTGCCGAAGTCGCGCAGGTAGTTGCGGTCCGACGCGCGGTTGATGCTGGTGCCGAACGACCAGCCCGGCCACAACGCGGTGCTGTCGGTGTATTTCATCAGCCAGCGATCACGGCCCAGGGTGTCCGTGGCGGTGGGCGACAGCGTGGTGTCGTCGAAGCGGTCCTTGGCCAGGTACTCGAAGTCGAGCTGGCCACTCGTTCCCGGGAACAGGTAGCGTGCCTGGCCGGCCAGCATCGGGCCGCGCAGCGAGTACAGGCGCGGCTCCAGCGTGGCGTCGTAGTTCGGCGCCAGGTTCAGGTAGTACGGAATGCTGAACGTGTAGCCGCCACGCGTGGTGTGGCTGAAGGTCGGATACAGGAAACCGCTCATGCGCCGGTTGTCGACGGGAAAGCTCATGTAGGGCAGATACAGGAATGGCACGTGCCCCAGTCGCATGGTGGCGTCGCGCGCCACGCCACGGCCGGTTTCCTTGTTGATGGTGAGTTTCTTGGCGCGGATTTCCCACAGGTGGTGGCCGATGTCGCAGGTGGAATAGGCCACCCGGTGGTAGCGGCTGTGCTGGGCGTCCAGCATGTGCGCCTGATCCGCCGTGCCGTTGCCGTGCGACAGCAGCATCTGGAAGCGCAGGTTGCCGTCGGCGATGCCACGGTTGGCGTTGGTGTTGCCCTGCATGTGGTCGGCGGACAGCAGCTCGCCGGCTTCCTGGTAGCGCACGTCGCCGCGGGCGTCGTAATCGGTGGTCTCGTCGTTGTAGTCGATGCGGTCGGCCTGCACCTGCTGGTCGGCGCGATCCATCTTCACCCGGCCGGAGAGGTGGTAGACGGTCTGGTTCGAGCTGTCCACATGCTCGGCCTGGACGTAGGTCTTCGCGGTCGGGCGCAGGTCGGTGTTCTGCGGCAGGCTGGGGTCGTAGAATTCCAGCATTGCATTGGGGCGGCACAACGCGAAGTTGTCCGGCCGCGGCGGGCAGATGAAGGTGCCCAGCGGGCAGACGGTCTCGGTGCCGTCAAGCGTGGACTTGGGGTGTTTCAGGCCCTTTCCGCCACTGGCATCGGCTTGGGCACTGATCAGGGCCATGGCGGCGGCAACCGCCAGCAGGCGACGGGGAGGCAGTTGGCGTAGCGTGCGCGTCACGATGGCAATCTGTCGACGGGAAGACGCAGTAAGCTAACAGAAAGGGCCTGCCTGCGGCAGGCGCGCGCTATCTGTTTCGTGTGGGGACGAGGCATGAATACGACTTCCAATCCGCTTCCGAATCCCGTTCCGGTACACAAGACCGACTCGCAATGGCAGGTCGATCTGACGCCAGAACAGTACGCCGTGTGTCGCTGTTCGGCTACCGAACCACCGTTCAGCGGGCGCTGGTATCGCCACCGCGAGGCGGGTATCTACGTCTGCGTGGCGTGCCGGGCAAAGCTGTTCGCCTCCGAGGCCAAATTCGATTCCGGCTCGGGCTGGCCGAGTTTCTTCCGGCCGATGGCGCCCTCGGCAGTGAGCCTGCGCCGGGATGAAAGCCAGGGTCGGCATCGGGTGGAGCTGCGCTGCGCCAATTGTGATTCGCACCTGGGGCACATGTTCAGCGACGGTCCGCGGCCGACCGGCCTGCGCTACTGCGTCAATTCCGTGGCGCTGGATTTCCTGCCGCTTTAGGGATGGCCTGATCAATCTGCTTTTCCCGTCATTCCTTCGGCTGTTGAGAGCCGCTGGGATGACGGGCAAAATCAGAACATCCTCAGGTCGCGAAGGTCAAAGCCGGCTTTGACCGAATCGGCTTGCCACCCGATCCCGGGCCGGCGGCATCATTCCATCAGCTCTTCGACATGCGCGGCGGCGCTGGCCGCCAGTGCCGTCGGCGCGTAGCCGCCTTCCAGCGTCGAGACGAGCCGTCCGCCGGCATGCGCGCGGGCAAGTTCGACCAGCTTCGCGGTGATCCAGGCGTAGTCTTCGCTGCCCAGTTGCAGCCCGGCCAGTGGATCGTCGCGATGGGCGTCGAAACCGGCCGAAACCAGCACCAGCTGCGGTTTGAACGCGTGCAATCGCGGCAGCAGCAGGCCGTCCCACAATTCGCGGAAGGCCCACGAACCGTCGCCGGCCGACAGGCAGCCATTGACGATATTGCCGACGCCACGCTCGTCTTCGCGGCCGGTATTGGGGTACAGCGGCGACTCGTGGCTGGAAGCGAACAGCACGCGCGGTTCGCGTTCGAAGATGGCCTGCGTGCCATTGCCGTGGTGCACGTCGAAATCGGCGATCGCCACGCGCTTGAGGCCGTGGGCCGCCAGCGCGTGGGCCGCCGCCACGGCCACGTTGTTGAACAGGCAGAAGCCCATCGCATGGTCGGGTGTGGCGTGGTGGCCAGGGGGGCGAACGGCGCAGAACGCATGGCGACATTCGCCGCCGATCACCGCGTCCACCGCAGCCACCATCGCACCGGCCGCACGCAGCGCCGCCTCGGCCGAGCCGGGCGACATCAGGGTGTCCTCGTCCAGCTGCAGCAGCCCCTCGGAAGGAGCCGCGTCCAGGATGCGCTCGACGTGACCGGCCCGATGCACGCGCAACAGCTGCTCGCGCGTGGCGCGCGGGGCTTCGATGCGATCCAGCGCGGCGAAGCGGTCGTGATCCAGTGCGTGCAGCACCGCCGCGAGCCGTGCCGGCGATTCGGGATGGCCGGGGCCGGTATCGTGCTGCAGGCAGGATGGATGGGTATAGAGCCGCAGCATGCGGTTACCGGTCAGGCCGTCGGCTTGCGCCGGCGCTCGTGCTGCCACAGCACCTCGCCGTGGCCATCGGCCCGGGCCAGTACGCGGCACAACACGAACAGCAGGTCGGACAGGCGGTTGAGATAGCGCTGCGGTTGCGGCCGCACGTCTTCCTCGCGCGCCAGCGCCGTCACTTCACGCTCGGCGCGGCGACAGACGGTGCGCGCCAGGTGGCAGCACGATGCGGCCATGCCGCCACCGGGCAGGATGAATTCCTTCAGCGATGGCAGTGGCTCGTTGAAGCCGTCCAGCACGGTTTCCAGGCGCGTGATGTCGGCGTCGTCGATCATCGCCATGCCCGGGATGCACAGCTCGCCGCCGAGGTCGAACAGCTCGTGCTGGATCTGGGTCAGCGCTTCGCGCACGGCAGCGTCCACGCCATTGCAGGCCAGCACCATGCCGATCGTGCTGTTGAGCTCGTCGACGGTGCCGTAGGCGCTGACGCGCAGCGAATCCTTGGCTACCCGCGAGCCGTCGCCGAGGCCGGTGCTGCCGTCGTCGCCGGTGCGCGTGTAGATTTTCGAAAGGCGGTTGCCCACGTCAGTGCTGCGTGTGGCCGGTGTGCTGCAGCGTGCGCGACAGCTGGGTCACCAGCACGTGCAGCACGGCCCCCAGGCCCACGTACAACGCGGTGACTTCGAGGAACGGCAGGTACCAGTCGCCCAGGTTGACGAACCATGCGCCGAAGCTGCGCGGCGCCGGCACGTTGGCGCTGATCCAGTAGAAGCTGCCGTTGGAAATCAGGTAGCACACGGCCTCGCTGACCAGCAGCGCCAGCACGGCCAGGCCGAGCGTGGGCATGCGCAGGCCAAGCTGGTGCCGGGCCAGCCAGCTGCCGCCCAGCCACAGCGCGCCGTAGGCGGCAATCAGGAACCAGTAGGCCGGCGACACGCAGTATTGGCTCCAGAAGTTCATGCCTTGCTGCGTGATCACCACGAAATCGACCAGCACGGCTTCGGCCATCAGCAGCGGGAAAGCCCAGCGTGCCGAGCCGCGCAGCCAGAAACCGGCGAGGAAGAATATGGCCCACGACGCATCGGGCAGCACGTCGAAGTGATGGATGCGGGTGACCGCCATCGCCAGGGCCAGGGCGATGAAAATACTCACGCGTTGGATGTACGGCTTGTCCATGGCAGGGCTCCGTGGGAATGCATGCGGGGAATCAGGCACCCAGTTTAGCCCAATGCGCCGTCGTCGATGCAGCCGCCGTGCGCTCGCGCGTATCATCGACGGCATGAGTCCCGAGCAAACCTCCACTTCCCGAACCGGTGTGCTGATCGTCGGTGGCGGCCTGGTTGGCGCCAGTCTGGCCATTGCGCTGGATGCCGCCGGCATCGCCGCCACCCTGGTCGAGGCGGCCGCCCCGCGCGCCGGTGCCCAGCCGAGCTACGACGAACGCAACCTGGCGCTGGCGCGCGCCACGGTCAATGGCCTGGACGCCATCGGCGTGTGGACGCACGCCGCGGCGAATGCCACGCCGATCCGGCATATCCGGGTCAGCCGCGCGGGCGAATTCGGCAGCGCGCGCATCGACGCGGCGAAGCAGGGCGTCGATGCCCTGGGCTGGACGCTGCCAGCGCGTGAACTGGGCGAAGCCTTGTTGCGCCGGCTGGATGCCTGCACCCGGCTGACCCGGCTGGCGCCGGCGACACTGGAGGCGCTGGAATCGCACCCGGCCGGCTGGCGCGCGCGTATCCGCACCGCCGACGGCGAGCGCACGGTCGATGCGGCGCTGCTGGTCGGCGCCGACGGCACCGAATCCTTCGTGCGCAGCCAGCTCGGCATCGACGCCGAGCGGCTCGATTACGAGCAGACCTTGTTTGTCGCCGCCGTCACTCCCGAGCACGATCACGCGAACCGCGCCTTCGAGCGCTTCTCCGACGCGGGCCCGGTGGCGCTGTTGCCGCTGGCCGAACGTCGCTGCGGACTGGTGCTTACCGTGCCGGGCGAGCAGGCGGAAGCGGTGGCGGCGCTGGGCGATGACGACTTCATCGCGCTGGCGCAGCAACGTTTCGGCTGGAAGCTGGGCCGGCTGACGCGCCCGGGCAAGCGACACCCCTACGCGATCCGCCGCGTGGTCGCACGGCAGTTGATCGGCCCGCGCGCGGTGCTGGTCGGCAACGCCGCGCAGACCGTCCACCCGATCGGTGCGCAAGGTTTCAACCTCGGCTTGCGCGATGCGCTGACCTTGTCGGAACTGGTTGCTGCGGCGGAAGATCCCGGCGCGGCTGACCTGCTGCAACGCTATGCCGCGCGTCGTGCACCGGACCGCGAAGGCACCATGGCGATGAGCCACGGACTGGTGCGGCTGGCCTGCCTGGAACAGCCGTTGCTGGCGCCGCTGCGCTCGCTGGCGCTGCTGGCCTACGACCGCGTGTCGCCGCTGCAACACCTGCTGGCACGACACGGCATGGGCTTCCGTGGCGAGCCGCCGCACGCCGTGCTGGAGCGCCTGCCATGAACACGCTTCCCGAACGTCGCCGCGCGCCGGCACTGGATATCGCCGTGGTCGGTGGCGGCATGGTCGGCGCCGCTGCTGCGCTGGCGTTGGCGAAGGCCGGCTTTTCCACCGCCTTGCTGGAAGCGCGCGAGCCGACACCATGGCGCGCGGGCGACGAAGTCGATTTGCGCGTGGTCGGGCTCGCGCCGTCGTCCATCGAGTTGCTGGATGGCTTGGGCGTCTGGACGTCCATTCGTGATGCGCGATCCAGTCCTTATGCGCACATGCATGTATGGGACAGCGAAAGCGGCGCCGCCATCGACTTTTCTGCCGCGGACGATGGGCGCGACCTGCTCGGCCATATCGTCGAGAACAATCTGGTGCAGTGGACGCTGTGGCAGGCGCTGGAGGCGGCCGGCGGCCGCTCCGGCACAGCCACGGGCGGCGTCCGTCGCCTGTGCCCGGCCGAGGTGCGGGGTTTCGAGGCGCGGGAGGATCGCGTGGTGCTGGAACTGGCTGATGGCGAAAGTCTGGCCGCGCGTCTGCTGGTGGCCGCTGACGGCGCCGCTTCGCCATTGCGCGACATGGCCGGCATCGCTACCCGTGGTCGCGACTACGCGCAACGTGCAGTGGTGGCGCATGTCGTCACCGAGCGGCCGCATGAAGCCACCGCATGGCAGCGCTTCCTGCCCACGGGGCCGTTGGCGCTGCTGCCGCTGGCTGACGGTCGCAGCTCGGTGGTGTGGTCGCTGCCCGAGGACGAAGCGCAACGCGTGTTGGCGCTGGACGACGCGGCCTTCATGGATGCGCTCGGCATCGCCAGCGATTTCCGCTTGGGTCGTGTGCTGGGCACCACGCGGCGCGCGGCGTTCCCGCTCAAGTTGCAGTTGGCCGAAACCTACCAGTCCGATCGCTTCGTGCTGCTCGGTGATGCCGCGCATGCGGTCCATCCCCTGGCCGGGCAGGGTGTGAACCTGGGGCTGCGCGATGTCGCCGAATTGCGCGATACGCTGCGTGCCGCACGCGATGCCGGGCGTGACATCGGTGCCGAACATGTATTGCGTCGCTACGCACGTCGCCGCCGTAGCGCCGATACGCTCGATGCGCGCGGTTTCGACGCGCTGGCACGCATCTACGCCTGGCAGTCGCCGCCGTTGATTGCGGCGCGTGGCCTGGGCGTACGCCTGCTCGATCGACTGGCGCCGCTGAAGCGTCGTATCGCCGCGCACGCCGCCGGGCTGTGAGCTTTTCGCCTCCTCCTGCAAGGCAGGGGGAGGCTGGGAGGGGGTAAAGCTTTTCGCGTTCTCCGAGAAGCCCCCTCCCCAACTCTCCCCTGCGTCGCAGGGGAGGGAGCAAACCAACCTGGCCGGAGGATTCGTCATGCGTCTCGCCCGTTGCTGCAGCGTGCTGTTGCTTTCCGTGCTCGCCTTCGCCGCGCAGGCGAAGATGGTTCATCGCACCGTGGACTGGACGCTGGGAAGTACGCATTTTCACAGCGTGCTGGTCTATGACGACGCGATCGCCGCGAAACGTCCGGGTCTGGTGATGGTGCCGAACTGGTTCGGCGTGAATGCGGCGGCGGTAAAGAAAGCCGAGATGATCGCCGGCAAGCGCTACGTGATCCTGCTCACCGACATGTACGGTGCCGGTGTGCGCCCGACGAATACCGATCAGGCGCAGGCGGCGGTGAAGCCGCTGTATGCGGATCGTTCGCTGATGCGCAAACGGGTCAACGAGGCGCTGGCGCAGCTGCGGGCGCAGGCGGCTTCGGCGCCGATCGATACCTCGAAACTCGCCGCCATCGGCTTCTGCTTTGGCGGCGCAGCCGTGCTGGATCTGGCACGCAGCGGAGCGGACGTCGCCGCGGTGGTGTCGTTCCACGGTGACCTCTCCGGCGGTGACCCGGCGCAGGCGAAACACATCAAGGCGCGCGTGCTGGCGATGAACGGCGCCGACGACACCTGGACGATGCCGGCCGCGGACAAGTTTCTCGACGAGATGCGCCAAAGTCCCGCCGACTGGCAGTTCGTGGTGCTCGGCCACGCCGTGCATTGTTTTACCGAAGTGGGCGAGAACGAACCGGGCTGCAAGTACGACGCCAAGGCCGCGGCGCGCAGTTATCGCTTGATGCACCAGTGGCTGAAGTCGGCGTTTGCCGGCAGTCCATAGGGCACCTCGAATAACCGTTTTTGTAGGAGCGCACCCTGTGCGCGAATGCTCGGGCGTCTGACCGAGGCCAAGAGCATTCGCGCACAGGGTGCGCTCCTACAAGGCTTTCGGGGCACCCCTCCAAACCTTCATCGGGGGAGCGGGGTTTCGAGGTTCCCGAAAACCCGCCGCAGGCGAGCAGCTTCGCGATAGCGTTGAAAGCTCCAGCAAGGAACCTCAGGACGTGCGCTGCACCGAATAATCAGCCAGCGCAGCCAGAGCATCACGATGCGTGGAAGCGGGCAGGCTGGCCAGGGCCTCGCATGCAGCCTTGGCATGCGCCACGGCGCGTTCGCGGGTGCGTTCCAGCGCGCCGGAGTCGCGGATGGCGGCGATGATGTGATCCAGTGAATCCAGGCCGCCGTGTTCGATCGCGTGGCGCAGCGATTGCACCTGCTTGGCGTCGGCGGTTTCCAGCGCGTAGATCAGCGGCAGCGTGGGTTTGCCTTCGGCCAGGTCGTCGCCGATGTTCTTGCCCAGGGTGCCGGCGTCGCTGACGTAATCCAGCAGGTCGTCGGCGATCTGGAAGGCGTAGCCCAGTTCCATGCCGTAGCGGCGCAGGGCGGCCACCTGGTCCGTCGGCAAGCCGCCGAGCAGACCGCCCAGTTCGGTGGCAGCGGCGAACAGCACCGCAGTCTTGCGCTCGATCACCGCCAGGTATGCGGTCTCGTTCACGTCGGCGTTGCCGATGTTGAGCAACTGCAGCACCTCGCCCTCGGCGATGGTGTTGGTGGTGTCGGCGAGGATGCGCATGATGCGCATGTCGTTCAGTTCCACCATCAGCTGGAACGAGCGCGAGTAGAGGAAGTCGCCGACCAGCACGCTGGCGGCGTTGCCCCACAGTGCGTTGGCGGTCTTGCGGCCGCGGCGCAGGTCCGATTCGTCGACCACGTCGTCGTGCAGCAGGGTGGATGTGTGGATGAACTCGATGACCGCGGCCAGCTTGATGTGCTGCTCGCCCGTGTAACCCGCGGCGCCGGCCGCCAGCACGTGCAGCATCGGGCGCAGCCGCTTGCCGCCACCGGCGATGATGTGGTCGGCGATCTGGTTGATCAGCACCACATCGGAGGACAGCCGCTGGCGAATCAGCGCATCGACGTCGCGCATGTCGGCGGCGGCGAGTTCGCGTACGTCGGCGAAGTCGCGCATTGATCCGGGAACGTGTTCGGCGGACGAGCTCATGGACGGCCTGCAAGGAGTTGAAGCGCGATTATAGGGGGTTCAGCCTTGGCTGTATGCGGCCTGACGGAGCCACGATGCGAACAATGTCGCGGTCTGCGGGCCTCGTGGCGTTGTGTCACATAGGGACGATCGGGGCACATGCCTATAATCGGACTTCCAAGCCATCGCCGGACACCCGCCCACGTGAGCAAGCTCAGCAAGCGCGAACTGAACACCTCCCTTGCCTTGTCCAGCGTCGTCGGGCTGCGCATGTTCGGGTTGTTCCTGATCATGCCGGTGTTCACGGCTTACGCGCTGCACATACCGGGGGCGACCCCGCTGCTGGTGGGCCTGGCGATCGGCATCTACGGTTTTGCGCAGGCGCTGCTGCAGGTGCCGGTGGGGCTGATCTCCGATCGCATCGGTCGCCATCTGACGATTACCGTGGGCCTGCTGGTCTTCGTCGTCGGCAGTGTGGTGGCGGCCATGGCGCATGGCATCAACGGCATCATCGTCGGACGCGTGCTGCAAGGCATGGGCGCGGTGTCCGGTGCCAGCCAGGCGCTGGCGGCCGACCATTCGCGCGACGACAACCGCAGCAAGGTGATGGGCATCATCGGTGTCAGCATCGGGCTGGCCTTCATCCTGGCGATCATCCTCAGCGCACCGTTGGCGGCCATCGCCGGACTGCCGGGTCTGTTCGGGCTGACCGCCGTGCTGGCACTGGGCGCCATCGTGTTGCTGTGGATCGTGGTGCCGCGGCCCGAACAGCGCCGCGCACCGGCGGCGGCTCACGGCGGGGAAGTGCTGCGCATGCTGGTGAAGCCGCAGTTGCTGGTGCTCAACGCCTCGATATTCATGATGCACACCATGCTCACCGCCGCTTTCGTGGCGTTGCCGTTGATGCTGGCGCGCAACACCGGCATCACGCTGGATCGCCAGTGGGAGTTGTACCTGCCGGTGATGCTGATCTCCGCGGTGGTGATGGGCGGCGTGCTGCGCCGGGTGACTTCGGTGGCCGGCAGCATGCGCCTGATCCTGCTGTGCGCACTGGGCCTGGGGCTGGCCCTGGTCGGCTTCAGCGCCGCCGGGCACGGCCATGTCCTGCTGTGGGTGGCGGCAATCGTGTTCTTCAGTGCCTTCAATCTGCTCGAAGCCAGCCTGCCCAGCCTGGTGTCGCGACTGGCACCGCAGCACATGCGTGGCGCAGCGTTGGGCGCCTATGCCACCAGCCAGTTCCTCGGTGCCGGCATCGGCGGCGTGATGGGCGGCGTGGTGCTGCAGCACCTGGGTCTGTCCGCGGTGTTTGCCGTGGCCGCCGTGCTGCTGGTGATCTGGCTGCCGCTACTGTGGTGGGGTCGCTGCCGCGTCATCGCCGCCGGCACCCCGGTAGCCGCCTGAAACACCCGTCCATCCGGCAGGAGCGCACCCTGTGCGCGAATGCTCTTGGCTTCGGTCAAACGCCAGAGCGCTCGCGCACAGGGTGCGCTCCTACCGAGGAAAGGCCGGGTTGCGGGTGATGGTGGACAATTCCGCGGGCCTCTTCGGTCGGCATTTGCCTACACCGCCCCAAGGCATGGTCCGTGCGCCCCGATACCCGGGGCCGTGCTAGCATCCACCTCCGTATTTCTGGCATTTCACGAAGGGCGATTCCATGGCACGTGGCATCAACAAGGTCATCCTCGTCGGCAACCTCGGCGCCGACCCCGAAACCCGCTACAGCGCCGGCGGCACCGCTATCACCAGCCTGCGCATCGCGACCTCCGAGTCGTGGATGGACAAGCAGAGCGGCGAGCGCCAGGAGCGCACCGAGTGGCACCGGGTGAAACTGTTCGGCAAGCTGGCCGAGATCGCCGGCGAATACCTGAAGAAGGGCCGCCAGGTCTATATCGAAGGCTCGCTGCGCACCGACAAGTACACCGACAAGGACGGCGTGGAAAAGTACTCCACCGACATCGTGGCCAACGAGATGCAGATGCTCGGTGGTGGCGGCGGCGAAGGCGGTGGTAGCGGCGGTTTCCAGCGTGAACGTCCGCAGGGCGGCGCTTCGCGCCAGGGTAGCGGTGGCGGCAACTATGGCGGCGGTGCCCCGCAGCGCCAGTCAGCCCCGTCTCCGGCCGACAACGGCGGCTTCGAGGACGACGACATTCCGTTCTGAGACACACCTAACAGATACCGTTGAGAAAAAGTCAGAGGAAGCCCCGTCTTTACGGGGCTTTCTGTTTCATGGGCTCGGCGTAGTCATTGCTGCCGGGAGGTCGGGCGCGCGCGGCCGGCCTGGCGATAGTCTCCCGGGGTGATGCCGAAGCGGCGGTGGAACAGCTCGCCGAAGTGCGACGGCGTGGCGAAACCCAGTGCGTCGGCAATGGTGGCGATGCTTTGCGTGGTTTCCAGCAGGCGGCGGCTGGCCAGGTGCAGGCGGTGGGTGCGCACGTAGTCGCTCCAGCTCATGCCGACCTGCTGCTTGAAGCGGCGGCTGAAGTAGGCGGGCGACAACGCACACAACGCCGCGGCCTGCTCCGCGCCGGGTGCCTCGGCGGGATGCCGGCGCAACTGGTCGATGGCCGGACGCAGGCGTTGCAGGCCATGGACGTCGGC
Source organism: Rhodanobacter glycinis (assembly GCF_900114325.1). Taxonomy (GTDB): domain Bacteria; phylum Pseudomonadota; class Gammaproteobacteria; order Xanthomonadales; family Rhodanobacteraceae; genus Rhodanobacter_A; species Rhodanobacter_A glycinis. Next base: position 93,083 of record NZ_FOSR01000010.1, read on the forward strand.
GGCGAGCTTTTCGCCTTCGATGTCCGGCGCGCGGACGATGGCGCACAGCAACAGCTCGGCCAACGGCAGCGCCAGCGGATCGGTGGCCTCCAGTGCCAGCAGCCAGTCGGCGAGCGATTCCAGACGTTGGCGCAAGGCGCGGTCGGGTCGTGCGCAGAAGGAATGGCGCAGGCGTTCCATGCCCGGTTTGTGCGCCAGCACCTCGCCCACATCCGCCTCCACTTGCAGCAAGGTCCAGTCGCGTGGCCCGGCGTCCAGCGCGAAATCGTGCTGGTGCATCGATGGCACGAAGACGATGGCATGCGGGGTCAATGCATAGCGCCGGCCATCGGCATCGAAATGCCCGCCGACCCGGCCGAACAGCACCAGCTCGTGCACGTCGTGGAAATGCACAAAGGGATCACTGGCATTCGCTTCGCGGCCTTGCCGTATGCGCTCCACGCGCACCGGCGACCCCGGTTGCAACTCCACCGGTTCGCAGATGGGACGATCAAGATGGGGAAGCGCCATGACGGAAGCCCGGCTTGCGGCGGTAAGGCTCGATTGTCACCGAAGGGCGGCGCGAAAAACACCGACGAGCGCAGCTCTGCTTCCTCTCCCCTGCGGGGAGAGGGAGAAAGGCATCCAGCGCTCTCCCTGCGGGTGAGAGAGACGGCTTGAGGCGCGGCTCTGCTTCCTCTCCCCGCTGGGGAGAGGATCGAGGTGAGGGGCGGGTGCTCGCGAAAACGCGGCAAGAGGGAAAGGTCGCCGCAAGAACGGCCCCTCACCCCAGCCCTCTCCCCGCGGATGAGAGGGAGAAAAGGCTTAAAGCGCGGCTCTGCTTCCTCTCCCCGCTGGGGAGAGGATCGAGGTGAGGGGCGGGTGCTCGCGAAAACGCGGCAAGAGGGAAAGGTCGTTGCAAGAACGGCCCCTCACCCCAGCCCTCTCCCCGCGGGGGAGAGGGAGAAAAGCGTCCAGCCTCTCCCCATCGGCGAGAGGGAGAAAAGCGTTAGGGCGACGGCGTGCCTGAAGCTGGCGTGCTGCTCGTCGGTGCCGGCGTCGCATTGGTGCTGGGCGCGGGCAAGATCAAGGCGGGGTCGGTCTGCTGCTTTTCCAGTTCGCGGATGCGCTGCTTCATGGCATCCAGCTGGCTGCTGGTGCTGTTCAAGTCGGCGCTGAGCGTGACCGCCTGCTGCTTCGCCTGTTGCTGGGCGGTCGCCACCTGTTGCGCCTGTTGCTGCTGGTAGCTGGCGTCCTGCTGCAGATTTTGCAGGTGTTCCTTGTTCAGCGCGATCAGGTGCTCGGCGTAGGCGTTCCCAGCGTGCAGGCGGGTGGTGTCGATATCCACCTGGGCCAGTTGGTGGGTCTGCTCGGCAAAGCTGCGGTAGATGCTTTCGGCCGTCTCGTAGGAATCGGTCTGGATTACGCGCCAGAACTGCTTGCCGTGGAACAGCGCCACGTAATAGCTCAGCTTGCTGGTCTGGAACAGCAGGCTGGCGCCGTAGGTGGCGTTGTAGGTAGTGCGCAGTTCGGTCAGCTGGTTGCTGTCGATCAGGCGCTGCAAGTTCGCCACCGTGGCGCTGCTCGGCGCCTCGCTGTCGTCCGAGGCCGGCATCGGCGAGGACGGCGCGGCGGAAGCTTCGCTCGATGACGCGGCGGCAGGGCCCGGCGCGGGCGTGGGCGCCGAAGCCTTGCTGCTGAACGGGAAGGAGGCGCATGCCGACAGGGTCACGCACACCAGGGCCATCGCGATCATCGATGCCATCTGGCGCCGTGGGCTCGCGCTGCGAGTCGTTCGATTCATCCCCTGCATCCCCTTGATTTGCCTGCGGTCCGAACTGCCCTGCGTCCAGCGGCGCCTCCCTGGCCACGACGCAACCCCCTGAAGTCTAAAGGCACCAGCCCCGGGGTCAAGGGGCGAAGTCGTGATGGGTGGGGCATATCAGTAGACAAGTTGGGCGCCGGAGTTGCAGTTGACTGAAATGAGCCTGACGTCGGCGGAGTCGATACTAATACCCAAGGTTTGCAACAAAGGGTGGATAAGTAGCTCATCTACCGAGCGAAAGACAGGATCAAGGATTGGACGTAAGAGCGTACTCAAGCCGTTAAGTAGACCGCTCAACAAGGAGTCCAAGCCAGATAATGAGATGCCAAGAAGCTTGGGTTGTACGTGTAGGGTCTTGGATGTAAGCAATCCGTCGATAACGGTACCCAGGTCTATATTGTTAGCGGGGGTTGACCATTCTTGAGGTAGCGGTTGCGCTGGACTTTCGGTGAAAGGGTGGCTTGGTGCTGGAGGGGTGTATGTTTTCAGACTTAGATCGGATTTTGCCTGTAGTTCAGCAACGGGTATGACAATGCCAAGAACGTTTGCGCTAACGTTGACAAGCGAGGCAAAGTCTCCATCTGCAACAATGGTGGCCCAATCGCTTTGGGTGTTTGTAAATGCACTACTTGCATTAAGTTTTCCAAGAAAGGCATTGAGCAAGCCTGGGTCGGCCTCAATGGTTACGATATTGCCTATACCTCCGTTATCTATAGGCACGTGGCATTGAATGCTTTTGATTGAGGCGTCAGTCGGTGCTATTTCCAAATAAAGCGGTATGGACAAAAGCGATTGATTTTCAGGCATTGTTGGATTATTGAGCACTGACACGGATAGACTTAAGCGGATTTCGGCAGTGTGAGCTGTTGTGCCTACACCGCCTATGCCAATCTGTGGAGGCTCGATGATGGACAGGGACAAATCGACAGTGGCCACGCCGGGTACATCGATGCTGGTTGCCGGCAATGCCACGGCGTTCTTGCTGTCGGCGGCGAGCACCACGGCATTGAGGATGTCGAGCGCGCTGACATCGGTGTTCAGTGCGACGTTGGGGTCATCTGTGTTGGCGTTGACGTTGAGGATGCTGCCGAGATCGATGCTGGTATTGCCAAGCTGTGCCTCGATGCTGGCGACGCCAGCATTCACGATGCTCATGTCGATATTGGCTGCGTTGGAGCTTTGTTGAAGTGCCTGCACGTAAGCGGTGAGGAAATCACCTACGGTGATCGGTGCATTGAGGACACCGCTGACGGTACCGACATCGATTGGCGAAGCCTTGACCAGCCCGAGCAATGAAATATTTGTATTGGCGATGCCATTGTGGCTGAGCAATTGCAAACCTAAGGATGTTCCCAATGTGGTGTTCAGTAAAGTTGGGTCGATCTTGGCCAGACTCGATCCCACTGAAAACGAGGCAATCGGCTGGCTATTGATGGCCACTGCCTCCGCCTTGATTGGAAATGTCGACTGCCAGGCCATACCCTTGCCGAAGAGAGGGTTTACACCGCGGCTGGCCACCACCTTGATGGCGGCGACGCTGCTCGCGGAGGCTGGTGCAAGGATGCTTGATCCGTTGGCAGGTTGCCGACCGCAGGTGATATCGATGCTGGTGTAGCCGTTTGCAGGCTTGCCATCCTTGCCTGTTGCACCGTTGTCTGCTGCATTTCCCAGTGCAGCCTTGTATGCGTCCGAGTCCGTCGTGCAGGCAGGCCCCGAAAGCTGCTGCGCCCCCGACAACGCCGCCAGATCCGCCACCTTCTGCGCGTCGCGGTGGGCCCAGTACAAATACCCCACTTCCACGATGCCGAGGATGCTGATCAGGCCCAGCAGCATCAGCATCATGGCAATGGCCATGGAGCCGTGCTGGCGGCGAATGGATGTCGCTCCGGGCTGGATGGAACCCGGATGGGGCGTTGGGGCCTGCATGGCTTATCTCCCGCTGCTGTTGCTGTCCTTGCCGACCTTGCTCTCGAAGAATTCGGGAATGGGGTGGTTGAAGCTCTGGATATAGCGCTTGTAGCTGGCGCTGGCTTCATCGCCGAGCATGGGCAGGCGCGGGCCGGCGTGGCTGCCGCTGACTTGCATGTGCAGCAGTTCACGGGTGGTGGAGCCGATGCCGGCGCTGTCGATGCCTCTTTCATAGGCAGGCGGCGGTGGGGGCGTCATGTCGTCCCGAGACATGGCCATGGGAGCTTGCGCAGGGGGCGGCAATGCCTGTGGCGCCGGGGCCGCGACGGGGGCCGTTGCCGGGGGCGCCGATGGTGCGGGCGCTGCCACGCTGGCTTGGGTGCGGCCATCCATCATCTGACCGGTGATCGGTTGTTGCTGGGCGAAGGCGGGGCTGGCCAGCGCGAGGCACAGCGCGGCGAGGGCGACAGGGCGCGCGGCGGGAAGGGGCGTGTTCATGGGTTGGCCTCATGGGTCGAGGTGGTGTTGCCGAAGCGGTCGAGCACGCCGCCGGGAATGCCGGAAAATTCGGGCGGCACGGGCACCTGATGCGGCATGCCGGGCGACACGGGTTTGGTCGTCGTTGCAACGGCAGTGGTCGACGCGCTCGTGGTGGTTGTTTTCGCTGCCGGAGCGGGTGCCTTGCGCATTTGCACGGCCATGTGGAGCACTGCGTCGCGCGTGGCTTGCGGCAACTTGGCCTGCTGCATGATGGCGTCGGCCTGCTGGGCATTGCCGTTCAGCAGTGACCACAGCGCGAGGTTGGACACGGCCTTGGCGTCACTGGGCGAAAGTTGGGCTGCCTTGGCCAGCGGTTCGCGCGCCGCGGCGATCTGATGGGCGCGCATGCGGGCGAAGCCCAGGTCGCTGAGGTAGGCGGCGTTGATCGGCTCGATGTCGACGGCTTTCTGCAGATCCTGCACGGCCTCTTCGTTCTGCCCGCTGCTGGCGGCGATCAGTCCTAGTCCGTGCCATGCGGCGGCGCTTTGGTCGCCGCGCAGCAGGCCGCGATAAATCGGCACGGCGGCGCTGCCCTGGCCGGTTTCGCGCAAGGCATCGGCCTGCAGGCGGCGTAGCTCCGGCGGGTTGCCGTATTGCAGCCGGTAGGCGTCGATGTGCGCCAGTGAAGCGTAGTACGCGCCCTGTTGCTGCATCTTGCGGATCAGCTGCAGGTAGACCTGCTGGTTGTCGTGCGGCGAGGTGCCCGGTTCCACCAGGCTGGGCGCGGGCGCATGGTTGGGGTAGCCGCTGTGGACGCCGCAGCCGGTGAGCTGCAGGGCGGCTGCAAACAGCGGGAGACTCCAGGATAAAACAGTGGCTGCACGCGCCGGCGGCTTTTGCCTTGGCTTCCTCTCCCCACCGGGGAGAGGATTGAGGTGAGGGGTGGGTGCTCGCGAAGGCGTTACCAGCAGCGATAACTGCCTTGTTGATGGCTTTTCGCGAGGTTGGCCCCTCACCCCAGCCCTCTCCCCGGAGGGGAGAGGGAGAAAGTAGGGTTGGCTTTTCCTCTCGAAAGGGAGAGTGGGAAAGGACGTGTGCGGCAGGCGTGTACGCATCTCAGTGCCCCCCGAGTTTCGACATGGTGCCGATCAGCGAGACCACCGCCGGGCCGGCGAGTACCAGCATCAGCGCGGGCAGCAGGGTGAGCATCATCACCACGGTCATCTTCACCGACAGCTTGCCGGTCTTTTCCTTCATCACCATCTTGCGTTGCTCGCGCAGGCGCTCGGCGAACTGGCGTAGCGGTTCCTGCACGGCGCCGCCGTGCTCGTGCACCTGCACGATGATCTGCACCAGGCTTTTCAGGTCGTCGTTGTCGAAGGATTCGGCCAGCCGGCGCAGTGATTGCGCGCGTGGGCGGCCATGCATATAAGCGGTGTTGGCGTCGCGCAACTCGCGGCCCAGCACCGGCAGCACGGTGGGAAAGCGTTCGGCAATGGTCTGCAGACTCTGGTCCATGCTGAAACCCACACCTTGCAGCAGGCGCAGCAGGTCGATCAGCAGTGGCAGTTCGTCGATGGCTTGCCGGCGCAGGCGCTCGGCCCAGGAATGCAGCACGAACTTGGGCAGCAACACGCCGAAGGCCAGCGCGGCCAGCAGTTCGAACAGACCCTTGACGCCGGTGGGACGCAGCCATAGCGCCACGATCACCGGCAACAGCAAGGCCAGCACGATGCGCAGGCCGATATAGGTTGCGCGCCCTGCAGAGGTGTTGCGATTGGCCTGGTCAAGGAGCAGGCGATCTTCCGGCGCGAGCAAGGCCTTGCCCAGGCCGCCGCCCTCGAAGCGATGGCCGAGGCTTTGCAGGGCGTCGAGCGTACGACGCCACAGGCTGCGCGAATCGCGTTCGTCGCTGCCACTGGCCAGTGGCTGATGTTGCAGCGCGCGCTCGATCACGCGCGCTTGCTGGTGCTCGCTGCGGTAGCGCATCAAGGCGGCGAACGCGAACAGCAGCACGCCAAGCACGAACACGATGACGGCGAAGGTGAGCAGCATGGCGGCGCTCATAGCGACTTGGCCAGGCGATACAGCAGGAAGCCACCGAGCAGTTCCAGTGCCAGCGCGATCAGCAGGATCTTGTGCCCCAGTGCCTGGTGGAACATCGGGGTAAAGAACGCGGGATTCACCAGCGTCATGAAGGTGGCCACGATCACCGGCAGCAGGCCCAGTACCCACGCCGACATGCGTATTTCCGAGGTGATCGCGCGCAGTTCCTGCTGGGCGTGGTCGAGGTCGCGCATGAAGTCGCTCATGCGCTGCAGGATCTGGTCGGCGCGGCCGCCCATGCGCATGCCGGTGCCCAGCACCACGTGCAGCAATTCCAGCGATTGCAGGCGGTACGGGCGCGAGGCGATTTGCAGGGCGCGGTCCAGATCGTTGCCGGTGCGCACCAACTGCATGGTGCGGTCGAGAATCGCCCGCAGCGGCATTTGCACGGTGGCGGCGGTGACCTGGAACGCCATCGGCAGGCTGTTGCCGATGCTGGACAGGCGCACCATGCCGTCGAGGAAATCGGGCAACTGGCGCAGGATCTGCTTTTGTTGCTTCTCGATGCGCGCGCGCAGCCACAGCCAGACGATGGCTGCGTACAAGCCCAACAGCAGCGGCAGCGCCCAGGCACTGCCAATTCGCCACCAACCCAGCAGGGAAAGCACCACGCCCGTCACGACCACCAGCAATGGCACGCGTACGCCCGCAGGCAGGCCGGCGCGCAGGCACACGCCGTCGGTCGGCAGCATGTCGTGCACGCGCGCAGGACCTGCAGCGGGCATGGGTGAAGCGGCTTGCGGCATGCCGACCAGGCTTTGCTCGACATGCGCCAGGCTCTTGCGCTGCTGTTCGCGCGCCGCGCTGCCCCACCACAGTTCGATGGCAGCGGCCAGCGCCAGCAGCACCAGGCTCAGCAGGGCCAGCGCCTGGATCATGGCAACGCCCCGCCGGCGTCGCGCAGGAACTGGCGGAACGCTTCCAGCTTGTGCGTGTGCGGGTGGAAGCCCAGGCCGGGCCAGCGATCGTGTTCCTTGCCGTCCATGTCCACGAAGGTCTCGTGGCGGTACATTTCCTGCGTGGTGACGATGTTGTCACCCACGCCGGTGACTTCGGTAATCGACGAGATCACGCGCCGGCCATTACTTAGGCGCGCGATCTGGATGATGAAATCGATGGCGCTGGCAATCTGCCGGCGCAGGCTGGTTTCGCTGCCCTGGAAGCCGGCGAAACCGGACAGCATCTCCAGCCGGTACAGCGCGTCGCGTGGCGAGTTGGCATGGATGGTGGACATCGAGCCATCGTGGCCGGTGTTCATCGCCTGCAGCATTTCCAGCACCTCGGCACCGCGCACCTCGCCGACGATGATGCGGTCCGGGCGCATGCGCAGGCTGTTGCGCACCAGCTCGCGGATGTTCACCGCGCCGCTGCCGTCGAAGCCGCCCAGGCGGCTTTCCAGGCGCACCACGTGCGGATGGTTGAGCGACAGCTCGGCGGTGTCCTCGATGGTGATGACGCGTTCGTTGGCCGGGATGAAGGCGGCCAGCGCATTCAGCAGCGAGGTCTTGCCCGAACTGGTGCCGCCCGAAATCATGATGTTGCAGCGGCCCAGCACGGAAGCCTGCAGCAGGGCATGCACAGCCTTGTCGAAGGTGCCGCGTTCGAGCAGTTCGTCGGGGGTGAACGGGTCCTTGCGGAACTTGCGGATGGAGACGCTGGGCCCGGTGACCGACAGCGGCTCGATGATCGCGTTGAGGCGGCCGCCGTTGGGCAGGCGCGCGTCGACCATCGGGTTGGATTCATCCAGTCGCCGGCCCAGCGGCGCCAGGATGCGGCGCACGATGCGCAGCAGGTGGCGGTTGTCGCTGAAGCGCACGCCCGGCTCGCGTTGCAGCACGCCGCCGCGCGAGACGTAGACGTCCTCGCAGCCGTTGATCAGGATGTCCTCGACCGCGGCATCGGTGAGCAAATCGTCCAGCGGACCGAAGCCGGTCAGTTCCTTCACCAACGCGCCGGAAACCTTGCGCATCTCCGCTTCGTTGACCGGGATGCGCCACTCCTGCACGAAGTTGGCGGTTTCCGCGTCGATGTACTTGACCACGGTGTCCTGTGCCCACGAGGCGATGTCGAGGCGCTGGTCCTCGATGCGATTGAGCAGGAATTCGTGGGCCGCCGACAGCACATCCTGGAATTGCCGGGTCTGCTCGAACGGTGTGTTCGGGGCATCGTCGCGGGGTGTGGCTTCGACTTGTCGCAAGGCGGCGGAAAGGCGAGCGCCAGGCGGGTTCATGGTGTCTTCCATCGGGGGCCTCCCCCACGCGTGAACAGTTTCTTCCAGCGGGGTGCAGCGGCGGCTTGCGATGCGCCGGTGTGCAACTTCGCCAGCAGCGGTGCAAGTGCCCGCACATAGATGTCGCGCGGGGCGACCTGGTGCAGCAGCAGCCCCTGGTTGGCGCTGGCGCGCAAGGCGCGCGAACGGTCGGGCAAGGTGGCCAGCAGCGGCAGGTTGAAACGTTTGGCGATCTGCTCGGCGCCGATGCCGCAATCGGCATCGTGGCGGTTGATCACCAGCGACAGCCGATGGTCGCGCACGCCGATCCGCTCCAGTTCGCGCAGGCAGGCATCCAGCGAAACCACCGAGGCAATGCCCTGGTCGGCGACCAGCCAGATTTCGTCGGCCGCGCGGAGCAGGGCGGCGGGCACCAGCCGGGTCGGCAGGCCGCCCAGATCGCACAGCAGCATTTCCACGTGTTCGAGCAAGCGCTCCACCAGGATCGCTGCCTCGGGGGCATCGGGTGGCGGCAAGGGCATTTCGCTGCCTTGCGCCAGCACGGCCAGGTGACTGGCATGGTGCGGCAGGGCGGTGCGGATCAGGGTGGCGTCGATGCGGCTGGCGCTGCGCAAGGCATCGGCATAGTGGAAATCGCTGCCGATGCCGAGGTAAAGCTCGGCGTCGCCGGCCGGTTGCCCCAGGTCCAGCAGCAAGGTCTTGGGCGTTGCGGTGTCAGTGGCCGGGCCTTGCTTGTCGCTGTCGAGTCGGCGTGGGCTTTTCTCGGGGGGCTGTGGCGTGGCCAGCACGCCCAGGTGGGCAGCCAGCGTGCTGGCGCCGACACCGGGGCGAACGCCCAGCAGCAACACCAGTTGGCCGCGCTTGCGCGGCGCTGGTGCGGCTGGTGCGGCCGGCGTGGCGGGCAGATGCAGCGCATGCTCCAGCAACGTGCGGATTTCGTGGTCGCTGGCGTCCATGTCGAAGAAATCCAGCACCCCGGCGCGTAACGCGGCCAGTACGCCGGCGGCCTGGTCGGAGGCGGTGGAGCCCACGCCAAACAGCGGCAGGCCGGGCGCCAGCGCGGTCAGTTGCCGTGCCAGCGCGGTAGAGGCGTTGGCGCTGTCAGTGCTGTAGTCCAGCAGGATCAGGTGCTGGGTGCCGCGCCGGCTTTCCCAGCGCTCGGGCGAAAACGTGCGGCTGTCTTCCCACTGCACATGGGCCAGATCGCGCAAACGGGCCGTCAGGCGTTGCGCGCGCTTTTCGTCCGGTGAATAAAACAGCACGTCCACGCCGGGCTCCAGCTTGCTGATGGGAAGGATGGCGGCTAATGCATTCATGTCGGTGGCTCAGCGCGAGAACCCGGGCAGCCCGTCCGGATGGTCCGGATCGAGCAGCCACTTGCCCCATACCGATGGATCGTTCGCCGTCTCGCGTTCGCCCGGCAACGGCAGCTTCGTGCCGCGGGCGATCGGCTGCACCAGGTGCGGCGTCACCATGATCACCAATTCCTTGTCCTGGCGGCTGTAGCGCAGGTCACGGAAGAACGCACCGATGATGGGAATGTCGCCCAGCAGCGGAATCTTGTTCACCTGCGAGGTGATGTTCTGGCTGATCAGTCCGCCGATGACGAAGGTTTCACCGTCGCCCAGTTCCACCGTGGTGTCGGCGCGGCGGGTGGTAATGGCCGGCACGCTCACGCCGTCGAGTTGCAGCGCGTTGGTGTAGTCCAGATCGCTGGCTTCCGGCGCCACCTTCAGCGCAATACGGTTGGGGCCAAGCACCGTAGGCGTCACGGTCAGGCCGATGCCGAACTGCTTGTAGGTAATGGTGGTAGTGCCCAGTCCTTGCGGTTCGGGAATCGGCAGCTCGCCACCGGCGAGGAAGCTGGCGCTTTGACCGGACAAGGCCGTCAGCGTCGGTTCGGCCAATATGCGGGCCATGCCGTCACCCTTGAGCAGGTTGATCTTGCTGCTCCACGAGTGCAGGCCGTTGGCGCTCTTGTGGCCCAGCACCAGGCCGAAGGCCGACGAAATCGCGCTGCCGGAATCGCTGCTGCTGCCGCTGGACGAGCTGCTGCCACTGGACGAGCTGGGTCCGCTGAAGCCGTAGCTGAAGCCGTTGTTGGTCGCGGAGAAGTTCAGGCCAACCTGATCCATCGCGGTCTTGTCGAGTTCCACGATCTTCACGTCCACCTGCACCACACCGCCGCTGGCCACGGTGGAGGTGTCGGTTACCGCGCCCTTGGCGCCGGCCGCATCCGCTGCGGCAACGCGGGCCTGTTCGTGATCCAGCAGGGTCGGCGTGCTGCCACTGAGCAGGGCGCTGCCGCCTTGTGCGGCGATATGCGTACCGGTGCCGTCCTGCAATTGCTGTTGCAGTGCGCCGCGGACGAGGATGGTCAGGCGTTGCGGTGAGCTGTCGCCACGACGCCACAGCAGCAGCGTGGTTTCGCCGGCATGCTTGCCTACCAGCAAGGCTTCGCGTCGCCCCTTGATACGCACCAGGTCCACCACCGACGGATCGGCGATGGCAATGCGCTCCAGGTTGCTCGGCAGATTCCATGGGCGCTGTTCGTGCGTCTGCAGAATCACGTCTGCGGCAGGTGCGGCGGCAGCGATGGGTGCGAGCAGGGCCGTCAGTGCGGCCGCACCAACGAGAATGCGCAAGCGCGGAAGCCGCCGTGCCAGGAAAGCCATGGTGAGTGTCCGTTGCGTCATAGCGAATGGGCCTGTGTGCCGCGGATGATTTCAATGCGCGGGGCGCGCCGCACGGCGTGTACCTCGCGCGGCGGCGTGGCATGGGCACGGCCGGCGAGCCCGGCGCCATCGATGCCGGCGTAGGCCTGGTTTTCCGGGTCGTCCAGCGCATGGCGCTGCTCGGGCGTAAGCCTGGCTGCCGCCGCCAGTACGCGACGCGGCGGCGGGAACAGCGAGCTGTCCGGCTTGCCGGTGTCTTCGGGGTGGCGCAGTGCCAACGACAGCTTGCCGTCCTGCGTGCCCAGCAGCAGCTGGTCCACTTCATTCACCGGCACGGCCAATACGGCGGTGTGCGGCGGTGGTGGCGGATTGCCGGTGGTCTTGGCCTTGTCGCTGGCGCTGGCGGTATCCGCGGCCGTCTTCGGCTGCGGCAGGTTGTGGCTGCCGTAGGCCAGCACGCGCAGGCGCGACAGCAGCAGGCGCGTCTGCGTGGTTTCCTTCTTCTCGCCATAACCGCCGGCGGCGTTCGGCTTCAGGCTGAGGAAGACGTCCACGTAGTCGCCTGGCAACACGCGATTGCCGGCAGCAGTGAGCTCGTCCACCGGCACGGCCAGCGCGCGTTCGCCGGGTTTCAGTTCCATCGCCACACCATGTGCGAGCAGGTTGGCGGTGATCGATATGTTGGCGGGAATGTCCACCAGCGGGATGTCACCGGCCACCGCATCGACGGAGGTGTAACTGTCCGGCGGCACCTGGGTTTGCGGCACGGAAACCAGATGCAGGGCTGATGCCGCGATCGGCTGACCGGCTGGCAGTGCGCTATTCGCCGCCACGACCGAGGCCATGGCCACTTGCGCGGCATCGCTGTGAGTCGTGGCCGCAGCATTGCCATTGGCTTGCGCAACGGTCGACCGCGAAGCGTGGCGGCCGAGCGTGAACGCTGCGATGGCAAGCACCACGGCAACCACGACCAGCAACAGTGCGGCGATGCGGGTGAATTTCTGCATCGTGAATCTCCTTTGCTAAAGGCGTTGGCCTTCAGCTCCCCTGGTTGTTGTAGATCTGGATGGTGGCCGAGCTCTCAAGTTTCCCTTTTGTAAACCATCCGTAGAGAGTTCCTGTTCCAAGAACCAACGGACTGTTTTCGTAGTTGTACGTGGTTGTCACCATCACGCAGGAGGTGGCTCCAGTAGCAACAGTGCAGGAGGAGTTATCGGCGGTGATTGTTGCCGTTGCGCTGTTCGAGCTGATGCTGCTCGATGCACACGATGATGGCGTAGGTGTACCACCGGAGTTCGCCACTTCGAAGATCCAATTCATGTCGTTCAGTGCGGCGCTGCAAGCGTCTGTCAGGTTGCCGTTGCTTGCACTCGAGTTGTAATGCAGGGCGGCGCGCGCGCCATCGGCGGCGGCCAACGTCAGCGATTGTTTGGCGGCAAAAACCAGTACGCCGGAAAACGTGAGCAGAAGCAGTGGCAATAGGCCGAACAGGAACACCAGCGCGAACTCGATCGCCACTACGCCACGCTGCCCCTGTCGATTGCGGCAAGACATATGGCGCAACGGAAGCGGAGAAGACATGACGGTTGTGGTGTTCATGGTGTTCACCAGTGCATCAGTTCCGGATTGAATACGGTGATGAGTGCGCCTACGCCGAGCCATGCGGCGTAGGGCAATCCTTTGCGACCTTGCCGAGTTTTGCCGAGATGTTGCCCCACAGGTGACGCGGCAATCCATGTTTGTACGATGTTCCAGCCGGGAGCGGTTCGACTCAGCAGGTGCCGCGATAGCAGGATGGCAACGGTGTGAATTCCTGCAATAACGCTAGCGATGATCCAGATTGGTAGAAGTGCTTTTGCGCCCAGTAAAAAACCCAGCACGGCGAAAAATTTTACGTCGCCAGCTCCCATCCACCCAAATAGATGAATAGGCAAAAGAACTGCTAGGCCTATCAACAATCCGAACAGGGCGGGCCATGGAGGTCCGCCCTTGCCCTGCATCCAGATCATGACGATCAACCCTGCCCCGAATATCAGTGCTGCGATTAACCCCACGTTTGGCACGCGCCGAGCATAAAGGTCACTGACGATAACCAATACGCTTAGGGCTACAGCCACTGCCGGTAGAAGGTTAGACAATCGAGAGCCTCTGTTTGCATCCGTGTTGCCGAGTTGAAAGTTGACGGCGTCAGGCGGGGGTAACTGCAGCGGATACCTTGCTGAGCAGGCTTGTCAGAATTGATCCCAAGCCTGTTGACGAGTTTGTAAAGACTGCGACGATAATCACTGCAACAATCGCCGCCAAAACCCCGTACTCCAACGCCGTAACCCCATCTTCCTCGGTCAGGAACTTGCGAATGGACATGTTCATTTTTGTATCTCCTTGGAGCCCCGTGACTCCACACAGTTGATATATCCGTTGCCATCCTTCATGGATGACTGCACGGTTTGTCCGCGATGGCTTATCGCGGAATGGCCCGCCCGGGCCGGGATGGTGTCGCGTGAACGACGCCACCGGATACGTGAGATCCGAACAGGGTGATGCATAACGCATGCCGAAATGCAAGCGCATGCGAAGCAGTGTTTGTGTGGAGGTTCTGGACGGCTGAATGACTTCCAGCCGAAGGCATCGTCGCGTTGCCGCGCGATGCCGGAAGTCCCTTGATCGGCGCGCAGGCCGTGGTGTGTGTCGCTTCCATCGTGTTTCCCCCTGATCACCTTGGCCACTCAGTGCCGCGGTGGGTCTCGACCACAGTGTCTCCTACGGAATAGCGACGTGCTGCACAAAAACGGCACGGTTTCCATGTGGAAAACGCGCGTTGCGTCACATTTTGACCCCGGGTGTTGGGTACGCATGGCGGTCTGTGTATGCTAGATGCCGAAAACGTGCATATGTGATGCGTGCATACAGGCTCTAATGGAAGCAGCGGCAGGATCGCGGTCATGGGTGGACTTCCCATGGCATGTCGTCGTCACAGGGGGAGTTTCACGGATCATGGCAGTCGGAAGCGGGGAAGACACACCATCGTGCGATCTGGTTTCCCTGAGCGGCGCCTTGCGTGTGTGCGATATGGAGATGGTGCTGCTGGATGCGCGAGGGCCGCATGCCACCGTGGATTCGCGGGTGGCCAACGAGGCGATCTATTGCAGCGGCGAAACCGATTTCCCTTTCCGTGGCCGCTTCGTGCTGCCGGTCGACTGGTGCCTGCTCGGGCATATCCATCACACGCCCGAGGGCAGTTGGTGTCACGGCACCGAGCTGCGTTCCGGCATGTCGTTCACGGTGATGCCCGAGGGCATCAGCGAATTCATGTTGCGCGCGGGCAGCCAGCTCAGCGTAGTGTTGGTGCCACTGGAGCAGTTGCGACGCAAGTTCGCGGAAATGGAGCCGCTGCAGGGCGAGATTCCTTCGCGGCTGCTGTCACTGTTTCATCTGAACGATACGTTGGCGGCGTCGGAATTGCGTCAGCAGTTCACCCATATCCGCGAGCGGTTGATCGGTCGCCGCGAGGCTTCCGACGGTGAGGCCATGCAGGGCCAGGACCTGGATGCGCTGGTGGAACGACACCTGCTGGCGGGCCTGTCGGCACGCGCGGAGGATCGCCCGCAATGCACGCGCGGACGGCGCACGCATTACCTGATCGTGCAGCGTGCCGAGCAATTCATGCGCGCGAACATGCGCCAGGATATTTACATCACCGAGATGTGCAATGCGGCCGGCGTGAGCGAGCGTGCATTGCGTTACGCGTTCGACGACTTGCTGGGGTTGTCGCCGAACCGTTATCTATCGATGCTGCGGCTGTGCACGGCCTGCCGCAGCCTGTCGCTGTCCGACGCCAGCCGGCGCTCGGTGAAGTCCGTGGCGTTGAGTTGCGGCTTGTGGGATCTGTCGCGCTTTGCCGATCACTATCGCCGCGTCTTCGGCGAATTGCCGCGCGACACGCTGATGCGTGCGCCGAGCATGGAATCCGCGCAGGCCACCGCTTCCTGAGCGCCAGCGCAAGGCTCTCCCGGCAGTATGCCTTCCCCCGTGTGGTCGATGTTTTGGTAGGAGCCCGCTCGCGGGCGATGCTTTTCGCGGAAGGGCGATAAGGCATCGTCCGCGAGCGGGCTCCTGCGAGAGCGGGGCGCCCGTTTCGGCTGTTGATGTGCGCTGGGCATGGAGTCCATGCAGGCTTCCGCTTCCTGAGATGCCCTTGTGGCGCGCAGCACCGACAAAGTGAGGTGGCTGACACTTATATATGTATCAGTCTGTGCGCCTGTTGGCATGAATGAGCCTGATTTCCCCGTATTTGCCGCTTTTGTGCATGTACTTGCCGGATTCGCGCCATGTCTTGCCGTATTCGCATAGGGGCATGCCGGTTCAGCGTATTGGCCGTATGGACGTCCGGGTCTAATGATCCCCGGAGCACCTGCATAGAGCGCAGATGCATTTACGTCCGTTCGAGTGTTGACCTGCAGTGAGGCATCAGCAGATGCCGGTAGCAGGCCAAGGGGGTAACAACCATGAACCACATCTATCGCCTTGTCTGGTGCAAGTCCCTCAATGCCCTGGTGGTCGCCTCGGAGCTGTCGTCGCGGCAACATGGAGGCGTTTCCGCCTCGTCGCGCAGCGGCAAGACCGCGAAGCTGCTGTCGATCGCGCTGTTGGGCATGGGTGGCTTCATCTATGCAACCGGCGCATTCGCGCAGTCCACGGGCAACGCCAAGCTGGATGACCTGCAGTCGCTGGTGAGCAAGTACGACGCGCCGCTGGTCGGTGCGACTTCCAGCGGCACCGTGCAGGCGGTTGTCGGCGCACCGGTGACGGTGGTGAAGCAGACGCTTTCCAGTTTGCCTGTGGGCAGCACGCTCGGGCAGGTTGGGCAGGTGGTGAAGTCGACGCTGGCTTCGGTGCCGCCGGTGCATGCCGGTGCTCATCTGTCGACGCCTGTTGCCCATGTGCATGCGGGCGTAAGGATCAATCATCACGGCGTGGCCATCGGGGCCGGTGTACATACCAGCTCGCTGGCCAGCGCAGTTGCCAGCGTAACGAACCAGGCTTCCGGTTTGCCGGTGGCCGGAAAAGTGCTGTCCGGTGTGGGTGGTGTGGTGAACACGGTGGCAGCGGCGGTTCCGCCGTTGCATCTGGGTGTTGGCGTGACGGTGGGTGCGCCTTCGGCGACGGAGCCGATGGTGGCGGATCGCCAGCGCTATGACTCCCATGTTTCCAGTCAGGCGCGTGCGCTGGGTATCGCCGATGGCAATGGCGGCGGCCTGCCGACCCAGGTCATCGACGGCGTGGTCGCCAACGTGGCGAAAGTCCCGGTGGTGGGTCCGATCGTGGGTCAGGTGGGCGGTGCATTGACGTCCGTGGCATCGGGCGCCGGCAATCCCGCGGGTGCGCTGGGTAACGTGGTCGGCACGGTGACGGGTGCGACCTCGCAGATTCCGGT
>NZ_FOSR01000010.1:110227-166297 GCF_900114325.1 Rhodanobacter glycinis
GTGGTCGGCACGGTGACGGGTGCGACCTCGCAGATTCCGGTGGTGGGTCCGGTGGTAGGTCAGGTCACGGGTGCCCTTGGCTCGGTGACTTCCGGCCAGAACGATCTCGGCACGACGCTCGGTCATGTGGTGGGCGGCGTGGTCAACAACGGCGCGAAGTTGCCGCTGCTTGGCGATACCGTGGCCAGCGTCGGTCAGGCGCTGAAGACGGTGACTTCGGGTGGCGACCTCGGTAGCGGCCTGCAAGGCCAGTTGGGCCAGGTGGTCGGTGGCGTGGTGAATTCGCTGGCACAGCAGCCGGGCGTTGGTCCGGTGGTGGCCAAGGTGGGTCAGACCCTGCAGGAGACGACTGCGCAGATCGGCAACGGCAGCGGCGGAAATGGCGGCCTTGGCGGCGGTCTCACGGGTGTCGTGGGCAAGGTTGTGGGTGGCGTGGTGGGTGCCACGTCGAAGGTTCCGGTGGTGGGTCCGGTGGTGGGCCAGGTCGGCGGTGCATTGGCATCGGCGACATCGGGCGGTGGTGATCTCACCGGCACGCTTGGTCACGTGGTGGGTACGGTTGCCGGTGCCACGTCGAAGGTTCCGGTGGTCGGCCCGGTGGTGGGGCAGGTCGCTGGCGCGCTGGGATCGGCGACATCGGGCGGCGGTGATCTCACCGGTACGCTTGGCAGTGTGGTCGGTACCGTGACGGGTGCTGCTGCACAGGTTCCGGTGGTCGGTCCGGTGGTGGCGCAGGTGGGTGATGCGCTGACTTCGGTGACCTCGGGCAGTGGCGACGCCACGGGCCTGCTTGGCAACGTGGTGGGTACGGTGACGGATGCCACTTCGCAGGTTCCGGTGGTGGGCCCGGTGGTGTCGCAACTGGGTGGCGCACTGGGTTCGGTAACCTCGGGTAGTGGTGGCCTGTTGCCGATGACTTCATCCGGCGCCGCGCCGATCAGCAGTGCCGCGATGGCACCCAACAATGTGGCCATGGCCTCGGCTTCGCCGGCGGCCGTCCCGGTGGTGCCGCCGCCGAGTGCGACGCCCACGGGCCTGATCATCGGCAACGGTGGCGTGGTCGGTACGGCAACGCAGCTGCTCGGTTCCACCGAGAGCTCGATATTCAACAATTCGAACCCGAGCGGCTACATCACCAATGGCAGCCTGAAGGTGAGCAATGCCAACTTCAGCCAGGGTTATTCGACGCTGAACCTGCTCGGCCTGCCGGTGGTGAATTCCACGCCGGTAGGCACCGTGTTGACCACGGTGGGTGGTACCACGCTGGGTGGCACGGGCAGCAACTCGCACCTCACCCTGATCGGTGGCGTGACTTCCGGCAACTACATTTCCAATATCAACAATGGCGCGGCGGGCGGTCTGCTTGGCCTGGTGTTGCCGAAGAATGCCCCTGCATGGGCTTCCACCTGCCTCAACGTGCTCGGCGTGCTGAAGGAATCGTGCTGGGCGGTGAATGCGGCGCAGGACAACCAGGTGCTGGTAGGCGATGGCGCCTCGGCCAACGGTTCGGAAGAGGTCGTGATCGGCACCAATGCCAGCCATACGCTGCCCACGGTGGATGCCAGCCAGGCGTTCCCGGGCAATGGCACCAACGATCCGAACAATCCCACCGGCGTGCCGACGGCGGACTATGCCGCACGCCTGGGCCACTCGGTGGTGATCGGCGATGGCGCCTCGGGTACCGCCAACGCGCAGACCATCATCGGCGCGGGAGCCACTTCCAGCGTGGCGAACAGCGTGGCGCTTGGCTTCAATTCGAATGCCTCGCGCGGCGAGCAGATGAACTACACCGCCTACGGGCTGGCGGCACCGCAGACTTCGGTCGGCGAGGTGTCGATCGGTTCACCGGGCGCGGAACGCCAGATCACCAACGTGGCGGCCGGCAGTGCCGATACCGACGCGGTGAACGTGGCGCAGTTGAAGGGCGTGGCAGCCACGGCCGACAACTCGGTGCAGTACGACAGCACCAGTCATACGCTGGTGACCCTGGCCGGTCCGGCCAGCACCGATGGCGGCGTTACCGGCGGCACCACCATCACCAACCTGCATCAGGGTGCCTTGAGCGCCACCAGCACCGACGCGGTGAATGGCAGCCAGCTGTTCGCCACCAACGCGTCGCTGGTGAAGTACATGGGCGGCACCACCCACTTCGATCCGACCACGAACACCTGGACGGCACCGACGTTCTCGATCACCTCGGTGGCGATTGATGGCAGCACCACCAAGGGCAGCTACAACAATGTGACGGATGCGTTTGCCGCGGTCGACAACTCGGTGAACACGATCAACGACCGGATCAAGAACATCAACGACGTTGGCAGCAAGTATTTCCAGGCCAACTCCTCGGGGCCTGCCGCGAACGCCAAGGGTACCGACAGCGTGGCCGTCGGACCGTCTTCCGTGGCTTCCGGCGCCAGCAGCATGGCGATGGGCAACGGCGCCACGGCCAGTTCGGCCAACGCGGTGGCGATCGGCACCGGTGCGGTGGCGCAGAACGGCAGCGCCGTATCGATCGGCAACGGCAACACCGCCGATGGCGACGGTGCGGTGGCGATGGGCGATCCGAACACGGCCACGGGCCAGGGTGCGGTCGCACTGGGTTACAACAACGCGGCCACTGGCCAAGGTGCGATTGCGATGGGTTCGACTTCCATCGCCAATGGCGCCAGCGCCATTGCATTGGGCGACAGCGCGAACGCTTCCGCCGCCAACGCGATGGCCTTCGGTGCGGGTGCCACGGCCAGCATGGCCAACAGCATTGCGCTGGGTGCCGGCTCCTCCGCCGTGATTGGTGCGCTGAGTGCTTACACGGCCTACGGGCTGACCGCACCGCAGACGTCGGCGGGCGAAGTGAACGTGGGCAACCGCCAGATTACCGGCGTGGCCGCCGGCTCGGCCGCCAGCGATGCGGTGAACGTGGCCCAGCTGGAGGCGGTGGACAACAAGGCCAACAGCACCGACAAGCTGGCGGTGAAGTATGACGCCGATACCAGCGGTGATCCGACCAACACGATCACGCTGACCGGCAACGGCACGGGTTCGCAAGTGCTCATCACCAACCTGGCCGCGGGTGCGGAAAGTGCCACCAGCACCGATGCCGTGAATGGCTCGCAGCTGTGGCACTGGACCCAGGACACCACCAACCAGTACAGCAACCTCAGCCTGTACAACGATATCCAGAACATCCATCCCGGCACGGGCAGCGTGAAGTACTTCAACGTGAACTCCACCGGTCCCGACTCCAAGGCCACCGGCAGCGACAGCATCGCGATCGGGCCCTCCGCCACGTCCGGTGGCAAGGACAGCGTGGCGATGGGCAACGGTGCGAATGCCTCGGCCGACAACTCGGTGGCGATCGGTGCCGGCTCGGTGGCCGACCGCGCCAACACGGTCTCGGTGGGCAGTGCCGGCAACGAGCGGCAGGTCACCAACGTGGCGGCGGGTACGGCGAAGACTGATGCAGTGAACGTGGGCCAGCTGGATTCGGCGATCAGCACCACCACCAAGGGCAACGTGCGTTACGACACCAACACCGACGGCAGCATCAACTACGGCAGCGTGACCCTGGGCAACGGCGGTACCGGTGACACCACCGTCCACAACGTGGCGGCAGGTACTGCGCCCACCGATGCGGCGAACGTGGGCCAGGTGCAGCAGGCGATGGATTGGTCGAAGACCTACACCGACCAGCGGTTTGACCAGATCAATGGCCAGATCCAGAAGGTGGGGCATCGCGCCGATGCCGGCGTGGCTGCCGCGATGGCTACCGCGGGTCTGCCGCAGGCTTACGAGCCGGGTCGGAGCATGGCGGCGATCGCCGCCGGCTCGTTCCGCGGCGAATCCAGTATCGCCGTCGGCGTTTCCACCATTTCGGAAGGTGGGCGCTGGGTCTACAAGCTGGCCGGTTCGGCCGACACGCGTGGCGACGCGGGTGTCTCGATCGGTGCGGGCATGCAGTGGTAAGGCCGCACGATGTACCGACATATCGATTCCAGGACAACGATCAAGGGGGTGTCATCATGCGCAAGGTGAATCAGTACAAATGGGCGGTGTGGCCGGCGTTGCTCGCCGGGGCCATGCTCGCGGCAGGTTGCAGCACGACGGGCAGCAAGGCGTCCGACAATGCCCAGGGCGTCTCGTTTCCCAATCCGTCGCATTCCTCGGTGCCGGAAGGGCTGTTCGTCAACCTGGAGAACCTGCGCAAGGTTTCTCCGGGCATGACGAAGAAGCAGCTCTACGCATTGATCGGCCACCCGCGTTTCGACGAGGGCGTGATCGGCGTGCGCAAGTGGAACTACATCTTCAACTTCCGCAAGTCCGACGGCAGTGGCGACTACTTCAGCTGCCAGTACCAGATCATCTTCAACAAGCAGGATCTGGCTGAGCAGTTCTACTGGAAGCCGGAGGCGTGCAAGGCCGTGCTGGAAATGCACCATGCGGCACCCAAGCCCGCACCGGTGGTGATGCCGGCCCAACCGATCCGACTGTCGTCGGATGCCATGTTCGGTTTCGACAGCGCGAAGCTGACGGATCAGGGGCATCAGCAGCTTGATGCCCTGCTGCAACAGGTGCGTTCGGCCAGTGCGGTGGAGAACATCGATGTGGTGGGTTACACCGACCGCATCGGCAGCGACAGCTACAACATGAAGCTGTCGAAGAAGCGTGCCGAGGCTGTGCGTGATTACCTGGTGCAGGGCGGTGTGCCCGCGGATGCGATCCAGGTGGAAGGGCGTGGCAAGGCGGATCCGGTAGTGCAGTGTCCGAAACAGGCGCGGGCGAAACTGATCGCGTGCCTGGCACCGAACCGCCGGGTGGAATTGTCCGGTATTGCCAAACCGGCGCACTGATCGATAGCGGTTGAATCTGCCCTGATCGGCACCGTGGGCGACACAAGGACCAAGCAATTCGTGTCGTACGCGTCGCGCTCCACCCCCTGTAGCCACGCTCCCACGGTGCCGATCAGGGCAGATTCACCGCAGGACTCGTCCATGCTTCCACGGCGTACCAGGCCAAACCAGCCTTCCGCGTGACATACGAGTGAATAGTTGCAGGAATTTCGTGGGGGAATCGTGAACGGGTGTTCAGTTTGCACCCTGTGAGGGCGGCACGCAGGAGCGGCTTCAGTCGCGATGCCTTTGTTTCGATGTCCGAAAAGCAAAGGCATCGCCCGCGAGCCGGCTCCTGCAAACCGCTTCTGCCTGGGCTTGCCGTTGCTCAGTCCCAGCGATTGAGGTGAGGGCCGAACGCGGCGCGCTGCTTGCGAACCACGCAGAAGCGATGGCCGGTCGGCGCCTCCATTACCCACCAGCGATGACGAACGAAGGCGATGCGTTTTGCGCCGAGGGCTTCCAGTCGGCTGGCTTCGGCATCGATGTCGTCGGTTTCGATGTCCAGGTGCACGCGGCTTTCGTGATCCACTTTCTGCAGCAGGATGATCGGTTCGTCGTCGTCGGTTTTCAGTTCGGCGTAGCGACCGTCGCCATCCTGGTCGAGCGTGATGACGTCCTTGCCCAGCGCGGCGCTCCAGAAGCGTACGCCTTTGACGAGATCATCCACTTGGCTGTCGAGAACAAGAGCGCAGAGTCGGCTGTGATGCATGGGATTTTCTACCCGGGGAAGCTGGCCGTGATTCTCGCGCTGTCGCCGTGAAGGAACATGCAGTGTGGCCGCCCGCACCAGGGTGGCTATCACTGTAGGAGCGCACCCTGTGCGCGATGCTCTGGCAGCGACAGGGATCAACAGCCATCGCGCACAGGGTGCGCTCCTGCGACAGGAAGGACGCGGGCGGGGCAAACGAAAACGGGGCGCCCGATGGCGCCCCGTTTCGTGTGCGATGACGAGCGGTTGGCTCAGTTCGGCATCGACAAGTCGTCCAGCAACGCCTTGAGGAAGCGCGCGGCTTCGCCGCCGGTGGCGGCGCGATGGTCGAAGGTCAGGCTGATCGGCATGCGGCGATGCACTTCGATGCCACCCATCACCGCCACCACGTCGTGGCTGAGCTTGCCGGCGCCGATGATGGCGACGGTCGGCGGCACCACCACGGGCGTGGCGTAGCGACCGGCGAACATGCCGAAGTTGCTCAGGCTGATGGTGTAGCCGGACAGTTCCGAGGCCGGAATCGTGCGGTCTTCTACCTGCGTGCGCAGGCGCTTGATCGCGGCGCGGATGCCGGCGGCATCGAGCACGTCGGCGTTGCGCAGCGCCGGCACGAACAGGCCGTCGTCGGTGTCCACGGCGATGCCGATGTCGACCTGCGGATGCATCGTGCGGCTGAGGTTCTTGCCGTCGAACCACGCGTTCAGCGCCGGCACTGCCTTGCAGGCGGCGACGATGGCGCGGATCAGGCGCGCGGTGATGTCCTGCTTGCCGATCCAGGCGTGCAGATCGGCGTCGTCGACCAGGGTGGTCGGCACGACCTGGGCGTGGGCATCGGCCATCACGCGGGCCATGTTGCGACGCACGCCCTTGAGCTGCTCCGGCTGGCCGCTGGCGGTGACCGACGGCGGCGCGGTGCGCACGGGCTTGCCGGCCAGCGAGACCGGGCTGCGCTGCGGCTCGGGCTGCGGCAGTTCCGGCGCCAGGTGGCGACCGGCCGAGGCGGGCACGGCACGGGCCGGGGCGGCGCCCAGCACGGCACTGCCATTGGCGGCGGCGTCCTTCACGTCCTTCATGGTGACCACGCCGTCGGCGCCGCTGGGGCGCACGCGGGCGAGGTCGACCTTGAGCTTCTTCGCCATGGCACGCACGGCGGGCACGGCCTTGACGCCGCCCACGCTGGCGGCCTGTTCGACGTGCACGGTGTTGCCGCTGACCATCGCGCCGACCACGGTGCCTTCGTCTTCGCGCACGGCGGTGGTGGCGGGCTCCGGGGCTGGTGCCGGTGCGGCAGCTTCGGTCTTCTTCGGGCCGTGGTGGTGGCCGGTGGATTCGGCCTCGGCACGCTGCTTCGCGTTCGGGTCCAGTTCGAATTCGGCCAGCGCGGCGCCGGTTTCGATCACGTCGCCGGTGGCGCCGTGCAGTTTCTTCACCGTGCCGGAGTAGGGCGAGGGCACGTCGACCACCGCCTTGGCGGTTTCCATCGACACCAGCGGGGCGTCGAGCTTGATGGTGTCGCCTTCCTTCACATGCCATTCGACGACGGTGGCGTCGGGCAGGCCTTCGCCGAGGTCGGGCAGGTGGAATGTCTTGATATCAGCCATGAGCGGATTTCCAGGTATGAGTTTTCCGATTTGCTCCCTCCCCTGCTGGCAGGGGAGGGTTGGGGCGGGGTGCTCTTGGGTTACGGACGTCAGATCAAGAGCTTTACCCCCTCCCGACCTCCCCCTGCACGCAGGGGGAGGAGCCAAGAGCGTCAGCTTGCTGCCAGCGTGCGCTTCGCCGCGTCGACGATGCGCTCCACGCTGGGCAGGTACTTCATTTCCAGGCGGAACAGCGGAATGTGCGTGTCGGGGCCGGTGACGCGCTCGACCGGGGCGAGCAGGTCGTAGAGGCATTCCTCGGCGATGCGGGCGGCGATCTCGGCGCCGAAGCCGGCGGTCTTGGGTGCCTCGTGCACGATCACGCAGCGGCCGGTCTTCTGCACAGACTCGGCGATGGTGTCGAAGTCCAGCGGGGTGAGCGTGGCGACGTCGATCACTTCGGCGCTGATGCCCTGCTTGGCCAGTTCGTCGGCGGCTTCCAGCGATTCCTTCACCTGCGCGCCCCAGGTCACCAGGGTCACGTCGGTGCCGTCGCGCAGCACGAAGCACACGTCCAGCGGCAGCGCCTCGCCGTCGTCCGGCACTTCTTCCTTGTACTGGCGGTAGATGCGCTTGGGCTCGAAGAAGATCACCGGGTCCGGATCGCGGATCGCGGCCAGCAGCAGGCCGTAGGCGCGCGCCGGCGAGGACGGCAGCACCACGCGCAGGCCGGGGATGTTGGTGAACAGGTGTTCGTTCGCCTCGGAGTGATGCTCCGGTGCGCGGATGCCGCCGCCCCACGGGGCGCGCCACACGGCCGGCACGGTCAGGCGACCGCGGGTGCGATTGCGCATGCGTGCGGCGTGGCAGGCGATCTGTTCCATCATCGGATAGATGAAGCCCTCGAACTGGGCTTCGGCGACGGGCTTCATGCCTTGCACAGCCAGGCCGACGGTGAGGCCGGCGATGGTGGTTTCGTCCAGCGGCGTGTCGATGACACGCAACTCGCCGTACTTTTCCTGCAAGCCCTGGGTGGCGCGGAACACGCCGCCGTTGACGCCGACGTCCTCGCCCAGCACCACGACGCTGTCGTCGTGCTTCATTTCGTAGGCGAGCGCCTGGGTGACCGCTTCGATGAGAGTGATTTGTGCCATGGCTTAGTGGGCCTTCTGGTCGAGCGAAAGAACGTAGTCGCGCTGTTTGGCGAGATCGGCGGGGACTTCGGCGAAGGTGTAATCGAACATCGCCGTGACCGGCTGCGTCTTCGTCTCGAGGTAGGCATTCACCTCGTTGTCCATCCACTCGTCGCACTCGGCCTTCCAGGCCTCTTCCTTCGCGTCGTCCCACACTTTCTTGGCCACCAGCCAGTTGCGCAGGCGCTTCATCGGCTCGCGTTCCCAACCGTCCTTCACTTCCTGCTCGCCGCGGTAGCGGCGCGCATCGTCGGCGGTGGTGTGGTCGCCGAGGCGGTAGGTCACCGCCTCGATCACGCTGCCGCCCTCGCCGTTGCGAGCGCGCTCCAGCGCGTCTTCCATCGCCTTGCGCACGGCGATGATGTCGTTGCCGTCGACCTGGATGCAGAACAGCCCGGCCGCAATGCCCTTCTGCGCCAGCGTGGGTGCGCCGGACTGGATCTTGCGCGGCACCGAGATCGCCCACTGGTTGTTGACGATCACTGCCACCAGCGGCAGGTTCTGCGCGCCGGCGACGTTGATGGCGCCGTAGAAATCGCCCTTGGACGAGCCGCCGTCGCCGATGGTGCACACGGCCACGCGCTTCTCGCCGCGGATCTTGAACGCCATCGCGGAGCCGGCGGCATGCAGGCACTGCGTGGCGATCGGCACCGACCAGGCGAAGTCGTGGCGGGCCGGTTCCTTCTGGTAATCGTTGCCGCGCTCGTCGCCGCCCCAGTACATGTAGACCTCGCGCGGCTGCACGCCGCGGTACAACTGGGCGCCGTACTCGCGGTAGCTGACCGCCAGCACGTCTTCGGGCTTCATGGCGCTGCCGATGCCGACATGCGCGGCCTCGTGGCCGAGGCAGCTGGCATAGGTGCCCAGCTTGCCGGTACGCTGCAAGGCGATCGACTTGGCGTCGAACACCCGCGTCGACAACATCAGCTTGTACAGCTCGACCATGTGGTCGAGATCCTTGGCGAAGGCGGGCAGATCCTTGCGGACTTCCTTGCCTTCGGCATCGAGATACTGCAGGTATTCGATTTCAAACTTGGCGGCGATGGACACGACTCGCTCCCGGTGGACTGAGGGGGTAGGGGCGGGAAGCGGCGGCCCATCCAGTGGGGCCAGACACGCAAAAATCCCTTGAAAAGACGGCAATTGATAGCAGGGGCACATGCTGCGCTGCAAGGTATGGTGCAGCATGCGGGGGCGTACGGCCCGAGCCCGGACTGGCGTTACCATGAACGTCTTTGGGGACTTGCGGATCACCATGACGGACAACCAGCGCGACCTTGAGGCGGGTATCGAACGCAGCCTCGACGGGCGCATGACCTATGCCGGCTATCTGCACCTGGACACCTTGCTGTCCGCGCAGAAGCCGTTGAGCCAGCCGCCGTACCACGACGAAATGCTGTTCATCGTGCAGCACCACGTGGCCGAACTGTGGCTGAAGCTGTTGATCCACGAGTTGCGCGCGGCCATGGCGTTCCTGCGCGACGACCGCGCCAATCCGGCCCTGAAGGTGCTGGCGCGGGTGAAGCAGATCCAGCGCCAGCTGTTCGAGCAGTGGGCGGTATTGGAGACGATGACGCCGCACGAATACCTGGCGTTCCGCGATGCGCTGGGGCCGTCGTCGGGCTTCCAGTCGGTGCAATACCGCACGGTGGAATTCATGCTCGGCAACAAGAACACCGACATGCTGCCGGTGTTCGCGCATGACCCGGTGGCGCAGGCGGGGCTGCGCGCCACGCTGGAAGCGCCGGGCATGTATGACGAGGCGTTGCACTGGCTGGCGCGGCGCGGACATGCGGTGCCGGCGGACCTGCTGCAGCGTGATGTCACGCAGCCATGGCAATTCCGCGACGATTTGCTGCCGGTGTTCAAGCGCATCTACGAGGCGCCGGAATCGTTCTGGGCGGAATTCCATCTGTGCGAGACGCTGGTGGATATCGAGGAGAGTTTCCAGCTGTGGCGTTTCCGCCACATGAAGGCGGTGGAGCGGATCATCGGACACCGCCGCGGCACCGGCGGTTCCTCCGGCGTGGGTTTCCTGAAGAAAGCGCTGGACCTGACCTTCTTCCCGGAATTGCTGGATGTGCGCACCGTGCTTGGCACGGCGTGAACTTTTGCTGCTGCGGGCGATCCCATGCACGAGCGCCCGTGTCCCTGCCCCGTAGGAGCGCACCCTGTGCGCGAATGCTCTTGGCCGGGCCTCGCGAAAAGCCTTTCGCGCACAGGGTGCGCTCCTGCCGGGGCTTCATGAAGGGTCCGGCGAAAAAACGTGAACAGGCTCCGAGAACCGCAGAGCCACGGGGAAAGCACGCATGAACCAGGCGCAAGCCGTTGCATCACCGAGCCAGCTCGGTGCCAATCGCTGGGGACATCCACGCCAGTTGTGGATGCTGCTCGGGGTCACCGTCTGGTTCAATTTTGCCTTTTACGGATTCCGCGCCTTTCTGGCGCCGTACATTGCGCAGCATTTCTATGCCGGCCTTGGCGCGGCCGCCGCGCAGCGACAAGCGGACCTGCTGGGCAGCGGCTTTCTCGCGCTGTTGTACGCCACGCCGATTGTCGGTGGTTATGTGGCGGACAAGGTCCTCGGCGAGACGCGGGCGTTGGCGATGTCATTCTGGTTGGCGGTGCTGGCGCTGTTGCTGATGGCCTCGCCGACGCTGTTCGGATTCGAGCTTGGCATGGCGTTGTGCGCGCTGGCGATCGGCCTGAGCATTCCGCTGACCGTGCTGATCGGGCGCAATTACGCCACCGACGACGCGCGCCGCGATGGCGGTTACACGCTGTATTACCTGGCCATCAACGTGGGCTCGTTCATCGCGCCCATCGTTTGCGCGTCATGGATCGGGCGCCACTACGGTTACCGCTGGGGCTTCGTTGCCGCGGCGGCGGGCATGGCGCTGAGCGCAATCTGGTTCCAGTGGCGCAAGCACAAGCTGGACCCGGTGCTGCCCAAGGGCGATCACCTGCACGGGCCGATGGCCAGCGTGTGGGTACTGCTGGGGGTTGCCGTGCTGGTGTATCCCACCGCGCTGTTGCTCGGTTACCCCGAAGTGTTGCGCGGGGCGATGTACGTGCTGATGGGGCTGCTGGTGCTGTATTTCGTGGTCAGCTGCGTGCGCCGGCGCGATCGCGTGCAGACCCAGCGCTACCTGGCGCTGCTGGTGCTGTTCGTGGGACTGGTGGTGTTCTGGGCGTTGAGCCTGCAGGGCGTCACCTCGCTCAACTTCCTGGCGCGCGACTACGTGGATGCGCCGTGGGATTTCAGCTGGTTCCAATCGGCCAATCCGCTGTTCATCCTGATCTTCGCGCCGTTCCTGGCGATGCTGTGGCCGTGGCTGGAGCGGCGCGGTCGCGATCCGTCGACGCCACGCAAGTTCGGCATCGGCATCTTGCTGGTGGCGTTGAGCTACGGCGTACTGGTGTATGCCATCGATCACCTGCAGGGTGCGGACGGCCACATCGGCTGGTGGACGCTGGTGCTGTGCTACCTGCTGCAGACGCTGGGCGAGCTGGCGCTGTCGCCGAT
Organism: Rhodanobacter glycinis; assembly: GCF_900114325.1. Classification (GTDB taxonomy): domain Bacteria; phylum Pseudomonadota; class Gammaproteobacteria; order Xanthomonadales; family Rhodanobacteraceae; genus Rhodanobacter_A; species Rhodanobacter_A glycinis. Next base: position 122,125 of record NZ_FOSR01000010.1, read on the forward strand.
CGGGTACGCGCTGGTCGGTCAGCTGGCGGCGCCGGAGGAGTCCTCGCTGGCGATGGGTGGCTGGTTCTTCGGCGTGGCCATTGCCTACCAGCTGGCCGGCTGGATCGCCACGCTGACCACGCACGCATCGGCGACCGGCGCATCGGGCGGGATTGTCGAGTACGCCAGGGTCTACGGCCACGTATTCGTCTGGGGCCTGGGCGTGGCGGTGGTGTTCCTGCTGGCGGCGCCACTGGTGCGCAAGCTGATGCATGGCGTCCACTGAAAAACGGGAAGTGAGTGGAGAGGAGTGAGGAGTGAGAGAAGGCCAAAGCCCGCAATATGCGACGTCCTGACTCTCTCTCACTCCTCACTCCCCTCCACTCACTCCTTGCTCTTGTGCTACATGTTGCGCCTTGCGAAACATCCGAAGGGGATCGCGTGAACGACACCACGACTGCTGGCAACGCACCAGCCTATCCGCAACTGCTCGGCCACCCGCGTCCGTTGTGGATGCTGTTCATGACCGAGTTCTGGGAGCGCTTCGCGTTCTACAGCGTGAGCTGGGCGCTGGCGCTGTACATCGTGGCGCAGTTCTATCACGGCGATGCGTCGGGGCAGGCGTGGGCCAGCGCGATCTTCGGTTCGTATACCGCGCTGATCTACGGCACCGGCATCTTCGGCGGCTGGGTGGCGGACAAGCTGATCGGCTACCAGCGCACCATCCTGCTCGGTGCGGCGGTGATGGCAGCGGGCCTGTTTGCGCTGGCGGTGCCGACCAAGCCGGTGCTGCTGCTGGGGCTGGCGCTGGTGATCGTGGGCGATGGCCTGTTCAAACCGAACATTTCCTCGATGGTGGGCCAGCTTTACGCGCGCGGCGATGATCGCCGCGATCGCGGCTTCACCCTGTTCTACATGGGCATCAATGCCGGTGCGCTGGTGGCGCCGCTGCTGACCGGCTGGATGGCGGCGGAATTCACCGGCACCTCGATGCAGCAGAACTACAAGCTGGTGTTCCTGGCGGCGGGCGTGGGCATGCTGCTCAGCCTGTTCTGGTTCTGGTTCGGCCGGCGCCAGTTGGGTGCGGTGGGACGACCGGCGCCGGGGCAGGCCAGCCGCTGGCGCGTGCTGTGGGTGGCGATCGGTTCGCTCGTGGCGGTGCCGCTGGTGTATCTGCTGCTGGCCAAGGTTGGTGCGAGCGGGCTGCAGTGGTTGCTGGGGCTGCTGTTCGTCGGCGTGTCCGCCATGCTGATTGCCGAGGCGCTGCGCGACGGGCGGGTGCAGGTGCATCGCGTGCTGGCGATGCTGATCATCTTCGCTTTCAACGTGCTGTTCTGGATGTTCTATTACCAGCTCGGCACCACCTTCAATTTCCTTGCCGAAAACCTGGTGGATCGCACGATGTTCGGCGGCTGGGTGTTCCCGGTGGGCTGGTTCCAGTCGGTCAGTCCGCTGGCGATCATCGTGCTGGCGCCGGTGGTGGCGCTGACGTGGGGCTGGCTAGGCAAGCGGCACTGCGAACCGTCGATCCCGCGCAAGTTCGGCCTCGGCCTGATCTTCAACGCGGTGGGTTTCGCGATCCTGGTGTATGCGCTGTCGCGCCTGCTCGGCGCCAGCGGGTTGATCCCGTTCTGGCCGCTGGTGATGTGCTACGTGATGCAGACGGTGGGCGAGCTGTGCCTGTCGCCGATCGGCCTGTCGATGGTGACCAAGCTGGCGCCGCCGAAACTGGTGGGCGTGGCGATGGGCGGCTGGTTCCTGTCGCTGGCGGTGGGCGGCAACCTGTCCGGCCTGTTCGCCAGCCGCATCACCGGCGCGCACGGGCTGACCGCGTCGGCGGCATTGTCCGGCTTCACCTTCAGCTTCTGGGTGCTGGCCGGCTCGGGCGTGTTGCTGCTGCTGATCGCGCCGCTGGTGAACCGCTTGATGCACGGGGTGAAGTAAGCCTCCGGTTCACGCCGGTTTCCGGCGTGAACCCTTGGAGCGTGGACGCTTATGTTTCGACCAGGGAAGCATCGGGTGCGTTGGCCATCACGGAGGCAATGCCGTTGTCGCGGGATCGCTCGCTTTCGTACATCTCGCTGCTGCCGATCACTTGGTGATTGGCAGCCTTCAGGTTGAAGTGGAACTTGCCGTTGACGGACGTCTTCTTCTCGAAGCGGGAGGCATCGGCCGCGTTCTTGCGCACCGACTCGATGCCGTTCTGCGCACCGCCCTTGTCGCGGTAGCCTTCGCTCTTGAGGATGATCTCGCCGTTGCCGGCCTTGAGGTTGAAGTAGATCTCGCCGTTCTTGCCGGTGAACAGGGTGAATTTGCCACTCATCGCGTTGCTCTCCTGGGGTTGGCTTGGGTCAGGGTTCAGCGTCATTCGCACAGCGGCAATTGCCTTGCAGGAATGACGGGCGGGGGCATGGAACGAATCATCGTTCGTGAAACCTGGACTCACGAGCGTGATTTTTTTGACAAACGCGTGCGTGGCCGGTCCCGTCGAGGTGTCGGGCGGGATGTCGTACACTGGCTTTTTACTTGCGCAACGCAGCATGCAGACTCGAGTCCTTACCGGCATCACCACCACCGGCACGCCCCATCTGGGCAACTACGTGGGCGCGATCCGTCCGGCGGTGGCGGCCAGCCGCCGCGCCGATGTCGACGCGTTCTACTTCATGGCCGACTACCACGCGCTGATCAAGAGCGACAATCCCGAGCGCATCGAGCGTTCGCGGCTGGAGATCGCGGCGACGTGGCTGGCTGCCGGGCTCGATCCGGGTCGGGTGACGTTCTACCGCCAGTCGGACATCCCCGAGATTCCCGAGCTCACCTGGTTCCTCACCTGCGTCACCGCCAAGGGCCTGCTCAATCGCGCGCATGCGTACAAGGCGTCGGTGGACAAGAACACGGAGGCTGGCGAGGACTCCGATGCCGGGGTCACTGCGGGGCTCTACATGTACCCGGTGCTGATGGCGGCCGACATCCTCGCGTTCAATGCGCACAAGGTGCCGGTGGGGCGCGACCAGATCCAGCATATCGAGATGGCACGCGATATCGCGCAGCGCTTCAACCACATCTACGGGCGCGAATTCTTCGTGCTGCCCGAAGTGCAGATCGAGGAGCAGGTGGCCACCTTGCCGGGGCTGGACGGTCGCAAGATGTCCAAGAGCTACGACAACACCATTCCGCTGTTCGCCGGTGGCGCCAAGCATTTGCGCGAGACGATCATGCGCATCGTCACCGATTCGCGCGCACCCGGCGAGCCGAAGAATCCGGATGATTCCGCGCTGTTCACCATTTACCAGGCCTTCGCCAGCGCCGACGAAACCGCTGCGTTTCGCCAGTCGCTGCTTGATGGCATCGGTTGGGGCGAGGCCAAGCAGCGGCTGTTCGAACGCATCGAAACCGATGTGGCACCGATGCGCGAGCAGTACGAAGCATTGATCGCCAAGCCGGCCGCGATCGAGGACATCCTGCATGAAGGCGCGCAAAAGGCGCGTGCCACCGCGACGCCGTTGCTGGCCGAATTGCGCGAGGCGATCGGCCTGCGTTCGATGGCGCGCATCCAGCCGTCGCAGAAGGCAGCCAAGGCCACGCCGGCGAAAGACAGCAAGCCGCGCTTCGCCAGTTTCCGCGACGATGAAGGCCAATTCCGCTTCCGCCTGTTCGCAACGGATGGCGAAGAATTGCTGCTGTCGGCGCCGTTTGCCGACCCCAAGGCCGCCGGCATGCTGCAGAAGCGCCTGCGCACGCTCGGTGGCGCGGCCGCCGAGCTGGCTGCGGACGCGCAGGGCGCCCACCTGAGCCTGGATGGCAACGTGGTGGCCAGCACGCCGGCGCAGGCCGATGCGGCAGCGCGCGACGCGCTGTTGCAGCGCTTGCGTGACACGCTGGACCAGCTCGCCGCGCAAGATTGACGCGGGCGCACGACGGAGTCGCCGCATGCGCTATCTCGCCCTGATGTTGCTGGCCCCGGTGCTGCTGATTTTTGCGTGGTTGTACTGGTGCTATCCGAAAAACCTGCGGCGCACCTGGCCGCGTCGGCTGTTCGACATCATCGTGCTGCTGCTCGCGGCGGTGCTGGGCGTGCACATGGCCACGCTCGGTTTCGAAGCCGTGCCGGTAGCGGAGTTGAACGAATTCGGACGCGTCAGCGGCGGCATCTGGAAGCAGGTGTTGCCGGCGCTGTACGGCTACGGTGCCTTCAGCGCCGTGCTGGCGCTGGGATTGCTCGGGCGCTTCGCGCTGTTCCGCCGGTAGTGACATCACCACAACCTCGGGCAGGAGCGGCTTCAGCCGCGATGCTTCTGACACGGGTGGTGAAAAGGCATCGCGGCTGAATCCGCTCCTACATAAACGCGGGGCGGGATATCGGCCTTGGCTTACTCCGGCGTGCCCACGATGCGAACCTGCATGGGCTGCAGTGTTGCGTCGGGCGATGTGGTGGCGTGGTTGCCTAGCAGATCCGTCCACGTGGTGGCGCGGGTGAGCTTCGGGTCGAGCCGTGGTTTTGCATCGGTCTTGCCCAGATTGACCAGCAGCAGCGTGCGCTGCGAGCCGTCTTCGCGCAGGATGCACAGCACCGTGGTGTTGTCGTCGCACAGGATGCGCTGGCTGCCTTCGCGCAGTTCCGCTCGCGCCTGGCGCAATGCCAGCAGCTTGCGGTACCAGTGGTAGAGCGAATCCGGCCGGGCCTTTTCTTCCTGCAGCGAGACGCCGTCGTTCGAGCGGTTGTAGCGGTCCGGCCACCACGGCTTGCTGCCTTCGTACCAGATCGCCGAGCCGGGGGCTTGCAGGTTTGCCTGCCAGCGGAACGCTTCGCGCACGGGAATGCCGATGCCGTCGGACAGCGGGATGCCGCCGGATTTGCCGAAGTTCTTCGGCTGCATGCCGCGCATGCCCAGTTCCTGCCCGTAATAGATCAGCGAGTCGCCCTTGAGCATCAGCTCGATCGCGGCGGCAGCGCGCGCCTTGGCCTGGTCGTCGTGGAAGATCGACATGGAGCGGTCGACGTCGTGGTTTTCCAGGAAGATCACCTGACGTTTGCCCGCTGGCGTGGCGGCATCGGTGGCGCGGATGGCCTTGACGATGGCCTGCTTGTCGAGCGAAAGCAGCGCGCCGCGCAATGGGAAGGCGAACACCATGTCGACATGGCCTTGCGTCAGCCACTTCGTGCCGTAACCCCAATCGGCCTGCTCGGCGAGGATGCCGAGATCCGCGCGGCGTGCTTTCAGGGCGTGGATGATCGGTGCCCAGAAGTGCGCGAACAGGTCCTTGTCCAGCCCCTTGTGATCGAGATCGTCCATCATGTGGTCGAGGCGAAAACCGTCCACGCCGTCGCGGCCGCTGCCGTCCCCGTGCGGGTCGGCCCAGAACAGCAGCAGCTTCTGGAAATACGCCTTCACCGCCGGGTTATTGAGGTTGACCATGGCGATGCCGTAGGACTTGCCGGTGTAGCTCAGCCATTTTGCGCGGCCCATGAAGGGCTCGGCGACGCAGTGACTGGCGTCTTTCCACAGCAGGTAGTCGGCGTACTTCGCGTGGGGTTTGCAGATCGAGGTGCGCCACCATGGATTGCCTTCGGCGACGTACTGGAATTCCTCATCCAGATACACCTTCAGGCCTTGCGCGTGGGCGGCGCGGATGAAGGCGAAGTAGTCCGCCATGGTGCCGTAGGCCGGGTCGATGGCCTTGAACGCGGTGGCGAAATAATTGTGGTAGTACGGCGAGGGCTGCAGTGGCGTGAGCAGGATTGTGGTGGCGCCGAGATGCTTGATGTAGCCGAGTTTGGAGGTCAGCCCCTCGAGGTCGCCGATGCGGTCGCCGTTGGAGTCGCGGAAGCTGCGGAAGAAGATCTGGTAGAGCACCTGGCTGCCGGCCCGGGTTGCTGGCGGCGGTGCAGTGGTTGTTTGCGATGCGGCGGGCGCAGGCATCGCGGTCATGGCCAGCAGGCTGGCGGCGAGCAGGGTGAGCAGCGGTCGTGCGAGGTTCATGCGTCGTCCTCCGTGGCGTGCAGCACATCGCCAAAGAAGCGTAGCGTGCTTTCCAACGTGGTCGTCCAGTAGCGCCAGTCGTGGCCACCGGCGCTCTCGGCGTAATGGTGCGCGATGCCGGCACGTTGCAGTGCGGCGTGCAGTTCGCGGTTGCTTTCCAGGTAGGGGTCGTCGAGGCCGCAGTCGATGCGCAGCGGTGGCAGTGTGTCGGCAGCACCGGCAAGCGCAGCCAGCACGCTGCGATCCGCGGGCGCCGCGCTCCAGCCGTCGCGACGTTCCTCGATCAAGGCGTCGAATTGCCCGGCGCGGGTCACCGCCGATAGTGCGGCGGCGGCGGTGAGGCGCCGTGGATACTTGCCGGCCAGTCGCAGCGCACCGAAGCCGCCCATGCTCAGGCCCGCCAGCAGCAGCGGCGAGCGCGAAGTGCAGCCATCGATCACCTCGCGTGCGAGCGCGGGCACTTCGTCGATGATCCAGCGTTCGCTGTCTTCATCCGTGTGGGCGACATAGCCTGCGCCGTCGCCCGACAAGCCATCCGAGGGCATCAGCAACGCGACCGGTGGCAGCGCACCTTCGTCGATCAGGCGCGCGGTGGTGAGATGTGCCGCACCCTTCAACGCCCACGCCCAGTGCGAGCCGTAAACGCCGTGCAGCAGCACCACGATCGGCACGTCGACCACGCCGCGCGCCGCAGGCGGCACGAACAGGGTGACATCGGCCCGTCGTCCCAGCGCCTTGCTCTTGACGGTGGCGAAGCGGAGTCCGTCCGGCGCGATGGATGGATCGGATGACTCGAGCGTGCGGAAGGTGTCCTCGCTCATGGGCGCCTCACCTGACCTGCTTTCACAGTAGCGCAGCCTGTGCGCGAGAGGTTTTTCACGGTGCCCGGCCAAGAGCATTCGCGCACAGGGTGCGCTCCTACCCGGATTCGGAGAGATGCGTGGATGCTGGACATGGCTCCGGATTCGTTCATGCGATGCGCAACACGCCCTTGCTGCTGCGTCCCTCCAGCATGTCGTCGAAGGCTTCATCCAGCGCTTCCATCGGATAGCGATGGCTGATCAGTCCGGCGAGTTCGAGCCTGCCTTGTGCGACCCAGTCGAACAGGCGCGGGAAGTCGCGCGAGGGAACGCAGCCGCCGTACAGTGGCGCGAGGTAGCGCTTGTTCCAGAACAGGTCGGTGAGCTGCAGCGTGGCCGGGCCGTGCGCGCCGCTCACCTGCAAGGCGTTGCCGCCGTTGCGCGCGAGTTGCAGCGGCAGGAAGGCGAGCGCGGGCAGGCCGGTGGCCTCGAAGGCGTGGTCCACGCCGCGGCCGTCGGTGAGCGTGCGCACATCGGTGACGAGCTGGGCGTGCCTGGTGTCGCCATCGCCATCGCCTGCCAGCATGGTGTGGCTGGCGCCGAGTTCGCGTGCGCGGTCGAGGCGTGCCGGTACGCGGTCGATCGCGATGATGGTGCGCGCACCGGCGATCCGCGCGCCCTGGATCACATTGAGGCCCACGCCGCCGCAGCCGAGCACGACCACCGAATCGCCGGGTGCGACGGCCGCCACGTTCACGGCCGAACCCACGCCAGTCATCACCGCGCAGCCCAGGATGCAGGCGATATCCACGGACAGGCTGGGCGGCAACGGCGTCACCGCCTCGGCGCGTACCAGCGCATAGCGCGAGAAGGTGCCGAGGTGGAAGGAGCGTTCGATCGGCTGCCCGCGCCAGCGCGTGCTGCCGGGGTGGGCGCGGCTGGTGCCGAGGCGTGCCACGTCGAGTTCGTGGGTGCGTTCGCACAGCGAGGCGGCGCCGCGTGCGCATTGCGGGCAGGTGCCGCAGGGGATCGCCCAGTTCAGCAGCACGGGCTGCGCGATCTGCAGCCCTTCCACGCCGTCGCCGAGGGCTTCCACGTAACCCGCGCCCTCGTGGCCCAGCACCAGCGGGCCGGGCCAGCGCAGCGAGGCATGGTCGGTATGGCAGACGCCGGCGGCGCTGATCAGCACGCGCACCTCGCCCGGGCCCGGCGGGTCGACCTCGATCGTCTCGATGCCGAAGCGGCCCTGGCCGTCGGCGATGATCGCCGGGCCGCGGACGACATCAGGCGTCATGTCGAGAACTCGAACAGCACCGGGTTTTTGGGCGTATCGATCACCGCATCCACTTCCGCGCCGGGGCACCAGCGTTCCCAGTCAGCCTGCTGCATGTGGTTGTCCGGTGCCTTCAGGCGCATGTCGCGATCCATGTAGATCACCGTCATCACCGCGCGCGGCTGTGCGGAGCGGTTGGGGCCGGCGCGATGGAAGGTCCAGCCCGAATGGAAACTCACCTCGCCCAGCGCGAACGGTTCGTCCACCACGCGGAAGCCGTGCGCTTCCATGTTCGCGGTGATCGCGCGTTCGCTCTCGTCGGAAATGCCCAGGTCGCGGCCGAATTCCACGTGCTGGCTGCCGGCGAAAAACGCCAGTGGCCCCATGTCCTGCGGCACCGCCTGCAGCGGCACCCACGCGGTGATGGTGCGATCGCTGGCCACCGGCCAGTAATACTGGTCGGCGTGGGCCGGTGTGATGCCGCCAGCCGGTTCCTTGTACAGCGACTGGTCGTGGTACAGCCGCACGCCGTCCACTTGCATGAGCGCCGCGGCGAGCCCGGCGAGGCGCTTGCCGAACACGAACTCGCGCACGGTGTCGCTTTCTTCCCACAGGTTCATCACCTGCAGGAAGGCGCGATCGTACGTGCTGCGCTGTTCCAGCGGCAGCGTCTGCGTGTTCAGCGCGATGGTGAGGCGGGTGATCTCCTCGCCGTAGTGATGCAGCTCGTCGGCGTTGAACACGTCCTTGAGCTTGATGAAGCCGTCGCGCCGGTAATCGGCGATCTGCTGCGGCGACAGCGGATAAGGTCGGTCGAGATCGATCGTCATGTCGTGGTTCCTGTCATGAGCATGCGCGGTGGCTGCTGCGCGATGGACTTATCGTAGGAACGGCGGCGTTCGCAAACATCGGCGGGACGTGTCGAATGACGCGCCGAAACTGTCGGATTCATGACCTGTCCTGGGCCTTCACACGCTCCCGTAGGAGCGCACCCTGTGCGCGAAAGGCCCTCGCGGAAGACTTGCGCAATCCCCTGTCAGAGGCATTCGCGCACAGGGTGCGCTCCTACGTGCCAGTACGCTCGGTTGGCTGCACCCGAAGCGTGAACAACCCGGCGGCGAACAGGCTCACGCCGCCCAGCACCAACGCCCATACCGGCTGGCCATGGAAGAACAGCTTCAGCAATCCACCCAGTACGCTGGCCGCGATCAACTGCGGGATCACGATGAAGAAATTGAAGATGCCCATATAGACGCCCATCTTGGCGGCGGGCAGGTTGTCCGACAGCATCGCGTACGGCAGCGACAGGATCGATGCCCAGGCAAAGCCCACGCCCAGCATCGGCAGCAGCAGCCAGTTCGGGTCGCGGATGAACAGGAACGCCAGCAAGCCCGCGCCGCCCAGCCACAGGTTGATCAGGTGACTGGCGCGCAAGCCCCAGCGGCGCACCATCAGCGGGATGACCAGCGCGGCCAGCGCGGCGAAGCCGTTGTAGGCAGCGAATAGCACGCCGACCCAATTGGCGCCTTCGTTGTACAGCGCCGAATGCGGGTCGTTGGTGCCGAACTGCAGCTGGGTCACGCTGGCGGTGGTGTAGATCCACATCGCGAACAGGGCGAACCACGAGAACAGTTGCACCCAGGCCAGCCGGCGCATTGCATCGGGCATCGCATGCAGGTCGCCCAGCACCTGCGCCAGCATGCCGCGGCTGCGCGTGCGCGCCAGCCACAGCAGCAGGGCGCCGTACACGACCAGCCCGCCCGCCAGCAGATACATCTCCTGCTGCATGTGGAAGCGCTGGATCAGCACGCCGATGATGGCGCCCGCCACGACCCAGGCGATGCCGCCGCGCCAGGCGCCGCGGTGGTCTGCTTCGGCGGTGGTGGCTGGTGCGGGATCGAACGCCTGCAGTTGCTCGGGCGGATATTCGTGCGTGCGGAACACCGTCCACGACACCGCACCCAGCAGGGCCACGCCACCGGCGTAGAACGAATACTTCACCGTGTCGGGAATGCGGCCATCCGGCGCCACGTTGCTGACGCCGCAATGGGCCAGGATCCACGGCAGCATCGAGGCGATGACCGCGCCCACGCCGATGAAGAAACTCTGCAACAGGTAGCCCAGTGGCCGCTGGCGCACCGGCAGCTGATCGGCGACGAAGGCGCGGAACGGTTCCATCGCCACGTTAAAGGTGGCGTCCATCAGCCACAGCAGCACCGCCGCCATCCACAGCACGCCGGCATTCGGCATCCAGAACAGCGCCAGCGTGGCAAGCACCGCGCCGGCAAGGAAGTACGGGCGGCGGCGACCCAGGCGCGTCCAGGTGCGGTCGGAGCAGTGGCCGATGATCGGCTGCACGATCAGGCCGGTCAGCGGCGCGGCGATCCACAGCACCGGAATCTGTTCCAGCGACGCGCCCAGGGTCTGGAAGATGCGGCTGACGTCGGCCGTCTGCAGCGCGAAGCCGAACTGGATGCCGAGGAAGCCGAAGCACATGTTCCAGATTTGCCGGAACGACAGCTCGGGCTTGGCGCGTGCGACGCCGGGTTCGGTCAACACGAAAGCGTCCGGTGGCGGGTTGCGGCGGTCGGCTTCAACGGTCGTCTCCTGGGAGCTTGTCAGGCTTCGGTGGCCGCGTTCGCGGGTGTCCGCCCTAGGCTAGGCCGTATCGCGGTGCAACAACCAGCGCTTGCATACGTATTCATGGCTGGAGTGCCTGCATGCGGCGGGCATACGGAGGCACCAGCGGACCATCGGCGCTCGTGCTCCCTCCCCTGCAAGGTGGCAGGGGAGGGTTGGGGTGGGGTGCTCTTGACCGTGGGCGTCGAGGTACGCAGTGAACCCCCTCCCAGCCTCCCCCTGCTTGCAGGGGGAGGAGCGGGGACCAGTCGCTGGTGCGTCGGGAATCAGTCGTCCCGCGGCGGTGCCGGCGTCTTCAGCTTGCGCAGCGGCTTGCCCTTGTGCAGTGCCACATGGTCGGTCTTGTCGCTGCGGATTTCGTACTGCGGATCGTCTTTGCTGGCGTGGTGGGTATAGCCCTTCCAGTTCACGTCACTGGTGTGCACCTTGGTGATGGTGCCGCGTACGCGACCGGCTTCGGAGTTCCAGCTGACGTGGTCGCCGACCTGGTATGTGCGTGCCATGGCAGGTTCCTCGCGGATGGAGTGGTCGGGAGAGATCAATCCCGGGTAGATCAAGCCTTCGCCACATGCTTGCGCCGCCGGCGTCATCGCGGCGTGTTCGGCGTGATGCGGGCCGAGGATGTGCCACACCTCGCGGCCTGCATGCAGCAGGTAATCGGTGACGATGCGGCGGTGGCAGCGCCACCACACCGCTTCGGCGCACATCACCGCACAGCGGCGCGTGGCCGAGCAGGCCAGCAGTTCGGCCAGACCTTCGCGGAAAGCTGCGGTGAGCGCGTAGTCGGCGTAACGGCGAAAGGCGGGATGTTCCCACCAGGTGTTGCGCGACTCAGCCGTGCGGCCGCCGCGCCGGCCACCCAGCGTGGCGATGTGTCGATAGCCGATGCCGTGGGCGGCCAGGGTTTCGCGCAGCGTGTCCTGGTCGTACTGCGGATGGCGGCGCGAACCGGGCAGGCGTCGCACGTCCACGATTTCTTCCACGCTGTTTTCGGTCAGCAGGGCGAGGAAGTCCTCGATCGGGCGGGTCGAGTGGCCGATGGTGAAGACGGGTAGGGCGGGTGACGTGGGCATGTCGTGCAGCGTGCCACGGGAAGGGTCGAGGCGATGTCACTGCGTAGCCGGTTGTAGGAGCGCACCCTGTGCGCGAAGCTTTCCGTCATGTGACGAAGAGCCTCGCGCACAGGGTGCGCTCCTACAGGTGGCGTCGAGATTTCAGGGCTTGCCGCCACTCCGGATCAACGCCAGCATTTCGTGGCAGGCGCCCATGGTGTGGTAGTCGGTCTTGCCGGCGGGGCTTTTCTCGTCGTCGTACTTGCGGTTGTCCTGGGTGAGGATGCGATACCAGGCGCCGTAACGATGGTCGACCAGGTGCTGCCACGCGTAGGCCCACAGCTTGCCGTACCACGCGTCGTAGGCGGACTCGCCACTGGCCGCGTGCAGCAGGCCCGCGGCAGCCAGCGATTCGGCCTGCACCCAGAAATACTTGTCGCCGTCGCAGACGCTGCCGTCGGGGGCGAAGCCGTAGCACAGGCCACCGTGCTCGTTGTCCCAGGCGTGTTCGACGGCGGCGTCGAACAAATGGCGCGCGGTGGGCAGCAGCCACTCCGGCGCCTGGCGTCCGGCAACGGGCAGTTCGCGCTGCAGGATCATCAGCAGCTTGGCCCACTCGGTCTGGTGGCCGGGCTGGAAACCCCAGGGACGGAACAGATTGCGCGGGTCGTCCTTGTTGTAGTCCGGGTCGATGTTCCATTGCAGGTCGTAGTGTTCCCACACCAGACCGCCGGCCTTGGCGGCCTGGCGTCGGGTCATGTGGTCGGCCAGCAGCAGGGCGCGGTCGAGGTAGCGCGCTTCGTGGCTGGCCTGCCACGCGGCGAGCATCGCTTCGCACATGTGCATGTTGGCGTTCTGGCCGCGGTAGTCGCTGAAGTGCCAGTCGGCGTCGGCCTCGTCGCGATACAGGCCGGCGTCGGCGTCCCAGAAACGCTGTTCGAGCAGATTCCAGGTTTCGTCCATCCACGGCACGGTTTCGTCGAAGCCGGCCTTGCGCGCGGTGGCGTAGGCCAGCAGCACGAAGGCGACGCCGTAGGCGTGGTTGGTGCGATCTTCCGGCTGGCCGTCGCGAATCGTCCAGGTGTAGCCGCCGGTTTGCGGGTTGCGGTGCGTTTCGCGCAGGTAGCGCAAGCCGTGGCGGGTGGCGTCGAGGTAGTCGCGCTGCAAGGTCGCGTCGTCGCCGAATTCCATCGCGGCCATCGCGTAGTTGAAGACGAAGCGCGTGCTGCTGACCAGGTGGCGATGGCTGCGATCGTAGATCGTGCCGTCGTCCTTGAAGTACTGGAAATAGCCGCCGGCCGGATCGATGACGTGCGGGTGATAGAACGCCATGGTGTCGGCGATGTGCTGGCGCAGGACATCGGCCGAGCGGAAGTCGGGCAGCGGTTCGGCGGGAAGGTGGGGGGGCATGCGTGGCGAATTCATGAGTGGCTGATTCAAGAGTGAGTTTCCATGAAGGCCTGGACTTCGGCGTCGTCGGGCATCGCGGTGAACGAGCCCTGACGCGTCACGGTGAGTGCACCGGCGGCGGCGGCGAAGCGCAGCGTGGAATGCAGCCGCGGCAGCTCGGCAACCAGGGCGGGCAATTCGTTGGGACTGATCGCCTGCACGGCGAGTCGGTACAGCAGGCTGCCGACGAAGGCATCGCCGGCGGCGGTGGTGTCGACGGCAGGCACGCGGTAGGCCGGCAGCTCGCCATCCGCATCCGGTGCGAACCAGCGCAGCGATGCGTCGCCGTCGGTCACCACCAGCAGCCGCGTGTGGCCCTGCCACAGGCGTTCGAGCACGGCGGCTTCGCCGTCGGTGGCGAGGTAGGCGAATTCCTCGGCGCTGAGTTTCACCAGGTCGGCCAGGGTCAATGCATCCCACAGCGTGGGATGCGCATCGGCACCGGCCGGCCACAGCGCAGGGCGCAGGTTGAGGTCGAAGCTGACCAGCGCGCCGGCGGCGCGCGCGCGGCGCATGCCTTCGCGGGTGGCTTCGGCCAGGGCCGGGTCGGTCATGCTGTTGGAGCAGACGTGGAAGATCGCGGTATCGGCGAAGGCTTCGGCGCGGAAATGGCGCGGCCGGAACAGCAGGTCGGCCGAGGGTGGCCGGTAGAAGCTGAAGCTGCGCTCGCCACGTGCGTCCAGTGCCACGAAGGCCAGTGCGGTATTGGCTTCATCGGTGCGCACCACGTCGTCCACGCCCACGCCGGCGCGATGCAGACTGTCCAGCAGCAGGTCGCCGAACAGGTCGCTGCCGAGCATGCCGGCGAAACGGGCTTGTCCACCCAGGCGCGCCACCGCCACCGCCACGTTGGCCGGGGCGCCGCCGGCGAAGGGCACGAAGGCGCGCGGATAGCCGTGGCCATCCGTGCCTTCGGCATGGAAATCGATCAGTGCTTCACCAAAACAGAGGATGGATCTCATGTCAGACGGATGCCTCCGTGGTGGGTGCCGCGGCAGGCGTCGGCGTGCGGATCTTCGAACCCGACACGCCATAGAACACGATGTAGGCGTAACACAGCAGCGGCAGCACGAAGGCGTGCTGCAGGCCGATGTGGTCGGCCAGCACGCCGAGCAGGTACGGGATCACCGCGCCGCCCACGATGGCCATGATCAGCAGGCTCGACGCCTTGCTGGTCATCGGCCCGAGCCGCTCGATGCCGAGTGCGAAGATGGTCGGGAACATGATCGAGTTGAACAGCCCGATGATGATGATGCTGAACATCGCCACGTTGCCGTGGGTGCTCATGGTGGTGAGCACCAGCAGCGCGTTGATCACCGCAAAAACGCTCAGCAGCTTGCGTGGCGACAGGAACGCCATCAGCCACGAACCGAGGAAGCGCCCGACCATCGCGCCGCCCCAGTAGAACGAGGTGTAGTAGGCCGCCTGCTGCTCGCTGATGTGGCCGATGTCCGGCATCGCCAGGTAGTTCACCATGGCGCTGCCGATCGACACTTCCGCGCCGACGTAGAAGAAAATGCCGAGCACGCCGAACAGCACGTGCGGATGGCGCAGCACATCGGCATAGGTGTGGTGGCCCACGTCGGCCTGGTCGGTGGCTTCGCGCAGGGCGGGCAGGCGGAACAGCCACACGAACACGGCCAGCAGGAACAGCACGATGGCCAGGCCGATATACGGCCCCTGCACGGCATGCGCCTGCTGCGCCTGGTAAGCGAGCTGGTCGGCGCCGGCCATGTGCGCGATGTCGTCCGGGCTTTTCACCACCGCCGACAGGATCAGCTTGCCGCCGAACCACAGCGCCAGCGCGGTACCCAGCGAGTTCAGCGCTTGCGCCAGGGTGAGGCGGCTGGAGCTGGTGCGCTCCGGGCCGAGCAGGGATACGTACGGATTGGCGGCCACCTGCAGCACGGTGATGCCGGTGGCGAGCACGAACAGCGCGCCGAGGAATGCGTCGTACAGATGCAGCGCCGCGGCGGGCCAGAAGCCGAGCGCGCCGATGCCGGCGATGGCCAGTCCCGCCACCACGCCGTTCTTGTAGCCCAGCCGGGCGACCAGCTTGCCGGCCGGCAGCGCCATCAGGAAGTACGCGCCGAAGAAGGTCGACTGCACCAGCATCACCTGGGCGTAATCGAGCTGGAATGTCGATTTGAGGTGCGGAATCAGGATGTCGTTCAGTGCGGTCAGCAGACCCCACATGAAGAACACCGTGGTGATCACGCCCAGGGCCATCGGGAAGTCGGTATAGCGCTGGCCTCCGCCGGGGGCGGGCGTGGACTGGCTGGCAGGCGGTGCAGTGAAGGCCATGCGGATTCTCCCTGGAATCAGGCGGCGGGTGGTGGGCAGCTGCTTTCGCGCACGACCAGCTTCACCGGTGCAATGGTGTGGCCGACGGGCGTGTCGGGATGTTGCAGACGCTGCATCAGCAGCGCGGCGGCTTGCTTGCCGCGTTCGCGCGGCACGGTGGACAGCGTGGTGAGCGGCGGCATGCTCACCTGTGCTTCGGCGATATCGTCGAAGCCGGTGATCGCGAAATCATGGCCGGGGCGGCGACCGTGCTGGTACAGGCCCAGCATCAGGCCCAGCGCCACGGCGTCGTTGTAGCAGACCGCCGCGGTGGGCGAGGTCTTGCCGGCGAACAGCGCCGCGGTCTGGCGGGCGGCGTCCAGGCGGGTGGGCGCGCTTTCGACCATCCAGTGCGATTCCACGCGCAGTCCGGCCGCGTGCATCGCCTGTCGATAGCCTTCGCGGCGCTGGCGGCACGAGCTGGAGTCGCGATGGCCGCCGAAGAAGGCGATGCGCTTGTGGCCCAGTGCGATCAGGTGCTCGGTGGCCATTTGCGCGCCGCGCTGGTTGTCCAGCGCCAGCGTGTCCCAGTGGGCGATCTCGGGCACGCTGCCGTCCAGCTCGCGGTTGAACAGCAGCAGCGGCATGTGGCTGCCCACCGCCGCCAGTACCTTGCGTGCATCGCTGCCTTCGGCCGGCGACAGGATGATGCCGCCCGGACCGTGTTCCACCAGCGAGCCGAGCACGGCCTCTTCGCGCGCGGGCGATTCGGCGGTGCTGCCCAGCAACGTGACGAAGCCGGCGCCGGCGACCGCTTCGTCCACGCCGGCGGCGAATTCGGCGAAGAACGGGTTGGCCAGGTCGTTGAGCACCAGCGCGATGCTGGATGACGTGCGGCGGCGCAAATTGGCGGCGGCGCGGTTGTAGACGTACCCTTGTCGGCGCAGTTCCTCTTCCACCCGCGCTCGCGTGTGTTTGTTCACCAGCGGACTGCCCCGCAACACCAACGACACGGTGGCGCGCGAGACATTGCAGCCAGCCGCGATATCGCTCAGGGTGACCTTGCGCCGAACCTGCGGAGTGCTTCCCATCGTGGATGTTCCCCGGTTTGTAACGATCCAAATGTAACCGAATCTTGCCGATTGCGGGAGATTCGTGATAGCTGCAGTGCAGCATGCAGGCTTCGCCGGTGGGTGCTAGCTTGCTGCATTTGTAACGATCCAAATGGCCGGCTGGCCCGCAACCGAGGAATCCCGATGACCCGTCGTCCATCCCGCTTCTGGCTTCCCGCCTTGCTCACCGCCGCGGTCGGCCTGTGGCCGGTGCTGGCGTCCGCCGCCGCGCCCGGGCATGCCGGCTCGGTCGATCCGAGCATCGGTACCGGTGGCGATGGCCATACTTTTCCCGGCGCCACGGTGCCGTTCGGCATGATCCAGTTGTCGCCGGATACCGCGATGCCGGATTTCAAGCACGCCTACAAGTGGGCCGCCGGCTACCAGTATGGCGACCCGACCATCATGGGCTTCTCGCACACGCATTTCTCCGGTTCCGGTCATTCGGACATGGGCGACGTGCTGGTCATGCCGATTGCCGGCGACGTGAAGCTGGACCCGGGTGACCCGACCAAGCCGGGCAGCGGTTACCGCTCGCGCTTCAGCCATGCCACCGAAGTGGAGCACGCCGGCTATTACGCAGTGACGCTGGCGGATTACGGCGTGCGTGCCGAGCTGACCGCCGGGCGTCGCGTGGGCTGGCATCGCTACACCTTTCCCAAGGACAAGCCGGCGCATGTGCTGCTCGACCTGCGCCCCAGCATCTACGACTACCCGGGCAAGGTGCTGTGGGCGCGCCTGCGCGTGCGCCCGGACGGCACCGTCAGCGGTTGTCGCACCACTCGCGGCTGGGCGCCGGGTCGGCAGCTCTGCTTCGCGATGCGCTTCAACCAGCCGATGGTCTCGCGCACGCTGTACGACCGCGAGACGAACGTGGTCTACAAGGGTTTCAAGGGCCCGGGCAACCAGCCGCAGGACCACGATGCCGAGAACGGCCGCGCGCTGGAAGGCGTGTTCGACTTCGGCAAGCTGAAGTCGCCGCTGGTGGTGAAGGTGTCCATATCGTCGGTAAGCGAGGCGAACGCGATCGCCAACCTCGACCAGGACGGCAAGGGCTGGGATTTCGATGCCCGCCGTGCCGAGGCCACCGCGATGTGGAACAAGGCGCTGTCGTCGATCGACGTGTCCGGCACGAAGACGCAGCAGACCCAGTTCTACACCGCGCTGTACCACGCGATGCTGTCGCCCACGCTGAGCATGGACGTCAATGGCGAATACCGCGGGCCGGATCATGAAGTGCACACGGCCAAGGGTTTCGACTTCTATTCGAGCTGGTCGTTGTGGGATGTCTATCGCGCGCAGCAGCCGTTGATGGTGCTGCTGCGGCCCGATCTCAGCACCGATTTCATCCAGTCATTGATCGCCGCGCAGCAGGCCAGCCCGTTCGGCATCCTGCCGGTGTGGGCATATCAGGGGCTGGAGACCTGGTGCATGATCGGCTACCACGCGGTGCCGGTGATTGCCGATGCGTACCTGAAGGGCGTGCGCGGTTTCGACGCCAATGCGGCGATGAAGGCGATGGTCGCCAGCGCCACCTATGGCCCGTACGGCGACCTGGCCGACTACATGAAACTCGGCTACGTGCCGATCGACAAGGAGCCGGAAGCGGCCTCCAAGACCCTGGAATATGCCTACGACGACTGGTCGCTGGCGCAGATGGCCACGGCGATGGGCAAGACCAGGATTGCCGCCACCTTCGACAAGCGCGCCACCAACTGGCGCAACGCATGGGATCCGAAAACCGGCTTCATGCGCGCCAAGCTCAGCAACGGCCAGTTCCGCACGCCGTTCGACCCCACCTATGCCGGTTACGGCAGCGATTACACCGAAGGCAACGCGTGGCAGTACTCGTGGTACGTGCCACAGGACGTGGCCGGGCTGATCACGGCGATGGGCGGCGATGCGAAATTCGATGCCAAGCTGGATGAACTGTTCGACGCCAAGGTCGATCCGTCGCACTTCAAGAACGTGGAAGACATCACCGGCCTGATCGGCTGGTACGCCCACGGCAACGAGCCCAGCCATCACATCGCCTATCTGTACGACTACGCCGGCGAGCCGTGGAAGACGCAGGAGCGGCTGAAACAGATCATGGAGACCCAGTACGCCGCGCGACCGGATGGCCTCAGCGGCAACGACGACCTCGGCCAGATGTCGGCCTGGTACATCTTCACCGCACTGGGCTTCTACCCGGTGACGCCGGCCAGCGACCAGTACGCGATCGGCCGACCGTTCGTGCCGAAGGCGGTGATCCACCTGACCAACGGCCATACCTTCACCGTGGTGGCCGATCACCTGGACGCTGCGCATCCCTATGTGGGCAAGGTGACGCTGAACGGCAAGCCGCTGGACCGGGTGTATCTGCACCACGCCGAGATCCTTGCCGGCGGCGAGCTGCACTTCACCATGCAGGCCACGCCGAATCGCAGCTGGGGGCATGATCTTGCGGCGCGTCCGACGTCGATGAGCCGGTACGGGCAGTAATCGTGGTTTCCGGACTCCCGCGCCATGCATGGCGCGGGGTCGGCACGGTGATCCCGCGCACACGGGGCAGGCTGGCGCGCTTGCGGAAACATGCCAGAATGCCTTGTCATGCCTATGAGGGACCCGACGATGATCCGTAGGGGGATGCGGGATGTGGTGGCGCTGCGCTGGCGCATCGTCAGCCTGCTGTTCGCCGTGCTCGTGATCGTTGCGCTTCCCTACATGATTACCCGCAGCGGTGCGCAACAGGCGTTGGGTGCCGGTGCGCAGGTCACCCGCTCGGCCGAGACCAGCGCGCTGGTCTACCGCATCGCCTATGTGGTGCGCGACAGCGAGGCGGCGATCTACCGGTTGATCGGCGGTGAACACACCGCGACCGAATTGGCCCGCGCGCAACGTGCCGACCACGACGTGCCGCAATTGCTGGAATCCCTGCGCGAGCGAACCAGCGACAACGCCGGACAACAGCGGCTGGTGACCTCGCTGGCCGCCGCCGTGGCGGGACGGCTGGCGCTGATGGACCAGGCCTTGCTGTTGTATCAGCGCGGTGACGCGGCCGGTGCCAATGCCTCCATGCGCGATGCCAGCCGGCTGTACAACATCGACAGCCTGACCACGCACATGGCCGCCAGCCAGGAAGGCATCCTGGAGCAGCGGCGCCTCGATGCGCAGAAGCAATCGTTCGACAGCAGCCTGGTGCTGGGCATCACCGCGGCGGCGCAGATCCTGTTGCTGGTCATCGTGGTGGTGGTGTCCGAACGACAGATCGGCAAGCGCCTGCGGGCGGAGACGCGCGAAGAACAGGCCGTGCGACGTTCGCGCCTGATCGTGCAGACGGTGCGCGAGCCGATCGCGCTGCTCGACGAAGATCTGTGCACGCTGCTGGTCAATGCGGCCTTCAGCGAGTTGTACGGCGTGGCGCAGGATGTCCGTGCGCAGCCGCTGGCCGGGATCGGCGATGGTGCGTGGAGCGATGGCGCGCTGCTGCAGCGGCTCACTGACGTGCTGGTACGCGACCGCGAGCTGTGGGATTACGAACTGATCCAGCGCACCGTCGACGACGTGGAACGCCACGTGGTGATCAACGCGCGCCGGTTGCAGCAGGACAACGACAAGCCCGCGTTGCTGCTGACGGTGAGCGACGTTACCGCGCGCGCGCTGGTCGAGCAGCAGGTGAACGACCTCAACCGCCAGCTCGAAGGCAAGGTGGCGCAGGTTTCCGACGTCAATCGCGAGCTGGAGGCGTTCAGTTATTCCGTCTCGCACGACCTGCGTGCGCCGTTGCGCCATATCGCCGGTTTTGCCGGCAAGCTGGAGCAACACCTGGGCGACCAGGCCGACGAGCGCGCGCATCATTACCTGGACGTGATCGGCGACGCGTCGAAGCGGATGGCCCAGCTGATCGACGACCTGCTGGTGTTCTCGCGGCTGGGGCGCGGCGCCCTGCGACTGCAACCGGTGGACATGCAATCGCTGGTGGAGGAAGCGCGTGCGATGGCCGAGTCGGAGGCCATCGGGCGGCACATCACCTGGAAGATCGATCCGTTGCCGATCGTCATCGGCGACGAAAACATGCTGCGCACCGTGTGGCAGAACCTGATCGGCAACGCGGTGAAATACACCGGCCATCGCGAGGATGCGCACATCCAGGTCACCACGCGGCGCACGCGCCAGGGTGACCACGAATTTACCGTCGCCGACAACGGCGCCGGTTTCGACATGCAGTACGCCGGCAAGTTGTTCGGCGTGTTCCAGCGGCTGCATCGCTCCTCCGAGTTTCCCGGCAACGGCATCGGCCTGGCCAACGTGCGGCGCATCGTCACGCGCCACGGTGGCCGCACCTGGGCCGAGGGCGAGCCGGACGAAGGGGCACGTTTCCACTTCACGCTGTCGGCCGCCGAGCCGACGCCGTCCCATACACGAGAGACTTCATGAAACAAGCTTTCCTGCGCCCCATCCTGCTGGTCGAAGACAGCCTGGCCGATGCCGAGATGGCGATGGATGCCCTGCGGGAGGCCAACCTGGCCAACCCGGTGGTGCATGTCGAGGATGGCGTGGATTGCCTGGACTGGCTGTACGCGCGCGGCGCCTTCGACGGCCGTGGCAGCGGCGACCCGGCGGTGGTGCTGCTGGACATCAAGATGCCGCGCATGGACGGGCTGGAGGTGCTTACCCACATGCGCCAGGACGAAAGGTTTCGCCGCGTGCCGGTGGTGATCCTGTCGTCCTCGCGCGAGGAACGCGACCTGGCGCGCAGTTGGGACCTGGGCGCCAACGCCTACGTGATCAAGCCGGTGGACGTGGCGCAATTTTTCGACGCCGTGCGTACGCTGGGTCAATTCTGGGCGGTACTGAACCAGTCACCGGAGCCCGATTGAAACAACCTAGGAGCGTGGGCGGCAGAAATCCTCCGGGCTGCAAAAGTGTCTGCGTGGTCCATATGTCCGTCGCTTCTTGGCCCATAGAACCACTATGGACCGGCGAATCGTCGAAAATCTGTCCTCACGCAGCCACTTTTTCGCCTCGAAAGTTTCTACCGCCCACGCTCCGTACACGTCGAACGGCAACAGACAGGGATATCGTGGCTCAAGCACGCACATGAACGACAAACAGAACCATCCGGCCACCTTGCCGACGATTCGGGTATTGCAGGTGGAAGACAGCCGGCCCGATGCAGAGCTGGCGTTGGCCGAACTGGAAGCGGACGGCATCGCCTGCGAAACGCGCGTGGTCGACGACGAGGCGCGCTACCTCGAAGCGCTGGACGAATTCCAGCCGCACATCGTGTTGTCGGACCTCAGCCTGCCCGGCTTCTCCGGCCAGCGCGCGCTGGCCTTGCTGCGCGAGCGTGACGGCGAGCTGCCTTTCATCTATGTCTCCGCCACGCTGGGTGAGGAGGCGGCGATCGAGGCACTGCGCAACGGCGCCACCGACTACATCCTCAAGCAGAACCCGGCGCGACTGGCCAGCGCGGTGCGTCGGGCGCTGCGCGAGGCCGAGGCGCAGCGTGCCCATCGCCGTGCCGAAACGGAGCTGATGCGCGCCCAGCGCTTCGAAAGCCTGGCCATGCTCGCCGGTGGCCTCAGCCACGACTTGCGCAACATGCTGCAGCCGCTGCTGCTGGCCGGCGACAGCCTGCAGGACTACAAGGACGATCCACGCCTGGCGCGGCTGGGTGCGCTGGTGCGCGACTGTGGTCGGCGCGGGCTGGACATGGTGCAGTCGATGCTCTCGTTCGCACGTGGTGCGCGCCGGGCCGAGCAACTGCGACTGGGCAACCTGCTCGATGCGCTGGGCCTGCTGCTGCAGGGCAGCGTGCCGCATTCCGTGCGGCTTACCATCGACATGCCCGACCCCGAGCTCAGCTTCCAGGGCAACCATACCGAGCTGCAGCAATGCCTGCTCAACCTCTGCCTGAATGCGATCCAGGCCATGCCCGATGGCGGCGAGCTGCGCGTCGAGACGTCACAGGTCACCTTGCCGACGGACTTCTTCCTGGAAGAGGAGGAGCCGCGCAGCGGGCCTTATTTGCGCGTGGCCGTGATCGATACCGGCACGGGCATGGACGACGCGACGCTGGCACGGCTGTTCGAGCCCTTCTTCACCACCAAGGAAACCGGCACCGGGCTGGGCCTGCTGTCATGCAAGCGCATCATCGCCAGCCACGGCGGCCTGATGCGAGTGGAGAGTTCGCCGGGCCAGGGCACCCATTTCCATTTGTACATTCCGCTGGTCGAGCTGGCGGCCGACATGGCCGGCGAGGAAGATGCCGAGAGCTTGCAGGGCAACGCCGAGCGCGTGCTTGCCGTGGCCGAGGAGATTGCGCTGCTGTCGCTGCTCAGCGACACGCTGGATGCCTGGGGCTACCAGGTCCACGCCAGCCAGAGCGGCACCGCCGCACTGCAATGGATCGAGGCCGGCAGCCTGCCGGACCTGGTGCTGCTGGATGCCGACATGAGCCTGTTCACCGCCGAACGGACACTGACGGCGCTGACCGATCGCGGCTACGTCGGCGCGGTGATCATGCTCGCCAGCGCCGACCATCCACCGGCCCCCGAATCCCTGCCACCGTTGCCGCGCCTACATGTGCTCGACAAGCCGTTCTCCACCAGCAAGCTGCTGCACTGCCTGCGCCGGGCGCTGGTGGGCGATAGGGAGTGCGACTGAGGTCGCGGTGGAAAGGTACGTTCGCCCCAGGCAGCAGGTCATCTGCGGCCGAAGTGCAAAGGTGTGCCGCTTCGCTTGTCGCCATGGTGAAGTCTGGTAGTCTCCCGGCTCGACCATTCCGCTCGGGTGGTCGGGGGAATCCTGGGGGATCAATGCTCGGCTACTACTTCGACCTGGCACTGCGCAGTTGTCGGCGCAGCAAGGCGTTGACGGCGCTCGTGGTGGTACTGATGGGCTGTGGGGTAGCCACCTGCATGATTTCCTTCGCGGTGTTTCGAGCTGCTGCGGCCGACCCGATTCCGCAGAAGTCGCACCAGTTGTTCGTGCCGCAGATCGACAACTTCGGACCGGCGCACAACTGGAAGAGCGAGCCGCCGATCCTGCTCAGCTATAGGGATGCCGAAGCGTTGTTGCATGCGCGTCAGGCGCGGCGGCAGGTGCTGATCTACGGCAGCAAGTGGACGGTGCTGCCGGATGACGCGCGGCAGCCGCCGTTCCCGCAGGAAGGCGATGCGGTGAGCAGCGATTTCTTCGCGATGTTCGACGCGCGGTTCCGCTACGGTGGCGGCTGGTCGAGCCATGCTGACGAGCAGCGCGCGGCGGTGGTAGTCATCAGCAGTGCGCTCAACCAGAAGCTGTTCGGCGGCGCGAACAGCGTGGGTCGCGAGATCAACCTGGATGCGCACGTCTATCGCATCGTCGGTGTGCTGGACGACTGGGAGCCGCGTCCGCGTTTCTTCGATGTGGCCAGTACGTACTATCCCTTCAGTCATCCGCGACAGCTCTATCTCCCGTTCAGTCGTGCCATCGACCTGCACAAGGCCACCACGGGGCAGTTCTATTGCAGCACGAATACCGTCGATCCCGACCTGCCGGACTGGAACAGCGTTCTGCGCAGCGAATGCGCATGGATCGCGGCCTGGGTGGAACTGCCTGCGCGCGCCGACGTGGCGCATTATCGCGACTGGCTACGCAACTACGCGGCCGAACAGCAACGCCTCGGTCGTTTCGACTGGCCGCCGAACGTGCGCCTGTCCGATGTCATGCAATGGCTGCGCCAGGATGGTAATAACGTGATACCGAAATCGTCGACGTTGTCGCTGATCGTCTCGGTGAGTTTCCTGCTGATCTGTCTCGTCAACGTGGTCGGCCTGATGCTGGCTCGCTTCATGCGGCGCGCGCCGGAGATCGGCGTGCGCCGCGCACTGGGGGCGTCGCGCGGAGCGATCTATCGCCAGTTTCTGATCGAGGCGGCGGTGATCGGGCTTGCCGGTGGTCTGCTGGGCCTGCTGTTGACGGCCCTGGGCATGGCTGGCATCGGCAAGGTGTTTGAGCCGGAGATCGCTCAGCTGACACGGTTGGATGCGTCGCTGTTCCTGTTGACCGTCGTGGTCGCGTTGCTCGTTACCTTGATCGCCGCTCTGTATCCCACTTGGCGTGCCGCCCATGTGCAGCCGGCGTGGCAGCTGAAGGTGAACGGATGAGCGTGGCGATGCAGATGCGTCCGATCCTCGCCGCGCTGCGCCGGCACAAGATGGCCACGCTGTTGATCGTGCTGCAGATCGCGCTGACTCTTGCGGTGGTGAGTAACGCGTTGTTCATCGTCAAAACGCGGGTGGTGCATCTGTCGCGCCCGAGCGGCGTCGACGAGGCGCACCTGTTCGCGATCAACAACCAGTGGATCGGCCAGCCGGACGTGCCGCATATCCAAGCGCAGATGAACGCCGACCTGGCGACCCTGCGCAAGCTGCCGGGCGTGCGTGACGCGTTTGCCAGCCAGGCTTATCCGATGGAAGAGAGCGGTGGTGGCCTGGTGCGCCTCAAGCACCAGATCGAGCAGAAGAAGCTGCAGCTGGCGCTGTCCTATTTTGCCGATGAACATGCACTCGGTACATTCGGTATCACGCTGGTGGCCGGGCGCAACTTCCGTGCCGACGAGATCGCCAGCCTCGGCCCGAATGACAAGGTGGTGCCGGCGGTGATCATCATCACGCGCGACCTGGCCCGCAAGCTTTTCCCCGGGGGCTCGGCAGTGGGCCAGCGCGTCTATCTCCGGGACGACGGCCCGAGCACGATCATCGGCGTGGTCGACCGGCTGGAAGGCAGCTACGCGGGCAGCGGCGTACGTTCGATCGACGAGGACACGGTGCTGGTGCCGGCGCGCTACGCCAGCCCCGATGACGGCGTGGTCTACCTGGTGCGCGCGCAGGCGGGTCAGCTGGACAAGTTGCTACATGCGGCGCCGGCAGCGTTGCTTGCGCAGAACCGCATGCGACTGATCAGTCCGGACGATGGCGTGGTCACGCTGGTGCAGGCCCGCGAAAAGGCCTACACCACCGATCGCGGCGTGGCGATCATGATGGCTGCGATGTGCGGCCTGCTGTTGCTGGCGACAGCGGGCGGCATCGTCGGCCTGAGCAGTTTCTGGGTCGGTCAGCGGCGTCGGTCGATCGGCGTGCGACGTGCGCTGGGCGCGACGCGGGGCGACATTCTGCGCTACTTCCAGGTGGAGAACGCCCTGATCGTGGCTGCCGGTATCGGTTTGGGCGTAGTACTGGGCATCGCCGCGAACCTGTCGCTGATGGCGCACTACGAACTGCCGCGGATGCCGCTCTGGGTGCTTGGAGTCGGCGCATTGCTGTTGTGGTTGCTCGGTCAGGTAGCGGTGCTGGGTCCGGCACGGCGCGCGGCATCGGTTCCGCCGGTGGAGGCCACGCGCTCGGTGTGAGGGCACCCCGCCTGCCGTGCCCGCACGTGGCCGACAAGCTGTGAGCGCTTACAGCCCTACGCAACGCGCATCACGCCCTTGCTCGTCATTCCGGCGCAGGCCGGAATCCAGTGAGGGTCACGCTTGCCCAAGCCGTACAGTCGCTGGATTCCAGCTTGCGCTGGAATGACGGTGAGGGAAGTAAGCCATGGGCCAGCAAAGAGAAGGGACTCACTGGCCGGCAGGCCAGCGAAAGCCTGCTATGGGTGAGCAACCTGGCGGCCACGGAACAACGATCAGTCGATGCCGAGCTTCTTCAGCTTGTAGCGCAACGCGCGGAAGGTGATGCCGAGCTTTCGGGCGGCGGCGGTCTTGTTGTAGCGGGATTCTTCCAGCGCCTTGATGATGGCGGTGCGCTCGAGGTTGCTGATGTAGTCGTCGAGGCCACCGTCGGGCGTGGATGCCGCGGCGGCGGGCGCGGTCGCCATGCCGGCCGGGGACGGGGACGTTGGCGCGGGCTCGCCGGACATGCGCGGCGCGCGTTGCGGCAGCATCAGGTCGGTGGCGGTGATGCTGTCGCCGTCGCACATCGCCATTGCGCGTTCGAGGATGTTTTCCAGTTCGCGCACGTTGCCCGGGAAATCGTAGGCTTCCAGCGCTTGCCTGGCGTCGGCCTGCAGGCGGCCTTCGTCGCCACCGTTCTTCGCGGCCAGTTGCTTGAGGATGAAGGCGGACAGCAGCGGCACGTCGCCACGGCGCTCGCGCAGCGGTGGCACGCGCAATTCGATCACGTTGATGCGATAGAACAGATCCTGTCGGAACAGGCCCTGCTCGACTAGCGCGGCCAGGTTCTTGTGCGTGGCCGAGAGGATGCGCACGTCCACCGGTATTTCCTCGCGCGCGCCGATCGGGCGCACCGCTTTTTCCTGGATCGCGCGCAGCAGTTTCACCTGCATGTGCAGCGGCAGCTCAGCGACTTCGTCGAGGAACAGCGTGCCGCCGTTGGCGGCCTGGAACAGGCCTTCCTTGTCGGCGCCGGCGCCGGTGAAGCTGCCTTTGCGATGGCCGAAGAATTCGCTTTCCATCAGCTCGGACGGAATCGCGCCGCAGTTCACCGGCACGAACGGGCCGCTGGTGCGCGGGCCCTGTTCGTGGATCAGCCGCGCCACCAGTTCCTTGCCCACGCCGGATTCGCCGGCGATGTAGACCGGTGCCTGGTTGCGCGCCAGCTTGCCGATGGTGACGCGGACCTGCTGCATGGTCAGCGAGTCGCCGATCAGGCGGCTGCCGCTGGCGGCGGCATCGGGCGCATCGTTGCCGCCGGCGCGCTTTTCCTCGGCCAGCTTCAGCGCCGTGCGCACCAGCCGGCGCAGCATCTGGATATCGACCGGCTTGGAGACGAAATCGAACGCGCCAGCCTTGAGTGCATTCACCGCGGCGTCGACGTTGCCGTAGGCGGTGATCATCGCCACCGGCGTGTCGGGGTGTTCGTCCGCGATCAGCTCGATCACTTCCTGGCCGTTGCCGTCGGGCAGGCGCATGTCGGTGAAGCACAAATCGTAGCTGCGCTCGTCCAGCGCGCGGCGGGCCTCGGCAACCGTGCCGACGGCGTGGACCTGCAGGTCCATGCGGCCCAGCGTGATGGTGAGCAGCTCGCGAATGTCGCGTTCGTCGTCGATGACCAGAACGGTCTGTTGGCTCATGGGCACGGCAGTTGGTGGGATGTCAATCAGGATACTAGCCGCTTTGACGGGAGGCAAAGCCGTCCGGGCGCGTATGCCGTCCGGCGGGCCTGTTCGACGGTCGCTCCGAACGGTGCGCAGCTTTGCGGCAGGAACTTGGAGCCCGCTCGCGGGCGATGCTTTCCCGCAGTGGGAATAGAAGCAAAAGCATCGCCCGCGAGCGGGCTCCGGGACCGGGCGGATTCTCAGCGTGCCAGCCGGTGTTCGAAGAATGCCACGATGGTGCGATAGGCCTGCTGCGACTCGGGCAGTTCGGGATCGGAGAAGAACGAGTGCCACATGCCTTCCCATACGTGCAGTTCGGTGGGCACGCCGGCCTGGTCGAGCAGTTCGTTGCTGTGGACCACCGAGCTCATGGTCATGTCGCGTGTGCCGGTGATCAGCAGGGTCGGCGGGAACTGCGCCAGCAGCGCGGGCGACAGCCCCGGTTGTACCAGCGGGTCATGCGGATTGGCGCCGTGGAAGTAGGGCAGCGCGGCGAGGCCGAAGGGATGCGCGGGCACGCCTTGCCCGTTGAGCAGCGGTGCGGTGTAGGACGAATCACCGGCGATGTCCACCAGTCCTCCGCAGAACATGCCGATCGCACCGGGTACCGGCAGCTTGTCGGTGATGAAGCGCGCCACCGACTCGCCGGTGAGGATGCCGCCGGCCGAGCAGCCGTAGATGCCGATCTCGTCTGGTCTGTGCGTTTTCAGCAGGGCGCGGTAGACCTTTTCCACGTCCGTGCTGGCGGCGGGAAAGGTGTATTCGGTGCCTTGCCGGTAGTTCACCCCGATGACCTTGATGCGGCCCAGGCTGGCGATCGGGATCGATTCGACCAGCGCCCCGCTGTGCGCCCCCCACAGGAAGGCGCCGCCGTGCAGGTTGAGCAGCACGCGGTGGCGGTTCGCTGGCGCCACGCCCTGCGCGGGCAACACGGTGTCGACATCGACGCCGGCGATGCTGCTGTGGCCGAGTTTCACCGGATACAGCTTTTCCATGCGCCGCACGCGATTGCGGTTGAGGTGGTCGTAGAAGGCGCGGCTTTGCGCGATCGGTGCGGTGATCGGCGGCGCCTTGCTGCCTTCGGCAAGCATCTTCGGGAAGAACGCGCGCGCCTGCGGCGAGGCGAACACCGAGTAGGGCACGCTGGCGGCAGGTGAGGTGACGCTGCCGTCGGGCTTGATGCTTTGCGCGAGGGCGCTGGCGGCGAACAAACTGCCGCCGAGCAGCATGACCGAGGTGATGGTTGATCGAGGCAAACGGTTCATGGTGGTTCCTCGCATGTGACCAGGTGGGTGGTTGCGTTGGCCTGAGCGCCTGTTCAAATGGTGAGCGCACGAGCTTGTAGCAGGAGCGGCTTCAGCCGCGATGCTCTTCAGGCTTTTCGGCTGCCATGCAAAAAGCATCGCGGCTGAAGCTGCTCCTGCTCCCGGGAAGATGACGGCAGACGGGGGCTGGACAGGACCTTGAACGGGCGCCTATTCCGATCCGCCTGTCGTGGTGGCCGTTGCCTTTGGCATCGCACCGTCGTCGAGCAATTGCCGCATCTTCAGGTACACCCCGTTGGTCCAGCCGAAGCCGATCACGTTCTGGGTGTAGCCGGCGGTGATCTTCACGTCGGCGTTGCCGAGCACCATGTTGTATTTTTCGCGGATTGTGCCGTCCGCGGCGAAGCTGCGATCGACGGTGGCGGTGAACTTGCCGGCGATACGGCGCGCGTCGGCGTGGAAGCCGTAGGCGTCCAGCCCGGCCACCGCGAGCCAGTTCGTCGGCGCCCAGCCGAACGGCGCATCCCATTGCGCGCCGGTGACGCGGGTGCTCATGGCCAGCCCGCCACGCTGCTCGAACAGCCCGAGCTTGCCATCCAGCGCGTGTGCCTGCGCGGGCGAGGCCGCGTCTGCCCACAGCGGGTAGAACGCGGTCAGGTAGGGATCGGTCGAGGGCCGGTGCGCGACGAAGTCGTAGTCCATGTACAGGCCCTTGGCAGATTGCCACAGGTATTGGTTCATCGCGGCCTTGCGCGTTGCTGCTGCGTGCGCCCAGTGCCTGGTGTCCGCCGTCTTGCCGAGTTGCACGGCGAAATCGTGCAGTGCGCACTCGTAGCGGTAGAGCAGGCTGTTCAAGCCTACCGGTGCGTAGTGGTGGGTGGAGCCGCCGAACGGGCCGAAGTGGAAATCGGTGTCGAAACCGGATTCGCGCATGGCGCGGTCGCCGAGATAGTAGTCGGCGCTGAGACGATAGCCGTCGGCCCAGGCATCGGCGCAGACCTTCGATGCGCCGACGTCGCAACTCGTGGTTTTCAGGTGTGCCGATTCGGCGGCTCCCGGGTGCTGCGATGCCTTGACCAGGTAGCCGGGGTCTTGAGACGGATGCGCCAGCAGCCATTTGATTACGCCTTGGTAGTAGCGGGCGTCGCGCGACTCCGGCACCGGGCCGTGGCCGTAGTCGAAATAGCGGGCCAGGCCGGTGTCGCCAGCGCGGTGCTCGGGGCGCGTCCACACGTCGTGGTTGCGCACCGCCAGCGGGTAGGCGTGCACCAGCCAGGCATGCTTCGCCGCGGTATCGGGGAAACTGGCAGGATCATCCATCAGCGCTGCCATCATCATGGCAAGGAACGGGGGCTGCGAGCGGCTGAGGTAGACGGTGCGGTTCGCGTTGAGTACACCGCCATAGTGCGCCACTTCGAACAACGCGTTGTCCACCATATTGCGGGCGAGCGCCTCGCGGTGGTCGGCGAGCAGGCCGAGTTCGATGAAATAGCTGTCCCAGCCGTACATCGCATTGAAGAAGCCTCCGGGCACCACGTAGGGATGCGGCAGGTAGAGCAGCCCCTGTGCGGGCAGTTTCGTGGCATCGATGTCGCCGAGCCGGTGGATCGTGCGGGGCAGCCGCCGCACCTCGACATGGCAGGTGCCGGCAAGCTGCGCGAGCCCGGCTGGCGTGGGCAGCGCATGCGGCAGGTAGACCGTTGGTTGCACTCCACCCACACCGTGGCCGAAGGCGGAGCAGTCGGCCATCTGCCGGGTCAGGCTGGTCCAGGCATGGTCGATATAGGCGCGTGTGCGTGCTGGGTCGGGCGTGGCGGCGAAGACGCTTGTCATGCACAGCACGGCCAGCGTGCCGAAGGCGGTACGGGCGAGGGTTTTCATGGATGAAGCCTCATGGGTACGGCATCTGGGGAATCGGTCCCCGGGGTCGCTGGTGTTTTCACATTGCCCGCTCCGGCACTGCATCGAAGGCGACGGTGAGTCGCGCGCGGTCGCTGTAAAACGGCACGGTGCCGTGCCAGACATATGATGGAAACAGCACCAGTGTGCCGGCTTCGGGACGAACGCTGTGCTGGGCGTGCAAGGGTGGTGTCGTCACGATGCCGGGCTCGCCGAAGGCGAGGCAGCCGTCCGGCGTGGTGGCGCCGGCCATGCCCTCGGGCAGGTCGACATAGAAGGCCGAGGAGATCCAGCCGCGCGGATGCACGTGGTTGGCGTGGTAGCCGGAACTGTGCAGGCGCACCGACCAGCTGCCGTTGAAGCGGTAGCTGTCGCGATGGCGACGACGCAGCGGGTCATCGCCGTGGCCGATGTGCGCGAGGTAGTCGCGGATCGGCGCGTCGAAGGCATTGAACAGGGCCTGGATCACCGGGTCGGTGTGACGGGTCAGGTCCGCAGTGGTTTCGGTGCCGTGGCGCAGCGACTGGAACAGCAGCGGATGACCGTGCGGATCGTGCAGGCACTCCAGGCTGCGCTGGAGGTCGGCGAGGAAACTGGCGAGATCCGGCCACCCCGATGGCGCCTGCAGGCGACAGGGTCGTACCAGGTGTGCGTAGTCGCAGTAGGCGTCGTGGCGCACGTCGCCAAGCAGTCGCCAGGCGGTGGTCTGGAGGGCGATCAAGTACTGGTCGTCAGGCGTCTCGGTCAGCAGGGCTTCGCAGTGATGCAGCGCGTGGCGCGCATCGCCCACACCAAGCAGGGCGGCGGCCAGCAGGTTGCGCGCGGCCGTCGAAGCGGGCGACACGTGCAGCGCTCGTTCCGCCAGGCTCCGTGCGATTGCAGGGTCGAACTCCAGCGCGGCAAGCCCTGCGCGTACCAGTAAAACCGGCGTGGCCTGCGCGTGCGAAGCCGGCGCGGACAAGCAGGCATGGGCGCCGCGTGCATCGCCCGTGCCCTGCAGGATGGCGGCCTTGGCGGCGAGCAAAGCCTCGTCGCCGGTGAACTTCTGCAGAGCCTGATCGAGCGAGTCCGTGGCTTGCGCGGGGTCGCCGGTACGCATCCACACCAGTCGCGCGAGATGGTCGTGCGCCTCGACGTTGCGCGGTTCCAGCCGCAGGCCGTCGCGCAAGGCCGCTTCGGCGCGCGCGAACTCGCCGAGTGCGATCAGGCTGCGTGCATGGGTGAAGTGGATGGTGGCGCTCGGGCGACCGTGCGCCAGCGCCAGGCTGGCGGTGCGTTCGGCTTCGGTGTGATGGCCGGCGGCAGTGAGGGCGATCGCCAGTGCATGCGCGGCGCCCGAATTGTCGGGCGCCGCTTCCGCCGCACGGCGATAGTACGCGATGGCTTCGTCGTGACGCCCCATCGCAGCCAGCGCCGCCACGTGTTGCGCGGCCAGCTCGGCGTTGGCGTGGCCGGTGGCGCACAGTGGCGCCAGCAGCGCCAGCGCGTCGGCCGGGCGCTGGTTGCCGTTGTAGTGGCGCGCCAACAGCAATGCGGCGTGCGGCAGCTTGGTGGCCGCGCGTCGCAGCAGGGGTTCGGCTTCGTCGTGGCGGCCGCTGGTGAGCAGCAGTTCGCCCAAGGTTGTGAGCGTAGGCGCCCAGTTCGGGTCGAGCGCCATCGCCTGGCGCAGCAGTGCCTCGGCGCCTTCGGCATCGCCGAAACTTTGGCGCAGGCCGCCGAGCAGGCGCAGCGCTTCGGCACAGTCGGGGTGTTCCACGACGATGGCCTGCAGGCGCTGGTGCGCGCTGCGCAGGTCACCGGCCTGCAACAGCGCGCCGACCTGGCGCATGGATTCGAGCAGCGCGGGTGCGGTGGTGGGCATGGGATGCTTTCCGGCCCGTCATTCCAACACGGGTTTTTGCCCGTCATTCCGGCCTGCGCCGGAATGGCGAGGTTGGAGCTCGGCGCTCATCGGGGGCGTCTTCATAGCGCCCGCCGCATCAGCGTCGCTTTGCCCGTCGTCGCATCACGCTGCACGGTGACGTCGTACCGTTTCCCGCGAAAGTGCACGCCCTTGAGCGTAAGCGATTGCCACGTCGGCGGCAGCACCGGCGTGTAGGCCGGGTCGAGTCCCTTGTCGTCGATGCGCAGGCCGGTGAGGCCGTATTCCATGCTCTGCACGAAACCGGCCGAGGTGGCGAGGATATAGCCGGCGTTGTTCGCCGCGGTTTCGGTACGCACGTTGAACGGCGGTTTCAGGAAGCCGACCAGGTTGCGCTGGATCCACCGGCCAGCGCCTTTCGCGTCGCCCAGTTCGGCGGAACCCACGGCGAGCATCACCATCATCATTTCGTTGGGGTCGTCGCCGTGGGTCTTCAGCGCCTGCAGCTGGAAGGCGAAGTCGTTGCGGCGCACCGTCTCGCTCATCGGCAGGTCGAGGTTGGGGTACATCAGCCAGGCTAGCGAGGAACCCATCCATGTGATCTTGTCGTGCGGCACCGAGGGGTCGAAATCGTAGTGGCGCTGCGCCTTCTCGTCGAACGGGATGTACATGTGGTCGGCGATGCGCGACCACTGCGGATCGGGCGTGGCGCCGACCAGCGTGGCCGCCTTCACCGCGATGCGCAGCGCCTTGCGCGCGGCGGCGTTGGTGAACGCGTCGTTCGGCACGTCGTCGTAGGCCTCGTCGGGCGAGGTGACGTGCAGGATCTCGTAGCGGTCGTGCGCCTTGTCCCAGGTGACGCGGCTGGCCCAGAACTCGGCCACGCCGCGGATCACCGGCCAGCCGTCCTGCTTCAGCCAGTCTTCGTCGCCGGTGGCGAGCCAGTACTGCCATTGCGCGATGGCGATATCGGCGTTGACATGGATCTCGCGGTGCACGCCCTCGGCGAAATGCGGGGTGACCACGGTGCCTTTCTGCGGGTCGGACTCCCACGGATACATCAAGCCCTTCCAGCCGTAATGCGCCGCCTGCGCCTGCGCGGGCAGCATGGTGCGATGGCGGAACATCACGATCGGTTTCGCCCGTTCCGGATGCAGCAGCAACAGCGCGGGGAATACCCACGAATCGCTGTCCCAGAACGCGTGGCCGGCATAGTTGGGGGTGAGCGCGCAGGCGCCCATCGGCCACGCGGTGCCCACGGTAGTGTTGGACAAGAGGTAGTAGAGATCCGAGTGGATGGTCTTCTGCACCTGCGGGTCGCCATCCACCACGATGTCCGATTGCCAGAGCTGGCGCCAGGCGGCCTGGTGGCTTGCGAGCAGGGCGTCGAAGCCGGTGCTGCGTGCTTGCGTGGCGAGCGCGAGATCGGCCTGCGCACCGCCGCCCCAGCCATCGCGCGAAGCGGCGATGTACTTGGTGAAGGCGTAGGTCTTGCCCTGCTCGACATGCACGGTGAGGTCGAGTGAGAGCCGATACGGTCCCTTGGCAAGCTTCGCGCTCCGGATCACGATCCCGTCCGGCAATGCGATGGCAGCGGCCTCGGCCATCGCCAGGCCCTGCTTGGCGCGACCGTCGAGCCACAGCGTCAGCGTCTTCGCGTTGCCGTCGTCGGACAGCACCCGGGTGTAGCCGGGGTACCACACCGGTGCACGGTCGGGCGTGGGCACCGGCTTGTTGTCGAGGTTCTGCCCGCTGGCGATCACCGCGGCGATCATCTGTGCGCCAGTCATCGTCGCGATCGCGAAGCGCGGCTGGTAGGCCGACCACAGCCGGATCGGGAAGGTGAGCTGCACGTCGCCGCTGAACTGCGGCGTGATGGTGAAGCGGATCGCGGCCAGGTGCGGATCGGCCTGGCTGACGAAACTGGTCACCTGCACGTCGGTGGCCTTGTGCGCGTAGTCGAAGCGGTAGCGCGTGGTAAGCGTGGCGTCGTGCATGTCCAGCGTCTGCGTGTAGCCGGCGAAGATTTTCGGGTCCAGTCGCGTCGAATTCAGCCAGCCGCCGCCGGGGTTGTAGTCGATTTCGTTCCAGCCCGGGATCGCGGCGGGACGAGAGGTGTCGCCCTTCGCGTAGTCCATCAGGGCGACCATGTAGCTGCGCGTCGGTTCGGTGCCGCGCGGTGAGGTCATCACGGAGAAGTAGCCGTTCGCCAGGTAGCTGGGGAAATAGCTGCCGAAATTCTTCGCCGTGCCGGTGAGCAGGAAACTGGGATCGGTGGCGCAGCGTGCCAATGGTGCGTGGGCCATGCCGAAGAAGATCAGTGCAGTGAAGCCGATGTGGCGCAAGCTCATGGTCGCTCCCGAAGTGGTGCGCGGCGTCGTCCATGGCGCCTGATGGATGCGAAACCTATTTCGCGGCAAGCCGGATGGCCGGCGTCGATGCTGCCATGCCGTGGCGGTTGGTCTCGCGCTTGAAGAAGAACAACGTGACCAGCAGCAGCACCATCGGCACCAGCGAAAAATAGAACGCATCGATGCCGTTGAAACGTGAGAAAACGATCGCGGTGATGCGCGAGCCCAGTGTGCCGCCCAGTGCGGAGAAAATCACGATCAGCCCGGTCATCGCCGCATGCGACGGCTTGGGTAGCGAGCTCAGCACCACCGAGTTGATGACCGGATAGATCGGCGCCATCAGCAGGCCGATCAACGGGATCAGGTAGGCGGCGACAGGCGCACTGAACCAGCCTACGCCCGGGCGCGCCGCCACGCCACGTGCCAGCGGGAGCACTACCAGCACCAGCACGCCCATGCCCAGCACGCACAGGTTCAGCAGGGTGTACCAGGGCACCCGGCGCAGCACCTGGCCGGCGGCGATGCGACCGATGGCGGTGGTCGCGGCGAGGATGCTGGCCAACTGGATGCTCATCGCGTTGGGCAGCTTGAGCACCTCGTTGTTGAAGGTGGGCAGCCAGGTGCCGAAGCTCTGCTCGATCAGCACGTAGAGGAAGGCCGAGGCCAGGAATACGTAAACCAGCGGGCGCACGAACAGGTGCAGCATCTCCAGCAGCGAGCCGCGCACCGATGTGCCTTCGTCGCTGCGCGCAGCTGATTCGTCCATGCGCGAACCGGTGATCAGCACGATCACCAGCACGCAGACCACGGCCAGCAGCCAGTACACGTTGAGCCAGGCATGGTTACCCGGTGCGCGGCGGTCGACAAAGGCGCTGAACAGCCAGCCGGCGACCAGCACGCCGACCATGAACAGGCCTTCGATGGTGTTGGTGAGGCGGCCGTGCTCGGCCTTGTCGCTGGTCAGCAGCCCGATCGACGAGTACACAGCGACCTTGACCAGCGCGAACGAAATGCCGATGCAGGTGAACAGCAGCTCGGTGGTGTGGAAGCCGGGGAACAACGGCATCAGCGAGCAGGCGACGGTGACGATGCCCAGCGCGATCATCATCGCGCGGCGGTAGCCGAGCAGCGGCAGGAACGAGGCCACCAGGAACGAGGTGATGGCGATCGGCAGATCCTTGAACAGTTCCAGCAGGCTGGCCTGCGGCTTGCCCACGCCGAACGTGTAGATGGATTGCAGGATCACCGTGCCCACACTGTTGAGCAGGATCGCGAAGACCATGTAGATCAGGGCCAGCGCGACGATCATGCGAAATCGGTTCATGTGGTACTGCCTGCGGATGGATGGGTGAAGGCCGACTCCGGGCCGAGGCCGGCGACGTGGCGTATGCCTGCCGCCGGGTTCATCGCGCGAGTCACGATGGCACGCGGCGGCCACTGCCGCCATCTGCCATGCCAACCCCGGACCTGCCGGATAGAGGGGTGTCCGGCAGGTCGACGACGCCTGGGGGAGGGGGGTCGCCGCGGGCCAGCGTCCTTTGACGGACTCCCAGGGAAGGTCTGAACAAGCCGTCATCCCAGCCTTTGCTGGGATGACGAGAAAAGACTTGACCAGAGATCCCTCAGAACTGGTACTTCGCCTGCAGGTTGTACTCGTGCCCTTCCAGCGGGCGCGCCAGGATCACACCACTGGAACCGGCCGCCGAACCGGCGATACGCGAGTTCGATTCGGTCAGGCCAAGCGCGTCGGTGACGTTGGAGCCGAGGAGAGTGAATACCCAGTGCGGACCGTAGCTGTACTGCGCACCGATGTTGAAGTCGTTGTAGCTGCCCAGTTGCTGCAGGCCGGTCTGATCCTGGGTGTGGTTGCCCACATGTTCCCAGGTCGCCCACAAGCGCAGGTCGCCGTAAGCCGTGGGAATGCGGAACGCAGGGGTGAGACGGAACTGGAACCTCGGTTGGCGCTGCAGTTGCTCGCCGTTGATGTTGGCGTAGAAGATGCCGTTCAGGCCGGAGAACGCCACGTTGCCCTGGAAATGCGAGTAGCGGCCATCCATCCAGTCGCCCGACCAGGTCACCCCGAAGAACTGATCCGGCGTGCTCGCGCGGATCTTGAAGTTGAGGCCCTTGGTGTCCGAACCGTAGGTGGTCTTGTTGCCGAACGGCACGCCGAAGGACGAGGGCTGGTAGATCAGACCGTCGAACTGGCGGTGGTAGTACGAGATGTCGGCACTGAATTGCGGATTTTCGTACTTGTAGCCGATCTCGAAGTTCTGGATCTTCAGCAGCGGCGGCGTGTCGCCGGTGGTGCTGCCGCGCAGGTCGTCGAAGCTGTTGAAGTGCGCGCCCTTGTTGGCCCGGGCGTACAACGCCATGTTGTCCTGAAGCTTGTAGGTGGCACCCAACGTCCATGAGGTGTGGGTCTTGTTGTAGTTGGTGCGTGCAACGGTGCCGTTGCACATCGACACGCTGTTGTCGTAGAGGGTGTTGGCGTTGCCGTCGATGTCGACGTTTGACAGGTTGCACACGTCGTTGCGTGCGTTCTCGTCCTCCACGCGGGCCGAGGCATCGAACATCCACTGGCCGGTTTTCCACGAGTCGGACAGGTAGAACGCCTTGTTGGTGGCCGTGCCGTTCTCGGTGATGTTGTAGCCGCCGTTGTAGATCAGGCCCTGCGCATCGGTGACGTAGTAGGTCTTTCCGCCCTGCACGTAGCTCACCGCGATCGGCGTGGCGTTCGGCGTGTTGGTCATCAACATCGGGTTGCCGAGTGACCAGCGGTCGTTGTCGGTGTAGTGCGCCAGGTACAGGCCGGCGGTCAGCGTGTTGCCCTCGAACAGTTCGTGGCTCACGCGGAAGTCGTTGACCACGCTCTTCAGGTTCTTGTGGATGTGCCACCAGCCTTGACTGATCACGTCGGCATTGGGGTCGGTCACCATGCCCGAACCGTTGGTGTAGCTGGCGGTGGCGGCGATGCCGGCCGGCACGCCGTTACCGGTTTCCCACGAACTCAGCGTCTGCGGGTTGGAGCCGGAGAACAGCGCGTTGGTGTCCATATTGCCGCCGTCGACGAGGAACTTGTCGCTCAGGGTCCAGCCGTTGCCGAAATCCCAGTCGTAGTTGCCGCCGAAGAAGCCGAGCTGGGCACCGCGGCCGTCTGCCAGGTTGGCGTTGGTACCGCCGCCCGGGTAGCTCTCCAGGTGCACGTGTTGCATCGCGCGGCTGTAATAGGTGTCGGTCAGAGGGTCGAAGCCGGGGTAGGGCGAGAAGTTGCCCGAGCCGGTCTGGATCAGCGGGATCGGCGTGATGAACTGATTGCGATCATCCAGGCCGCGTGCCCACAGTACCAGCGAGCCGCTGTCCCAGTCGCGGGTCAGCGTGGCGGTGAGCTGGCCGCCCTTGTCGGATGGGAATTGCGGGGTACGCACGCCGTCGGAAGTGCGCCAGAAGCCGCCTACGCTGCCGTACCAGCCGTTCTTGCCGATCGGGAAGCCGTAGAAGCCGTCCACGCGCTTGAGGTTCTCGGTGCCGTAGGTCACGCCGATGTCGCCGGACGGCGTATCGGTGCCCTGCTTGAGGATGTAGTTGGAGGTGAGGCCGATCTGGCCGTCGCCGAACACCACCGAGGGGCCACCCTGCAGGATTTCCACGTGGTCGACGGTGTCGTCCAGGCGAAACATCGAGCTCTGTTCGAAGAACGACAGCGATGGCATGCCGTACAACGGTGTGCCCATGATCTGGTTGGTGTAGAACGGCGCGTCGCCACCGCCCGGGAAGCCGGCGATTTCGATGTTGGCTCCGGTCTGTCCGCCGGTGGATTCGGGCCACACGCCGGGCGAGATCTTCAGCAGGTCGGCCGCGCTGCGTGGGTTGTCCATCTGGATTTGCGCCAAGCTGGCGGTGGTGATCGAGTAGCTGGCGTCGATCTTGCGCACGCCACCGGTGGTGGCCACGCCGGTGACCACCACCTGCTCCAGGTTCTGCGCCTTCTTCGGATTGGCCTTCGCCGATGCCGCTCGCTTGGTGGCAGTCGTGGCCGGTGCCGGCGTGCTGTCCTGGGCATAGGCCGTGCCGGCCATCAGTGTGGCGGCGACGGCTGCCGATAGCGTCAGTCGTGTCAATTGCTTGCTGTTCATTACGTTACTCCCCACCCGTGAATGTGTGATAGCGCGGATGCCCGCGCGGCTTGACCGCTTATGTTGTGAATTGGCCGATGTCGAACGCTGCAATGTTCGGCAGCAGCCTGTCCGCTTCCGCCAAGGCCTGCGCCTGGCCGATGCCTACCGCCGCCATCCCCGCGGCATGGATGCTGGCGACGCCGGCGGCGGCGTCTTCCACGCCGAGGCAATCGGCCGGGGCGAGTCCCAGGCCGGCCGCGGCGGCCAGGAAAATTTCCGGATCGGGCTTGGCGTGCCGGATATTCCCGGCATCGACCACGTAATCGAACAGCTCGGCGATGCCCAGCCGTTCCAGCAGCAGCGGCGCATTGCGGCTGGCCGAGGCCAGTGCTGTTTTAAGACCGGCGCGACGTGTCGCGGCCACCGCTTCGCGGGCACCGGGCAGAAGATTCTCGGGGCCGAAGTGTTCGATCTGCTGGCGGTAGTAATCGTTCTTGCGCGTGGCCAGCGCGTCCTTCTCGGCTTCGCTGTAGCTGCGCGTGGCGTTCTCGAGCAGGATCTCCAGCGAGGCACGGCGATCCACGCCTTTCAAGCGTTCGCCGACGGCATCGTCGAACGGCAGGCCGATCTCGTCGGCGAGCTTCTTCCACGCCGCGTGGTGCACCACCGCGGTATCGGCAATCACCCCGTCGAGATCGAAGATCACCGCCTTGAACGATTGCGGGAAGCTGGCCTTGCCGGACAATGCGCAGGTCACGGGATGATCCACGCGCAGGATGAGCGTGCGACCGTGATGGCGGATCTCCAGCGGCGCGCCTTCGAGCAGGCTGTACTCGACGCCTTGCGCCTGCACGGCCACGCGGACCTGCCGGCCACGCCAGCGCATGCCGAAGCGATAGCCCTGCCATGCCGCGGGCAGGGTCGGTGCGAAGCTCGGCACGCCATCCACGCAACGCAGGCCACCGAAGCCCCACGTCAGCCCCAGCCAGCTGCCGCCCATCGCGGCCAGGTGCACGCCGTGCGCGGTGTTGCCGTGCAGGTCGTCCAGGTCCACGCGCAAGGCTTCCTGGAAGTAGCGCCACGCCTTGTCCGCGTAGCCCACTTCGCTGGCCACGATGCCGAAGGTGGAGGCCGACAGCGTGGAGTCATGCACGGTCACGCCTTCGTAGTAATCGAAGTTGCGGCGCTTGCTGTCACGATCGACATCGTCACCGGCCAGCACGAAGGCCTGCAGTACGTCGGCCTGCTTGCAGACCTGGTGGCGGTAGATCGTCAGCGGATGCAGGCGCAGCAGCAGCGGTTGATGTCCGGCGTCGTCGCGCAATTCGGGCGGCAGGCGCGGCTTGTCGAGGAAGGCATCGTCCTGCGGGAAGATGCCCAGCCGTTCGTCCACCGGCAGGTACATCGCATCGGCAGCGCGGCGCCACTCGGCGATGTCGGTATCGCCCAGCGTGATGGCAGCGGCGAGGCGCGTGTACGTGTCGGGTTGTTCGCGCGCCAGCCACTCGGCCACGTCGGCGGCGTGGCGCAGGTGCCGTTGCGCCATACGGTTGGTGTAGTGGTTGTTGTCGACCAGCGCGGTGTATTCGTCCGGCCCGGTGACCTGGCAGATGCAGAAGGCGCCACCGTGGCGCGGACTGTAGTTGCCCACCTGCAGCCACAGCCGGGCGGTCTCGAACAGCATCTCGGCGCCGCCGTCGAGCAGCACGCCGGCGTCGCCGGTGGCCTCGACATAGCGCTGCAATGCGAAGGCAATGGCTGCGTTGATGTGGTACTGCGCCGAGCCGCTGGGAAAGTAGGCGGAACATTCGTCGCCGCTGATCGTGCGCCACGGATACAGCGCGCCGCGGGCATGGTTCATTTCGCGGGCGTGGGCACGCGCGCGGTCCAGCTTGCGAATGCGGTAATCCAGCATGCCGCGCGCCAGTTCGGGGGCGAGGCAGGCCAGCGCCGGCAGCACGAAGGCTTCGGCGTCCCAGAAATAATGGCCCTCGTAACCTTCGCCGGTGAGGCTCTTGGCCGCCGCGCTGCCACGGCCGTCGGCGGCGGTGGACTGGCGCAGATGGAA
The DNA here is from genome assembly GCF_900114325.1 of Rhodanobacter glycinis. Lineage (GTDB taxonomy): Bacteria > Pseudomonadota > Gammaproteobacteria > Xanthomonadales > Rhodanobacteraceae > Rhodanobacter_A > Rhodanobacter_A glycinis. The sequence goes on from NZ_FOSR01000010.1 coordinate 163,341, forward strand.
CAGATTCACGCGCAGCGCCTGTTCGGTGGCCGGGTCGCCGTCGATGGCCAGGTCGACGCTGCGCCAGTAGTCGGCGCAGGCGGTTGCTTGCAGCGCGAGGTGCTGCTCGAAAGCTTCGTCCAGCGCCTGTTGCAGCGCGGCGGCGGCCAGGTCGAGCAGGGTGGCATCGGTGCTGCCGTCGCCCGGTTCGCTGCAGGCGTAGGCCACGTATTTTTCCAGGGTCACACTGTCGCCCGGCGCCAGCGTCGCGGTGTAGCGCTGGCGAGCGCCCTGCGTGTCGATCGCGGCGCTGGCGAAGGCGAGTTGTCCATCCGCCAGACGATGACGCTGGGCGCAGGCCAGCCGGATGTCGCTGTGGCGGGTGGCCTGGCATACCGTGGCGCCGGAGGCGTCGGCGCTCGATGCAGCAAGTGCCAGGCCGCCGTCGATGCGTGCGCCGATGCGCGGGTCGTCGCCCTGGCCGATGGCGGCCCCATCAGCGGTCAGGCTCGAATCGAGCGTGAGCAGGCCGCGATAGTCGACCGAGCGTACGCGGTAGCGAATGCACAGCAGGCCGGCGGCGTGCCACGGCACGATGCGTTCGGCATCGATCTCCAACGTGGCGCCGGCCGGCGAGCGCCAGCGCAGGTGGTGGCGCAGGCAGCCAGTGCGCAGGTCCAGCGACTGTTCGAAGTCCTGCCATTCCCCCGCGGCCAGATCGACCGGCTGGTCGCCCAGGCGCAGGCCGATGCGGGTGCCATCGACCACCGGCAAGCGGGTGTCGGTGTGGCGGGCGAAGCCGGGGAAGCGTTCGTGATATTCGATCGGCGTGCGTTCCCACACACCGGTGAGGAAGCTGCCCTGGCTGGGGCTGGGCACTTCTTCCAGGCCGCCACGCACGCCCAGCGTGCCGTTGGCTAGGGCAAACAGGCTTTCGTGATGCGCGGCGCGGGCCGGATCGTGATCGGTGCGAACCAGTCGCCATGGGTCAATGGCGCTCGGGTCGATGGCGCCCGCGCTGCCGCCATGCGAAGTCATGTCCGCATGGCGGCTGGCCGTGGCCGATGGCACATCACGATCTTGCACGCAGAACTCCCCTCAGTGGATATCGGCTACGCCATCGGCGGCCGGAATGACGCATTCGGGCGGAGCATACGAGCGAATGATATCGATATCAAGTTATCGATATCATTCGCCGTGATGACGGTTGCGACTATGGCCGTCGGACGCCATTCCACGCCCGCCCGTTGAATACCTCTCGATGGCGGGCGACACTGGGGCGCCCTTGATCGATCCGCACTTCTGCTGCGGATCCCGCCGAAGCCGTGGAGCCCATGCCGCCGTCGCGAAAAAGCCAGTTGGACCTCGACGGATGCCGGCACGGGATGCCCGCAGCGCGGCTATCCCGCCATCGTGCGGAGGGCATGGCTTGAGCCCGGTCAAGAAGAAGCAGCCGGTGGCGGTGCGCCCCAGCCCGACCATGGCGGATCTGGCCAAGCTGGCCGGAGTGTCCAAGATCACCATCTCGCGGGCGCTGGCCGACAGCCCGCTGGTCACTCTCGATACCCGCGAGCGCATCCAGGCGCTGGCGCGCAAGCACGGTTACAAGCTCAACGTCAGTGCGCGCAATCTGCGCTTGCGGCGCAGCCACACGGTGGCGGTGATCGTGGAAATGACGCCCTCGTCCAGCCGCACCATGTGGGATCCGTACCCGCTGTCACTGCTGGGCGGCATTTCGCAGGAGCTGACTTCAGCCGGCTACAGCGTGCTGCTGACCACCCGCCAAGGTGCCGCGAATGCCGCGGTGCAGGCGGCCGACGGGGTGATCCTGCTCGGCCAGGGCGTGCGCCAGGACGCGGTCAAGTTGTACGACAAGATGGGCTTGCCGATGGCGGTGTGGGGCGCGGAAGGCGACCACGACAACCACATCGTGGTGGGCAGCGACAATCGCCAGGGCGGCATCAGTGTGGCCGAGCGGTTCCTCTCGATCGGACGGCGCCGCCCGGTGTTCATCGGCAATTCCGATCACCCGGAAATGGCGCAGCGCCTGCACGGCTTCGTCGACGAACTGGCCGGTCACGGCATCAAGCCGTTGCTGCTGCAACGGGTGGACTGGACGCTGGATTCGGGTGCCGACGCGGTGCGCTCGCTGGCCAGCCGCAAGGTGCATTTCGATTCGATCTTCGCCTGCAGCGACTTGCTGGCGATGGGCGCGATCCGCGCGCTGGTGGAACTGGGTTTGTCGGTACCCAACGATGTGTCGGTGGTGGGCTACGACGACACCCCGCTGGGCGCCAGCTTTTTGCCGCCGTTGTCCACCGTGCGGCAGAACTGGCAGGAAGGCGGGGTGCTGCTGGCGCGCAAGGTGCTGGCGCTGATCCAGGGGCAGGCGGTGGCATCCCAGATGTTGCCGACTTCGTTGATTGTTCGCGCGACCTGATTTTTTTGGGGTTTGGGTGGTCGCATGTTGGCTTGTCTGTGGGGGCTTTCGCTCGTTCTGACTTGGTCGATGGGTGGCTCGCCTGCGGCGGGCTTTCGAGCGCCTGCCGGCGCCCGAGTTACCTCTCTTTGCTGGCCCAAAGAGACGTAACCCAGAGAAAGGGCCTGTGGGACCCGCCGACCCTACAAGCCTGATCGGTCGAGGCTTTTTGGAATAGAGGTGGCTCTTCCTGTTACACGCGCGGCCACACCGCGCCGTCACCGATAACCGAGGGCTAGGAAGGGCAAGCTCGCGTGATTGAATTCGACGCTGCGGTGCGCGGCTCTTCCAACCCTTCGAGAAGCGGCGCGCGGCGGAGGATCAGGCCCGCAGGGTGGTCGGCATGGATGCCGGCCAGTTCGACGCCAGGGCAGGAGCCCTGTCGGCGAACCCCCGTAGCCGGGCGCGGACCCGCCGGCTCGCAGAGCCGGTGGGCGCGAACGCAGGGTGCCCCTCTCTTGGGTTACTTTCTCTCGGGCAAGCGAGAGAAAGTGACTCG
>NZ_FOSR01000020.1 GCF_900114325.1 Rhodanobacter glycinis
TCGAACGCCGCACCGCTACCGCATCCAGATGGTAGTGGTGCTCGGTTTGTGCGTTGAACCCGACCTCCACCGTGCGCAGGCTATCGGCACCGGAAAGCTGTGCGTAGACCATCGCCAGCAACTGCTGCCAGCGACCAAATCCCTTGCTGTACTTGTCGGCCTCGCACCGCTCGACGGCGCGATCAAACACGCCACGCGGGAGATGCTTCGTCAGTGCATGGAATCGGCTTATGCTGAACATGTTGCGGGCCCCGGTTTTTGAGTTGGCGCTCGGGGGTGTACACCCCCAACCGTTGGCCCGCAACGCTTCTCGCTCCCATGGCTGGATTTATTCCGGACAGCAGTGGGCGAGAGCTGGGATCCAGTGCCTTTCCAGCGACCTGTTTAGCGACAAGGTTCAGCCAATGCCTCACCGTTCGCCCTGAGCGTAGGCCCGCAGGGCCGGAGTCGACGGGTGATCGCCTGCAGGCGCTTCGACTCCGCTTGCTGACGCAAGCTACGCTCAGCGCGAACGGTCTTTTTAGCTGAGCTTCGTCGCTGATCAGGTCCAGCTACTGAGCATCAGGCAACAGCCTTGGGATCAGCGCGGATGGCGACGCGGGCCGGGTGATCGTGCACCCGCTGGCGAGGCCGGAGCCACTGGCTGGCGCAAGGGCGTGGCGGCGGTTTCGCCTTCCTGCAGCAACCAGTCCAGCGTCCATTTGGCCGGCTGTTCCTGCGAAAGCAGGCGCGCCAGCGCGCGCAGTGGCTCGCGCAGCGCTTCGTCGAGTTTCCACGGTGGGTTGAGGATGACCATGCCCGAGCCGTTGAGGCGCAGCGGCGAGTCGTCCGGGTGCACCAGCAATTCCGCGCGCAGCACACGTTTGGCGCCGCTCTGGCGCAGGTTGCGCAGGAACGGCTGCACCTGGCTGCGCTGCTTGATCGGATACCACACCGCGTAGATGCCGGTGGGCCAACGCTGCAAAGCCTCCTTCAGCGCTTTCTCGATGGTGACGTACTCGGCTTCCTGCGCCTCGTAGGGTGGGTCGATCAGCACCAGGCCACGTTTCTCCGGCGGCGGCAGCAAACCCTTCAAAGCCTCGTAACCGTTGCGCGCGTGCACGTGCATGCGGGCATCGCGACGCAGCAGTTCGCGCAGGTTGGCGGCTTCTTCCGGATGCAGTTCGCACAGTTGCGCGCTGTCGTTTTCGCGCATGGCGTGGGCGACCTGCAATGGCGAACCGGGATAGAGCTTCAAGCCGGATTCGTTGCCGGGCAGCGCCAGAATGCTGTCGAGCCAGCGGCGCAGCAGCGGTGGCAGGGCTTCCATGGAGGCCGCGCCACGGGACATGTCAGGGAACATCAGGCGCTGGACGCCATCCTTGTATTCGCGGGTCTTGTTGGCCTCGACGCCATCCAGCGCATAGCTGCCGCTGCCGGCATGGGTGTCGATCAGCCCGAACGGCGTCGGCTTGCTCTTCAGCGATTCGAGCAGTGCCAGCAGCACGACGTGCTTGAGAACGTCGGCAAAGTTGCCGGCATGGTAGGCGTGGCGGTAATTCATGGGCATGGCGACGTGCGAGGGGCGACCAGTATAGGTGGCGCTGGACCATCGCAGTGGTTACCCGACGAGACAGCTCTTGGCAGTGCCTCGCCGGCGGGGTTTTGGCTGGGCAGCGCGCTATTCCACGATATTGTGGCTTTCGGTGGTGCCGAGCAGTTCGGTTTGTGCGGGACGCCGGCGACGGTTGCGGCCGAGCAGCGGATGCGTGAACACCGCCAGCAGGATCACCGTCACGCCGGCGTAGAACCAGTTGTCCAACTGGCGTTGCTCACCCAGCAGCACGATGGCCAGCACGATCGCATAGACCGGTTCCAGGTTGGTCACCATCTGTGTGCCGAACGCGGTCATGTGGCGCAAGGCCACCAGTGCCAGCGCGAACGGCAGCAGGGTGCAGCCGAAGGACAGCACCAACAACAGCAGCGCATCGTGGACGCTGGGCAGCACGAAGGCCGGGCCGGTGTGCGGCAGCAGCGGCGCCAGCAGGGTGAGGAACAACGTACCGGTGCCCAGCTCGATGCAGGTGACGGTGAGCGGGTCGCCGTGTTCCACCATGCGCTTGTTGAGGGAGCCGAACAGCGCCACGAACAGGGCCGACAGCACGCCGACGGCAAGGCCGAGGCGCATGGCGTGCGGTACGCCGCCCACCACCATCACCACGCCCGGCACCACTGCCGCGCCGATGAAGAGTTCACGCGGGTCGAAGCGGCGCTTCGCCAGCCAGGGCTCCATGAAGGCCAGGAAGACCGGGCCCAGCGCCAGGCAGGTGGCGCCCACCGAGGCGTTGGACAGCTTGATCGCGGCGTAGAAGGTGAGCCAGTGCAGCGACACCAGTACGCCGATGCCGGCATAGGCCCAACGCGTGCGCGCAGGCATGGCGCGCAGGCCGCGCCACACTTTCGGCATCAGCAGCAGCGTCAATGCGACCAACAGCATGCGCCACCACACCAGCGGCAGGGCCTGCAATGTGATCAATTTGCCGATGATGGCGGTGAAGCCCCACAGCAAAACGCAGAAGTGGATCTGCAGGCGGGCGCGGTGGATCGGTTGCATGGGGCGAGGCCGGGAAGGGACGCGCCATTTTATGCGATCCGCAGCCGCCCGGATGCGGCCCGGGAGGCCGCCGGGCCTCGTGGTGGCAGCCCGACAAGCCCGTCAGTGTGCCGTTGCCCGGGCTGGATGCTTCGGTGATACGACTTTCGTCGGGGCGGCCCCGGATGGGCCGCGCATCTTCTGCAGTACCGCGCGGCAGGTGTTGGCATTGCCGGTGTCGTGGCTGGGTGCGATCAGCGCGATCAGTGCCGCCGCCGGCGCCGCCACCACGCCGAGGGCGATGGCACCGCCGCCACGCAGCAACAGCGGGCCGGGGTGGACGCCTACGTCCGGATTCTTCAGCGTGCCTTTCACGTACAGCGGCGAGCGCAGCGACAGGATGCGCAGGCCCTTGGTATGCGGAATCACGTCGAGGTCGAGCTTCTCGTTGGCGAAGTTCACCGTGCCGGTGACATCGATCAGCGCGTCCGGCGTGTCCAGCACGAACAGCTTGGTGTCGAACAGGCCATCCTTGGCGGTGAAATTGCTGGCGGCGCAGTTGATCTTCACTGTCTTGTCGCCGAACAGTTTGCCGAGAATGATGTTGCCCACGTTGAGGCCGGCGGTTTCCAGCAGGTTGCGGCTGATCGCGCCATCGTTCATCAGCAGCTTCAATTCGCCGTTGGCACTGCCGAGCAAGGCGGCCACGGAGTTGCCGCGCGCATCCAGTGCCGCGTTGCCATTGATCTCGCCCAGGCTGGTTTGCATCGGCTGGAAAGTGGGGAACAACTGCTTGAGCTTGAGGTGGCGGGCGTGCAGGGCCAGCGTGCCGTGCATCGGCGTGGTGCTGCCGTCGAGACGCAGGTTGCTGTCGACCTTGCCGCCGGCCACGCCGAACTGCAGCGGGTCCAGATGCAGCACGCCAGCGTCCATGATCACGTGGGTATCGAGCGATTCGATCGGCAGCGCCTTGCCGTGCACGATGCGGTCAGCGCTGAAGGTCACGTCGGCATCCATCGCCTTCCAGCGATCGGTACGGAACGGTGCCGTGGGCAGCACGCGATCGCTGGACGCGGTTTGGGACTTGGCATCGGCCGGGGTGGCGGTTGTGGCCGTGTCATTCGCACCGATCAGCGGTGCCAGGTCGGCGAAGCGCAACAGTTTCGAATGCACGTCGCCGCTCAGCTTCGGGCGGGCGCCGCCGGTGACGAAATCGAGGTCGCCGGCCAGATCGCTGCCGCCGACGCGACCATGGAAATGGTGATAGCCGAAGCGGCTGCCGTTGCGATGCAGTTCGGCGGTGAGTCGGCCGCGGGTGGCGTAGGGCGGGGTGTCCGGCAAGGTGACGCCGATGATCGGATACAGCCTGGCCATGCTGGAGCCGGCGAACCACAGGCGCAGGTCGAGCGCGCCCAGATGCAGCGGGTCGGTCAGCGTGCCCACCAGCGCGATATGGGTGTCGCCGATACGCAAGTGCGCCTGCACCGGGAAGGGTTGTTCGGCCTGTTGCAGCGCCAGCACGGCACCGGTCTTGCCGCTGCCGTCCAGGCTCGCGCCCTGGTAGCTGCCTTTGGCTGTCCACGCGAATTGGTAGCTGGTGGCGCTGGCCTTGCTGTCGCCGGGCTGGCCATTGCCATTCGTGCCGCTGCTCGTGGCCACCGATTTCCCGGCGGCGCTGCCGGCACTGTGGCTGGCCTGGGTGCGTGCATCGGCGACGGTCTGCGCCACGATCTGGTCGTAGGGAATGGCCTGCTTCAGCGGGGTGATGTCCACTTTCAGCTTCGCCTTGGTCGCCGCGTCATCCAGCGCAATGTGCCCGCGGTCGAACCCGATCGCGCCGAGATCCAGCGTCCATCGGGACGGCGTATTGTTCTGCGGCAGGGTGAAGTCCCAGGTGGCGCGGCCCTTTGCGTCGCGTTCCAGGTCGACGTCGGGTTGCACCAGTTGCAGCTGCGGAATCTTCACGCGGAACACCAGCAAATCCAGCGGCGACAGGCTGAAACGCAAGGCATCGAGATGCGCGAACCGCGGCTGCGAGGCCCACGCCGGGTTGGCGATGCTGACATCATGGGCGGTGACCTGCGGCCACGGCACCCACGCGCGCAGGCCATGCGCATCGTGCTCACGCCGCCAGGCCACGTCGAGGTCGCCGTTGATTGCGAAGGGGCGTCCGATGGTCTGGCTGACCTTGGCATCGATCGTGGGCCGCAGCCGGTTCCAGTCGAACAGCGCGATGATCACGATCAGGATCACCGCCAGCGCCAGCCACACGCCGATGATCCATGCCAATACCTTGCGACTGCGTGTCATGGCCATCTTCTTCACTGCCCTTGTCTATACCGGGGTAGAAGCCCGCTCGCGGGCGATGCTCCTGGCATGGCATCCGAAAGCCTGAAAAGCATCGCCCGCGAGCGGGCTCCTGCAGGTTGCGTGCGGCGGCCTGCTCTGGGCAGCCGACGATGCGCAAGACATAGCCGATGTTGTGACAAGGTTTTGTGGTGATGGTGTGATTCCGCGGGCCGGCGGTTCATGGCCGGCCAGCGGGTGCGCCGAGGCGGGTTCAGTCTTCGTCGTCGTCCGGGCCGGCCTTCCAGTAGCCGCTGGCCTTGATCCAGTCCTTCGGCACGCCGCGCTGGTCCAGCCATTGGCGCATGGCGCGGGCGCGGCGCGATTCGGTGGCGATCCAGTAGAAGGTGTCGCCGGGAGGCGTCGGCAGCGCGTGCAGGGCGTGTTCCAGCAAGCCTTCCTGCTCGGTGGGGCGGCCATCGCGTTCCAGCCAGGTGATGTCGAGGCCGGTACGGGCCGGCAACGATTGGCGATCCTGCACTTCGGGGATTTCGATCAGTGCGCTGATCCGGGTGCTGGCCGGCATTTCCTCCAGCCAGCGACCGATGGCCGGCAGGGCGGTTTCGTCGCCGATCAGCACGTAATGGTCGAAGTCGTCGGCGACCACGAAGGAACCTCGCGGACCGCCGGTGCCGAGCTGTTGTCCCGGGCCTGCCTGCCAGGCCCAGATGGAGGCCGGGCCATCGCCATGCAGCACGAAGTCGATGACCAGCTCGCCGCGTTCGGCATCGTGGTAACGCGGGGTGTAGTCGCGCATCGGCGAGGGTTCCAGGCCGGCCGGGAATTCGACGCCGTTCGGCCCCAGCGTCGGTGGTACGAGCTGGCCGGCACGGTTGGGGAAGAACAGCTTTACGTGGTCGTCCGGCGAGGGGCTGCGGAAGCCGCGCAATGCGGCGCCGCCCAGCGTCACGCGCTGCATGTGTGGGGTGAGGCGCTCGACGCGCAACACGTCAAGCGTACGAAACACGACGTCGTGGCGCAGTCGCTGGTTGAGGTGTGGGGCCATCGGGGGATTTCCGTGTGGGGTGAACGAAAGCGCGTGGCGATGGCTGGCGCGGGAGGGAGGGCGTTACGTGATCAGGTGCGTGGTTCTGGCCGCGTGTGGCTGATCAGATTCGGGCTGGAAAGGCAGTACGGCAACGGCATCGAGTGGGCCGTCGGCTTCCAGCAAGGTGCGAACGATGGCCTGTCGTGGCGCGGTGAACGTCAGCCCGTGTTCCTTGCAGCGTGCCGCCCAGCCAGGGCCGGCGTGGGATCAGTCTTGCGCTCGACCACTGGCGATCTCGCTGGCAGCGCGTTCGAGGATGGCGGCAATGCGCTGCGCTTCGGCCTTGTCCCATTCCATGCCGTGCATCAGCACCGCATGCTTCAACGCGTGCATGGCCTTGCGCACGATCATCGGGGCGGCCATTTTCGCTGCCATGCGCGCGCTGTGCCGGGTGCGTGCCGTGACGGCTTCCACCGCCTCGCGGTTTTCGTCGAGGAAGGCGTGGCCTTCGGCGGTGATGCCGTACAGCTTGCGGTTGCCCTCCTGGCTCTGGATTTCGGCATGGCCGAGTTCTTCCAGCATGGTCAGGGTGGGATAGATCGCGCCGGGACTGGGCGAATACTGGCCGTGAAACATTTCCTCGATGATGCGGATCAGCTCGTAGCCGTGCCGCGGCTGCTGCTCGATCAACGCCAGCAGCAGCAGCTTGAGGTCGCCATGGCCGAACATGCGACCGCCACCGTGGCGACCGCCGCCGCGCAATCCGCTCCAGTCGCCGAAGCCGTCTTCGCCGTGGCGTCCGCCGAACGCGCCACCGAACGGGCCCCGCCCGGCATGGCGCTCGTGATGCTCGCCTTCGTACCCGCCGTGGCAGCCGTGATGACCATGCTGCATGGCCTTGAAAAAGTGATGATGCAGTCTCATGACATGATTCCGATATATCGCAAGTATGAATTAAGATATATCGTAGTAATGTCGTTTACAAGTGTTGGCGCCCCGTGCGGACGCCACGCCACCAGGAACCGAGCATGCCTCATCAAACTGCGGGCCCGCGCGCCGGCGGCCATCACGAACCGTCGCCGCCGAAGAGCCTGCGCGAGCGCTTCGTCGCGTTGCGCAACCTGCCGCCGTTCCTCGCCAGCATCTGGCGCACCAGCCCGTGGCTGTGCGTGTGTACCGTCGTGCTGCGGCTGTTGCGCGCGTTGCTGCCGGTGTCGACGTTGTATGTCGGCAAGCTGATCATCGATGCAGTGGTGCACCTGCTCGCTGGTGGCAGCGTGAAGGTGGACCCGACGGCGTGGCTGGGCAGTCCGGCCTTGCAACATCTGTGGCTGCTGCTGGCGGCGGAGTTTGGGCTGGCGGTGGCGGCGGACCTGCTTGGCCGCATCGTCTCGATGATCGATTCGCTGCTGTCCGAGCTGTACGCCAACAGCACCAGCGTGCGCCTGATGGAGCATGCCGCCTCGCTGGACCTGGAGGATTTCGAGGACGCCGACCTGCAGGACCGGCTCGACCGTGCGCGCCGCCAGGTGGCCGGGCGCAGCTCGCTGCTGACGCAGTTGCTGGGACAGGCGCAGGACATGGTCACCATCATCAGCTTCGCGGTGGGCCTGCTGGTGTATGCGCCGTGGCTGATCGTGCTGTTGCTGGTGGCGCTGGTGCCGGCGTTTCTCGGCGAGTTTCATTTCAATGCGCAGAGTTACGCGGTAAATCATCAGTGGACGCCGGAGCGACGCGAGCTGGATTACCTGCGCATTCTCGGCGCCAGTGCGCAGACCGCGAAGGAAGTGAAAAGCTTCGGCCTGAATCGCTTTCTGGTGGATCGCTACCGCGAGCTGTCATGGTCGATCTACTACGCCAACCGGCGCATCGCCTTGCGCCGTGCGGGCTGGGGCGGGCTGTTCACCACCATCGGCACGATCGGCTATTACGCCGCCTACGTGATCATTGCGTGGCGCACCGTGCACGGCCAGTTCAGCGTGGGCGACCTGACCTTTCTGTCGGCCTCGTTCCGGCGTCTGCGCACCTTGCTGGAAAGCCTGCTGACGGGCTTCTCGCAAGTGGCCGGGCAGGCCTTGTACCTGGACGACCTGTTCTCGTTCTTCCAGATTCGCCCGGAGATTCTGTCGCCGGCACAACCGCGACCGTTCCCGCAGCCGATCCGCGCAGGCTTCGTGTTCGAGGACGTCGGCTTCCGCTATCCGGGCTCCGAACGCTGGGCCGTGCGCCATCTGGATTTCACCCTGCATGCGGGGGAAGTGCTGGCATTGGTGGGCGAGAACGGCGCCGGCAAGACCACGCTGGTGAAACTGCTGTCGCGACTGTACGACCCGGACGAGGGCCGCATCCTGCTTGATGGTCATCCACTGGCCGAATACGACCTGGAAGCCTTGCGCGCGAACGTCGGGGTGATCTTCCAGGATTACGTGCGCTATCACTTCGATGCGGCGGACAACATCGCCGTGGGCCGGATCGAGGCGCGCGCCGATCGTGCACGCATCGAGGATGCGGCCCATCGCAGCGTGGCCGACGAAGTGATCGGACGCTTGCCGGGTGGATACGACCAGCGCCTGGGCAAACTGTTCAAGGATGGCGTGGACCTGTCCGGCGGCGAGTGGCAGAAGATCGCCATCGCCCGCGCCTACATGCGCGACGCGCAGTTGCTGATTCTCGACGAACCCACCGCCGCACTGGACGCGCGCGCCGAGTTCGAGGTGTTCCAGCGCTTCAAGGAGCTGTCGCACGAACGCAGCGCGGTGGTGATCTCGCACCGCTTCTCCACCGTGCGCATGGCCGATCGCATCATCGTGATGGAAGGCGGCCGGATCGAGGCGATCGGCAGCCACGATGAGTTGGTGAGTGCCGGCGGCCGTTACGCGGAATTGTTCGAATTGCAGGCGGCGGGGTATCGGTGAGGCATGTATGTGGCGTCACACGCCATTGCCTGCTCTGCCAACGTTTTTCCTCACCGTCATTCCAGCGAAGGCTGACTGCTGTCCGAAGTCATTCGGAACATTCGCAATCATGCGCAACGCCCGCCGACACCACGCCCTTGCTCGTCATTCCTGCGAAGGCACACTGCTGTCCGGAATAAATTTTGCGAAGGCATGACGGCAGCGGAATCCGTCATTCCAGCGAAAGCTGGAATCCAGTCAGACATGCGTGCGAAGCACACAAAAACAAGAAGTTGAGTGTGCTTCGCACAGCATCTTAACTGGATCCCAGCTTTCGCTGGGATGACGAGACGGGGCGTGGCCGAAAACTCTGAAATTTGAGCCTCATGCGAACTCTATGGTTGCAAAGTTGTACGGCTCGGGGCTTTCCACGCATCGCGCACTTTTATTCCGGACAGCAGTGTGCGAAGGCAGGAATCCAGTGACTGTGTTGCCTGAGCAGGCGTGATCGCTACTGGATCGCGGCCTTTGCCGGGATGACAAGCACGACAGGTCGTCGCTGCCCGATTTTGAGTTGCCGCTTGGCGGCGGCCCGTGCATACGACACCTCTGACGCAGCCATGTCCACTTGCATCACGCGGAGGATTTCAATGCGGCTTCGTTACGGACTTTCGCGGCGGGTCACGCGGTAGACGGAGGCGGGCGGCAGGTTGAACAGGGTGCTGCCCACCCGTTGCGCTTTCAGGCCTAGGCGCTCCAGCAAGCTGTGCGGCAGCGGACAGCGAGGGCCGTAGGTGAACTGATAGAACACGCCATCAGCGCGCAACTGGCGTTCGAACGCACCTTGCACGATGGCCGAGACGTGAAGTGCCGGCATCGACAACAAGGGCAGGCCGCTGACGATGGCACCGGCGCGCCTGTCGCCGAACAGCGGCTGGATGTGGCCCAACCTTGTCGCATCCATGCTCAATACATGTGACTGCGGGTGGCGATGTGTCAGCGAACGGGCAAAATGAGGGTTGGTTTCGATCAGAGCCAATTGCTCGGGGCGTACGCCGCGCGCCAGCAGCGCGCGGGTGAATACGCCGGTGCCCGGACCGAGTTCGATCACCGGACCCACCGCCTCGCTGATGCCGGCGGTGATCAGGCGCGCCAGCGCAGGGCCGGAGGGCATCACGGCGCCCACACGCCGTGGCGTGCGAAACCATGCTTGAAGGAAAACCAGATTGTCGGTCAACGGCATAGGGCAGGTTCTGCTGAATTGGCCAAGCCGACACGTTTGCCGGACCTTCCCCCACCATAAGGATTCCGGCTGAATGAGATGTTGCCCTGCGCTGGCGTATTTGCCGGTTTCGGCCTGTGGACAATGCTGGCAAGGTGTGTGTGTTTGCTCCTCCCCCTGCATGCAGGGAAGGCTGGGAGGGGGTAGGCGGGCCTGCCACGAGATGGGGTGACCCCACCTCAACCCTCCCCTGCTTGCAGGGGAGGGAGCAAAGCGCTATGGCGAAACGGGCTTCCCATCCACCCGCACCGGCGCATGGATATCGCAAATGCCCAGTTTGCCCACCGGCGTCGGATAGAACGCGTTATGGCCGTGGCGGGCGGCGTCGATCATTGCGGTGAAGGTGGGGCTGGTGGTGCGCAGGACCTGGATCTTCTCGCGCTGGGCCGGCGGCAACTCGCTGGCCAGTTTCACCGAGATAATCGGTGTGCGCTCCGAGGCCTTGGCGTAGAAGCCCATCGGACCGGTGCCGCGCGGCAGCGCGGACAGGTATTGCATGCCTTGCAGCACGCGGCCGGCCACGGCCAGGTTGTGGTCGAGTCGACGCGGCGCCTGACCGATGATGGCGTACAGCGCGCTGCCGTTGCCGCTGTTCGGTGGCACGTCGCGGCCCACGCCAACCATGCCGTAGCACTGCACCAGCCACTCCTCGCCGTTGGCCGGATCGCGCGCTACCGGGAAGCCACCGGAGAAACCGACTTGCGGCGCGTAGACGTCGCCATCGGGTAGCGGGGTCCACGGCTGCTTCGGATCGATCGAGCGGGTGAATTCCGGCAGCAAGGTGGCCTTGGCCTTGCCCAGTGGATGCATCTTCGCCTTGTCGCCGCCGTCGTCGCCGTTCGGGTCGTCCCACTGGGTGACGAAGTTGTCCTGCACCCGCACGATGGCCAGGCCGTCGAAATAATGCTGGCGCACCAGGGTGCGGATGTTGGCTGCATGCAAAGGAGTGAACGCCGGTGCCAATTCGATCACCACGCGACCCTGCGGCAACTGCATGTAGAGCAGGTTATCCGGCGCAGGCGTGCGCCATTCGGCGGGTTTCGCGGCGGCCAGTAGCTGCTTGGTGGTCGGGGTGGGCTTGTCTTGCGCAGCGATGGCCTGGGTTGCGACGAGGCCGAGCGCTATCGCAACGGCGGTGACAAGATGGCGGCGCATGGTGGTCTCCCCGGAGCGTTGGCGTCGCGGCACGTTAGCAGGAACAGACAGTCTGCGCCCGGCGTTATTTCCGGAAGCGCACGAAGGCGCGCTTGGCCAGGTACAGCAAATGCCCGGTAAGGCCGGCATCCTGGGCTTGGCGCAGCGCAGTGTTCTCGGCGTAGAGCATGTGGATGTGTCCGTCGCGTTGTTCGATCAATTGCTTGATCTCGGCCACGTCGCTGCGTGTCAGCGTGTGGCCTTCGTCCAGATGCATCGGCAACTGCCGGTTCACGTAATAGGTCGTGTGACGTGGTGCCGTCTCCGCGGCCGGGCGTTCCTTGGTGTAGAAGTAAAGTGCGACGGAACGGCGCGTGAGGTTGGCATGTTCGGGCGGCAGCTCGATGCGACTGAAGGCGTGCCAGGAGCGCTCCGAGGTCTCGAAGATTACGCAACGATTGAACGCAGGCGCCACCGAGCGCGCAGGTCGCGCGTCGGCATGCGGATCGCGGAACAGCTCCAGGCAACCGCCCCACTGCGCATCCCATTCCGGATTGAGGTAGACGATGAGGTTGAGCCGTCGATGCCAGCGTTCGCTGGGGTGGTAGTTGAAATCGACATGCGGATCCAGGCTCATGCCGTTGCGATTCTCGTGGGTACCGCCGCCGAGATACCACGGATCGTAGATCAGGTCGTCGATGCCGGTGAGCTTGCTGATGGCTTCCAGGAACTCGGGGCTCTGGATCGCGTTGTCGAGCTGCTGCCAAGCCGGTCCAAGCTGGCGGATCTTCGCCAGCGTGGACTTGCCACCGGGTTTGCCGTCGTCGCCCACCGAGTTGCCACGCTCGAAGGCGGGGAAATTTTCCAGCAACGCTGCGGCGAAATCCGGTGCAAGGAAGTCGTCGATCACCACGTGCGGGAACGGTGCCGCCGAAACGAACTCGGCTTGGCAGGCCTCCGCGGATTCCCGCACGCGCGGATGAATGATCGAAACGCCCGACGAACTGCGCATGGGTCTTCCCTGAGGCGAATGGCGCGCCATTTTACGTTGCTTCGGCGTGGGGTGTGAGCTTATCTGCCAATGGCGGATTTGCCACCGTGCCGGCCCTTCCAGAAGTAACCGATGCCCAGCAGCACGAACCACACCGGGCTGGCCAGCAGCGCCTTGAGGGTGTCCGGCTGCAAGGTCAGCAGCACGATGACGAAGGCGAAGAAAATCAGGCAGACCACACACATCGCCACGCCGCCGGGCATCTTGTAGTTCGATGCGGCATGCAGCTGCGGCCGCTTGCGGCGGTAGGCGATGTAGGCGCACAGGATCAGCGACCACACGAACATGAACAGCACCGCGGCCAGCGTGGTGACCAGGGTGAAGGCGGTGACCAGGTTCGGAATCACGTACACCATGGTGGCGCCGACCAGCAGGCAGCCGCAGGAGAACAGCAGGCCGCGCGAAGGCACTGCCGCGCGCGAAAGACGGCTGAAACCGCTGGGTGCATGGCCTTCCTGCGCCAGGCCGTAAAGCATGCGGCTGGTGGAGAAAATGCCGCTGTTGGACGAGGACATTGCCGAGGTCAGCACCACGAAGTTGATCAGGCTGGCCGCGGCCGGGATGCCGGCCAGCACGAACAGTTCCACGAACGGGCTCTTGTCCGCCTCCACCAGCCGCCATGGCGTCACCGTCATGATCACCACCAGCGCCAGCACGTAGAACAGGATGATGCGCGCGGGGATCGAGTTGATCGCCTTGGGCAGGTTGCGCTCCGGATCGGCGGTCTCGGCGGCCGTGGTGCCCACCAGCTCGATGCCGACGAAGGCGAACACCGCGATCTGGAAGCCGGCGAAGAAGCCACCCAGGCCCTTCGGGAAGAAGCCGCCGTCGTTCCACAGGTTGGCCAGCGAGGCCTTGTGGCCGCTGGGCGAATGGAAGCCCCAGGCGATCATGCCGAAGCCGACCACGATCAGCGCCACGATCGCCACGATCTTGATCAGCGCGAACCAGAATTCCATTTCGCCGAACAGCTTCACCGCGGTGAGGTTCAGCGTCAGCAGGATCAGCACGCAGAACAGCGCCGGTATCCATGGCGCCAGCCCGGGAAACCAGAACTGTGCGTAGGAGGCGATCGCGATGACGTCGGCGATGGCGGTGACGATCCAGCAGAACCAGTACGTCCAGCCGCAGAAGAAGCCGGCCCATGGGCCGAGCAGGTCGGTGGAGAAGTCGATGAACGACTTGTATTCCAGGTTCGACAGCAGCAGCTCGCCCATCGCGCGCATCACGAAGAACAGCATGATGCCGATGATCAGGTAGACCAGCAGGATCGAGGGTCCGGCCAGGCTGATGGTCTTGCCCGAACCCATGAACAGGCCTGTGCCGATGGCGCCACCGATGGCGATCAACTGCAGATGGCGGTTGGAAAGGCTGCGCTGGAGATGATCCGGTTGCTGCGGGAGTGCGGTCATGCAGGTGCCAGGGTCGATGGGAAGAGCCGACAACATAGAAGAAACCGGCGGGTACCGCCATGCATGACTTCATACCCATGACTATTCATAACTTCACACTATGATTCACTCAACGACATAAGTCAGTGCGGGTGAGCTGATGGACGACAACGCAGGCCAGTTGAAGAAGTTCCAGAAGGAGCTGTCCTCCGGCACCGTGTCGCTGGTGTTGCTGGCGGTACTGGGGCAGTCGCGCCAGCCGCTCTACGGCTACCAGATCGCCAAGCGGCTGGAAGAAGTGGCCGAAGGCGTGCTGGCCGGCAAGCAGAGCGCGCTGTATCCGGTGCTGCGCAACCTGGAAGCCTCCGGTTTGCTGGCCAGCGAGGTGGAGCCCTCGGTGAGCGGGCCGCCGCGACGCTATTACCGCATTACGAAGTTTGGGCGCGAGATGTTGCGCGAATGGGTGGCCGCGTGGAATGCCACCCGCGATTCCGTCGACAAGGTTCTGCAGGGAGAGATGTGATGGGCATATCGTCATCAGGCATGCCGCGGACGATCGCGGACTACCTCAAGCAATTGCGCGCGGCCCTGCGTGGCGCGGACCCCGCGCTGATCCAGGACGCGCTGTACGACGCCGAAGAACACCTGCGCGCCGAACTGGCCGAGCAACCAAGCCGCAGCGAAGCGGAGATGCTCGAACACGTCGTCGGCAGCTACGGCGCGCCGGAAGAAGTAGCCGAGATCTACCGCGACCAGGAGATCAAGATCCAGCGCGCGTTGCGGCCGCCGCCGTTGCCGAAGCGGCGCTCGTGGGTGGGGCGATTCTTCGGTGTGGCTGTCGATCCGCGCACCTGGGGCTCGTTGTTCTACCTGCTGCTCTCGCTGGCCACCGGCATCTTCTATTTCACCTGGGTGACCGTGGGGTTGTCGCTGTCGGCCGGCTTGTCGGTGTTGATCATCGGGCTGCTCGTGGTGGTGCTGTTCTTCGCCACCGTGCGTGGGCTTTCGCTGATGGAAGGCCGCATCGTGGAAGCCATGCTCGGCGTGCGCATGCCGCGTCGGCCGGTGTATGCCCAACCCGGTCGCGGCCTGCTGCAACGCATCGGCGCCATGTTCGCCGACGTGCATATCTGGACCACGCTTTGCTACATGTGGTTGATGCTGCCGCTGGGCATCTTCTATTTCACGACGATGGTGACCCTGCTCGGCCTCACCGTGGGCTTCCTCGGCCTGCCATTGACGATGCTGTTTGGCCGTGACTGGTTGCAGGGGCTGTATGTAGATCATCAGATCACGGTGGACTGGGGCTTCGGCCAGCACATTCCGGGCTGGGGCGATGCGATCGCGATGTGCGTGCTCGGCATCGTGCTGCTGTTCGCTACCTTGCACCTGGCGCGCGCATTGGGCCGCATGCACGGCTACATCGCCAAGCACATGCTGGTACCGCGGCAGATGCGCGGGGAGGGTTGAGCCATGTCGACGACGATGACGGACAACGCGCTCGCCCTGCTTGCCGGCGAATGGCTCGGCGAGGAAACCATTGCCACCACGCGCTGGGGGCAGGGCGGCCCGGCAAGTGCGCGCGTGTCGGCACGGTTCGACCTGGGTCACCGGGTGCTGCTGCAGGATTACCGCGAGGAACGCGGCGGTCAGCCAGCGCTGCAGGTCCATGCAGTGTTCGCGGCTGGCCCCGAACACGACCAATACGGGCTGTACTGGTTCGACAGCTACGGCTTCACGCCCACGCAGCCTGCACTCGGTCACTGGGATGGTCGGCGGCTGGTATTCCTGCGCAGTTCGTCGCGCGGGCAAACGAGGCATATCTACGAGTCGCTGGATGAAGACAGCTACCGGCTGACGCTGGAAAGCTCCTTCGATGGCGGCATCCATTGGGAGCCGGTGATGCAAGGCACCTACCGGCGCATCGCGTAACCGCCGTCTTGTTCCCCCACACGCAGGGGAAGATTTGGATGGTCCGTAGGCACCCGACTCCCTCCCCTGTGCGCAGGGGAGGGCTGGGGTGGGGTGCCTTTTGCCAGGTTGACCCCATGCAAGTGCCTGCTTACGCTGCCCCGATCGCCTTCACGCGATCCAATTGGGGAAAACCATGCGCCTGTCTCGTCTGAGCCTTCCGGTCCTGTTGCTGGCTGCCACGGCTACGTTTGCCGCGGATGCACCGGTCAAGGGCTTTCCGCCCACGCTTCCCGCCGCTGATCTGGTGCTGCAGCATGCCAGCATCGCCACGCTCGATCCGTTGCAGCCGCATGTGCAGGCGCTGGCGGTGAAGGACGGCAAGATCGCCGCGCTCGGCAGTGACGAGTCGATTGCGCATTACATCGGCCCGCACACCAAGGTGCTGGATCTGCACGGCGCCTTCGTCACGCCGGGCTTCATCGAGGGCCATGGCCACCTGATGGACACCGGTGATTCGCTGATGGAGATCAACGCGGGCCAGCCGAAGGACTGGAATGGCGTGGTCGCGATGGTCAAGGCTGCGGTGGCCAAGGCCAAGCCGGGCGAGTGGATCGTCGGCCAGGGCTGGCAGCAGAGCAAATGGACCAAGGCGCCGCAGCCCAATGTCGATGGCCTGCCGCTGCCGGCCAGCCTCGACGCGGTATCGCCGAACAATCCCGTGCTGCTGTCACACGCCAGTGGCCATGCGATCTACGCCAATGCGGCGGCGCTGAAACTGGCCGGCATCACCCGCGCCACGCCCGATCCCGCCGGCGGCAGCATCGTGCGCGACAGCAAGGGCAACGCCATCGGCATGCTGCGCGACACTGCTGGCGACCCGGTGTACGCGGCCTACAACCGCTATCTGGACAGCCTGCCACCGCAGGAACTGGCGGCGCGCAGGGAGCAGTCGCTCAAGCTCGCCATGCAGAACGAGGTGAGCAAGGGCATCACCGGCTTCGTCGACATGGGTGCGAATTTCAAGACGGTCGACTGGATGAAGCAGCAGGCGACCAAGGGCTTCCCGCTACGCCTGTACGTCAACATCGACGTCACCGATGTGGCAAGCCTCGACAAGCATCTCGCCGATTACCACATCAACGGTTTTGCCGACGACCACTTCACCGTGCTCGGCGTGGGCGAGGATGTTTCCGATGGTGCGCTGGGCACGCACAGCGCGTGGTTCCTGAAGCCGTACAGCGATGCGCCCGGTGTCACCGGCAAGAACGTCACGTCGATGAGCACGCTGGCGCAAGTCGCGCGCATCGCCGCACGCGACGGTTTCCAGGTGTCTATCCACGCCATCGGCGACCGCGCCAACCGCGAACTGCTGGACATGTACCAGAAAATCTTCGACGAATACCCCGCTGCGCATAACCTGCGCTGGCGCATCGAACACGCGCAACACCTCAGCCCCGCCGACATCCCGCGCTTCGCCCAGATGGGCGTGATCGCCTCGATGCAATCCATCCATGCCTGCTCGGATGCGCCGATGGTGGTCTCGCGCATCGGCGAGCAGCGCGCAAAGGAAGGCGCCTACATGTGGCACACCCTGATCGACAGCGGCGCCATCGTGCTGGACGGCACCGACACCCCGGTCGAAGACACCAACCCCATCCCCAACTTTTACTGCGGCGTAACCCGCGCCTACGGCCACGGCAAGACCTTCTTCCCCGCGCAGGCCAAGACCCGCATGCAGGAGCTGCGCGCCTACACCTGGAACAACGCCTACGCGATCCACCAGGACCACAAACTCGGTTCACTCACCCCGGGCAAACTCGCCGACATGGTGGTGTTCTCCGGCAACCTGCTGACCATGCCCTCCGACCAGATCCTGCGCACGCGGGTGCTCTACACCGTGGTAGGCGGCAAGGTGGTGTATCAGCGGAAAGGTGCGGAGGCTTGGCGCAGCGGGCAGCTGTTCAAGGCCATGCCGGAATTCAATCATGTGAATTGATGGGGAGATGTTGAGCCCGAGCCTGCTTTGAAACGCTTCTTGCAAATACGCAGAGGTTGATATGGGTCGCGGAAGTTTGCTTGCAGCATTGACGCGATAGATCTGCACTGCATAAAGTTTGGTTCTTCAGTCAGGCAAGGAGCAATGGACATGACGGAATCGGCTATCGACTGGAGCCAACGCAAGCCGGTCAATGTCATTGACCCAAGCTTGCAGGCGCGCGTAGGCAAACTCGTGACTGACGCCATGCTGCAGGTTACTCGGACTGTCTTTCATACACGTGATGCCGCCGCCAAGGCTTGCGCCCGTGTGATGCAGCCTATCACGACCCGGTACGGAGTGGAGTCGGGCGCCTTGCTGTTTTCCCTCACAGGAAATGGCAATGGCCTGACGGCTGTCGGCACTCCGGTCGCGGGACGCGAGAATTGCCGTTTGAGCTATCAATGCGGGGTGGTGGTTCAGGATGGTGGTCGGGTGATAGGCGGCCTTTTGTCGGGCTACATTCACAGCCACCCGGTTGAACTTGGGTTCTCGGACAACGACCTTTACGTGGCAGCTGCCATGACCAAGCAAACCAGCGCATTGCCATATGTAACGGCGTATGTGTCGTTGCCGAGTGGGCGCGTGCTCGCATGGTCGACTCGTGCCATGCAAGACAATCCGCAGCAGACATGGAGCGAGTATGCAAAACGCACCGTACGGAAAGTGCTCTGATATGCGTCGGATTTGGACAGTGTTGGTATTGGGAGCCTTGGCGTTGCTCATGTCGGGTGCAGTCGCCGTGGCAAAAACGACTGCGGCCGCGACGAATGGCGATGACGGTCAGGGATCAGTGCGGGACCCTGGCGCTTGCGAACAATGGTCGGTCGTCGCGTCGTGCGGGGTTTCCTGGTATCGGTTGCAGGCGAATCCGTCGGCGTATCGTGGAAAGATCGTGGGGCTCACTGGCTATCTGGTGAGCGATTTCGGTGATTTGATTCTCTACCCGGACAAGGCCAACTACGAAGGTGGGAACGAGTTGGACAGTATCGTCCTCGAACGCCCTTTTGCGGTTTCGCAGGAGATCGTGGACAAGGCGGTATCCGGTGTCTACCCCGTATTCGTGCTGGGGCGGCTTGGTCCACCAGTGCAGGGCAATGTGCATGTTGTGCCACGTGCTGGCAGCTTGTACGACATCCACAAGATCATCATCACGCAGCGCGTGCCCTCCGGTTCGCCATTGAACAAGAAAGGCATACGCATTCAGCCGTCAGAGGGGTGATGAAGGAAAAGGCACCGGCCGCGAAACCCACGCCATCCGCTCAGTAATCGCGCATGTCCAGCAACATGAAACCGTGCGCGCTGTAGCCGCCGTTCTTTGGCCACGCTAATGCAGTCAGCGCAAGCGTCCCAGTCGCCCACGGCTCGTTATCGAGCAGGACTTCGCAACGCGCTTCACCTTCCGCTGTGCGGCGGTACATCAGGCGTAGCCAGTGCAGTTCGGGAGTCAGTCCTTCGCGCTCCAGCGCCGCCTTGATAGCGGCCGGCACCTGTTCCAGCACTTCCATGTCGGTGATGTCCACACCGTGCAGCGCGAATGGGCCAATAAACACGTCCCATGTGCGCACGCCGAATTCCCATGCGGTGATGGTCATCTTGCGATCGTCGGTGACGTACCAGCACGCGGCCAGCAGCGGGTGGAACGCGCTTTGCTCGAAGGCGTGCAGGGCATTCATGCAGGCGTCCTTGCTGGTGCCGTGACCGGCGAAGCTTTCCTCGATGCAGCGTTCTTCACTCAGCACTATGTCGATATCGAGGCGGCCCGGCTCGCCCGCGGCGCCTTCGTGCCACTGGGCGTGGACTACCGGAAAGTCACCGTCAGTGGCCAGCCAGCCGTCTTCGTCGGCTTCGAGTTCCACGTCGTGCCGCTCGAACAACCGCAGCAGGTATTTTTGGAGTGCGGCACTATCCATCGTCATTTCCCATTCGGTTGGCCTGGGTTTCCTGACCGTTCACCCTGAGCGTAGCGCAGCGAAGTCGAAGGGTCGCAGCACGGCATCCTTCGACTTCCTCGCTCCTCAAAGCTGCGGCCATCCATGGCCGCTCCCCGCGTGCGACCTTGCAGGCCTGCGCTCAGGCGGAACGATCGTGAGGTCATCGGTTTGTCTCTGGCAGTTCGCGCCAGGTCAGGTACATGCGCAGGTCGAATTCCCGCTGGTGGTAGTCGGGCAGCATGTAGTTGCACAGCTGGTAGAACGCCTTGTTGTGCTCGGCTTCCTTCAGGTGCGCCAGCTCGTGGACCACGATCATCTGCAGGAACTCCGGCGCGGCGGCCTTGAACAGACTGGCCACGCGGATTTCCTTTTTCGCCTTGAGCCGGCTGCCCTGTACGCGCGAGATCGCGGTGTGCAGGCCCAGTGCCCGCTGCACCACGTCGAGCTTGCTGTCGTAGAGCACCTTGTCGATGCCAGGCGCGTTCTTCAGGTGCTGCTGCTTCAGGTCCGCCACGTAGGCGTACAACGCCTTGTCGCTCTGCACGTCGTGGTGATCCGGATAGCGCTTTGCCAGGTGTTCGCCGAGACGCTGCTGCGCGATCAGTTCGCGCACCTTGTCCTGCAGGGCGGGCGGATACGCCTGGAGATACTTGAGCGGGGTCATGCGCCCATTCTCGCATTGCGCCGGCTTGCGCGTATCGGCTGAAAGCCGGTGCCCATGGCATCTCGAATAAGCCGCTTTCGGTAGGAGCGCACCCTGTGCGCGAATGGGTTTTCGCGATACCAGGCCAGAAGCCGTCGCGCACAGGGTGCGCTCCTACACGGTTTGGGCGAGGTTATGAGAGGGCTTGCTCACCAGGGCACCCGGCGCCCCAGGTAATCCAGGTATTGCAGGCCCGGTTTTCCCGCCTGCGCGTCCATGGTGTTGGCCAGGTTCGGGATGCTTTCCTCGATGCTCAGGCGCGCCTCGGGACCGCCCATGTCGGTGCGTACCCAGCCGGGTGCCATCAGCAGCAGGGTTCGGGTGTCATCGGCATGGCGGGCGGCAAAGCTGCGCATGAACATGTTGAGCGCCGCCTTGCTGCCGCGATAGACCTCGTGAAGGCCGCGCTCATTGTTGGCGATGCTGCCCTGTCCGGACGACATGATGCCGATCGTGCCATCGGCCTGTACGAGATCCTGCAGCGTTTCGATGACGCGCATCGGGCTCAGCGCGTTGGTGACCATCACGCGCACGAACTCGTCGGTCGACACATCCGCGATCGTTTCATCGTCGGCATTGGTGACGCCGGCATTGACGAACAGCATGCCGAACGTCCGCGATGCCAACCGGGCGTGCAACGCGGCGACCTGATCCGGGTGGACGATATCGACGGTCTCGATTTCGAGCCGCCCGGCGTGAGCCACCGCCAGCGGGTGCAAGGCGGAGGCGCCGGTGCCACGTTCGGTGGCGACCACCTGCCATCCGCGCTTGAGGTATTCCTGTGCCAGGGCGAGGCCAAGGCCGCGGGAGGCGCCGATGAGCAGCAGTGTTTTGTTCGGGGCGGGAGAGGGCATCTGCATTGTCCTTTGGGGATGGGGATTGGGCGATGTGGTGGTTTCGAACCTCGAAACGGGGCAACGACGCCTTGATCGTGTTGTTCGAGGTGCCCTCAAGCAGGATAGGGTTTGTAGACCCATGCGGAAGACGCGCGGGCTGCACAATACTGATGCGCCTGACGCCATGTCCGAGGAAGCCTGCCTGTCATGCCCGATGTCGATCTGAATTTGCTGATGGCCCTGGATGCCTTGCTGGAAGAGGGCAGCGTGACCGGTGCGGCGCGGCGCCTGGGGCTGAGCGCATCGGCGATGAGCCGGACGTTGGCGCGCTTGCGGGCGGCCACCGGTGATCCGCTGCTGGTTCGTGCGGGCCGTGGCATGGTGCCGACGCCACGTGCCGACGAACTGCGCGAGCGCGTGCACGAGCTGACCCGGAGTGCGCATGCCGTGCTGCGTCCTGCGGCAGCGGGCCTGGACCTTGCCACCTTGCAGCGAAGTTTCACGATCCGCGCCAACGATGGTTTCGTGGAAATTTTCGCCGCACCACTGGTGGCGGCGGTGACGGCGGCAGCCCCGAACGTGCGTCTGCGCTTTGCGCCGAAACCCGACAAGGACGTGCAGGTCTTGCGCGAGGGCATGGTGGATCTGGAGATTGGCGTACTCGGTGCGTCGGGGCCGGAAGTGCGCGTGCAAGGTCTTTTCCGCGACCACTTCGTGGGCGTGGTGCGGGCAGGCCATGCCTTGCTTGAACAGAGCGGGCCCGGGAAAAACGCGATCACCCCTGAACGTTACGCCGCGTGCGGCCACGTGGTGACTTCGCGCCGGGGTCTTGCGAATGGTCCCGTGGACGTGGCGCTGGCCGAGCTGGGGCTCGCGCGCACGGTCGTCGCCGTGGTGCCGGGTTTCCGCGCCGCGCTGGCCGTCGCGAGTACGTCGGATCTGGTGGCGCAGGTGACCGGTTCGTTCTTCCATGCGGTGCGGGCAGGGCAAACGTCGTCCGGCGCCGCAACAGTCGACAGCTTCCCGCTACCGGTACGCACCGAAGCGATCACGGTCTCGCAGATGTGGCACCCGCGCTTTGATGCCGATCCCGCTCATCGCTGGCTGCGGGAACTCGTACGGGCAACTTGTCGAGAGCCAGCATGGTAGTTGGCGGGGAGCGAGCCCGGTCGGCCCGGCGTTCAACGCTTGCCGCGCAACACCGGCAGCATCCGCCGCAAGGTGTTGTCGCGCTGGACGAAATGGTGGAACAGCGCGAGGACAGCGTGGGCGGCGGCCAGGTACATCAGGATCTGGCCGAGCGTGCCGTGGATGCCCTGGAGCTGATGCGAAAACGCGCGGTCGGGAACGGCGACACCGGGTAGCGACAAGCCCAGGAAGTTCCATGGGGTGCCCGACCAGGCCATCGTGGCGATACCCAGCAGCGGCGTGGCGAACAGCAACAGGTACAAGGCGACGTGCACGCTTTTGGCAATCACCATCTGCCAGCGAGGCGAGGGCGGAACGATCGCTGGCTCACGAAGATGCCGGCTGCGAATCAGCAGGCGCGGCAGCATCACCAGCAAGATGGCCATGCCGAACTGCATGTGCGCCCATTTGGCGTCAGTCTTCAGCGTCGAGCCGCGTGGCGACCAGTCATGCAGGTAGATCAGTGCAAGCGCACAGGCCACCAGAATGAACACCAGCCAGTGCAGGCGACGAATCCACGGGGCGTAGCGAGAGTCGGACATGGGGTTCTCGTCAATGGGGTGCGGGTATCCATAACACCGCAGGCCTGTGTCGAATCTGCAGCCACGTCGGTGGCCGCCTGGAATTGGCAACCCAAGGTCCCAGCGTACTCTCACACCATGTGCAAATCCTTAGGGCGTGCCTGCGGAAATACCTGCTGCAGCTGGCGGCCGTTCAGGCCCCACAGTCGCGCGAACAAGCCGCCGAGGACGTCGCGATAGTTGTTGAGCACGGGGTAGTCGCGATTCTGCAGCAGGTTGGACTGGGTCACGGCGACCTGTTCGCCGGCCATGCGGCCACCCGCGACCTTGCCGCCGAGCACCCAATGCACGGTGCCATGGCCGTGATCGGTGCCGTGGTCGCCGTTCTCGCGGAAGGTGCGGCCGAATTCGGAAAGCACCACCACCGTGGTGTCGTTCCACGCGTTGCCCAGCGCCTCGGCATAGGCGGCGAGGCCTTCACCGAGGTGTTGCAGGTTGTTGGCCAGGCCGCCGCTGGTGCTGCCCTGGTTGACATGGGTGTCCCAGCCGCCGACGTCGACGAAACCGAGCCGGTACTTGTCGCGCATCAGCGTGGCGATGCGTTGCGTTTCGGCAGCGAAGCTGTGCGCACTGGGCGCGCCACGGCTGGCTGCCACCATTTCGTTGCGCAAGTCCTGCGACACGCTGGCCGGCAGCGCGAGTCCGTCGGCGGTGGCCTGGGCCAGCGGGGTGCCGTGGTACATCTGCGCGAGGATGGCCGACTGACGCGGGTTGAAGTGCGACTTCGGGTCGCCCTTCAGCGAGATGTTGGGAATGTCGTGGCCGGCGCCCTGCAGGCTCAATGGCAGGTTGTTGGTGAAGGCAATCGCCGGCACGTCGGTGAGCACGCGCGAAAGCCGTGCGAGAAAACCGGAGCGGTAGTTGCCACCCGCTTCGCCGTGTTCGATGTGGTCCTGCGTCTCGAAATGGCTGCGCGACAGGTCGGTGGTGCCGGCAAACGGAATGAAGGCCAGCTGCTTGCGCTGCCACAACGGCAGCAGCGAATCGCGCACGACCGGATTGAGGCCCCAGTTTGCATCCAGCGCGATGGCGCTTTTCGGATCGGCGGCATTCGGCCGGGCGATGGCGAGGGTGGGGCGCGATTCGTAGTAGAAGTCGCTGGCACAGGGCACCAGCAGGTTGTTGCAGTCGTAGCCGCCGCGCAGGAACACCAGCAGGAAGCGCGGCGCGTTCGCCGGCGCGGCGAACAACTGGCCCGAGAACGACAGCAGCGGCGCGGCGGCGGCAGCGCCGGCGGCAAGCAGGAATTCACGACGGTTCATGGGGCACCTCGATGTTGGTTTCTGGCTCCTCCTCCTGCGTGCAGGGGGAGGCTGGGAGGGGGTGAGCTTTCCGCTGCAAGAGCCGACCCCACCCCAACCCTCCCCTGCGGGCAGGGGAGGGAGACAAGCGTTAGCGGTTCCATCGGTTCATGGGGCACCTCGATGTTGGTTTCTGGCTCCTCCACCTGCGTGCAGGGGGAGGCTGGGAGGGGGTGAGCTTTCCGCTGCAAGAGCCGACCCCACCCCAACCCTCCCCTGCGCGCAGGGGAGGGAGGCAAGCGTCAGCGGTAGTTGAAGTCGGGTGAGGAGAACAAAAACGTGTTCCATTCCATCGGTGATTTCGCCTGCGCCAGCGCGTGGCGCGTCGCCTCGGACAGGCGGGGCGCGATCGCGTTGCGGTACAGCGCGGAGTGCTGGATATCCGGCGGGCCAGGCCGTGGATCATTCGCCGCACCGGCGTGGCCGTCGTTGTCCATGAACAACCGGTTGCGGCCGCTGCCGATCACGCGGGCGAAGTCGAAGCGCTTGCTCATCTGGCCCGAGCCGGTCCAACTGGCCGAATCCAGCGGCCAGCCGTCGGGGGTGATGCGGCCGTACAGCGGCTCGCCCATCTGTTGCAGCCAGTTCACCAGCGGCACGGCATTGGGAATCGGCTGACCGTCGTAGCTCAGTCGCATGGCGGAGACCAGGAAGCGCATCGGGTCCTTGAACTTGTGCCCGCCCGGTGCGGCGGCGGCCTTGGACAGGAACATCGTGCGCAACACCGCAGCGATGTCGCCGTCGCTGCGCTGGAAGGTGCGTGCCATCGCGTCGACCAGCGCGGGCGGCGGCTGGTCATCGATGAAGTACTCGGCCAGCTGTTGCGCGATGAAATGCGCGCAAGCGGGCTGGCGCACGATCAGGTCCACCGCCTGCTCGATCTCGGCGTAGCCATTGCCGGCGATGGCATGGCCGAGGAAGGTCTTGTTGCCGTCGTCGTGCTTGCGCGGGTTGAACAGGAACAGGCCGTCGCGCACGAAGCCGGGGCGCTGGCGCATGGCGCGTTCGGCGAACTTCGGTGGCAGCAGGCCGGCACCGGTGAGGATGCGCATCAGCTGCTGCACGTCCTGCTGGGTGTAGCCCGAGCCCACGCCCAGCGTGTGCAGTTCCATCAGCTCGCGCGCGTAGTTCTCGTTGGTCTTGCTCTTCACGTTGTGCATGTTGTCCAGGAATACCAGCATGGCCGGGCTCTTCAGCGTGGCCATCACCAGATCCTTGAACTTGCCCAGTGCGTGCGGGCGGATCACGTGTTCCTCGTAGTCGGCGGCGAACACGCGCACCGGGCCCTTGTTCGCATAGACGCTGAAGTGGTTGAGCCAGAACCACACCAGTTGCTCCTTGAGCTGGTTGCTGCCGTAGATCGCGTGCAGCGTTTCGGCCTGTGCTGCCTGCAGGTAGATGTCGCGACGATACTTCTGGATGACTTTCTTCGCCGCGTCCTTGGCCGGGCCGGCGGGCGTGTTCTTGTACTGCTTGAAGTGATCGCGGTAGTCGATCAACAGCGCCGGCAACGGCGTGCTGACCACCGGGAACGCATCGATCTGCGCGGCGACCTGCGGCGGCAAGCTGTCGCTGCCCGTTAGTTGTTCGTCGAGGAAATGCTTGCGGCCGAGCTGGCGATAGCGGGCGAGGGTGGCGCTGTCGAGGCCGAAGCCATCGCGACGCAGCCAGGCGATGTCGCTGCGGCTCAGTGCGGGGCTTCCCGTTGCCGTGACGACGAGGGGCGCGGCGCTTGTCGCTACGGCGGTGGTCGCTGCAAACAGGCACGCCATGCCGGGTGCGATCACGTATCGCCATGGACGGAAGGAAAGCGGAAAGCGCATGCAGGGCGGTTCCTGGCAAAGGTCTCGGCATTGATCAACGTGCGGTCAAGGATTCGGATGACAGCAGCGCCGCGGGAAGCCTGGGCAGGTCGGTGGCGGTTCATCTGCATCGCCGCGGGTCGCGGCTGCCGCTACCATGCGTGTTCACCCGGAGCCCGCCATGCCCAAGACTTACGACCGCGCCTATTTCGACAAGTGGTACCGCAACTCCGAGCACGCGGTGGGCTCGACGGCGGCGCTGAAGCGCAAGGTGGCCATGGTGGTGGCGCAGGCCGAGTACTACCTGGGCCGCCCGATCCGCAACGTGCTCGACGTGGGCTGCGGCGAAGGTACCTGGCGTGCGCCGCTGCGTGCATTGCGGCCCGGCATTCATTACCGCGGGCTGGATGCCAGCGAATACGTGGCAATGCGCTATGGCCGCAGCCGCAACATCGGGTTGGCGACGTTCGGCCAGCTCGCCGAGCTGCGCTTCGATACGCGCTTCGACCTGATCGTGTGCACCGACGTGCTGCATTACCTCAAGCCGGCGGAAATCCGTGCCGGCCTGGTCGGCATCAGCGAAATGCTGGAAGGCATCGCCTTCCTGGAAGTGTTCACCACGCGCGATGACGTGGATGGCGACCGCGAAGGCTTTCATGCCCGCGCGCCGGAGTGGTACTTGCGCGCCTTCCGTGAGGTCGGCCTGCTTTCATGCGGCTCGCACTGCTATCTGGGGCCACGACTGGAACGACACATCGCGGCACTGGAGCGTGCGCAGTTGCCGGGGTGATCGCGGTCGGCTGTGGGGCGTGTGGAGCGGCGACGTTCGTTCGCGTTCCACTTCGCCCTTACCCTCACCCCAACCCCTCTCCCACTGGGAGAGGGGCTCGAGCTGGCTGAGCCTCTGCGCTGATCTCACCGAGGCGTGTGCCGGATCAGGGCAGGTTGTTCAGATCCACATTCGGCTTGCGGCCGCTGGCAGGGCGGGTGAAGGTGGTGCCCGAGGTGGTCGAGTGGCTGAAGAAACCGTCGTTGCGCAGGAAGAACTGGTGGCCGAACTTGCCGCCGGCGAAATCCAGGCGCTGCTTGTTCAGGCCAGTCGGGTCCACGTCGAAATACGCGGAGGTGATTTCGCTCCACGTGCCGTCAGTGCCGACAGCCCACTGGTTGCCGTACAGCGCACTGCGACCGATGTAGCCGTCGCTCGAATCGAAGCACTCGAGAAACGAGTACATGCCTTTCAGGTAGGTTGCGGTGTCGGCGTACTTCCAGCTGGCGATGAAATACCAGCTGCTGTCGTTCCCGTGCGAGTGGCGTCCGTGCCCGTGCGGCATCGGGCCAAACCAGGCGGAGAAGTCGGTGTTGCCGTTGCCGTCCGGCTGCGCCTTGACCAGGAAGCGGTAGGTTTCGCCGGCCACCCACGGGTAGTCGAGATAGCTCTGGCCACCGGTGCCTTCGCCACCGAAGTTGTTGATGACGACGTTGGGTCCCTGGCGTACCAGAGTGGTCTTGTGGGTCGGCGCATCCCAGACTGAGAACAGGATGCGGCGCTCGGTGGCCGAGTTCACCTGCATGCCGAAGTAGCCCACGCTGAAGCCGTCGGCCATGTAGTAGGAGCCGATCGGATCCTGCCCCTTGGGCACGGTGACTTCGCTGTAGAAGTATTCCGTGTTGGCCGGAACGCTGTAACCGAGGTGAACCGACGGGCCGCGCAACGACCAGTAGAAGTTGGCCGGATCGTTGGCGAAGACCGTGCCGGCCGCCGTGGCGCTGCCGGCGATCTGCAGGCCCGAGATATCGCCGTAATACGCGCCGTCGGTGGAGACGCCTTGCAGGTCCACCTTCACGTAGCCCGGCTTGTGGATGAAGAAGTTGCCTACCGGAATGACGGACGGCGAGCCGAGCCCGAGGTGCACGAAACGCACCTGCCGGTCGATCGAAACCCTCACCAGGCTGTGGCTGGCACCGTTGAGTGCGCCGACCAGCGACAACTGCAGCTCGCCCGCCTGCTGCACGTCGAAATAGACGCTGATGACCGCCTGGCTGGAATCCCAGTTGTGCAGGCCGGTATCGGTGATGGTCTCGTCATTGGCCGGCGAGGCGTGGGTGATGTAGGCGTTGCCGCCCAGTGGAACCGTGCTGGTGGTGCCTGTTCCCTGGGCCAGGGCAACGCCACTGGACAGCACGAACAGCAGCCCGAACAGCCTGCATGCAGCGAGATATCGCATGAATCCTCTCCCTCGTTGAAAAGCGTGGTACGGCGACGGAATCAGCCCGGGCCTGTCATGACAGGCAGCGGGCTGGTCTGGAATCGATGGGGCGGAAAAGCGGAGGTGTGGCGCGTACAGGGCCGGGCATCGCACCGTTTGATGCTGAGGTTGCTTTCCTTTAATCGCACTTTGCCATGATGGCGGCGCCAGTAAGAAAGTAATCGATGAATAAAGATTAATAATGAAAGTGCATATCTTGCAAATAGTTTCATTTCATAACGAATGAAACTTGCGTGACCGGCGTCACGTCATGGGCAATCGGAGGGGAGTGGCGCAGATAGTCCCGGGCATCGGCCGGGTTCACGGGTCCGAAAGCCTCAAGGCAGCAACAGGGGTTTTCGCGCGCAGTGCGCGAACCGGCAGGCAGCGCCGCCGGCGGTTCGAATCCGGGATGAAATCAGGCCAGGGTGACGGCGATGCCTGCGTTGCGCAGGGTCTCGATGATGTCGGCGGACGCGCTGGTATCGGTGATGACGTGATGCAGGTTCTGCAGCGGAGTGATGACGGACAGGCTGCGTTGGCCCAGCTTGCTGGCGTCGAGCACCGCCACGGTTTCGCGCGAGACGCGGATCATCAGCGCGTTGAGCGAGGCTTCCAGCGGATCGGGCGTGGTCACGCCGACGGTGGGGTCGAGGCCATCGACACCAAGGAACAGGCGGTCGGCGGACAGCTTGGACAGGGCCTGTTCGGCATCCGGTCCGACCAGCGAATAAGAGGTTTGCCGCAGCATCCCACCCAGCATCATCACGCGGATGTTCGACAGGCCGGACAGCTCCAGCGCGATGTTCAGCGCATTGGTGATGACGGTGAGCGACTCCAGCTTCATCTGGCGCAACTGCCGCGCGATCTCGGCTGTGGTGGAGCCGGAGTCGAGGATGATGGTTTCGCCGTCGCGCACCATCTTTGCCGCGGCCTGGCCGATGCGCAGCTTCTGCGCGTGGCGCCGGGTTTCCTTGATGTTGAGCGGAGTGTCGTTGGAGACCGGTGTGTGGTTCGGCAGCGCACCGCCATGCGAGCGGGCGATCGCACCGTTGCGGTCCAGTGCCTCCAGGTCGGCACGGATGGTGACGGCCGAGGTGCCGAACTCGTGTGCCAGCTCATCCACCGTCGCCCGACCATGCTTGTCGACGAACTCCACGATGAGGCGTCGACGTTCCTCGACCAGCAGGCGGCGAGGCGGTTTGGCGGCAGGTGGTTTGCTCATGTCGGGATATGCAGGACTCGTGCGGCGTTGTCGTGATACACCTTGCGCAGGATGGCGTCCGGCAGTTTCAGGCCGTAGATCGACCAGCGCCCCTGCGGAGGCACCGGGGAGGGAGCATAGTCGAAATACTCGTCCTCGGTTTCCAGGAAGCGATAGTAGATCTCATACAGCTCGTCGCCAAACAGCTGCTGGGGCACGTCGTCGCCCCACGGTGAGGGCACCGCGTCAGTGCCGAACAGGATGCGATCCTGGTAACGCTCGAAGAAGCGTTGCGCGATGCGCGGCTGCCGGCCCAGTTCGCCGATGCGCGCACTGATGTCCACCAGCGTGTTGGGAAAACGATCCAGGCAGGCGGAGACCGCGGCCAGGTTTTCGGCATTGTTGCCCACGTGCAGCAGCACGAAGGTGGTGCGCGGATGGCGCGCGATCATGCGGTCGCGTGCGGCGATCAGTTCCGCGTGGCTGGGGAAGTCCGGGCCATAGAACGACCAGTCCGGATGCTGCGCCAGTTCCTCGTAGCGTTCGTTGTTGCCGTCGGTGGGCAGGAAGAACGCTTCCGGATCGGAGACGTGCAGGAACACCGGCATGTCGTGCGCGGCGCAGGCTTCCCACATCGGATCGAAGCGGGGATCGTCCACCGCCACCAGCGGGCCTTCGTCGATGTGTTCGCGCAGATACAGGCCCAGCGTCTTGAGCAGCTTCAGCCCGCGCGCGCCGGTGCGATGGGCGTGGTCGATCGCATCGCCCTGGCGCTGCGCGAAGTCCGGCTCGTTGAACAGGCCGAAGGACGGCTCGGTGAGGGTGAGGAAGCGCCCCGGCGCGGCCTGGTCGAACAGGCGGATGCTTTCTTCCAGACCCTTGCCGGTGCCTCCGGTCAGGTTGACCAGGGTACGCACGCCCTTGCGATCCATCACCGACAGCAAGGCTTCCGGAGTGGTGAACACGGTGATCTCTTCGCCGACCGACACACCGTTGCGCACCTCGGTGGTCCAGGTGAGATGTGCATGCATGTCGATGACTGGGAAGCGCGGCCGTTCGATATGTGTCTGCGGCACGCGCAACATGCTGCGCGGCTGGAAGTCTTTCAGCCGCAGCTCGCTCTTGCTGGCATCGGGGGCGGTCTGCAGCGGATTCTTGCCGCTGCCCTCGATGCGCACCGTGCCGGCACCGTGGGGCGGTGCGCAGCAAAGGCAGGATTTTTGATGGGTCATGGTTTTTTCCTGTCCCTCCGCCGAGGCGTGCCTTTTCTTCCTCTCCCCTCCGGGGAGGCGTGCTCTTTACTTCCTCTCCCCTCCGGGGAGAGGAGCGAGGTGAGGGGCGGGTGCTCGCGGAAAGGATGCTAGTGCAATGCAAGCCGTTTCGTTGGAAGTGCTCCGCGAGGTTGACCCCTCGCCCCAACCCTCTCCCCGGAGGGGAGAGGGAGTCAATCAGCGCGGATGCTTCTGCATGATCTCGTGCACCTGCCGCGTCAGCGCGACGGCCTGGTCGAACGGACGCAGCCACATGTTGCGGCCGAACATCACGCCATTGGCGCCGCTCTCCATATAGAACGCCACCTTGCGCAGCACGGCTGCGTCGTCGTCGTTCTTCTCGCCGCCGGAGAACAGCACCATCGTGCGTCCGGCCGAACGCACCACACGGGCGCAGCGGGCGCCGGCGTCTGCGACCAGTTTGTCGTACGGCGCCGGCACGTTGGCCACGCTGTCGTTGGGCTCGTGCAGCTTGACGAGGTCGGCGCCCATCTCCAAGGCAACACGGGCGGCGTAATCCTGCGCGTACAACGTATTGGTGCCACCCTTGGCATTGATGGCGCTACCGCGCGGATACGCCCACATCACCAGCGGCATGCCGTAACGCTCGCAATCGCGACGCACCTGCTCGAACTGGCGGATCTCGTCGTGCTGGCGCGGCGAGCCCACATACATGGTGTAGCCCACGGCATCGGCACCCAGGCGCACGGCGTCTTCCACCGAGGCGAACAACGGCGAGGTGGCCTCGGCGTCGCTGGCGATATTGGTCTTGCCGTTGAGCTTGAGGATCAGCGGTACACGACCGCAGTACTCGGTCATGTATTTCTCGGCCAGGCCAATGCCCAGCGCGATGGCAGAAAAGCCGCCGGCTTCAGCCAACTCGAACTGATAGCTCGGGTCGACGGCCGGCGGATGGGGAAAGAAGTCCGTGGGACCATGTTCCAACCCTTGATCCAACGGCAGCACCAGCAGGCTGCCATTGCCCGGGCCGTGGCCATACAACAGGCGCCACAAGCGCGTGCGCTTGCCATGGGAAAGAGCCAGACGCGAAAACTTTTCGGAACCTTTCAAAGGGACTTGCAAGCTTTGTTTCATTTCGAATACTCTGATGTGATGATCGAATAGTTTCACATTCGAGTGAATCGAGCAAGATGTCAATACTTGATAAAAAAACGAAATATTTCGGAAGTGTGGAGGGCCTGCTGGCAAGGACCGGTGCGCAGCAGCAAGCGGCTGGTTACGCCGATACCTTGCGCGAAATCCTGCAACAACCGGCCACCTGGCGCGACACGGCCTGCCTGCTGCAGCAGGAAGACACGGTACGCCAGCAGCTGACACAGGCGCTGGCGGCCAACGTCGGGCCGATCGTGCTCACCGGTTCGGGCAGCTCGATGTACATCGGCGAATGTCTTGCACCGACGTTGCAGGCAGCGCTCGGTCGCGAGGCGCGAGCCATCGCCGCCGGCACGCTGCTCACGCATTGGCGCAGCGTACTGCCGCCGCAACCCGGCCTGCTGATTTCGCTGGCGCGGTCGGGCAACAGCCCGGAGAGCTGCGGGGTGGTGGATCGCCTGCTGGCCGACGCGCCGTACTGGCACCATCTGGTGATCACCTGCAATGCCGACGGTGGCCTCGCCACGCGTTACCGCGACGACGTGCGCGTGAACGTGCTGGTGCTCGACGAGCGCACCAATGATCGCAGCCTGGTGATGACCAGCAGCTTCACCAATCTGGTGCTGGCCGGCAGCGGCTTGCCGTCACCAGAAGGTATCGGGGCTGCTGCCGCGCGTGCTGCCGATGCGGTCAAGGGCATGGTCGATACCCATGTCGAGCGACTGGCCGAGCTGGCCCGCCGCGATTTCGATTCGGCCGTCTATCTGGGTAGCGGTGGTGCCATCGGTGCGGCCCACGAAGGCGCGCTGAAGATGCTGGAGATGACCGGTGGCAAGGTCGTCACCATGGCCGAGACGTTCCTCGGTCTGCGACACGGGCCGATGTCCAGTGTGCACGAAGCCACTCTGGTAGTGGCGCTGTTGTCGAATGATCCCGCCGTGCGCGGCTATGAGCACGACTTGTTGCGCGAGCTGTCGCGCAAGCGCCTGGGCATGGCCACGTTGCTGGTGGGCCAGGGCATTCCCCTCGACCTGATCGGTCCGAACGACATTGCCATTGATTTGCCGTTGGCCGGTGATGGCGAGATCCCCGCGCTGCTGGCGCAGGTGGTGGCCGGGCAATGGCTGGCGTTCTTCCGCTGCCTGCATCTGGGCGGTACGCCGGACGCGCCGTCGCAAGGCGTGCTCACCCGCGTGGTGGGCGAATTCACCATCCACGGCGACGACGCATGACGGCTGGAGCTGCCATGAAGCGCGTTCTTGTGGCTGGCGAGATCAATGTCGATCTGGTGTTCAAGGGCTGTCGCTCGGTGCCCGAGGCTGGCCGCGAAGTACTGGCCGACGATTTCGTGATGACGCCGGGCAGCTCCTCGATGATTTGCGCGATGGGACTGGCGCGACTTGGCAGCCCGGTGGCATTCCACGGTCGGCTCGGCGCCGACAGCTGGGGCGACTATTGCCTGGGCGCATTGCGCGGTGCTGGCATCGAGACGACCACGTTGCAGTCGGATGCCACGTTGCGCACCGGCATCACTGCCTCGCTGTCCACGTCGCAGGATCGCGCGCTGGTGACCTTTCCCGGCGCCATCGGTGAACTGCGCGAAGCCGACATCACCGATGCGATGCTGGCGGCCGCCGATCATCTGCACGTGTCTTCGTACTACCTGCAACGCGCGTTGCGGCCACGCTGCCGCGAGCTGTTCGCGCGTGCACGCGCGGCGGGCCTGAGCACGTCGCTGGATCCCGGGTTCGATCCGGAAAATTTGTGGGGCCTGGATATCGTCGAGGTGCTGCGGGAAGTGGATGTGTTCCTGCCCAACGAGGACGAACTGCTAGCGATCACCGGCTCGCGCGATGTCGCCTCTGCGTTGCGCATGCTCGGCAAGGACCACACGCTTACCGTAGTGAAACGTGGTCGGCATGGCTGTGCCGTGAGGCACGAAGGCCGGATGCTGGAAGTGCCGGCATTTGCGGTAGACGCGGTGGACAGCACCGGCGCTGGTGATTCATTTGACGCGGGTTTCCTGCACGCATGGCTGGGTCAGCAGCCGTTGCAGGAGTGCCTGCGCTGGGGCAGCGCCTGCGGCAGTCTTTCCACTCGTGCGGTGGGGGGCACGTCGGGGCAACCCGGTGTGGCTGAGCTGCAGGCATTGCTGGCGGAGGCACCATGATCACCGTCGCCGGCTTCAATACCGCGATCGACCGGTTGGTCTCGCTGGATGCCTTGGCGCCGGGTTGCGTGCAGCGCGTCGGCCAGGTGCGTGCCTACCCGGGTGGCAAGGGCTTGCACGTGGCGCAAACGATTGCCGCGCTGCGCGAGCCGGTGCAACTGGTTGGCTTGACCGATGCGATCCATCGCAACCTGATTGCCCGCCGGATGAGCGAACGTGGCGTGCTGTTCCATGGCGTGGAGATGGTCGACGAGCTGCGCAGTTGCTTCGCCGTGCGCGAATGCGACGGGCGCATCACGGAGTTGCTCGATCCAGGCCCTTTGCTGGACGATCGCATGCAGCAGCAATTGCTCGATACGCTCGGGCGTTGCCTGGAGAACAGCGACATGCTGGTGCTTTCCGGCAGCCTGCCGCGCGGCTTTTCCGACGACACCTATGCCGCGTTGGCGCGACGCATCGGCTCGTCCGGCGTGCCGTGCCTGATCGATGCCAGCGGTGCCGCCTTGCGTCATGCGATGGAGTCCGGCGCGTGGCTGCTGAAGCCGAATCGCGACGAGGCGAGTGAACTGGCCGGCCGCCCGCTGACAACCGCCGAGGATGCCGCGACGCTGGCTCGCGAGCTGCACGCGCGGGGCATTGCGCGACCGGTAGTGACGCTGGGTGCGCAAGGCGCCGTGGGGTTCGATGGCGGCGATGCGTGGCACGCATCGCTCGACATTGGTCGCAGCGAGAACGCGGTGGGCTCGGGTGACTGCCTGCTGGCCGGCCTGGCCGTGGGCTTCAGGCAAAACATGACGATGGATGACGCGCTGCGCCTTGGCGTGGCGTGTGGCGCTGCAAACGCCATGCATGAGGAAACCGGCTATGTGCGACGAGAGCAGGTGGACACCTTGCGTGGCCAGGTACGGGTGCGCCGTGTAACGGGCTGAAAACACCGGAAATTCGACAACACGCTGCAGGCGAGGGCCTGCGGTGCCAAGCGGGGCTTTGCCTGGCAAAAGGCAAGCATGCGGCGAAGTCCCATCCAAACGAGTGGGGAGAATGGCATGAGCAGAGCAGGACGGGGAGGTTGTTCCAGCGGAATGAAGCGGACCGTGCTGGTGGTCGGACTGATGGCAGCCCTGGGCGGCATGCCGGTGCTGGCACAGTCCATTACGGGCGGTTTGTACGGCCGCGCACCAGGTGGCCAA
This sequence comes from Rhodanobacter glycinis, assembly GCF_900114325.1. GTDB lineage: Bacteria > Pseudomonadota > Gammaproteobacteria > Xanthomonadales > Rhodanobacteraceae > Rhodanobacter_A > Rhodanobacter_A glycinis. Next base: position 35,150 of record NZ_FOSR01000020.1, read on the forward strand.
GGCGCCACGATTGCCGTGGACAATCCGGCCACGGGTTATCACAAGAATCTCGAGGCCGATGCCTCCGGGCGTTACAGCCTCGGTGGCCTCAATCCGGGGCAGTACACGGTGACGGTGACGCAGGACGGCAAGGTGGTCGGCGTTCGTCGCGTCACGGTGGTAGCCAACGTGCAGGCCCAGGTGCGCACGACGCCTGCTGCTGTGGCGGCTCCGGCGAACGTCAACGCGACCGACCTTTCGGCCATCACGGTGAGTTCGTCGGTGATCGATCAGGACGTCAACCCGATCGACGTGAGTACGCCGGAACTGTCCAGCAACTACAGCATGAAACTGGTCGACCAGTTGCCGACCGGGCGCAGCGTGGACAGCATCGCCGAGCTGAGCTCGGCGGTGCATTACGACAACCAGACCACCGGGCTGGCGCAGTTTGGTGGTGCCAGTTCCGCCGAGAACCGCTACTACTACAACGAGTTCGATACCACCTACGACTACACCGGGATCGGCGCCACATCGCTGCCGTCCGAGGCACTGTCGTCGGTGCAAACCTTGCCGAGCAACGCGGGCGTGAACTGGACCAGCAGCACCGGTGGCGTGATCTCGTCCACCGTGCGCCAGGGCACCAACCGGTTCCAGGCGGGTTATTCGCTGTACTTCACGCCCGGCACCTCGGCGTTCGAACCGCGGCAGCCGAACTCCTACGACAGCCAGGGAAACTACTACCACTTCACCGAATCCAACACGAAAAGTCCTCGGTCCACACAGTATCTGTGGGCGTCCGGTGCATTGGTGAAGGACAAGCTGTTCTTCTTCGCGATGCTTGGCAACCAACCGGTCAGCCAGAGCACGAGCTATGGCAGCAATCGTGAGTACGATGCGTCGTCGCGCGACAAGAATGCGTTGTTGAACCTCACCTGGAACATCACCAACAACCAGTCGCTGAACGTGGTGGGGTATCGCGAATGGAGCGACACCTTCAGCAACCAGTACACGCTGGACCGGATGTATGACCCGTCCTCGGCCGGCAAATACTTCGGCTGGGCCGACAGCAAGGCGAAGAACCAGTTCCTGATCGGGAACTACCACTGGCAGATCAACGACACCATGAGCCTGCGGCTGATGGGTGGTTACCTCAGCTCCACCACGTTCGCGCCGACCAGTGCCACCGGCACCGGCCTGCCGTATGTCACCGAGGTGAATGCCAGCAACCAGTCCACCAACATCGGCATCAGCAACACGGCAAACCAGGTTTACCCGGTGGATTACTGGCGCAAGGGCTTCAAGGGCGATTTCGACTGGGTGCTGGGCGACCACACCCTCACCATCGGTGCCGAACATTACAAGCACTACATCAACAACCTGGAGACCACCACGGCCGGCGGCAACTGGACGTATTACGACCGGCCCGGCTATCTGCTGCCGAACGGTGCGGTGGTGCCGGGCGGCGGTCAGTATGTGCAGCAGTCGTACAAGCAGGTGGGCGGTGCCTTCTACACAGTGAACAAGGCGGCGTACATCTCCGACAGCTGGCAGGTGAATGACCGCTGGGTGGCCTATGCCGGCCTGCGCGACGACTACTTCATCAACAAGAACGTCAACGGCCAGAACTTCTTCCGCTCGTCGATCCTGTCCCCGCGTCTGGGCGTGGCCTGGGACGTGGAGGGCGACGGCACGTTCAAGATCGGTGCCAATGCAGGCAAGTACACCATCCCCATCCCGTCGTCGGTGAACAACGGTGCCGCCGGTGCCTCGCTGACCTGGAACCGTTACTACACCTACACCGGTCGGGATCCGAACACGATGGCGCCGACCGGGCTTTCCCAGCTCGGCCCGCAGTACACGCTGGTCAACGGTCTGGCTCCGTCGAAGGAGAATGTCGCCACCTCCAACCTCAAGGCGCCGTACCAGTACGAGTTCCAGATCTACGCGCAAAAGCTGCTCGAGAACGGCTGGTCGACCAAGCTGGACGTGGGCTACGCCACGCTCAAGCGCACCATCGACGATGCTTGCACCACCGACGCCATCACGGCTTACGCGCAAAGCCACGGCTATCCGGACTACGTTGATGAAACCGGTTGCCCGGAGGTCAATCCGGGTATCGCGCAGGTCTTCACGCGCGACTACAGCGGTACCGGAAAGCTGCAGTCGCTGACCTTGCCGGGCAATGCCGTCGGGCCGGCACCGAAGCGCAAGTACATGCACGTGACGTTCGAGCTGGTGCACCAGCGCACCGTCGAGCAGCCGTATTTCCTCGACATCGGCTACACGTGGGCGCACCTGTATGGCAATTACGATGGCCTGATCAACCTGACCCAGCGCACGCAGAGCGGCCCGGGCGAACAGACCTACTGGGACTTCCCGGGGATCATGGATTTCAGCTCCGGCAATCTGTCCAGCGACGTGCGTCATAGCGTCAAGATCAACGGGGTGTATTACTTCCCCAGCGGATTGCGTCTGAGCAGCGTGCTCGACATGGCCACCGGCACGCCGCTGAGCTGCATGGGCACGTATCCGGACAACAACAATCCAGCGGCGGGTTATGGTTCATCCACTCATTATTGCGACAGGAAGCCGGCGCCGTTGGGCCATGCGGGACGCACGCCGTTCTATCTGGACTGGAGCGTGGGCGTGGGTTATGACTGGCGGATCAACCAGGACAATCGCCTGAGCGTGGACCTGCAGGTTCAGAACGTGACCAATCGCAAGGGGCGTATCGATTCGGAGCAGACTTACGACCAGGGCTTCACTGCGGACGGGGCGACCATTCCCAATCCCGCATATGGCGCCGGAACGTGGCAGACACCGCGCACCACGATGCTGATCCTGCGCTACCAGTTCCATTGATGGCTTGATCGGGCGGCCCGCGCATCGGGCGGCCCACCCTCTTCGCGCCGGACGTGCGCGGAATGCATTTACAGGATGCCGCGCGCGGGCAGGGATGAACCACGACGCGCATCCGGGCTGTTCGAGAGATTCCAGACATGTCCTTGATCTTCCCTATCCGCACTTCACGCAGGGCACCTCTTTCCTTCTTCCGGCAAACGGCGCTGGCCCTTTGCCTTGCCGGTTCGTTCAGCGTGGCGGCGCTGGCGCACGATGCCACCAGCGCGGCGCGTTTCCAGCAGCAGGGCGACAGCGCCAGTTTTGGCAATGCGGCCATTTCAGCCAGTTGGTCGTTGACTGGCCAGAAGCTGGGCCAGATGGTGCTGGCCGACAAACTCAACCATCGTTCGTTCAACGTGACTGCACCGTTCGCCTTGGTGATGGCTGACGGCAGCACGTTGTCGGCGTCGGACATGCATGTGCTTGCCGCACCGAAGCAGGTGGCGTTGCATGCCGATCCGAAGGCATCGCGGCTGGCCGCGCGACTGCCGGGGCAGTCGGTCGAGGCCAGCTTCGGCGACGCCGGTGGCCGCTTCCGGGTGGACTGGAAGCTGGTACAGCGCGAAGGCTCGGATTACCTGCGCGAAGTGGTGACGGTCACGGCGCTGAAGCAGGATGAACACATCACCAAGGTGGAACTGCTGCAGACCCAGGCGCCCGACGTCATGGTGGATGGCACCGTGCAGGGCTCGCCGGTGGTCTCCGGGCCGGATTACTTCGGTTTCGAGCAGCCGCTGTCCGACAGCAGCGCATGGGGCAATGTCGTCAAGTTGTGGATCAACCAGAGCCTGCCGTTGCGCAAGGGCAGGTCGGTGACTTACTCCGCCGTGGCTGGTGTGACCCATGCGGGCCAGTTGCGACGCGACTTCGCCACGTATGTCGAACGTGAGCGCGCGCATCCGTACCGGCCGTTCCTGCATTACAACTCGTGGTACGACATCGGTTACTTCACCCCGTATACCGAAGCGGAAGCGCTGAATCGCATCAACACCTTTGGCAAGGAGCTGGTCGAGAAGCGTGGCGTGAAGATGGATTCGTTCCTGTTCGATGACGGTTGGGACGACCGCAGCGGCAGCTGGAATTTCAGCAAGGATTTTCCACACGGCTTCGTGCCGTTGCGCAAGGCGGCGGCGAAGTACGGGGCTGCGCCGGGCGTGTGGCTGTCGCCGTGGGGTGGCTACGGCAAGCCATGGAAGGAGCGCGTGGCGAATGGCAAGGCAGCCGGCTACGAAACCAATGCCGGCGGCTTCGAACTGTCCGGGCCGAAGTACTACAAGCGTTTCCACGACGTGGTGATGAAGTTGCTGAACCAGGACGGCATCAACCAGTTCAAGTTCGATGGCACCGGCAACGTCAGCAGCGTGTTTCCCGGCAGCCTGTTCAACAGCGATTTCGCCGCGGCGATCCAGTTGATCAAGGACATCCGCAAGGACAAGCCGAACACCTTCATCAACCTCACCACCGGCACCTGGGCATCGCCATTCTGGTTGCGCTATGCCGATTCGATCTGGCGCGACGGCGAGGATGACTGGCACGCCGGCGTGGGCACCGAACGCGAGCAGTGGATCACCTACCGCGACAAGGAAACCTACGAGAACATCGTGGTGAAGGGCCCCTTGTTCCCGATCAATTCGCTGATGCTCCACGGCATCATCTACGCGCAGATGAACAAGCGCCTGAACACCGATCCGGGCCACGACTTCGCCAACGAGGTGCACTCGTACTTCGCCACCGGCACGCAGCTGCAGGAGATGTACATCACGCCTTCGCTGCTCAGCACGCAGGACTGGGACACGCTGGCGCAGGCGGCGAAATGGTCGCGCGCGAATGCCGACGTGCTGCGCGATACGCACTGGATCGGCGGCGATCCCGGGCGTCTGGACGTCTACGGCTGGGCGTCGTGGTCGCCGAAAAAAGCCATTGTCACCTTCCGCAACCCGGACGACAAGCCGCAGTTGGCCGTGATCGACCTGCAACGCCAACTGGAGCTTCCGCAAGGTGCCGTACGCGATTTCAGCGTGCAGGACGTGTGGCACAGCGGCGGCAGTGAGGTGCCGAAGACGCTGGATGCCGAGCATCCTGCCACGATAAAGCTGGCGCCGTTCGAAGTGCTGACCCTGGAACTGACCCCGGCAAGCGGAGGCTGAGCATGATCGATCCGGCCCGCGGCTTGCTGACAGCTGCCGCGGGCCTGTTACTGTGCCTTGCCGCGGCGAACTTCCACGATGGCAGCGAATGGCCTGCCATCTGGCTGCGCTGGGCACATACTCATGGCCTGAGTGGCGTGTCGCGTACCGTACAGTGACCGCCATCTGGGAGAAAGCAACGAATGAACATCATTGCACGAGCGGCCCTGGCTCTGGCGCTGCTGCTGCCGGCGGTCGCGTTCGCCACGTCCGCCACGATCACCGACCAGCCATTGCCGCTGCCGCAGGGCGGCCCGCGTCCCGACGCCGCTACCGTGCATGCCTGGCAGGCGCGCAAGTTTGGCCTGTTTATTCACTTCGGCCTGTACTCGATGCTGGGCGGCGTATGGGATGGCCGGCGGATCACCAACGGTTACAGCGAGCAGATCCAGTCGCACGCGCCGGTGCCGATCGACCAGTACGAGGCGTTGGCGAAGCGCTTCGATCCGGTGAAGTTCGACCCTGACGCCATCGTGGCGCTGGCGAAGGCCGCGGGCATGAAGTTCATCGTGCTTACCGCCAAGCACCACGACGGTTTCGCGATGTTCCACACTGCGCAGAACCGCTACAACGTCGTCGATGCCACGCCATACAGGCGCGACGTGGTGAAGGAGCTGGCCGACGCCTGCGCGCGGGCGCGCATGCCGTTCGGCGTGTACTACTCCACCATCGACTGGCACTGGATGCATGGCCAGTACCGCGACGACAACGACAACCCGATCACGCCCGCGCAGGCCGACTTCAACGTGGCGCAGATCCGCGAGCTGATGAGCCATTACGGCGCGATCAGCGAGGTCTGGTTCGACATGGGTAAGCCCACGCCGGCGCAGAGCGCGCGTTTCGCACGCACGGTACACGAGCTGCAGCCGAAGACGATGGTGTCCGGGCGCGTATGGAACCACCAGGGCGACTTCAGCGTGATGGGCGACAACAGCGAGCCGGGCGTGGGCATGGAAGAGCCATGGCAGTCGCCAGCATCGATGTTCCCGGACACCTGGGGTTACCGCTCATGGGAGCAGCGCAATGACCTGCCGGGCAAGATTCGCGAGAACATCGCGCGGCTGGTGCGGGTGGTCAGCGCCGGCGGCAATTACATTCTCAACATCGGCCCGGAAGGCGATGGCTCGGTGGTCCCCTACGAAGCGGACGTGTTGCGCGGCATCGGTGCATGGCTGAAGCCGCGTAGCGCGGCGATCTACGGTACGCGGGCCGCACCGTTCGCGAAACTGAACTTTGGCTACGCCACGCTCGGTGCCCACACGCTGTACCTGTTCGTCGAGAAGCCACCGGCCGATGGCGTGTTGCACCTGCCCGGCGTGGTCGGCACGCGCTTCGGCCGCGGGCGTGTGCTGGCCGATGCACGGGCGAGCGTCGGCAGCGTGGCCGTCGATGCGTCGGGTGCCGCCGTCAAGGTGGAAAACCTCGCTGGCGCCGGCTACATGCCCGTGGTGGCGATTCCGTTCGAGGGCAAATTGCATGTGCGTCCCGATGCAGTAGCTCCCGATGCTGACGGCCATGTGCATCTGGCAGCTGCGCAGGCCGAGCATTTCCTCAACTACAACGGCTACGGCTACAACGATCCGCCTACCGTCTACAAACTGCGCTGGCATGCGCAGGTCGGCGCTGGCGACGACACGCTGACCGTGCATTACCGCGGTGCGCAAGCGCGGGCTAAGCTGGATGTCTGGGTGGACGGCCATCCCCGCACGCTGGCGCTGCCGGCGGGCGACGGTACGGCGCACCTGCGTGTGAGCCGCGATCCGCGCGTATTTCCGTATGCGATGCAGGTGGAACTGACCCCCGTGACGCCGTTCCGCAAGGGCGACCGCCTGCCGGCCACCATCGAGTCGGTAGAGCTTGCGCCGCTCATGAATCCGGTGACGTCGCCGCACGGAGAAGGAAGGTCGATGCCCCATGCCCGATAAGTCGTCGCGGAACATTTTTCGTGGAGAGAACCGCATGCAACGACGAACCTTTCTGCAACTGAGTGTGCTGGCACCGTTGGCGCTGGGGGCGAATTGGAGTACTCGCGCCGGTGTCGCGCGGTCCGTCCATGCGGGTGGCCCGGACGGTCGCGCGCACCGCTTCGAGCTTTCATCGCAGCAGTTCCTGCTCGATGGCAAGCCGTTCCAGATCTTGAGCGGCGAGATGCATCCGATCCGCATCCCCGCCGAATACTGGCGGCACCGCATTCGCATGGCGAAGGCGATGGGGCTCAACACGATCTCGATCTATCTGATGTGGAATGCGCTGGAATCGGAGCCGGGCGTGTTCGACCTGAAGACGGGCAGCCGCGACTTCGCGCACTTCATCCGCCTGTGCCAGGAAGAGGGCATGTGGGTGTACCTGCGCCCGGGTCCGTACATTTGCGGCGAGTGGGATTTCGGTGGCCTGCCGCCGTACCTGTTGCGCACGCCGGGCATCCGCGTGCGCCATCGCGACGATGCGCATTACATGGCGGCGGTGCGCCGCTACATGGATGCGATTGCGCCGCGCATTGCCCCGTTGATGGCCAATCGCGGTGGCCCGATCCTGATGGTGCAGGTGGAGAACGAGTACGCCTCGTTCGGCAGCGATCTCGGTTACCTGGAGGCGTTGCGCACGATGTGGCGCGAGCGTGGCGTGGAAGGGCCGTTCTCCATCTCCGACGGATTGGGCCAGATCCGCAAGGAGGGCACGTATCTGCCTGGTGCTGCGTTGGGGCTGGATGGCGATACCGACTTTGCCGGTGCCCAGCCGATTGCCGGCGAGATGCCGGTATGGGTGGGCGAAGGGTACCCGGGCTGGCTTACCCATTGGGGCGACAAAAACTTCGCCAGCAACGACTTCGATCCCGTCATGCGCAAGCTGCTCGAAGAGGGGCGCTCGTTCAACCTGTACGTGGTGCATGGCGGCACCAACTTCGGCTTCGGCGCGGGTGCCAATGCCCACAATGACTATTCGCACTTCGAGCCGGTGATCACCAGCTACGACTACGGCGCACCGATCAACGAACGCGGCGAGCCGACGGCGGACTATCACCGCTTTCGCGCGATGCTGGCCGCGCATGCGCCGAAGCCGCTGCCGGAGATTCCGGCGGCACCACCGGTGATCCGCTTCGATGCGGTCATCGCGAAACCGTACGCCTCGTTGTGGGACAACCTGCCGTCGGCGAAGCGCGTGGCGCAGCCGCAGCCCAACGAGCTGCTGTTCGCGCAAGACCACGGCATGGTGCTGTATCGCAAGCCGCTCGATGGCGGCGGCAAGCTGGCGATCGAGGGCGTGCGCGACTACGCCAGCGTGTTTCATGGCGATCGTCATGTCGGCAACATCTCGCGCCTGCAGCAGGCCGGCCTGCCGGTGGAACGTCCACTCGATCTGCCCGCGGGCAAGGGCGACCTCGATATCCTGGTCGACAGCTTCGGCCATGTCGGCTATGGCCAGGCCATGTCTGACCGCAAGGGCATCGTCGGTGCGGTGCATCTCGATGGTCACGAATTGAGTGACTGGCAGGCCTACAGCCTGCCGCTGGACGAGCGCTACGTGGCCGGCTTGAAACCATTGCGCGAAGCGCCCACGCGACCCGGCGTGTTCTTCAAGGCGAAGCTGCATCTGGACAGCATGGGCGACAGCTACATCGACATGAGCGCGTGGGACCAGGGCTACCTGTGGGTCAATGGCCACCTGCTCGGTCGCTACTGGAAGATCGGCCCGCAGCAGCGCCTGTATTGCCCGGCATCGTGGTTGCACAAGGGCGACAACGATTTGCTGGTGTTCGACGTGCATCGTGTGGAAGGAGCACCCATTCGCGGCGTGGAACATTTGAGTGGTGACTGAGTCACAGGTCGCGCAAATGTGAAGTGCATCAAGCGATGGTTGGGCGGTGGCTCGATCGCCTTGCTTCACTGCTGGAGCCCGCTCGCGGGCGATGCTCTTGGCATGGCAGCCGAAAGCCCGAAAAGCATCGCCCGCCAGCGGGCTCCTACGACCGTCGACCCGCTGACGATGATCGTGATCAGCGGTAACAGCCAACAGTCCGCATATGCGGGCCATACCCGTTTTGGAGTCACCCAAGTCCATCCGTGAATCCATGCTGTTGCTTTGGCCCTGCCTGATCTTCACGGCGGGGTGTGCGCAAGCACGTCCGCAGCTCGCGCAGGCGTCGCAGGCGCAGGCCTGTCAGCCGGCACAGGCCGAGGCTGCCGATGCGATGGTGGACAAGCTCGATGACTGGCCGGCAGTCGACCGCTTCTTCAAGGCATACCGTCAGTGCGATGACGGCTATATCGCCGAGGGCAGCTCCGACGCCATTGCGCAACTGCTGGCCAGGCAATGGGACACCTTGCCGAATTTGCAGGCACTGATCCGGCAGGAGCCGGCGCTGCGCTCCTTCGTGCTGTGCCAAATCAACACCACGCTGGATTCCGATGAGCTGGATCGGATCAAGCGCAACGCCACGGAGTCTTGCCCATCGGACGGGGCCTCGTTGTGTGCCGATTTGCGGCTGACTGCGGAGCATGCCTCGAAGTAGGTGTTGAATCAGGTCGCGAGAAGGCCGCCATACAGGCAGTTTTTTCATTTGTGCCTGAGTTTTCTTCTCACGAGAGCCATTGGCGCCCGTCTGGGTGGAGTGTTCTTCGTGTGGATGGATCGAAGGGAGGGGGGGGGGCTGGAATGCCGCAGCGCTATCGACGGTGCGCATGAAATTACGCTGTCGCTGACCAAACATGAAGTGCTAAATTGAAGCTGTGACGGAGGTTGAAGAATCACAGGTGGTCGCGCTTTGACTCCACCTCTTTCACTGCTCGCCCTGAGCATAGACCCGAAGGGCCAAATTCAAAGATGCGTAGGGGTTGGGCGTTGCGGTTTACTCGGTATGGTGACAGGGACTGGCTAGGGGAAAAGGGTGACAGGGGGAAAGTCTGGCTTGGTTCATGGCGGCAGTCATGCTGCTCGTTCTTCGTGGCCTGCTGTCGTGGGTCGACGTCAATCGGGCATCAAGCTTGCGATAGCGTCGGTGCGAAAAGTCCGGGCCGCATGTTGTCGTGACACACCCTGTCAGGACGCAGCAGCAGACTCGGTCCCGCGCGTAACCAAAGCGGGATGGCAATGAGCGAGCCCGATCACGAAAAGCTGGCCTCCAGGCTGGCCAGCATCCTGTTGAAACTCAACCAGGGCGAGTCCTTCAGTCCCCAGGAATTGGCGGACGAGTTCCGCGTGGGCGAACGCACGATCTATCGCGACCTCAACCGCCTCAATGGCATCGCCGAACGTTCGTCGGACGGCAAATACCGGATCGTTCCTGAATACCAGGGCAAGCTGCGCCCCAAGGATCTGGAAACCTTCGCCAGACTCGTGGGCGTGGAGGACTTGTTCCCGCAGAACAGCTCCCGCTTCCTCATAGCCTTGCTCGACACCTTGAGCCAGAGCAGCTTTCTCATCCGGGGCCACCACTACGAAAAGCTGAAGCCGCACGACGCGCAGTTCCAGCAACTCGACAAGGCCATCCGCGACGGCAAGCGCTGCACCCTGACTTACGCGGACAAGCGGCGCACGCTGGAACCCTATCGTCTCGTCAACAACAAGGGCATCTGGTATCTCGCCGCCACGGATGAGGGGCGGCTCAAGTCCTTCTCGCTGAGTCGCATCAGTTTGTTGGTGGTCGGCGACGACTGCTTCGAACCTCGCGCCGACGTCCAGCGGCAGATCGAGGAAGAGGACGACGTCTGGTTCGGCGAGGAGAAGACCGAAGTCTTGCTGAGCATCGCGCCGCAGGTTGCCTACTACTTCAAGCGGCGCAAGCTGCTGCCGCTACAGGTCATCGATAAGGATCTGGAGAACGGCGGGCTGATCGTCAGCAGTCGTGTCAGTGACGCGAACCAGATATTGCCGTTGGTGCGGTACTGGATTCCGCATGTGCGGGTTTTGGAGCCGGGGTGGTTGAGGGATCGGTTAGAAAGTGATATTCGAGTTTTCTTGGCCTAAAAGCAAGTGTACAAAATATTCATCGGTGAGCAATCGCTCGGTCTCGTTTTGCAAATTGTGAAAGGTTGTGAATTTATGACGGATGGCAGGCTAGGGCATTGCTCGGCATGTTTCAAAAAGACATGGCATCGTCTGGAGCAGAAAAATGTCCTTAGGCGCAATGTGTATCAGTGCATGGGATTGGATTGTGGCCACTACACGCTACTTTGTCGTGTGCCAGAGTGTCATAATTTTGCGATGGGTCATTCAAAAGGGCACAAAACAAGGAAGGATGGATCATTCATTGATCGATTTAAGGATGGCTGGCATTCCGAATTTTGTGCTGAACATGATGGGACTATCGGGTCATTTGAACGACTTGGTGACAAGTTGAATGATATTTCAGACTTTAGATCATTATTCGATGGCCGAAAAACGAATTTCGTTAAGGCGGCGACAATAACTTCGGCAGTCATTGGTGGCGTTGTCGTGATTGGTTTGACGGCGGGCGCCGCTGCTCCGGAAATTGCCGCGATTTTAGGTAACGCGGGTCTTCTCGGGGCTGCGTCTACTGGAACTGCGATCTCTACGCTTTCCGGTGCGGCTTTGACCAGTGCTTCGCTTTCGGCGATAGGGTCAGGCGGAGTTCTACTTATTACTGCATCGGGTGCAGCTTTGGGCGGCACGCTTGGCGGCGTAGTATCTTCTAAGTATGCGGGTGAAATTAAAGACTTTAATATCATTAAGGAGGCGGGCGATTGTAATAATTCAGTTCTATTCGTGAATGGATTTCTTAATCAAGCTCAAGATAATCTTGACGATTGGCGTGATGGTGCTGGTCGAATTTTTAAAGGATACACTTTATATCTCGCGACGTGGGAGTCAAAAACGCTTGCCTCATTGGGCGGGCTGTTTGCGGGCGGGGCAAGTAAGGCGGCACTGTCGGGTGTTGCTATCAAGGCGGCCAGTCGAGCGACAAAAAAAGCCGCTGGTAAGTTCAATCCCCTCGGTGCCGCAACAATTGCCGCGGATGTCATCGGGAATGATTGGCATACCGCAATGGTAAAGGCTGCCATGACGGGTGTACTACTGGCTGATATAATGTCTCGAACTCCAGAAAAACAATACACACTTGTTGGGCATTCTCTTGGTTGCAGGGTCATTTACTATGCGCTTGAGGCGCTTTCAACACGTGCAGCTAAGCCTGTCATCAGGGATGTCATCCTGCTCGGCGGGGCAGTTGGCGCTGATGACGAGCTGGGTTGGCGGAAAGCGACGGAAGCTGTGTCCGGGAAAATTTATAATTGCTTTTCAGGGCGTGATGGTGTGTTGAGTTTGGCTTATAAAGGAGCCAACGCACTCTCTAGTGATCCGATTGGGCTTCGTCCTATATCGTATCAGACGCAAAAAATCGTAAATTTTGATTGTACTGAATTTATTGGCGGGCATACGGAGTGGAAACCCAAATTTGATATGGTGTTGAGTGGTCTCGAAAAGACATATTTGTTCAACCAATCATTGAATGAGGATTGATGGCTTCGGTCGACGATTTCAAAAAATAAAGCAAAAATTTTTGCTTTGCTGGCGCGCTTGGCGACAAGGTCTGTGTAGCTTTTAAAAAGCTAAAGTCTAGCTTGCAGCGGCTAGACTTTAGTTGAGTTCATGCTGTCCAAGCTGGTTATTTACGATGTAGAAAGCCAAACTTCGCCGTCAATGTCTCTATCTTGGTGGCTATGCGGTGAGCTGTCGGCCCTTCACCGCATTTTGGGCAGCTTGGCAGAATATGCACTACATCGCTGGATGAGATGAGCGTGTGTTTCCATCCGCAATGGGTGCAGAAAAAGGTTATGGGTGGTGCGCGAAAAGGCACGGTCAGTTCTCCGAGTGGTACATGCGTGCCGAATTGCTTCTCGACGTCGTGGGTGTCTTTCGACGTGCGTTGCCAACCATAATCAAACTACTGGATAGGCGATGTAGCCAAAGTCGTCTTCACCACCGCGCATCATCAGGTCAATGACGTTGGGCAACAGCACGCCAAGGATGGCCGCTCCTTCCTTCACCTGCGCCCGATTGGTGGTTCCGCCCCAGGTGGCACTACCATGGATCAACTGGTTGCGCAGTACATAAAGCCGATCCAGCAGGATGGAGAGCAGAGTGGCGGTGTCTTTCTCCATCAGAGCGCGCAGCGCGAGCTTGCGGCTGGCGGCGAAGGAGGTTTCCCAAGCGCCGTCGGATTCGTGGTTGCGCATGGCGCGCCAGAACGGCTCGAATACGAAGCGGTTGTCGATCAGCGTGCGGATCGGCCCGCTGAACTGGTGGAACAGCGCGTCGTGCAGGCGCTGCTCGCCATCCAGTCGCAGCAGGCGGTCGATGAACTGGCGCACCTGATCGCGCTCCTTCTGTTCGAATCCGAATTCGCTGGCGTAGGCCGCATTGAAGGCGATCCAGAGGAAGATGTAGCGGGCGTCCTGATCTTCCTTTTCCTGTTCCGCACGTGCCAGCCAGCTGATGGCGCGATGAATGCGCATGCGTAGGGCTTCCGGTTGACCATCGCGTACCTGACGATGTTGTTCCTTGAGTGTCCTGGCGTCCATGGATTTCCCCTGTGCTTCGATTTGCCACGCCGGATTGCCGTGTGTAGCCGCGCTGGCGGTTTCATCGTATCGGAGGCGGCAGGGAGATGGGTAGGTGGTTGCAGAAGGGTTCGGTAGTTTTGGCCGGAATTTTTTTCCAAGGCTGACATGACCTGTCAATGCCGCCCTTTAAGCTGGTTTCCATGGGCATCTCGAAGACCTCCGTCGCTCCAGCGGAAGCTGGAGCCCAGTGCCTTCAAAGCAAAAGCATTGATAAGCAACGGCACTGGATTCCTGCTTTCGCAGGAATGACGAGTAAAAAGGGGGGGTATTCGAGGTTCCCCATGGGAAGGGGCGACGTTCGACGCCGGCCTTTTCCCGGCCCAGGCAACCTCAAAGGAGTACGGCAATGTTCAAGTTCATTGGTGCGGCGGTGGTGTACGGCTTTGCGATTTTCGGCCTGTCGAAGTACCTCGACAGCGTGAATTCCAGTGAGTCCGGGGCCGCGGAGTAAGGACAGTGGCGTTTTATCGACAGGGAAATGTACTGCTTTGCCAAGTGGATGCCTTGCCCGATGGAGCACTTCGTGTGCCTGCAGAGGGGTGCATCGTGCTTCCCTTTGGCGAGGTCGCTGGTCATGCGCATACGGTCGATGCGAATCATGCCGAGGAGTATGTGTCGTCGGACTCGCACGGCGAGCGGAGGCATTTGCGGGTGTTGAAGCCCGCTTCGCTGATGCATGAAGCGCATGCCGCGGTTTCGTTGTCGCCGGGTATCTACGAGATCGTGCGGCTACGGAAATATGCGCCCGGTGACATCAGTCCCGCTGCGGGCTGATGTTTATGCCGCTTCCTTGCACAAGGCTGCGATTGTGAGGTGGGCATCATTGGTCTGTCGGAAAAGCAAAGGCCGCCATTTTGGCGGCCTTTGCTTTTGGTGCGTGGAGCAACCTGATCAGCCGCCGCGCGAGGCGCGCTTGCGATCGTTCTCGGTCAGGTGCTTCTTGCGCAGGCGGATTTCCTTCGGGGTGACTTCGACCAGTTCGTCGTCGTCGATGAAGTCCAGTGCCTGCTCCAGCGAGAACTTGGTCGCCGGAGTCAGCTGGATCGCGTCGTCCTTGCCGGAGGCGCGCATGTTGGTCAGCGGCTTGGGCTTGATCACGTTGACGGTGAGATCGTTGTCCTTGGCGTGGATGCCGACCAGCTGGCCTTCATACACGTTGTCGCCTTCGGCGGCGAACAGCTTGCCGCGCTCCTGCAACGGTCCGAGCGAGTAGGCCGGGGTGGTGCCGCCGGCGTTGGCGATCATCACGCCGTTGGCGCGCTTGGCGATCTGGCCGTCTTCCTTCGGACCGTAGTGGTCGAACACGTGGAACAGCAGGCCCGAGCCCTGGGTCAGGGTCTTGAACTGGTTCTGGAAGCCGATCAGGCCACGCGCCGGGATCATGTATTCCAGGCGCACGCGACCCTTGCCGTCGGGCTCCATGTTCTTCAGCTGGCCCTTGCGGATGCCGATGCGCTCCATCACCGGGCCCTGGTGGATTTCTTCCACGTCGATCACCAGTTGCTCGATCGGCTCCATCTTCTTGCCGTCGATTTCCTTGATGATGACTTCGGGGCGCGACACGGCCAGCTCGTAACCTTCACGGCGCATGTTCTCGATCAGCACCGACAGGTGCAGCTCGCCGCGGCCGGAAACCAGGAACTTGTCGGCATCCGAACCCTGCTCGACCTTCAGCGCCACGTTGTGCACCTGCTCGCGGTCCAGGCGGTCCTTCAGCTGGCGGCTGGTGAGGAACTTGCCGCCGGAGAGATCCTTGTTGCCGGCGAACGGCGAATTGTTCACCTGGAAGGTCATGCTGATGGTCGGCTCGTCCACGGTCAGCGCGGGCAGCGCTTCGGGCGTGTCCAGCGCGCAGACGGTATCGGAAATGGTCAGGTCGGCAATGCCCGAGATGGCCACGATGTCGCCGGCCTCGGCGCTGTCCTGCTCGATCCGCTCCAGGCCCAGGAAGCCCAGCACCTGCATGATCTTGCCCTGGCGCTTCTTGCCATTGCGATCGATCACCGCGACCGGCATGCCTTTCTTCATGGTGCCGCGCTGGATGCGACCGATGCCGATCACGCCGACGAAGCTGTTGTAGTCGAGCTGGCTGATGCGCATCTGGAACGGGCCCTCGGGGTCCACGTCCGGCTTGCTCACGTGCTTCATGATCGCTTCGTACAGCGGGGTCATGTCGCCTTCGCGCACGTTTTCGTCCAGGCCGGCATAGCCGTTCAGGGCCGAGGCGTAGACGATCGGGAAGTCCATCTGCTCCGGCGTGGCGCCGAGACGGTCGAACAGGTCCCACACCTGTTCCACCACCCACTCGGGGCGCGAGCCGGGGCGGTCGACCTTGTTGATCACCACGATCGGCTTGAAGCCCATCGCGAACGCCTTCTGCGTCACGAAACGGGTCTGCGGCATCGGGCCGTCCATCGCGTCGACCAGGATCAGCACGGTGTCGACCATCGACAGCACGCGCTCCACTTCGCCACCGAAGTCGGCATGTCCCGGGGTGTCGACGATGTTGATGCGGTTGCCCTGCCAGGTGATGGCGGTGTTCTTGGCCAGGATGGTGATACCGCGTTCCTTTTCCTGGTCGTTCGAATCCATCACGCGCTCGGCCAGCACCGTTCGCTCGGCCAGCGTGCCGGACTGCTTGAGCAGGCAGTCGACGAGGGTGGTCTTGCCATGGTCGACGTGGGCGACGATGGCGATATTGCGCAAGTTTTCGATGGACATGGGAAAAGGACCCGGGCGGCCTGTGAGCCGTCTCGCTGAGTTTTGACGAGGGTGAATCGGTCAATTATACGGACTTGTGCGGCAATCTGCCCGATTCACGTCACGATGGCGTGACGGGGCCTCGTGAAGGCCTGCCGGCCGATCGTGCCCGGGGAGCATAAATCGGCTCTGAAGCGTTATCCTTGGCAGCTGTTGTGCCGGCGCTGCCCGGTGCGTTTCCAGCCCCCAGCAAGGATTCCCGATGACCATCAACGTCACCATGCAAACCGGCCGCGGCCCGATCCACCTGCGTTTGCACGAGGACAAGGCCCCGGTGACGGTGGCCAGTTTCGTCAACCTGGCCAAGCGTGGCTATTACGACGGCCTGTCGTTCCACCGCGTGATTGCCGACTTCATGGTCCAGGGCGGTTGCCCGCAGGGCACGGGCACCGGCGGCCCGGGTTACAAGTTCGAGGACGAGTTCCACGCCTCGCTGCGACACGACAAGCCGGGCGTGCTGTCGATGGCCAATGCCGGTCCGCGCACCAACGGCAGCCAGTTCTTCATCACCCATGGCGCCACGCCGTGGCTGGACGGCAAGCACAGCGTGTTCGGCGAAGTGGTCGGCGCGGAAGACCAGGCCGTGGTCGATGCGATCCGCCAGGGCGACGCCATCGAGAAGGTGACCGTGGAAGGCGACGTGGATGCGTTGCTGGCCGCGCAGGCCGACCGCGTGCAGGAATGGAACAAGGTGCTGGACGCACGCGGCTGAGCCAGGTTCGTTCCGTCCCGCGGCCGCCGGTCGCGGGGCGGGGTGCGGCAGTGAAGGGAGAATCCATGCGAGTTCGTCTTGAAGATGTGGCGCGCGAGGCGGGTGTTTCGCCCAAGACGGTGTCACGCGTGCTCAACGACGAGGCCAACGTCAAGGACGAGACCCGCAAGCGCGTGCTGGCCGCCATGGAAGCGATGGACTACCACCCGCATCCTTCGGCACGCAGTCTGGCGGGCAATCGCTCGTTCCTGGTGGCGATGCTGTACGACAACAACGACAACCCCACCTCGTCCTACCTGGCCGAAATCCAGGACGGCGTGCTGGAAGCCTGTGACGAACACCACTACAGCATGATGGTGCGCCCGTTGCGCATCGGCGGCAGCGATTTCATCAGTCGCGTCGATGCGCTGATCTCGCATCATCATCCCGATGGCGTGGTGCTGACCCCGCCGATCACCGATTACGCACCGTTGCTGAAGCGCCTGAGCGAGCGCGAAGTGCCCAATGCCTGCGTGTCGCCGATGAAGCATCGCGGCCGCATTGGCGTATTCATGGACGAACGCGAGGCGGCGCGGGCGATGGTGGAACACCTTGTTTCGCTGGGCCACACACGAATTGCCCATGTGCTGGGCATTGCCAGCCATGGTGCCAGCCGCTGGCGCCTGGCCGGTTATCGCGACGCGCTGGCCGCTGCCGGCCTGCGTGAAGACCCGGCGTTGATCGTGCAAGGGGCCTTTACCTTCGGTTCCGGCGTGACGGCGGCGCGCGAATTGCTGGCACTCAAGAAAAAGCGCCCGACCGCCGTGTTCGCGGCCAATGACGACATGGCCGCCGGCGTGATGTGGGTAGCGGGCGAGTATGGCCTCAAGGTGCCGCGCGACCTGTCCGTCTGCGGTTTCGACGACACCCCGTTGGCCAGCCAGTTGTGGCCGGCGCTGAGCACGGTTCGCCAACCCAGCCGGGAGATGGGGCGGGTCGCCGCCATGCAGTTGCTGGATACCCTGCGTGGCCGCGGTCCGGGGAAACTGGTGCAGGTGCCGTATTCGCTGGAATTGCGCGATTCGACGACAACCGCACCCTGAAACGCTGTTCCACGTCTCCGCATGGCCGATTTGGGAATATTCCGAGCGCAACGCCGTCGCGCTTGTGCTAAACCGGTCCCGGTCCGTCCGAAAGCCATGGTTATGCCATCGCTGCCGTCGTGGAGGCGGCCATCCGGGGGAGTCGTCACGAGCGTGGCGCCCGGGGTCGGACGGTTCGACTCATTTCAATGACCTACATGGAGTATGGCGATGTCCTTTCTCAATGATTTGATTGGCGGTGCGCAAGGCAACGCAGCGGGCGGCGGTTCACTGCTTTCAGTGGCGGGTGAACTGATCCAGAAGGCGGGTGGTGTCCAGGGCCTGGTCGGCATGTTGCAGCAGCACGGGCTGGGCGAAGCGGTGCAGTCGTGGGTTGGCACCGGCTCCAACCAGCCGGTGTCCGGTGACCAGCTGGGGCAGGCGCTGCAGAACGGCGGCCTGGGTTCGGTGGTGCAGGAAGCGGCCGGCAAGCTCGGCGTCGACCCGAGCCAGCTGATGGGCCAGCTTTCGCAGATTCTTCCGCACGCGGTGGACCACCTCACCCCGGATGGCCAGGTGCCGGCCCAGGGGCAGGGTGGCGGTCTGAATCTGGGCGCGCTGGAAGGCCTGGCCGGCAAGCTGTTCGGCGGCGCGGGCGCCTGATCCACATTGAGGCGCACCGGCGGAGCGAGGTGCTCCGCCGGTGCGTACGACCTTACGAAGTGGCGTTGCGCTTGAACACGGCGTGATAGATCACCAGCAGGATGATCGCGCCGACGATCGATGCAATGAAATGCATGAGACCGGTAGCCGGCCACCAGCCGAGCCGTTCACCCACCCAGGTGGCGAGCACCGAGCCGATGATGCCGAGGATGGCGGTGATGATGAAGCCGCCCGGATCCTTCCCGGGGGTAATGAGCTTGGCAATGATGCCAACGACCAGACCGACGATGAATACCCAGAGCCAATGCATGTCCGTGTGTCCTCTTGCGGGTGAGTAGTACAGGTCCCCTTCGGTGGTGGGCGCCGCCTCCTGCGTGCCCCATGCCGCTGCCCCTTCCCCTGCCGATACCGGCGTGACGCGGCGGGCGGCAACGCCATCATGCAATGGGCGGGCGGCCATTGCATCCCCCGGAGTCCGCATTTTTCGGAACGCGGGCTTGCTGCGAGGCGGCCGGGGGCTTTGAAGCCGGCTCTGGCCGGTGGGGTTCCGGCTTCGACTTATGTCGCGAATATCGGATGCCGCAGCGCCGCATGCTAAAATTCCGCGGTTTTTCGGCTTCGTTCACGATCCCGGCTCCCCTGCGTTTCAGGGAGGCTGCGCCTCGTTCCACATGGTTCAAGAGGAAGTCATGCCCCAGCTTGCCCAGCGTGTCGGTCGCGCCAAGCCCAGCGCGATCATGGTGATTGCCGCGAAAGCGAAGCAGCTCAAGGCTGCCGGCCGCGACATCATCAGCTTTTCCATCGGTGTACCGAATTTCCTGCCCGGCGAGCACGTATACGCCGCCGCGCGCGAGGCGCTGGCTCATGATTCCGGCCAGTACGGCAGCAACCGTGGCGCGGAGCCGCTGCTGGATGCGTTCCTGAAGCACATCGAGGCGCTGGGTTTTTCCGGGTACGGCCACGCCAACCTGTCGATCGGCATCGGCGCCAAGCAGGTGCTGTACAACCTGTGCGAGGCATTGCTGGACGAGGGCGACGAGATCGCCTTTGCCGCACCGTACTGGACCACCTATCGCGACATCGCCGACATCGTGGGCGCCAAGGCCAACGTGCTGCATTGCGGCCCGGAACAGAACTACAAGTTGACGCCTGCGCAACTCGACGCCGCGTTGGCGCGCAAGCCGCGGGTGTTCCTGTTCAACAATCCGTCCAATCCGACCGGCATGGTCTACACGCGCGACGAGATCGCCGCGCTGGCCGCGGTGCTGGTAAAGCATCCGGACACCTGGATCATCACCGACGACATCTACAACGCGATGGTGTTCGACGGCATCGGTTACCACAATTTCGTGTTTGCCCAGCCGGAGCTGCGCGAGCGGCTGATCTTCGTCGATTCGGTCTCCAAGACCTACGGCATGCCGGGTTGGCGCGTGGGCCTGATGGCTGGCCCGGAATCGGTGGCCAAGGCGGTCACCACGCTCAATTCCAACCACATTACCAGCGTGCCGGAAGTGATCACCGCCGCGGCCGTGGCGGCCTTCAGCGGCCCGCAGGACATATCGCAGGCCAAGTGCATCGAATTCGCCGAGCGACGAGACACCGTGGTTGCTGCGCTCAACGCGATTCCCGGTGTCAGCTGCCCGCGTCCGCAGGGCGCGTTCTATGCCTTCCCGGATATTTCCGTGGCGTTTGGCAAGAGCCATGGCGGCACGAAGATTTCCAATGACGTGGAGCTCTGCGCCGCGCTGCTGGAAGCCAAGGGCGTGGCTTGCGTCCCCGGTTCGGCCTTTGGCGAGCCGCGCGCGCTGCGCATTTCCTACACGTGTCCGGCCGCACAATTGCAGCCTGGCCTGGACCGCATCGCGGAGTTTTTTGCCGAACTGAATTGAATCCGTGAATCGGGAATGGGTGCCGGGCGATCCTGCCCGGCCCGCGTTTCCGGTTCCTTTTTCCCGATCCCCATTCCCGGAGATGAGATGATGAAAGCCCCCGTTCGAGTTGCCGTTACCGGTGCCGCCGGCCAGATTGGTTACGCCTTGTTGTTCCGCATTGCCTCGGGCGACATGCTCGGTCCCGACCAGCCGGTGATCCTGCACCTGCTCGAGATCACCCCGGCGCTGCCCGCGCTGCAGGGCGTGGTGATGGAGTTGAACGATTGCGCGTTCCCGACCCTCGCCGGCATCGTTGCCACCGACGATCTGAACGTGGCTTTCAAGGACGTGGATTACGCGCTGCTGGTCGGCGCCCGTCCGCGCGGCCCGGGCATGGAGCGCAAGGATCTGCTGGAAGCCAACGGAGCCATCTTCGGCCCGCAGGGCAAGGCACTGAACGACCACGCCAAGCGTGACGTCAAGGTGCTGGTGGTCGGCAACCCGGCCAACACCAACGCGCTGATCGCCCAGCAGAACGCGCCGGACCTCGATCCGAAGTGCTTCACCGCGATGGTGCGCCTGGACCATAACCGCGCGATGAGCCAGCTGGCCGAGAAGACCGGCAAGCACAACACCGACGTCAAGAAGATGACCATCTGGGGCAACCACAGCTCCACCCAGTATCCGGACCTGCACCACGCCACCGTGGACGGCAAGCCGGCGCTGTCGTTGGTCGACCAGGCTTGGTACGAGAGCGATTTCATCCCCACCGTGCAGCAGCGCGGCGCCGCCATCATCAAGGCGCGTGGTGCCTCGTCGGCCGCCTCCGCCGCTTCGGCCGCGATCGACCACATGCGCAGCTGGGCGCTGGGTACGGCCGAGGGTGACTGGGTCTCGATGGGCATCCCGTCCGACGGTTCCTACGGCATCGCCCCGGGCGTGATCTTCGGTTACCCGGTGACGGTGAAGAACGGCAAGTACGCCATCGTGCAGGGTCTGGAGATCAACGCGTTCTCGCAGGCGCGCATCGACGCGACCCAAAAGGAACTGCGCGAAGAGCGTGCGGGCGTCGAGCACCTGTTCGCGAAGTAAGCAAGCACGACGCACCTGGTTGAAAGGGAAGGGCGGCTTCGGCCGCCCTTCTTGTGTCCGGCGTGGCGATGGCCCGGTTTTTTCTGGTCGTCGTCCCGGCGCAGGCCGGGGCCCAGCAACGATCGCGTGTGTTCGAGCTATGCGGTTGCTGGATGCCAGCTTGTGGATAGGGTGTTTTGCTGAGTTGTGGTCAAAGCGGTGTCGTTCAATCCTTCGTCGCTTGGATATCATCCAACGCCTCGCGCAGATAGGCGAACAGGCTTGCGTCCACCATGCTGCCGCTGCGCAGATCCGGCTCCCTCGCGTAGGCCTCGCGAATACGCGCATGGGTGGCCGGGTCGTCGCCGGCGTAAGCGCGGAACAACGTCATCCAGCGTTGCGCCAGCTGCCGTACGTGGGGGGAGTCGACGGGGACCGCGGCGTCCATCGCTTTGCGCAAGTCTGCAATCAGTGGCGGCCACTCGTACATCTGACGACCGTAGTTCGCGCGTAGAAATTCCATCTCTGGCTCGCTTAGATAGCGCGCGAACAGCGTCAGTCTCGCAGCCACGACCGCCTTCTCCACGA
Organism: Rhodanobacter glycinis; assembly: GCF_900114325.1. GTDB lineage: Bacteria > Pseudomonadota > Gammaproteobacteria > Xanthomonadales > Rhodanobacteraceae > Rhodanobacter_A > Rhodanobacter_A glycinis. The sequence goes on from NZ_FOSR01000020.1 coordinate 57,521, forward strand.
AGCATTCCAGCGCTTCGGTAATGCCGCTGCGCTGGCGGGCCTGTGGTTCTTGTTCGTTGACTGCGCGCAGGCGCATCAAAAAATCCGCGTTGCGCCCGGTGTCGCGGCCAAGCATTTCCATCCAGCGCAGGGCGAGCATGTCCACGTCCGGGTCACCTGGTTGGGCGCCGCGATCCATCGCCGCCTGCAAGGTGGCGACCAGGGCACTCCATTGCGCCTGTGTGCCGGGGTCGGTGAGCAGCGGCAGTTCTTTCAGTTCCTCGGGCGAAAAATATTTCTCGTACATCGTCATCAGCTCCAGCGTGTCCAGCCAATCGGCCAGGTCGGGGGGCTGTCCGGACGCGAGTTGCGCGCGCAAGGCGAGCAGTTGCTGGCGCAGGCGCGTGGCCTGTGTCAGTTCGCGATCCAGTTGCGTGATCTGCTTGTCGATCACCTCGGCCAACGGTGCCTGTGGTCCGGACAGGGCGATTCCGATGTCGGTCAGCGACAGACCGAGCTGACGCAGCGCCTGGATGCGATGCAGGCGCTCGACGTTCGCGCGGTCATAAAGCCGATAACCGGCAGCGGAACGTACCGAAGGCTTCAGCAGATTGATGGCGTCGTAATGGTGCAGGGTGCGAACGGTAAGCCCGCAACGCTTCGCCAGTTCGCCGACAGTGAGCTGCATGATGGTTCTCCTTGGGTGCGTGGCGACCACTCTGCGGGCTGACGTTGCGTGAGGGTCAAGCAGGGCGAGGAATTCAGGCGTAACGTTTACGACCATTGTCGTGCTGCCGCCACGAGAGCGCGAGGCTAGTCTTGGGCAGGGATTTCAAGCGGAGGCGGGGTCATGGATTACGAGTCGTTCTATCGACAGTCGATCGAGCAACCGGAGGCGTTCTGGGCCGAGCAGGCGCAGCGTATTCATTGGGAGACGCCGCCGACGCAGATTCTCGATCAGTCCAACCCGCCATTCCGTCGCTGGTTCGTCGGTGGTACCACCAACCTCTGCTACAACGCGGTGGATCGGCACCTGGCCGAGCGCGCGGAGCAACTCGCGCTGGTGGCGATTTCCAGCGAGACCGGGGTGACCCGCGAGTTCAGCTATCGCCAGTTGCATCGCGAAGTGAACACGTTTGCCGCGGTGCTGCAGGCGCTGGATGTGGGCAAGGGTGATCGCGTGGTGATCTACCTGCCGAATATCGCCGAGGCGGTGTTCGCGATGCTGGCGTGCGCGCGTATCGGCGCAATCCACTCGGTGGTGTTCGGTGGTTTCGCCGCGCACAACCTGGCGCTGCGCATCGATGACGCGCAGCCGAAGCTGCTGATCGCCGCTGATGCCGGTATGCGCGGCGGCAAGGTGATTCCGTACAAGCCGCTGGTGGATGCGGCCCTGAACGAGGCCTCGGCGCCGCCACCGCGGGTGCTGCTGGTCGACCGCGGACTCGATCCGCAGATGATTCGCGTGCCGAAGCGCGACGTGGATTACGCCGAACTGCGCGCAAAGCACGAAACCGCCGAGGTGCCGGTGGTGTGGCTGGAATCGAACGAGCCCAGCTATCTGCTGTATACCTCGGGCACCACTGGCAAGCCGAAAGGCGTACAGCGCGACACCGGCGGTTATGCGGTGGCGATGGCGTTGTCGATCCGCACCGTGTTCGACATCGCGCCGGGTCAGGTGATGTTCTCCACCTCGGATGTGGGTTGGGCGGTGGGGCATTCCTACAACGTTTACGGACCGCTGATCGGTGGCGCGACCTCGTTGCTGTACGAAGGCCTGCCGACGCGACCGGATCCCGGGGTGTGGTGGCAGTTGTGCGAGCAGTACGGCGTACGCACGATGTTCTCCTCGCCCACGGCGATTCGCGTGTTGAAGAAGCAGGACGCGCATTGGCTGAAAGACCACGACCTGTCGGCGCTGAAGTGGCTGTTCCTGGCCGGAGAGCCGCTGGACGAGCCGACCGCGCAATGGATCACCGATGCGCTGGGCGTGCCGGTGATCGACAACTACTGGCAGACCGAGACCGGTTGGCCGGCGATCACGCTGATGCCCGGGCTGGACCTGAAGCCGACGAAGATCGGCTCTCCCGGCCTGCCGGCGCCGGGTTATCGCATGAAGGTGATCGATGAAGGTACCGGCAAGGAGGTGCCGGCAGGCAGCAAGGGCGTACTGGTGCTGGAGCCGCCGTTGCCGCCGGGTTGCCTCAGCACGATCTGGCGCGATGACGACCGCTACGTGTACAGCTACTTCAGCCACTTCCGCGAACTGCTGTACAGCTCGCTGGACTGGGCGATCCGCGACGCGGACGGCTACACCTTCATCCTTGGACGCACCGACGACGTGATCAACGTGGCCGGGCATCGACTGGGCACGCGCGAAATCGAGGAGTCCGTCGCCGGCCATCCGGCGGTGGCCGAGGCGGCGGTGATCGGCGTGAAGGATGCCATCAAGGGCCAGGTGCCGATCGTGTTCGCTACCTTGAAGCAGGACGCAGGGGTTGCAGCCGACGCGGCGCGCGGCATGCAGCAATGCGTGGTGGATCAATTGGGCGGGGTGGCGAAGCCGTCGCGTGTATATGTAGTGAATGCGTTGCCGAAGACACGCTCGGGCAAGCTGCTGCGCCGGTCATTGCAAGCGCTGGCGGAGCAGCGCGATCCGGGGGACTTGTCCACGCTGGATGATCCGTCGGCGCTGGACGAGATCCGCCGGGCGCTGGCGCGCGGGCCGGATCAGGGGAGTTGAGGCGGCCTTCCAGTGTCTAAGGCATTCAGGCGGACGTTGCCACCCATCGGTGAATCCCTCTCCCGCTAGGAGAGGGAACCGACCTGCAGGCGCTGAAGCGCCTGCGGAACAGCGAAGCTGGCCCCAAAGGGGTGAGCGCCAAGGGTGGCGCGAATCCAGGCGGGTGATGGTTCGGGCGAAGCGTAACCTCCCGCTTCGGCCGTACCCTCACCCCAACCCCCTCTCACCCACAAGGGGACTCCCGTTGGTCGCCGGCGGGAGAGGGCTTGAGAACCTCAGGCCGTAGCGGTGTCCGCCACCGGTGCCGACGTGCGGATCAGATGATCGAACGCGGCCAGTGCAGCGGTGGAGCCGGCGCCCATCGCAATCACGATCTGCTTGTACGGCACGGTGGTGGCGTCACCGGCGGCGAACACGCCGGGTAGCGAGGTCTGGCCGCGATCGTTGATCACGATTTCGCCGCGTGGCGACAGCTCCAGCGCGCCCTTCAGCCATTCGGTGTTCGGCAACAGGCCGATCTGCACGAAGATGCCTTCCAGTTCCACGCTGTGCATCACGCCATCGGTGCGGTCCTTGTAGACCAGTCCGTTGACCTTCTGGCCATCGCCGAGCACTTCGGTGCTCTGGGCGCTGACGATGATGTCGACGTTGGGCAGGCTGCGCAGCTTGCGCTGCAGGACTTCGTCCGCGCGCAGCTTGCTGTCGAACTCGACCAGGGTGACGTGGGCGACGATGCCGGCCAGGTCGATGGCCGCCTCGACGCCGGAGTTGCCGCCGCCGATCACCGCCACGCGCTTGCCCTTGAACAGCGGGCCGTCGCAATGCGGGCAATAGGCCACGCCCTTGTTGCGGTATTCGTTTTCACCGGGCACGCCCATCTGCCGCCAGCGCGCGCCAGTGGAGAGGATCACCGTTTTCGCGCTGAGGCTCGCGCCGTTTTCGAGTTGTACCTCGACCAGGCCGCTGGCCGATTCGCTGGCGGGCACCAGCTTGGTCGCACGCTGCAGGTTCATCACGTCCACGTCGTATGCGTGCACGTGCTGTTCCAGCGCGGCGCCCAGCTTGGGGCCTTCGGTGTAGTCGACCGAAATGAAGTTCTCGATGCCCATGGTATCGAGCACCTGACCACCGAATCGCTCGGCTGCCACGCCGGTGCGAATGCCTTTGCGTGCGGCGTAGATCGCCGCGGCCGCGCCGGCCGGACCGCCGCCGACGACGAGTACGTCGAACGCGTCCTTAGTCTTGATCTTCTCGGCTTCGCGTGCCGCGCTGCCGGTGTCGATCTTGGCCAGGATCTGCTCCAGGCTCATGCGGCCCTGGTCGAACACTTCGCCGTTCAAGTAGACGGTGGGCACCGACATGATCTGGCGGGACTCGACTTCGTCCTGGTACAGCGCGCCATCGATGGCGACGTGCTTGATGTTGGGGTTGAGTACGCTCATCAGGTTCAGTGCCTGCACCACGTCGGGGCAGTTCTGGCACGACAGCGAGAAATAGGTTTCGAAGCGGAACTCGCCATCCAGATTGCGCACCTGTTCGATGGTCTCGGTCGCCGCCTTGGACGGATGCCCGCCGACCTGCAGCAGGGCCAGTACCAGCGAGGTGAACTCGTGGCCCATCGGGATGCCGGCGAAACGCACGCTGATGTCGGTGCCGAGGCGGTTGATGGCGAACGAGGGCTTGCGCGCTTCGCTGTCGTCGCGGCGTAGGCTGATCTTGTCCGACAGCGCGGCAATCTCGTGCAGCAGGCCGTCCAGTTCGCGCGACTTGTCGCCATCATCCAGTGCGGCGACCAGCTCGATCGGCTGCACCAGCTTTTCCAGGTAGGCCTGCAATTGGGTTTTGAGGGTTTCGTCGAGCATGGCGAACACTCCAGTGATGGATGCGTGGAAATCGAAAGATGGTGAGACGCTTGTGGGAGCGGCCTGCGCCTGCGGGGGAGGGGGCGGCAGGCGGGGGAGCGATGCCGGGCGCAAGCCGCTGGCACAAACATCCTTTGGGTGGGTGGAATCGCGGTACTCGTCATTCCAGCGAAAGCTGGAATCCAGCGCCTTTGTCACGTGGCGTAAAGTCACTGGATCCCAGCTTTCGCTGGGATGACGCGAATCGGGGAATCCGGGCGCTGCAACGCCCGGTTCCGTTACCGCGGGTAAATCAGATCTTGCCGACCAGGTCCAGCGACGGAGCCAGGGTCTTCTCGCCTTCCTTCCACTTCGCCGGACACACTTCGTTCGGGTGGGCGGCGACGTACTGCGCGGCCTTGACCTTGCGCAGCAGCTCGGACGCGTCACGGCCGATGCCGCCGGCGTTGACTTCGACGATCTGGATCTTGCCTTCCGGATCGATCACGAAGGTGCCGCGATCGGCCAGGCCGGCTTCCTCGATCATCACGCCGAAGTTGCGGGTGATCGCACCGGTCGGGTCGCCGACCATGGTGTACTGGATCTTCTTGATCGCGTCGGAGGTGTCATGCCACGCCTTGTGCGAGAAGTGCGTGTCGGTCGAGACGCTGTAGATCTCCACGCCCAGCTTCTGGAACTCGGCATAGTTGTCAGCCAGGTCTTCCAGCTCGGTCGGGCAGACGAAGGTGAAGTCGGCCGGGTAGAAGAACACGACGGACCACTTGCCCTTCAGGCTGGCTTCGGTCACTTCGAGGAATTGGCCATTCTTGAAAGCCTGGGCCTTGAACGGCTTGATTTCGGTGTTGATCAAAGACACTGCGGATCTCCGTGTGGTGGGTGGTTGATGGTTCAATTGTAGGGATCTGAATCGATACGTCCAATTGATTGTTGGGATGATGTGCATTGATGCAGGCTATCGATGGCCTGCGTGCCACCGCAGGTATCCGGCTTGGCCGGGCGGACGGACACATCGTGCGAACCCCGGGGCAGGCGCGCATTCCATGAACTGGGGCCATCATCGGCACGGACAAGTGCGGCAATGCGAATCGACGTGCGGCGATGCGCCTCAGTCGCGTCGCGCCGGCATGGTGCCGGCATAGTTCGCGCGGGGGCGGATCAATCCACCATTTTCCTGTTGCTCCAGTGCATGCGCCAGCCAGCCGGCCATGCGCCCGGCGGCAAACAGCGACAACGCCGCATCCGCGCCCAAGGCGTACACCGAGGCAATCGCCGCCAGCGCGAAATCCAGGCTGGGCGCGCGGCCATCGTTGTCGTTGACGGCATCGACCAGGCGCTGGATGCGCGCCGATTCGGCGGGGCGCGGGCGCGAGTCGGCCAGCATGCGCAGCAGCAGTGCTGCGCGCGGATCGCCGTCCGGATACAGCGGGTGGCCAAAGCCGGGAAGCTCTTCGCCACGGCGCAGGCGTTCGCGCACATAACCGGCAGGGTCGCGTTCGAGCAGGGTTTGCTGGATCAGCGCGTGGGCGCGCGCGGTGGCACCGCCGTGTTGCGGGCCGGATAGCGCCGCCAGGCCGGCACAGGCCGCCGCGTGCAGGCTGGCGCCGGTCGAAGCGGCCACGCGTGTGGCGAACGCGGAGGCGTTGAGTTCGTGGTCGGCGCACAGCACCAGCGCGGCGCGGACCAACCCGGGCAGGCGCGGGTCGTCGCGCTTCCAGTGATCGGCGATGAGTTGATGGATCGGTTGCCGGCCGGGCTGCACGGCGCAGAGCAGGGCGGCGGTTTCGCGCAGCAGGCGGGCGGCGCCGATACGGCGTTGGGCGGCGTCGGTGCTGTGCGGGTGGGGTGCCGTCAAGGCCAGCAATGGCAGCGATGCCATGGTGCGTTCCAGCGGTGACAGGTCGGCCTGCCGCAACAAGGTAGCCACGGGTTTGGGCCAGGTGGACGGCGGCGAAATGGCGAACGGATCGTCGTCGGCGCTTTCCCACAGCAGTCGTGCAACGTCTTCCAGGCTGGCACCGGAGTCGGCCAGTTCGATGGCCGAACGGCCCCGGTAATACTGACCATGCGGGCGGATCAGCGAGATCCGTGTTTCCAGTACCGGCAATCCCCAGGTCAGGCTGTGTGCGGCACCTTGCGCCGCGCCGCGCCCTGCCTGGCGCAATTCGATCAGGTGCTCGACATCCTCGGCGCGATATTCGCGACTGCGTCCATCCGGGCCGGGGCGCGAATCGATCTTGCCGCGGCTGACGTAGGCGTACAGCGTGGCCAGGCTGACGCCGAGTCGGGCCGCGGCGATTCGTGCGGAAAGGTAGTCCGTATGCATGAGTGACATATTGATCGATGGGATCAAGATTGATCAATATGTTCGTCGGCGGCACAGTAGGGTCCGCTTTCATCGATGCAGGTGTGCGATGTGCGTTTTTCGCGGCGGTGGCCGGGTTTGCCGGGACCCGTATCGGGCCGAAACGCTTCGTGCACCGCGGCATGGCCGGATGGGCGCATCGCCTACAATAGAACGTTTCGGAGAATGATCATGTCCCCACGCGACTCCGCCGGCGCCCGTTTCCGCGGCGCCCTATCCGCCGAGCAGCCGCTGCAGGTGATCGGCGCGATCACCGCCTACGCCGGCCTGATGGCCAAGCGCGTTGGCTACCAGGCGTTGTATCTCTCCGGCGGCGGCGTGGCCGCCAATTCGCTGGGCATGCCGGACCTGGGCATCAGCACGATGGAAGACGTGCTCACCGACGCGCGCCGCATCGTCGACGCCACCGGCTTGCCGTTGCTGGTGGATATCGATACCGGCTGGGGCGGCGCCTTCAACATCGCGCGCACCATCCGCAATTTCGAACGCATCGGCGTGGCTGCGGTACACATGGAGGACCAGGTCGGCCAGAAGCGCTGCGGCCATCGTCCCGGCAAGGAAGTGGTGTCGAAGGAGGAAATGGTCGATCGCGTGAAGGCCGCGGTCGATGCACGTACCGATCCGGGCTTCGTCATCATGGCGCGCACCGACGCCGCGGCAGTGGAGGGCATCGACGCGGCGATCGAGCGCGCGGTGGCTTATGTGGACGCCGGTGCCGACATGATCTTCCCGGAAGCGATGAAGACGCTGGACGACTACCGCAAGTTCAAGGCGGCGGTGAAAGTGCCGATTCTCGCCAACCTCACCGAATTCGGCTCCACGCCGTTCTTCACCACCGACGAACTGCGTTCGGCCAACGTGGACATCGCGCTGTACTGCTGCGGCGCCTATCGCGCCATGAACAAGGCGGCGCTGAACTTCTACGAGACGGTGCGCCGCGAAGGCACGCAGAAGAACATCATCGATACGCTGCAGACGCGCGAAGAGCTGTATGACTTCCTGGGTTATCACGCCTACGAAGACAAGCTGGACGCCTTGTTCAATCAGAAAGGCTGACCCTCTTTCGTAGGAGCTCGCTTGCGGGCGATGCCTTTGCTTTCAACAGGCGTCAGAGCAAAAGCATCGCCCGCGAGCGGGCTCCTACAAAAATCAAGCGGGCACCCGCAAAAATTCAGAAGTACTCTTCCGCACCCTGGAGATGTCCCATGAGCGAGCAAACCCTTCCCAAGGCCAAGAA
>NZ_FOSR01000003.1 GCF_900114325.1 Rhodanobacter glycinis
CGCCTGCCGGCGCCCGAGTTACCTCTCTTTGCTGGCCCAAAGAGACGTAACCCAGAGAAAGGGCCTGTGGGACCCGCCGACCCTACAAGCCTGATCGGTCGAGGCTTTTTGGAATAGAGGTGGCTCTTCCTGTTACACGCGCGGCCACACCGCGCCGTCACCGATAACCGAGGGCTAGGAAGGGCAAGCTCGCGTGATTGAATTCGACGCTGCGGTGCGCGGCTCTTCCAACCCTTCGAGAAGCGGCGCGCGGCGGAGGATCAGGCCCGCAGGGTGGTCGGCATGGATGCCGGCCAGTTCGACGCCAGGGCAGGAGCCCTGTCGGCGAACCCCCGTAGCCGGGCGCGGACCCGCCGGCTCGCAGAGCCGGTGGGCGCGAACGCAGGGTGCCCCTCTCTTGGGTTACTTTCTCTCGGGCAAGCGAGAGAAAGTGACTCGCCCGTCGGCAGACGGGTGAAACCTCCGACACCCTAGGTGGCGGCACGCAACTCCAACACTCCAGTTAAACCGGTACGACCATCGAAAACAAGTTGTAGGGCAACAGAAATCCGGCAACGCGTGCGAAGCACCCACACTCTCCCTTGCGGTACGCTGGCACGCCCATCGCAACGACGCACCCTGCATGCTCCGACTGATCGGTTTCGACGGTGACGACACGCTGTGGCACAGCGAGGATTACTACCGACAGGCGAATGACAGTTTCGCCGCCATCGTCGGCCGCTACGTGGACCTGGCCGATGCCGAGGTGCACGCGACGATGCTGGCCACCGAGCGGCGCAATCTCGCGTTGTTCGGCTATGGCGCCAAGGGCATGACGTTGTCGATGGTGGAAACTGCCATCGCGATCACCGACGGGCGCATTGCCGTGGCGGACATCCATCGACTGGTGGAGCTGGGCAAGAGCGTGTTGCAGCATCCGGTGGAATTGCTGCCGGGTATCCGCGAAGCGGTGACGGCGGTGGCGGCGGAGTATCCGGTGGTGCTGATCACCAAGGGCGATTTGTTTCACCAGGAGAAGAAGGTGGAACAGTCGGGGCTGGCCGAGTTGTTCGGTCGCATCGAGATCGTCTCGGAGAAGAACCCGGCCACCTATCGCCGCGTGCTGGCCGAGTTCGAGCTGCCGCCGGAACAATTCGCGATGGTCGGCAATTCGTTGCGTTCGGATATCGAGCCGGTGCTGCGCCTGGGCGGCTGGGGCGTGCACATGCCGTACCACGTAACCTGGTCGCACGAGCTCGACCACGGGCTGGGCGCGGACGATGCGCAGCGCATGCTGACCGTGGATGCGCCGGTCGGCATCGTCGCGGCAGTGGCCGAACTGGCCGCGCGGGCGCAGGGCTGAGCGCCTTTCACGTCTTTCCGTACGAACGCACAGGAACAGTATGTAGGAGCTCGCTCGCGAGCGAGCTCCTACCAGGCGAGAGGCTGGACGAGATTTTGGGCAGGCCTTGAGATATCTGCCCATGACCTCCGGGCGCTTCGCGTTGCCAGGAGTCAGTCCTGCGCGGAGGGTTCCTGCGTGACGTCGTCGGCGAAGCCGGTGTAGTTGTCGGGGAACACCGGTGTGCCATCCTCTTCCAGCGAAAGCATCGCAGCCAGGGTGGTCGCGGCTGCTTCCTCGGCCACTTCCTGCTGGCGGAAACTGCGGTTTTCGCAGATCGCGTAGTACACCGGGAAGCCGTGACCCAGCGGGGTGACCGCCAGCCAGGCGGTGTAGCGCGAGCCTTCCAGGCTGGCGCCGGAACGGACGCAGTAGTGATCGAACGTGCGCTCTGCCATGACAATCCATCCACGTGGGGAAGGCGAGTATAACGTCGCCACTTCCCCCGCTGCCGGAGCGTCCCCATGCTCACCCCCGTCGACATCGACTGCCCCTACTGCGGCGAGCGCATCGAGATCCTGCTTGATACCTCGGCTGGCGATCAGAATTACATCGAGGATTGCCAGGTCTGCTGCCGCCCGATCACGGTCCATGTGTCGATCGACGACGAGGGCGAAGCGCAAGCTTGGGTTTCTGGCGAAAACGAGGCTTGATGCGGTGGGGCGCCGCGCATAACTCGCTTCCGTAGGAGCGCACCCTGTGCGCGAACGCTTTTGGCCATGTATCGCGAAAGAATTTTCGCGCACAGGGTGCGCTCCTACGCGGTCTCGGTGAGGTTATTGGAGGTTGGCCGTTACGCCTGCAGCCCCGCCGACTCCACGATGCCGATACCCGCCTCACTCAGGCTGGCGCGCAAGGCCTCATCGCCACCCGGCGCAACCGGACGGGTGAGATCCCACAGCAGCTGCGCGCGGAAGCCTGACGCGACCGCATCCTGTGCCGTCCACAACACGCACACGTCACGCGCCAGGCCGCACACGTAAACCTCGTCCACGCCGCGTTCGCGCAGCCAGCCGGCCAGTCCGGTCACCGGGCGCGTGCCCTGTGGGTCGTGGTTTTCGCGAAAGGCACTGTACGAATCCACCTGCGGATCGCTGCCCTTACGCAGGATCAGGTCGGCTGCCGTCCAGTCAATCGCCGGATGCAATGCGGCGCCCGGCGTGCCCTGCACGCAATGGTCGGGCCACAAAGTTTGCGGATGACCGTGCAGCTCGATCTGCTGGAACGGCGCGGTGCCGGCGTGGACGCTGGCGAAAGACGCGTGGCCGCGCGGGTGCCAGTCCTGCGTCGCCACCACATGGCGAAACAGGCGACGGCGCAGCAACTGGTCGATACCCGGCACGAGCGCATCGCCCTCATGGCAAGCCAGCGTGCCGCCGGGCATGAAGTCCGGTTGCACGTCGACGACGATCAGCGCGGCATGTTCGTGGATGGTGTGGGGCATGGGAAGAGGGTGGCCATCAAGGGGCAGGGAGGCCCGCCGGAATGGCGGCTCGGTGGACTCCAGTCCGGCAGCACCCTAGTCTAGCGGTCAGGCGGATGTCGCCGGAACATGGGGAGCGACAGACGATGGAATACAACCAGTCCTGGATGGCCATCGGCCTGATGGGCGGGCTCGAAGCCGGGGCGATCAGCCTGGCGGCCGGATTCCTGCTCTACCTGATCCTGCACCTGGCCAATCGTTACCTTGCATGGAGCGAAGGCCTGCGCATCGGCTGGTCCTACTTCATCGCCATCGTGCTCACCGCCAGCGGCGACCTGTGGAACCTGTTCTACTTCAACTACAGCTCGGGCCTGCAATCGCTGCAATTGCTCCGCGCCAAGCTCGCTGCCGTGCACGACCCCGACCATATCGGCATGCGCGTGCTGTTCGAATTCCTCGGTGCCGCCATTGGCGTGTATGTGGCCTGGGCGTTGTTGAGTGGAGATTGGAAGCGGCGGCTCACCCGGCGGGGTTGAAGGCCGCAGGCCATCGTCAACGCGCCGCGTCACGGGATGATGTGCCGGCAAGTTTCAACTGCCTGGCAGCGGCTCCCAAAGCTCGACCTTGTTGCCTTCCGGGTCGAGCACCCAGCCGAACTTGCCGTATTCCGACTCTTCAGGTCCGCCAAGCACGTTGCAACCATTGGATCGCAGCGACTCAAGCAGGCTGGCCAGATCATCGACGCGATAGTTCACCATGAACGGTGCCGCGCTGGGTTCAAAGCACGCTGTGTCTGCGCCGGCAAGGTTCCACGCGATGGTGCCGGTGGGTTGCTCGGCTGTGCCCCAGCGAAGCGTCGCACCACCCCACGGCTGCACATCGAGCCCGAGGTGCTGCGCATACCATTGGCCCAGCGCCTTCGGATCCTGCGCCTTGAAGAAGATGCCGCCGATACCCGTGATGCGTGCCATGAGATACCTCGTTGGGCTGGGGTGCTGACGATTGGGGCCATTGGCGCGCAGCTTTTCGCGCGGCCGCTCGGATGAGTGAAAAGAAACAAAAGAGGCAAGGTTTGCCTACCTGCAAAAGCAAGTGAACCTGATCCCTCGATTTCGCTTACGCAATATGTTCGATGTCGGAAGGCATGGAAACCCAAGAATGCATTCGCTCTTCGTAGACCGACAGGGTGGGGCCTGGAAACTGCGGGTCGGCAAATGCGCCGACGGGAATGGCGACATAGCCCTCCATGGCGTCTGATGTGTAGTAGACGGTGGATCCGCAGACGGGGCAGAAATGAAAGGTCGCTTTGGACCCTTCGTCCCCAGCGCGAACGTATTCGCTGCTCTTTCCGCTGATCGTGATCGAGGCCGACGAGAATCGCGCCACGACGCCAAAGACGCTTCCGGTTCGTTGCTGACACGCCAGGCAGTGACAAACGCTAACCCGGATCGGATCAGCGGTCGCCTGTGCCTTGAGCTGACCGCAACTACATGAAGCGCTATGGATGATCTTGTTCATTGCCGGACCCAGCATGCGTTCTGACCAGCGAACCACGGCGCCGTCTCATGTCGCAAGACTTCACCGGCGCCAGGCATCTGGATTGCGCGGTGGCGTAGCCGTCCGCCTCGAATGAATTGTCACGTAGCCAACTGGCTGGATACATGCTCCATCAATTCGCGGGTGTTCCTGGAGTACTCCGCCTCCAAGTCAATGCCACACTTGTTCGCAAGAACCATGATGGACCAGAGGCAGTCTGACAACTCATGCCCAAGCTTCGCCTTGCAGTCGTCAATTTTCCGAACGCCCGCATCCGCCTGAATCAGTTTCGCAAGATCACCAACGTCGCCTACGAAACCAAGCGCAAGCTCCTCCGTGGTCCAGGCGCGCCCATACATCTTGATTTCAAGCTCTTCGTAGAGCTTATTGAGTTTCAGGGCAGTTTTTTCCAGATCAGCAAAATTCATGTTGATTCCGCGTGGCGCTGGAATTGTCCGGTTGACCGTATAGTTAGAACTTTCGCGATGCCGGCAACACCATTGGAACAGAAAACTGTATGCGTGACTGGGAGGAACTGGAAGTATCGCTTTTGCCTTGACCCCCGAGGCCGATGCTGCCCACCAAGATGCCAATACCACCTTTAGTCTCGGTGCCAGTTGTCGCGACTACCGCTACGTCGAAGTCTACGCGTTGTACCGCAAGCCTTACGCTCTCCGGCCGGTCGTTGGTGAGATACCCATAAACCTTCGCATCGCTTGATCCGCCAGTGCCAACGACGTTTGCCGGGTTTACGATAGCGGTTGAATCTTTGAGCTCTGCACTCGCGTCGTCGATGCCTTGTGCGATCTGCACAAGTGCCTCCCTAATGAAATTTCTCAAATCCATGAAGCCCTCCCCGAAAGTTCTAACGCCTGAGCTCAGCCGCAGCCAGACCGCGTAGCGGGCTGGCTGTCGGCTGCAGCGAACTGTTATGCCCCATCCGGCATATCCTCAATGTACTTTTTGGTAAGCATAAAGTTTTCGACCCAATTTTGAGTTAGATGAACAAGCAAGGTAAGGTCCGACACGTCCTTGTCCGACCATTTTCGGACATAGTGCGTTTCATCATTGCCTAGCCATGCAGCGCGCTTTGCGCACTGAAGTACATTTTGATCAGTTATGTAACTATCTATGCACTTGCCGAGCCTCATGCCCTCAATTTTCTCAGCATCACTTGGGTGCTCACTCTTTGAGAAGTCTTTTACGAGAAACTCAAGTGCCTTACGTAAGCCGATACCAACAAGCTGCTTTAACGCGTCAGCCTTTGCAGATTCAACCTGTTCGTATATTTCGCAGAACGTGGGCGATACTTTCTTGATTGATTCCGGAAAGCTGCCGTGAACTACAGTACGGGGCCCAGTGGATGTGAGCCGGTATGCGTCGCGGTGATTGAAACCCCGACGATACGTGGCCACAAATGGACGCAGACACCTTCGGCTTGTACAAAGTAAGGTCAAATAGACCTCGTCCTGGCCTTCAGATACGTGTTGGCTTATGAGCTTCGGATGTACGGCCGTGTGACATTGCGGACACCGGTCAGGTAGACCACTGACCTGGAAATATACCTCCTCACCTTCGAGCGTTTTTGTAGACAAGTTCATCACGACAAACTATCCATATGGGGCATAACGCTAGAGTTAAGCGGCGCGCGGTACGCGCGTCCGCTTGAATGAGAAGTTAGGCGCGCCCACTGTGACGCCTGCCAATGCGCACAATGCGATAGAGCTTGACCAGGCTAGCTTCGAGCACGAGGGCCACTGTGAGGGCTGCAATGAGACACGCCAACCACAGCGTGCCCATGAGAAGCTGGTACGACCACGTTTGGGCATACAAGTCTCCGTAAGGTGGGCCGGCAAGGAATGCAGCCGTGCGTAGGTAGTACCAAGGAAGAAACCAGGCGAGTAAAGCACCTAGCTGTAGCACGCATGCTTTTTTGAACCATCCTTTGCCAAGAAACATACCTTGCGCCTAACGCTGGAGTTAAGCGGCGGCGGAGCCGTCCGCTTGGACGAATTGTTATGCCCCTTCCTCTGGCGGGGACGATTTGAACCCTGCAAGCTTTTTAATACAAGCATGGGCATCACATAGCCACTGGGCGAGGTCCGACCACAGTATGACGTGATTGGAGATCGAGAGGCCATGCTCTAGCGGCATGAGTGAAACGCTAGTCCCTTGAGGCAGTTGCCCTCGTAGCGCAGCGCCCTCCAAGTGAGCTAGGGTGTGCCGCAATTGTGTGATTTGGTGCTCTACGGACTGGTTCAAAAAGCTCAAGTCACGCGGAATTATGGCTTTTAGTTCGATCTCTGCAGACTTCAGTGAGCGCAGAGCACGTGCGTGCTTGATAAACCGCTCAAAATGCCAGATGCAACTTTCAAAGTGAGTTGTTGCTTGGGCGATATAGCTGATGCCGAACTGATCTGGCGCACAACTATGGAACCCTAATATGGCTTGGCGGCCAAGCCCATACTCCTGTATTGCTGCATCGTGTAAACGAACGGCGTTGACAAACAATGCATGCGTAACTGCATCTGATGACCCGCCACCCACAAAAAAACGCAAAAGCGCTGCCCACTCTGTCTGCGCACGCAGTGAGGACAGGTCAGGAATATCTGATGGAGGAATAATGGTGTCTTGGGGCATAACGCTTGAGTTGAGCGGCGGCGAAGCCGTCCGCCTCGAACGAACTGTTAGACAGATACAATCGCTCAGCTTTCCATGGATATTTCATCAATGTTGCCGCTCTCGTCAAAGTGCACAGAAACCATGTAGTCCGTCACGTCACCGGGGAGTGTGAAATCGAAATTTTCAATCTCGCCATCCCCCCACGAAGAGTTGAGCTCCAGAAGATTAATGACGGCCGAAGCTTCTGGAGACTCTGAGCCGAGATGTTGTGCCCAGTAGCTCTGCGGCAGTTCTGCTAGGTGATGCTCAACAAACAGATTGACGCTGTCTTCGCCAGCCTCCGTGCCGAAAACCTTCTTGATTGCGTCTAGTGCTAGCTTTTCCCGCTCTTTGACGATCGACATGATTTTCCCTTTTCCGTCTAACGCTTGAGTTAAGCGGCGGCGAAGCCGTCCGCCTTGAACGAGTTGTTAGGCCGCACTGAAGTGCTCCTTACAACTTGGGCAGCTGTGACTGCCAAACACGTTAAATGTTGCGGACGTCTTTGCTAGACGAATTAGTTTGCCAGCCGTGTCGTAGCAGCCGGGGCAAAAAGGCCCCTCGCCGTCAGACTTGAAATATGCAAAGCCCTTGAAGCTGACTGAGGAGCTATCTTTTTGGTCAAGCTTGCGCTTCAGTTGATCGTTTTCTTCGAGGAGACCCGCCACCTGAATTTTGAGGTTGGCCAGCTCGATGCTCAGGTCAGCTAGGGCATTGTTGAACTCGGCATTTGCAATGTTTTTATTGATCTCGCGGAGACGAGTAACTAATTGAATTGCTGTGGTTGCTGTGCTTATCAGATCGGTCACAAACCCTCCTTTGAGGCCTAACGCCTGAGTTAAGCGGCGGCGAAGCCGTCCGCCTTGAACGACTGGTTAGCCGGCTTGCGCAGACTCACCTACCGCGACAATAAAGGCCGGTGATTTTTCGAACTGACGTAACATGTCCGATAGATGCATGTGGTTAAAGCTTGCACCCGTGTGCTCCATGCTATCCGCCGCATGGAGCATAAAGCCAGCGATTTCCCTGAGCTCTGCGGGACTGGCCAACAGCGTCGCCTCGGAGAGCTCTGAGGGAGCCTGCTGCTCCGAGGCTGATGCTAGGTAACCAAAAAGCTTCATGCCAGTAAATATCCGATGAGGCTAACGCTGGAGTTAAGCGGCGGCGTAGCCGTCCGCTTGGACGAGATGTTAGACGTCAGCCGCCCAGAACATGGCCTCGTGATGGACTCTTAGAACACGAGCCTCCAGCCGACGTTACGGAACCGCGATAGATGCACTTGTTTGCGGCCGCGTAAACTACATGGCCCTTGGATGGACTTTTGTAGCATGAGCCGCCTGCATTCGTGGTAGATCCGCAGTAAATACACTTTCCAGCGATGTATACAACATGGCCACCTGAAGGGCTTTTGCTACAAGATCCGCCAGCGTTTGTGGTGGATCCGCAATATCGACACTTTGCCATTACTTTTTCTCCATGTTAGCGCAGGCCCATTTGGCTTAATGCCAACTAGATGCCAAGCGACAGCCTAAGCGCTTGAACCGAATCAGCGCGCCCTTGACCTTGCTCTGAGTTAAGTATGCCTGGGACATTCATTTCCCGAAGTAGTTTTGTGTCCCTGACGTTTCTAAGATCGGAGTTACGTGAAATTGCCGAACCAATCAAAAGCTTTTCTAGCATGCGAATGTCTCTATATCCATTCTTGGAAGGGTGCGCGAATTTGCCGCCCGGGGTCCGCTTGGCTAGAAAGAATAGATAAGGAATGCCGAAAACTTCGTTAAGCGCCGCATCGTACTGTGCGATTTTATGCACGGAAAAGCATTCTTTCCGAAACGATTGTTTTTCCGCGAGGCCCACGTACCACGCACGCTTTCGTATAGAAAGGACATAGCATCCACAAGCATACGAAAGCCCTTCCTCTTTCGCTTCGAGCTCACCCCATAACTGCTTTTTGTCTTGGCGATCTCGCGAAACGATGTTTCCGTTGCGCCTGATCTCAAACGGGCCGTAAACCGAGTACCTCATACTTTCCCCCTGACGTCTAACGCTTGAGGTAACCGGCGCGAGCCCGCGTAGCGGGTGAGCGTCCGGTTGACCGAACTGTTAGGCACGGGTGCCACGTTTGCTGTAAATAAGAAGCAGCAGAACGATGATAACCGCCGCCCAACTTGGGATAGTGGCGAACCAGCCGAACGTTTGATACAACAGCCAGCCGATAAGGGCTACGGCCACAAGGACGAACGGGAGTGCCAAAAGCCACTTGATCGCCGTAGCCAAGTGGCGCGCGGCCCCGATAAGACGGTTGTCCTTGGTGAGCTCAATGGCTGACCACAATGCAAGAAATGGGAAAAGCACCGCACCGCCTGCGATGAGCCACCCCCTCCAGTGCTCAAGCGTGACAACACCAGAGAACAATGCCCAAATTTCGAGCGCGGAGAACGCAATAAAAAGGATGAGGACGCCCCACTTACCAGCAAGGGTTTGGTCAAATGCTTGGGCCTCTCGAACCTCGTTCATAGTCTCCATCCCCGTGCCTAACGCTTAGTAGACCCCACATCGGGGCATATGCAACCCATGCTCCAACCCCGAGGTGTTGCCGTCAAGGGCGGTAAGTTCCTTTCAGGACAACCACTTCCATGAGGGGCTGGGCGTGCGGGCTGGGGAGATGGCCGGATTGCATATCGCGTCAAACGAGCTGGCTGGGGTTTTATCCCTCAAAAACGTGGATACGCATTCTGTTCGTGATGCGGCGCTTTGGCTCGGGCTTGAGCTGCGGGATGGATTGGCTGGCTGCGTAGAGTGCATTGCGCGGGGTGCGTATTCACAGCACCGGGTCGAACAGCCTCGCTATGTGCATCGCCAGTCGGCGCCGCCATGGTGCGTGCTCGTATTCGGTTTTGTCGATTTCGATGGCATGTTCGAAGTCGTTGCGCAGCATGGTTTCCACGTCGCCGGCGAAGGCGCGGTCCACGTTGAGCGCGGCGATTTCGAAGTTGAGGCGGAACGAGCGGCTGTCCAGGTTCATGCTGCCGATGGCGGCGGTGTCGTCGTCCACCAGCAGCACTTTCTGGTGCATGAAGCCGGGTTGGTGGCGGAACACGCGGATGCCGGTGCGCAGTGCGTTGTAGGCGTGCAGGGTGGATGACAGGAATACGGTGCGATGGTCGGGACGCGAAGGGATCATCACGCGTACGTCGACGCCGCGCAGCACGGCCAGTTGCAGGGCCGCGGTCACGGCGTGGTCGGGCACGAAATAGGGCGTGGTCAGCCACAGTCGTCGCTGCGCGGCGTGAATGACGGTGACGAAGAACAGCGAGCAGCTTTCCTGCAGGTCGGCCGGTCCGGTGGCGACGATCAACGTGTGCGCGGTGCCTTGGCCGGGTGGCGGCGATCGCCGGGGCGGCAGGGTGCCGGTGACCCAGTGCCAGTCTTCGGCGAAGCTGCGTTGCAGGTCGGCCACGGCTTGGCCGCGCACGGCGAGATGGGTGTCGCGCCATGGCGCCAGCGGCGGTGCCAGGCCCAGGTATTCGTCGCCCACGTTGAGTCCGCCGACGAAGCCTTGCGCGCCATCCACCACCACGATTTTCCGATGGTTGCGGAAGTTGAGCTGGAAACGGGTGTGCCGGCGCTGCGTGGCGAAGGGGTGGATAGTGACGCCGCCGGCGCGCAGGGTGTCCACGTAGTGGCGTGGCAGGGCGTGGCTGCCGATGCCGTCGTACAGCACGCAGACGTCGATGCCGGCCGCGGCGCGTTCGAGCAACGCCTGTTGCATGCGCCGGCCCAGGCCGTCGTCGTGGAAGATGAAGAACTGCACCAGCACGTAGTGCTCGGCTTGCGCGATCGCATCGAGGATTGCCGTGAAGGTGGCATCGCCATCCACCAGCAGGCGCAGTTGCTGACCCGGGTGGAACGTGGTGTGCAGCATGTTGCACAGCGCTGCGTAGCGTGCACAGGAGGGATCGTGCGAAAGCGTGACGGGTTCGCGCGCGTGGTCGAATTGCCGGCGATGGCGGCGGTGCTGGTCAACGTAGCCGTGGAAGCGACGGCGGCCGAGATAGAGGTAGGGCAGCAGGGTGAGCCATGGCAGCAGCGCCAGCCCCAGTGCCCAGGCAAATGCGCCTTGCGGCGTACGCGTGTGCATCACCGCGTGCGTGGCGGCGGCGAGGCCGGCCAGGTGCACCAGGATCAGGGCGATGGTAAGCAGCGGCAGGTTCATCGCGTGGAGCTTACCTGCATGTGGTGGCAGGGAGATGCCAGTCTGCAGTCGCGTATGTCCCCATTTTCGGCTCCTTGCGCGGGGCGGTGGCCCCGGGGTCGTTATGGAGCGAGCAGGCGGTCGGCCAGTTGGCGTGCGTGTTGGCGGATTTCCGGCATGGCGGTGGATTCCCATAGCGTGCCGCGCAGCAGGGCGCCGAGGGCGAACAGGCGTGACCACGGGCCGTCTGCGTGATGCACGCGACCATCCGGGGAGGCGATGCAGCCCAGGCCGAACGGGTCGGGCAGGATGTGGCCATTGGTCACCAACTGCCGCACCAGTCCGTGCGGGGTGTGGCGCACGTCGGTATCGAGGCCGGTGGCCTGGATCACCAGCTCGGCGTGCAGCGGTGCGATGGGTTGGCCCGCACGCTCCATGTCGAGGCGAAGCTCGTCGTCGACGTCGGCCTCGACGTTGCGGATCCGTCCGCGCATGCGTTGCAGGCGGCCGTCGCGCTCCAGCGTGGCGACGCGTGCGGCCACCTGTGGCGGCATGCGATGGCGTGCCCGTTCCCAGGTGCCGCGGGCATGGCGCAGGAAGCGACCACGTTCGTCGTCGGACAGGTCGGCCCACAGGGTGCTCAGGTGGGGGCGCAGGCCGTCGATCACGCTGCGCCAGTCGTCGTCATGGCTGCACGCTTCACGCAGCAGGTGCATCCAGGTGCGCACGGTGGGTGCATCGCGCATGGCGGCAAGCAGGACATCACCGTCTTCGGGCGGCAGGCCGATCTGTTCGCCATGGGTTCCCGGCAGCTGTCCGTGGCGCGAGATCGCGATGAATTCGGTGTCCGGCCAGCGTGCCGACAGCTCCAGCAGGAGGTCGACCGTGGTCAGGCCCAGCCCGATCAGGGCGACGCGGCGCGGTGGTGGAACATCGGTCGAGCGAGCCAGGAATGGCCAGGGTTCGACGATGTAGCGGCCGCTGGCCAATGCGGCCTGGCTGACGGCCGGATGTGGCTGTGGCGGCAGTGCGCCAAGCGCCAGCACGGCAGCGTCGACACGGGTTTCGACATCACCGTGGAGCACATTGACGCCGTCGTGCTCGGGCACCATCGCATCGACCGCGAACGGCACCACATGCACATCGTGTCCATGCGCTTTCGCCAGGGCCAGCGCGTGGGCGGTCTCTTCCTCCAAGTAGTCGCCATACAGTCGACGCGGCAGGAAATCGGTGGCGGCGATGGTGGGGTTGTTGCGCCGCGCGTACTCGAGGAAGCCGCCGGGACGATGCGCGAACATGCCCATGGAGGCGGCGCGCACGTTCAACAGATGCTGTTCGGAACGCGTGGCATAGGCCACGCCGCGGCCGGGGGTACCTGGGCCGGTGTACCAGTCCAGGTGCAGCGGCTGGGCGGTGCGTCGACCGATCAGCTCACTGAGCAGCGTAGCGCCCGCGGCGCCACCGCCGATGATGGCGATACGTCGGAACATGCAATTCCCGGTGACGGGTGGAAAGGTCAGACGCGCAGTGCGCCGTCGATACGCAGGTGCTGCGGTTGCGCACGCCAGCGCCGGCTTTGCGCATCCTGTTCGTAAGCATTGCAGTCGATCAGGTCACCGCCGTAGACATGCAGGCTGAGGGCAATGTCCTGGCGCGACAGGTTGCGACAGCGGTGCATGTTTTCCTTGCCTGCATCGAACCAGAGCGCATCACCCGGGCCGAGCCAGTCGCGGCCACGCAGTTGCCATGTGCCAGCCTCGTCCGAACGTGCCCACGACTCCACGCCCAGTGCGCCATGCAGGCTCATTTCCAGACCCCACAGGCCGGCATGGTCATGGGTTGGCGTGACATGGTTCGCCGGCCAGGACAGAAGCAGCACGCTGGCCGAGCTGTGGCCGGCGTTGCGGCGTGCCAGCAGCATGCGGCGGAAACCGTGGCGGTGCTGACGCAGTGGCGCCAGATCGTTCGCCAGACCGATCGCATCGCGATGCACCACGCTGCCCAATTCGCGGGCCAGCGAAGCGAGATCGGGATGTGGATCGCGCGCGTGTTCCAGGGCGATGTCGCGCAGGGCTTTCAGGTGATGTCGATGTCTGCGCATGTTGGCCAGCCATGGGGGAAACGGCCGCCAGTGGAGCATGCGCGCTGTTAAGCCGGCGTAAGCCAAGAGCCTGTTTCGGCTATGACTTTTGCAACATGCCGCATGCTTGGCAGAAGCTTATGATGCCGGTCGTGGATGGGCTTCAAACCTTCGGGCCGCGAGCCGCATCCAAGCGTTCGACAAGGTGTGCGAGGGCATGCCGTCCATATGGAGACCAAGGACATGATCGAATTGTTCGTGATGGTGTTGCTGGCGGTGGGCGCACTGTGGTTCGCGTTCGCCCTGATCGGCCTGGTGTTCAAGGTCACGTTCGCGCTGGTCGGCGGATTGTTCGGTTTGCTCGCCGGCATGGTGGGCCTGTTGATCGGTGGCGTGGTGCTGTTGATGGTGGCGCCGTTCGTGCTGCTGGCCTTGCTGCCGCTGTGCCTGCCGGCGCTGCTGGTGGTGGGGCTGGTGTGGGCGATCGTGCATGCGGCACGCCGCAAGCCGGCGGTAGCACCGCAACCGTCGCACTGACCGGTCCTGATGATTGAAAAGCCCGCGGCGACCAGGAAGGTCGTCGCGGGCTTTTTCGTTGACGCAGAACGCCGGGTTGCGACTCAGAACTGACGCAGGGCAAAGCTCACCGGCACCTGCGCCCAAGCCTGCACGGGGTGGCCGTCGGCCATCGCCGGCGTGAAGCGCCAGCCGGCCAGGACCTGTTCGCGCGCACTGTGGTCCAGCAACGTGTAGCCGCTGCTGTGCGCAATCTGCACGTCGATGGGTTTGCCGGTTTCATCCACCAGCACGCGCAGCAACACCGTGCCTTGCAGGTGCTGGCGCAGGGCGGTGTGCGGGTAACGCAACGGGGCGGAGCGGTAAGCCAGGGTGGCTTCGACGGGCGCGGCGGTTATCGTGGTGGGCGTGCCGGTGCTCGGTAGCGTCGCCGGCGGCACGACCGGAGCGGCAATGCGGCCTTCCGTGGTCGGTACGACCACTGGTGGATGGACTGCCACGGGTGTGACGCGCGGCATCGCCACGGGTCTGGGTGGCAGCGGTTTCACCACGACCGGTGGCGGCGGTGGCGTGGGCTTCGGCGCCTCGATCCACCGCACCAGCAGGGATGCGTGCGGAAGTGCTGCGGGCATC
The DNA here is from genome assembly GCF_900114325.1 of Rhodanobacter glycinis. Taxonomy (GTDB): domain Bacteria; phylum Pseudomonadota; class Gammaproteobacteria; order Xanthomonadales; family Rhodanobacteraceae; genus Rhodanobacter_A; species Rhodanobacter_A glycinis. The sequence goes on from NZ_FOSR01000003.1 coordinate 14,426, forward strand.
AAGGATGGCGCCTTCGGCCGGATGGCAATGACGAAAGCGGCAAGGTTGAGGGCGATGGTGGCGCTGAGCGCGACGATGCGTACCGGATCCGGATGCGCACGGGAAGGGACAGCCAGGCTTGCGGACGACATGGGCGACCTCCTGACGACGATGTGGATTGTGGCGTCGCACGCTGCCGGGGAAGCAGGGGGATCGTGCTGGCGCGGTTCCAGCCTATGCCTGTCCGGTATCCATGTGCAATAGCCGTATGGACGGCCATCGCTTGTCTTGATCGGGCTCGCGGCCGCCATGCCGGGAGGCGGGCCTTTGCCACGCAGCTCCGGCCCTGTTCGCGGACGTCAGGCAAAAAGAACCCCGCGGGGGCGGGGTAGGGGAAGGCAAGCCTCAGGGGAGGTGAGGCCTGCATGACAGACTTTGCACGAATCCGTCTTGACGTGGTGTGCAGTGATTGTGATGACGCGCTTAACGAGCGGGTCGCGGAAACGACGCCACTGGCGCGTGTGGCGGTAAACCTTGTCTGGCGCGATGCGGGTGACGCGACGGCGTGACGCGATGGAAAATGGCCTGCGCTGTCATTGCCCTTGAACGCTCGGCGCGACAATGCGCCCGAGTATGCAAGGCGGTTTTGGCCGGTTAGAGTAAAAGCCGGACGCCGCGAGGGCGCCGCTCGATGTCCCCACAGGAATGCACCCGATGACCGCTGCCACTGCCATTCCGGTACCGCGCTACGCCGACGGCGACGAGCTTGCCAGCAGCGTGATCCATGGCATCGGCATCCTGCTCAGCATCGCCGGGCTGGCGGTGCTGGTGGCGTTCGCCGCGATGCATGGTGGTGCCCGCGCAGTCACCGCCAGTGCCGTCTACGGCAGCTCGCTGATCCTGCTGTACACCGCGTCCACGCTGTATCACACGGTGCGCGGCGAGACGGCCAAACGGTGGCTGCGCATCTGCGACCACATCGCGATCTACCTGCTGATTGCGGGTACCTATACGCCATTCACCCTGGTCGCATTGCCGGGTGCCTGGGGCTGGGGACTGTTCGCCACGATCTGGTCGCTGGCCCTGTTGGGCAGCGCGCTGGAGCTGGGGCTGATGAAGCGCCGTGGCCTTGCGGCCTTGTTGTACGTGGCGATGGGCTGGGTCGGCATGGTGGCGTTCAAGCCACTGCTGGAACACCTGCAGGTCGACGGCATGGTGCTGCTGATCGCTGGCGGCGTGGCCTATACGCTGGGCGTGCCGTTCTACCTGTGGCGCAAGCTGCCGTATCACCACGCGGTATGGCATTTCTTCGTGCTGGCCGGCAGCGTGCTGCATTTCCTCGCGGTGTTGCTGTACGTGCTGCCGGGCGGGCAGTAGTCACCTTTCAGGCAAGCCACCAGCCAAAGGCTGCCAGCGCCAGGATCAGCAGCGACAACACCAGCTTGAGCAGGGCGCCGAACAGCAGGCCCAGCCAGGTGCCGATGCCCACATGGGCGGAACGCAGCACGCTGCCGCTGGAGCCGAACTCGCCGAGCAGGGCGCCAACGAAGGGGCCGAGGATGAGCCCGGGCAGGCCGAAGAACATGCCGACGAGGGTGCCCAGGGTGGCGCCCCAGATCGCCGCTTTGCTGGCGCCGACCCGCTTGGCCCCGAGCGAGGCGGACACGAAATCCACGGCCACGCCCAGCGCGGCCAGCCCGCCGAGCAACAGCAGCCACCACAGGCCCAGGTGCTGGTAATTGTCCACTACCGCCGCCAGCCAGATGCCGCCGAAGATCATCGGCAAACCCGGCAGGGCGGGCAGCACGGTGCCGATCAGGCCGCCGATGATCAGCGCGGCAGCGAGCAGGTAGAGCGCGATGTCCAGCATGCGGTAACCGTCCGGCGTGGGCGGCAGGTGTGCCGCGGATCGGCCACAATAGTCCGATCTGGCGATACGGCGGGCAAGCCCGTGCGTTCGCGTCGACCGGAAGCCACGTGCCCAGCCAAGCCACCCTGCTCAAGGCCGACGAACTCGGCCGCATCGAGATCATCGAGTGCGATGGTGTGCGGATGATCCGTCGCGACATCGGCGCCGCGCGCTGGTGGGCGCGCGCGTTCGCGCGTCGTGCCGCAGCGCGCGAGGCGCGTGCGCTGGCGAAGCTGGCGGGTGTCGACGGCGTGCCGACACTGCTGGGCTGGGATGGTCGCGAATTGCTGCGCAGTTACATGGCCGGTCGCCCGATGCAGCAGGCACAGCCACGCGACCGCACCTATTACCGCGACGCGCTGCGCCTGCTCGGCACGCTGCACCGCCGTGGCATCGTGCACAACGACCTGGCCAAGGAGCCGAACTGGCTGGTGCGTGAAGACGGGAGCCCCGCCGTGGTGGATTTCCAGCTCGCCTGGACCCGCGGTCGCCGCGGCCCGTTGTTTCGACTGCTGGCGCGCGAAGACTTGCGGCACCTGCTCAAGCACAAGCGTACCTACTGCCCGGACGCGCTGAGTACCCGCCAACGCGCCATCCTCTCTACCCCCGCGCCGCACTCACGGCTGTGGCGCGCCACCGGCAAGCGCCTGTACAAACTGATCGCGCGCCGCGTGTTCGGTTATTGGGACAACGAGGGCAAGGGGCGCGTGCGGGACTGATGCGCAACTGTCGCAAGTAGCACCCGGACGGCGCAGCCGGCGGATCGCTGTCATTGCCGTGTAACATCGCCTCTTTGCGGGTGCCATTCCGACCTGGGCGAAGCGTGGAAAGGGCCAGGCTTCGCTGTTGCGGGCGTAATGAGTCGCGGCGCCTCACTATCAAAGGGACGATTTCGGGTGAAGGCAGCTTTCCTGTCGCGCCACGGCTTTCACGCCGTGTTCTTTGCCGTGTTGTATGCGTGTTACCTGTACGCCATTTTCGGCGTGGCGAATCTCGGCGATATCGGGAACTTGGCGCACTCGTGTGCGCGGGTGGTTGCGGCGGCGATCGAGCTGGCATGGTTCTATCTGGTGGGTTTGTACCTGCTGCGGCGCTGGGTCGTGACACGACGGCTGGCCTGGTTCGCGTTGTACATGCTGCTGGCTGCGCTGGTGTGCCTGGGGTATGCGGCACAGATGTATTCGATTTACCTGTCGAACAATTTCATCAGTGCCTTGGCCATGCAAAACCTGGATTCGGTGACTGTCACCCAGTCCACCATGGAGTGGGTGGTGCTTGGCAGCGGCCTGGGGTGGCTGGTCTTGCTGGCCGTGTTTGCCTGGCGACGTCGGCAAGATATCGATGGATGGCTTGGAGGGCGTCGATGGATGGCCGCCCTCGTGGTGGTCACGGTGCTGTATGCCTATGTGCTGACCCAGCAGCGGCGGCGGATCGTGCTGGAGCCGGATTATCGGCAGGTGCCCGTGGCCAGCTTGCTGGTCAATGCTGGCGTGGCCGTGACTCAGGGCGACGATCACGTGACGGGCACGTTCGCCATGCTCAACGGCAGGGCCTGCCTGACGGACCCGGTGGCAGGCAAGGTCGCCGGTTATCCCTTGGAGAAGGGCGTGGTGTTCACGCGCGCGCTGCCTTTCGAGCCGGTCGGTGGAGCAGCGGCGCAGCCCAATGTCATCGTGATCTTCACCGAAGGTACGTCGACGCGGTTGATCGGGGCTTACGGGGGGCATTATCCCGGGCTGACTCCGAACATTGACCGATTGGCGGCACGGTCGATGAAGGTGACCGATTACTACAACCACACCGCCGCGACCTATCGCGGCATCGTCGGTCAGACGTCTTCCGGTTTCTTGTTTGCCGGCGGTAGCGAGAAGGATGGCTGGGCGAACGGTGGGCGCCTTGCTGCCATTCATCGCCAGACGCTGGCGACCATCCTGGGTGGGCATGGCTACGACACCTATTTCTTCGAGCCCGAACATGATGGCTCGCCGTTCGGCCACATGGTCCGGTCGCTCGGTTTCGGCGGCATCTATACGTTCGACAAGGTGTCCGCACTGCTGCACGGCAAGGTGACCGTGCAGGACCAGACCGACCAGCTTGACGACAGCAGCCTGTTCCGCGGCCTGACCGCTTTCCTGCAGGCGCGTGCACAGAAGACTGATGACAAGCCGTTTTTCGTGGCGACCTACAACATCGGCACGCACGCCTTCATTCCGATGGTGAAGGGTGGTCATGCTTACGGTGACGGCCACAGCCGCGTGTTGAACAAGCTGCACAACTACGATGCCGCCGTCGGTGCGTTCCTGGAGTATTTCGATGCCAGCCCGTACGCGAAGAACACCATCGTGGTATTCACCGCCGACCATGCGACCTATCCGGATGCGCCGTATCGCGAGGTCGCCGGCAAGGACCTGAAGCCGTACTTCGTGGACCGCATCCCGCTGCTGATCCATGACCCGACGCATCATTTGCCAGCGGTATTCGATGCCCAAGGGCGCAACTCGCTCGACATGGCGCCCACGCTGCTGCAGTTGCTGGGCATTCGGTCGGTGTCGAACAGTTTTCTCGGCGCGTCGTTGTTCGAGCCACGCAGCCTGCCGCTGGGCATCACGGCGCTGGGGGATGGCTTCTTCATCACCACCCCGGCGGGGGTGAATGCCATGCCGGAAGTGCCGCCCGTACTGAAAGCGGTGGCCGAGTGCGAGAAGGGCGTGGTCGAGACTTACTACAAGCTCGAGGAAAAGAACCGTCTGTTCAAGCCCGGCGCCTGAGCGGCACCTGCCCGGGCTGGACCACGCAGGCCTTATTTCTCCACGAACGCCCGCTCGATCACGTAATCGCCCGGCTCGCGGGTGCGCGGCGAGGCCTGGAAGCCGCGACCATCGAGCAGGGCGCACAGGTCGTCCAGCATGGCCGGGCTGCCGCACATCATCACGCGGTCGGTCTCGGGGTTGAGCGGAGGCAAGCCGGTGGCCTGGCTCATCACGTTGTCGGCGATGGCGTCGGTGATGCGGCCACGGTGGCGGAATGGCTCGCGGGTGACGGTGGGGTAGTAGATCAGCTTCTCGCGCACCAGCTCGCCCAGGTATTCGTGCTGCGGCAACTCGTGTTCCAGGTAGTGGGCGTAGGCCAGGTCGTTGATGTGACGCACGCCGTGGGCCAGCACGATCTTCTCGTAGCGTTCGTAGGTGTCCGGGTCGCGGATGATGCTCATGAACGGCGCCAGCCCGGTGCCGGTACCCAACAGGTACAGGTGCTTGCCGGGCTTGAGATCGGTCAGCACCAGGGTGCCGGTGGGCTTGCGCGTGACCACCAACGGGTCGCCGGGCTTCAGGTGCTGCAGACGCGAGGTGAGCGGGCCGTCGGGCACCTTGATCGAGAAGAATTCCAGGTGCTCTTCCCAGCTGGCGCTGGCGATCGAATAGGCGCGCATCAGCGGACGACCTTCCGTTTCCACACCGATCATCACGAACTGGCCGCTGTCGAAGCGGAAGCCCGGGTCGCGCGTGGTGCGGAAGGAAAACAGCGTGTCGTTCCAGTGATGCACGTCGATCACGTGCTCGGTCGCCATGGCTACCATGATGTCTTCGTCTCGAATTGCGGGTCGGGGTAAACGCGCCACCGTCTGGGCGGCAGCGAGACTCGCGTGGGAGGGCGTGGGCCGGGGAACCTGGCGAGTGGCGGCGCGCGGACGCGGCGCTGGCGCCATTTTACGCGATTCGAGGGCTCCCCGCCCGCCGCGTTCTGCGGCATCATCCGGCGTTCGGATTCCAGCAGGGAGAGAGAGGCATGGGCAGTCGGGTACAGGAACCCATTTCGGACCACCACGTCGGCCAGCGTCACCTCGATCGGCTGGTCATGCTGTCCGACGGCGTGTTCGCCATCGCCATCACGCTGTCGGCTATCGAGATCAAGCCTGATGCCGCTCCCGGCCAGAGTTTGTGGCAGGCCTGGTCGATACCGCTGCTGGTCTATTTCTTCAGCTTCCTGTTCATTGGCACGGTGTGGTTCTACCACCGGCGCATGGTGGCGCATCTGCGCGACATCGATACCATCGGCAGTGCCATCAACCTGGTGCTGCTCAGCGTGGTGGCCCTGATGCCCGTGGTGAATCGCAACGTGTTCACCAGCGAGTTCCATGCCCTGGGCGTGCCGATTTTCGCCGGCATGCTGGTGGTGACTTTTCTCTGCCTGGCCGCGTTCTGGATCTACGTGGTGTACGTGGCCAAGCTGGCGCCTGACTTGCCCCGCGCGATGGCCGTACTGTGGCTGATCGAAATGGTCAGTCCCGTCGTGGGCGCGCTTGGCGTGGCCTTGTACGACAGGCAGCACTGGATCGCCCTGGCCGTCATGATCGTGGTTTTCCTGGCGCTGCTGGTCGTGCGGACCCGAGCCGCGAAACGCGCCGCGAAGCCGGACGCCTGATCCCGGCTGATGGAACATGGGCACTGCAACCGCCTGAATCGGCGGACCGCGGCACCTCTGCCCGTACAATAGCCGGCGTGAACACGCCGCCCGCCATCCCCGAACTCGCCGAACCCTGGCGCCTGTCCGTCGCGCCGATGATGGACTGGACCGATCGGCACTGCCGCTATTTCCATCGTCTGCTGTCGCCGCATGCGCGGCTGTATACCGAGATGGTGACCAGTGCGGCGCTGGTGCGCGGGCGGCAATTGCGCTTGCTGGAGCACAGCCAGCAGGAACATCCGGTGGCGCTGCAGCTGGGTGGCAGCGAACCGGGCGAGTTGGCGCAGGCCGCGCGCTTCGGCGCCGAAGCCGGCTACGACGAGATCAATCTCAACGTGGGTTGTCCGTCTGATCGCGTGCAGTCGGGTCGTTTCGGTGCCTGCCTGATGTACGAGCCGGCGCTGGTGGCCGATTGCGTGAAGGCGATGCGTGACGCGGTGTCCGTACCGGTGACGGTGAAGTGCCGCATCGGCGTGGATGACCAGGACGACTACGCCGGCCTGCAGCATTTCACCGAAACCATGCTGGAAGCCGGCGTCGGCGTGCTGGTGGTGCATGCGCGCAAGGCGTGGCTGAAAGGCTTGAGCCCGAAGGAGAATCGCGAGATTCCGCCGCTGGATTACGAGCGCGTCTACCGCCTCAAGCGCGAATTTCCGCAACTGGTGGTGGCGATCAACGGCGGCGTGACCACGGTGGAGCAGGTGCGTGCGCATCTGGCCCAGGTGGATGGGGTGATGCTGGGGCGCGCGGCCTATCACGATCCCTGGTTGCTGGCACGGCTGGAGACAGCGCTGTACGGCGAGCCGTTGCCGGAGCGCGAGGTGGTGCTGCAGCACCTGCGCCCGTATGTCGAGGCGGAGCTGGCGCGTGGCACGGCGCTCAAGCACATCACGCGGCATCTACTCGGCCTGTACCAAGGTGAGCCCGGCGCGCGGGGGTTCCGGCGGGTGCTCAGCGAGGGCGCCCATCAGCCTGGCGCGGGTTGGGCATTGCTGGAGCAGGCGTTGCCGTCAAGACACGCTGCGGCGTGACAGGTATCGGCCGTCCGGTCAGTATTCAGCCCGGGTTTCCCACTATGGGAGGATAGCGGGCCGATGCCCGGGGTAGATCACGAGGCGACATGGCATTGAAGTTCCATCCTGCGGTGCTGCTTTGCACTGGCCTGCTGCTGGCGGCGACGGCCGCGGCCCAGCAACCGCCAGCCACGGCCCAGACGCTGGACCAGGCAGTGATCCAGGTGCAGCAGAAGACCAGCGGCAAGGTACTGTCGGCCGAGCAGCGACACGTCGGGCGACGGCTGGAGTACCGCATCAAGGTACTCACGCCGGAGGGGCACGTGCAGGTGGTGACCATCGAGGCCGCTTCCGCACGCCACCCTTCCGCGGCATCATCCACCAAGAATCCCGCCGGTAACGGCGGCGGCAACAAGGAGAAACACTGATGCGCATCCTTCTGGTTGAAGACGAGGCGCCGTTGCGCGAGACGCTCGCCGCGCGCCTGAAGCGCGACGGCTTCGCCGTCGATGCCGCGCAGGACGGTGAAGAAGGCATTTACATGGGGCGCGAGGTGCCGTTCGACCTGGCGATCATCGACCTGGGACTGCCCAAGATGTCGGGCATGGAGCTGATCAAGGCCCTGCGCGAAGCGGGCCAGCGTTATCCCATCCTGATCCTCACCGCGCGTGGCGGCTGGCAGGACAAGGTCGAGGGCCTCAAGCAGGGCGCCGACGACTATCTGGTCAAGCCGTTCCACGTCGAGGAACTGCTGGCGCGCATCAACGCGCTGGTACGTCGCGCCAGCGGCTGGTCCAAGCCGGTGCTGGCCTGTGGCCCGATCAAGCTGGACACCACTGCCCAGACGGTGTCGGTGGATGGCAAACTGGTCGACCTTACCAGCTACGAATACAAGGTGCTGGAATACCTGATGCTGCACGCGGGCGAGCTGGTGTCCAAGGCCGACCTCACCGAGCACATCTATCAGCAGGACTTCGACCGCGATTCCAACGTGCTGGAGGTTTTCATCGGCCGCCTGCGCAGGAAGCTGGACCCGGAGGCCGCCCTCAAACCCATCGAGACGGTACGTGGACGCGGATACCGCTTTGCCATCCCCCGCAGCGAAAACGACGACGACTGACAGCACCCCGCCGCCGCGCCCGTTTTCGCTGGCGGCGCGTGCGGCACTGGCCACCGGATTGGTGCTGGCCGCCTTCCTCGGCGCGATCGGGTTGACCCTGTCCAAGACCAACGCGGACAGTGCACTCAACGCGCTGCAGGATCGGCTGTACAACTTCACCATTGCCTACATGGCCGGTACGGACGTCAGTCGTTACGGCCGTCCGTTGATGCCCGACTCGACCCCCGACCCGCGCTTCTCGCGACCGGGTTCGGGCCTGTATGCGGTGGTATTGGGCGACCACGACTTTCGCTGGGAATCCTCCTCGGCGATCGGTCGCGACTTCGATTTCCTGCAGCCGCTCAAGCCGGGCGAGCAACGCTTCACCGGGCCGGTGGATACGCGCATGGGGCGGCTGTACTACTACAGCTACGGGGTGCTGCTGGACTTGCCCGAGCGCAAGCCGGTGCACCTCACCTTCACCGTGGCGCAAACCGAGGAACAGCTCGCCAACAGCAACGAGGTGTACCGGCGCAGCCTGATCGGCTGGCTGGCCACGCTGGGTGTGCTGCTGATCGTGCTGCAGTTGCTGCTGCTGCGCTGGAGCCTGACGCCGCTGCGCAAGGTGTCCAGCGACATGAGTCGGGTCGAGCGTGGCAACAGCGATCACCTGGACAGCCAGTATCCGCTGGAACTGACCGGCCTCACCGAGCGTATCAATGCCTTCATCGACAGCGAACGCGAGCAGCGCACGCGTTACCGCAACACGCTGGCCGATCTGGCGCACAGCCTGAAGACGCCGCTGGCGGTGATCCGTTCGCAGGTGGAATCGGCCGCCGCCGAACGGCCACAGTTGCGCGATGCGTTGCTGGACCAGGTGCGCCGCATGGACGAACTGGTGGCCTACCAGCTGGCCCGCGCCGCCACCTCCGGCCGGCAGACCTTTGCCACCGCCGTGCCGCTGGCCGGGCATGCCGAGGATCTGGTGCGCAGTCTGGAGAAGGTCTACGCGGCCAAAAATGTACTTTGCGAATTCGACATCGAGGAAGGCGCGGCCTTCCATGGCGAACAGGGCGACCTGCTCGAGCTGATGGGCAACCTGCTGGAAAACGCCTTCAAGTGGGCCGGCCACCACGTGTTGCTGGTGGCGAAGATCGAGCCGGAAGCGGGCCGCGCGCGGCCGGGCCTGTGGTTGAGCGTGGAAGATGACGGTCCCGGCATCCCCGCCGACAAGATCGAGAAAGTGCTGCAGCGTGGCGTGCGCGGCGACGAACGCGTGCAAGGCCACGGCATCGGCCTGTCCATCGTGCAGGACATCGTGCGTGCCTATCGGGGTGAATTGACGGTGGATGGCTCGCCCGAATTCGGTGGTGCCCGCTTCAGCGTGCAGTTCCCGGCCAGCTGAGATCTTGCTTACGCGCGGTCAGCTTCGCTGACTTGGCGCGCCCGTGGCACACGAGGAAACGCCAGCGCTTCGCCTGGGCTGGCGCGCTGGCCAGGTTTCGCGGCAGAACCGCGAACTGCGGAGTTACTGGATCGAACCGGGCAGCAACGATTGCCAACCCAGGCTTACCCGGTGTGACTGCGCCGGTGCGGCATCGTCGCTGCCGCCACTGCCGGAAATGGTGCTGTCGCCGCGGCTGCTGGTGGAATTGCTGCCTTGGGTGGCGGGCGCGGTCGTGTGCGCAAGGCCCACGCTTTCGCCGCCGGAAGCCGTGGCGTCGCGGCTGCTGCCGCCGTCGGCAGTAGTGCTGTGGGCGCAGTCGCCAGCGCCAGCGCTTCCCGCGTCGACGTTGGTGGCGGCATGTGCCGTGGCCACAAGGCCCAAGGCAAACACGCATCCGGTCAGCAAGTGTATGGCACGCATGGCGATCAACCCCTTTGATGCACAGGCCAGTGCGGGATCGTCCCAGAATTGGCCAGGGGATGCCAGTGCCGCGATCCGGACGGGAATGTCGGGGCTCTCACAGGCTAGAATCCGCCGGATGACTTCTTCGATGCCACCGCCGGACAGCGGCCGCTGATGCTGGCGCCACAACTTCTGTCCGTTCTCGCCACCGGTGAGACTGTTTCGGGCGCCCGCCTGGCCGAGGCCGCCGGGGTGTCGCGCGCGGCCATCTGGAAGCAGGTGGAATCGTTGCGCAGTCGCGGCGTGCCGATCGAATCGCGCGGTGCGGCCGGCTACGCCTTGCCGTGGCCGCTGCAGATACTCGACGAAGCGGAAATCCGGGCGGCCTTGCCGGCGCGGCTTGCCCGCGGGCTCGGAGCGCTCGAACTGCACTGGGAAATCGATTCCACTTCCAGTGAGCTGCAGCGTCGCGGCGCGCAGGCAGCCGATCTCAGCATCGTGCTGGCCGAGACCCAGAGTGCCGGGCGCGGTCGACGCGGGCGTCACTGGCTGTCGCCACCAGGGCTGAACATCTATCTGTCCTGCCTGAAACGCTTTGATCTCGGCTTTGCCGGACTCAGTGGCTTGTCGCTGGCGGTAGGCGCCATGGTGCTGCGTGCGCTGGAATCACTTGGCGTGGCGGGTGCCGGCCTGAAGTGGCCGAATGACGTGCTGGCCCGGGGCGAAAACGGCCAGCCCGGCGGCAAGCTGGCCGGCATCCTGGTCGAGCTGTCCGGTGAATACCAGGGGCCGTGCGCGGCCATCATCGGCATCGGCCTCAACCTGCGCCTGACCCCGGCGCTGCACGAGCAGGCCGGTCAGCCCGCCTGCGAGGTGGCCAGCTTGTGCGGCGGCACGCCGCCGGATCGCAATCGCGTGGCGGCAGCGCTGATCACCGCATTGGCCGATGGCCTTGCCGAGTTCGCCAGCGAGGGCTTTGCGGCCTTCGCGGAGGACTACGCGCGCCATGATTTGCTGCGTGACGCGCCGTTGCGCCTCAGTGGCGCGCTGGGTGAATTCGATGGCATCGGTGCCGGCGTGGATGCCCGGGGCGCGTTGCAGATACGCACGGAGCAGGGCTTGCGCCGGATCGACAGCGCCGACGTCACGGTGCGTCGCGCATGAATCTGTTGCTGGATTTGGGCAATACCCGATTGAAGTGGGCGCTGGCCCACGGCGGCGAATGGCTGGCGCGTGGCGCCGTGGCATGGGACGAGGACGTGGCCGCCGTGCTGACGCAAGCCTGGCGCGAGCTGCCGGCGCCGACGCATGCGTTCGGTGCCTCGGTCGTGGACGCTGCGCGCGAGACGCGCATTGCCGCGCTGACGGTGGCTGCCTTCGCTCGCGATGTCACCTGGCTGCGCACGCCGGCCTCGGCTTGTGGCGTGCGCAATGCCTACGCCGAGCCGTTGCGATTGGGCGTGGATCGTTTTCTCACCATGGTCGCCGCAAAGGCCGCCGGTGATGCGCCGTGCGTGCTGGTGGGCGTTGGCACCGCGTTGACCCTCGACGCGCTGGCCGCGGATGGCCGGCATCTTGGCGGCCTGATCGCCCCCGGGCCGCGACTGATGCAGCAATCCCTGCTCGGCGCCACGGCCCGCGTGCGGCCGGAGCGGCCGGGCGAGGTGCACGATGCCGCCGACAATACCGCCGATGCCGTGGCTTCCGGTTGCTGGCTGGCCGCGGTGGCGCTGGTCGAGCGCTTTGTCGCGCGCATGTCGCCGCAGTTGGGCGGTTCGCCGCGATTGCTCGTCCACGGTGGTGATGCCGGTGGGCTGTTGCCACTGCTGGCGCTGCCGTCCAGGCATGCCGCCGACAGCGTGCTGCATGGCCTGGCCGTGTGGGCTGCCGGGCAAGCGTCCGACTGACGTGTCCCTGGCAGCGAAGGGCCGGCTCGCTTCCGCGGAGGGTTTGGCCGGGCCATCCTTCGGATCGTGTCGGCGTGCACCACGCAAGGCTGCAGCACTGCCCTAGAATGACCGACGCCCGACCCTGATGGATGGCCGATGTTCCTGCGCCTGCTTTTCGTTTTCCTGATGACTCTCAATATCGCCGTGGGGGCGTGGCTGTTGCTGGGCCAGAACGACGCACTCGGCCGCAGCGCCACCGATCCGGGCGTGCCCGAGCTGCAGCTGCTGTCCGAGCAGGCACCGGTGGCGCCGTCAGCCACCGCATCGGTACCGGCCGCTGCCCCGGCAGCCCCTTCGGAGAGCTATGCCTGCATGACCCTGGGTCCGTTCGCCACGCCGCAGGACATGCGCACGGCACGCAGTGCGCTGGCACGCCAGACCGTGCGCGAGCGGGCGCGGCAAGAACAGACCACCGAACTGCGCGGCTGGTGGGTACACCTGCCCACCAGCGGCAGCCGGGCACAGGCGCTGGCCGAGGCACGCAAGCTCGAAGCCAAACACATCACCGACTATTTCGTGGTCGGTTCGGGTGACCAGCAGAACACCGTGTCGCTGGGTCTGTTCAAGGATCCGGCCAATGCGCACAACCGCCTCGACCAGGTCGTCGCGGCCGGTTTCCCGGCCAAACTGACCCAGCGCACCGAGCAGGTGCCGCAATACTGGCTCGACCTGGTGGTGGCCGACAGCGTCCATTTCAACTGGCGCAGCCGCATCCGGGATCCCAGCGTGGGCTCGCACAGCAGCGGTTGTTTCTGAGGAGCCCGGCAGGCTGCTAGAATCGCCGTCCACGCCGGCATAGCTCAGTTGGTAGAGCAACTGATTTGTAATCAGTAGGTCGCGGGTTCGACTCCTGCTGCCGGCACCAGATGTCCGTTCCATGCCGGTCCCTGACGTTGCAGCGGGCTTTGCGTGTTACGCATGCCCCCACACGGACGCCGCTTCGGCATGTGGTCATGGGCGTTTATTTCGCAGTGACTTCGTTTCTTCCATGGTTATTCACAAAGATCCGTTCCGGCAGTTCCAGGAAGAGCTGGCCGCGCTCGAGCGCAAGCAGCAGGCCGAACAGGCTTCGCACGAAACCGCGGCAGGGCGGGCGAAACGCGAGTTTCTGGCCCTGCGTGATCGCTACAAGCTGACGGTTGCCGATGTCGTGGCGTTCTTTCCCGAAGAGGAAGGCATTGCCTATCTGCAAGGCCTGATCGCCGCCGCCGAAGCCAGGCCACGCAAGACCCGAACGAAGAAAGACTGACCGGCGGGGCTGCGCAGGATTTGTTGTTCTGCAAATTGACAGCGCTGTCAATCGGTGTTGATATCGATCCCTGATCCGATGCCGGCGCTGCCGGCCGATGGGGAGAGATCGATGGCACGACTGCAGAAAATCCTGGTGGTGGGCGGCGGTACGGCGGGGTGGCTGACCGCGTGCTACCTGGCGAAATCGCTCAACTCGGTGGCACCGGGCAGCATCAAGGTGGAGCTGGTGGAATCGCCACGCATCGGCCTGCTTGGCGTGGGCGAAGCCACGTTCCCGTCGATCCGCGGCACCTTGTCGGCGATCGGGCTGGACGAGCGGCGCTTCCTCGCCGGCTCTACCGGCACGTTCAAGCAGGGCATCCGCTACCGGCACTGGGTGCGACCGCAGGGCGCGCCGGGCGCCAGCGACTTCTTCCATCCTTTCAGCATGCCCAGCCAGCGAACGGGCGGTCCGGAATTGCTGCCGTACTGGTTGCTCGGCGCGGCGCCTGCAGGCGTGCCGTTCGCCGATGCCGTGTCGATGCAGAAGCGATTGGTGGATGGCAACCGTGCACCCAAGCGGGCGAAGGATGCAGACTTCCATGGGCCGATGAATTACGCCTATCACTTCGATGCCGCACGCGTGGCCGAGGTGCTGGCCGAACACGGGCAAACGGAGCTGGGCGTGGTCCGTCACCTGGCGACGGTGGAGCGGGCCGAGCTGGACGCGCAGGGCGCGATTGCACGCATCGTCACTCGCGAGGCAGGCGAGTTGAGTGCCGACCTTTACGTGGATTGCACCGGCTTGCGCGGCTACCTGATCGACGGGGCGATGAAGTCGCCGTTCCGCAGCCGCCGCGACGTGCTGTTCGTCGACCGCGCCGTGGCCATGCAGGTACCGTATCCGCAGCCCGATTCGCCGATTCCCTGCTACACCATGGCCACCGCACAGGAGGCCGGCTGGATCTGGGACATCGGGCTGCAACAGCGGCGCGGCTGCGGTTACGTGTATTCCTCGCAGCACTCCGACGCCACCCGGGCGGAAGCCGTGTTCCGCCAGTATCTTGGCGCCGCCGCCGAGGGCGTGACGGCACAGCACATTCGTTTCGAGACGGGCTATCGTCCCGAGCACTGGCGCAAGAACTGCGTGGCGGTGGGGTTGGCTGGCGGCTTCGTCGAGCCGCTGGAATCCACCGGCATTGCGCTGGTGGAATTGGGTGCCTACCTGCTCACCCATCTGCTGCCTGGCGATGTCGACGACATGGAGCGCACCGCCCGGCATTACAACGAAATGGTGGTGGCGCGTTACGACCGCATCATCGACTTCATCAAGATGCATTACTGCCTGAGCCAGCGCCGCGACACCGCGTTCTGGCTCGACAACGCGAACCCGGACAGCATTCCCGACACGCTGAAGGATCGGCTGGCGCTATGGAAGCATCGGCCGCCGCACCGGCTGGATTTCGTCGGCGACCTGGAGATGTTCCTGGTGTCGAGCTGGCAATACGTGCTCTACGGGATGGAGTTCAAGACCGACCTGGAGCCGATGCGCAGTGTCTACACGCGGGTGGATGACGCCCGCCGCGAGTTCGCGATGATCCAGCAGATGGCCGGTCACGCGCTGGGCGATTTGCCTGGCCACCGCGAGCTGGTGGAGCAGATGGTGCGCGAGTATCGCCAGCGCAACGAGGTCGCCGAAGCGGTGGCCTGACCCACTGGCAGGGCACCTTTTCGTTGCCTTGCACCGTAGGAGCCCGCTCGCGGGCGCTGCGTTTCACCTCGCGGATGCCATGCCAAAAGCATCGCCCGCGAGCGGGCTCCTACACGAGGTCTCGCGCGGGCTCTTGGCGCCTTGCGTCCTGCCGCATGCCAAGCCACGTCTTCGTGCTTGCGATGACCAGCGGAATCGCGCCGAAGATGATGAATACCAGGTCGCCCGGCAGGCGCATCCATTCGAGGATGTGCGAGCGCGTGCTGCCCACGTAGGCGATGCTGCGTGCGTGCCAGTAGCCGTGTTCGATCACGTCCCACACCTGCAACACGCCGGCGGGGAAAAGGTTGAACACCACCATCATCAACAGGCCGACGTTAGTGCCCCAGAACGACACTTTCACGTACTTCTCGATGCCGGCCCAGCGTTCGTCGCTGCTGGTCTGGCGCAACACCAGCACCATCAACGCGATGGCCAGCATGCCGAACACGCCCATCATCGCGGCATGGCCGTGGTTGGGGGTGAGGATGGTGCCCACTTCGTAGTAGCTGACGATCGGCAGATTGATCAGGAAGCCAAACACGCCGGCGCCGAGGAAATTCCAGAAGCCAACCGACATCAGGAACCAGAACGTCCACTTGTGCGGCACCGAGACCGGTTTGCCGCAGCGGTCGCATTCGCCGCGAGTGGTGCGTATGAAGTCCCAGGCATCCAGCGTCAGCAGCGTCAGTGGCACCACTTCCAGTGCCGAGAACATCGCCGAGACCGCCATGTTCAGATCGGTCTGGCCGGTGAAGTACCAATGGTGGCCGGTGCCGAGCAGGCCACCGAGGAAGTACAGGATCGCGTCGAGATAGATCACCCGCAGCGCGGTGTTGCGCGGCGTCAGGCCAAGCTGGAAAAAGGTCAGCGCCACCACCGTGGTGGCAAAGAATTCGAAGAAGCCTTCCACCCACAGGTGGATGATCCAGAAACGCCAGGTGTCGACCACGGTGAAGTTGGTATGCGCACCGTAGAACAGCGCCGGCACGTAGAACACCGGAATGGCCAACGCCGCCCACAGGAACATGCGCGTCAGCGGGCGCATCTGCGGGTTGTCGTTGCGACCGGGTCGCGCCACCCAGAACAGCAGCGCGAACCACGCGAACAAGCCGATTACCAGCAGGATCTGCCAGAGCCGGCCGATCTCCAGGTATTCCCAGCCCTGGTCGCCCAGCCAGAACCACCACTTGCCCAGCAATTGCGACATGCCCACCCATTCGCCGAGCAGGCTGGCGCCAATCACCACCACGAACGCGGCGAACAGCAGGTGCACCCACAGCGCGAAGCCCTTCGGTTCGTCGCTGCGCAGTGAGCGGCCAAGGAACAATGCGGCCGCCACATAGGCGGTGGCAATCCAGAAGATCGCCGTCTGCAGGTGCCAGGTACGCAACAGGTTGCTGGGGAACAGATCCTCCAGGCGCAGGCCGTAGAAGGTGCCCGGATCGGCGCGGAAGTGCGCGGTGGCGCCGCCGACCAGGGTTTGCATCAGGAACAACAGCGACACGACCACGAAGAACTTCACCAGCGCGCGCTGGCCCGGCCCGGCCTTGCCCGGCAGCAGCTTCGGGTGCACGTGGCGTCCGGGGCTGACCCAGCCCAGATAGTCGAACTTGCCGAAAGCTAGCAGCACCACCGCGATGCCGCCCAGCAGGATGATCAGGCTCAGTGCGCTCCACAGCAGCGCCGGTCCGATCGGCACATTGCCCACGCTCGGGTCGTACGGAAAATTGTTGGTGTAGGAGTAACTTTTGCCCGGCCGGTCGGCGACCGAGGCCCAGGCGGCCCAGGTGACAAACGCGGTGAAATGGCGCAATTCCACGGGGTCGGTGATCAGGTTCGGCTTCAGGCCACCATTGGTATCGGGATGCTTGAAGTAATCCGTCCAGTAGCCGACCTGCTGGCGGTAAGCCTCCGATTCGGCCGGCGTCAGCGTGAGCGTGCCGGTGGCCGCGTCATAGCGGTTGGTCTTCAGCAATTCGGCGACCTGCGCCTGTACGCCTGCCCGCTGACCCGGCGACAAGGCGGTCAGGGCTCCGTTGTACTGCTTCACCGCAAGGGCGTTGGCACTGTCCTGGCCGATCTGGTGCAACGCCTCGGCGGAGTAGTCCGGGCCCAGATAGGCGCCATGGCCCCAGATCGAGCCGTTGTCCATCAAGCCGTACTTCAGGAAGACGCCCTGGCCGGCACGGATGTCGTCGCCGGTGAATACGGTGGCACCGCTCGAATCCACGATGTGCTGAGGCACAGGTGGGGCGTTGCGATAAGCCAGGAAGGTGATGGCGAGCAGGGCCGAAAGTCCCAGCACCAACACGATGAGTACGCAGCGAACCCACCATGGTGACAATGGCAGTTCGGCAACGACGGCGGAATCGTTCTCGAGCGCGTTGATCTGTTGCATGCGGTCTTCCCCTCAGGTCACGTCCATCCAGGTCCGTTTCCGGTGCCGGACGGCGACTGCGCCTCCGGCGTCGATTTTGCATCTTCGCCCCACGGCCTGTTGCCCCTGCAGACCTTGGATGCGCCCAGCCTAACGCGTGTCGTCGGCATTTCGCTTGACCACGGTCAAGTTGTGCGCGATGCGCCGCATCACGGCTTCGTCAAGCCGAGCCGTTACACTGGCAGGCTGCAGCAAACGACATTGTGGGAAACGACATGAGCAAACAGACGATTGCACTGGTCGGCGCGCCGACCGACATTGGCGCAGGACACCGTGGCGCCTCGATGGGACCCGAAGCGCTGCGCGTGGCGATGATCGGCGAGCGACTCAGGCGCCGCGGTTTCGACGTGACCGACCGCGGCAACCTGCATGGCCCGCTGAATCCGTGGCAGCCGCCGACCGACGGATACCGTCACCTGCCCGAAGTGGCCGCTTGGAACCAGGCCGTGCACGAAGGCATCTATGGCGAACTGAGCCAGGGCCGCCTGCCGATCATGCTCGGTGGTGACCATTGCCTGGCGATCGGCTCGGTCAGCGCCGTGGCGCGCCATTGCCGCGAGCAGGGGCGCAAGTTGCGCGTGCTGTGGCTGGATGCCCACACCGATTTCAATACCGCGCTGGGCACGCCCACCGGCAACATCCACGGCATGCCGGTGGCCTGCCTGTGCGGCAACGGTCCGGCCGAACTCACCGGCATTGGCGGCCACGTGCCGGCGGTGGAGCCGAAGGTGTTCCGCCAGATCGGCATCCGCTCGGTGGATGACCCCGAGAAGAAGCTGGTGCGCGAGGCGGGCATGGACGTGTTCGACATGCGCCATATCGACGAAGTGGGCATGAAGCGCACCATGGAAGAGGCCCTGGCCGGCATCGATGCCGACACCCATCTGCATGTCAGCTTCGACGTGGATTTCCTCGACCCGTCGATTGCCCCGGGTGTGGGTACCACCGTGCGTGGCGGCCCGAACTATCGCGAGGCGCAGTTGTGCATGGAGATGATCGCCGATACCGGCCGGCTGGGCTCGCTGGACATCGTCGAACTGAATCCCGCGTACGACAAGCGCAACGCCACCGCGAAGCTGGCGGTGGACCTGGTCGAATCGCTGTTCGGCAAATCGACCCTGATCCGTTGATGCACTGATCCGGCGGGAAGGCGTTTCCCGGCGCATCGGATCGAGCCGGTTCAAGATCCTGCCCGATTCCCTTGCGGCGTAGGAGCCCGCTAGCGGGCGATGCTTTTGATCTGGCATCCGGAAATGCCAACAGCATCGCCCGCGAGCGGGCTCCTACAGCGCAAAAAAAGGGGGGCGGGCCCTCAGGCCTCGGGCGGCATCAGCTTGTCGAGAATGCTCCGCAGCCACCGCTGTTCTTCGGGCTCCAACTGGCCCAGCAGTTCGCGTTCACGCTGACGCGCCATCGGCGCCACTTCGTCGTGGATGCGCCAGCCGGCGGGGGTGAGATCGAGCACCGAACGGCGTTTGTCGTCGCTGTGGGTCTCCCGGCGCACCCGGCCGGCGGCCACCAGCCGGGCCAGTGCGCGGCTTACCGCCACCTTGTCCATTGCCGTGCGCTCGGCCACCTCGCGCGCCGACAGGCCGTCGAAACGGGCTAATACCGCCATCACGCGCCATTCGGTCACACCAAGGTCGTAGCGTTGCTGATAGTCGTCGGCAATGGCCTGGCTGACCGTGTTGGACACGATCGAGAGCTGGTAGGGCACGAAGCGCTCCAGTTCCAGCGGGGCGTGGTCAGGTTTGCGGATGCCGGGCATCGTTGCAATGTTCCTTGCAAATAGTTTCATTTGTAACTATAACTTGTGCGGTCGTACATGACCGCGAAGGTCAAACGGGCAGCCATCCATGGCTGCACTTTTCACCAAAAGCGCGCGTCACGTTAGCGTTTGCTGTGCGAAAAGCTATCGGTAGCGCGGTTTGTGTCCCCATCGTAGCCCGTCGGAGAAATTTCATGACAGCCCAGCCCAACCTTGGCATGCAGGTCACCACGTTCGAAAACCCGATGGGGATCGACGGTTTCGAGTTCGTCGAATTCGCTGCGCCGGCCGGTCGTGCCACGGAACTGCACGAACTGTTCCGCAAGATGGGTTTCACCGCGGTGCTGAAGCACAAGCGCCAGCCGATCACGGTGTATCGCCAGAACGGCGTGAACTTCCTGGTCAACGAAACCCCTGATTCCTTTGCCGCCGATTTCGCCGAAAAGCACGGCCCCAGCGCCTGCGGTTTCGCGATCCGCTTCAAGAAACCGGCCAGTGAAGTGCTGGCAACGGTGCAGGGCAACGGTGGCGAGGCGATGACCGACAAGGCCGACACCCGCGCGGTGAGCGCACCGGTGGTCAAGGGCATCGGCGATTGCATGCTGTATCTGGTGGATCGCTATGGCGACAAGGGCAGCGCTTACGGCGACGATTACGCGCCGATCGACGGTGCCGAGCAGAACCCGAAGGGTTTCGGCCTCACCTTCATCGACCACCTCACGCACAACCTCTACTACGGCAACATGGCGCAGTGGTCGGAGTACTACGAGAAGCTGTTCAACTTCCGCGAGATCCGCTACTTCGACATCAAGGGCGCCAAGACCGGCCTGGTGTCCAAGGCGATGACCGCGCCGGACGGCATCGTGCGCATCCCGCTCAACGAGTCGAATGATCCGAAGAGCCAGATCAACGAATACCTCGACGCCTACCATGGCGAAGGCATCCAGCACATTGCCTGCTTCACCGACAACATCTACGACACGGTGGAAGCAATGCGTGGCCAGGGCGTGGAATTCCTCGATACGCCGGACACCTATTTCGACGTGGTCGACCTGCGCATTCCCGGCAACGGCGAAGACGTGCCGCGCCTGCGCAAGAACAAGATCCTGATCGACGCCGACCCGGAAACGAAGAAGCGCCTGCTGTTGCAGATCTTCACCCAGAACTGCATCGGCCCGATCTTCTTCGAGATCATCCAGCGCAAGGGCAACGAAGGCTTCGGCGAAGGCAACTTCCAGGCGCTGTTCGAGTCGATCGAACGCGACCAGATGAAACGCGGCGTGCTTTGATTCTTGAGCCTGCGGCCCTTCGACTTCGCCGCTGCGCGGCTACGCTCAGGGTGATCGGAGTTTGTTGCACCGTTCGCCCTGAGCGTAGGCCCGCAGGGCCGGAGTCGAAGGGCAGTCGAGCGACCAAACCGGCAAGGAAGCCGCAGAAATGGAATTCACTCTCTATATCCTCGAATGCGCCGATGGCAGTTTCTACATCGGGCACACGGACGACCTGGACAAGCGGATGGAGCAGCACGATCAGGGCAAAGGTTGCGTCTATACCTCGACACGACGGCCCTTGAAGCTGATCCACACGCAAGGCTTCGAAACGCGTTACGAGGCGTTGACCATGGAACGCAAGCTGAAAGGCTGGAGTCGAGCCAAAAAGCTAGCGTACATGGCGGGAAACTGGGACGCCCTGGGCGCTTTGGCCAAGGGCAAACACCAGCATCAACGGTGATTGAAAGGCGCTTCGACTCCGCTTGCTTTGCAAGCTACGCTCAGCGCGAACGGTTTATCCACCGTTCGTCCCGAGCACCTTGACGAGCCTGGGCCAGGTGGAGTCGAAGGGCCGGTGGAACCAGAACACACTATCCGGAGCATTCGCAGTGAACGCGCAACCCAACTACCAATCCGGCTTCGGCAACGAGTTCGCCAGCGAGGCGGTTCCGGGCGTGCTGCCCGAGGGCCAGAATTCGCCTCAGCGCGTGGCACACGGCCTGTATGCGGAGCAGTTGTCCGGCACCGCGTTCACCGCGCCGCGGCATGCGAACCGGCGCAGTTGGTTGTATCGCATTCGTCCGGCGGCGATGCACAAGCCGTTTGCGCCGCTGCTGCACGAGCGTTTCCATAACCGTTTCGATGAAGCGCCGGCCACGCCCAACCAGTTGCGTTGGGATCCGTTGCCGTTGCCCGAGGCGCCCACCGATTTCGTGGAGGGTCTGCTCACGCTGGCCGGCAATGGCGGGGCGGCGGAACAGGCGGGCGTGGGCATCCATCTGTATGCGGCCAACCGCTCGATGGAAGGGCGATTCTTCTACGATGCCGATGGCGAGTTGCTGATCGTGCCGCAGCAGGGTCGCCTGCGCCTTGCCACCGAACTAGGCGTGCTGGAAGTGAAGCCGCTGGAGATTGCGGTGATTCCGCGCGGCGTGCGCTTCCGGGTCGAGCTGCTCGACGCCACCGCGCGCGGCTACGTGGCGGAAAACTTCGGTGCCATGCTGCGCTTGCCGGATCTCGGGCCGATCGGTGCCAACTCGATGGCGTTGCCGCGTGACTTCCTCGCGCCGGTGGCGGCGTACGAGGACATCGAGGGCGATTTCAAGCTCATCGCCAAGTTCCAGGGGGCGTTGTGGCAGGCGGCGATCGATCATTCGCCGCTAGACGTGGTGGCCTGGCACGGCAATTACGCGCCGTACAAGTACGACCTGACCCGCTTCAACACGATCGGCTCGATCAGCGTGGATCATCCCGATCCGTCGATCTTCACCGTGCTGACCTCGTTGTCCGATACCCCGGGCACGGCGAACATGGATTTCGTGATCTTTCCGCCGCGCTGGCTGGTGGCCGAGCACACGTTCCGGCCGCCGTATTTCCACCGCAACGTGGCCAGCGAGTTCATGGGCCTGATCGAAGGCGCCTACGATGCCAAGGCTGGCGGTTTCGCGCCGGGCGGCGCCTCGCTGCACAATTGCATGAGCGGTCATGGCCCGGATGCCGCCAGCTTCGAGAAGGCCAGTGCGGCCGACACCGGCAAGCCGGATCACATCATGAACACCATGGCTTTCATGTTCGAAACGCGCAAGGTCATCCGGCCCACGCAGCAGGCGCTCGATGCGCCGCAACTGCAGCAGGACTATTACCAGTGCTGGCAGGGCATCGCGAAGCATTTCGATGCGGGCAGCCCGTCGTGAAGCGCCGGTGGTCCGGCATTCCGTTCGGCATCGCCTGCACGCTGGTGCTGGTCGGATGTGGCGGTACCGACCAGCCGGCGACAGCGCCCGCATCGGCCGCTGCGTCGACGATCAAGCCGGTGTCGGCGGCTGCGACGGATACGCTGGCGCACTACGACGGCTACGGCGACATGCGTTTCGGGATGGATGAGGCTGCCTTCGATAGAGCCAGCTTCAATAAGGCTTGGGCTGGCGAGTTGAAGGGGGCGCCGGGGCCGGAGTCGACCTGTTTTTACAAGACGCCGAAATGGGTGAAGTCGCCAAGGGAGTTCGCCTTCATGTTCGAGGGTGGCCGTTTCGTTCGCTACGATGTAGGCACCGCCAAGGAGGTTGCGCCAGGCGGCGGCAGAGTGGGCATGGACGAGGCGCGGATCCGCACGTTGTACGGCGCGCGTGTCGAAGCGCAACCACACAAGTACGTCGCCGGTGCAAAGTATCTGCGTGTCGCCGCGCCGCAGAGTGATGGCGTCGTGGTATTCGAGACGGATGCACAGGGCAAGGTGACGCGGTGGCATGCAGGTGTGCCGCCGCAGGTCGATTACGTTGAAAATTGCGGTTAGGAGCATTTGATGAAACTTGCAAGTCTCAAGGAAGGTGGCCGTGACGGCACCTTGGTCGTGGTCAGCCGCGATCTGACGCACGCCGTGAAGGCCACCGGTATCGCCCCGACGCTGCAGGCCGCACTGGACGACTGGTCGAGCGCGGCGCCGCGCCTCAATGCCTTGTCCGACGCATTGAATGCGGGCAGTGCCAATGGTGCGTTCAAGCTGGACGTGGCGGCGCTGGCTGCACCGCTGCCGCGCGCCTATGAATTCGTCGATGGTTCGGCCTATCTGCCGCACGTGGAACGCGTGCGCAAGGCGCGCGGCGCCGAGGTGCCGGCCTCGTTCTACACCGACCCGCTGATGTACCAGGCCACCAGCGCCGGCTTCCTCGGACCGCACGACGACGTGGTGGTGCCGAGCGAAGACTTCGGCATCGACCTGGAAGCCGAAGTGGTCGTGGTCACCGACGACGTGCCGATGTCGGCCACGCCGGCGCAGGCGTCCGAGCACATCCAGCTGGTTGGCCTGATCAACGACGTGAGCCTGCGCGGGTTGATCCCGGGCGAGCTGGCCAAGGGCTTCGGCTTCCTGCAGAGCAAGCCGCGCTCGGCATTGTCGCCGGTGCTGGTGACGCCGGACGAGCTGGGCGAGGTGTGGCAGGGCGACAAGCTGCACCTGCCGATGCGCACCTGGCTCAATGGCCAGTGGTTCGGCGAGGCCGAGTGTGGCGTCGACATGCAATTCAGCTTTGCCGAACTGGTGGCGCACGTGGCCAAGACCCGTCCGCTCACCGCGGGCACCCTTGTCGGCTCGGGCACCATTGCCAACCAGGACACCAGCAAGGGCGCGTCGTGCCTGGCCGAGCAGCGCACGGTGGAAACCCTGCGTGACGGCAAGCCGTCCACCCCGTTCCTGAAATTCGGCGACACGCTGCGCATCGACGTGACTGATGCCGCCGGCGCCTCGATCTTCGGTGCGATCGAGCAGCGCATCGTCGGCAAGGCCTGAGCAGACGACGGGCCGCCACGTCCATCGGTCGCGGAAGCTCGCGGCCGTGGCGCGGTCTGCGTATCATCGGTAATGTCCCGACGCGTCACCCCGTCGGGATAACCGACTCCGCGCTGCCACGGCCTGACCCGAGCTATGCAATCCAAGAATTCCGCAGGACGCTTGCATCTGGTGCCCACGCCGATCGCCGACGACGGGGACGCCACGCATTTCTGCACCACCTGCGCGTTCTCCGACGCCTGCATCGCGGTGGGGTACGGCAAACCCGAGCTGGCGGAATTGCATTGTCTGGTGGAGCACGTGGGGCCGTTCCAGGCCGGTGAGCACGTGTTCCGTACTGGCGATCCGTTCCGCGCGATCTATGCGGTGCGCGAGGGCTCGGTGAAGACGCGCCTGTTCGACCGCGAGGGCAACGAGCAGGTGCTCGGCTTCTACCTGCCGGGCGAGGTGGTGGGGTTGAATGCGATCTACCCGGATCACTTTCCCTGTGATGCGGTGGCGCTGGAAAACACCAAGTTCTGTCGCTTCTCGTTCCCCGCGATGAGTGCGTTGGCGACGCGCATGCCGGCGGTGCAGCAGCACATGTTCCGGCTGATCAGCAAGGAATTGGGCGCGGTCTCGCTGCTGGCCGGTGACCATAGCGCGGACGAGCGCATGGCGGCGTTCCTGATCGACCTGTCGGTACGCTACGCGGCGCGCGGCTTTTCGGCCACGCGTTTCCACTTGAGCATGTCGCGGGGCGATATCGCCAATTACCTGCGGCTGGCGGCGGAAACGGTCAGCCGGGTGTTGAGCCGCTTCCGCGCACAGAAGTTGATCGAGATCGATGGCCGCGAGCTGGCATTGCTCGATCCCGACGGCCTGCGCGAGCTGGGTGCCAGCCTGCTGCCGGATCAGGCGGGTTAGGAGCGTGGCTGGCAGAAATCTTCCGGGCTGCAAAAGCGTCTGCGTGGTCCATATTTCCATCGCTTATTGCCCATAGAACCACTATAGGCCGGCAAATCGTCGAAAATCTGTCCTTGCGCAGCCACTTTTTCCCCTCGAAAGTTTCTACCGCCCACGCTCCCGGCCTGATTCCATCGGCCTGATTCCATCGGCCCTGATTCCATCGGTCTGATCCAGGTCAGTGAGCGTCCGCTCGCGGCATGCCAGCATGCTGCGATAACGACTATCCTGAGCCCCATGAGCGAGCCTCTTTCCACGGCTTCGGCCAACGCCGCGCTGTCGCGCCTGCTTGCAGCGGCACCACATCGCCCCCTGTTTCTTGCCGGCACCGTGGCGGTGCTGCTCAGCATGACCTGGTGGACACTGGAGCTGGCGTCGTTGCGATTCGGCTGGGGCCACTGGCCGCAACCGCCGATCCCGCCGATCTGGGGGCACGCGATGCTGATCCAGTACGGCCTGTTTCCGCTGTTCATGTTCGGCTTCCTGATGACCACGTTCCCGCGCTGGATGAACGGGCCGACGGTGCCACCCGCGCGCTATCTGCCGGTAGCCGGCGGCGTGCTCGGCGGCTACGTGCTGGCGAACATCGGCCTGCTCGGACTGCCATGGCTGCTGAAGCTGGGCATGGGGCTGATGCTGGTTGGCTATGTCATCGGCGTGACTACCCTGGGCGGCGTATTGCGCGCGGCGACCGAGCGCAACAAGCATGGCTGGTCGTGCTTCGCCGCGTTCTGCTGCGGCACGCTGGGGCTGCTATTGTTCCTGGGCTGGCTGCTGCTGGGGGCACCGACAAGCTGCGCCGAGCTCGCGGTAAAGCTGGGCACGTTCGGCTTCCTGCTACCGGTCTATTTCACCGTCTGCCATCGCATGCTTCCGTTCTTCAGCAACAACATCGCGAAGGGACGCGGCTACGTGATGCGGCGGCCGGGCTGGAGCCTGCCGGTGGTGTGGGCGCTGCTGCTCGTGCATCTCCTGCTGGACTGGCGCGGGCAATTGCGCTGGCTGTGGCTGTGCGATGTGCCGCTGGCGCTGGTGTTCGGCTGGCACGCCCTGGCCTGGCAGCCGTGGAAGTGCATGCGGCCCGGCCTGCTGGCGGTGCTGCACATCGCGTTCGCGTGGCTGCCGTTGGCGTTCGTGCTGTTCTCGATACAGGACATCGTGCTGGCGGCTGGCGGTGGCTACGTGCTGGGTCGCGCGCCATTGCACGCGCTGGCGATCGGTTTCTTCGGCTCGATGCTGGTGGCGATGGTGACGCGGGTGACCCACGGCCATTCCGGCCGGCCGTTGCAGATGGGCGCGGTGCCGTGGCTGTGCTTCGGGTTGCTGCAGGCGGTGGCGTTGCTGCGCATCCGTGCGGAACTGGGTGGCGACATGTACCTGTGGCTGGTGATCGCCGGCGCAGGCTGGTTGCTGGCGTTCCTGCCGTGGGTGCTGCGCTCGGCGTGGATCTACCTGACGCCGCGGGCGGACGGCAAGCCGGGCTGACTTCGCCCGTCGATGACTTGATTCAGGTCAGCGTGCCGGATCGAGACGGCGCGCAAACTTGGAGCATGTCTGTCGTGGAGAGATGAGCATGGCTGCCTGGTATCCGTGGATCGTGCTGCTGCACCTGTCGTGCGCGATCGTGTTCGTGGGCGCCGCGGCGTTCGAGGTGCTGGTGCTGGAAGCGCTGCACAAGCGTTTCGACGTCACCACGATGCGCCAGCTCGAAGAGGCGGTGATGGCGCGCGTGCGCCGCTTCATGCCGGTGGTGGTACTGCTGTTGTTCATCAGCGGCGGCATGCTGTTCGACTTGCGCTGCAATGGCCTGACCTGCATCGGCACCACCCGTTTCGGCTGGTTCCTGCTGCTGAAGGTGACGTTGGCGTTCGGCGTGCTGGGTGTGTTCATCAATGCGGTATGGGCCGGCGCACGCGGGCGCATGAATGCCTGCCGCTTCCGCTATACGCACCGCATCGTGCTGGCGATGATGGTGGGGATCGTGTTCCTGGCCAAGACCATGTTCTACTTGTAAGCCCATCTTCCCCAACGAATGAGGTGTGCCATGTCCAAGGTAGCTTTCAAGGGTCAGCCGATCCAGGTTGACGGTACGTTTCCGACGGCAGGTCAGTCGGCCCCGGCGTTCTCGCTGGTGGGCAAGGATCTGGCCGATGTGTCGCTGGCGAATTTCGCCGGCAAGCGCAAGGTGCTGAACATCTTCCCCAGCGTCGATACGCCGACCTGCGCCGCGTCGGTGCGTCATTTCAACGAATCGGCAAGCAAGCTGGATAACGCGGTGGTGCTGTGCATCTCGGCCGACCTGCCGTTCGCCCAGGCGCGCTTCTGCGGCGCCGAAGGCCTCGACAATGTCGTCAGCCTGTCGATGATGCGCGGTCACCAGTTCCTCAAGGATTATGGCGTGGCAATCGCGGAAGGCCCGCTGGCCGGTCTTGCCGCCCGGGCGGTGGTGGTGCTGGATGCGCACGACAAGGTGATCCATGCGCAACTGGTGGACGAGATCGCGCATGAGCCTGATTACGAGGCGGCGTTGAAGGTTCTCGGCTGAGTTGTTTTTTTTGATGTGTTTGAAAACCTGCTGGTCGTGAGACTGGCGGGTTTTTTTGTGTTGGGGTGGTCCGCGGGTGGTTCGTCTGTGGGGGGCTTTCGCTCGTTCTGACGTGGTCGGTGGGTGGCTCGCCTGCGGCGGGCTTTCGAGCGCCTGCCGGCGCCCGAGTTACCTCTCTTTGCTGGCCCAAAGAGACGTAACCCAGAGAAATGGCCTGTGGGACCCGCCGACCCTACAAGCCTTGGCGATCGAGGTGTTTGGAACCTGCGTGACACTTCCTGTTACACGCACGGCCACGCCGCGCCGTCACCGATAACCGAGGGCTAGGAAGGGCAAGCTCGCGTGATTGAATTCGACGCTTGGGTGTGCGGCTCTTCCAACCCTTCGAGAGCGGCGCACGGCGAAGGATCAGGCCCGCAGGGTGGTCGGCAGGGATGCCGGCCAGTTCGACGCCAGGGCAGGCGACGGCATGGATGCCGGAGTTGAGGCAACGCAGGACGCAGTTGCCCGAAGCCCTGTCGGCGAACCCCCGCAGCCGTGCGCGGACCCGCCGGCTCGCAGAGCCGGTGGGCGCGAACGCAGGGTGTCCCTCTTTTGGTTCCGTTTTCTCGGACAAGCGAGAAAATGAACCCGGCCGCCGGCAGGCGGGCGGAACCCTGACACCTTAGGTGGCGGCACACTGGCCGAATCGTTCAGTCAGAACGACACAATTCCCAAACGTTCCGGGCAACAGAGATACAGATCGGCAGAGCAGGACGAGGCAGCCTCCCGCTCAGGGCTTGCCGAGGCCCACTACCGGAATACCGAGTGGCCGCGCATCCAGCCGATCCGGCAGTCCCATCCCCATGCGCAGGCTGCGGCCGATGCGTTCGGCGTAGTCGAGCATTTGCGCGGCATCGTTTTCGTCCAGCACTTCAAGCGTGGTTTCGCGCCACAGTTCCAGCCAGCGCACGAAGTGTTCGGTGCGAATCGACGGCTGCGCGCGATGCACGGACATCGGGTTTCCGCGGTAGCTGGCTGCGCGCAATGCCACCGAGCACCAGAACGAGGTGAGCAGGCGTTTGTGTTCGGGCCAGTCGTGCACGGCGGCATTGAAGATCGGGCCGATCGAGGGGTCGGCCTGGACCTTGTCGTAGAAGCGGTCGACCAGGTTGGCGATGCGGGATTCGTCGAGTGTCGTTGCAGTATTCATGGCGATGCAGAGGGCTGTTCGGTGGTGCGGGTGGCGCTGGAGGGCGAAGCTGCCGATGTGGCGTCAGTGATGCCGATCGACGTGGTGTCTGGCGGCGTGGCCGGATCATCTTCCATCAACGGCAATACGGCAGGGCTGTCCATGTCCTCGAATTGCTGGTGATTCACCGCCCAGAAGAACACGCCGATGGCAATCAGCACGATCAGCAGGGTGACCGGAATCAACACGAGCAGGATGTTCATGCGCGCATGGCCTGTGGTTTCGGCGCGATGCCGCGTCCGGTGCGCAGTGCGTTGAGCACCACTGCCAGCGAGCTGAGCGACATGCCGATGCCGGCCAGCCAGGGTGGCACGAAGCCGAATGCGGCGAAGGGTACGGCACACAGATTGTAGACCAGCGACCAGCGCCGGCCATCGGCGATGACCTGTTGCATGCGCCGGGCCAGGGTGTGGGCGGTGGCGAGGCCGTCCAGATAACCATCGAGCAACAGCAGGTCGGCGTGCGCCTGGGCCAGGGCGGTGCCGCTGGACAGGGCGGCGGAGACATCGGCGCCGGCCAGTATCGGTGCGTCGTTGCTGCCGTCGCCGACGGCAAGCACGATGCGACCGTCCTGCTGCAGGTGGTGCAGTCGGGCGAGCTTGTCGGCGGGCGATTGGCGGGCGTGCCAGGTGTCGATGCCGAGTTGGGTAGCCAGCGCGGTCACGCGTCCGGCGGTGTCGCCGCTGGCGATGACCGAGCGGATGCCCTCGGCGCGCAATGTTTCCAACATGCGTGGAGCGTCGGCACGCGGCTGTTCGTCGAAATGGAAGATGGCCAGCGCGCCTTGGTCGTCGGCCAGCCACAGGGCGCCGTCGGCAGCATCCGGATCGTTGCTGTCGGCGAGCGCAAAGCCAACGCGGCCCAGGCGCAGACGGCGACCGTCCACGATGGCTTCGATACCCCCGCCGGCGCTGACTTGCGCCTGATGGGCATGCAAGAGTGCGGTCTCGTCACTCGTGGCGATGGTCAGGGCGTGAGCCAGCGGGTGCGTGCTTTCCCGCGCCAGCGCGGCGGCCAGGGACAGCGCTTCGGCCGGGGTGAGGTCGCGCCGTGTATCGATATGTTCGCGGTCGAGCGTGGGCACGCCGAGGGTGCCGGTCTTGTCGAACAGGGCGGTATCGACGCGCGCCAGCGTATCCAGCGCGGCATCGTCGGTCACCAGCACGCCGTGCTGTGACAATGCGCCAAGAGCGCAACTGAGTGCGGCCGGCCGGGTCAACGCGAACGCACAGGGGCAGGCGACCACCAGCACGGCGACAGCCGACTCGAACGCGCGCGCGGGATCGACCAGCAGCCAGCCCAGCGCGGTGAGCGCGGTGAGCAGCAGCACGCGAGCGACGAAGCGGGCGATCGCGCGGTCGGCAGCGGGCGCGGTGGCGCGACGTGCCGCGCGGGCACGACGGCCAAGCGCATCCAGCTTTGCCAGCGCCGTGGCGTCGCCGCCGTGTTCGACCGTCAACTCGGCCGGGCCGGTCAGCAGCACGCTGCCGGCGATCAGGCGCTCGCCGCGTTGGCGCCGCACCGGGCGTGATTCGCCGGAGAGCAGTGCTTCGTCCACCTGCACCCAGGCATTTTCCAGCAGGCCATCGGCCGGGACGGTGGCGCCCTCGGCCACGTGTACCCGGTCGCCGGGCGCCAGCTCCATCGCAGCGACGGTTTCAAGCCGGCCGTTGGCGCTGCGGCGTTGCGCGAGCAACGGCGTGGCGTCGATGCTGGCATCGCCCAGCGCACCGCTGCGCTGGCGGGCACGCAGCTCCACGTGGCGCGCGGCCAGCAGCAGGAACACGAACATGCTGATCGAGTCGAAATAGATCTCGCCGTGTCCGCGCAGCGTGGCGAAGACGCTGGCGAAAAAGACCAGCACGACGGCCAGCGCCACCGGCAGATGGATGCCGAGCCGGCGTTCGCGCAACTCGCGCACGGCGCCGATGTAGAACGGGATGGCCGAATAACCGACGATCGGCAGCGCGGAGATCAGCCCCAGCCAGCGGAACAGCCCGCGCGTGCTGGCGTCTTCGATGTCCACCGCGCCGAGGTAGAGCACCAGCGCATAACTCATCACCTGCATCGCGCACATGCCGGCGACCAGCAGGCGCTTGAGCGCATCGCGCATCGCGCGCGCGCGTTCGTCGTCGATGCGATCGTGACGCAAGGGCTGCGCCTCGCAGCGGGCATGGGCGAAGGCGTCGAGCAGGCGTGGCAACGACGTGTGCCGTGCATCCCACACCACGCGCACGCGCCGGGCCGTGACATCGATGGCGACGCGTTGCACGCCGGGCAGCGCGTGGATCGCCTGTTCCAGATGGAGCACCCGCCGCGGATCGTCCAGCGATGGCACGCGCAACGCCACTTCGCTGCGGCCATCGCGCCGCGTGCGCAGCACCTGTGCGGCCAGCCCCGGGCGAGCCCATGCGGCGGTGGCGTTCATGGCGATGGCGGTGGCGTGGAATGGGTGGAGGCGGGAACGCCGAGCACCGCGTGCGGGGCATCCAGTGGCGTGTCGGCGTGGCGCGCGCTCACCACGATCATCCACACGCAGCCGGCCAGCAACGCGGCGAAGATCGCTGCGCCGAACCACAGGATCGGCTGCTGGTACCAGGCCTCTCCGTGGCCACCGGGGCGCGGGCTATTGCGCGCCGACATCGGGGTGCGACACGTGGTAGACGTAGGCGGCCAGGACGTGGATGTCGTCGTCGCTCAGGCGCTTGTCCCAGTTCGGCATGTGGCCCTGGCGGCCGTCGTGAATGGTCTTCTCGATGTCCGCGAGCGAGCCGCCATGCAGCCAGATGTGGTCGGTGAGGTTGGGCGCGCCCAGCGCCTGCGTGCCCTTGCCGTCGGCACCATGGCAGGCCGCGCAGGTGCCCTTGAAGATCGGCTCGGCCGCGGCCGCCATCTTCGCGTCGTGCGGCTCGCCGGACAGGCTGAGAACGTATTGCGCGAGGTTCTTCACGGTCTGCTCGCCGAGGCTGGCCCACGGCGGCATCACGCCGCCACGACCGTCATGGATCGAGGTGGTGATGTCCTTGCCGCTGCCGCCGTACAACCAGTCGTTGTCGGTGAGGTTCGGCGCCCCCAGCGCCTGGTTGCCGTGGGCGTTGCGGCCGTGGCAGGCCGCGCAGTTGTCGTCGAACAGGCGCTGGCCCATCTGTTGTGCTTCGGGGTCGCCGGCGAGTTGTTCGACGGAATACAGGTCGAAGCGCTGCAGCAGCGGGTCGAGCTTGGCATCGTTGGCCGCGACGGCCTTCGCCAACTGGCCGTGCGACGTCCAATGCAGCAGGCCCTTGTGGTTGCCGAAGCCCGGGTACAACACAAGGTAACCGATGCCACCGATGAACATGCTGCCGGACAGCAGCAGCCACCAGCGTGGCAGCGGGCGCAGTCCCTCGCGGATGGTGCCGTGCGCCCACGCGTGGCCGGTGGTCTGGTCGGGCTGGGACGGAATCTTCGCGCGCGGCCCCCACAGGAACAGAAACAGGCTGATGCCCATGTTGAGCACCACCAGGAACATCACCCACAACGACCAGCCCATGCTCATCGCGGTTCCTCCTTCGAACGGGTCTGGATGGCGTAGACGTCGGCGTCCGGGTCGTCGTCTTGCAGCGGCAGTTTCGCCATGTAGTCGAACACCTTCTTGTGGCGTTTGCGCCACGCCCAGATCCAGATGCCGATGAAGATGAGCATCAGCAACACGGTGACGACGCCGGCCACATGGCCCCAGATCGGGTTCATGGCGTACCTGCCTTGCCGGTGTCGGCCACGGTCAGGGGATGCGGCTCGTTGTCGATGCCCAGCCCTTGCAGGTAGGCGATCAGCGCATCCATCTCGGTCTTGCCCTTGACCGCCGCCGGCGCGCCGGCAATGTCGGCATCGCTGTACGGATCGCCCAGTTTGCGCAACACGCGCATGCGCGCCTGGATGTCGGCGCCGTCGATGGTGTTGTGTTCCAGCCACGGGTAACCGGGCATGTTCGATTGCGGCACCACGCTGCGCGGGTTCAACAGATGCATGCGCTGCCATTGGTCGGAATACTTGCCGCCGACGCGGGCCAGGTCGGGCCCGGTGCGCTTGGAACCCCACTGGAACGGGCGGTCGTAGACCGACTCCTCTGCGGTGGAGAAATGTCCGTAGCGCTGGGTTTCGAAGCGAAGCGCACGGATCATCTGCGAGTGGCACAGGTAGCAGCCTTCGCGCACGTAGACGTCGCGCCCGGCCAGGCGCAACGGGTCATACGGCTTCACCCCGGGTGGCGCCTTCACCGTATGCGCCTCCATGAACAACGGGGTGATCTCGGCCAGGCCGCCGAAGGACACCATGATCGCGGTGAAGATGCCCAGCACCGCGGCGTGCTTCTCGATGAATTCGAAATGTTTGTAGGCCATGAGGTGAGAGCTCTACTTGAAGAGTGCGGCCATGGATGGCCGCCTTTGGACTTGCGGGACCGGAGAGGCCCCCGAGAACAGGAGCTTCAACGAAGCGGCGATCATGGACGATCGCATCAGATAACGGCCGGCAGCGGGGCAGGCACCTGGTCGGGCACCGGCTCGGGAATCGGCACCGGGATCGGCTTGATCAGCCGCGCGCGGGCATCGGCGGCGGTGTGCCACAGGTTCCAGGCCATCACCCACATGCCGCTGAGGATCAGCGCGCCGCCGGCCCAGCGGATCAGGTACATCGGCTTGATCGCGATCAGGCTGTCGAGGAAGGCGTATTTCAGCGAGCCGTCCGGCAGCGTGGCGCGCCACATCTCGCCTTCGGTGATGCCGGCGGTCCACATCGAGCCCACGTACATCAGTGTGCCCATGATGTGCAGCCAGAAGTGCAGGTCCATCGCCTTGTGCGAATGCATCGCGGGACGGCCCAGCGCGCGCGGCGCCATCGCGTACAGCGAACCGATGGTGATCATCGCCACCCAGCCCAGCGAGCCGGAGTGCACGTGGGCGATGGTCCAGTCGGTGTAGTGCGACAACGAGTTCACCGTCTTCACCGCCATCATCGTGCCTTCGAAGGTGGCCGCGGCGTAGAACACCAGCGCCATCACCATGAACTTCACCGCCGGGTCGGTTTTCAGCTTCGACCACGAGCCGTTGAAGGTCATCAGGCCGTTCGCCGCCGAGCCCCAGCTGGGCATCAGCAACACCAGCGAGAACGCCATGCCGACCGATTGCACCCAGTCGGGCAGGGCGGTGTACATCAGGTGGTGCGCGCCGGCCCACATGTAGACCGAGATCAGCGCCCAGAAATTGACGATCGAGAAGCGGTAGCTCCACAACGGCTGCTGTGCCTGGCGCGGCACGAAGTAGTACATCATCCCGAGGAAGCCGGCGGTGAGGAAGAACGCCACCGCGTTGTGGCCGTACCACCATTGCACCATTGCATCGACCACGCCCGAGTAGATCGGGTAGGACTTGGTGAACGACACCGGGATGGCCAGGTTGTTGATGATGTGCAGCAGGCCTACCGCGATGATGAAGGCGCCGTAATACCAGTTCGCCACATAGATGTGGCGGATGCGCCGGCGCGCCAGACTGCCGAAGAACACCACGCCGAAGCTGACCCAGACCACGGCGATCATGATGTCGATCCACCATTCCGGCTCGGCGTATTCCTTGCTCTGGGTCAGCCCCAGCGGCATGGAGACCATCGAGCACACGCAGATCAGCTGCCAGCCCCAGAACACGAAGGCGGCCAGCTTGCCGTAGGCCAGCCGTGCGTGGCCGGTGCGTTGCACGATATAGAAGCAGGTACCCATCAGCGCGCTGCCGCCGAAGGCGAAGATCACGCCGAAGGTGTGATCCGGGCGGATCCGGCTGAAGGTCAGCCACGGCACGTTGAAGTTGAGCGCGGGCCACATCAGATCGGCCGCGGCATACAGCCCGACCGACATGCCGATGATGCCCCACACGGCCGAGGCCAGCAGGAACTGACGAACGACCTTGTCGTTGTAATACTCGGTGGAGGACATGCGTGGAATCCAGTAGCAGATGCCGATATTTTGCGGGCGCGACATGTTCTTGCGATTGACGTGCGTCAAGCGACCGCGGCGTACAGGGGCTCAGCCGCTGTGGTGCGTTGTCGCAGGTTTCCGCGATTCGCGCCTTTCCGTTGTCCGCGCCCTGCAAATTGACCTGGATCAGCGCCGCGGATGGCCGCCGTCGACATACTGTCCGCGGAGAAAACCATGACCCACGTCGTTACCGAAAACTGCATCAACTGCAAACACACCGACTGCGTCGAGGTGTGCCCGGTGGACTGCTTCCACGAGGGGCCGAATTTCCTGGTGATCGATCCGGACGAATGCATCGACTGCACCCTGTGCGTGGACGAGTGCCCGGTGGGCGCGATCTTCCCCGAGCTGGACGTACCGGCCGGGCAGGAGGGCTTTCTTGCGCTCAATGCCGAACTGGCGTGCGAGTGGCCGGTGCTGACGGCAAAGAAACCGTCGCCGGAGGATGCGGCACAGTGGGACGGCGTGCCGGACAAACTGCCGCTGCTGAAACGCTGAGTCGCCACGCAACTTCTTCGCATCGGCGCGCTGCAGGACCCGCTGGCGGGCGATGCTCCGGTTTCAATGTACACCGGAGCAAAAGCATCGCTTGCCGGCGGGTTCCTGCAAAAAGGCGGGGCGGCGTGCGAAAACCGGCGCGCATGAAAAAAGCCGCGTCGATGCCTCGACGCGGCTTTTTTGCATGTGCTCGTGCGGGAATTACTTCGCGACGACGCGCACCATTTCCAGGCACTTGTTCGAGTAGCCCCACTCGTTGTCGTACCAGGTCACCAGCTTGACGAAGGTATCGTCCAGCGCGATGCCGGCGGTGGCGTCGAATACCGAGGTGTGGGTCTCGCCACGGAAGTCCGTGGACACCACCTTGTCTTCGGTATAGGCCAGCACACCCTTCAGCGCGCCCTGGCTCTGCGCCTTCATTTCGGCGCAGATCTCGGCGTAGCTGGCACCCTTCTCCAGCTCGACGGTGAGGTCGACCACGGAAACGTCGGAGGTCGGCACGCGGAAGCTCATGCCGGTGAGCTTCTTGTTGAGCTCGGGGATGACCACGCCGACGGCCTTCGCTGCACCGGTGGATGACGGGATGATGTTTTCGAGGATGCCGCGACCGCCGCGCCAGTCCTTGTTGGACGGGCCGTCGACGACCTTCTGGCTCGCCGTGGCGGCGTGCACGGTGGTCATCAGGCCGCGCTTGATGCCCCACTTGTCGTGCAGCACCTTGGCGACCGGCGCCAGGCAGTTGGTGGTGCAGCTGGCATTGGAGATGATCGCCTGGCCCGCGTAGGTGGTGTGGTTCACGCCGAACACGAACATCGGCGTGTCGTCCTTGGACGGGGCCGACAGGATTACCTTCTTCGCACCGGCGTCCAGATGCTTCTGCGCCGATTCCTTGGTCAGGAACAGGCCGGTGGACTCGATCACCACGTCCACGCCCGCCTCGCCCCACTTCAGTGCGGCCGGATCGCGCTCCTGGGTCAGGCGAACCTTCTTGCCGTTGACCACCAGGTGGCCGCCGTCGATCGACACTTCACCCTTGAAGCGGCCATGCACGGAGTCATAGCTCAGCATGTAAGCGAGATAATCCGGTTCGAGCAGGTCGTTGATCGCCACGACTTCAATGTCGTTGCCGAAGTTTTGCACCGCAGAGCGGAACACATTGCGACCGATGCGGCCGAAGCCGTTGATACCGACCTTGATGGTCATGAGACAGCGTCCTCCAAATCGACGGGGATGGACGGCCGCGGCAGGCGCGGCCGGAAAGCGAGATTTTACAGCGAATCTGCAAGCCTTGCCGGGATCAGCGCTGCTGGCGCGTGGGCGGCCCGCAATAAATGTCGTGCAGTGTGCCCATCAGCGCCTGCACCGGCCCTTCGGCAAGACGGTAATACACCACCTGGGCCTCGCGCCGGGTTTGTACCAGCTCGGCTTCGCGCAGTTTCGCGAGGT
Source organism: Rhodanobacter glycinis (assembly GCF_900114325.1). Lineage (GTDB taxonomy): Bacteria > Pseudomonadota > Gammaproteobacteria > Xanthomonadales > Rhodanobacteraceae > Rhodanobacter_A > Rhodanobacter_A glycinis. The sequence goes on from NZ_FOSR01000003.1 coordinate 51,321, forward strand.
GCTGCGACAGCGCGGATTGGCCCAGGTCCACTCGTTCCAGCAATTCGCCCACGGCCAGCTCGCCGCTGGCCAGGTGGCACAAGACCAGCAGCCGCTGTTCGTTGGCCAGCGCCTTGAGCAGTGCACTGGCCTCTCCGGCGTGGGCGCGCATGCGGGTCATGTTGGGAGCAGGCTTCATGGAAGGCATGATGCCATAAGTTGCTAAATTAGATATTTCTTATATATAGTAACCCACAGATTCTCGGAGTCGTTGCCATGCCTGTAGTCGAGTCTTTCCTGCACGTTCCCACCTCGAGCTGGACGCATGTTGTCAGCGACCTCCCTGACGGCGTGGCGGCAGTCATTGATCCCGTACTGGATTTCGACCCGGCCAGTGGTCGTCTGGATGCGACGGGTGCGCGCACCGTGCTGGACCATCTTCGTGTCCAGCGACTTGATCTGGCCTGGATCCTGGAGACGCACGCCCACGCCGATCACTTGAGCGCTGCGGCGTGGTTGCGTCGCCAGACCGGCGCTCCCGTGGCGACCGGCGCGGGTGTGGTTGAAGTGCAGGCAACCCTCAGGCAGCGGCTGGGTCTTGGGCGCGAGTTTGCTGCCGAAGGTGCTCCGTTCGACCGCCTTTTGCACGATGGCGAGCGCCTGCCGCTGGGTTCGGCCATGCTGGAGGTGTTGGCCACGCCCGGACACACCGCTGACAGTGTCAGCTATCGGGTGGGCGACGCCGTATTCGTTGGTGACACCCTGTTTTCACCCGCCGCAGGCAGTGCGCGTTGCGACTTCCCGGGTGGCAGTGCCGCGACGCTGTATGCTTCCGTGCGCCGCCTGTACGCATTGCCGGATGACACCCGGCTGTATCTGTGCCATGACTATCCGCCCGAGGGCGCATGGCCACGCTGCATGGTGCCATTGCGCGAGCAGCGCGCAAGCAATGCGCATCTCACCGATGCCACGGACGAGGCGACCTTCGTGTCTCTGCGCGAGCAGCGCGACGCCTCGCTGGGCACGCCGCGGCTGTTTTGGCCAGCGGTGCAACTCAATATCCGCGCAGGTGAACTGCCGCCGAAAGATGCTTCCGGCGGGCATTTTCTGAAGCTGCCACTGGATGCTTCGGCACTGGAGGCACGGACATGAGTCCTGCATTTGCGCCCTGGGCCGCGTTGGGAGGCGGAATGCTGATCGGTCTGGCCTCGCTGTTGTTGTTGGTCACGGTGGGGCGGATTGCCGGCGTCAGCGGTATCGCGGCGGGTTTGTTGCCGCCACGACTCGGCGACATCGGCTGGCGCCTGGCATTTGTGCTGGGCCTGCCGGCGGGCGCGGCGGTGTGGGCCCTGGGCGTGGGCGGTTTGTCGGTCGCCAGCCACGCGGCACCATGGCGCCTCATCCTGGCCGGGCTGCTGGTGGGTATCGGCACCCGCGTTGGCTCGGGGTGTACCAGTGGCCATGGCGTGTGTGGACTTGGTCGCGGTTCGCCGCGCTCGCTGGCGGCCGTGCTCGTGTTCATGGCGGTCGCCATGCTGAGCGTCTTCGTCCGGCGTCATCTGTTGCATGGAGGGGTGTCATGAAGTGGGTGATGGCATGGCTGGCCGGCCTGCTGTTCGGCGCAGGGTTGGCATGGTCCGGCATGGCTGATCCTCAACGGGTGCTCGGGTTTCTCGATGTGGCGGAGATGTGGGATCCCAGCCTGCTGCTGGTGATGCTGGGGGCGATGGGGACCTACGCGGTCGGTTACCGTTTCGTGGTGCGTTGTCCGCGACCCTTGCTGGATGGCGCGTTTCATCTGCCGGCAGAACGCCGCGTCGACGCACGCCTGTTGCTCGGGGCGGCGGTGTTCGGGGCTGGCTGGGGTTTGGCCGGCTACTGTCCCGGCCCGGTGCTGGCTGGCATCGGGCTTGGCAATGCCGATCTGGTCTGGTTGCTGCCGGCCATGTTGCTGGGCTGGTGGGTATCGGCGCGCTGGCTGCGCAGATGACTGGCCGTGGGCGGGGTATGGCAGACTCGTTGCCTGCATCAACCGGAAACCAGTCCTTATGTCGTACCGCCGCCTTGTCGTCGCGCTGCTCGCCGTGTTCGCCGTCGTCACCCCCGCCTGGGCCTGGGGTCCGCTCGGCCACAGCATCGTCGCCGCACTGGCGCAGCGCCACCTCAGCCCGGCTGCCGAGGCCGAGGTCGAACACCTGCTGGCGCTGGATCATGTGACCGAACTGGCCGACGTGGCCAGCTGGCCTGACCAGATCCAGGACAACCCGGCCGATCAAGCCCTGTGGAAGCAGACGCGCCGGCTGCATTACATCAATTTCCGTGGCGGTCCGTCGTGTGATTACGTGCCGCCGCGTGATTGCCGCAATGGCGAATGCGTGGTCGCCGCGCTGCAGCACTACATCGCGATCCTGGGCGACAAGAGCCAGCCTGACGCGGTGCGCCTGCAGGCGCTGAAGTTCGTGGTGCATTTCGTCGGTGACATTCACCAGCCGCTGCATGCCGGTTATCGCGACGACCTCGGCGGCAACAAGTTCCAGGTGCAGTTCGAGGGCAAGGGCAGCAACCTGCACCGGGTCTGGGACTCCGGCATGCTGTACACGACCGGCCTCCGCTGGCAGGCCTACACGCAGAAGCTCGACGCCGAAGGCCCGGTGGCGCTACCGCCGCCGATCGCGCCGCTGGACAACCCCTACGCGCAGTGGGCCGAGGAATCCTGCCGCATCACGAAAGACATCTATCCGTCCACACACAAGATCGGCCAGGCCTATGTCGACGCCGAACTGCCGGTGGCCGAGCATCAGTTGCGCATCGCCGGACGGCGCCTGGCCGAGGTGCTCAATACCACCTTGGGACATTGATGCATAACGCATGCGTATGCACTTGGGCTTCTGATAGTCTGGCCGGACGATAAACGACACCAGACTTGGCCGGATGACAAACGCAACCCAGAACCGCCGTACCCGCATCGTCGCCACCCTCGGTCCCGCCACCGACGCGCCGGGCATGCTCGAAAAGATCATTGCCGAGGGCGTGGACGTGGTCCGCCTGAATCTTTCCCATGGCCAGGCGGACGACCACCGCGCCCGCGCCGAAGCCGTGCGCAAGGCCGCGGCGGCTGCCGGCCGCGAAGTCGGTGTGCTGGCCGATCTGCAAGGGCCGAAGATCCGCATCGAGACGTTTGCGGAGGGTCCGGTGGAGCTGGAAGTGGGCCATCGTTTCGTGCTGGATTGCTCGCCCGATGCGGCGCCCGGCAACATCGACCGCGTGGGCGTGAGCTATCACGAGTTGCCGCATGACGTGCATGCCGGCGACGTGCTGCTGCTGGACGACGGCCTGGTCGCGCTGACCGTGCTTGAGGTGGTGGGCGCCGAAGTGCGCTGTGAAGTGCTGGTGGCCGGCAAGCTGTCCAATCGGAAGGGGCTCAACCGCCAAGGTGGCGGGCTTTCCGTGACAGCGCTGTCGGACAAGGACAAGGCCGACATCAAGCTCGCCGCCGAGATTGGCGCGGACTTCCTGGCCGTATCCTTCGTGCGTTCCGCCGCCGACATGCACGAGGCGCGCCGCCTGTTGCACGAGGCTGGCGGCAACGCGGCGCTGGTGTCCAAGATCGAGCGCGCCGACGCCATCCCCGTGCTGGGCGAGATCATCGATGCGTCCGATGTGGTGATGGTGGCGCGCGGCGACCTGGGCGTGGAGATCGGCGATGCCGAGCTGCCCGGCCTGCAGAAGAAGATCATCCGCGAGGCGGTGGAACGCAATCGCGCGGTGATCACCGCCACCCAGATGCTGCAATCGATGGTGCGTTCGCCGATTCCCACCCGCGCCGAAGTGCTGGACGTGGCCAACGCGGTGATCGACGGCACCGATGCGGTAATGCTGTCCGAGGAATCGGCCGCTGGCGCCCATCCGGACAAGGCGGTGGCCGCGCTGGCCCGCATCTGCCTGGGTGCCGAACGCCAGTTCGAACCGAAGGAAGACCTGTCCACGGCCCATCACCGGATGGACCGCACCGACCAGGCGATCGCGCTGGCCGCGATGGTGCTGGCCGGCCAGTTGGGCGTGCGCGCCATCGTCGCGCTCACCGAATCCGGCGCCACCGCGCAGTGGCTGTCGCGTTATCGCAGTGCGGTGCCGATCTACGGCATGTCGCCGTTCGCCGCCGCGCGCCGCCGCATGCTGCTGCTGCGCGACGTGCAGCCGGTGGAATTCAGCCATGGCGAGAAGCAGAGTATGGCCGCCTCCACCCGCGCCGCGGTGCGGCTGCTGTTCGAGAAGGGCAAGCTGGGCGAGGGCGACCGCGTGGTGATCACCTACGGTGACCGCGTGGGTCACGTCGGCGGCACCAATACGCTGAAGCTGCTGTCGGTGGGTGCCGACGGCGCAGTGGATACCATGCGCGATCTTTGACGCCGGTAGCGCGGCGTTGCACAGGGAGGGGCATGAAAACGACGCTTTATACGGTGTTGTGCGTTGCTATCCGGCTGGCTGCGGTGTTGATGGCCGTGGAGCTGCTTGTGGCGTCGCCGGTGTATTTGCTGGGGATGCCAGACCATGCCTTATCTCTTTTTGGTGTGGCCATGGTTGCCATGGGGCTGCTGATTGCCTTGGCGTTGTGGCTGAAACCGGGGTTGCTGGCCAGATGGGCGGTCAGGCGATCAGGTCATGAGACCCTGGAAAGTTCCTTGAGCGCGGATGCTATTCAGCGTATTGCCTTTGCCACGCTTGGGGCGTGGTTGTTTGTTGATGGTTTGGCTCGTGCCATACCGCAAGTCTGGATGCTATGGAGATTGCACAGAATGACCGAGCTGTATCCGGGTATGGCGGCACCTGCCGGGCAGTGGAACGGTCTATTGTTCTCCGGAGTAAAGCTGGTGGCGGGCATCGCTTTGACACTGGGTGCGCGTGGGTTGACTGGCATGCTCCACCGCTTGCGTGGTTATCCGCATGTCGACGACAAGGCGGCAAACCATGACACGGGCGTCGCGCAAGACGATTAAACTGCGTGCGTGCACCCGCTTTCGCCCCTGCGCAGGAGATTCCCGATGAACACCACGTCACGCCGCCTCTGTCAGTCGTTGTTGCTGGCTTCCGCCGTGCTCTGCACCCTGCCGGTATTGGCGCAGGAGGCTCGCAAGGTGAGCCCGCAGCAGCTGTACAACTACTGGATCCGCCTGAACACCAAGGTGCAGGTGAACATGCCCAACAGCGGCAAAAACCTGCTCAAGCCCGGTTGCGTGGCGGTCAGCTACCTGATCGGCTCCGATGGCGTACCGTTGCACGTGAAGGTGCAGAAGGTCGTGCCGGCCAGCGACCTGGGCCCGGCGGCGGCCAGCGCAGTAACCAATTTCCGTTATGGCCCGTCGCTGAGCAACCGCAGCCACAACCCCGTGGCGACCTACTACGTGGTGCCGTTCAACTCCCCCGACGACAAGGCGGCCCGCGACAAGCTGATGGCGCCCTGCGCCCTGCCGGGCTACAACCAAGGCTGAACCGACGTCTGTCGCGGATGCCGGTTCCGGCTACAATGCGCGGTTTGAGCCTTGCCAGCCCGTAGTGGGCGGCATCCACCCATGGGGCGGCCGAGTGGCCGCCATCAGTTTTGCGGAGTCGTTCATGAGCATCGAAGATCTCGAAAGCATCGCCCTGGCGATGGTTGCGCCCGGGAAGGGCATCATCGCCATCGACGAATCGACCAAGACCATCGCCAAGCGCTTCGAGGCGGTCGGTATCGAGAACAGCGAGGAGAACCGTCGCGCCTATCGCGAGCTGCTGCTGACCACGCCGGGCCTGAACGAGCATATCTCCGGCGCCATCCTGTACGACGAGACGATCCGCCAGAAGACCAGGGACGGCGTGCCGTTCACGGAAGTGATGAAGAAGGCCGGCATCATCCCCGGCATCAAGGTGGACAAGGGCCCGGTGCCGCTGGCCGGCTTCCCGGGCGACGTGGTCACCGAAGGCCTGGACGGCCTGCGTCCGCGCCTGGAAGAGTACGCCAGGCTGGGTGCCCAGTTCGCCAAGTGGCGCGCGGTGATCAACATCACCGAGGACAATCCCAGCTCCACCGCGATCGAAGCCAACTGCCACGCGCTGGCGCGCTACGCCGCGCTGTGCCAGGAAGCGGGCCTGGTGCCGATGGTGGAGCCGGAAGTCATCATGGATGGCGACCACACCATCGAAGTCAGCTACGAAGTGCACGAGGCCGTGCTGCGCAGCCTGTTCAACGCGCTGTACGAGCAGAACGTGATGCTGGAAGGCACCATCCTGAAGTCCAGCATGGTCATTCCGGGCAAGGCGTGCGACGAGCAGGCCAGCGTCGAGGAAGTGGCCGAAGCCACCGTGCGCGTGCTCAAGACCTGCGTGCCGGCCTCGTTGCCGGGCATCGTGTTCCTGTCCGGCGGCCAGACCGACGAGCAGAGCACCTCGCACCTCAATGCCATGAACCGCATGGGCCCGCACCCGTGGCCGCTGTCGTTCTCCTACGGCCGCGCCATGCAGCAGGCCGCGCTGAAGCTGTGGTCCAAGGACATGAAGGCGAACTACGCCGACGCCCAGAAGACCGTGCACGCGCGCGCCAAGGACAACGGCCTGGCCGCACTGGGGCAGTGGAACGGCAAATAAGCCGGCTCCGGTTTCGCGACAACAAAAAACGGGCGCCTCGCGGCGCCCGTTCTTGTTTTCGACGTTTGCAGCCGTCGATCAGAAGCGGTATTCGGCGCTGACCGAGTACACCTTGTTGCCAATGTCGTAGCCGTGGCCGTTCATCTTGTAGTAGTCGAAGTTCGCGCCAACGCTCCAGTGCGAATTGAAATCGACACCGGTACCAACGCCACCGTACCAACCCAGCGATTGTTGGCTGCCCGATGCACGCTCGGTGCCGAAGGCACCTCTGATGTCGGTCGCGGTGAGCTTGGCGCGCAGTTTCCAGATGAAGGCGCCGCCGCGGGCCGAGATGTACCACATGCGGGTTGGGTTGAAGTGACCGTTGATGCCCAGTGTCCAGCCATCGCCCGAGAGCTTGCTGTTCACGTTGCCATCGCTTTCCTTGACGCTGCCCAGGTTGGCATAGCCGGCCTCCACACCGATGAACTGTGACCGGTAACCGGCATTCACCAGTACGGCCGTGCCGCCGGTTTTGCTGCCCGAACCGGAATAGCCATCCGCGTTGACGGATGCGCTGTAGTCGATGGTTCCGACATTGCCGTTGACGAACCAGCCGGTGAGGTCCTTGGCCTGGGCGCTAGCCGCCATGCAGGCGCCTGCGGTCAGCAGGGCAATGACTGCAATCTTCCTTTGCACGAGTTGTTTCCCCTTGTCGAGTTCCTTCGTAGGCCCGGCACGACATGCCGGGCGCCGGCACACGTCCGGTGTGCGGCGGCCGCATTCTAGGGGAGTGGTGACGCAAGGAGACAGTGCCCCGGGCGCAAGAAAAAACGGGCGCCTCGCGGCGCCCGTTCTTGTTTCCGACGTTTGCAGCCGTCGATCAGAAGCGATATTCGGCGCTGACCGAGACCATGTCGGTGCTCAGGTCGACGTCGTGCTTCTTGGCGTTGTAGTAGTCGTAGTTCAGGCCGAGGCTGAAGTTGTTGGTGAAGTCGTAGCCGAAGCCGGCGCCGGCGTACCAGCTGGTGTCATCCAGGCGATGGCGGGTCGGCAGGTCGTCGTTGCTCAGGCCGTGGCCCTTCCAGCCGTAGATGCCGGTGCGGGCACTGACATACCAGTTCGGGCTGATGTTGAAGTGGCCGTTCACGCCGGCGGTCCAGCCATGCAGCTGGGTCTTCTGGCGATCGACCACGCGATTGCCGTTGAAGATGTTCTTGGCGTGGATGTTGCCCAGATCGTTGTAGCCGATCTCGGCGCCCAGCGCGACCGACGGGCTCACTGCCCAGCGGTAGCCGCCGTTGATGCCGTAGCCGGTGTCGTGGCCGTCATACGGCCCCTTGTTGATGGAGGTGCGACCGACGTTGCCGTTGACGAACCAGCCACCGTTGCCGTTCGGCGCACTCTGCGCGAAGACGGCCGGGGCGGCCATCAGGCCGGCGGTGGCGAAAGCGAGGGCGAGCAGCGACTTCTTCATGGAGTGTCTCCTGTTATTGGAAAAACGGTGACCGACCGGGTTGGGGAAAACGGCGGTACCGGTGCCGAATCGGAATGAAATCCGACAAGGACGAATACTTAGATGGAGCACTACGGAAAAGATTCAACGACCGTAGTAAAAGCATTAAGTCTGAATTAATTCAGCAATCGTTCTGTTTTCTGAAACGTTGGGCTGCCAGGCAATCAGGCGCCTCCAGGCGCCTGATTGCACAGGCTTTATCAAAGCCGTTTCAAGCCATCAGAAACGATATTCGCCCGATACGGTGTAGACGTTCGGGTTCATTTTCAGACCCTTGTCGGATGCGCCGTAATAGTTGTAATTCAGGCCCACGCTCCACTGCGGGTTGAAGTTGTAACCCACGCCGGCGCCGGCGTAATAGCTGGTTTTCTCGAAGTGGCGGAATTGCGCATTGTCGCCGCCGGTCAGGCCTTCGGCCTGGGCGTAGAAAGCGCCGCCGCGAATTTCGGCGTACCAGTTCGGCTGGAAGTTGTAGCGCAGGTCGAGGCCGGCGGTGCTGCCGCGCAGCTTGGACTTGGTGCCGGGCAGGCCGTTATATGCGCCATCGGCCTTGGTGCGACCCAGGTACTGGTAGCCGACTTCCACGCCCAGCGAGGTTTCGGGGTTGATCGCGAAGCGATAGCCGCCTTTCACGCCGCCGGCGAAAGCGCCGTTGTCGTAATTGCCCTGGGTGATGTGGGCATAGCCGGCATCGGCGCCGACGTACCAGCCGTGCTGGGCCGTGGGGGTGGAGTCTTGCGCGAATGCGGCAGGAACCGCGATCAGGCCGCCGGTGGCCAGGGCAAGGGCAAACAACGTCTTGTTCATGGGGATGATCCTCTTGTTTTTGATGCGTCCCGCGACGCCTTGGGGAAAGGTGATGTCGCGGTCCGGCAACCGTCATGTAGCGGTGCCGTGCCATTAGATGGGCACACGCCTGAAGGGTTTCAATACCGTTAAGTGCAGTATTAAGGTCGGGTTAAGTCCCGCCCTCGGGCAGCATTGCTGCGCGACATGCCCATGGCGATCGGCGACAATGACGGTTTTTCGTCACCGCAGCCCATCGGAGATGCTTTCATGACCACCCGTCGCCAACTTGCCAATGCCGTGCGTGCCCTTGCCATGGACGCCGTGGAGGCGGCCAACTCCGGTCACCCGGGCATGCCGATGGGCATGGCGGATATCGCCGAGGTGCTGTGGAACGACTTCCACCACCACAACCCGGCCAACCCGCACTGGTTCAACCGCGACCGTTTCATGCTGTCCAACGGCCACGGCTCGATGCTGCAGTACGCCGTGCTGCATCTGTCCGGCTACGACCTGCCGATGAGCGAGTTGAAGCGCTTCCGCCAGCTGCACTCGAAGACGCCGGGCCACCCGGAAGCGCATGAGACGGTGGGTGTGGAAACCACCACCGGCCCGCTGGGCCAGGGCATCGCCAACGGCGTGGGCTTCGCGCTGGCCGAGAAGGTGCTGGCCGAGCGCTTCAATCAGCCCGGTTTCAATGTGGTCGACCACCATACCTGGGTGTTCTGCGGCGACGGCTGCCTGATGGAAGGCATCTCGCAGGAGGCGATCTCGCTGGCCGGTACCTGGAAGCTGGGCAAGCTCACCCTGATCTACGACGACAACAACATCTCCATCGACGGTGAAGTGCCAGGCTGGTTCACCGACGACACCGCCGGGCGTTTCGAGGCCTGCGGCTGGCACGTGATCCGCGACGTGGACGGCCACGATGCCGAGAAGGTCAAGGCGGCGCTGGCCGCGGCCAAGGCCGAGACCGGCAAGCCCACGCTGGTGATGTGCAAGACCATCATCGGCTTCGGTTCGCCGAACAAGGAAGGCACCGAATCCTGCCATGGCTCGGCGCTGGGCAAGGATGAGATCGCCGCCGCGCGCGACATGCTCGACTGGCGTTCGCCGCCGTTCGACATCCCCGCCGACATCTACGCCGGCTGGGACGCGAAGGAAGCCGGCGCCAAGCTCGAATCCGAGTGGAACGCGCTGTTCGCCGAGTACGCCAAGGCGCATCCGGAACTGGCGGCCGAGTTCAAGCGCCGACTGGCCGCCGAGCTGCCGACCGACTGGGCCGAGAAGTCGCAGGCGTTCGTCGAGAAGCTGCAGGCCGAAGGTCCGAACGTGGCCAGCCGCAAGGCCTCGCAGATGACGCTGGATGCGTTCGGTCCGCTGTTGCCGGAACTGATCGGTGGCTCGGCCGACCTGGCCGGTTCCAACCTCACCATCTGGAAGGGCTCGGTCAGCGTTACCGAAGCCAGCCCCAACGCCAACTACATCCATTCCGGTGTGCGCGAGTTCGGCATGACCGCGATCGGCAACGGCCTGGCGTTGCATGGCGGCTTCGTGCCTTACGACGCCACCTTCCTGGTGTTCTCCGACTACGCGCGCAACGCCGTGCGCATGAGCGCATTGATCCCGGCGCATTCCATCCACGTCTACACCCACGATTCGATCGGCCTGGGCGAAGACGGCCCCACCCACCAGCCAGTGGAGCACATGGCTTCGCTGCGCTACATCCCGAACAACCGCGTATGGCGTCCCTGCGACGCGGTGGAGTCGGCGGTGTCGTGGAAGTCGGCGATCGAGCGCAAGGATGGCCCTTCGTGCCTGGTGTTCTCGCGCCAGACGCTGAAGCACCAGCAGCGCACCACACAGCAGCTGGCCGACATCGCGCGCGGTGGCTACGTGCTGTCCGATCCGGCCGACACCAAGTTCAAGGCGATCCTGATCGCCACCGGTTCCGAAGTGGAGCTGGCGATGGAAGCGGCGCGTGCGCTGGCGCAGCAGAATGTGCCGGTACGCGTGGTGTCGATGCCGTGCACCGAAACCTTCGATGCGCAGCCGCTGGAATACCGCGAAGGCGTGTTGCCCGGCTGGTGCCGCGCGCGCGTGGCGGTGGAAGCCGGCATCGCCGACTTCTGGCGCAAGTACGTCGGCCTGGACGGTGAGGTGATCGGCATGACCACCTTCGGCGCCTCGGCTCCGGCGCCGCAGTTGTTCGATTACTTCGGCATCACCGTCGCCCACGTGATCGACGCGACCAGGCGCGTGATCGGCTGAGGCTGGTTTTCGTGTCGTGAAAAAGGCGGGCCGTCATGGCCCGCCTTTTGTTTATCAGTCAGGGTAGGCGAACGGGTTTGCGTGCTGGGCGTTAGTGCTTCACTGGATGGCGGCGCTTGCCCGCTGCTGTTCGGAAGGCTTTTGGGGGCATGTCGCCTTGGTTGGAATGCCTTTGCTACGTGCCGCCACCTGCGGTGTCGGGGGTTCCGTCCGCCTGCCGGCGGGCGGGTTCATTTTCTCGCTTGTCCACAAACGCGTCTGGAACGTGTTTGAACGGCGAAGCCGACCCGAAGGGCGGAGGGCAGGATGCCCGGAGTAAAAAACGGAACCAAAAGAGGGACACCCTGCGTTCGCGCCCACCGGCTCTGCGAGCCGGCGGGTTCGCGCACGGCTACGGGGGTTCAGCGACAGGGCATCGGGCAACTGCGTCCTGCGTTGCCTCAACTCCGGCATCCATGCCGTCGCCTGCCCTGGCGCTGAACTGGCCGGCATCCATGCCGACCACCCTGCGGGCCTGATCCTCCGCCGTGCGCCGCTTCTCGAAGGGTTGGAAGAGCGAGCCAGCGCTCAGCTACAGCGCAACCATGTGCCTTATTTCCTAGCCCTCAGTATCCGGTGACGGCGCGGAGTGGCCGCCGGTGTAACAGGAAGTGTCACGCTTGTTCCAAACTCCTCGACCGCTATGGCTTGTAGGGTCGGCGGGTCCCATAGGCCATTTCTCTGGGTTACGTCTCTTGACTACGGGCATCCTGCCCTACGCCCTTCGGGCCAGCTTCGCTGTTCGCCACTGCTCCTGCAGTGGCGTGGGCCAGCAAAGAGAGGTAACTCGGGCGCCGGCAGGCGCTCGAAAGCCCGCTGCAAGCGAGCCAATCACCGACCACGCCAATGCAAGCGAAAGCCCGCCGCAGGCGAGCCACCCACCGACCACGTCAGAACGAGCAAAAGCCCGCCGCAGGCGAGCAATCTGGCAATCACGAAGAGCACAAGCCAAACCGAAAAACCGTCAGGTCACCCCGACCGAGGTGGCCACCCCAAAGACAATCGCCATCACGATGGCGACGGCCAGGCACGCGCTGGTCGGGCGAATGCGCCGCTGGTCGAAGCGCGGAATCAATCGCCACAGCAACACCACACCCACCAGCATGTCGATCACCAGCACCAGCCGCAGCAGGCTCGAGTGGAGCAGTTCACCGTAGGGTGGGCGCACATTGCCGACATGGATGGCCACACCGGCCACCATCAGCACCCCAAGCAATGTCCAGAGCAGGCAGGCCATGTAGACGCGGTTGAATACGGGCGGACCCTGTTCGCACCAGCGCAACACCACCCACGCGATCAAGGCGCAGAACAGCGCGCCGATGGAGCTGTAGAGCACCCACCAGACCAGACTGCTGAGCAGGGTGAGCAAGGTCGCGGTCATGCCGAGGCTCCGAGGCCCAGTTTGCGCAGCAGCTTTTCCATCAGCCACGCGGGGCCGATCAGCAGATAGGACATGTCGGTGAGGAAACTGGGGCGGCGCCCTTCGTAATGATGGCCGATGAACTGGCCGATCCAGGCGATCACGAACACGATGACTGCCAGGTAGCACAGGTGCTCGGCACCCAGCCGCTCATACAGCACGTGGGTGATCAGGCCGAGCACGGCGAAGGCGACCAACAGGGCCGTCGCCAGGCGACGCGAGCGCTGCCAGTACCAATAGAACGCCAGCACCATCACCAACACGGCCCAGGAACCTTGGCGGGCCAGCGAGGCCGGTATCGGAATGGCCCAGAGCAGGGCGATTACCGACCACACGATCGGTGGTACGCATAGCCAGTGCAGTCGCTGGTTGGTCGGATTGCGATGGTCGCTGCTGTAGCTGTCGAGCCACTCCTGCATGGTACGCATGGTTGGAATCCCCCGGTTGGGCGCTCAGTGGGCGCTGCTTTTGGATAGCAGGTTCAGCACCAGGACGCCAGCAACGATCAGGCCGATGCCGATGCCCCCGGCAAAGTCGATTTTCTGGCGGAACAGCACCGCGCCGATCAGTGTGATCAAAACGGTGCCGGCGCCTGCCCATACCGCGTACGCGATGCCCACCGGCATGCGTCGCAAGGTGAGGCTGAGGAAATAGAACGCGGTCGCGTAGCTGGCGACCACGATCACGCTGGGCCAAAAGCGGCTGAAGCCTTCGCTGGTCTTCAGCGCGCTGGTGCCGATCACTTCGGCGATGATCGCGATGGTCAGCGACAGCCAGGCGTTCATGGGTCAGTCCAGCCGGATACCGGCGAGCCGTTCCAGCGCCTCGGCATACTTGGCGCGGGTACGCGCGATGACGTCGGCGGGAATTTTCGGGCCGGGTGCCGTCTTGTTCCAGTCCTGCGTTTCCAGCCAGTCGCGCACGAATTGCTTGTCGTAGCTGGGCGGGCTGATGCCGACGCGGTATTCGTCGGCGGGCCAGTAGCGCGACGAATCGGGGGTAAGCATTTCGTCCATCACGTACAGCTTGCCGTCTTCGTCGGTGCCGAACTCGAATTTGGTGTCGGCCAGGATGATGCCGCGCTCGGCGGCGTAGGCGGCGGCCCATTTGTAGATGGCCAGCGTGGCGTCGCGGACCTGGTTGGCCAGCTCCACGCCGACGGCGGAAACCACCGTATCGAAACTCACGTTCTCGTCGTGGTCGCCCACCGCAGCCTTGGTCGAGGGGGTGAAGATCGGTTCCGGCAATTGCTGCGCCTGTTGCAGGCCGGTGGGCAACGTGATGCCACACAATGTGCCGCTGCGTTGGTAATCCTTCCAGCCCGAGCCGATCAGGTAGCCGCGCGCGATCGCTTCCACCGGCACCGGTTTCAAGCGACGTGTCACCACCGCGCGCTTTTCGTACAGCGCCGGGTCCACCCCGGCCGGCAACACCTCGGCCAACGGGGTGTGCAGCAGGTGGTTGGGGATGATGTGTGCGGTCTTGCCGAACCAGAAATTGGAAATCTGCGTGAGCATCTCGCCCTTGCCGGGAATCGGGTCGGGCATCACCACGTCGAAGGCGGACAGGCGGTCGGTGGCAACGATCAGCAGCCGATTGCCAGACAGCGCATAAACATCGCGCACCTTGCCGCGGTGGATCAGGTCGAGGCCGGGCAGGTCGGCTTGCAGCAAGGTGGTAGGCACGTGCGCTCCGAATACGTTGGGTGGAGGGATCGCCCATTGTAGCGGCGCCGCGCCGCAGTGGCGGCGTGAGCGTTCAGAAGCGTGGCCACGGCCATCGTCCGACTGCAAAGTCCTGTCTGCGGTCCATTTTTCCGCCGCTTCCTGGCCCAGGGCACTGCCATGGGCCGCCGAATCGCCGAAAAGCGGGCCTCACAGGTGAGGCATTTCGCCTCGAACCATGGCTGTGACCCACGCTCCCGCGGCCGGCACTGCTAGAATCGGCGACTTTATTGTTTCCTTCCTGCCGATGCGAACCGTACTGATTGCGGCACTCAGCTTCGCTTTTGCCTTTCCGGCCGTGGCCGCCACGCCGGCGAAGCCCGTGCGGCTCGGCCTGTGCGCGGCCTGCCATGGCGACACCGGCATGGCTCGCGTGCCTGGCGTGCCCAATCTCGCCGGGCAGAAGCTGGACTACCTGCGCAAGGCCCTCAAGGACTACCGCGATGGCAGCCGCAACGTGGCGGTGATGCGTGCCGCCATCGGCCCGCTCAGCGATGCGGACCTCGATGCGCTAGCGCAGTGGTACAGCGCCCAGTTGCCGCAGCCGCCGGCCAAGTCGCAGCCATGAGTTACACCTACACCATCTGGTTCGCCATAGCCGGCCTGCTGCTGGGCCACGGCGTCGTCGGTGCGGCGGTGGGCGGCATCATCGGCTTCGTGCTGGACAACCTGCGCTTCAGCCAGCGCCGCAGCGCCACGCCGGAAGCCGGTGGCTTCGTGGGGCCGCTGTTTGCCCTGCTCGGTGCGGTGGCGAAATCGGACGGCCGGGTCTCCGAGGCGGAAATCGCCGTCGCCGAACGCATGATGACGCGGATGGGCCTCAGCGCGGAGTTGCGCCAGCAGGCCGTGGCCAGCTTCAACCGCGGCAAGCAGCCGGAATTCGACGTCACCCCGATGATCGACGAGCTGCGCCAGTGGGTCGGCTTGCGTCGCGACCACGCTTTCCCCGTGCTCGACGTGGTGATCGAGACGGTGCTGGCCGAAGGCAATCCGCCACCGGAAAAGATGGCGATCCTGCGCCAGTTGGCCTTCGCCCTGCGGGTCAGCGACATGGAGCTGATGGCGCTGATGGCGATGAAGGGCTACGCATGGAACGCCGGCACCGGTGGCCAGCGCGGCTACAGTCGCGGTACCGGCGGAAGTGGCGGCTACGTGCCGCCCACGCGAAATACCCAGGGCCCCGATCCCTACGCCATTCTTGGCATTGCCCGTGACGCGGATGACCGCGCGGTGAAGCGCGCTTATCGCAAGCTGATTTCCGAACATCATCCGGACCGCCTCGGCGACCTGCCCGAAGACATGCGCAAGCGCGCCGAGTCGCGTGCCAGCGAGATCAATGCCGCCTACGACCGCATCAAGGAAGAGCGCGGGTTCAAATGACCGAATGACATGTAGGAGCGCACCCTGTGCGCGAAAAGCCTACGAAGCGATGACGCCGTAAACTTCCATCGCACCCCTTCATCGCGCACAGGGTGCGCTCCTACATCGCAGAGACGACGCCATGGCCAAGCAATCCCCCGTCATCGCCCCCTCCATCCTTTCCGCCGATTTCGCCCGACTGGGCGAGGACACCGCCGCCGTGCTGGCCGCCGGTGGCGACTGGGTGCATTTTGACGTGATGGACAACCATTACGTACCCAACCTCACGATGGGGCCGATGGTGCTCAAGGCGCTGCGCAAGTACGGCGTCACCGCGCCGATCGACGTGCACCTGATGGTCAAGCCGGTCGATCGCATCGCCCCGGATTTCGCCAAGGCCGGCGCCAGCCTGATCAGCTTCCATCCGGAAGCCAGCGAACATGTCGACCGTACCATCGGCCTGATCCGTGACTCCGGCTGCAAGGCGGGCCTGGTGTTCAACCCGGCCACGTCGCTGGATTGCCTCGACTACGTGCTGGACAAGCTCGACCTGGTGCTGATCATGTCGGTGAACCCCGGCTTCGGTGGCCAGAAGTTCATTCCGATGGCGTTGGAGAAACTGCGTCGCGTGCGTCGCATGATCGACGAGCGCGGGCTGGACGTGCGGCTGGAAATCGATGGCGGCGTCAACGCCGACAACATCGGCGCCATTGCCGCCGCCGGCGCGGATACCTTCGTCGCCGGATCGGCGATCTTCGGTGCGGATGATTACGCGGCGGAGATTGCCGCCATGCGCGAGGCCATCGCCCGCGCATAAAAATCCCGACGCAACGAATTGCGCCGGGATCAAAGAGCGTCGTGACGACGCTTGAGGAGAGCACCATTGACTTGCGCACCTGCGCCGTCGCGATCGTGGAGGCTCAAACCAACGCTCGCGGCGACTTCCACGGCCATGGAAGGCGCGCCTGTCGAAGTATCGGACCGGGTTCTTTTCGATTGGTTCCCTGAACGCGGAAAATCCGCGACACGGCCCACCTGCGCATGCCGGGCAGCAGCGAGGCCGCGCGCAAAACGCAAAAAAAGCCCCTCCGCGGGGAGGGGCTGAAGGAACGGCGGGAAAGCCGTGAACGTGCGGTTACAGCGGTTGCCTGTTCGGATCGGCGCGCTGGCTCCAGGTGGTGACCGGCGCGCATCCTTTCGCGCCGGTCACGCCCACGCCTTCCACGGCAATCGAAACGATCATGGCAAACGGCATCAAACGGGATCGAGACATGTGGGCGCTGCTCAAGGCAGCATCAGCAACAGCGCCAGCAGCAGGGCACCCAGTGCCAGCACCACGCGCAATGGCTCGAAGTGGTGCAGTTCGGCATCGGGATCGGGGCGCTGGGAGGTGTTGGGCATCGTCGGGGTTCCTGCGGGGCTGGATTCCATCAGGCGCCCGTCAGCGGCGCGTCAGCCGTCCGCCAGCGGGCGAAGCGGCGACCGAATCGGGCAAAACGCGGGCAGTGGCGAACGGCGGCTTGCGCGAGACCGCCGCGCATAGCACGCTGCGCAGCATCACCTCACAGGACAATCGCCCATGGGTCGCAGCATCGCCATCGTCGAGGACGAACCGCTGATTCGCGCCAATTACGTCGAGGCGCTGAACCGTTTCGGCTACGACACGCGCGGTTACGGGTCGCGCCAGGATGCGTCCACCGCGTTTGCGGCCAGGTTGCCCGAGCTGGTCATCATCGATATTGGCCTGGGCGACGAGCCGGAAGGTGGCTTCGACCTGTGCCGCGAATTGCGCGCCAAGTCGGGCACGCTGCCGATCATCTTCCTCACCGCGCGCGATTCGGATTTCGACGTGATCTCCGGCCTGCGCCTGGGCGCCGACGACTACCTCAGCAAGGACACCAGCCTGCACCAGCTGGCCGCGCGCATCGCCGCGCTGTTCCGCCGGATCGAGTCGCTGAAGGCGCCGACGTCCAGCGAGACGGTGATCGAACATGGTCCGCTGAAGCTCGAATCCGAGCGCATGCGCATCACCTGGAATGATGCGGAAGTACCGCTCACCGTCACCGAATTCTGGATGGTGCACACGCTGGTGCGCTTCCCCGGCCACGTGAAGAACCGCGACCAGCTGATGCGCGAGGCCGAGCTGGTGGTGGATGATGCCACCATCACCTCGCACATCAAGCGCATCCGCAAGAAGTTCATCGCGGTGGCGCCGGAGTTCGATGCCATCGAGACCGTGCATGGCGTCGGCTACCGGTGGAAGCCGTGATGCGCGGATGTCGTGCGTGGCTGCTGCTAGCGCTGTGCGCGTACGGCATATCGGCATGGGCGGGCGGAGCAGCGGCGACAACGGCCGGGTCGGGCGCCACCCCGGGCAACGTGCTGGCCCATGGTGCGCGCGACGGCAAGGTTCCGGCTTGGGCGATTGCCGTGGACACGCCGGCCGGCTGGACCCGCGATTGCTGCACCTATGCCCGCGCCATCGGCGTCGACGCGGTGCTCTACCAGGGCGAATGGACCGGCAAGCCGCAGCGGGTGATGGTGCTCAATGTATGGCCGAGCAAGTTGCCCACGTTGCAGGCCGAGCTGGATGCCGATCGC
Source organism: Rhodanobacter glycinis (assembly GCF_900114325.1). Classification (GTDB taxonomy): domain Bacteria; phylum Pseudomonadota; class Gammaproteobacteria; order Xanthomonadales; family Rhodanobacteraceae; genus Rhodanobacter_A; species Rhodanobacter_A glycinis. Next base: position 69,616 of record NZ_FOSR01000003.1, read on the forward strand.
AAGCATTACCTGCAGCGCGATCCGACCGCGAAGACGCGCAGCTTTCCCGTGCCGCATGCCGCCATGCCGTGCCAGGCCACCGTTTACGAAGGCAGCGACCATGTCGACGACGTGGTCGCCTTCTGCGATCCCGGCAAGGCCAGTGGCGTGCGCCTGAGCTGGTCGATGAGCTTCAACGACGGCGGCCCGCAGCAGCGCGCCTTGCTCGACGACTTCATGCGCGTGGTGGTGGCTTCGCATTACCGGCACTACGTGGCGCCGCCGTTGGCGAAACCCGCGGCGGCCGCCCACTGAGCCGCGCATTGCATAACCTCATGGCCACGCCATGACCCTGCGCCGCAAACTGCTGCTGGTGGCTCTGTGCACGCTGGCTTTGCCGGTGGCCGGCTGGCTGTACGTGCGGCAGATGGAGACGCTGCTGCGCGAAGGGCAGGCGCAGGCGTTGATTGCCTCGGCGCGGGCGGTGGCGCGCAGCCTGGTGGTGACGCATGCGCCGCTGCCGCAGGGCGACACCGGCTGGTATGTGCAGCAGGCGGTGAATCCGATCACCGTGGATGGCTACGGCGACGACTGGGCACCCATGACGCCGTGGAGCCAGTCGCTGGGCACGCGCGGCAAATTGCTGCTGGCCAGCGATGCGGATGGCCTCTATCTCTACGCCGATATCCGTTGCGCGCGGCGCACGCGGGCCGATGCCGACGATCCGGGCGCGCTGCGCGCTGACCACATCACCGTGCTGTTGGCGAATGCCTCCGGCCAACGTCGCTATTTGTTGGCCAGCGCCGCACCGGGACCGCTGGTGGCCGAGCCGCTGGATCCGGCCGTGCCGGGGTTGCCCGATCGCATCGACGCCTGGTGGCAGGAGGACGGCAGCGGCTACCAGGTGGAATTGCGCCTGCCGCCTACGCTGGCGCTGGATCGGCTTGGCGTGGGCGTTTACGACGGCGTGGCCGGTGGCGATCCCACGGCAGTCGATACGCGGCCCCTGCTGCAATATTCCGATCCGCTGGCGCATGAGCTGACCCAGCTCGCCCCGGTCGATGTGCACGCGCGCGTGTTTTCGCGGCAGGGCTGGTTGCTGGCACAGAGTGGTCGACTGGGCATGGCCGGGCGGCAGCCGGGCTGGTTCGCTTCCGTGGTTTATCGCGCACTGCTGGCCGATCGTCTGCATGATGCCGAACCGTGGACCGAGCAGGCGCCGAAGCCAGGCCTGCCCGAAGTGCAGACGGCGCTGAAGGGCAAGCCTTCGGCCATGTGGCGCTGGGGCGAGCAACGCGGCACGGTGGTGCTGGCGGCGGCAGTGCCGATCGAACGACAGGGCAAGCCGGACGGCGTGCTGCTGCTGGAGCAGGCCAGCCGCGCGGTGCCGCTGCTGGCCAATCGCGCGCTGTTCGGTCTGCTGCTGACCAGTTTCGGCGTGCTGCTGGCCGCGGGCATCGTGCTGTTCGCGTTCGCCACGCGCTTGAGTCTGCGACTGGGGCGCCTGCGCGACGCTGCCGAACGGGCCCAGTTGGACGACGGCCGTCTGGACGGCCATTTGCGCGGCGAGCATTTCCCGATGGTCGAGGCCGATGACGAGATTGGCGATCTGGCGCGCAGCTTCTCGCGCTTGTTCGAGGTGGTGGGTGGCTATACCGACTACCTGCGCACGCTGGCCTCGAAACTGTCGCACGAATTGAATACGCCATTGGCGATCGTGAAGTCCTCGCTGGACAACCTTGAGCACACCTTGCTGGCACAAGGCGAATTGCCGCCGGATGCGCAGCCCTACCTTGCCCGCGCCCGCGATGGCGTGGCACGACTGGGCGCACTGGTGCGCGCGATGAGCGAGTCGAGCCGGATGGAGCGCGCCATCGCTGCGGCCGAGCCGGAAGACGTGGACTTGTGCGAAGTGGTGCGTGGCTGCGCCGAGGCCTACCGTCCGCTGATTGGCGAACGTCGACTGGAATGCGTGTTGCCGGAGGTGCCGTTGCATCTGCATTGCGCACCCGAACCGATTGCGCAGGCGCTGGACAAGCTGCTGGACAACGCGTTGTCGTTCACGCCACCCGATGGCTGGCTGCGACTGACCCTGCGCGTGATCGATGGGGGTGCCGAAATCGAGCTGGCCAACCAGGGACCGCCGCTACCCGCGGCGATGCAGGGCCGCCTGTTCGATTCGCTGGTGAGCCTGCGTGACAAGGCCACACCCGGCGATGCACCGCATCTGGGCCTGGGCTTGTACGTGGTGCGCCTGGTTGCCGAGCGCCACGCTGGCACGGCGGCGGCACGCAACCTCGACGATGGCAGCGGCGTGGCCTTCAGCCTGCGCCTGCGTGGCATGCCGAGGCAGCGGCTGGGTTGACGGCGCTGGCTAGTGACACGACTCCGGCAGGTAGATCGCTTCGATGTCAGGGCTTTCGCAGTGCCACACGATGGCCCCGCCCTGCGCTCCGGCGACCCACGCCAGTTGCTTGCCGCGCAGCGGTACGAGGGCGTGTTCATCGAAGCGGGTCACCAGCGCCGTGCCATCGTCGACCGCGTACACCACGAAGCCGCTCAAGTTGTTGCCGGCGTAGGCCTCGGCCTCCTTTAAACCGGCCTGTGTGTTGCTCTGTGGCCACGCACGATGGAGACCGATTGCGTCGATGATTTGCTGTTTGAGTGGTTCGGCTTGGGCCAGTGCACCGGCGACTTGCGCGCGCACCACGTAAATCTGGTAAGCGGGCAAGGCGAGCGCAGCCACGATGACGACGGCAGGGATGACGAAGCACACCCATAACACGGCCTTGGGCGGCTGTGGCTGGGTTCGTCCGGTCTGCTGCCAGTGGGCCAGCCAGCGCAGCTGCCCCTGCAGGTAGAGCAGGTTCAGGAAGAACAGCGTAATGGCGCCAATGCGTACCGGAACCCGATAGGCGGCCATCTCCCGGCGGATCGACGCGGCCATGGCGAAATAGGCGATCAGGTACAGCACCACGTGAACCAGCTGCAGCAACATGCCCAGGCGCATCTGGGTGCTCATCGGTGCGCCGATCTCGTGCGATGTCTCGGTACCGGTCAGGACATACCCGAGGATGGAGCACGCCAGCGCGACCCACAACAGCGACTTCGCACTGCTCTGCGGGTCGATCTTGCGCACCCAGTTGGCCTGGACGAATGGCCAGATCAAGGTAAACAGGCCAAACGTGAGCACGCTGAACAGGAAGACCCAGCCCCAGTGCAATGCAGGCGGGGGCGGCAGGGCGGCGCGTTCGGCCGTCGTCTGCCGCCATGATCCGGCACTGCTGCTCACTGACTCCCGTGTCATGTCGTCGCGTTCCATCGGCATCCCCTGTCGTGAATCGCAAGATTATACGATTGTCACGAGAGGGCAAGCCCGGTTGCAGCGGATGGCACCTGGGGGCTGCTGAGCGCCTGGCCAGGCGCTCTGGAGGTGCAGCGGTTCCGTGTCGTATCGCGTGTGCGGCGCCGCTTGCATGACGTGGCCAGGAGCAACGGCCGGATCAGCGGCAGCCGCGCGGCAGATCGCGGTCGGGCAGGGTGCTGTCGCCGCAGCTCCAGCTGAGCGTGGCGCCGCTGGGCGAGGGCGTAAGCACCAGCAGCTTGTCGCGGATCGTGCGGTTGGTTCCCGCGGTGTCGTAGGTCACCACGATGCGGCCATTCACCACGTGCACGCCGGAAACATAACGGGCGGTGATGCTGTCGCCGTCGGCCAGGCCGGCGGCCTCGTTGTCGGCCGGAAACTCGCCGTGGCTGGTGTAGTACTCGGTCACCGCCACCCGGGCACCCTGCGCCAGCGTGGCGCCCTGGTAGACCTGTGCCCGCACGATGTAGCCCTGGTAGGCCGGGATACTGATGGCCGCCAGTATCGACAGCACGAACGGCACGATGAGGAACAATGCCCAGAACACGCCCTTGGGCGCGCGCGGCGTCACCTGTCCGGTGCGCTTCCAGCGGGCGACCCAGCTGAGCTGGCCTTGCAGGTAGTACATGGTGAAGAAGAACAGGGTGACGCCGCCGATCTCCAGCGGCAGGCTGCGCCCGCCCAGATGGTCGCGCATCGAGCCGGCCATGGAGAAGAACGCCACCAGGTACAGCACCCAGGAGGCCAAAAGCAGCAGCCCGGCCAGGCCCAGCGAACTGCCACCGCCATGCGCCAGCGCTGCCAGGCTGATGATATACATCGGATAGCCCAGCACCACGCAACCGGTGGCCAGCCCCAGCAGCAGCGTGGCGTTGCTGCGCGAGTCGAGCTTGCGTACCCAACTGGCCTGGATGAAGGGCCACACCAGCCCGAAGATGCCGAAACTGAGCACGGCGAACAGCCATACCAGGGCCCAGTGCAGCGATGGCGGCATGGGCACGTCGTCGCGCTCGTCGTACGCGGGCGCATCGTCATGCCAGGCGGAAAAGCCCTGCGTGCGATCAGCAGCAGGTGGGGACGGTGGCGGAGCAGGTGGTGCGGGTGGCGGAGGCGGCGCCGGTGGCTGCGCTGCCTGCGGCGGAAACAGGGTGGCCAGCGGCACCCAGTCGGCCATCCCCTCGCGCCATGCCACCGCGTCGGCGGACAGCTTGCCCTCGCGCTGCCACTGGCGGATCTGCGCTTCGCTGTACGGACCGTACTGCTTGCCGTTCTGGCCGATCCATGTCTGGTTCGTGGTTGTCACATCGCACTCCCTGTGGGTCATCCTGAAGTTCGCTGTCACCCACGCGTTGGCGGGTAACGACATGCTTTCCATGGCCGCGCCATCGGAAAAACAATCACCAGGGGAATCCATGCGCGCATCACGCGTCGACAGACCGGAAGTCCGGTTTGTCTATCGCGAATCGCCGAAATCGAACCGGTTCCCCGTTCGATGCATTCCCCTGAAGCGAGATTAGTGGCAGTGCCATCGGCAGAACAAGCCGGGGTGAAGAGCGTGCCCATGGCCGTACAGACTGCTATCTTGATGCACTTTCCCCGCAGGACCCCCACGTGATTTCCCCAGGCAAAATCAGCCAAGACGACTTCGATGCACTGGCCGCGCAGGGCCACACCCGCATTCCGCTGGTGCGCGAGGTGTTCTCCGACCTGGACACGCCGCTGTCGGTTTACCTGAAACTGGCCGATGGCCCGTACACCTTCCTGTTCGAATCGGTCGAGGGCGGCGCCACCTGGGGACGCTATTCGATCATTGGCCTGCCGGCGAAGCGGGTGTATCGCCTGCGCGGACATGAACTGGAAGTGGAGGACTCGGGTGAAGTCACCGAGCGCCGCCACCTCGACGATCCGCTGGGCGAGATCGAGAAACTGCGCGCGCAGTACGACGTGCCGCGGCTGCCGCAGCTGCCGGCGTTCAGCGGCGGACTGGTGGGCTACTTCGGCTTCGAGACCATCGGCTACATCGAGCCGCGCCTGGCGCAGTGGGACCGCGCCGACGAGCTGGGTACGCCCGACGTGCTGCTGATGCTGGCCGAGGAAGTGGCGGTTTTCGACAACCTCAAGGGGCGGCTCTACCTGATCGTGCATGCCGATCCGTCGCAGCCGCAGGCTTACGCGCAGGCGCAGCGCCGGCTCGACGCGCTGGTCTATCGCCTGCGCCAGGGCGGCGCGGCCTATCCGCAGCTGACCCAGTCCACCGCGCTGGACGAAAGCGATTTCAAATCCTCCTTCACCAAGTCCGAGTTCGAGGCGATGGTGGAGAAGGCGAAGGAATACATCCGCGCCGGTGACATCTTCCAGGTGGTGCCGTCGCAGCGGCTCAGCGTGGGCTTCAATGCGCGGCCGGTGGATGTGTACCGCGCGTTGCGCGCATTGAATCCGTCGCCGTACATGTATTTCGTGGATCTCGGCGCGACCCAGATCGTCGGCTCGTCGCCGGAAATCCTCGCCCGGCTGAAAGACGGCAAGGTACTGGTGCGCCCGTTGGCCGGCACGCGCAAGCGCGGTGCCACCGAGGCCGAGGACCAGGCGCTGGAAGCCGAGCTGCTGGCCGATCCGAAGGAACGCGCCGAGCACGTGATGCTGATCGACCTGGGTCGCAACGACATCGGCCGGATCAGCGAAACCGGCACGGTCGAGGTCACCGATTCGTTCGCGATCGAGCGTTACTCGCACGTCATGCACATCGTCTCGCAGGTGCAGGGCACCGCCAAGCCGAACCTCAGTTACATGGATGTGCTCAAGGCCACGTTCCCGGCCGGCACGCTCTCGGGCGCGCCGAAGATCCGCGCGCTGGAAATCATCCAGGAACTCGAACCGTACAAGCGCAACATCTACGCCGGCGCCATCGGCTGGATCGGCTGGTGGGGCGATGCCGACACTGCCATCGCGATCCGCACAGCGGTGATCCAGGACGGCCGTCTGCACGTGCAGGCGGGCGCCGGCATCGTCTACGACTCCGACCCCGCCGCCGAGTGGGAAGAGACGATGAACAAGGGCCGCGCACTGTTCCGCGCGGTGGCGCAGGCGGCGAAGGGGTTGTGAGGCGGCCGGCGTGGTGTGTCACCGCAGCACTGCTGCTGGCGATGACTGAGAGCGGCGACCGATTCTGAGTTATGGTTCATGGAAACCCTCCACTGCTGCGCTACCATCCAGTGCAGGACAACAGCGAGGGAACGTTGAAAATGGACAGATGCCCGAAGCAGCCAGCGTGGTACGCCTACTTCCGAGAGAACATGGAGCAGATGCACTTGCCGTCTCCTACATCTTGGTATTCGACGCAACATGAGATAACCGGTGCGATCTCCGGACTGGTCGCGTTGTATTCAAGGCTCGGGCCACGGGTGACCGTCTTTGAACTATTGAAAGCCGGCACAAAGATGGACGGGCTGGTTGTGGTCGGCGGAATGTCCGCCTCTTGGTACCTCGGGGCTGCAGTTGGCAGCGCGGCCGTAGCAACTGGTCGGTCCCTTTCGTGTGGCACGCAGATAATCGATGTGCTTGGCTACGCAGCACGAAATCGCATGCTAACACCGAGTATTTCACGCCAGCTTGTTTCCCACCCAGAGATATACGACACCGTCCGACGTAATCGTTATCTCTATGGGCAATTGGCACGGGGGGCGGCAGCGTGAAAGCGCAAACTAAGGTAAAAATGAAAGACGACGTGGCGTTACTGACTGTAGCCATCGTCTGCTGCGCAGGCGCTGTGCTGTTCTGGCGCTTTTTGGGCGAGGCGGGTGGTTCTATCCTGTTTATCATCGCCGTTGCGTCTCTCGCGTGGGACAACATCCGGCTTCGCCGGAAGCTGCGCTGACCTTCTTGAAACGGTCGAGAGGTTCTAGTTGGCTTCCCGTGGTGCCAATGAAGCAATGGGCGCACTGCCGGCAGTAGTACGGAAAGTTCTGAACAGTTTTCGGGATACCGAGAACAGCTTCACGGGTGATCGTTTACTTCGCCCAGTCGGCGATGCCTTGGTGCAGTCCTTGCGCAAAGCCCGTAGCGAACTGCGCTCCGCTTCCAGTGAGGAACAACGCGATGGCCGCAGCGAGCATCAGCTTGCGTGCGTTGCGCCGATAGCCGATGACCAGCAGCGTCGCTCCGACCACAAGTAGCACGAGTTGCACATAGATCATCGGTCGGTCGTCCGTGAGAGATGGAAACCACATGATGCATCATGCGACTTCTCCATGTCAGGGTGACTGTGGTGCCGGTGCGGCGCAGGTGTTGGCCGTCGGTTCGATCTGCTGCGCGAGGTTGTAGAGAACGCGCAGATCCTGTGCGTCCAGCGTGTCGCCGTCCATGCCGCGGAAATGGTGGTGGAAGGAGCGCACGGCGGCGGGGCGGTCGTCCAGGGGATAGCCAACCACGGCCAGCGCCATCCATGGATCGAAACCTGCGGGTGGATCGCATAGCGGGCCTTTTGGCCAGCGGCCGAAACCGGCATCGGCGAGTTGTTGCCACGGGAATAGCGGGCCGGGATCGTCCTTGCGTCCGGGGGCCAGGTCTTCGTGGCCGATGATTTGCGTGGGCGGGATGTGCAGCCGCGTAGTGAGGTCGGCAAGCAGGCGCAGCAGGCTGGCGATCTGCGGTTGGGCGAATGGCGTGTGGCCATCGTTGTCCAGCTCGATGCCGGTCGAAGCGGAGTTGAGGTCGGTGATGGTGCCCCAGCGCCCCGGCCCTGCGTGCCAGGCACGCAGCTGATCGGCCACCAGTTGGTAGATGTGGCCGTCGCTGCCGATCAGGTAATGCGCACTGACCGGGCCGCCGCTGTTGCGGGTGCGCAAGGTATCGAGTGCTTCCTGCGCCGTATGCTCGTTGGTGAAGTGCAACACGATCAGCACCGGCCGGCGAATGTCGTGGTTGGGCGAAGGCACCCAGGTGGCCAGCGGGTTGCGCGGCGGCGCGTGGGCGCAGGCAGCGAGGAGTGCGAGTGCGAGCAGCAGGGTGGCTGTGCGCAGGAGGCGTGGGATCGGGAGTGTCTGGCGCATGGCGGTGGGTTTCATGAGTGGTTTTTGCTCGTCATTCCGGCGCAGGCCGGAATCCAGTCAAACGACTCGTGCGAAGCACGCAAAACCGGTTTCGTGTGCTTCGCACGCATGCTTCACTGGATGACCAGACCTTCGTCTGTTGAAAAGCTCCTCCAGCTTGCGCTGGAATGACGGTAAGGAAAGGTTGGGGTAATGACGGTAGTCAATGTAAGAACGGCTCGGCGATGGCTAGCACGGTGCGGTAAGGTTCCGGCGTGTTGCGGTTGCTGAGCAGGACCACCGTGAGGTGCTGCTTCGGCCAGCGCACGATCACGTTGCGGAAGCCGATGCTTTCGCCGGAGTGCCACAGCGTGTCGCCGGTGATGCGCCAGCCGAAACCGTAACTGGCTTCGTACGGTTCGCCAGTGACTTTGACGTGCGGGCTGAAGGCCAGCTTGCGCGAGGCATCGCTGAGCAGGCGGTCGTCGTACAGCGCGGCATCCCATTTGGCCAGGTCGTCGATGGACGAATAGATGCCGCCGTCGCCGCGGGTGGCGCTGGTCAGGTCCTGGTCGGTGCGTTGCCATTGGCCATCGGTTTCGCTGTAGCCGTAGGCGCGATGTGGCACCGTCTTGTCGTCGTGCACGTAGAGCAGGGTGTGGTCCATGTGCAGTGGCGTGAAGATGCGCTGCTTGAGGAAGTCCTGCAGCGGCAGGCCGGAGGCTTTTTCCACCACCAGACCGAGCAGCACGTAGCCGGTGTTGCTGTAGCGGTAGGTGGAGCCGGGCGCGAAGTAGGTGTGCGTGGTGGCGGAGACCATGCGCAGCACGTCCTGGTCGTTCAACTGCTTCGTGGCGCCGGTTGGAATCAGGTCCTCATAGTCGAGCAGGCCACCGGTATGGCAGAGCAGCTCGCGCAGCGTCACCTTGCCGGCGAAGGTCGGCAGCGACGGCAGCCAGTGGCGGATCGAGTCGTCGAGTTTCAGCTTGCCGTCCTGCGACAGCAGCAGGATCGCCGCGGCGGTGAACTGCTTGGTGACGGAAGCGAGGCGATAGTCGGTGGCCGACGTGGCGGCGACGTGGTGTTCCAGGTCGGCCATGCCGTAGCCGCGGTCGATCAGCGGCTTGCCATCCTTGATCACCAGCAGCGAGGCACCGGGAACGTCGCCGGTGTATTTCTGCATCAGGCGGTTGGCGTTCTGGATGGTGTCGGCGGTGGTGGCGTTTGTGGTTCCGACGACGAACAGCGACAGGGCGAAGAGGGTGACAAGACGCATGGCGGACCTCCGGAAGCCGGGGCTTGGGCCCCCTCCCTTCGGGAGAGGGGTTGGTGAGAGGGTTCGGGCGGAGCGGAGCGTTGCGCTCCGGCCGTACCCTCACCCGCCTGCCGGCACCCTCTCCCGAGGGGAGAGGGATTGTTTCGTGCAGGGCGTGGCGAGAGTGGGGCATTCATTGCACTGGCACGTCGTACAGCGTGTGCGGCGTGGGCTCGGGTGCCAGGGTGTAGTGCCACCACTCCATGCTGTAGTTCTTGAACCCTTCGTGCTCCATGGCGGCGCGCAGGCGGTGGCGGTTGGCGAGCTGGGTGGCACTGATGCCGGGGGCGTCGGTGTGGGCGCGTACGCCGAACCAGTCGAAGCCGGTGCCCATGTCCAGTGGCGCGCAATGCGTGCCATCGGCGGCGCAGCGCTCCATGGTCAGGTCGACGGTGGCGCCACGGCTGTGGCCGGACACGGGAGCGATGTAGACGCCGAGCAATTTCGACTTGTCCAGGTTCGGGTAGTGCTGCGGTTTGGTGCGCTGGTCGGAGAGGTCGTGCGCCCAGTGCACGAAGTCCGCCACCGCGCGGGCGGGGCGGTAGCAATCCCACAGCTTCAGCCGATAGTGCTGCGCTCGCAGATCGTGTTCGACCCGGGCCAGTGCGTCGGCAGCCGGGCGCAGCAGCAGGCATTTCGGGGCAAGGTAGCCGTGCACCGGCCGACCGACGAAGTTGTCGCGGCCGGCGTACTTGATGTCTTCGGCGATGTCGGGCACCAGGCTGCGGATGTCGACCAGGTCGGCCTGCGCCGCGGTCTTCGCGGGCGAGAGCTGCGGCGCCTGTTCGGCGGCCCGCACGACTTGCAGGCAGGCCGCGAGGACGATGAATGACGCGATGCCGTAGGAGCGCACCCTGTGCGCGAATGCTCTTGGCTTCGACCAAGCGCCAGAGCCTTCGCGCACAGGGTGCGCTCCTACGGGAAGTCGGTGTTTCATGGGCAGTCCCCCGTGCGGGTGAAGTGCAGGTCTTCGTAGTCGGAGCTGAAATCGCCCAGCGGATCGACCTTGGCCATGCTCAGCGTAGCGGGATGGCCGTCTTGCGCCGGATGGAAATCCAGCCATGCGTCGGGCGCCACGCTGCGGTCGGTCCAGCGCACCAGGTCGCGGTTGCCCAGTTGCATGAGGTCGCCGTTGAGCCGGGGCGATTTGGCGACGGCGAAGTGCACGCGGCCATGGTTCGGACACAGCAGCATCTCGCCGAGCCAGGGATCGCGGTAGCGACCGGTCCATGCCGCCAGGGCGACTGGCGCGACCGGCCTGGCGGCGGAGGTGTCGGGAGCGGCGGCACGGGTTGTTGCCTGTTTGTCCGCGCGCGCCAGCGCATCGGCGTACCAGGCGACGCCGCGCGCGTCGCCCGGTGCGGTGAAGTGCTTGAGCAGCACTTCGCCCAGCACGGTGCGTGCGCTTTCGGCCTCGCCGTTGATCAGGAACACGAAGCCGCTTTGCCGGTCGGGCAACAGCATCAGTTCGGAATACATGCCGGCCAGCGTGCCGGTGTGCCATACCGTCCAGTGGCCATCGACATCGGCCATGCGCCAGCCGAAACCGTAGGCCATGATGTGGGAGTGATCCCATTCGCGACGTTGCGTGGAGACCGGAATCAGCATGTGCGGCGCCTGCAGGATGCGGCGTTGCTTCGCCGACAGCCACTGCAACTGCGCCGGCGTGGGAGCCAGCCAGTTGCGTGCCCAGCTGAGCATGTCGTCGAGGTCGCAGCGGATGCCACCGGCCGGCGCGGAGGTGATCGCCGGGATCACCGGGCCATCCTCGCGCATCGGGATGTTGCGCGTGCCATCGCGGTAGTGCGGCTCGGCCACGTCGCCGACCGCGTCGCGGTTCCACCGGCCGACCTGGCAACGGTCGAGGCCGAGCGGCTGGAACACCTCGCGATGCATCAGTGTTTCGTAGGGCGTGCCACCCGCGGCGGCGGCCACTTCGCCGGCCACCACGTAAAGCAGGTTGTCGTACTGGTACTTCGAGCGGAAGCTGTAGCCAGGCTTGATGTAGCGCAGCCCATGGATGATGTCGGCGCGGGTGAAGGCATTCGGCTGGGGCCACAGCATCAGGTCGCCGCCGCCCTCGGGCAGGCCGCTGGAGTGGGTGAGCAGGTCGGCCACGCGCATGTTCTTCGTGACCCACGGGTCGTGCATGCGGAAGTCCGGCAGGTACTTCGTCACCGGGTCGTTCCAGTGCAGCTTGCCCTGGTCGACCAGCCGGCCGAGCAAGGCCGTGGTCATCGCCTTGCTGTTGGACGCGATCTTGAACAGCGTGCGCGGGGTGATCTTGTGGCCCGAGCCGGCGATGGTCTCGCCGCGCGTGCCGATGTAGACCACCTGGCCGTGCTCGATCACGCCCAGCGCGATGCCGGGCAGGTGGTAGCGCGCCACCACGGCGTCGAGGATGGGGTCGTAGGTGGCGGTGCGGTCTTGCTGAGCGGCCTGTGCTGGAAGGACCAGCCCGAGCAAGAGGCAGGGAAACGCCAAGGCACGGAACAGCCTCACCGTCACCCCAGCGAAAGCTGGGGCCCAGTGCCTTGTGGTTTCGATCGGGCGACGAAGGCGCTGGATCCCAGCTTTCGCTGGGATGACGAGCATGTTGGTCTCCAGCAGGTGATTGATGTCGGGCGTGCCCAGGCGCTCAGCGTTGTGCATCGCGTTCCACCTCGCCCCACACGCGCAGCAGGTTGCCGCCCCAGATTTTCGCGATGTCGGCATCGCTGAAGCCGGCGTGGCGCAGCGCCATCGTGACGTTGCGGGTTTCGCTGGCGTCCTTCCATCCGGTGATGCCGCCGCCGCCATCGAAGTCCGAGGCGATGCCCACGTGGTCGATCCCGGCCACCTGCACCATGTGCCGGATCTGCTTCACGTAGTCGTCCAGGGTGGGCAACGGGTATGTCTTCTCGATCTCGGCCATGCCTCGGGCCATCGCTGGCAGGTAGTCGTCCTTGTCGCTGTCGTATTCGGCGTCGCCATGGGCCTTGGCCACGGCGTCCTGCAGCTTCTTTTCGGCGGCCTCGCGACCGGGGTCGTGCTTGAGGAATTCCTTGTATGCCACCGCCTGGATCACGCCACCCTTGGCGGCGATCGCGCGCAGCAGGTCGTCGGGCAGGTTGCGCGGGTGGTCGAGCACGGCGCGCGCACCGGAGTGCGAGGCGATGATCGGTGCCTTCGAATAGGCCAGCGCGTCGCGTACGCAGCGATCGGAGGCGTGCGAGATATCGACCATCATGCCGAGCTGGTTGGCGCGTGCCACCACCTGGCGACCGAACGCGCTCATGCCCTTGTCGCCCGCGCTGTTCATGGCCGGCTCGCCGTACTTCGTGTCCGGCAACGAACTGGTGCACAGATCGTTGTCGCCCACGTGGACCAGTCCCACGTAGCGCGCGCCCCGGTCGTAGGCGGCATCCAGGCGATGGATGTCGTGGCCGAGCGAATAGCTGTTCTCGATGCCGATCATGGCCGAGAGCAGGCCGGCGCGGCGGTTGGCCATGGCCTGCGCGGGCGTGGTGGCGAGGCGGATGCGGTCGGGATAGCGCATCAGCATGCGTTCGATGCCTTCGTACTTTTTCTCGGCCTGGCGCACGGCCTTGGCGTAGCCCGCGGGCGTGAGCGGCCCCTGTGGCACCCAGATCACGAAGAACGCGGCATTGAGCCCGCCGCGTTCCATCTTGCCCAGGTCGACCAGCAATCGGGTGTCCTTGCCGACATCGAAGCGTGGCTCGCGCATGTAGGTGAACGGGATGTCGACGTGGGTGTCGATGGTGATCGGTGGATCGGCGAGCCGGGCCGTTTGCGTGGCGCCGGCGGCGGGCTGGCCAAAGGCGAGCAGGCCCGATGCCAGCGCGCCAAGCATGAGCGTGTGCGGTGAAAAATGTTTCATGCCGTCTCCCAATGCCGGGCCGATGGTTCGCCGGCGGTCATTTCCTCGAAATGCTGGCGCCTGCGAACCACGGCGTAGCGGCCGCGATCGAGCAGCGCCTCGGCGGCCAGGGGCCGCGAGTTGTAGGTGGAGGCCATCGAGGCACCATAGGCGCCGGTGGTGCGGATCATCAACAGGTCGCCGGCGGCACAGGCGGGCAGGCGGCGGTCGCGGGCGAAGGTGTCGCCGGTTTCGCAGACCGGCCCGACCACGTCGTAGACGGTTTCCGGTCGGGCCTCGTTCGCGACCGGCACGATATCGTGCCAGGCGTCGTACAGGCTCGGGCGCGCCAGGTCGTTCATGGCCGCGTCCAGCACCAGGAAGTCGCGCGCTTCGCCGTGCTTGATGCGTATCACGCGGGTCAGCAATACGCCGGCTTCGGCCACCAGATAGCGGCCAGGTTCGAGCAGCAGATCCCCGTCGAAGCCGGCCAGCGCCTCGCGGATGGTCGCCGCATAGTCTTCCGCCGCGATCGGCGTGTCGTCCTCGCGATAGCGCACGCCGAGGCCGCCGCCGACATCGATGCTGGCAATGGGATGACCGGCCTCGCGCAGCTCGTGCCAGAACGCGGCCACGCGCTGCAGGGCGAGACGGAACGGTTCCAGCGAAAGGATCTGCGAGCCGATGTGCACGTGCAGGCCGTCCAGTCGCACGTGCCGCAGTTGTTCGCGCGCGGCGAACCAGTGACGTGCCTCGTCGATGCTTACGCCGAACTTGTTCTCCGACTTGCCAGTGGCGATCTTGGCGTGGGTGAGCGCGTCCACGTCCGGGTTGATGCGCACCGCGGCGCGTGCGGTGGTGTGTTGCGTCGAGGCCAGTCGTTCGATGGCATGCAGTTCGTCCAGCGATTCCACGTTGAAGCGCCGGATGCCCACGTCGAGTGCGCCGGCGATCTCGTCCTCGCTCTTGCCCACGCCGGAGAACACGATGCGCTCGGGCGGGATGCCCGCCTGCAATGCGCGGCGCAGTTCGCCGGCGGAGACGATGTCCGCACCCAGTCCCGCCGCGGCCATCAGTTCGAGGATGGCGCGATTGCCGTTGGCCTTGACGGCGTAGCAGATCGTCGCGTCGAGGCCATGCAGCGCCTGCTGCAGCGCGTTGATGCGTTGGCGGATCGCGCTGGCGGAGTAGGCGTGGAGCGGCGTGCCGAGCCGGCCGGCGAGCGCGGCGAGATCGACGCCGTCGAACTGCGCCGAGGACCTGGCGTCCATGCCGGTGGCAGTCTGCTGGATGGACAGCGTGCTCATGGGCTTGCTCGTGGAATCAAAAAAAGGCGACCCGCAAGCTGTGCGGGTCGCCACGCGGGGAGGCCGTCAGAAATCGAGGGCTACGGCGAGCTGCACGTAACGCGGAGGCTGGAAGATGAACGGTTGCAGGAAGGTGCTGTTGGTGGAGTTGGAGATGCTGGTTTGCAGGTCCTGGTCCACCTGCACCGTACGCTGCTGGTTGAACAGGTTGAACGCCGTCAGCTTCACGCGCAGGGTGCCGCCGTCGAACGGACGCAGGTAGGTGATGTTGGCGTCGACGGTATAGGTCCACGGCAGGCGCCCGTAGTTGCCGCGTTTCACCTCGTGGTAGACGCGGTCTTCGGAGGGGTATTGCACCGGGTTGCCGTCCGCGTCGAACTGCCCGGGAATGGAACCGCACTTGTCCACGCAGATGAAGTAGCTGTGATAGTTGGTGGCGTCATAGGGATTGCCCACGCCGTAGCTGGTGATCGGCCCACCCGAGTTGAGCTCGAGGTTGGCGCCGACCTGCCAGTGCTTGGCGAGCGCGTAGGTGCCGCGCACCTTCAGCTGGTGGCGGCGATCGTTGGGCAGGAAGCCGTTGCTGAGATTGACGTAGGGGTTGTCCCAGTTTTCGGTGCGGCCGGTATCGTCGAAGTCGGTATCGGAGTTGACCGGGCCTTCCGCGTTGCCACGGTTCCACGCGATCGTGTACGAGGCGTTCAGCGACCACTTCTCGTCCCATGCGCGGTCGAGCTGGAATTCGAAGGCGCCATAGGTGCGCTTGGGTTTCTTCCAGCCGCGCTGGCCCAGGTAGTTGCCGGCCGAGTCGTACATCGCCCAGCCGTACTTGGCGGTGTTGATGGTGACCCAGCCGTCCGGCGTGCCATCGCAGTTGGTGTCGCCCCACACCGTGACATTCTTGCCGGGGTTGGCCATCACCCAGCCCACGTAGCCATTGCCGCCGCATTGCGGGGTGGCGCTGATTTCCATGTCGTCGATCGCGTTGTGCATGCGCCGGTAGATGCCACGCACGCCCCACGACCACTTCGCGCTCAGCAGTTGCTGGAAGCCGAGAATGGCTTCGTCCTGGTAGACCGGATCCATGTGGCGGTCGACCTCGGAGCGCAGGTCGCCGACGGTGCCATTGCCCTGCGATTCGTCCACGTTGCCGATTTGCGGCCCGAGCCTGGGCACCACGTACGACACGCCGTTGAGGGTCTGGGTTTCCCAGCCATCGAAACCGTAGTAGGTGCGCCGGTCGAGCAGTCCACCAGCCTGCTTGATGTTGATCACGTTGGCCACCGGCAGGTAGTAACGGCCGAGATTGCCGAAGATCTTCATCGTGGCGTCGCCCTTCACGTCCCACGAGAAACCCAGGCGCGGCGCGATCTGCTTGTCGATCTTGATGTAGCTCTGGCCGTTGGCGGCCTCGTTGTCGAAGCTGTCGTTGCGAATGCCGGCGTTGAGCACCAGGTTCGGCGTGATCGACCAGTTGTCTTCCAGGTACACCGCCGAGTTGATGGTGGGGAAGGTGCCGGCGATCACGTACTGGCGGGCGCGGACGTAGGCGTTGTAGCCGGGTGGCACCACGCCGCCATTGTCGATGGTGCTGCCGGGCGTGGTGGCGTAGACGTTGTAGTAGTAGCCGCCCGGACCGGCGTAGTGCCGCGCGTAGTCGGAGACGTCCTTCTCGTGGTCGTAGCCGAAACGCAGCAGGTGGTTGCCCAGCGTCCATTCGAAGTCGGCACGGTACTGGGTGCGCTTGTCGGTGCGTGCATACACGGTGGAGCTGTTGGTGCAGCCCAGTGCCGCACCCGGCGGATACTGGTTCAGCACCGCGCTGGTGGCAGCCACGACGTTGCATTGCTCGTCGAGTTGCGACTCGGTGTTGGACTGGCGCTGGTTCTTGCCGTACATCAACTTCATCGAGAAGTCGTTGGTGAGGTAACTGCTCCAGGTCAGCGCCCAGTTGCGGCCACCGGTCCGGTTGTTGACCACGTTGGTGCGCGCGCCTTCCGTATCGGTGGCGTAGTCGTAGCCGTAGACGCTGTCGACGTCGTGGTCCTTGTCGGAGAAGGCCATCAGCGACAGCGTGTTCCTGTCGGTGATGTTCCAGTCGACGGTGGCGCCCCAGAAGCCGTTGTCGCCGTTGTGCTCGTTCATGATCTCACCGAGGTCATCGGTGTTGCGCGGGGAGTTGCCGCGCTGCTCGTACATCGCGAAGAAGAACAGCTTGTCCTTCACGATCGGGCCGGACGCCCAGACATTGGTCTTGATCAGCGACTGCCGATCGCGGCTGGAGGTGATGTAGCGGTTGCCGTCGGCGTCGTAGCGGTTCAGTGCCACCGAATGCCAGTTGCCCGGCTCCATGGTGATGGTGGTGCCGAACTTGAATTCGTTGGTACCCGTGCGGGCCACCGCGTTGACCACGCCGCCGGTGGTGCGGCCGAACTCCACCGAGTAGCCGCCGGTCTTGACCTGGAATTCCTGGTAGAAATCGAACGGCGCTTCCGAGAAGCCGTTGCGGTTGTAGAAGTCGGTGACGTTGAGGCCGTTGACGTAGAACGCGTTTTCGGCGATCGACGAGCCGCCGAAGGAGATGCCGCCGATGCCGGCATTGCCCTTGACCACGCCGGGCGCCAGCATCGCCACCGAAGCCACGTTCTGCTCCACCGGCAGGCGCTGGAGCTGGGCGTGGGAAATGTTGGTGGCCGATTCGGTGGAGGTGACGTCGATGATCGGCAGCGTGCTGCTGACCACGTTCACCGCGGCCAGCTCGGTCGCTGCGGTCTTGATGCCCACATCCACGGTGGTGGTGTTGCCCAGGCTCACGGTGACGTTTTGCGGCTCGCCCAGGGCATGTCCCGCGCTGCTGGCGGTGAGCACGTAGCGGCCGACGGGCAGGAACGGAAAGCGGTAGTTGCCGTGGCTGTCCGCGACAATGGTTCGGGTCAGCCCGGTGGAGGGGCTGGTGATGGTCAACGTGGCGGCGGCCTGGGTCCGCCCGACCACCGCACCATCGGTATTGCCGGCCCGTGCCGGGGTCATCGCCAGCGACGACAGGCCGAGGCCCAGCGCCGCGCACAACACGGTCCTGCGAAAGTATCGGCTGCTGCTCATATTCCCCATCTCCCCATCGACGCCGTCGATGCCATATATGAAAAGCGGTGGTGGTTTAGTGGTGCGCGTTTCCCTGCGCCGATGCGGCAGGCCCGGACACCGGCGTCCAGTTGAAGCCGTAGTGCCACTGGTCGTAGTAGAGGTTTCCCCCGCTCCACTCGACCTCGCCGCGCTGCGAATCCACGGTGTCGGAACGGAAGTCGTGCTTGGCCGGCACGAAGTCCCGGCCGAAGTCGCTGTTGAAGGCGACGCGCCAGGCATCCAGTCCACCGAGGTAGAACCATTCCAGTGCGGCATCGCCCGGTTTCGGGTGAGCGCCCGGATACAAGCGTCCGAAGGTCACGTCCATCGGAATCCAGCCGTAGGGCGCCAGGTAGAGCTGGCCCCAGTCGTGGATGTCGTCGTAGCCGCCCGGCGCGAAGATCGCGCCGGACTGCCAGCGTGCGGGAATCCCGTTCATCCGCAGCAAGGTGATCAGCAGCATGGTCTGCTGGCCGCAATCGGCGTGGCCGGCGTGCAGCGCGTAATCGCTGAGGTTGCCGATGGTGGAGTACTCGCGCGCACCGGCCCAGGGAATGTCGTCCACCGCGGCGAACAGCTTCTGCGCGATGCGGTACGGGTTCTTTTCGTTGCCGACCACCTGTCGCGAGAACAGCTGCATCTGCTCGGTGAACACGACATGCGGCGGACGTTCGGCCACGTAGGGCGCCAGTTCCGGCGTGATCTTCGCCGGCACCACCTTGTCCGGGTCGATGACGTGGTACTGCGCGGACAGGGTCAGCTCGTAGGTGACCGAGAAACGGGTGGGCTTGCCGGCTTGTGCGGTTTTCTCGAAATAGGCCGTGCGCTGCGGGGCGCTGGCTGGCGCGAGTTCGTGCTTCGCCGGCACGCTGGCGATGAAGCGGATGTCGTCCTGCTGGCCGGGCAGCGGTTTCGGATAGGGAATCCATGCGCGCACGACCTGACCGGCCGGCACCGCGTCGGCATCCACCGTCAGCGTCTGGGTAATGCGCACGCGATGCGCTTCCACGCTGCTGCGATGGCTGGCCAGCGCGGCCTGGCGCACGGACCGGTGATAGTCGCCCAGCGTTCCGTACGGATCGTCATTGAACGGTGCGGGATGGGCCCGACGCGCGGCGGCCTCGGCGCTGAGCCGGTACAGGTTGGCGGCGTCGCGCTTGAAGTAACGGAGATGGCCGTCGATCACCATGTGCTCGAACAGGCCGTGGGCGTCCCAGCGCTGGAACTCGTCCTCGCGCAGGTCGGGAATCTGTTCGCGGATGCGCGCCTTCAGCGTGGTCGCGTCGAGCGAAAAATCCATGCCGATGCGGCGCATGCGCTCGCGCTGGAACAGCAGTGCCCGGCGGGTGGCGGCGTCCAGCCCGGGTTGGGCTAGCGCGGCATCGATGTTGGCGGTCGCGGTCTGGAACTGGCCGGCGTCGATGCTGGCGGCGATCCGGTGGGTCGTGTCCGCTGTCGTCGCTGGCGCCGCGCCCGCGACCACGCAGGTGGCGGCGAGCCACGAGCCGGCAAGCAGCAGACGCAGCCCGTGTTGCATCATGATGATCGGAAGTGGTGCGGTTCTCACCGTGGAACACCCCGCTAAGTTTTCCCCGAGGTGGCTGTGTAGCATGCTTGCAATCGATGGTCAATAATTTATGCTTCAAACTGTTATTTGTTGAATTAAGTATTCCAGTTCGAAGTAGACTGGCTGCGCCTGCACGTCCGGCAGCAGTCCATGGCAAGGGGAAACGATGATCCACACGGTCTGGCCCTATCTCGCGGTGATGCTGCTGGTCGCTGGCCTGTTCCCGGCGGTCGAGCGTTACTCCGGCTGGCGCGTGTTCAATGTGCTGCCGCCGATCGTGCTGACCTATCTGGTGGTCACGGCGCTCTCGGTGTCGGGGCTGTGGCAGGTGAATGCCGAGATCCATGCTGCGCAAGCGACGGTGATCGGGCGCGCCATCCCGGCGCTGTTGTTCCTGCTGATGATCAATTGCGATTTGCGTGCGATCTTCGCCCTGGGTCCACGCGTGCTGGCGGTATTTGCCTGCACTTCGGCATGCCTGTTCGCGGCGTTCATGGGGGCCTTCCTGATCTATCGCCAATGGCTGCCAGCGGGCAATGGCTGGATGCCGCTGGCTGCACTGTCCGGCAGCTGGATGGGCGGCAGCGCCAACATGGTGGCGGTGAAGCAGGCCATCGGCATGCCCGATTCGATGCTGGCTTTCTCGCTGCTCACCGACGCACTGGGTTATTCGACCTGGGTGGTGGTGCTGTTCTCGATCGGGCCGCTGGCAACCGCGTTCAACCGCTGGACGCGGGCAAAATCCAGCGGTGACCTGGTCGTGGCTGAGCGACCGGCGATCGGACCGATCCGATATGACAACGTGCTGCTGTGGCTGGGCGCGGCGCTGGCGGTAGGTGCGCTCTCGGTATGGCTGGGCGGCAAGCTGCCCACGTCAAACATGGTGTCGGCGACGACTTGGGCGATCCTGCTGGCCACCGTGGCGGGGCTGCTGGTGGCGCACACGCCGGTGGCGCGCTTCCCGGGCGCGGGGGCGATTTCCAGCGCGCTGCTGATCGTGGTGGTGGCGGTGCTGGCCTCGCAGAGCAATTTCCAGGGTATCGCGCAGGCGCCGCTGTACATCGCCTGCGGGTTCACCGTGATTGCCATCCACGCCACGCTGCTGGTGCTGCTGGCGCGGCTGTTCCATTTCGACCTGTATTTGTGTGGCATCTCTTCGCTGGCGTGCATCGGCGGGGTGGCGGCCACGCCGGTGCTGGCCGCCAGCTATTCGAAGTCGCTGGTGCCGGTGGGCGTCCTGCTGGCCTTGCTCGGCTATATCCTCGGAACCGGTTTTGGCCTGGTGGTGGCCAGCCTGATGTCGCACGCGGCGGCGATGTAGGAGTGAAGCGATGAAACGTTCGATGTTCGCGGCTTTGGCGTTGGCCTTCGTGTTCGCCCATGCACCGTTGCAGGCGCGCGATGCAGCCGGCACGTTGCCGATACCGCCGAGCGGCGTGCTCGGCGTGGGCGAGGCGCAGCTCACCCCGACGTTCTGGATCGGCCTGCAGGCCACGCCTGACCAGCCCATCCTCACCCGCGCGCAGATCGATGCGCAGAACGCGAAACTGCTGAAGCTCGATCCGTCGATGCACGACCTCGCCGCATTGCCCGCGTCGGTGTCGCGGGCGCAGGTGACCGGCTGGATCGAGCACCGTTCGAAACGACCCACGCACACGCTTTTCGACGTGCATGGCCAGCCGGTGCCCAAGGCCACGCTGGATAGCCTGATGAGCGAGCTGGCACTGGGCGCGATCCCTGCGCAACAGCCGGTGCGCTATGGCCTGGTGGTGCATCGTGCCGCGTTGCGCAGCTTTCCGACCATGCTGCGTGTGTTCAGTCGGCAGGGCGATACCGACATCGACCGTTTCCAGGAAAGCGCCGAATTTCCCGGTACGCCGGTGGCCATCGTGCACACCAGCGGGGATGGCCGGTGGCTGTTCGTGATCAGCCCGCGCTACGCGGCATGGATGGAAAAGAAGTACGTGGCCGAAGCACCGAAGAACGTGGTGCTCGGTTACGCCGCGAAAACGCCGTACCGGGTGGTCACCGGCGCCAGTGTGCGCACGGTATTCACCCCCGAGCAGCCGGCGGTGTCGCAATTGCAGCTGGACATGGCCACGCGCGTGCCGCTGCTGACCACGCTGCCGCCCGACCAGCCGGTGAACGGCCAGACCCCGTACACCTCGTACACGCTGCAATTGCCGATGCGCAAGGACGACGGCAGTCTCGCGCTGGTGCCCGCGTTGTTGCAGAAGAACACCGACACCGCCGGCGACTACCTGCCGCTGACGCCACGCAACCTGATCACCCAGGCGTTCAAGTTCCTTGGCGAGCGCTACGGTTGGGGCCATGCCTACGACGGTCGCGACTGCTCGGGCTTCGTCTCCGACGTCTATCGCAGCATGGGCGTGCAGATGCCGCGCAACACCAGTGACCAGGGCGTGAGCCCGGCGCTGGCGCATCGCCTGTTCACTGCCGCCGACAGCCACGAGGTGCGGTTGAAGGCGGCGATGCAGCTCCGGCTCGGCGACCTGGTCTACATCCCCGGCCACGTGATGATGGTGCTGGGCCAGTGGCAGGGCCAGCCGTGGGTGATCCACGACGTGCTGGGCATGAGCTACCTCAAGCCCGACGGTTCCACTGCGCACGTCAAGCTCAACGCGGTGTCGGTCACGCCGTTGTTGCCGATGCTGTACGGCAAGGACGGCACCACCTTCATCGACCACATGACCAGCATCGTGCGCATGCGTCGCTGATCGCCGGCGACAGACGGTCGACGAATTTCCATCGAACTCACGGACACGGCTCTCCATGAAAATTACCGACATTCAATTCGGCATGCTGCGGGTTCCGCTGAAGACGCCGTTCAAGACGGCGCTGCGGACCGTCAACCAGGTCGAGGACATCGTGGTCATGGTGCATACCGACACCGGCCACATCGGTTATGGCGAAGCCCCGGCCACGGCGGTGATCACGGGCGATACCCATGGCTCCATCATCGACGCGATCCGCCATTACATTTCGCCACGGCTGATCGGCCAGGACGTGGCCGACCTCAATCGGCTTGCCGGCCTGGTGCAGTCCTCGATGGAGAAAAACACCAGCGCCAAGGCGGCCGTGGAAATCGCGCTGTACGACTTGTGGGGCCAGTTGTACAAGGCGCCGCTGTACAAGTTGCTCGGTGGCGGCGATCCGGTGATCACCACCGACATCACCATCAGCGTGGACTACATCGACAAGATGGTGGCCGACTCCATCAGTGCCGTGGAACGCGGTTTCGAATCGCTGAAGATCAAGGTGGGCAAGGACATCGGCGTGGACATCGAGCGGGTCAAGGCGATCTATGCCGCGGTGGAAGGCCGCGCGTTGCTGCGGCTGGACGCCAACCAGGGCTGGACCGCGAAGCAGGCGGTATATGCGCTGCAGACGCTGGAGGATGCCGGCATCAAGCTGGAGCTGGTCGAGCAGCCGGTGAAGGCGCGTGACCTGGCCGGCATGCGCTACGTCACCGAGCGCGTGCACACGCCGGTAATGGCCGACGAAAGCGTGTTCGGGCCGATGGAGGTGATCGAGTTGATCCGGCTGCGCGCGGCCGACATCATCAACATCAAGCTGATGAAGACCGGGGGCATTTCCAATGCCATCCGGATTGCCGACATCGCGGCCATGCATGGCATCGAATGCATGATCGGCTGCATGCTGGAAACCAGCATCAGCGTGGCCGCCGCGGTGCACGTGGCGGTGGCCAAGGCCGACGTGATCACCAAGGTCGACCTGGACGGCCCCTCGCTGTGCCAGTTCAATCCGGTGGACGGTGGGGTAATCTTCAACGAATCCGAGATCTCGGTGACGGATGCACCGGGTCTGGGCATCCGCGAGATCCGTGGGCTGGAAACCGATATCGCCGCCTGAGCAGGAACCCGATCCGACATGTCGCCCCTCGTCAAGATCCGCTCCGAACGCGACCAGATGTCGGCGGTGGAACGTCGCATCGCGGATTTCATCCTGGACAACGCCCAGTTGTTGCGCGACTACTCTTCGCAGCAATTGGCCAACGCGCTGGGCATCAGCCAGTCCAGCGTGGTCAAGTTCACCCAGAAGCTCGGTTTCAAGGGCTATCCCGACCTGAAGTATTCGGTAGGCGAGGCGATTGCCCGCGCCGACAATGGCGGCGTTGAACAAGCCACGGCGCATGCCGGCGGCGAAACGGACGATTCGTCGGCCGGTGGCCTGTGGCGGCGCAAGTCCGAGGCGGAGGAGGCCACCCGGCTGATCAACACGTCGCAGACGCTCGCCGCCGTGGCCGGGGCGATCGGTACGGCCGGACGCAGCGGCAAGGTGTTCATCATCGGCCTGGGCGACGACGACATCTACGCGCGCGGCTTCGCGCTGAAACTGTCGTTGCTGGGCATCCTCACCGTGCACAACTTCGATACCGCGCGGATGACCGCCAACGTTTCCGCGGCCAGTGCCGGCGACGTGCTGCTGGTGTTTTCCGAACACGGCAACCACCCGGCGCTGTGCAAGATCAGCCGTTATTTCCGCGAGCGCCGTGGCCAGGTGATCAGCGTGACCCGGCATACCGCCAACCCGCTGCGCACGCTGGCGGACATTGCCTTGCTGGTGTCCGCGCACGACGAGCAGCCGTACATCCAGCCGCTGCTCTATCAATCCGCGTTGCAGCACCTGCTGGATGGCATCTTCGTGCGTCTGTGCGAAAGCGACGATTCGCGCCATGCGCAACTGGTGGCGAACCTGGATCGCATCCAGCAGATGCTGGAGCCGTGATGGTCGTCCGGACGTCCATCCGTGCTGCGATTTTTAACCCCCCTCCCGTCGGGAGAGGGGTTGGGGTGAGGGTGCGGTGTCGCCGTGACACCCGTCTCCGCCCGAACCCTCACCCGCCTGCCGGCACCCTCTTCCGAAGGGAGAGGAATTCCTTCGTTGGAGGATTCCACATCCATGCGTAACCGTCTCGTCACACTGCTGATCGCCGGGCTCGCGCTGTCCGGCAACGTCGTCGCCGGCGATGCCCCCGCCGCCTGGTCCGATGCTCGCCAGATGGTGCTGGTCACCGTCCCCGGCTGGAATGCGATGCAGGGCACGCTGCGAACTTACGAGCGTAGTGATGGCGGTGCGTGGCACGAAGCAGGCAAGGCCCGGCCGGTGGTGATCGGCCACAGCGGCGCGGCCTGGGGCATCGGTCTCAGTCCGGCGCAGCACGACGGCCCACAGAAGCGCGAAGGCGACGGCCGCAGCCCGGCCGGCGTGTTCCGCATTGGCACCACGTTCGGTTACGCCGCCCATGCGGACACGACGATGCCCTACCTCGCGCTCACCGCCACCGACTACTGCATGGACGTCAGCGGCTCGCCGTTGTACAACCACATCGCTGACACCGCCAAGGTAGGCGCGGCGGCGTTGAAGGGCTCCAGCGAACCGATGCGGCGCGATCTGCATTTCCAGGGCGATCAGCGCTACCGGCTCGGCTTCGTGATCGAGCACAACCCGAACGGTGTGCCGCAGGGTGGCAGTTGCATCTTCGGCCATCTGTGGAAAACGCCGGATACCGGCACCACCGGCTGCACCGCGATGAACCCCGCCACCATGCGCCGTTTGCTGGCGTGGCTGAAGCCGCAGGCGCATCCGATTTTCGTGCTGTTGCCGCAGAACGAATACGCACGCCTGCGTCATGGCTGGCAGTTGCCGTCCACGCAGGGTGGCCGATGAGCGCCACCACGCGCGTACTGTCGGGTCTCGCGGCCGGCGCACTGGTGGGTCTGGCGCTTGCGGCGTGGGCGCCGGCATGGGCGGCGCACGCCGCGGATGTCGCGCAGCCGATCGGCCACCTGTGGTTGAACGCCTTGCAGATGACGGTGGTGCCGCTGGTGCTGGCGCTGGTGGTGGTGGGCGTGAATACCGCCAGCGACGCGGCGGCTTCCGGACGCATCGCGCGGCGCACGCTGGTCACCATCATCGTGCTGCTGGCCGGTGGTGCGGCAGTGGCGGCACTGGTCGCGCCGCCGCTGTTTGCATTGTTTCCGCACAACCCCGAATTGGGTGCGGTGCTGGCTGGCCACGCGGCGCAGGCGCCGTCCGGGGCCGTGCCCGGTTGGTCCCACTGGTTCGAGGACATCGTGCCGAGCAATGCCCTGATGGCCGCGGCGCAGAGCGCGATGTTGCCGCTGGTGGTGTTCGCGTTGTTTCTGGGGTTTGCACTGACCCGGTTGCAGGCCTCGCGGCGTGCCTTGCTGGTGGAATTCTTCCAGGCAGTGGCGGACGCGATGATCGTGATCGTGCGCTGGGTGCTGTGGCTGGCGCCGCTGGGCGTGTTCGCGCTGATCCTGGCGGTGTGCGCGCGTGCCGGCGTGGGCATGGTGCGCGCGTTGGGCGTGTACGTGTTGACCGAGATCCTGCTCTACCTGCTGGTGACCGCGTTGATGCTGCCGGTGGCGGTGCTGTGGGGCGGCGAGCGCTTGCGCCGATTCGTCGTCGCGCTGGCGCCGGCGCAGGCGGTGGCGGCCAGCACGCAATCGTCGCTGGCGTCGTTGCCGGCGATGCTGGAAAGCGCGGAAGAGCGGCTCGGTTATCCACCGCAGGTGAATGCGCTGGTGTTGCCGATGGCGGTGTCGCTGTGTCGCCTCACCAGCCCGGTGCAATACGTGGCCTCGGCCTGCTTCATCGCCTGGGCCAGCGGCATCGACCTCAGCGCGGCGCAACTGATTGCCGGCGCGGCGCTGGCCGTGGTGATCAGCCTGGGCTCGGTCGGCCTGCCCGGGCAGGTCACCTTCATGGCCACCAACCTGCCGGTGGCGCAAGCCATGGGCGTGCCGCTGGGGCCGCTGGGCCTGATGCTTGCCGTCGACACGCTGCCGGATGTCTTCGCCACGCTGGGCAACGTCACCGCCGACCTCACCGTGAACAGCGTGGTGGTGCGGCAGTCGCGCCGCGATGCGGCCGGGCCGCCTCCCGGCATGCAGCAAGAGGCCGGAACGGAGTGACCCGGCCTCGACCCGAACCGCAGGATTTACCTTGAACTGCTCCCGCAGGAAAACTCGAATAACTCCGTCATTCCAGCGAAAGCTGGAATGACGCATCAATGGAATTATTCGGGTTTCCCTGCAGGAGGGAACGTCTGGACGGAATGCCGATATGCATGAGAACACATTCGACGCCATCGTCATCGGCGCCGGCATGGCCGGTGCCTCGGTGGCCTGGTTTCTGGCGCCGCACGCGCGCGTGCTGGTGCTGGAGCGCGAGGCGTGGCCGGGCGTGCATTCCACCGGCCGCTCGGCGGCCTTGTTCAGCGAAACCTATGGCTCTGCCCAGGTGCGTGCGCTGACGCGTGCCACGCGTCCGTTTCTGGAACGCCCGCCGAGCGGCTTCGCCGCGCATCCCATCCTCACGCCGCGCGGCACCGTGGTGATCGGCTCGGCGGAGCAGGCCGACCAGGTGCGGGCGATGCACGATGCCAACGCGCCGTTTGTCAGCGACCTGCACCTGCTGGGTACCGACGCCTTGCTCGGCATGGTGCCGGTGCTGCGACCGGAAGCGGCATGCCTCGGCCTGTACGAGCCGGGCTCTGCCGACATCGACGTCAACGAGCTGCACCAGGGTTTCCTGCGCGGACTGCGCGAGCGCGGCGGGCAACTGCTGGCGAATGCCGACATCCGCACGATCGAGCGCGCGCAAGGGCACTGGGAGATCGATTGCGGTGAGTCGCGATTCCGCGCGCCGCTGCTGCTCGACGCGGCGGGGGCGTGGGCCGATGACGTGGCGCGCCTGGCCGGCGTCGCTCCGCTGGGACTGCAGCCGAAGCGACGCTCGGCCTTTCTGTTCGAACCGCCGGAAGGCATGGCCACGGCAAGCTGGCCGTTCGTGATGGCGGCCGACGAAAGCTGCTACTTCAAGCCCGATGCCGGCCTGTTGCTCGGCTCGCCCGCCAATGCCGATCCGGTGCCGCCACACGATGTGCAGCCGGAAGAGTTCGACATCGCGCTGGGCATTCATCGCATCGAGGAAATCACCACGATGACGATCCGCCGGCCGACCCGAAGCTGGGCCGGCCTGCGCTCCTTCGTGCCGGACGGCAACCTGGTGGGCGGTTTCGCGCCGGACGCGGAAGGCTTCTTCTGGGTCGCGGCGCAAGGTGGCTACGGCATCCAGACCAGTGCGGCGATGGCCGAGGCCTGCGCGCAACTGGTGCTGGGTCGTGCGTTGTCGGCGCATCTGCAGGACGCGGGCATTTCCGCCGCGCTGCTGGCGCCGCGCCAGGGCGCGACGCCATGAGTTGACCGTGTCTCAGCCGGGAGTCCCGGTGTCGGCTGGCGCTTTGCCGGCCCATACGCGGAACATGGCCACCGCGTGGGTGGGCACGTCGGCTTCGATGGCACCGGCGCTGGTCGAACTATGGTGTTGCCACAGGTCGCGCACGGTATAGCTTGAAGCCGACTTCAAGCCGATCGCCGTTGCGCTGGTGGCGATGTGCAGCGGACCGCTGCCGCGGTTGAGCAGGATCACCGCCACCGAACCGTCGGACATCGGCTTGGCCCAGACGTCGGCGTTGCCGTCGCGGTGCACGCGATAGCCCTGGCGACCACCCCAGTCCTGGTCCACCGCGATCACTTCGCGGTTGGTCAGGATCGCGCGCACGTCCTTCGACATCTTGCGCAGGTCATTGCCTGCGATCAGCGGCGCGTTGAGCAAGGCCCACAGGCTGAAGTGCGCACGGTTTTCGTCGTTGTTGAGGTAGCCGTTGCCCACTTCCAGCATGTCCGGGTCGTTCCACGCGCCTGGGCGGGAGGCGTGCGACAGCGCGGCCTGCTGGTCGAGGATGTCCAGGATGCCCTGGGGATAGCCGTTGGCCGGCTGGTCGGTATGCCAGCGCGGGGTGATGTCCTGGGTGGTGCGCCACGAGTTGCCGATGGCCTGCGCCCAGTTCCATGGCGACTGATTACCCCATTCGCACAGGCTGTAGACGATCGGGCGCCCGGTCGCGCGCAGCGCATCGCGCATGGCGGTGTAGCGTTGCGGATAGGTCTCGCCGCGGTAGTCGCCGCAGTTGTCGTATTTGAGGTAATCCACGCCCCAGCGTGCGAACTCCTTCGCGTCCTGCTTCTCGTGACCGAGGCTGCCGGGGTAACCGGCGCAGGTGATGGTGCCGGCCGACTCGTAGATGCCGAGTTTCAGCCCCTTGCGGTGCACGTAGTCGGCCACCGCCTTGATGCCCTGCGGGAACTTCGCCGGGTCCGCCACCAGCTCGCCGTGCGGCCCGCGCTGCTTGAGCAGCCAGCAGTCGTCGATGTTGACGTAACGGTAGCCGGCCGCCTTCATGCCGGAGCTGACCATGATGTCGGCAGTGGCCTCGATCAGCTTGGCGCTGACGTCGCAGTGGAACGTGTTCCAGCTGTTCCAGCCCATCGGCGGGGTGCGTGCAAGGCCGTTGTCGAGCGCATGTGCGGGCGTGTTGGCCAGCACGCAGAGCGCTGCGGCCAGAACCATCGATGGCAATTTTCGCCAGGCAATCATCAGGGGATTCTCCATGCGGCGGTGGCAGTGGTGGGGCAGGTCGACAGTTTGCAACCACCATGCTGGACATTTGTCGGACAATTGTCCACCCTCGGGCATGGCGGTGCCTTCGCCGCATCGACATGACCACGAGGAGAGGGCGGATGATCGGCAGTATCGGGATGCGGCGCATGGGCGCCAGCCTTGGGTTGGCCATGGCAATGGGTTTCGTCGTGCCGGCGATGGCGGCACCGGATCAAGTGGCCACCTGGTCCGGCAAGATGGCCCCACTGGCTACGCCGTGGACGGCCGAAGTGTCGCCTCGCAATGCCTTGCCCGATTATCCGCGCCCGCAACTGGCTCGCCCCTCGCTG
Source organism: Rhodanobacter glycinis (assembly GCF_900114325.1). Classification (GTDB taxonomy): domain Bacteria; phylum Pseudomonadota; class Gammaproteobacteria; order Xanthomonadales; family Rhodanobacteraceae; genus Rhodanobacter_A; species Rhodanobacter_A glycinis. The sequence goes on from NZ_FOSR01000003.1 coordinate 99,020, forward strand.
GCGCACCCGCAGTGGCTGAACCTCAACGGCTTGTGGCAGTACGCGGCGACTGATGGCAAGGCCGCGCCACCGTTCGGCAAGACCCTGGCGGGGAAGGTGCTGGTGCCGTATCCGATCGAGTCGGTGTTGTCGGGTGTGCAGAAGCATGCGGACTTCATGTTCTACCGCCGGCTGGTGACGATTCCCGCCGGCTTCACCGCGCATGGCCAGCACGTGCGCCTGAATTTCGGCGCGGTGGACCGCGAGGCCACGGTCTACGTCAACGGCAAGCAGGTGGCGCACCATGTCGGCGGCTACACCTCGTTCAGCGCGGACATCACGCCCGAGCTGCGCGCGCACGGCCCACAGGAGATCGTCGTCGCCGTGCATGCGCCGGTGGACGGCGCCAACGTGATGATCGGCAAGCAGCGGCTGAAGCCGAGCGGCATCTTCTACACCGCTGCCTCGGGCATCTGGCAGACGGCATGGCTGGAACCGGTGCCGGCCACCAGTCTGGCGCAACTGACCTTCACTCCTGCGCGCAGCCTGGATGCGTTCACCGTGACCGCGCGCGTGCATGGCGACGAGCATGCGGCGATGCTGCACGTCACCGCTTACGCGGACGGCAAGGCGGTGGGCGAGGCCAGCGGACCGGCCAACCAGCCGCTGCACCTGGCCATCGCGCATCCGCACTTGTGGAGCCCGCACGATCCGTTCCTGTACACCTTCAAGGCCGCGCTCGACGCGGGCGGGCAGAGCGATCACGCGACCAGCTACGCCGGCCTGCGCAGCATCGCCATTGCCAAGGTGGGCGGCCGCAATCGCATCGTGCTGAATGGCAAGCCGACCTTCCTGCTGGCCACGCTGGACCAGGGCTATTGGCCCGACGGCATCTACACCGCGCCCACCGACGCGGCGCTGAAGTTCGATATCCAGAAGACCAGGGACCTGGGCTTCAACACCATTCGCAAGCACATCAAGGTGGAACCGGCGCGCTGGTATTACTGGGCCGACCGCATCGGCCTGATGGTGTGGCAGGACATGCCGGCGTTGCCCACCGGCAGCAACGACAAGCTCAGTGCCGCGGACAAGGCCAACTTCCGCGCCCAGGTCACCGCGATCGTCGATCAGCTCAAGGGCGAGACCTCGATCATCGGCTGGATTCCGTTCAACGAAGGCTGGGGCCAGTGGAGCATCCCGGCTGCCGCGGAGCTGGCGGCGCAGATCAAGCAACTCGATCCCTCGCGCCTGGTCGATGCACGCAGCGGCGCCAACTGCTGTGACATGAAGGGCGACCCGCATGCCGGCGACGTGTATGACGTGCACGATTACCAGGGGCCCGGCCTGCCCAGCCCGGATGCGCAGCGCGCCGCCATCGATGGCGAACACGGCGGCCTGACCCTGGGCATTCCCGGTCACGTCTGGCCGAACACGCCGATCAATCCCTACGGCGCGGTGAAGGATCGCGCCGCACTGAACGCGGGCTACGTCGCCAACACCAAGGTGTTGCTCGACAAGGGCGTGCCCAAGGGCATGTCCGGCAGCGTCTACACCCAGATCACCGATGTCGAGGGCGAGCACAACGGCCTGTACACCTACGACCGCAAGGTGGAAAAAGTGGACGAGGCGAAGGTACGCGCGATCAACCAGGCGGTGATCCGCGCCGGCGCACAGCCGTAGCCGGCAGCAGCGCTTGTGCCGCAGGGCCGCTTCGCGGGAGCGCTGGACGCTGCATCACCACGTGAGCGATACCTGCCGTGCAACGTGTGGTCTTGTCGGCCACCAGCCTGCAAGCGCGGAGGGCTTCGGTTTCCCATCATCTGATCGAGGTGCGTCGATGAAAAAACTTCTGTTGCCATGCCTGTCCGTGTTGCTTGCTGGCATCGCGGCACCCGCGCTGGCCGCCGGGCCGACCCACGGTGCGACCTACGTCGCCATGGGCAGTTCGTTCGCGTCCGGGCCCGGCGTGGCGACGCGCGTGCCGGGCAGTCCGCCAGGTTGCGCGCGCTCGACGGCCGACTACGCGCATGTGCTGGCGCGCAAGCGCGGTTTGCACTTGGTGGACATGACCTGCGCCGGCGCGACGACCGCGGACATCCTGGACAGGTCGCAGGCCGGGCAGCCACCCGAAATCGATGCGGTGGATGCCGATACGCGCCTGGTCACGATCACCATAGGCGGCAACGATCTCGCCTACATCGGCAATCTGTGGGCCGAATCGTGCCTGCGTCGCCCCGACGCAGTGCCCGCTGCCTGGCATCCACAGGACTGCAAGGTGGTGCCCGAGGATCAGGTGCAGGCGGCGTCGCGCCGCTTGCCGATGCAGTTCCATCGCATCATCGCGCAGATCCGTGCGCGTGCGCCCCATGCCGAGATCGTGCTGGCCGATTACACCAACATTCTTCCGTCCCATGGCTCCTGCCCGCAGCGTTTGCCGTTGTCGCCGGAACAGATCGCGGCCGGGCGCCGCGTGGCCGCGCAACTGGCGCGAATCACCGCCGAGGCGGCGAAGGCCGATCACGTGAAGCTGGTCGCGGCTTCGGCCGTGACCATGGCTCATGACGTGTGTGCTGCCGATCCGTGGGTGTCCGGTTTCCGGTTTCCGCCGAACCCCCGCGTGTTCGCGCCGGTTCCCTATCACCCGACGGGCCAGGCCATGGCGGCTATCGCCGCAGCTGTCGATCGCGCGCTGTAGCGCGATCACGTGGGGGCATCATCCGGCGGCCGACCCGGAGCGGCCGTCTGTCTGGTTGTCCGTCATCGCCGCGGGCACGCGCCGTCATGCGTCTGCGCGAGTCACCGGGATTACCCGATGCTGCCATAATGGCCGGCTTGCCCTTGCATCACGGTGGCATCGCATGCGCATCGGAATCGATTTCGGAACCAGTTATTCGGCGGCGGCTGCGTTGGTGGGTGGACGGCTGGAGCTGATCCGCTTCGGCGACGCCAGGCAGTTCCGCACGGCGGTCTTCTTCCCGGAACAGATCCCCAACCCCGAGGATTTTCAGCTCACCCCGGCACTGGCCGCGCAGGTGGAGTCGATCGTGCGTGCCTCGCGGCAGCAGCGTGCGCAGGCCACGGAAACGCAACTGCGGCGCGATGCGATCCGCGTGGTGCGGCGCCAGTGGATGGAGGAGCAGACGCGCAGCGCATCGACGGTGATCGATCGCTTCCAGCAGGCGCTGTTCGGCGAGGAGGCCGTCGAGGCCTATCTGGATGAAGGCGCCGGCCATCTGATCGAATCGCCGAAGTCGATGCTCGGCTACCGGCTCGATGCGCCGGTACGCAAGATCATCGTCAACATCGCCGCGCACATCCTTGAACACATGCGATTGGCCGCCACGCGCCAGCTTGGCGTGTCGGTGCGTGGCGTGGTGATCGGCCGGCCGGTGGAGTTCCGCAGCTCGATGGGTGCAGCCGGTGGCGAGCAGGCGCTGGAGCTGCTGCGCGAGGCGGCCGGCATGGCCGGCTTCGACGACGTCTCGTTCCTGGAGGAGCCGGCAGCCGCGGCGATGCACTACCACCTGCAACTGGCCGAGCGGCAGCGCACGCTGATCGTCGACATCGGCGGCGGCACCACCGACCTGGCCTGGGCCGAGCTGGGCGGTGGCGAGGCGCCGCACATCCATCGCAGCTGGGGCCTGACCAAGGGCGGCACCGATCTCGATATCGGCCTGAACCTGCACAGCTTCATGCCGCATTTCGGCAAGGGTGAGGCACCGATACCGGCCCACCATTTCGTGGAAGCGGCCAGCGTACACATCCTGCCCAAACAGCGCGAGTTCCGGCAGCAGAATTACCGGCTGGTCGACGAACCGTTCGGCTCGCGCCTGCGCGCACTGCAGGAACTCGGCGCCACCACGCGGCTGAACCGGCTGGCCGAGCGGATCAAGATCGAACTGGGCGAAGCCGCGCAGAGCCGTGCATTGCTGGACTTCATCGAAAACGACCTGGCCGTGGACGTGGACCGCGACGACTTCCTGCGCGGCGCCGACGATTTCCTCAAGCGGCTGCAGCAGTTGCTGGCACAGGCGCGCGAGGACATGGGCGAAGCGCCGGGCGGCATCTTCCTGACCGGCGGCAGCTCGCGTTCGCCACACCTGCAGGCTTGTGTGCAGGCATGTTTCCCGGAGATTCCGCTGGTGTGCGGCGAGGCCTCGCTGGGCGTGGTGTCGGGGCTGGCCGTGGCCGCCGCTGGTTGAGTTCATTGGCAGGTTCCGTCGCCACGGCTCGGCGATGTCATCTTCGAAATCTGCGCAAATACAGATGGATGGCCAAATGGCAGGGGTGGGAGCCACGCCTGAACGCGCCGGATTCAGCTTGGTTCACGGGCGGCAATGCGTGAAAATGGCCTCTGCTGCGACAAAGGTGCATCGCCATATCCCTGCGCCCATGGGAAATGCGGGTATGGTGGCGCCAATGAGTCCGGCCCTTCAGCGGGCCGTGGCACCAAAAATCATGGGATGTATTCCGACATGCTGCTGATGATCGACAATTACGACAGCTTCACCTTCAACCTCGTGCAGTACCTGGGCGAGCTGGGGCAGGAGGTGAAGGTGGTGCGCAATGATGCGCTGGACGTGGCGGGCATCCGTGCGCTGAAGCCGGCGCACATCATGATTTCGCCCGGGCCGGGTACGCCGGACGACGCGGGCGTGTCGCTGGACCTGCTGCGCGAGTTGTCCGGCGAGATTCCGATCTTTGGCGTGTGCCTGGGGCATCAGGCGATCGGGCAGGCGTTCGGCGGCCGGGTGATTCGCGCCAAGCAGATCATGCACGGCAAGATTTCGCCGGTACGCCATCGCGGCGAGGGCGTGTTCGCCGGCTTGCCCGATCCGTTCGAGGCCACGCGTTACCACTCGCTGGTGGTGGAGCAGTCGTCGCTGCCGGACTGCCTGGAAGTGACGGCGTGGACCGAGAACGCGGATGGCTCCATCGACGAGATCATGGGCCTGCGCCACAAGACGTTGCCGGTCGAAGGCGTGCAATTCCATCCGGAATCGATCCTGACCCAGCGCGGTCACGACCTGCTGGCCAACTTCCTCGGCTTGCCGCGGCGGATGCTGGCGGCATGAGCGGGCGCGAGATCACCATCACCCCGCACGAGGCCTTGCAGCGCACGATCGAACATCGCGAGATCTTTCACGACGAAATGATCTCGCTGATGCGCCAGATCATGAGCGGGCAGGTGAGTCCGCTGATGACGGCGGCGATCATCACCGGCCTGCGCGTGAAGAAGGAAACCATCGGCGAGATCACCGGCGCGGCGCGGGTGATGCGCGAGCTGTCGGCGAAGGTGGATGCGCCGGCCAGCGGGCATTTCCTCGATATCGTGGGCACCGGCGGCGATGGCGCGTCGAGCTTCAACATTTCCACCGCCTCGATGTTCGTGGCGGCGGCGGCCGGGGCGAAGATCGCCAAGCATGGCGGCCGCAGCGTGTCGTCGAAGTCCGGCAGTGCCGACGTGCTGGAGGCGCTGGGCGCCTCGATCGAGCTCAAGCCGGCGCAGGTGGCTGCCTGCCTGGCCGAGACCGGTATCGGCTTCATGTTCGCGCCCAACCATCATCCGGCGATGAAGGTGGTGGCGCCGGTGCGCAAGGAAATGGGCGTGCGCACGCTGTTCAACATCCTCGGGCCGCTGACCAATCCGGCCGGTGCGCCGAACATCCTGATGGGCGTGTTCCATCCCGACCTAGTCGGCATCCAGGTGCGCGTACTGCAGCAACTGGGCGCACGTCATGCGCTGGTGGTGTGGGGGCGCGACGGCATGGACGAGATTTCGCTGGGTGCGGCCACCCTGGTCGGTGAGCTGCGCGACGGCGAAGTGCGTGAATACGAGGTGGAGCCGGAAGACTTCGGTCTGTCGATGGCCTCCAGTCGCAATCTGCGCGTGGACAACGTGGCGGAGTCGAAGGCGATGCTGTTGCAGGCACTGGATGGCGAGCCCGGCGTGCCGCATGACATCGTGTGCCTGAACGCCGGTGCGGCACTGTATGCGGCGAACGTGGCCGGCTCCATCGGCGAGGGCATTGAGCGCGCGCGGTCGACGATTGCCAGCGGCGCGGCACGTGCGAAAATGGAAGCCTTCGTGGCTGTCACGCGCCGATTGGCCAATGCCGGGTAAGATGGCGCCATTCCCCTTGTTGTTTCCCTTCCCCGACTGCCGGTGACCACGCATGGCCGACATTCTCAATCGTATTCTCGCGCGCAAGGTGGAGGAGATCGCCGAGCGCAGTGCCCAGTTGCCGCTGGAAGCGCTGGCGGCACGGGTCGAAGGCTTGCCGCCGACGCGTGGCTTCGCCGCCGCGCTGGAGGCGAAGATCGACCAGGGCCTGCCGGCGGTGATCGCCGAGGTCAAGAAAGCCAGTCCGAGCAAGGGCGTGATTCGCCCGGAGTTCGACCCGGCCGCGATTGCGAAGAGCTACGAAGCTGGTGGTGCGGCCTGCCTGTCGGTGCTGACCGACAAGGATTTCTTCCACGGCAGCGAGGAGTTCCTGCGTCAGGCGCGTGACGCGTGTTCGTTGCCAGTGCTGCGCAAGGATTTCGTGATCGATCCGTACCAGGTGTACGAGGCGCGTGCGATCGGTGCGGACTGCATCCTGCTGATCGTCGCCGCGCTGAGTGATGCCGCGCTGCTCGACCTGTCGATGCTGGCCGCCGAGCTGGACCTGGACGTGCTGTGCGAAGTGCACGATGTCGAGGAGCTGGAGCGTGCGTTGGCGCTGCCGGTGCCGCTGGTGGGCGTGAACAACCGCAACCTGCGCACCTTCGAGACGTCGCTGGAAACCTCGCTCGAGCTGCAGGAGCTGATGGAATACGACCGCATCATGGTCACCGAGTCCGGCATTCGTACCGCCGAGGACGTGGCCTTGCTGCGCGACGCCGGCATCAACGCGTTCCTGGTCGGCGAAGCGTTCATGCGCGCGGACAACCCGGGTCTCGAACTGCAGCGATTGTTCGCCACGACCTGACACGCATGGGAACAGGGGAATTCCAGGCAACGCCATCCACGGCGGACGGCGACGCGTCCGCGTCGCGCGTGGTGCTGTTCGATTTCGACGGCGTGCTGATCCACGGCGACTCCTTTTACCTGTTCATGCGCGACCGCTACGCACGGGCGTGGTGGCGCAAGGCGCTGGCCCTGCTGGCCTTGCCGTGGCTGCTGTTGTGCCTGCCATTCTCGCGCCGCCGGGCGATGCGCACATTGGTGCATATCGGCCTGTGCGGGGTGGGCGAGCAGCGTTATCGCGAGATCGCCACCCGGTTCGGCGCCGCGCTGGTGCGTCGTCCGCGCCAGTTCTGTCGCGATGGCCTGCAACAGTTGCGGCGTCATCAGGCCGCGGGTGATCGCGTGCTGGTGGTGACCGGCTGCGAGGAAACCCTCGCACGCAGCGTGCTTGCCGAGCTGGGCCTTGACGGTCTCGAAGTCGTCGCCTCGTCGCTGCAACCGGGGTGGTCGGGCATGCGGATGCAGCGCCACAACGTGGGGCGGCGCAAGCCGGAGGCGCTGGCGGCACTCGGCATCCGCGCCAGTGCGGTGGCCTACAGTGATTCGAGCCAGGACATCCCGATGTTGAAAATGACAGCCGATCCCGTGCTGGTGAATGCCGTGCCGGTGATCTGCAAGCGGGTCGAGAAGGCACTTGGGCGCAGCGTGCGCCGGGTCGAGTGGTACTGAGCCGGCGTGCTATGGCCGGGTGATCCATGCCGGCCGGGCTCCGCAGTTTTCGCCGCACGCGGATGGCTGGCCTGCGTGTGACGAAGTGGGCGTGACGCGCGATGGGCGGGGGTGGTGCCGCCCGCTTTCCTCAGCGGGTGCCGCGCACCACGATGGTCTTGCCGGAGACGTCGATCATGCGCTGCTCCTCCAACTGCTTGAGCACGCGGCCGACCATTTCGCGCGAACAACCCACGATGCGGCTCACTTCCTGGCGCGAGATGCGAATCTGGGTGCCGTCGGGGTGGGTCATCGCGTCCGGCTCCTGGCACAGGTCCAGCAGGGTGCGCGAGATGCGGTTGGTGACGTCCATGAAGGCCATGCGGCTGACCTGGCGCGAGGTGCGCAACAGGCGGTTGGTGAGCTGCGAGCCGATCGCGAACAGGATCTTCGGGCATTCCTCGCGCAGCGGACCTTCCATCAGCTGGAACAGGCGTTCATAGCTGATCTCGGCCATTTCGCAGGGGGTGCGGGTGCGCACCACCGATTCGCGCTGGGCCTGCTCCACGAACAAGCCCATCTCGCCGATGAACTGGCCGCGGCTGAGGTAGGCCAGGATCAGTTCGCGGCCCTGTTCGTCCTCGGTGCAGACCGCAAGCGAGCCGTCGATGATGTAGTAAAGCGTGTTGGCGGGGTCGCCGGGGCGGATGATGGCCGTCTTGCCCGGATAACGCCGGCGGTGGCACAAGGCCAGGAAGCGTTCCATCGAAGCCGGGTCCGGTGCGAAACCGAGCGGCGCCTGGGAACGTTCGAAGGCCTGCTGGAGTTGGTATTTGAGTTGCGCCACGTGCTCTTTCCCCCAAAAAAATGTCTCAAGGGCCGCCGATGAACGGTGGCCGCGTCTGTGTTGTGCGGGTCCCTTGCAACCGGCCCATTATGGCAAACGCAGGCAAAACGGCGCAGGTTCAATTTTTCTCCGCTTTCCATCATACTTTGCAGTTCTGCGGTCGGGTGAGAACTCGCGCGGACTATCAAGTGGACACGAAAGATAAGGGTCTTTCGTGCCATGTTTCCAGCGGGGACCCTTGCTGCTAACCCGCCTCGTCTGCTGACCGCACCCCGGTCATGGAGAGTCGCCGTGGTCAAGCCACTTCCCCGTCTGCGCCTGCAGGGTTTCAACAACCTCACCAAGGCGCTCAGCTTCAACATCTACGACATCTGCTATGCGGTGTCCGAAGAACAGCGCCAGCGCTACATCGAGTACATCGATGAACAGTACGACGCCGATCGGCTGACCCAGATCCTCACCGACGTGGCCGAGATCATCGGCGCGAACATCCTGAACGTGGCCCGCCAGGACTACGACCCGCAGGGTGCCTCGGTGACCATGCTGATCTCCGAGGAACCGGTGGTCGAGAAGCTCGGTCGCGATTCGATCGCCGGGGCTGTGGTGGCGCACATGGACAAGAGCCACATCACCGTCCATACCTATCCGGAGACGCACCCGCACAACGGCATCGCCACCTTCCGCGCGGACATCGACGTGGCCACCTGCGGCGTGATCTCGCCGCTGAAGGCATTGAACTACCTGATCGACAGCTTCGAGTCGGACATCGTGGTGTGCGACTACCGCGTGCGCGGCTTCACCCGCGACGTGAAGGGCAAGAAGCACTTCATCGACCACAAGATCAATTCGGTACAGGATTACCTGGCACGCCACATCAAGCAGAAGTACGAGATGTTCGACGTGAACGTGTACCAGGAGAACATGTTCCACACCAAGATGCACATCAAGGACTTCGACCTCGACACCTACCTGTTCGAGGCCCATGCCGACGACCTCTCGTTCAAGGAGCGCCAGCGCATCGAGTCGCTGCTGCGACGCGAGATCGAGGAACTGTTCCACGGCCGCAACCTGATGTGACGAAAAACCCGCCGCGAGGCGCGGTTTTTTCTTTGGGCATGGTACCCGCCGATCTTCTCCCTCTCCCCTTTGGGGAGAGGGCCGGGGTGGGGGGCGGGTGCTCGTGAAAGCTTTGGCTGAACCAGACCCCCGTCAGACCCGGTACGCCACCGTCTTCATCACCATCGAGCTGGCGTGCATCAGTTGCGGGATCGGGAACGGCAGGTCGATGCCGCCGCGGGCCTGGGCGTTCTGGGCATGGCGCACCTCGTCGGCCTGCATTTGCCGCAGCACCGCGCGCGAGCGCTCGTCCTGCGCGGGCAGGCGGTCCAGGTGCTCGGCCAGATGGGCTTCCACCTGGTGTTCGGTCTCCACCACGAAACCCAGGCTCACCGCGTCACCGGCCAGTGCGGCCAGCGCGCCGATCGCGTAGCTGCCGGCATACCACAGTGGGTTGAACAGGCTGGGGCGGCTATCCAGCTCCTTCAGTCGCTCGGAGCACCAGGCGAGGTGGTCGGTCTCCTCGTCGGCAGCCTCGCGCAGGTGAACGCGGTTCTCCTCGCGCCGGGCCAGTGCGGCCTGACCGTCATACAGGGCCTGGGCACAGACTTCGCCGGTATGGTTGATGCGCATCAGGCCGGCGGCATGGCGGCGTTCGGCGTCATCCAGATCGGCACTGGCGATGGTGGCGCCGGGTGACGGGCGGTTGCCCTGTGGCGTGCCGGCGACCGTTTCCAGGGCGCGTTCGAGGCCGCTCAGCAGGCGGTCCAGTGGGGTCAGGGTACGTGCAGTCATCACGTCGCTCCGGTAGTTCGAATAATTGGGCCGGCAGCCGTCGGCGAAGGTCGCTGTGCCGGTTGTCCATGCCGATCGGGTACAGGCGGCAGCCCATGATAGGACGACAGCTGCCCATGGGCGGCCAGCGCCATGATGTCGTTGCATGGCATCGGCTGGGACGGGCCGGCCGGCCGGGTGTGCGCTGCCCATGGCCGGTCGGAACGGAAATGTGGGTGGGGGTATTCTCAAGCGGCCGGTCGTTCATGCTATCATTGCCAGCTCGCAACCCGCCGAGTTCGGGCTTGCGCGATGGATGAAAGCTCAGCTATCATCTCGCGCCTTTGCTCCACACGATTCCGCTAACCGCCCTAGTGGCGGCAGATCAGGTATTCCGAAATGAAAACGTTCAGCGCCAAGCCGGAAAGCGTCAAGCGCGACTGGTTCGTGGTTGATGCCACGAACAAGACGCTCGGCCGTCTGTCGACCGAGATTGCTCGTCGCCTGCGCGGCAAGCACAAGCCGGAGTTCACCCCGCACGTCGACACCGGCGATTACATCGTCGTGATCAACGCCGACAAGGTGGCCGTCACCGGTGCCAAGCTGGACGACAAGATGTACCACCGCTTCACCGGCTATGTCGGCAACCTGAAGACCATGAGTCTGCGGGACCTGCTGGCTACCCATCCGGAGCGCGTCATCGAGATCGCCGTCAAGGGCATGTTGCCGAAGAACCCGCTGGGCCGCGCGATGTACCGCAAGCTCAAGGTGTACGGCGGCGCCGAACATCCGCATACCGCCCAGCAGCCGCAGGCGCTGGAGATCTAAGGAATCATCATGGCAATCCAGCAGAATTACGGCACTGGCCGCCGCAAGTCCTCCGCCGCCCGCGTGTTCCTGCGCAAGGGCAGTGGTGCGATCGTGGTCAACGGCAAGAGCCTCGAGCAGTTCTTCGGTCGCGAGACCTCGTGCATGATCGTGCGCCAGCCGCTTGAGCTGACCGAGAACATGGACAAGTTCGACATCATGGTCACCGTCAGCGGTGGCGGCATCACCGGCCAGGCCGGCGCGATCCGCCTGGGCATCGCCCGCGCCCTGATCGAGTACGACGAATCGCTGAAGTCGCCGCTGCGCAAGGCCGGTTTCGTGACCCGCGACGCTCGTGAAGTCGAGCGCAAGAAGGTCGGTCTGCACAAGGCACGTCGCGCCACGCAGTTCTCGAAGCGCTAAACTCAGCTTCATAGCCCCGTCGCCAAGCGGTAAGGCACCTGACTCTGACTCAGGCATTCGGAGGTTCGAATCCTTCCGGGGCTGCCAAACCCAAGTCGATAGCGTGATTCCGGTCGCGCCATCGCCCGAAAACCCGCCGCATGGCGGGTTTTCGCGTTTCCGGCATGGCGACACGAAAGAGCGCTCTGCGAGGTTCGGATGATGGACGTGGGGCGATGCGCGCCGATCACCGGAAATCGCAGAATATTACGGCGTTATTTGCGTTTTGATCCCTTCGGTTTTGCACTGCAACAGCGTAAAATTCCCGTTTTTACCCTCCTGTGATGATTCCATGACGCCAGCAACTGACGAACCCGTCGGGCACGCAGACGTGCGTACTGTCGGCAGCACCGACGCGCTCCCTATCGCCCCGGCCCTGGGCCTGTCCCTGGACGCGGCGAGCATGCCGCGCAAATCGACCCTGGTGACGCGCCGAATTCTGTTGATCAGCGTGCTGGCCGTGATTCTTGGCGTGGCGGCGGCTTACGTGGCACAGCTGCTGATGCTGTTGATCAACCTGATCACCGACCTGTGCTTTTATGGCCGTGTTTCGGATGTGATCGGGCCCACGGCGCACAAGGGTTCCTTCGTGTTGTCGCCGGCCGGGAATCATCTTGGCGTCTGGGTCATCCTGATCCCGGTGATTGGCGGCCTGCTTGCCGGTATCATGGCTCGCTGGGGTTCCCGTGCGATCCAGGGCCACGGCATTCCCGAGGCGATGGAGCAGATCCTTACCAACGAATCCAACATTCCGGCCCGCATCACCTGGCTGAAGCCGCTGTCTTCGGCGTTTGCGATCGGTACCGGCGGCCCGTTCGGCGCGGAAGGTCCGATCATTTCCACCGGCGGCGCCCTGGGTTCGCTGATCGGCCAGTTGCTGCGGGTGACGGCGAACGAGCGCAAGGTGTTGCTGGCGGCGGGTGCCGCGGCAGGCATGGCGGCGGTGTTCGGCGCGCCGGTGGCCTCGCTGGTGCTGGCCGTGGAACTGCTGTTGTTCGAGCTGCGCCCGCGTTCGCTGATTCCGGTGGCGTTGGCCACGGTGACCGCGGTGGGCGTGCGCTATGCCACGTATGGCGCGGCGCCGGTGTTTCCGATGCCGAGCGTGTTGCAACCGGGCGGAATGGCGCTGATCGGCTTCGTGCTGATCGGCGGCCTGGTCGGTTATGCGTCGGTGTGGGTGACCAAGGCGGTGTACGGCGTCGAGGACATGTTCGAAAAGCTGCCGATCCACTGGATGTGGTGGCCGGCGCTTGGCGCCTTGGTGGCGGGCGTCGTTGGCTGGATCGAGCCGCACACCCTGGGCGTGGGTTACGACAACATCGACGCGCTGGTGCAGGGGCATTGGGGCCTGACCATGCTGCTCACGTTCGGTGCGCTGAAGTTCATCTCGTGGGTGATTGCGCTGGGCAGCGGCACCTCCGGCGGTACGCTGGCGCCGTTGTTCATGATCGGCGGTTCGATGGGCGCCGCGATCGGCATGGGCATCAACCATTTCATGCCGGCGGCCGACATCGATCCGCGCATCGCGGCACTGGTAGGCATGGCGGCAATCTTCGCGGGTTCTTCGCGCGCACTGCTGACGGCGGTGGTGTTCGCCTTCGAAACCACGCGCCAGCCGGCGTGCCTGCTGCCCCTGCTGGGTGGTTGCACGGCGGCCTACCTGATCTCGGCGTTGATCATGCGCAACACCATCATGACCGAGAAAATCGCCCGTCGCGGCGTGCGCGTGCCCTCCGAATACGCGGCCGATTATCTGGATCAGGTAGCGGTGGGCGAGGTGTGCTCGCGTAACGTGGTGTCGCTGAAGGCCAACCAGACCCTGGCGGAAGTGCGCCCGTGGCTGAACGAGAGCGGGGAAGATACGCGCCACCAGGGTTTCCCGGTGGTGGACGAAGCCGGGCACGTGTGCGGTGTACTTACCCGGCGCACCCTGCTCGATCCGCAGTGGCATTACACCCACACCTTGGCCGAGCTGGTGACGCGCAAGCCGATTGCGGTGAATGAAGCGCATTCCCTGCGCGAGGCAGCCGATCACATGGTGGCCGAAAAGGTGGGCCGGCTGATCGTGGTGAGCAAGGATGATCCGCACAAGCTGGTGGGCATTCTCACCCGTGGCGACATCCTGGCCTCGCACGCGCAGCGCCTGCGCGAGGCACGCGAATCGTCACGGCATCTGAAATTGCGCCAAGGCTTCAAGCCGCAACCGCGCAGCGGCAACACGATGGATGGCCACGGCCACGGGCGTGGTTCAGGCCGCTAAGCCGCTAGCGAGGAAGCAGGCCACAAAAAAACCGCCGGACAGGCGGTTTTTTTGTGGAGTCGGGATGGCGCACATGGAGCCAATGACGGGCGTCCGTCAAAAGCTCACATTTCCTGGCTGCCCATCAGCACCACGTCGGCCGGGCGCCGTGCGAACAGACCCACGGTGACGATGCCGGGCAACTGGTTCAGCTGCTTTTCCAGCGCCACCGGATCGGTGATGCGCCAGCCGTGCACGTCGATGATCCAGTTGCCGTTGTCGGTGACCACGCCGTCGCGCCACACCGGCTGGCCGCCCAGCTTGACGATTTCGCGGCCGACCAGGCTGCGCGCCATCGGGATCACCTCGATCGGCAGCGGGAACGTGCCCAGCACGTCCACGCGCTTGCTCGAATCGATGATGCAGATGAATTTCTGCGACGCTTCGGCGACGATCTTCTCGCGGGTCAGCGCAGCGCCGCCGCCCTTGATCAGGCGCTTGTGCGGGTCGCATTCGTCGGCGCCATCGATGTAGATCGACAGCGGGCCGGCGGTGTTGAGGTCGAGCACCGGGATGCCGTGCTTCTTCAGTTGCGCGGACGACTGTTCGGAGCTGGACACCGCACCCTGGATGCGGTCCTTCAGGTCTGCCAGTGCATCGATGAAGAAGGCGACGGTGGAGCCGGTGCCGACGCCCACGATGGCGCCGTCCTCCACGTAGCGGATGGCGGCTTCGCCGGCCTGGCGTTTCTCGTTGGCATTGCTCATCGGGTGATTCCGGCAGTCATGAAAAGGGAGCTCATTCCAGCGCCAGGATGGTGCGCCAGTCTTCGGCATCGACCGGCATCACCGACAGGCGGTTGCCCTTGCGCACCAGCGCCATCCCGGACAAGGCCGGCAGTGCCTGCATTTCCTTCAGCGTGATGGTGCGCTTGAGCTTGCGCACGAAGGCCACGTCCACCAGCACCCAGCGCGGATTGTCGCGCGAGCTGGCGGCATCGAAGTGCCCGTTCTTCGGATCGAACTGGGTCGGGTCAGGGTAGGCGTCGGTGGCGATCCTGGCGATGCCGACGATGCCCGGTTCGGCGCAGTTGGAATGGTAGAAAAAAACCTGATCACCCACACGCATGCCGTCGCGCATGAAATTGCGCGCCTGGTAGTTGCGCACGCCGTCCCATGGTTCCCGTTTCTTGCGCTTCAGGTCGTCGATGGAGAAGGCGTCCGGCTCGGACTTCATCAGCCAGTGATTCATGCAGGCGTTCCGTGGTCGGTGGCGTGACAGTCGATCAGTTCGCGATCGGTGGCCACGTAATCCAGCGGGATGTCCCAGGATTCGGCGTCGATCGCGTCCATTTCCTGGAAAGCATAGGCGATGCCGACCAATAGCGGTTCGGTGGGGCGGGCCTGGTCGCCGAGGAAGGCGAAGCTGCGGTCGTAATAGCCGCCGCCGTAGCCGAGCCGATGGCCACGGCGATCGAACGCCAGCAGCGGCACCAGCACCAGGTCGAGCTGGAACGCGGCGAACCATTCGTGCGGCGTCACCGGTTCGGGAATGCCGTAGCGGTTCGGCTCCACCGGGTCGCCGGCACGCCACGGCGCGAAACGCAGTTCGCGTTCGCGCCCGATCATCGGCAGCAGGAATTGCTGGCCGCGTTCAGCCAGTGGAGGAATGGCGAGGTTCAGCGGCAGCTCGCCGTCAGTGGCCCAGTAGCCGGCCACGCGGGCGTCGGTGTGGAACTCGGGCAGCTGCTCCAGGCTGCGCCGCAGGCCCTGAGCGGCCGCCATGCGCTGCGGGGGCGTCAGTGCGCGCCGGCGCGCGGCCAGCTGCTGGCGGATTTCGCGGCGTTCGGCGGGGGCGTCCACGGTGGCGCGGCTCCTGGAAGAAAGCGCGTCCGGCGGACGTCGCGGCAGGCGGCCCGTGACCGGTGATCGCCTTGCAAGCGGCCACCGGACGGAGAAAGAGGTGGCGTCGACCGCGATGCCGCTGCCCACCAAACGACCTTGATCCACGATGGATCAGGTGGGAGGGCGTTCAGGGTCTCGAGGCTTTCCGCACGTGGCGGACATGCACAACAACCGATGAAGCGCCGACCCGGGGCCGTATTTAGGAACAAGGCAAATGTAAGAGTGTGCTGGCGCACACCGCAGAGACGCCGGGGCCTATTTTAGTAGCGGCTCGGCTTGCGCGTCGAGTGCCGCTTCCAGCTTGCGGCGCAATGCGACGATGGCGTCAGTCACGTTGTGGTCATTCCCGTCGTGCTGCTTGCGCAGGGCCAGGTATTCGTGGGTGACGCTGATCGCGGCCAGCACGGCCAACCGGTCGAAGCCGGGCGCCTTGGCGTTGGCGCGCAGTTCGCGCATCTTGCGGTCGAGATAGCTGGCCGCATCCAACAGGCCCTCGCGCTCATCCGGCGCGCAGGCGATCAGGAATTCGCGGTCGATCAGGCGCAGCGCGACCGGTTCGCTGGTATTTGTCGTCTCAGCCATTGCTTTCGAGCGCCTTCAGTCGCTGGATCATCGCCTCGACGCGGCCGCGCGCCTGCTCGTTGCGGGCCATCAGCCCGGCGCGCTCGTTGGCCAGTTGTTCCTGGCTGTGGCGCAGGCTGCGGTTTTCCTCGTGGAGTCGTCGCACGATGTCCAGCATGCGATCGAGCTGCTGGCTCAGTGCGGCGACCTCGTGCTGAATGGAATCGGGCGTGCTCATGCGTCGAACTATATCAGCACGCGCTGCGAAATCTGCGGGGCATATCGCGTTTGCCCGGCCAGCGCGTGGTGCGTGCGCCGGCACCCGGCAGCGGGCCCGGAAAAGTCCGTCGACCGCCGCGGGTGCGCTGTTAGACTGGCGCCCTGTATGCCTTTGGGAGTGCCGCGATGACCGTCGATGAACCGATCGGCCATGACGAACTGGACGGCGTGTGTGCACGCCTGCGTCTGGCCATTGCGGCCAGCGAATTGCATGGCTCGCTGTGCGGCTTTCTTGCCGGCGGCGGCCACCTGGATGGCACGTCGCTGCTGACTGCCCTGCATCTGGACGGCGAGGAAACCACGCCTTCGACGGCCGACCAATCCGTACTCGAACGGGTGGCACGGCAAAGCGCGAATGAACTGGCCGACCCCGAGCTGGGGTTCGAGCCGCTGCTGCCGCCGGACGACCGCCCCTTGCCTGAACGTGCCGATGCGCTGGGCGACTGGTGTCGCGGTTTCCTCGGCGGCTTCGGGCTGGCCGGTGCCGGCACGCACGCGAAATTGTCGGAGGAGGCGCAGGAGATCCTGCGCGACCTCGGCACGCTGGCCGGCGCCGCGTTCGATTTCGGTGACGAAGGCGAGGACGAGGATTCGCTGATCGAATTGCACGAATTCGTGCGCATGGCCGCGATGTTGCTGCACGCCGAATGCGCGGGTGGCCGCAATCGCCCCACCGGCGACACCGTGCATTGAGCATCGCCGCGGCCGAGTTTGCGCGTCGCCGGCGCCAGTTGATGAAGATGGCTGGCGACGACGCGGCCTTGCTGATCGCCGCCGCGCCCGAACGCATGCGCAACGCCGATGCGGCATGGCCGTACCGGCAGGATTCGGATTTCCACTACCTGGCCGGTTTCCCGGAGACCGACGCGGTGCTGGCGCTGCTGCCCGGGCGCAAGCACGGCGAGGTGGTGCTGTTCTGCCGCGAGCGTGACGCCGAGCGCGAGCGTTGGCACGGCGAGATCACCGGTACCGAGCGCGCCGTCGCCGATTTCGGCATGGACGACGCGTTCCCGATCGACGATATCGACGACATCCTGCCCGGCATGATCGAGGGCAGGGCGCGCGTGTATTGCCACTTCGGTCGCGAGCCCGCGTTCGACGCCCAACTGATGGGCTGGATGCGGCGCCTGCGCCAATTGCGCGGTGGTGGCGTGGCGCCCAAGGAATTCGTGGCGCTGGGCCATCTGCTGCACGACCTGCGCCTGTACAAATCGCGCGACGAATTGCGCCTGATGCGCACGGCCGCTGCCGTGGCCGCCGAGGCGCACCTGGCCGCGATGCGCACCGCGTTGCCCGGCCGTTACGAATACGAAGTGGAAGCGGAGATTTTGCACACGATTCGCCGTCACGGCGCGGTGCCTTCGTTCCCGCCCATCGTGGCCGGAGGCGCGCGTGCCTGCACCATGCATTACACCGCCAATCGCGCGCCGCTGGCCGATGGCGAGCTGTTGCTGATCGACGCCGGCGCCGAGGTGGATTGCTACGCCTCCGATATCAGCCGCACGTTCCCCGTGGGTGGTCGCTACAGCCGTGAGCAGCGCGCGCTGTACGAGGTGGTGCTCACCGCCCAGCTTGCCGCGATCGACGAGGTTCGGCCGGGCAATCCGTTCGATGCCGCGCATCACGTCGCGATACGCGTGATTGCCGAAGGGCTGTGCGCGCTGGGGCTGCTCGACGGCGATGCCGACAGCGCGATTGCCGAAGGAAGCTACAAGCGTTTCTTCCCCAGCAAGACCGGCCACTGGCTGGGCCTGGACGTGCACGACGTGGGCGACTACCGCATCGACGGCGAGCCGCGCCTGCTGGAACCGGGCATGGTGGTGACGGTGGAGCCGGGCATCTATGTGCCGCCGGACGAGACGGGAGTACCCGAGCGCTGGCGCGGCATCGGCATCCGCATCGAGGACGACGTGGCGGTGACGCGCGACGGCCACGAGGTGCTGTCCGCCGGCGTACCAAAGGATCCTGGCGAAATCGAGGCGCTGCTGGCCGGGCGTTGAGGCGCGGCGGCCTGTCCTTTCGAGCCCCTTCTCCTTGCCGCCTTGGGTGTCCGTTTCAGCTGAGACGGTGCCGGCCGGTGGGTGGGTCCGGGAACGGATGGAGCGAGTGCGTCGAACACCGGCGCAGGCCCGGATCCTCTCCCTTCGAGGGGAGAGGATTTTTCACCAGCGTACGGAGTTACACCTGCGCAAACGCGTCCCGCGTGAGATTTTCCGGCTCGCCGTCGGTGCACACCACTTCGTCTTCGATGCGGATGCCGCCGTATTGGCGGAAGTGGTCGACCTTGGTCCAGTCGATATCGGCGGCGACGGGTTTGTCTTTCAGTTCGGCCAGCAGCATGTCGATGAAGTACAGGCCCGGCTCGATCGTCACGACCATGCCCGGTTCCAGGGTACGGGTCAGGCGCAGGTACGGGTGGCCGTCGGGTTGCGCGACGGTGCCGCCGCGCTCGCTTTGCTGGAAGCCGGCGACGTCGTGGGTCTGCACGCCGATCGAGTGGCCAAGGCCATGTGGGAAGAATGCGGTGGTGACACCGGATTCCACCGCGCTTTCCGCGCTCATGCGGATAAAACCGTGTTCGCGCAGGATGCCGGCCAATACGTGGTGGGCATGGATGTGCAGTTCAGGGTAGCTCTGGCCGGCGCGCACTTTCGCCGCATAAGTCTGCTGGGCGGCGTCCATGCTGTCGATCAGCGCCTGGAATTCGCCCGCATCCGGCATCGCGTAGGTCCGGGTGATGTCGCAACCGTAGCCGGCGGCACTGGCACCGGCGTCGATCAGGAACGAGCGATTCCGGGCGGGCGGCGTGCGGTCGAAATGCATGTAATGCAGCACGGCGCCGTGTTCGTTCAATGCCACGATGCTGGCGTACGGCAGTTCGGCATCGATCTGCCGCGCGGCAGCGAGGTAGGCCATGTGGATGCCGAACTCGCTTTCGCCGGCGCGAAAAGCCGCCGCGGCGGCGCGGTGCGCGCGGGTGCCGATGCGGTTGGCCTCGCGCATCAGTTCCAGTTCGTAGGGTGTCTTGTAGCTGCGGTGCCAGTGCAGATAGTCGACCACGGCCTGCGGATTGTTCGCCTCCACGTCGCGGGTGGCGGGGCAGGTGGGTGCGATCACCGCGCGCTTGCCGGCTGGCAACTGCGCCACGGCTTCCGTCGCATTGCGCACGGTGACGATGTCGAAATGCTCCACCCAGTAGCCTTGCGGCGCCTCGGGCACTACGTGCCAGTAGTCGCGCGGCTGCACGAACACCAGCTTCGGTTTCGCGCCGGGCGTGTAGACGATCCAGCTGCCCGGTGCGTCGGTCAGCGGCAGCCAGTGCTTGAAGTGCGGATTGACCGTGAACGGGTAGTCCTGGTCGTCAAGGAACTTGCGCAGCGGCAGCCCGGCGGCGATGACCAGATGGTCGAAGCCGCCCAGCGCCAATGCCTTGTCGGCGCGTTCGCAAAGGGTGGCCAGATGCTGGGAATAAAGCGGGGCGAGGTGGGCGTTCATGCGGACTCCTGACAGCAGCAGCCTGTCAGTGTAACGCGCCGGGCACAGGCGGCCGGCGACGTCGCTCGCTGGCGTCAGTGCTGCTGCAACCAGTGTTCCAGTCGCGTGGCATCGTTGCTCGTGATGGCGATGATGCGGTAGCCCGCCCAGACCTGCCCCGGGCTGGCCGCGGGTTCGTGCCACTGCGCCTGGATGCCGACCTCGATCGTGCTGGCACGCGCATCCGGGCCGGGTAGCGGCAGGCGCACCTGATAGACCGCGTCGCGACGTGGTGCGTGCGTGCCGATCAGCAGCAGGCCGGTGGCCGAGAGATTGCCGAGATGTCCCATGGGCTGGTCGCGGATCACGTCCATGACCGGTGCGCGGGAGCCGACCGGCTTGCGCGCCGCGCGGCGTTGTTCATTGCCGGGTGCAGTCGTCACGGGCGGGCTCCGGAGCGCGTGGGTCGCAGCAGGTTGCTGGTGAGCGAGTGCCAGGCGCGATCGAGCAGGCCGTCGCGTTGCGCGGGCATCTCGCGTACGCGACCGCTGGCCATGGCGCGGGCCAGCTCGCGCAGATTCATTTCCTCGCCGCGTTGACCGCGCCGGGTGACGAACAGGCTGTTGCCCGAGATCGGCGAGAACCAGGCCAGCTTCAGCGCGGTGGGCGCACCACCGGCCGGGTCGGCGAACTCGAACCAGCTGCCGAACGGCAGTTGGCGCAGGCGGTTGTGGATGCGTGCCTCCTGCGGACCCAGCGGTGGCTGCTCGGCCGTATCGTTGCCGCGACGACCTTCCTGGCTGCGCTGTTCGCCCAGCCGCTGGCGCTGCTTGAGGCGCAAGGCCAGATCGGTGGCGCTGGGCAGGTTGTCGGTGGTGGCGGCGAGCGTTGGATGCGGGATGGCGGAGGCCATGGGTGCCTGCGCCTGTACGACCGGCAGGGGTGCAGTGGCCTCGGGTGCCGGCGCAGGTGTGGGCATGGCGGCGGGCACGGTAGCCGTCTCGGATGACGTGATCGCTGGCGCTTTTTTCGAGGCCGCTTTGGTCACCGATGTTTTCCGGGCGACGGTCGGTGCTGGCGGAGCGTTGCTTGGTATCGGTGCGGTGGCATCGACCTGCGGGGCCGCCGCGGTGGGCGCCGGAACGGGGGTGCCGATCAGGCGTTGCGCCACCTGTTCGGCCTCCTCGGCGTGCATGCCGATCTGTTGCAAGCCGGCTTCCACTTCCTGTCGCAGCAGCGCCGGGTCGTCCACCGGCAACTGGCCCAGCAACTGATCGGTAATGCGCAGGCGCCATGCAAAGGTTTCGCTGTCCTCGCCGTGGCGCAGCAGGGTCAATGCGAGCACGTCGGACCACGCGCGTTCCAGCAGGGCGCGCAGCAGGCCGCGCGGCTGGGTTTTGGCAAAGCGTTCGCCCATCAGCTCGCTGGCGCGATGACGCGCCTGATCGAGTTTTTCGCGGCCTTGCATGGCCTCGATATGACGGCGCTCGGTGGTTTGTGCCTTGCGGTTGAGCTGGGCCAGATGATGTTCGATATCGGCCAGCAGGGTGGTGTACAAACCCGCGCTGGGCGGTTCGCGGCGGGCGCGTTCGACCAGTTGTTCCAACCGGGCCAGCAACGGGCCGTCGGTTTCGCCATCGGGGCCGTCGAGCCAGTCATTGGCGGCCTCGGCGACGGTGCTGAGCAGGCGTCGGCCGGGGTGTTCGCGCTGGTCGAAGAAATCGTGGTCGGTGACGGCCAGGCGCAGCATCGGCAGCTGCAGGTCGCCGAGCAGCGCACGTGCGTGCGGCCCCTGGTGCAGTTGCTGGCCGAGCTGTTCGAACAGCATCGCCACCAGTTCCACGGTGTCGTCCTGTTCGGCGCTCAGTTGCGTGGGTTCGGCGCCGAGCGGCTTGCCGGTATTGAGCTGCAGTACCAATTCCTCGCGCAGGCGCTGTGCACTGCGCAGTTCGCGGCTGGCCTTGTCGGTGACCTGGACCAGGTGTTGCTGCAAGGCGTCGAGCGCGACTTGCAATTCGTCCGCAGTGGCGGCGCGACCCTGTGCCGCGGCGCTGCTGTTGTGGGTGCGTCCGCGGGCGAGCAGGTCGCGCAAGGTTTCGAGGACCGCGATGGGTTCGTTGCTGGTGGCGCTGGTCGCGGCCGTAGCGGATGGCGCGACGGGGGCTTCGCTGGCGTGCACCGGTTCGTCCGTCGTTGCGGGAGCGGCGCGGCCGCTGCCGGCGTGTGCCGGGCCCGAACGTGCAACGGAGAAGGTTCGCAGTTGCGGCAGGATGCCGTCGTCGAGCAGGTGCGCGTTGAGGCTTTCGTAGAGTTTCCCGAGAGTGCCGGTCACCGTCTGCTCGAAGACCTGCAGCAACAGCAGGCGGTGCTCGATCGGCAGTTGCATCGGCTCGCTGGCCGTGCGCAAGGCGCGGGCCAGATTGGCCGGGCTGGGCGGCAGCGCGTCGCCTTCCAATGGCGGCATGGCCACCAGTACGGCGAAGCGGTAGCCGAGTTCGGACAGCAGCAGGCTGTTATGCCCCTCGCCGCGTGCGGCCAGCTTGTCCAGTGCGGTATTGAGCTCGTGTTCGTTGCGGTCAAGCAGTGACAGTGGCTGCAGCGGACCATCGTCGGCCGGCGGGGTGTCGGACTCGTCGAGGCGGGCGAAGCTGTCGCTCAGGTCTTCGATGAAGCGTTGCGCGAACGCGACACGTTGCTGGTCGAGTAGTGCCCGACTGTCGAAGCAGCGTTGCTGCTCCAGATGGTTGCGCGAGCGTTCGGCCTGCTGGTACAGGCTCTGGTCGAAAGCATCCAGGCAGCGTTTCAGCGGGGCACCGAGCCAGTCGGCAGACAGTGCGCAGGATTCCTCGATCAGCCGGCGTGCGCGCGGCGACCATGACTGGCGCGCAGGGCGCTGGCCAAAACTGGCCATCCCCGCGTGGCGTCGAAGCTGAGGTTCGACATCCATGACCCAATCCCCTGATTTTCCCGAGCGGATAGTGTATGACGGCCGAAGCCGGCGTGCCTATCAGGCCCGAACATCGTCAACTGGCCGGCATGGCCCGGGGACTCAGGGCAGGAAACTGGCGATCACGTCGTTCAGGAAGCGCTGGCCGAGGGGCGTGGTGCGCAATTGCCGTGGATCGTCGGCGAGCCAGCCACGGCGGCGTGCGTCGGCCAGCGTGGCAGCAATGTGCTCCGGGGGCAGGCCGGTGCGGGCGGCGAAATCGGCCATGGGTACGCCGTCGATCAGGCGCAGCGCATTGAGCATGTATTCGAACGGCAGCTCGGTTGTGCTGATCACGCTGTCGCCGCCGATGCAGGCCGGGCTGGCGCCCGCTTCCATATAGGCTCGCGGAAGGCGCGTTTTCCAGCGGCGGTGGATTTGGCCGCTGGCGGCATCGCTGAGCTTGCCGTGGGCGCCGGCGCCGATGCCGAGGTAGTCGCCGAATTGCCAGTAGTTGAGGTTGTGCGCGCAGCGGCGGTCCGGCTGCGCGTAGGCGGAAATTTCGTATTGGCCATACCCGGCCTGGGCCAGGCGCGCTTCGCAGGCTTCCTGCATTGCCCAGGCATGATCATCGTCGGGCAGCGGCGGCGGATTGGCGGCGAAGGCGGTGTTCGGTTCCAGCGTGAGCTGGTAATGCGAGATGTGCGTGGGCGCCAAGGCGATGGCGCGTTCCACGTCGGCCAGGGCACCGTCCAGGGTTTGCTGTGGCAGCGCGTACATCAGGTCGAGGTTGATGTTGGCGTAGCCGGCATCCTGCGCCGATTTCACTGCCGCCTCGGCTTCGCTGGCCGAGTGAATGCGGCCGAGGCGCTTCAGCTTGTCATCGTCGAAGCTCTGCACGCCGAACGAGATGCGGTTGACCCCGGCGGCCAGATAGCCGTCGAAACGGCCGTGCTCGACCGTGCCCGGATTGGTTTCCAGGGTGATCTCGGTGTCATTCGCCAGCGGCAGGCGCTGGCGCACACCGTCGAGCAGGCGGCCGATCAGCTCCGGCGCGAACAGGCTGGGCGTGCCGCCGCCGAAGAAGACGCTGACGATGGGGCGGCCCTGCGCCGCTGCGCCGAAGTCGCGCAGGTCGGCATCGAGATCGGCCAGCAGGAGCTCGATGTAGTCGGCGTAAGGCGGTGGTTCGCTGCGCAAGCCATGCGAGTTGAAGTCGCAGTACGGGCACTTCTTCACGCACCACGGCATGTGGATATACAGCGACAGCGGTGGCGCGACCAGACTCATTGCGATCAGGCTCATGCGTACCGCTCGCGCAAGCGCTCGCGCAACTTCACCAGCGCCTGGCCGCGATGGCTGAGGCGATTCTTCAGCGCGTCGTCCATTTCGGCCACGCTCTGTTCGTAACCATCGGGCAGGAACACCGGGTTGTAGCCGAAGCCACCGGTGCCGCGGCCTGCTTCGAGGATGCGTCCGTGCCAGCGCGCCTCGGCGATCAGCGGCGCCGGGTCGTCGGCGTGTTGCAGCAGCACCAGTACGCAGATGAAGAACGCGCCGCGCTGGTTGCCTGGTACGCCGTCCAGTGCGCGCAGCAACTTGGCGTTGTTCGCCGCGGCGTCGCCGTGGCCGCCGCTGTAGCGCGCCGAATACAGGCCGGGCGCGCCGTTGAGATGGTTCACGCACAGGCCCGAATCATCGGCCAGCGCGGGCAGGCCGCTGGCTTGCGCGGCGTGGCGTGCCTTGAGCAGAGCGTTCTCGACGAAGGTCAGGCCGGTTTCCTCGGCATCGTCGATGCCCAGCGTGGCCTGGGGCACGACTTCGAGCCCGCTGTCGGCCAGCAATGCGCCGAATTCCTTGAGCTTGCCCGGGTTGCTGCTGGCCAGAACGATGCGTTGCATGGTGATGTGGATCTCCTGAGCCTGGTTGCCCTCACCCCGTGCTCTCTGCCGCAGGCGGGAGAGAGGGAGTGATCGTCGCGCTGCACGCGACCACGTTATTCGATGGAAGTGGCCAACGCGGCGCGTTGCGCGGCCACCAGTTCGCCGATGCCCTTTTCGGCCAGCGCCAGCAAGGCATCCATCTCGTCGCGGCGGAAGGCGTGGCCTTCGGCGGTGCCCTGGACTTCGATGAAGCCGCCACCGTCGTTCATTACCACGTTCATGTCGGTGTCGCAGTTCGAATCCTCGGCGTAGTCGAGGTCGAGCACCGGCAGGCCCTTGTAGATGCCGACCGAGACGGCGGCAATCGCGCCGACGATCGGGTTGCGCTTCAGGTTCTCGCGCTTCATCAGCAGGCTCACCGCGTCGACCAGGGCCACGTAGGCGCCGGTAATGGCCGCGGTGCGGGTGCCGCCATCGGCCTGCAGCACGTCGCAGTCGAGGGTGATCACGCGCTCGCCCAGCGCCTGGCGATTGATGCAGGCGCGCAGGCTGCGGCCGATCAGGCGCTGGATTTCCATGGTGCGGCCGCCCTGGCCACCGCGCGCGGCTTCGCGCTGCATGCGGGTGTTGGTGGCGCGCGGCAGCATGCCGTATTCGGCGGTGACCCAGCCTTCGCCCTTGCCGCGCAGCCAGGCGGGTGCCCGATCCTCGATGCTGGCGGTGCACAGTACGCGGGTGTCGCCGAAGCTGACCAGTACCGATCCTTCGGCGTGGCGGGTGTAATGGCGTTCGATGGTGACGGGGCGCAGCTGATCGCTGGCACGGCCGCTGGGGCGAGTGACGTTCATGGGGGCTTTCCTGGCTTCGCGTGGCCGGATTGGGCAGGCGGGGCGCCAGAGTTTACCATTGCGTCCTTTCCACCACCTCCGGAAGCCTCCGATGATCCGCAGCATGACGGCTTACGCCAGCGCCGAAACCACCGGTTCCGCCGGCACGCTCAGTTGCGAGCTGCGTACGGTCAATCATCGTTACCTGGAGCTGAGTCCACGCCTGCCGGACGACTTGCGCAATGCCGAGTCGCTGTTGCGCGAGCGCGTCGCGGCGAAACTGTCGCGCGGCAAGGTGGACCTGACCGTGCGTCGCAACGGCGAGTCGCGCGGAAGTTCGCTGCAGCTCGACCGGACGCTGCTGGCGCGTTTGTCCGAGCTGTCGCTGGATATGGAGGCGCAGTTCCCGCGCATGCGCGTGGAATTCACCGAACTGCTGCGTTTTCCTGGCGTGATGCAGCAAGAGGCAGTCGATCCGGAAGCACAGCAGGCGGCGCTGTTCGAGGTGCTTGATCGCGCCCTGGACGTGCTGACTGCCACCCGCGAGCGCGAAGGCGCCAAGATCGAGGAGGCGTTGCGCGACAAGCTCGACGCGATCGAACGCATCGTCGCTGACGTGCGCGGCTGGATGCCGGAAATACGCACTGCCCTGCGCGCACGGCTGGAATCGCGCCTGGCCGACCTCAAGCAGCCCGCCGACCCGGGCCGGCTGGAGCAGGAACTGGTGCTGCAGATCACCCGTTGCGACGTGGACGAAGAGCTGGACCGCCTGGCCACCCATATTGCCGAAACACGCCGCGTGCTCGGCCTGAAGGAGCCGGTCGGCCGTCGCCTCGACTTCCTGATGCAGGAATTCAATCGCGAGGCGAACACGCTGGGTTCCAAGTCGGTCGACGCGCGCACCACCAATGCCGCAGTGGAACTCAAGGTGCTGATCGAGCAGATGCGCGAACAGGTGCAAAACGTGGAATGATGTTTCATGGTGTCCAATGCCGTCCGGTGTGAAACGTTAAGTTACTGAAAGCCCGCGAATTGCGGGCTTTTTCTTGTCCGACATCCACCGATGGTGTCCATCTCCATCCGGCTGTACCCTTGTACCCAAGCTTGTACCCAATGGGTACAAATTGGCTTCGGATTGGGTACAACGTCGAGAGGTGGCTATGGGCAAGCTGTCAGACGTCGAGATACGGCACTGGATCGCTGCCGGCGAGCGGTTCGAGGGGAAGGGCGACGGCGGCGGTTTGAGTCTGCGCTATCGCCAAGGGGACGCCGTACCGCGCTGGCTGTTCCGCTACCGGCTCGCCGGCAAGCCGCGCGTGTTGCACCTGGGCAGTTACGGCACCTTGTCGCTGGCGGATGCGCGTAAGACCGCCAAAGAGATGCGGGCGCGGGTAGCGCTGGGGTACGACGTGGCCGGCGAGAAACAGGAGCGTGTGCAGGAAGCCGCCGCCAAGATCGAGGCTGCGCAGAACGCGGTCACCGTCGCCAAGCTAGCCGACGAATACCTAACCGAGCGAATCATCGGGCGGTGGAAACACCCCAACATCGTGCGCAGCCGGATCGAGCGCGATATCAAGCCGGCCATCGGCCACCTGCATCTCGCCGACGTGAAACCGTCGCACATTGACGCGCTGCTGAAAGGCATCGTGAAGCGTGGCGCCCCGACGATGGCAACGGACGTGCTGCGCTGGCTGAAAAGGATGTTCGATTACGCGATCAAGCGCGAGATGGTGCTGAGCAACCCGGCGGCGGCGTTCGATCCATCGGACGCGGGCGGCAAGGAGGAAGCGCGCGACCGCTGGCTGACCCGTGCGGAGCTGGTGCGCCTGCTGGCCGCAATGAAGGCAGCGAAGGGCTGGACGTACCAGAACACGCTGACCGTGAAACTGTTGCTGATGCTTGCGGTACGCAAGGCGGAACTGATTGAGGCGCCGATCAAGGAGTTTGATCTTGAGGCCGGTGTGTGGGCGCTTCCTGCCGACCGCACCAAGACCGGGCAGGCGGTGGATATCCCTCTGCCCCGCCAAGCCGTCGAGGCGCTGCGCGAGCTGGTGCGTCTGGCTGGGCATAGCGCGTGGCTGCTGCCGGCGCGCAAGATGCAGACGCGCATGGTTCCGCATATCGACTTGAACACCGTGGGTGCAGCCATCGCCAAGAACATCCGTCCCCTGCTGGGCGCAGACTTCCCGCCGTTCGTGGTGCACGACTGTCGCCGCACGGCGCGCACGCATTTGGAAGCGCTGGGTGTGCTGCCGCACGTTGCCGAGCGTTGCCTGAATCACAAGCTGAAAGGCGTGGTGGGCATCTACAACCGGCATGACTATTTCGAGGAGCGCGCGGACGCACTGCAACGCTGGGCCGACCTGCTGGAAGAACTGGAGGCTGGCGGCGCGGGCAAGGTTGTGCCGATCAAGAAGCGCAAGGCTGGCTGATTCGATCAAGCCGCGCCTAGCCCGACGGGGCGAACACCGGGCACCTTCCCCGGCTGGCGCGATTCCCTTTGAAGGGCGCAGAGGTGTGCGCTTGAAGAAAAAAGCTCCGACGCTTGCTGATGTGAGACGCAACCCCGAGCTATACACGAAAGAGCTTGAGGAACTGCAACGCCAATTGGCCGCCATGCCTCGTTTCGTGTCGCCGCTTGAGGATTTTCCGAAAGAGTACGTGGATGCGGTCAAAAATTGGCCGGATAGAGCGCAGGACGAACTGACAGCGGGTGACGCCGCAGAGATAATTCGCAGCGTAAAAGGTGTGCCGCGCAAGCTCGGGAGCCGCGTGTCCGGTGAGCGTCGAACATTGCAGGCCAGGGACAGCCACCAAGACTGGGCGACTGAAGCGAAGAAACTGTTGAGCGCAGGGCGTGCGCAGCACGAGATTTCCTCTATTTTGGCGCAGCGCTTTCAGGTCACCGCGCGTGCGATGCGAACGGCTCTACAAGATGAGGGCGTGCTGAAAAAAAGGAAAGTCATCTAAAGCACGCTTCCGTTTCGGTGTATCTAATCCACGACCGTCCAAACCAACAAAGGGCGGTCAAATGGCAACCGAAGTCATCCCCACGCGCTTCCTGCGCGTCTCCGATATCACCCGCAACCGCCGCACCGGCAAACCCGGCTTGCTGCCGGTCACCGCGAGTACGTGGTGGGCCTGGTGCAAGAGCGGCAAGGCTCCGCAGCCGATCAAGCTGAGTGCAGGTGTCACCGTCTGGCGCGAGGCCGATGTGCTGGCCTTCGCCGAATCGCTGGCCGTGGGTGTGCAATGACCGCCCCCAGAAACGCCACCGCCCCGACGCGGCAACGTCGAGGCGGCATGGGTAACAACAACGAGTTGCGTCATGTTAACGCGTCGCCGTCCGCGCTGCTGCTGCCGCGCCTGGAAGGCGTCATGGCGACTGGCAAGGGCTGGCGCGCATATTGTCCGCATTGCGGCGGCAAGTCTCGCAAGCTGAGCATTGCTGAAGGCGACAACGGCACCTTGTATCTGCATTGCTTTGCCGGGTGCAGCGTCCATGACGTACTCGCTGCTGTCGGCTTGCAGGTAGGCGACCTGTTCGTGCGCCGCGACCTGAAAAGCATGACACCCGCCGAGCGCAGCCAGTTGCGGCAGGCGGCGTTGCTGCCGAAGTGGCGAGCTGCCTTGGAGGTGTTGAACACCGAGGCCGGCGTGGTGCTGATCGCAGCCGACCAGCTTGCCGATAACCATCCGTTGAACGATGCCGACCTGACCCGCCTGCGCGTGGCCTGCCTGCGCATCTTCGACGCAATGGAGGTGCTGCATGCACGCTGATACCTACAGCGCCAGCATCGACGACCTGGCCGAACGTGAGGCGTTAGCGAACCCGGTTGCTGATCGTATCGAGCTGGCGCTGCGGAAGCTGGAAAGCGACCCCGGCGCGATCTTTGAAAGCGACGTGCTGGCCGACCTGATCGAGGTACGTCAGGCCGACCCGGCCCGGTATCAGCGTGTGCGTGCTGCGGCGAAAGCGGCGAAGGCCAACGTGGGCGAGCTGGACAAGCTCACGACGCCGCAGGATGACGCCGGCACCGTCGAACTGTTCCCGGAGGTGGAGCCGTGGCCTTTGCCAGTGGACGGCGCCCGCATGCTTGCCGACGTGTACAAGATCATCGCTCAGCACGTCATCGCCGATCAGCCCACGATCTGCGCGGCGGCCTTGTGGGTGGTGCACACCTACTGCATGGACGCGCTCACGGTGTCGCCGCTGGCGCATATCAGCGCGCCGGAAATGCGCTGCGGCAAGACGGTGTTGCTCACGGCGATGATGCGGCTTTGCCATCGTCCCTTGTCGGTGGCGAGCATTTCGCCTGCGGCGATCTTCCGCACGGTGGAGAAGTGGGCGCCGACGCTGGGTATTGACGAAGTGGACGCCTTCCTGAAAGACAACGAGGAAGCGCGTGGGCTTATCAATTCCGGCCTGTACCGCGAGACAGCCGTGGTCATTCGCTGCACGGGGGATGACAACACGCCCACGCAATTCAGCACCTGGGCGCCCAAGATTCTCTGCGGCATAGGTAAGTTGGCCGGCACCATCGAGGATCGTTCCATCCCGTTGCGCATGCGGCGCAAGGTCGCGGGCGAAACCGCGGCCAACATCCGGCGCTCCGATCCGCAGCCGTGGGCCGACCTGCGTTCGCAATTGACCCGCTGGACGGATGACCATCGGCAGGCGGTGGGCAGGGCGCACCCGGTGCCAGCGGCAGGGCTGGGCGACCGCGCGCAAGACTGCTGGGAGCCGTTGCTTGCCATTGCCGATGAAGCGGGCGGGGAATGGCCGCGTCGGGCGCGCGCGGCGGCGCTGGCGCTTCACGGCGTGGAGGAAGAAACCCCGAGCATCGGCGTGGAGTTGCTACGCGACGTGGAGGCAGCGTTCAAGGAGAGGCAGACCACAAGGCTTGCCAGTCGCACGCTGCTGGACATCCTGACCGGCGACGATGAGGCACCGTGGGCGACATGGAACCGAGGCAAGCCGCTGTCGGTGCGCCAGCTCGCAGCGCGGCTTTCGGAGTTCGGCATCGCGCCCAAGACAACCCGGCTTCCGAACGGCGACCGGCTCAAGGGTTACGCGCTCGCCGACTTCGCCGATGCCTTCACCCGCTACCTTTCCGCCGAGGGGGGTATTTTATCCGTGACAGCGGGACAACAGCATAACAGCGCGGTTTGCGAGGCATCGGCAACCGTGACGCATGCCGATCCGTCACGGATCGGAAAAGCCCCGGAACCCGCATCAGACAAGGCTTGTCACGGTGTCACGCTTAAAAACACCCCCCCGGAGAAAAAAGAGGAAGGCAGCACGGAACGGGAGGCTTTCGACCTATGAACACCATCGAACTAAGCCGTCAGTGTCGAGCGGCTGGCATCCGTCTACAGGCACGCGGTGATCGTCTCCACATCGAGGCACCTGCCGGCTGCGTGACTCCGGAGCTACGGCAGGCGCTGACCGAGCACAAGGCCGACCTGCTGGCACTTCACGCGATCCGTGCGCGCCTGCTGGTGCTGGCGGTGAAGCTGGGCATTCCCCGCACCGTGGTGGACGCCCTGCCGGTCGAGGAACTGGAAGCCACCGCTGAACAGACCGCCTTGTGCGAGGGCCATACGGACGGCAACGGCGACCCGCTCGCGCGCACCCTGCTGGTGTTCTATCTGAAGTGCCTGGCCGACAAGGTGGCGACCGCGTGAGCGAGCGCCAGCCCACGCGTCGAGGCACCCCGTCCGATTACGCTGGTGATGATCCGGACTTGTGCAATGCCCGCACTCGCTCCGGACAGCCCTGCCGGGCGCTGAAGCTCGCGCATGGGCGCTGCAAGTGGCACGGTGGACTGTCCACTGGACCGCGAACACAGGAAGGCCGAGCCAAGGCGCTGCGCAACCTAGCGCTACGGTGGAAACCATGAAGCCGCCGCCATCGCGGGCGCGTGTACGTACGAATGACTGCCGAAGCCATCCGCCGCCCAACCCGCCCACATCGCGCCCGTGTGTGCGCGAACAAGTCCGGCGCGTCGGGCGAGGCGCGCTGGCGAAGCTGCCGGAGCCGGGCCGCTATACTTCCCCGATGAACCTACCGCCTACCCCTGCATTCCGTTGTACCCATGCTTGTACCCACGCGGGAAAGTTGAATGGCCATTCCCTTGTCTGGCGCGGTTTTCAAGCCGCACTGTGGGTTTAGGTGCAGTCGAGTAATTGCATCGTGCCCCGGTGACGCCGTCCGGCCGTGTAGCTGCATGCACATTCCTATCGCGCATGGCTGTCACGGCGCTGGCGTGCGCCGTGATTCCGTATTGCGCACACGCTGGCAGAACTTTTGCTGGCCGCGATGGTAGATTATGACGACTCGCTGCATGGCCTGTGGCCATGCTGTCGTCCGTGGTGTGGACAGTGCAATCGGTCGCTGGGCGTCGGATCGCCCACCGCGGGCCGGGAAGGCGGGAGGGGGATATGTCGTCGATACACGAGGCTGTTGACGGTGTAGTGCCAGGCGCGGCTCACGGGCGGTCGTCTGCGGGCGCCGCGCTGCCCGATGCTCAGTTGATACAGCAACTCCACGACGGTCCTTCGCAATGGATGGCACTCGCGCTGCTCCAGCTGGATCGCGCACTCAGTACGGGACGGCAAGTGGATGCCCGGTTGCTGGACGGTGTCCGCACGCTTCTGAGCGAAGCGACGCGAAGTATTCGCGGCGTACTGGAGGATTGGTGTGACACTGAATTGCCACCCGCCATGTCGATGGTGGATGCGTTGTCGGATCTTGGTCTGCGAGTAGCTGCACTGACCGGATTGAGCTTGCGGGTGCAGTGCGATAACCCAGCGACTGATCCCCCCGCCACCGTGTCCTTCACTGTGCTGAACGTAGCGCAGGAAGTGCTACTGAATACCTGCAAACACGCTCCCGGTGCGCATGCTGCCATGCGTTTGCGTGCTATCGGCAGCGGTTTCGAATTGTCCATTTGCGACGATGGCCCCGGTTTCGACCCCGTGGCGATGTATCGTCGCCACGACATCGTGGGTGGACTCGGACTGGGTGCACTGCCTCGACGCATGACCAGCGTGGGCGGGAGCTTCAGTATCCTCAGTCGCCCCGGGCACGGCACTCAGGTCCTGATCCGATGGCCGGCCATTGCCGGGTGTCGCGATAGCCACGGCCATGGTGGCTGTCGCCCGGACGTGTCGGCGCGATGAACGTCAGAGTCATTTTGGGAGATGACCATGTCATGCTGCGCGAAGGCTTGGTTGCCTTGCTGCAGAATGAACCGGACATTGACGTGGTGGGACATGCCGGTCACGGCTTGGATCTGCTTCGCTTGGCGCGAGAGTTGCGTCCCGACGTGGTGATCGCGGATGTTGCCATGCCGCTACTGACCGGGATCGAGGTGGTGCGGCGCATACGGGGCGAAATATTGCCAAGCAAGGTGCTGTGCCTCTCGGTAAGTGCGCAGCCGGGGCAAGTTACTGAGGCGCTGGAAGCAGGCGCCTCGGGTTACGTGCTGAAGGAAAACTGTTTCGATGATCTGGCGCGGGCGATTCGCCACGTTTTCAATAATCAGGTTTTCCTGAGCACCGAACTCGTGGCTCCCATGATGAGTACATACAAGGCTGGCGGCGATAGGCGCATTGTCGCAATGCCGCCGCCGTTGACTTGGCGTGAGCGTGAGGTCACCCGGCTTTTTGCTGAAGGTTGCTCCACGCAACAAGTAGCCAAGCGGCTGCACATCAGCACCAAGACGGTGGCGACCCATCGGGCCCACGTATTCCGCAAGCTCAACATAAGCAGCCTTGCTGAGCTGACACGTTTTGCTGTGAAGCATGGCCTTACTCCGCTGGACTGACTTCCCGACATGCAGCGATGCAGCTGCAGAATGATCGTGCACGTTCTTTCAGCGGGTTTGTTCGTGGAGGCTCGGACGCCGAGAGGAAGAGTGTTTTTGTGCGTCTTCGGCATCAGCAAAACGGAGGGCAATATCAGCAGATTGCCGATAGGGCGTAACGGAAGCCTGCGGCTATGCTGCAAGCGTGCCTTTTGCCGCTTTCCGCAGTTGGTGCATGACCATTCGGCGGGACGGGGACGCAACGGCATCAAGGCTCGCGGCTGATGGAAGCATTGGCAGTTCAGCACAAGGACGCCGACGGCTTTCTGCCGCAGTTGTACGTGCGCATCTAAGCCTCGTGGAGAGGGGGGCTTGGCCGGGTGATGCTGTGCTGCTATGCCAGACAAACTGGCGCAGTTGAGCTCGCACGTCTATGTGCATGGCAGCGAGATCCATCTGGGACCAGTGCAAGAAAAGTATTTGCAGCGTGGGTCTGGGGACATGGCCTAGTCGGGGCAGGTGCAGGTGCGACCATCAATGGGAACGCGTGCATGCAGTGGGAGACGGCTGCGATGGGAGCAAGAGTGTTGCAACTGAAGTGAAGCTGTGACAGCCATCGGATGGTTTGTCCGGTGGTGACGGCTAGTTCACTGCGTGCGTGGTTTGCGCAGACATGTGTGGGATGTCGCGAGTTGCGGTCTGCAAGAGGCGCCTGAGGCGGGGAGGGCGCGTCAATGTCCCTGCCAGACCGTAGAGGATGATGCTCATGAAGAACCATATCCCGTCTTTGCGTTTGTTACATTTGCGCCGAGCGTGGCCATTGGGGGTGGCCGCCTCTGGTTTGCTGGTAGCGTTTCTTGCCCAGGGCATGGCGCCCGATGTGTCGGGCGCGGGCAAGCAGGCGGCCACGGTGCCGGTGCTCAGTCCGACGATTCCGCTGGAGATCACTGTGACCTCGCCGCCGAGCCCGCCCACGCTGGCGTCGCTGCAGCACGATTTCGACGTGTTTTCGTGGCAGATGTTCGTGGCGTTGAACTGGCCGGCGAATGCCGACGGCTCGCCCAACACCAAGCTGACCATTGGCCAGGCGCCGCGCGATTCGGTGGTCTGGCAGCACTGGCGCGAGAGCCGCAGCATTTTCCTGCCCAAGGGGGAAACGCCGCCGCCGTGGGGGCAGAACACGCCGTTGCCGGCGGTGTGCAGCGGCATCAATCCGAAGACCTTGCCGCCGAACACCTTGCGGTTGACCCAGATCGGCAAGACGCCGAACCTGCTGGACGAGAGCAGCGAGCCGTTCAAGACCGGTCCGCTGATCGACCAGAACGGCCGCTATACGCGCTACGAGATCCTCACCAACGAAACGATGTTCAACTACATCCTCGGCAATACGCTGTATTCGAAGGCGGGGCAGCAGGCGTTCAATGCCGATGCCGATTTCCCGTCGAGCGATCCCAAGGCCGCGCAGGTCGGCTCGATCATGGTAAAGGCGGCGTGGGTGGAGATGGGCGGCAAGTACGACCCGTCGAAGTTCTTCACCGCCTGGGCGCTGGTCTATGACAACCCCGCCGAGCAGCACGGCGTGAAGCCGTTCTGCAAGCTTGAAAAAGTGGGGTTGGTGGGCTTGCACATCGCGCACAAGACCGCCGATGAGCCGCAGTGGATCTGGTCCACGTTCGAGAACGTGGCCAATGCCCCGACGCAGGGCGAGAAGCTGCAACGCAGCGCGTACAACTTCTTCGATCCGGCCTGCAAGGATTGCCAGGTGAACGAGCCGCCGCCGCGTCCATGGAACCCGGAGAACGCGTACACCAAGCCGTCGCAGATCGAGCGGGTGATCGCGATCACGCCCGAGGCGAAGCGGCTCAACGACAGCTTCCATCGGGCGTTGGCCGCGGTGACGCCCAACTCGGTCTGGCTCAATTACGAGTTGGTGAGCACGCAGTGGCCGACCAATGCCAGCAGCCGGATCGATCCGACCGGGGTGCCTGCGCCGTCGTTCCTGGCCAACACCACGCTGGAAAGCTACATCCAGGGCGAGGTCAAGCAGACCTCCAGCAGTTGCATGGCATGCCACAACAACGCCACCACCACGGCGGGCAAGTCCGCCGATTTCACCTACCTGCTGCAACGCGCCCAATAACCCGGAGGGACACCGACATGAGCGATACCATGGACAACTTCATCGGCCTGAGCGCGGTGCTGACCGGCTTTGCCAGCAGCATTCTCGCGCCCGGCCTCGACCCGGTGAACATCAAGGCGGAATACCTGCCTTTTTTCACGGCCAAGGTGGCCGCGGAAAGCGGCAACCCGCAACTGGTCGACAGCATCTTCGCCAAGTACGCGTCGCTGGCGGCGCAGCAGTTGAGCGACCAGCAGATCGGCACGGCCATGCTCGACCCGGCCAATGGCGCGGACTTCGTGCTGGCCTGCCGCAAGCTGATCTTCATGTGGTACTCGGGCGCGTGGCCCACCCTGATACCAGCCAGCGCCAGCGCCCCGGCCAGCACGGTCAGCGACCTGATCTCGGCCAAGAGCTACACCTGCGGGCTGGCCTGGCAGGTCATGCAGTCGCATCCGATGGGCGATTCCAACTACCGCTACGGCTACTGGAACAGCCAGCCGCCGGCACTCAACGACTACACCGGCCAGCAAGGAGCGTGACCCATGAGCAATCCAACCTATGACCTGGTGATTGTCGGCTCCGGCATCGCCGGCGCCATCGTGGCCCATCAACTGGGTCGGCAGGGCAAGAAGGTGTTGATCCTCGAAGCCGGTGCGCCGGTGCCGGTGGATCGCAGCGGCTACATGCAGACTTTCTTCAAGGCCAACGCGAAGACGCCCGAATCGCCGTACCCGCCGACGACGCAGAACCCGACCGCGGCCACGCCGGATAACCCGCTGGGCCTGCCCGATCCGGCCACCGAAAACGCGCCGCGCTACACCGTGCTGCAGATCGGCGCCTGGCGCAATCCGAAGCAGTGCTACTTCGACTATCCTCCGCAGCCGCCCTATCTCAAGGGCGACAGTCCGGAAGTCACCTTCGCCTTCGCCAGCTCGTACGAACGCATCGGCGGCGGCACCACCTGGCACTGGCTGGGCACCAGCCTGCGCCTGTTTCCCACCGATTTCACGCTGAAGACGACCTACGGGCACGGTGTGGACTGGCCCGGTGGGCAGACCTTCTACCAGGCGCTGGTGCCCTACTACGAGAAGGCGACCGACGTGATCGGCGTCTCTGGCGACAAGACGCAGCTCGACACGCTCTACACCCAGTTCAAGGTGTCGCCCAGCGGCCAGTATGGCCCCGACTACGATTACCCGATGCCGGCCATCGTCGACTCCCTGGTCGATCAGGCTTTCGACGTGCCGGCGGTCACCACGCTCACCGTCGACGGCAACCCGGTCTACCTCACGCCCACGCCGCAGGGGCGCAACTCGCTGCCGGGGGACCGGCGCCAGTGCGCCGGCAATACCAACTGCATTCCGATCTGTCCGATCCAGGCCAAGTACGACGCCACCGTGACCCTGGGCGACGCCTTGCAGACCGGCAACGTGGAGATCCGCTATCGCTGCGTGGCCAGCAACATCCGCGTCGACGACGACACCGCCGAAGTCGTCGGCATCGACTACATCAGCTACGACGAGCACACCGGCGACGCCACCGGTTCGGGCACGGTGACCGCGAGCAAGTATCTGTTGGCGGCGCACGCCATCGAGACACCCAAGTTGCTGCTGATGTCGAACAAGAACAAGAACTTTCCGAACGGCGTGGCCAATTCCAGCGGGCAGGTCGGACGCAACCTGATGGACCACGTGATGTACCTGGCCTGGGGCTTGGCCAAGGATCCGGTTTACGCCTTTCGCGGCCCGCTCTCCACCTCGGGTATCGAGTCGTTGCGCGATGGTGCGTTCCGCAAGAATCGATCGGCCTATCGCATCGAGATCGGCAACGAGGGCTGGCAATGGGCGGCCAACGATCCGTTCACCACGCTGGCGGATTTCGTGTTCGGACAGGATACCAACCAGCTCAACGGCAACGCGGTGAACCCGCAGGGGCAGCCGTTGCGCTTCAACCCGAACCTGCCCGCGAACAGCCAGCTTTTCGGCGCGCAACTGGTCGATACGCTCAACGGCATCTACGTGCGCCAGATCCGGCTGGGCTACCTGATCGAGCAACTGCCCGATCCGGACAACCGGGTCGAACTGTCGCCCACCGAGACCGATCATCTTGGCCTGCCGCGTCCGCGGGTCACCTATCGCATTCGCCAGGATTACGAGCGCGACGGTTTCGTTTCTGCCAAGCAGGTGTCCACGGAAATCTTCAACGCCATGGGCGCCACCGAGTACACCAGGACGCCGCCGGCACCGGTGCTGTACGGCGCGGCCGACCAGGTCACCGCTACCAACTTCCAGTACCAGGGCAACAACTTCACCTTCTACGGCGCCGGGCATATTGCCGGCACTTACCGTATGGGTGACAGCAAGTCCGACTCGGTGCTGAATGCCCGCCAGCAGTCGTGGGACCACGGCAACCTCTACATGGTGGGCAGCGGCGTATTTCCCACCATTGCCACGGGAAATCCGACGCTGACGATTGCCGCACTGGCGCTGCAGGCGGCCGACAATATCCTGCAGGACCTTGCCGCAGCGTAGCTGCGAAAGCGTATAGTGCGAATCGCGTCGGGAGGCGGATACTCTTCAGTTTCCCGGCGCGTCAGTCTCCTGGCCCGGAGTGCATGTCGACGCTCCCGCTATACTTGCCCGGATGAAATCCACCTCGCTTTCCCGCTCGCCCCGCTCGCCGTGCAGCCAACGCGGTTTCACTGGCCCGCTTCGGTGTCGTGTACAGCGTAGCCACACGATCGAGCAAGGGCACTGAAATGGAAAAACCGTGCGGCACGCTGTTCATCGTTGCGGCTCCCTCGGGTGCGGGCAAGTCGACTCTGGTCAATGCCTTGCTGGAGGGCGATCCGGCGATCTCGCTGTCGGTGTCGCATACCACGCGGGCGCCGCGGCCGGGTGAGCAGTACGGGCGGCATTACTACTTTCTGGAGCGCGCGGAGTTCGAGCGCGAGATTGCCGAGGGCGTGTTCCTGGAGCATGCCGAGGTGCACGGCAATCTTTATGGCACCTCGCGTCGCACCGTGCAGGAACTGCTGGCGCAGGGGCATGACGTGTTGCTGGAGATCGACTGGCAGGGCGCGCAGCAGATCCGCGCCAGCAAGCCCGATTGCGTCAGCGTGTTCATCCTGCCGCCATCGCGGGTCGAGCTGGAGCGCCGCCTGCGTGGCCGCGGCTCGGATGCGCCGGAGGTGATCGAGCGCCGCCTGCACAATTCGCGCGGCGAGATTGCGCATGCGCACGAGTTCGATTTCATCATCGTCAATGATCGCTTCGACGACGCGCTGGAGGACTTGCGCGCGATCGTGCACGCGGTACGTCAGCGCAGCGCGTTGCAGTGGAAGCGGCATGAATCGTTGATCGCCGAATTGCTGGCGGCTGAATGAGTCCGACTCGCGACCGATGGTCTTCTGGCCGCGCTTCGGCTACCTTGCTTGCTTTTCCTGTACCCGGCAGTTCATGACCATGCCCGTACCCAACACGCCTGACGAGCAAACCCTGGTGCGCATTCGTGGCCTGACCACGGTGCTCAGCGGCAAGAAGGTGTTCGACGGGCTGGATCTGGACATCCCGCGCGGCAAGGTCACCGCCATCATGGGCCCGAGCGGCACCGGCAAGACCACCTTGCTCAAGCACATCACCGGGCAGATGCGCGGCGATGCAGGCGAGGTGCGGGTGGACGGGCGGAACGTGCCGGAGCTGGGTCGCGAGCAGTTGTACGCATTGCGCGAGCGGATCGGCTACCTGTTCCAGAATTCCGCGTTGCTGACCGATTTCGACGTGTTCGAGAACGTGGCCTTCCCGCTGCGCCAGCACACCAGGCTGCCGGAAGTGCTGATTCGCAACATCGTGTTGACCAAGTTGCAGGCGGTGGGTCTGCGCGGGGCGGCGGCACTGGAGCCGAGCGAGCTGTCCGGCGGCATGGCGCGGCGCGTGGCGCTGGCGCGGGCGATCGTGTTCGACCCGATGCTGATTCTCTACGACGAACCGTTCGTCGGCCTCGATCCGATCGCACTGAACCAGGTGCTGAAGCTGATTCGCACGCTGAACCAGACGCTGGGCATCACCAGCGTGCTGGTGGCGCACGAACTGGAGGCGATCAAGCAGGTGGCCGACCATGTTTACCTGATCGCCAACGGCAAGGTGGTGGCGCAGGGCGATCCGAAAACCATTGCCGACGATGGCTCGCCGTGGACGCGGCAGTTCTTCGGTGGCGAGGCCGACGGCCCGGTGCCGTTCCAGTACCCCGCCGGCGATTACGCCGAGGCGCTGGGATTTTCGCGGAGTAGTCCATGAACGCGCAGGTTGGACGCGACAATATCGTGACCCAGTCGCTGGGCCAGATCGGCGATTGCGGGCTGTTCCTGCTGCGCATCCTGGCGGCGGTTCCGCGCAGCATGCGCCATGCGCTCGAAACGGTGCGCCAGTTGTGGTTCGTGGGCGCGATGAGCCTGACCATCATCATGGTCTGCGGCCTGTTCGTGGGCATGGTGCTGTCGTTGCAGCTGTACCACGTACTGTCGATCTTCGGCGGCACCGCGGCCACCGGCACGGTGGTGGCGATCGCGATCTACCGCGAGTTGGGCCCGGTGGTCACCGCGCTGCTGTTCGCCGGTCGCGCCGGTACCTCGATCACCGCCGAGATCGGCCTGATGCGCGCCACCGACCAGATTGCCGCGATGGAGCTGATGGCGGTCGATCCGCTGGCCTACGTGGTGGCGCCGCGCTTTCTCGCCGGACTGATCGCGATGCCGCTGCTGTGCTGCGTGTTCTGTGCGATGGGCATCTTTGGCGGTCATCTGGTTGGCGTGACCTGGCTGGGCATCGACAACGGCACGTTCTGGTCGAACATGACCGCCACCGTCGACGTGTGGCAGGACATCGTCAATGGCGTGATCTGGAAGAGCCTGGCGTTCGGTGCCGTGGTCTCGCTGATCGCGGTGTTCCAGGGCTTTACCGCGCCGCCGACCAGCGAGGGCGTGGCCTACGCGACCACGCGTACGGTGGTCGCCTCGTCCATCGCCATCCTGGCGCTGGATTTCGTGCTGACCGCCTTCCTGATGTGACCATGCCGATGTCGACCGCCGCCATGACTACCCGTTTCTTTTCGAGGATGATGCCGTGAGCCAGAGAAAATCCTATGCCGTCGGCACCGGCCTGTTCATCGTGCTCGGCTTCGCCGCGCTCGCCTACCTTGCCACCCAGACCAGTTCGGTGGCCAACCGCCACCAGGGCGACAGTTACACCGTCGATGCCCAGTTCACCAATGTCGGCCAGCTCAAGGAGCGTGCGCCGGTGAAGGTGGCAGGCGTGCGCATCGGCCAGGTGCAGTCGATCGAGCTGGAACCCGGCAAGCCGGTGGCCGACGTGAAACTGTCGATCGACAAGCGCTACGCCTCGATTCCTGCAGATTCGGTGGCGAGCATCTTCACCAGCGGCCTGCTCGGCGACCAGTACGTGGGCATCGAGTACGGCCATGCGAAGACCTTCGTGGCCGCTGGCGGCAAGCTCGCGCTGACGCATTCCAGCCAGCCGCTGGAGGCGATGATCGGCAAGTTCTTCGGCGCCGGCGGGGTGAACGACAATATCGGCGGCACTTACCAGGTGACGGCCAACTTCACCAATATCGGCACCTTGTCGGTCGGTGCGCCGGTGAAGATGGCTGGCGTGGTGATCGGCCAGGTCGCAGCGATTCAGGCCGATCCAGTGAAGCTGGATGCCAAGGTCACCCTGGCCATCGACGACACCTTCAACAAGATCCCCGACGATTCGTCCGCCGCGGTGTTCACCAGCGGTTTGATCGGCAGCCAGTACGTTGCGATCCAGCCCGGCGGTTCGCCGGACAACCTCAAGAACGGTGAGGAGATGATCCTGACCCAGTCGGCCATGCAGCTGGAAGACCTGATCGGCAAGTTCCTGGTCAACGGTTCTCCGGGCGACAAGCCCGGCAGCGGCTCATCGTCCACCCCTGCCGGCAAGCATTGAGCCGGTGCCCCGAATTCGAATTCCCAGGAGTCTTCCCATGTTGCGCAACTTGGTTCTTGCCACCGCCCTTGTGCTGGGAGGCGCGATTGCCGCTCCGGCCTTCGCCCAGAATGCCGCCAGCCAGGCCCCGGCCACCGACCAGTCGCCGGTGCAGATCGTGCAGGGCATCGCCCATCAGCTCGATACCGCCGTCGCCGGGCACCATGCCGAGCTGGCGAAGAACAAGGAAAAGCTGATCTCGATCATCAACGAGATCTTCCTGCCGCACTTTGACGTGGATTACGCCTCGATCCTGGTGCTGGGCCAGCACGCACGTGCTGCCACGCCGGAGCAGCGCGCCCGCTTCGCCAAGGCGTTCTACAACTCGATCACCCACCGCTATGCGGAAGGCCTGCTCAACTACACACAGGGCGCGGTGCACGTGCTGCCGTTCAATGGCGACCTCAACAGTCGCCGTACCGTGGTGCGTACCCAGGTGGTGATGAGCAACGGCAAGACCATCTCGGTGGACTACGCGTTCCGCAAGACCCAGAGTGGCGAGTGGAAGGCCTACGACGTGATCATCGAGGGCATTTCCTACATCACCAACTACCGTAACCAGGTCGATGCGGAAATCCGCAAGGTCGGCATCGACCAGCTGATCAAGAATCTGGAGACCCAGGGCGCGCAGGCGCTGAAGTCGATGGAGCAGGACAAGCAGGGCCATTGACGTGACGAGCGGCGAAAGCTTCCGCCTGGACAGCAGCGTGCTGGATACCGTGGCGGTATCCGGCACGCTCAGCTTTGCCACTGCTGCTGCTGCGCTGGCTGCGCTGAATGCGGCGCTCGGCCAGGGCCCGCGCCACCAGCTCGACCTGGCGGCGGTACAGGGCTGCGACAGCGCCGGCCTAGCCTGCGTGCTGGCGGTGCTGGCTGACGCCGCAGAGCAGGGGCGACCGGTGCGCGTGCTGAACGCGCCGGCGGGTATGCGCACACTGGCGCAGGTCAGTGGCGTGGCTCCGATGCTGGCTTGAGATCCCGATCTTGATGCACACATGAAAACGGGGCCGATTGGCCCCGTTTTCATGTGTGCTGACGGTATTGCGCGGCGACGCTTCAGCCGTGTCCGGTGGTACCGGCTGGCAGGGTTGCCCCCTTCGCGTTGGCCGGCTTGGCGGCGCCGTCGTCGTTCTTCTTCTCCCACTGATGCTGCTCTTGAAGCAACTGGTCGGGATCGAAGCCTTTCTGGTCAAGGCCTTGCATGCGCTCGATCACGTCGGCGGGCGGGTTGCCGTCGTACAGCTTGTACAGACGATGCTGCCGATAGGCATCACGCAGGAATGCATAGGGGTCGTAGGCGGATTCCAGGAAACTTTCCGCGTCGATCGCCTGCGCGCGCAGCGATACCAGATACAGCACGGAGGGGATGTAGTACACGCCGTGGTGGAACTTGTGGTTGCTGGTGAGGTAATGCAGCGGATCGAAGAAGTAGCTGTCCACCGGCAGGCGCCACACGTCGCGCATGGTGGTGGGGCCGATCAGTGGCAGCATCAGGAAGTCGCCTTCCGGCACGCCCCAGCGCGCCAGCGTGATGCCGAAGTCGGTATCGCCATCCGGAATGCCCATGGCCGTAGCCGGGTCGAAGATGCCGCCGATACCCAGGGTGAGATTGACCAGGAAGCGGCCGGAACCTTCCAGTGCCTGCTTCGGGCGCGCCTGCAGCAGGTCGTTGGCCACCGTGATGGGCATGCGCAGGTTGGAGAAGAAATTGCTGACCGAGCGCCGCACCGGCGGGTTGGTCACCTTGCGGTAGCCGACGGCCACCGGTCGAATGGCCAACTTGTCCACGGTATCGTTGAAGGCGTAGACCTTGCGGTTGAAGTGCTGCAAGGGATCGTCGGTGCGCGGGGGCGCCACGGCGCAGCCGGCGACGGCCAGCACGGCGCAGAGTGCGACAAGCCTGGACAACGGGAAGCGGAAGGATGAAGGCATCGGCAGGGGGTCCGCTGCGGAGGAGGGGGAGGAGATAATTGTACTGCTTGGTTTTATATTCTGCACGATCCGCGAGCAGACGGTGCCATATCGTTGCCTGACCGCCCATGATACGTGGCCTTGCATTGCCAGCCAAGCGCGCGCTGGCTACACTGTCATTCTGTATAAGTCGCTTTATCGCTTAAGGATTTCACATGGCACGCATTACCGTGGAAGACTGCCTCGAGGTGGTCGACAACCGATTCGAGCTGGTTCTGATGGCGACCAAACGCGCCCGGCAGCTCGCCAAGGGTGCCGATCCGGCCGTCAACCCCGACAACGACAAGCCGACGGTGCTGGCCCTGCGCGAAATCGCGGACCGTCGCATCGACCAGGCCACCATCGACGAAATCGACAAGGCCGAGCGCGAGCGCGCCGAGCGCGAGGCGCTGGAGTGGGCTGCGGCCGAGGTCGACGACGACCTTTCCAAGGGCGGCGACGACTGATGGACGACGGCGGCTGTCGATCCCGCAGTCGCCTGGCCGGCCCCGCCGGCATGTCTGATCGCGCCCTGTTCGCAGGGGGCGTCCCCTGCCGTCGCGAAACCATGGAG
This sequence comes from Rhodanobacter glycinis, assembly GCF_900114325.1. Lineage (GTDB taxonomy): Bacteria > Pseudomonadota > Gammaproteobacteria > Xanthomonadales > Rhodanobacteraceae > Rhodanobacter_A > Rhodanobacter_A glycinis. The sequence continues at coordinate 143,175 of NZ_FOSR01000003.1, forward strand.
GCGGGCGCCTGAGCGGGCCCCGCATATCGATGCCGGCGGCCACGCATCCTCCCTTGGATCCGTCCGTGCTGCCTCCCTACGTGCTGGCGCTGAGAGAGCGCCTCGGTTACCTCCCCGAAAGCCAGATCGAGCGTGTGCTGCGTGCCTACGAAGTGGGGGCGCACGCCCACGAGGGGCAGGCGCGCAAGAGCGGCGAGCCCTACATCACGCATCCGGTCGCGGTCGCCGGCATCCTGGCCGAGCTGGGCATGGATGCCGAGACCATCATCGCGGCCATCCTGCACGACACGCTTGAGGACACCGAGCTCAGTCGCAGCGCGCTGGCCAGTGAGTTCGGCGAAACCGTGGCCGAGCTGGTCGACGGCGTCACCAAGCTGGACAAGATGAAGTTCGGCAGTCGCCAGGAGGCGGACGCGGAAAGTTTCCGCAAGATGCTGTTGGCGATGGCGCGCGACTTGCGCGTGATCCTGATCAAGCTGTCCGACCGCCTGCACAACATGCGCACGCTGGGCGCCAAGGATGCGCCGTCGCGTCGCCGCATCGCGCGCGAGACACTGGAAATCTACGCGCCGATCGCCCAGCGCCTGGGCATGAACAAGATCAAGGCCGAGCTGCAGGACCTCGGTTTCCGCGCGCTGTATCCCGACCGCTACCGCGTCATCAGCGAGCGCATCCGCGCGGCGTTGGGCAATCGGCGCGAGGCGATGGGCAAGATCGAGGAGGCGCTGTCCGCACGCCTGGCGGCCGACCAGTTGCCGGCGCGCGTGGTAGGGCGGATCAAGTCGCCGTGGAGCATCTATTCGAAGATGCACAGCGAGCACAAGAGTTTCGCCCAGCTGATGGATGTGTACGGTTTCCGCGTGGTGGTCGACAGCGCGATGAGCTGCTACATGGCGCTCGGCGTGGTGCACGCGCTGTACAAGCCGGTGGATCGTCGCTTCAAGGACTTCATCGCGATCCCCAAGGCGAACGGCTACCAGTCGTTGCACACGGTGCTGCTGGGGCCGTTCGGCGCGCCGATCGAGGTGCAGGTCCGCACCGCCGAGATGGACTCCGTGGCCGAGAGTGGCGTGGCTGCGCACTGGGCCTACAAGACCGACAGCGGTCCGGCCAATAGCGCGCAGGCGCGGGCGCGCGAGTGGCTGTCCTCGCTGGCCGACAGCTCGGTGCATACCGCCTCGTCGGCCGAGTTCATCGAGAACGTCAAGATCGACCTGTTCCCGGACGAGGTCTACCTGTTCACGCCGCGTGGCGACATCCTGGCATTGCCACGCAACGCCACCGCGCTGGACTTCGCCTATGCCGTGCATACCGACGTGGGCGACCATGCCGTGGCTGCCCGCGTGGACAAGAAACTGCTGCCCCTGCGCACGCGGCTGGAATCCGGGCAACTGGTGGAAATCATCACCGCGCCGTCGGCGGTGCCAAACCCGGCGTGGCTGGAGGTGGTGGTCACCGGCAAGGCACGTACCGCGATCCGCCAGTACCTGAAGCATCTGCAGCACGAGGACGCGGTGGACTTCGGCCATCGCATGCTCGATCGCGCGCTGGACGCGCTGGGCAGCAGCCTGGAAGTGATCCCGCCCACGGTGCTGGACCGCTTCCTGCACGAGTCGAAGTTCAAGCGGCTGGAAGAGTTGCTGTCCGATATCGCGCTGGGCAATCGCATGCCCGACCAGGTGGCCAGCCAGCTGGTTGCCACTCGCGGGCGGCGTTCGCATGAGGCCTCCGCGCTCGTGCATCCGGCCGAGAAGATCCGCATTACCGGCGCCGAGCGTGGCGTGCTCAGTTTCGCCAATTGCTGTCATCCGCTGCCGGGCGACGAGATCATCGGTTACCTGTCCTCGGGCAAGGGCATCGTGGTGCATCGGGCCGAATGTCCGAACGTGGTCGAGTTGCGCAAGTCGCCCGAGCGTTGCGTGGGCATCGAATGGGATCGCGACGTGCAGGGCGATTACCGCGCCGAACTGCGCATCGAGGTGATCAATCGCCCCGGCGTGCTGGCCACCATCGCCGCGGCGATCGCGGCGGCCGATTCCAACATCGAGAATGTCGAGTACGTCGAGCGCGACCTGGCCGCGGCCACCTTGCTGTTCACCATCGAGGTGAGGAATCGCAAGCACCTGGCCGACGTGATGCGCCGCGTACGTCGCACCGGCGTGGTCAGCGGCGTGTACCGGTATCCGCTGTAGGGCACGCCCTGCGCGCGAAGACCGGCCGGCCACGACGTCGAGGTTTTCGCGTACTAAGGTGCGCTCCTACAATCGCCTTTTCCGACTGAGGTTTCCCCATGTCCCGCCAAATCATTGCTACCGACCAGGCGCCTGCCGCCATCGGCCCGTATTCGCAGGCCGTGCGCGCCGGCGACACCGTGTACTTTTCCGGGCAGATCCCGCTTGATCCGGCGACCGGCAACCTCGTCGACGGTGACATCACCGCGCAGACGCGCCGCGTGTTCGAGAATCTCGTCGCAGTGGCCAAGGCGGCCGGTGGTTCGCTGCCGCAAGTGGTGCGCGTGGGCATCTATGTCACCGACCTCGCCAACTTTGCCGCGGTGAACGCGGTGATGGCGGAGTATTTCCAGGCGCCGTATCCGGCGCGTTCCACCATCGAGGTCTCCGCGCTGCCGAAGGGTGCCCAGGTGGAAGTGGATGCGGTGATGGTGTTGTCCTGATCGATCGGCGCGGCGTCGGCCTACGCTGATCGCCGCCGGTACGGCTGGGCGCGAGCGTGCGCTCCGGCTAGGCTTGGCCCATGGCTCCCCGCAACGCCCGTCCGTCGACCGAATCCACTGATCCCGGCCTGGCGCCGCTGTCCAGCTTGCCGGGCGTCGGGCCGGCACTGGCGGCTGCGCTCGAGCGGCTGGGACTGGCGTGCGTGCAGGACCTGTGGTTTCACCTGCCGTTGCGCTACGAAGACAAGACCTGCGTCACCGCGATCGCCGATCTTCGGCCCGGTGATCGCGTGCAGGTGGTGGGCTCGATCGAAGAGGTGGAGCGCGGCTTCCGTTACCGGCCTCAGTTGAAGGTGGCCATCGGCGACGGCGCCGGGCATACCCTGCAGTTGCGTTTCTTCCATTTTCGCCGGGCCCAGCTTGAGCAATTGCAGCCGGGTACGCGCCTGCTCTGTTTCGGCGAGGTGCGCCAGGGGGCGCACGGGCCGGAGATGATCCATCCGCAATACCAGCGCATCGGCGATGGCGAGGCGGTGGCCGTGGAGGAGCGGCTGAGCCCGATCTACCCCACCACCGAGGGATTGGGCCAGAAGCGCCTGGCTGGCGTGGTGGCCAAGGCGCTGGCGTTGTTGCCGGGGGATGCGCAACTGGAGCTGATTCCGGGCGCGCTGTGTGCCGATCATGGGCTGACCTCGCTGCGCGACGCCTTGCTCTACGTCCATCGACCGCCGCCGGATGCCGCATTGGCGCAACTGGTGCAGGGGCGTCACCCGGCACAGCAGCGCCTGGCGTTCGAGGAATTGCTGGCCCAGCACCTGAGCCTGAAGCGCCTGCGGGCGGCGGTGCGCCACCGGCATGCGCCTGCGCTTGGCGGTGACGGCACGTTGCAGCAGGCATTGCACGCGGCGCTGCCCTTCCGGCTCACGGCTGCGCAGCAGCGGGTGACGCGGGAAGTGATGGCCGACCTGGCTTGTCCGAAGCCGATGCTGCGGCTGGTGCAGGGCGATGTGGGTTCGGGCAAGACCGTGGTGGCTGCGCTGGCCGCACTGGCTGCGGTCGAGTCGGGCCGGCAGGCGGCACTGGTGGCGCCCACCGAATTGCTGGCCGAGCAGCATCTGCGCAATTTCCGCCACTGGCTGGAGCCCCTGGGCATCGAGGTGGAGTGGCTCGCCGGCAAGGTCACCGGCAAGGCCCGCCAGAAGGCGTTGGCGCGGGTGGCCGAAGGCGCGCCGGTGGTGGTCGGTACGCATGCGCTGATGCAGGAGGGCGTGGCGTTCGCGCAGCTGGGGCTGGTCATCGTTGACGAGCAACACCGCTTCGGCGTGCAGCAACGCCTTTCGTTGCGCGACAAGGGGGCCGATCACGGCAGCGGGCTGGTACCGCACCAGCTGGTGCTCACCGCCACGCCGATCCCGCGCACGCTGGCGATGAGTGCATATGCCGACCTCGACGTATCCTCCATCGACGAACTGCCGCCCGGGCGCACGCCGGTGCAGACCGTGGCAGTGTCCAATGCGCGCCGCGCCGAGGTGATCGAGCGCATCCATGCCGCCTGCCGTGGCGGCCAGCAGGTGTACTGGGTGTGCACGCTGATCGAGGAATCCGAGCAGTTGCGCGCGCAGGCCGCCGAGGTGGCCCATGCCGAACTCTCCGCGGCGCTGGACGATTGCCGGGTCGGGCTGGTTCATGGCCGCATGAAGTCGAAGGAAAAGCAGGCGGTGATGGATGCCTTCAAGGCCGGCGAGTTGGCGGTGCTGGTGGCCACCACGGTGATCGAGGTGGGCGTGGACGTGCCCAATGCCAGTCTGATGGTGATCGAGAACAGCGAGCGGCTGGGCCTGGCCCAGCTGCATCAGTTGCGTGGCCGGGTGGGGCGGGGCGCCGTCGCGTCCAGTTGCGTGTTGTTGTACCAGCCGCCACTGGGGCAGCTCGCGCGGGAGCGCCTGCAGGTGATGCGCGAGACCAGCGACGGCTTTCGCATCGCCGAAAAGGATCTGGAGTTGCGCGGCCCAGGCGAAGTGCTGGGGACGCGGCAGACCGGCCAGCTGGCCTTCCGCATCGCCGACCTGGCACGCGATGCGCACCTGTTGCCGGCGGTACAGCAGGTGGGTGAGCGGATGCTGGCGAAAAACCCGCGCGAGGCGGAGCGGCTGGTCATGCGCTGGATCGGTGCGTCGGCGCGTTACGCGCAGGCTTAGCTTTTGCAATCATCCTTGATTGCGAAGATCAAATGGGCAGCCATCCCTGGCTGCACTTTTCAATTCAATTCTTGCGATCATCCATCCATGAGAAAACCGCAACTTCTGATCGATACCGACCCCGGCGTGGACGACGCGCTGGCCATCCTGATGGCGCATGCGCATGCCGACATTGCCGGCCTCAGCATCGCCGCCGGCAACGTGGGGCTGGCGCATACGGTGCGCAACGCGCGCACGCTGGTCGACCTGCTGGGCGCCACGATTCCGGTGTTTGGCGGTTGCCCGTCACCGCTGGTGCGTATGCCGGAAGAAGACGCCGCGTTCGTACACGGCACGGATGGTTTTGGCGATGTCGGTTTTCCCGCGCCGGTCGCACCGGTGGCGGACGAGGCGGCTGCGTTGGCGCTGCTGCGCCTGACCCGCGAGCGGCCGGGCGAGCTGACCCTGGTGGCACTGGCGCCGCTGACCAACCTGGCGCTGGCCCTGCGGCTCGATCCCACCCTGCCGCAGCGGGTCAAGCGGCTGGTGGTGATGGGCGGGGCGGTGACCGGACATGGCAACACCGGCAAGATTCCCGCCGAATTCAACATCGGTTTCGATCCCGAGGCGGCGCATGTGGTCTTCGAAGGTTTTCCCGAATTCGACCTGGTCGACTGGGAAGCCACCCTGCGACACGCCTTCGACGATGCCGAGTTCGACCAGTGGCTTGCCGCCGGCGACAAGCGCGCCGATTTCTTCGGCAAGATTTTCGGCACCGCGCGCGCCTACAACGCCAGCCACGATCGTCATGGGGTGGTGGCCGCCGATGCGCTGGCGATGGCGGTGGCGATCGACCCGGCCATTGTCATCCGCAGCGAACGCCGCCACGTGGCGGTGGAACTGGACGGCCGCCTGACCCGGGGCGCCACGGTGGTGGACTGGGCCGGTCGGCTCGGCCGGCCGGCCAATGCCAACGTGGTGCTGGAGCTGGACCGGGAGCGGTTCGCGGCGCTGATTCGCGGGGCGCTGGGTGCGGCGTGAGCCTTCACGAAGCGCCCTGTGGCGGGGAGTTTCGCATTCCGGGCAAGGCGTCAGTTGACTGCATCGCAGGCGACTCAGTACAATTGCCCTCTTTTCACGCACCACTTTGAGTCCATCATGAAGCCTGATGTCCATCCGAATTATCGCCCGGTGGTGTTCCAGGACCTGTCGTCCGAGTTCGCGTTCCTGACGCGCTCGACGATCGCGACCAAGGACACCGTCAAGTGGGAAGACGGCAACGAGTACCCGCTGGTCAAGGTGGATATCTCCAGCCATTCCCATCCGTTCTATACCGGCAAGCAGAAGACGCTGGACGTCGGCGGTCGCGTCGACAAGTTCCGTCGTCGTTACGCGCAGAAGTGAGCGCGGGCCGCGCTGAGCGGCCATCCGGACGAACGCAAGACACGGGGTGGGCATCGCTCACCCCGTGTTTTTTTGCGTTTCAAATTCGACCATCCGCGAACGGATGTTCATCTGCCGTTGTGCGATAATGTCACGGATGCATGGCGTGGTTTCCCCGCCCGCGATGCCCCATTTCCCCCGCTGGTCCATGTCCTGCGTGACACAAGCCGGCGACGCCACTTTGCCGCAAGGAGGTTTCCGTGTCCGATACCAAGACCGTCAAATTGATGGACGAGTCGAGCAACCGCAGCAGCGAACTCCCGCTGATCAGTGGCACGCTCGGCCCGGCCTGCATCGACATTGCCACGCTCTACAAGGATACGGGGCACTACACCTTCGACCCGGGTTTTGGCGCCACCGCCAGCACCAAGAGCGCGATCACCTACATCGATGGCGACAAGGGTGTGCTGCTGTATCGAGGCTATCCGATCGAGCAGTTGGCCGAGAAGTCCAGCTTCCTCGAAGTGGCGTACCTGCTGCTCAACGGCGAACTGCCCTCGAAGGAAGAGTTCACCACGTTCGAGCACGACGTCTCGCATCACACGATGATGCACGAGTCGCTGAAGAACTTCTTCCAGGGCTTCCACCACGACGCGCATCCGATGGCGATGCTGGCCGCTGCGGTGGCCTCGCTGTCGGCGTTCTACCATGACGACCTGAACGTGGAAAACCCGGCCGATCGCAAGATGGCCGCGATCCGCCTGCTGGCCAAGATGCCGACCATCGCCGCGGCCTGCTACCGCTATTCGATCGGCTGGCCGTTCCGCTATCCGCGCAACAACCTCGAGTACGTCGACCGCTTCCTGCACATGATGTTCGAGGTGCCGAGCGAGCCGCTGGAGCTCAAGCCGGTGACCGCCAAGGCACTGGACCTGCTGTTCATCCTGCACGCCGACCACGAGCAGAACGCGTCGACCTCGACCGTGCGCCTGGTCGGTTCCACCGGTGCCAACCCGTATGCGTCGATTGCCGCCGGCATCACTGCGTTGTGGGGCCCGGCCCATGGCGGCGCCAACGAAGCGGTGCTCAAGCAGCTGCAGGAAATCGGCACGCCGGACAACGTCGAGTCGGCGATCCTGCGCGCCAAGGACAAGAACGACAGCTTCCGCCTGATGGGCTTCGGCCATCGCGTGTACAAGAACTTCGACCCGCGCGCGAAGATCATCCGCGAGATGTGCCACAAGGTGCTGGCGGAGCTGGGCGTCAAGGATCCGCTGCTGGACGTGGCGATGAAGCTGGAAGAGGCGGCGCTGAAGGACGAGTACTTCGTCGAGCGCAAGCTGTACCCGAACGTCGATTTCTACTCCGGCATCATCTACAAGGCGCTGGGCATCCCCACCGAGATGTTCACCGTGATGTTCGCCATCGCCCGTACCGCCGGCTGGATCTCGCACTGGATCGAGCAGCACGAGACTCCGGGATCGCGCATCGGTCGTCCGCGCCAGATCTACACCGGCCACGACGTGCGCGATTACGTGTCGGTGGACAAGCGCTGAGTTTCACGCAAGCGTTGCAGTTCGACGAAACGCCCTGGCTTCGGCCGGGGCGTTTTGTTTAGCGGGGCCGTCAGCGCAACGCGGCGGACAGCTTGCGCTCGAAGTCACTCTCGTTGTCGGCATCGTCGGCGAGCAGGGCCTCCACCATGGCCAGCGGTGCGCGACGCATCGGTTTCTCGTCGATGCGGTCCAGCGGCGCCTGGCGCAGGGCATCGCGGGGCAGTACGGTCAGGTCGAAGGGAAGCTCGTCCGCGGCGAACAACAATACCGGGTAGTCGTCGGTCGACTCGCGGCTGGTGCGCAGCCGTCGCATCTGCGCTTCGAACGGTACGCCGTGTTCGTGCAGGTACAGGCCGACGGCTTCGGGATCGTCGCTGAATACGTGCAGGCAGATCGCCGAGTGGGTGTCGGCGGTGCCTTCGAGCACCGCGCCGACCAGGCGTGGTTCGAAGGCCTGCAGGAAACGCATGGCCTCCACGGCAGCCTCGCGACGTTGCTGAAGCAGCCGGGGCTGGCTTTCGGCCTGGAACAGGCGCTGGTGCTCGCGCAACGCCTGTTCGATCTCGTGGTTGCGCGGCAAGGCCTGGGTGTCGAGGATGCCCAGCCGCTCGGCGGCCTTGAGCTTGGCGCGATGGAAATCGCGGATGCCGTGCTCACTCATCAATCGCGCCGCTTCCTGGGCAATCAGTACCCGGTTGCGTTGCACGCGATCGTGCGCGTGGATGCGGTGGTGTTCGCCTCGTGCCATGACGGTTCCTCCGTAGCCTGCGTCAACAGGCTACATGGAAACGTCGAACTGTGCGTGCACGGGGTGTGGCGAAAACCTGCCATCGCGTGCTTTTGTGCAGGAGCGCACCCTGTGCACGTGCGCTCCTGGCACCTGGGATTTCACGAAGCAAGGAAGCCGATGGCGCCTGCCGGCTTTCTCTCGCTTCACACTCCTCTCGACTCACTTCTCGCTCGCCGCATCAGAAGATGTCATAGGCGTGCTGCTGATCCTTGTTCTGCTGCTGCGCAGCCTTGGCACGCAGCTTGTCGACATCTTCCACCTTGAAGATTTCGGACATCGCATTGGGATCGCTGGCTGTGGTCGGCAGGCCGCTGTCGCGATTGATCAGCACGGTGCTGATGCCCGGTGGCATCGCCAGGCTGTCTTCGGGCAGGCCTTTCAGTGCGGAGCCCATGTAGCTCATCCAGATCGGCAGGGCGGCCTTGGCGCCGAATTCGCCACGTCCGAGCGAGCTGAAATTGTCGAAGCCAACCCATACCGCGGTGGACAGGTCACCGTCGAAACCGACGAACCAGGCGTCGCGGTGGTCGTTGGTGGTGCCGGTCTTGCCGGCCAGGTCCGGGCGATCCAGTGCGCGGGCGGCGGAGCCGGTCCCGCGCAGGATCACGTCCTTCATCAGCGAGGTGATCAGGTAGTCGGTGCGGATATCCAGGACATGCGGCGCCAGTACCGGCGGATGCGTGCCGCCGCCATGGGCATCGGCAGGCAGCGGGCCCTGGTCGTCACCGGCCTCGTCGGCAGTCGTGCTGGCCGGTGCCGGGGTCGAATCGGCGCTGGCCACCACGCTGTTGGCCGGAGCAGACAGCATGTCGGCCGGCGGCGGCGCCGGTGGCGTGGGGTTGAGCAGGCGTTCTTCACAGGTGCGGCAGGCGCGCGCGGGATTGGCGATATACACCGGCTTGCCGTCGCGGTCATCGATTTCCTTGATGAAGTACGGCGTGACCAGGTAGCCGCCATTGGCGAACACCGCATAGCCGCGGGCCATGCCGATCGGCGAGACCGAGGCGGTGCCCAGCGCCAGCGACAGGTTGTCCGGCAGTGCCGCCAGCGAGAAGCCGAAGCGGGTGGCGAAGGTACGCGCGTAACCCACGCCGATCGCGTCGAGCAGGCGTACCGAGACCAGGTTCTTTGATTGCACCAAGGCTTCGCGCAGGCGCATCGGGCCGGCGAACTTGTTGTCGTCGTTGCTCGGCGTCCACAGGCCGCCGGGTCGCGACGGGTCGGGCAGGGCCAGCGGGGCGTCGTTGATGATGGAGGCCGGGGTGAAGCCGCGGTCGAACGAGGCCGAGTAGAAATACGGCTTGAAGCTGGAGCCGGGCTGGCGCGCCGCCATGGTGGCGCGGTTGAACTTGCTGCGCAGGAAGCTGAAGCCACCCACCAGCGCCTGGATCGAGCCGTCCTCGGGCCTGATCGAGGCCAGCGCGGCCTCGGCGTTGGGAATCTGGGCCAGTTCCCACTGGTCCTTGCCGTTACGCGACACGCGGATGACATCGCCGCGCGCGAGCACGTCGCTGACGGCCTTGGGCGCGACGCCGATGCGACTGTCGCTGATGTACTTGCGGGCCCAGCTCATCGCGGCCAGGTCCAGTTGCACGCTGGTGTCGTGGCCGAGGTAGACGGTGGCCGCGCTGGCAGACACTGCGGTGACGATGGCCGGCTGCATGCCGGCGATCTCGTTGTAGCCGGCCAGCACGTGGTCCAGCTCCGCATTGGTCGGTGCGGCCGCCAGGTCCTGGTGCGCCTCGGGGCCGCGCCAGCCATGGCGACGGTCATAGGCGACCAGGCCTTTGCGCACGGCGGCCAGGGCGTCCTGCTGGCGGGTGCTTTCGACCGTGGTTTTCACCACGTAGCCTTCGGTCAGGGCGTCGTTGCCGAACCGCTTGAGCACCTGCTGGCGCACCATTTCGGCCAGGTACGGCGCTTCCACCTGGATCGGCTGCTCATGCGGCGAGGCGTCGTCCGGGGCGGCAATGGCCTGCTGGTACTGGGCGTCGTTGATGTAGTGGTGTTCGTGCATCTGGCCCAGCACCCAGTTGCGGCGGGCCACCAGACGCTGGGGATTGCTGACCGGGTTGACCGCCGACGGCAACTGGAAAGTGGAGGCGATCGCCGCACATTCCGGAATGGTCAGCTGGTCGAGCTTCTTGCCGTAGTAGTACTCCGCCGCGGCCGCCACGCCGTAGGCGCGGTGGCCGAGGAACATCTTGTTGAGATACAGCTCGAGGATCTGGTCCTTGGTGAACTCGTCCTCCATGCGCATCGCGGTGAACATCTCGATCAGCTTGCGCGAATACAGCTTCTGCGGGCTGAGGAAGAAGTTGCGCGCCACCTGCTGGGTGATGGTCGAGCCACCCTGCACCTTCTGGCCGCCGGCCAGGATCACATGCCAGCCGGCGCGCACGACGCTGCGCCAGTCCACGCCCGGGTGGTGGTAGAAGTCCGCATCCTCGGCCGACAGTACGGCATGCTTGAGCATGTCCGGCACCTGGCCGATGCTGACCGGGATGCGCCGGGTCTCGCCGAAGCTGGCAATCAGCTTGCCATCGGCACTGAGCACCCGCAGCGGCACCTGCATGTGATAGTCCTTCAGCACCGCCACCGAGGGCAGGCGAGGGGCGACCAGCCAGTAGGCGACGCCCACGGCAAGGGCAGCCAGCAGCAGTCCGGAAAAGCCCAGGATCAGCAGCCAGCGCAACAAACGCTTCAAAAAGGGAGTCATGTGGATGTAGCGAGACCTGAGTCAAAACACGCCAGAGTATAGATGTAGCAGTATCCACTACCGGAACGGCGAAGACGTGGATCCAGGTCCGATGCCGCAAAGCGCGATAGCTCAAATGTGCAGACCATCACGTCAAAAAGTCGAGAAAGATCGCGTAGGCCGTTGCGATTGCGTTAATTTTTGGATCTAATGCCCTTGCGGGCTCGCCAGATTTCTGGCCGCAGCCGCAAGGGGCAAGGGGGAAAACCGTGGGTCTCTTTACACCCAAGAAGCCGCCGCTGGTCGGCGTCGATATCAGTTCGACTGCCGTAAAGCTGCTGCAGCTCAGTCAGTCTGGCGGCCGTTATCGCGTGGAACACTACGCGGTAGAGCCGCTGCCACCCAATGCCGTGGTCGAGAAGAACATCGTCGAGGTCGAGGCGGTGGGCGAGGCGATCCGGCGCGCACTGGCGCGCTCGGGCTCCAAGCTCAAGCACGCGGGGGCGGCGGTGGCCGGTTCGGCCGTCATCACGCGCATCGTGCCGATGGCCAGCGAGTTGTCGGAAGATGACCTGGAGGGTCAGATCCAGGTCGAGGCCAACCAGTACATCCCGTATCCGATCGACGAGGTGAGTCTCGATTACGAGATCCTCGGCCCGGTGCGCGACAACCCCGAGATGAACAACATCCTGCTCGCGGCCTCGCGCACCGAGAATGTCGACATGCGCGTCGCCGCGCTGGACCTGGGCGGACTCACCGCGCAGGTGGTCGATGTCGAGGCCTTCGCGATGGAGAACGCCTTCGCCCTGATCGCCGACCAGCTCAACGTGGGTCGCGACGCACTGGTGGCGGTGATCGACATCGGCGCCACCATGACCACGCTGTCGGTGCTGCGCAACCAGCGCACCATCTACTCGCGCGAGCAGGTGTTCGGCGGCAAGCAGCTTACCGACGAGATCATGCGCCGCTACGGACTTTCCTACGAGGAAGCCGGCCGGGCCAAGCGCAAGGGCGGTCTGCCGGAATCCTACGAGAGCGAAGCGCTGGAGCCGTTCAAGGAATCGCTGGTGCAGCAAATCAGTCGCCTGCTGCAGTTCTTCTACGCCGGTAGCGAATACAGCAAGGTCGACCAGGTGGTGCTGGCCGGCGGTTGCGCCTCGATCGAAGGCATCGACGGCATGCTCGAAGAGCAGCTTGGCGTGCCGTGCGTGGTGGCCAATCCGCTGGCGCGGATGTCGTTGTCCTCGCGCGTGCAGGCCCAGACGCTGGCCCAGGATGCGCCGGCGCTGATGATCGCGGTCGGACTCGCGCTGAGGAGCTTCGACTGATGGCACATATCAACCTACTTCCGTGGCGCGCCGAGCGCCGCAAGCAGCGCGAACGCGAGTTTTTCATGCAGCTGGGAGCGGCCTTCGTGGTCGGCATCCTGTGCGTGCTGGTGTGGTCGTTCTGGATGGGCATGCGCATCGACAACCAGAACGAGCGCAACACCTACCTGCAAGGCGAGATCAAGCAGGTGGACGTGAAGATCGCCAAGATCAATGACCTCGAGAAGGTGCGTTCACGGCTGCTGGCGCGCAAGCAGATCATCGAGCAACTGCAGGCCAACCGCTCGCAGATGGTGCATCTGTTCGACGAACTGGTGAAGACCATCCCGACCAGCGCGCGCCTCACCGAGCTCAAGCAGAACGGCCAGTCGATGACGCTGAGTGGCGTGGCCCAATCCAATGCCAGCGTGGCCGATTACATGCGCAACATCGAGGCATCGCCCTGGATGGGGCAGGCCGACCTGAGCAAGACCGAAAACACGCACGACTCCTCGCGCATGCCCTACAGCTTCGGATTGCGTGTCGCGCTGAGCCGGCCGAAGCAGGACAAGTCCACGGACGCCGCTGCCGATCAGAAGGTGGCCGCCAAGTCCGCAGCCACGGCACCGGTCGCACCGGCGCCAGTGAAGGCTGCGGCTACACCGGCCAAGGCGAGCCCGGGTGCTTCCGGCAAGCCGTCGATCTCGGTGACGCCCGTCGAGTCGGGCAAACCCGCGCCTCCCGCCCATAACGCTGCCGTCAAGGGAGGGGTCAAGTAATGAAATTCTTCGACGACCTGCGCAACCTCGACCGCAACAACATTGGTGGCTGGCCGAAATCGGTCAAGGTTTTCTTCACGGTGCTGGTGTTTGCCGTGATCGTGTTCTTCGGCTGGTACCTGCATGTCAGCAACCAGCAGGACAGCCTGACCTCGCTGATGGGCAAGGAGGTCCAGCTCAAGCAGGAGTTTGCCCAGAAGCAGGCCAAGGCGGTCAATCTCGAGGCGCTGCAGCAGCAGCTCGACGAGATGAAGGACATGCTGCGCCAGTTGCTGCGCCAGTTGCCCAGCAAGACCGAAATGCCCGAGCTGCTGGTGGATGTTTCCCAGGCTGCGCTGTCCGCGGGCCTGGAAACCGAGCTGTTCCAGCCGGGCTCGGAAACACCCAAGGATTTCTATGCCGAGCAGCCGATCAAGCTCAAGATGATCGGTACCTATCACCAGTTCGGCACCTTCATCAGCGACGTGGCCTCGTTGCCGCGCGTGGTGATCCTGACCATGCATGACGTCTCGCTGACGCCACTGCATGCGCCGGCCAAGGGTGCCGAGCCGGCAGCCAATGAGCAGTTGGTGTTGCAGGGCACGGTGAAGACTTACCGCTATCTCGACGACAGCGAAACCAGCGAGGCCGACAAGAAACCGGCGCACGGCAAGGCGAGGGGGCGGAAATGAACATCATCGCTGCCATCAAACCTGCCCGCCTGGCGCGCGTCTCGCTGATGCTCGGTGCGGCCCTCGTGCTCGGTGGTTGTACCCGCGGCATGTCGGACCTGCGTGCCTGGGTGGCTCACGAGAAATCCCTCAAGGGCGCGCCGATCCCGCCGTTGCCGGTAATCAAGACGTTCGAGACCTTCACCTACAAGGATCAAGGCCGCCGCGACCCGTTCAGCCCGAGCCCGACCGAAGCGCAGTCCAGCAACAACTCCGGGCCGCGGCCCGACCAGAATCGCGCCAAGCAGCCGCTGGAGATGTTCGCGCTGGACAGCCTGAAGATGGTCGGCACGATCGGTACCGGCACGCACATCCAGGCGCTGATCAAGGACCCGGGTGGCGTGATCCATCGCGTCACCGACAACGAATACATGGGCCAGAACTATGGTCGGGTCACTGATGTGGCACCGGATCACGTCGACCTGGTCGAACTGGTTCCCAACGGCAATGGTGGCTGGATGGAACGTCCTGCCAGCATCGCGCTCGGCGAGAAATAGGATTACAGGGGCTGATGCAATGACCAATTCAATCCACTCTGTCCGGAGCCCTGCCATGCGCCTCGCAAGCCGTTGCCTGATGGTGGGCCTGCTGATCGGTGGCGCCGCATGGGCGACTGACGCGACAGCAGCAACCACGCTGAAGGACATCCACGCCGAAACGCTCCCGGGCGGTCGCGTGGCACTTCACCTCGATTTCGCCAACGGCCCGGTGCCGCAGCCGCGGATCTTCACCACCGACGATCCGCCGCGCATCGCGGTCGACCTGCCGGACACGGTGAACGGCGCCGCACGTCATACCGATGTCGGCGTAGGTTCCACCTCGGGCGTTACGGCCGTTTCCGCCGGTGGTCGCACCCGCGTACTGGTGGAGCTGATGCGCAGCTCGACCTACCTGACCAAGGTCGAGGGTGACAGCCTGATCCTGACCGTCAACAACGGCTCCGCCGCGGACGCGGTCCCCTCGACGGCCAATATCGATCCATCCAAGGCGCTGCCTTCGGCGATGGACGGCCCGGCCGTGACCAACATCGACTTCCGCCGTGGCGCGAACGGTGCCGGCCGCGTGCTGATCAACTTTGCCGGCCCTGGTGCGCATGCCAACATGCGCCGCGAAGGCGACCGGGTTCTGGTCGATCTCGATCACGTGAACCTGCCGGCCAGCCAGGCCCAGCGCCTGAGCGTGCTCGACTTCGCCACGCCGGTGCAGTCCATCGCCACGCGGGCCACTCCCGGCGGTGCACATATGGAGATCGCGTTCAAGGGGGCGGTGGATACCTCGTCCTACCAGACCGGTAACCAGTACGTGGTTGAAATCGCACCGAAGAAGGTGGACCCCCGGGCGGAAGCGGCGGCCAAGGGCGATTTGCAGCCTGTCTATACCGGCAATCGCGTGACCTTCAATTTCCAGGACATCCCGGTGCGTTCGGCGCTGCAGCTGCTCGCCGATGTTTCCGGCCTCAACCTGGTCGCCTCCGATTCCGTGGGCGGCAGCGTCACCCTGCGGCTGGTCAATGTGCCATGGGACCAGGCACTGGACGTGATCCTGCGCGCCAAGGGCCTGGACAAGCGTCGCGACGGCAACGTGATCTGGATCGCCCCGCAGAAGGAACTGGCCGACTACGAGCAGAGCGTGGCCGAGGCCCGCATGAAGGCCCAGGACAACGCGCCGCTGATCACCAGCTTCATTCCGATCAGTTATGGCAAGGCGTCCGAGATCGCCAAATTGCTGACTACGGGCGCCAAGCAAGGTAACGGCGGCGGTGGCAGTGGCGGTGCAAACACCAGTCGCGGCTTCCTGTCTCCGCGGGGCAGCGTGTCCTTCGACCAGCGCACCAATACGCTGTTGCTCAACGACACCGCCGAGAAGACGGCCGATATTCGCAAGCTGGTTGCGGAGCTGGACAAGCCGGTACGGCAGGTGCTGATCGAATCGCGCATCGTGATCGCCACGGACAGCTTCGAGCGCGATCTGGGTGTGAAGTGGGGCGCCAGTGGGCAGAGAACCAATCCCAGTGGCCAGGTACTGCAGATTGGTGGCCCGCTTGCCAGCACGACGACGGGTACCAGCACGGGTAGTAGTACCACCAGCCCCAGCGGTCTCAATGTAAACCTCCCGGTCACTTCACCGGCAGGCGCAGTCGGCCTCGCCATCCTGGGCAAGAACTACGCGCTGGATCTGGAACTCTCCGCAGCGCAGACCGAAGGTCGTGGCGAGGTCATCTCCAGCCCGCGCGTGATCACCGCCAACCAGCAGGAAGCGGATATCCGCCAGGGTCAGGAAATCGGCTACGTCACCTATCAGGGCGGTGTCGGCGGTTCCGGTACACCGACCGCCTCGGTGCAGTTCAAGGATGCGGTACTGGAGCTGAAGGTGACGCCGACGATCACCGCTGATAACCGGATCTATCTTGCGATCAACGTAAAGAAAGATGCACTGAACAAGATGGTGACTACCCCGAATGGCCAGGTACCGTTGATCGACACGCGCTCGGTGAATACGTCGGCTCTGGTCGACAACGGTCAGACCGTGGTGCTCGGTGGTATCTACGAGATCACCAAGAACGACTCGGTGGTCAAGGTGCCGGGTCTGGGTGATATCCCGATTCTGGGTACATTGTTCCGCCAGACCACGCGCACGAACAACAAGGCCGAACTGCTGATCTTCGTGACGCCGCGCATCTTGAACGACAACCTGCAATAAGACGTCACACGTGTAGCCAAAGGGGCGGCCAATCGGTCGCCCCTTTCGTTTGCGGGCGAGCTCGGATGTGCGGCGTGCCGTCGCATGGCAAACTTTCGCGCCTGTTCGTGGTCAATGACGGCACCATGCAGAACAACGGATACCCCATGATGGACATGCCCCAGGGCCAGCCGGCCGACTCCTTGCAGTCATCGTTCGCGCGATTGCGCGAGGAGTTGCAACAAGGCGTCATCGGCCAGCCGCACCTGATCGACTGCCTGCTGGTAGCGCTGCTGGCCGATGGCCATCTGCTGCTGGAAGGTGCGCCGGGCCTGGCCAAGACCACGGCGGTGAAGGCGCTGGCGGAGCGCATCAAGGCCGATTTCCACCGCGTGCAGTTCACGCCGGACCTGTTGCCGGCCGACCTCACCGGCACCGACATCTTTCGCCCGCAGTCGGGCAGTTTCGAGTTCGAGCGTGGTCCGCTGTTCCACAACATCGTGCTGGCCGACGAAATCAATCGCGCGCCCGCCAAGGTGCAGTCGGCGCTGCTGGAGGCGATGGCCGAGCGGCAAATCACCGTGGGTCGCAGCACCTGGCCGTTGCCCGATCTGTTCATGGTGATGGCCACGCAGAATCCGATCGAGCAGGAAGGCACGTTCGCGTTGCCTGAAGCCCAGCTCGACCGCTTCGTGATGCATGTGCGCATCGATTATCCCGATGCTGCGTCCGAGCTGGCGATCCTGCGCCTGGCCCGCGAGCAGGCACGCCAGCAGATGCATCCTCATGCCGCGCCGAAGGCCGTGCTCAGCCAGGCCGATGTGTTCGCTGCGCGCGAAGCGGCGTTGGCCGTGCACATGGCGCCAGCCCTGGAGGAATACATCGCGCAACTGGTGCTGGCCAGTCGCGATGCCGGCCGCTACGGGCCGGAGCTGAAACGCTGGATTGCCTGGGGTGCCAGTCCGCGCGCCACCATCGCGCTGGATCGCTGTGCCCGTGCCCATGCGTGGCTGGCCGGGCGCGATTTCGTGTTGCCGGATGATGTGCACGCGATTACTCACGAGGTGCTGCGCCATCGCGTGCTGCTCAGCTACGAGGCCGAGGCCGAAGGCGTGCGCAGCGACCAGGTCATCGCCCGTCTGCTGGATCTCGTCCCATTGCCATGAGTGCCGTGCCGTCACAGCCGCCAGTCGGCGATGGCCGCACGCGGGTCAACCTGGATGAACTGATCGGCCTGCGTGCCCGCGTGGCGCGTTCCGCGCTGGTGCCGACCGAGAGTCATGCCGCCCGCGCCGGCCAGCAATCCAGCCGACTCTACGGACGCGGCATGGATTACGCCGAATCACGGGCCTACCAGCCCGGCGACGACGTGCGCCGGCTCGACTGGCGACTTACCGCGCGCAGCGGCAAATTGCACACCAAGCTGTTCCAGGAAGAGCGCGAAGGCCGCCTGCTGATCGTGCTGGACCAGCACGCCGGCATGCGTTTCGGTACCCGTGCTCGCTTCAAATCGGTGCAGGCCGCGCGCGTGGCAGCGCTGGCCGCATGGCATGCGGTACGTGCCGGCGAGCGGGTCGGCTTGATGGCTTTCGGCGGGCGCCAGCACGTGCTGCAACCGCGCGGCAGCGTGCGCGGCGCGCTGGCTGCATGTGGCGCGCTGGCCGAATGGGATGGCCAGCCAGATGACGCTGGTGAATCGCTGTCTGCAGCCCTGCAACGGGTACGGCGACTGCAACACGGTGCCAGCCGCGTCCTGCTGATCAGCGACGGCTGGAGTTGCGACGAAGCCGCGCGTGGCCGCTTGCTGGATATGCGGCGGCATGCCGCCGTCTACGTGATGGTGGTGGCGGATGCCCTGGAGCTGGCGTTGCCGGCTCCGGGGCGTTATCCCCTCGAACATGCCGGCGAGCAACGCGAGGTGCTGCTGCTCGCCGAACGCGAAAGGCGCGATTTCCAGGCCAGCCTCGGCGCGGGTCAGGCATGGCTGCAAAGCGTGGCGCGTTCGCTGGCCTTGCCGCTGCAATGTATCGATACCGCGGCCGATCCGGTCGATGCCGTGGCGACCTTGCTGCGGACCCGTGGAGGTCGGCGATGATGCCGACGCTGCCGTCCGCACCCCCTCAACTGGTATTGCGCGACATTCACATGCCGCCGTCACCGCCGTGGTGGCCGCCAGCGCCGGGCTGGTGGCTGCTTGCCGCGCTATTGCTCGTGCTGCTTGGCCTTGGCGTGCTTTTCGGATTGCGGCGCCGCCGTCGGCGTCGCGCCTGCCAGCGCGTGTTGGCGGAAGTGTCTGCGCTGGACGCTCGTCATGCCGACGACGAGGCACTGGCGCGCGGATTGCATCAATTGCTGCGTCGTAGTGCACGCCGCTACGACGCGACTGCCGTGCAAAAGCGCGGCGATGCGTGGCGGCAGACCCTGGCCCGGGTGAAGGTGAAAGCCAGCACGGTCGACGTGTTGATGCTGCTGGAACAACGCATGTACCAACCGATGGGCACGTTCGACCGGGCCACAGCGCTGGCCGCCACGCGCGAATGGTTGTCGGCCGCATGGCGCCGGCAGCCACGCAAGCAGGAGGCGCCGGAACATGCCTGATTTCGCCTGGCCGTGGATGTTCGTGCTGCTGCCGCTGCCGTGGCTGTTGCGACTCTGGTTGCGCCCGGCTGCGCCCGGGCAGGCGCTGCATCTGCCACAACCGGGGCTGGTACTGCACGAAGCCCGCGGCGCCACGGTACGCGGCGCACTGCCGTGGTTGTTGGCGCTCGCGTGGCTGTGCCTGCTGGCTGCTGCTGCCCGGCCGCAACGCCTGGGGCCGCCGCAAGCGCAGCACCACAGTGGGCGCGCGTTGATGCTGGCAGTGGATCTGTCCGGCAGCATGCAGACGCCGGACATGGAGCTGGCCGGGCAGTCGGTCAGTCGCTTCGGTGCGGTCGAGGCGATTGCCGGGGATTTCATCTCCCGGCGCAGCGGCGATGAGCTGGGCCTGATCCTGTTCGGCAGTCGCGCATTCCTGGTCACCCCGCTGACGTACGACCTCAGCGCCGTGCGCGCGCAATTGCGCGGCGCCGCCGTGGGCTTGGCGGGTACGCAGACGGCGATCGGCGATGCCATCGCCGTGGCGGTGAAACGGCTTTCCGCATTGCCCGAGCAATCGCGCGTCCTGATCCTGTTGACCGATGGTGTCAACAATGCCGGCAGCATCGCGCCACTGGATGCGGCACGCGCGGCGAAGGCCGCCGGCGTGCGCATCTACACCATCGGCATCGGCGCCACGCGCATGCGCGTGCCGGGCTTTTTCGGCAGCCAGCTGATCAATCCGTCGGCGGATCTCGACGCGGACATGTTGACCAAGATCGCCGACATGACCGGTGGCCAGTTTTTCCGCGCCACCGACAGCCATCAACTGGCCGGGGCCTATCGCGCCATCGATGCGCTGGAGCCGATGCCGCAACACGGCCCCAGCCTGCGCCTGCATCATGAATTGTTCCGCTGGCCGCTGCTGGCTGCCGCGCTGTTGCTGCTGCTGGCGTGCTGGCCGAAGTGGCGGGAGCGGCGCGCATGAGCCAGTTCCTGCAGCAGTTCCACTTCCTGCAGCCATGGTGGCTGTTGGCCTTGCTGGCGTTGCCGCTGCTGCTCTGGCTCGGCACGCGTGGCGACACGGCACAACGCGAGTTGTCGCGACTGGTCGATGCGGAACTGTTGCCACATCTGCTGCATGGCCGCCCGAGCAGCCGACGCGTGCCGTCCGGATTGCTGGCCCTCGGCTGGCTGCTGGGCGTGCTGGCGCTGGCCGGTCCCACCTGGAGTCGCGTGGCGCAACCGCTGTATGCCGATCGCGCCGCCCAGGTCGTGGCGATCTCGCTGTCACAGCGCATGCTGGCACGCGACGTGGCACCGAGCCGGATCGATCGGGCGCGCTACAAGGCGCACGACTTGTTGAACGCCAATCGCGACGGACTCAACGCCCTGATCGGTTATGCCGGCGAATCCTTCGTGGTGGCGCCGTTGACCAGCGATGCGCACAGCCTGTCCGACCTGCTTGACGCGATGGCGCCGGACACCATGCCGGTGGATGGCAACAACGCGGCGCAGGCGATCGCGCAGGGCGCAGCCCTGATTCGCGACGCCAAGGCCAAGGCCGGTTCGCTGGTGCTCATCACCGATACGGCCGGTGACGCCGCGCAGGCGGCGGCGCGCAAGGCGCGTGCCGAAGGCGTGCGTGTTTCCGTACTTGGCGTGGGCACTGCGCAAGGTGGTCCGGTGCCGCTGGGCGACGGCAGTTTCCTGCACGATGCGCATGGCAACCTGGTGCTGGCCAGGCGCGATGACGCGGCGCTTGCCGCCTTGGCGTCGGCCGGTGGTGGACGCTATGTGCCGATGAGCGACAACGACAGCGACATCACCGCCCTGCGCAGTGAATTGCAGCCGGCGAGCCACGCGAGCGTGGCAGTCGGGCAGCCAGGCGATGCCTGGCAGGATCGCGGACCGTGGCTGTTGCTGCCGCTGTTGTTGATCGTTGCGCTGGGTTTTCGCCGTGGCTGGCTGTTGTTGCTTCCCCTGGTGTTGCTGCCGTTGGCGGTGCCCGCGCCGGCCCATGCTGCGGCGGCGCATGAAGGCTGGCAGGATTCAAGCTGGCATGACTGGTGGCAACGGCCCGACCAGCAGGCCGCCAGCGCCTTGCGCGACGGCCATCCGAAACAGGCCGAACAACTCGCCCGCGACCCGGCACTGCGCGGCGCCGCGGCCTACCGGGCCGGCAATTATCCCGCGGCCGTCCAGGCGTTGCAGCAAGCCAGGGGCGCGGATGCGCCGTACAACCTGGGCAACGCGCTGGCGAAACTGGGGCGCTATCCGGAGGCGATCAAGGCCTATGACCACGCCTTGCAACTGAATCCGCACAACGATGATGCCCGTGCCAACCGCAAGGCGGTGGAAGACGCCATGCGCCGGCAGAAACAACAACAGAAGTCATCGCAGGACAAGAACGGGCAAGGCGGCCAGGACAAGCAGAAGTCGCAAGGGGGCGGCGGCTCGAATGCGTCAGGCAAGGGCAACGACAAGGATCAAGGCAAACAGGGCAAGAGCGGGCAAGGCAAGGATGCGGGCAAGGCATCGCAGTCGCCCTCTTCGGGGCAACCCGATGCCGGCAAGAAGGATGCTTCGGAAAAGGGATCGCAGGGCAAGCAGGACCAGGGCGCTGCATCCGCCAAACCAGACAATGGCAAGCCAGGCAATGACAAGCCGGACTCGGACCAGAAAGCTGGCGCGCCACCCGCATCGACGCCGCAACAGCGCGCTGCGCAACAGGCGCAGGCCGCCAAGGCCGAGCAGGCGCTGGGCAAGCAGATGAACCAGGCGCTGGCACACGAGGGCAAGTCGACCGGCAAACCGGCGCCGGTACATCAATTGGGTGCAAGCGATGCGAACGATCCCTTGTCGAAGTTGCCCGCCCATGTGCGCCAGGCGCTGGAGCAAGTGCCCGACGATCCGGGGGCGCTGTTGCGACGCAAGTTCCAGCTTGAATACCAGGAGCGCCAGAACGGCGCGCCGGCGGAGGATGGACAACCATGAGCGTGACCCTGAGAGCTCGGCTGGCACTGTTGCTGCTCGCGTTGCTGCTGCCGGCATGGGCCTGTGCCAGTGGCGTGCGGGCGACGCTGGATCGCAGCCGGGTGCAGCTTGGCGAGACCGTCACGCTGAATCTCAGCGTGGACGGCAATGGCAATATCGACATGCCCGACCTGAGCCCGCTGGCGAAGGATTTCCAGGTGCTGGGCAGTTCCACCAACAGCAGCATCAGCATCGTCAACGGCAGCCGCAGCGCGCAGTTCACCATCGGCATCGCCCTGCGGCCGAAGCACGTGGGGCAACTCAAGGTGCCGTCGCTGGCGGTGGCCGGCGGGCATACCGCGCCGCTGCTGCTGACGGTGACGCCGCCCGACCCGAATACCGCGGCGAACAGTGGCAAGGATGTATTCGTCGAGGCCAGCGTCGAGCCGGACCACGGCTACGTCGGACAGCAACTGGTGTACACCGTGCGGTTGTACTACGACGTCAACCTCAGCGGCTCGCTGGACGAACCGCAACTGGCTGGCGTGGACGTGCACAAGCTGGGCAAGAGCCTCAATTACGATGCCGAACGCGGCGGGCGCCAGTACCACGTGCTCGAACGACGCTATGCGCTGGTGCCGCATCATGCCGGCACGCTGGAGATTCCGTCGCTGCAGTTCCAGGGCACGGCGGATGATCCGTCGAACCCGATGGATCCGGGCAATTTCTTCGGCCAGAACGGGCTGTTCGGCGGGGGCACTTCGGTCTCGGCGGCGTCGCCCGCGGTGAGCTTGCATGTGCAGGCGCCGCCAGCGGACTGGGGCAGCAGCAGCTGGCTGCCGGCGCGACAGCTCACGCTTACGCTGGATGGCCTGCCGGCGAATGGCGAGTTGCATGTGGGACAGCCGTTGAACCTGCACATGAGCGTGCAGGCGAGCGGCCTGCCGGCCGACGTGTTGCCCGAACCGAGCCTGCCTGCGTTGAGTGGCGCGACGGTCTATCCCGACCGTCCCGTGGACAGCACCAGCGACGACGGCAAGTGGATGCACGGCAAGCGCGAGCGTGCCTTTGCGGTGGTGCCGCAGCGGGCCGGCACGCTGACGATTCCGGCCACCACGCTGAAATGGTTCAACGTGCAGAGTGGCCAGGCGGAAACGGCGAGCATTCCCGCGCGCAGCTTCACGGTGCTGCCGGCGACCGCTGGTGCCAGTGGTGCGACGCCGGCGGTTTCCGCATCGGCGGCTGCGGCGCCAACACCGGCAAGCGCGGCATCGGCACCAACTTCCACAGTGGCGGCTTCGTCGCATGGCCACGTGAGGTGGTGGCGCTGGATTGCGTTGGCCAGCCTGCTGTTGTGGCTGTTGAGCATGCTGGGCTGGTGGTGGTACCGGCGTCATCGTGGAGCAGCAAAGGTTGCGGTGACGCGTGTCGAGCCCGTCATGCCGGCACCGCCTGCCGCCCGGGCGTTGCGCGAAGCCTTCATGCAGGCGGCGCGTGGCGACGATGCCTCGATCCAGGCGCATGCCTTGCTGGCGTGGGCGCGCGTGGAAAGGCCCGACTTGCGCAACCTGGGCGAGTTGTCGGCTGCCTTGTCGTCCTCGGCGCAATGCGCCGCGATTGCCGCCATCCAGCAGCGCCAATACGGCGGCACGCCGGCAGGCGAGGGTGTGGATCTGGCGGCGACTTTCGCGCGCGGTTTTGCGTGGCGAAACGACGCCACCGGTGGAGACGATTCACCGTTGCCACCGCTGTACCCGTTCGACCTCGGGTCACGTTGAAGCGCTTCTCGTCGCAGACGACAGGCGCGGTTTCAGTCGCTCTTGTCGACGGGGCTTTGGCAGGAGCGCACCCTGTGCGCGATGCTCTTCGGCATATGCTCGCAAGAGCATCGCGCACAGGGTGCGCTCCTACCCGGAGGTCGACGCGTCCAGTGCGCGCTGAAGGATGGCACGCATGTGTTCGCTGAAGGCGCAAAGTTGCACGTGCAGGCTGGGCGATCCACGCAGGGTTTCGCGCAATGTGGTGATGGCCGTGGGCGCGGCGAGCTCGGGCGGGTAGCCATAGACGCCGCAACTGATCGCAGGGAAGACGATGGACTGTACTCGGTGTGCCATGGCCAGCTTGAGGCTGGCGCGGTAGCAGCGGGCCAGCAGCTCGGGTTCGCCATGGTGGCCGCCGTGCCAGATCGGGCCCACGGTGTGGATCACCCAGCGTGCCGGCAGCTCGAAGCCCGGCGTGATGCGTGCTTCGCCCGTGGGGCAGCGTACGCCGGCTGAAACCTCCGGCAGGGCGCGGCAGGCGGCCAGCAGTCGTGGTCCGGCGGCGCGATGGATGGCGCCGTCGACCCCACCACCGCCCAGCAGTGTCTCATTGGCGGCGTTGACGATGGCGTCCACGTCGAGGCGGACGATGTCGGCGGTGATCACGCTGATGGACATGCGCAGGCGATATGCTTGGGATATGCAAGATGGAGGGTGCGACAGACCATGGCGAAAACGGAAGACATTTCCTTCGGCTACCTGATGAGCGACGTGACCTTGCTGTTCCGCAAGCACTTCGATCGTCGCGCGGTGAAGTTCGGTTTGACCCGCGCGCAATGGCGTGCCACCAAGATGTTGTACCACCGCCCGGGCCTGCGCCAGACCGAGCTGGCCGAGTTCCTGGAAATGGAGCCGATCGCGGTGGGCCGGGTGATCGATCGCCTGCAGGCGGCCGGCTTCGTGGAGCGTCGTCCCGATCCGAAGGATCGTCGCGCGTGGCGCCTGCATACCACCGAGCAGGCGCACGATGTCATCGGTGACATGGAACGCATCGCCCAGGGCCTGCGCGTTGACGCCACCGCAGGCATCGCCCATGACGACATGGCGCACATGATCGCGGTACTGAACCGCATCAAGGAAAACCTGCAGGCACTGGAAAGTGCCGACGAGCCCATCGATCCGGCGGCATAGACGGCCGCGCTCGTGGCGCGTCATGCGCGCATGCGCCGCCTTGTCATGTGCCATCGGTACCGTCTGGCGCAACCCTGAAATGGCGCAGAATGGTCCCTCGGGAGGTCAACTGATCGACGTCATGCGCGTTGATAGCGAGACACGTTCCTGACGAACTTCGTCATATCCGACATGACCGCATCAAGCTGCGCTTGTCGTGTCGACGGCCAAGGGCCGGAGAAACCATGCAACGCAATTCCCGGAAGAACATGCTGCTGGCGGTGGTGGCGCTGGCGATCATCGGTGTGGCTCTGCACGGCTGGCTCGGCAGTCATGAGAAGGCGCACGCAACCAAGGCGCCGCCGGTGGTGCCGGTGAAGGTGGCGGTGGCCGCGCGCGGCAATCTTGATCTCGCGCTGAAGGTGATCGGCCGTGCCGAAGCGTATTCCACCGTTACCGTGCAATCGCGCGTCAGCGGGCAATTGCAGTCGCTGGCCTTCACGCCGGGCGGCCATGTGCACGCGGGGCAGGTGATTGCGCAAATCGATCCCAGCCTGCTGCAGGCGCAACTGGACCAGGCGCGCGGCGAGCTGGCGAAGGACCAGGCGCAACTGACCCAGGCGCGAAGCGTGCTGGCGCGCTACACGCCGCTGCTGTCCAAGGGCTACGTGTCGAAGACCGACTACGACAACTACAAGGCCAACGTGGGCATCTACGCCGCTTCGGTGAAGGCCGACCAGGCTGCCGTGGAAATGGCCCGGACCCAGCTCGGCTACGCGCGGATCACCGCGCCGGTGAACAGCATCGCCGGTGCGCCGCTGGTTTACCCCGGTGCGCAGGTCACCGCCAACGGCACCGATCTGGTGGTGTTGAACCAGGTGCAGCCGATCTACATCACGTTCTCCGTGCCGGAAGCGTCGCTGGATGGCATCCGGGCGGCCTTTGCGCGCGGCAAGGTGGCGGTGAGTGCCACGGTTCCCGGCACCAGGGGCGCGCCGCTCACGGGCACGCTGGATTTCATCAACAACACCGTGGATGCCGGCACCGGCACGATCCAGTTGAAGGCGGAATCCCCCAATACCGATGATCGCGTCACGCCCGGCCAGTTCCTGCAGGTGAGCTTGCCGACCACGCGCCTGGTCAACGTGGTGACGGTGCCGGTGGAGGCGTTGCAGAACTCGCCGAAGGGCAGTTTCGTATTCGTGGTGAGTGCGGACCACACGGTGCAGCAGCGGATGGTGACGGCCGGCCCGGACAGCCATGGTCGACTGGTAATCAGCAAGGGCCTGGCCGGTGGCGAAACGGTGGTCACCGATGGCCAGATGCTGCTGACCAACGGCTCGCACGTGAAAGTGGTGAAAGGATGAGCTGGGGCGAGGCGAGGCTGGCCCCTCATCCCAGCCCTCTCCCCGCCGGGGAGAGGGAGCAAAGCCGCGGTGAGGGTTCGTGTCTCGGGGTGTGTCGCGACCAAACACTGCACGGCTTGCGCGGAGTGCGAATCCTTTGAACATTCCCGCCCTGTGCATCCGCCGGCCGGTGATGACGGCGTTGCTGATGATCGCGCTGATCGTGTTCGGCGTGGTCGCCTATCCGCATCTGCCGGTGAACGAACTGCCGAACGTGGATTTCCCCACCATCTCGGTCAGCGCCAGCGTACCGGGCGCCTCGCCGGAAACCATGGCGACGGCGGTGGCGACGCCGCTGGAGAACCAGTTCTCCACCATCGCCGGCATCGACCAGATGACCTCGACCAGCGCACTGGGGTCGACCAGGATCACGCTGACGTTCGATCTCAACCGCAGCATCGATGGCGCCGCGCAGGATGTGCAGGCGGCCATTTCGGCGGCGCAGCGCCAATTGCCCACCAACATGCCTACGCCGCCCACGTTCCGCAAGGTGAACCCGGCGGACAAGGCCATCCTTTATCTCACGCTCGGTTCGGACACGCTGCCGCTGTCCACCGTGGACCAATACGGCGAAACCCAACTGGCGCAGGAGCTCTCGATGATCGAGGGCGTGGCGCAGGTGAACGTGTTCGGTTCGCAGAAGTACGCGGTGCGCATCAGCGTCGACCCGGCCAAGCTGGCGGCCAACGGTATCGGCATCGACACCTTGCAGAAGGCGATTGCCGACGCCAACGTCAATCTCGCCACCGGCTCGCTCAACGGCAGCCGCCAGTTGTTGCAGATCAGTTCGGACGGCCAGTTGCAGGATGCGGCGCCGTACAACCACATCATCGTGGCCTATCGCAACGGCGCGCCGGTAACGTTGTCGCAGCTCGGGCATGCATCGGACGGCGTGCAGAACGACCAGGTGGCCAGCTGGTACAACGGCAAGCGCGCGGTGGTGCTGGCGATCGATCGCCAGCCGGGCTCGAATACGGTGGCCACGATCGATCGCATCCGCGCGGTGCTGCCGCAGTTCGAGGCCACGCTGCCACCGTCGATCAAGCTGAATGTGCTGTACGACCGTTCCGATTCGATCCGCGCCTCGGTCGACGACGTGCAGTACACGCTGCTGCTGGCCGGCGTGCTGGTGATCCTGGTGATCTACCTGTTCCTCGGCAACGCGTCGGCCACGCTGATTCCCGCGCTGGCGTTGCCGGTGTCGGTGATCGGTACCTTCGGCGTGATGTATGCGCTGGGCTACAGCCTGGACAATCTCTCGCTGCTGGCGCTGACCCTGGTGGTCGGCTTCGTGGTGGACGATGCGATCGTGATGCTGGAGAACATCGTGCGCCACGTCGAGGCGGGCATGGACCCGTACGAGGCATCACTGAAGGGTTCCGGCGAGATCGGTTTCACCATCTTCTCGATGACGCTGTCGTTGATGGCGGTGTTCCTGCCGGTGATGTTCATGGGCGGCATCGTGGGGCGCCTGTTCCACGAGTTTGCCGTGGTCATCAGCACCGCGATCCTGATCTCGGGCTTTGTCTCGATCACCCTCACGCCGATGCTGTGCAGCCGCTTCGTCAAGCATGCCGAGCACGAGAAAAAATCGCGCGTGGCGCTGCTGTTCGACCGCGGCTTCAACCATGTGCGCGACGGCTACAACCGTTCGCTGGGCTGGTCGGTGGCACATCCGCGGGTGGTGCTGGGCGTGTTCTTTGCCAGCCTGCTGGCGACGGCGCTGCTGTTCGTGGTGGTCAACAAGGATTTCATTCCGGCCGGCGACAGTGGCCAGCTGATCGTCAACACGGAAGGGCCCGACGACATCTCCATCACCGGGATGATGAAGCGCCAGCAGGAGCTGGCGGCGATCGTGGCGAAGGACCCGAATATCGCCGGCTACATGTCGTCGGTGGGCTCGGGTGGCTCGCGCGCCACCACCAACAACGGCTCGATCTTCATGCGCCTGAAGCCGGGGGGCGAACGGACGCTCGATCCGTCGCAGATCATCCAGGAGCTGCGCCAGAAGTTCGCGAAGATTCCCGGCATCCGCGCCTACATCCAGAACCCGCCGGCGATTCAGGTAGGAGGGCGCTCGTCGAAGGCGGAATACCAGTACACCTTGCAATCGACCGAGTTGAGCGCCTTGTATGGCGAGTCGGGCAAGGTGCTCGATGCGTTCGCCAAGCTGCCCGGTTTCCAGGATGTCACCAGCGATCTCGACCTCAACGGCCCGGCGATCAGCGTGCATGTGGATCGCAACAAGCTGGCGCCGCTGGGGCTCACCATGAACCAGGTGCAATCAGCCCTTGGCAGTGCGTTCGGCGAGAACCAGGTGTCGACGATCTATGGTTCGGCCACGCAATACTGGGTGATCCTGCAGGTCGATTACGCGCAGCAAAACGATCCGGCGGTGCTGTCGCAGCTGTACGTCACCTCCAACACCGGCACGCTGGTGCCGTTGAGCGCGGTGGCCACGTTCAAGCGCACCTCGCAGCCGCTGACCGTGAACCATCAAGGCGAGCTTCCCGCGGTGACCATCTCGTTCAACCTCGCGCCGGGTGTGAGCCTCAGCCAGGCCGTGGGTGAGATCGACGGCGCGATGCAGAAGCTGGACCTGCCCGCGTCGATCACCGGCAGCGTGCAGGGCACCGCGCAGGCGTTCGAGCAATCCCTGCAGGGCATGGGCCTGCTGCTGGCGCTGGCGCTGTTCGTGATCTACCTGGTGCTGGGCATCCTGTACGAAAGCTTCATCCACCCGCTGACGATCCTGTCCGGCCTGCCAGCCGCGGGCGTGGGTGCGTTGCTCACGCTGATGATCTTCCACGCGCCACTGGACCTGTTCTCGTTCGTCGGCATCGTGATGCTGATCGGCATCGTCAAGAAGAACGCGATCATGCTGATCGACTTCGCGCTGGAGCGGCAGCGCGTGGAGGGCATGTCGCCGGCCGAGGCCATCGTCGAGGCCTGCCACGTGCGCTTCCGCCCGATCATGATGACCACGATGGCGGCGTTCGCCGGCACCTTGCCGATCGCGCTTGGCATTGGCGCGGGCGCCTCGTCGCGGCGGCCGCTGGGGCTGGCGGTGGTGGGCGGGCTGCTGGTGTCGCAGGTGCTCACGTTGTATCTGACGCCGGTGATTTATCTTTATATGGATCGACTGCAGCAGCGGTTTGGGCGCCGGGGGCGCGCTGTGGGTGTGGGGGCGGAGTAGGCATCTTCTTGTTGGTGTATATGGCTAAGGAGGGGAGGAGTGGTCGCATGTTGGCTCGTCTGAGGGGGTTTTCGCTCGTACTGGCGTGGTCGCAAACTGGCTCGCCTGCGGCGGGCTTTCGAGCGCCTGCCGGCGCCCGAGTTACCTCTCTTTGCTGGCCCAAAGAGACGTAACCCAGAGAAATGGCCTGATGGGACCCGCCGACCCTACAAGCCTTGGCGATCGAGGTGTTTGGAACCTGCGTGACACTTTCTGTTACACGCACGGCCACGCCGCGCCGTCACCGATAACCGAGGGGTAGGGAGAGCAGGCTCGCGTGATCGAACTCGACGCTGCGGTGTGCGGCTCTTCCAACCCTTCGAGAAGTGACGCACGGCGGAGGATCGGGCCCGCAGGGTGCCCCTCTTTGGTTTCGTTTTCTCGGGCAAGCGAGAAAATGAACCCGGCCGCCGGCAGGTGGGCGGAACCTTCGTCACCATAGGTGACGGCACGTGACCGAGAGCATTCAGGGAGGGTGACACACCCGCGAATACCTCCAGCTGGGTGGCCTCGGCCTCGTTGCGCCATAATCCGGAGCATGATTCCACGCCATCCCATGTCCTCACGGAGCCTTGCTTGAGCACCAGCGTGCCGCCGCTGTTTTCGGTGGTGCCGGGCGGGCTGTTTGGTCCGTTGGCGAGTGCCAATCGCGAGCGTTACTGGGAACTGTTGTGCCGGTTGTTCGACGAGTTCTTCGGTCCCGATGCGCCGTTGCCGCCCAGCATCGGCTTTCAGCGGCGCGAAATCACCGGCGCGGTCGAGCGCTATCTGCTCACTGATGATCCATGGGTGGATGAGGGTGGAGTGGATGAAGACGGTGGCGAGGGCGGCGCGCCGGGCGCCTCGTTGCTGGAACGCGCCAACGCGATCTACGAACGCTTTCGTTCCACCGGCTGGTTGCGCCAGGAGCGCGTGGGTGCGCGCGAAATGGTGTCGATGATGCCGGTGGTGTCGCAGCTGCTATCCACCCTGGTCGAGTTCGCCGAGCATGGTCCGACGTTCGTCTCGGCCAAGGTGCGTTCGATCGAGCTGCAGTTGCAGCAGGTGGTGGACGGCAAGGCGTTTGGCGATGCGCTGGACGAGGCCGCCGACCAGGCGCGACGACTGCTGGTGTCGCTGTCTTCGATGAGTTTGAAGGTGCGCGACCTGATGCCGGAGCTGAGCCGATCGGAAACCACGGCGCAGTTCGCGCGGCAGTGGTTCGAGCGTTACGTCAGCAGTTTCTTCGTGGGCGACTACGCCGACCTGCACAAGGCCGACCATCCGCTGGCACGGCGCAGCGCGATCCTGTCGATGGCGCAGCAGGTGGAAGACACGTCGCTGCACGAAGCCATGCTCGGCTGGTATCGCGAGCACCTGACCGGCAGTGATACCGAGCGCGCCGAGCTGCGCCTGCAACGCAGTCTGCGCCGGCTGCACGAGCTTGAACGCATCGACGAATATCTCGGTCGGCTGGACGAGGACATCCGCCAGGCCAATCGCCGCGCACTGGCCTTCCTCGACTACCGTCTGCGCGCGCCGGCCAAGCTCGACGTGCTGCTGCGTCGTGCCTGCCGTGGCGTGCTGCAGGCGCCGGAAGATGCACTGCGTTTGCCGGTGGCACCCGGTGCGCTGATGGATGACGCGCAATTGCGCCCGCCGCGCCGCAAGCCGCAGCCGATTCCGCGCAGCGCCAATGCCATGCAGCAACCCACGCCCGAGCAGCTGGCGCGCCTCAGTCTGCTGCGCCGGATGAAGCGCGCGCGGCTGGTCAACGCCGAGGACATGGCCCGCTACCTCGGTCGTCATTTGCCGCCCGAAGGTGGCATCGACTCCACGCAATTGTCGATCGGCTCGATCGAGGATCTGCGCGCCTATCAGACCCTGCTTACCCTGGCATTGCGCAGTCGCCGCATTGGTGGCTTGCGCCGCGAGGATCCGCTGGGTCGCCTGCAGCGCGGCTTCCGCGTGGAACTGCTCGACGCGGGCGAAGCGGGCGACAACGGCTACCTGCGCGCACCGCGCTTCGCCGTGCATCGATTACGGAAAACCGCATGAAACGCAGCTGGAACACGCTCAGCCAGATCTCCAACGGCGTGTACGCCGTGCAGGATTTCGAGCGCGCCGCCTATCGCCTGGTCACCGAGCAAGTGCTCTACGCCAGCGATCGCAACGCACGCACGGCGTATCACCTGATCGAGGATCACTTCGACGATTATCTTGCCGTGCTCGAACCGCTCGGCATCCGGCTGGAACGCAACGCGCACTATCGCTACGTGGTGGCGCTGCCCACGCACGGCGAAGGCACGCCGGTGACGCTGGACGAAACCCTGCTGTTGCTGGTGCTCCGCCAGCGCTACGACGAGGCGATGCGCCAGGGCCAGATCGAGGATCAGGGCGAAGTGGTGGTCGAGCTGCCCGACCTGCAGGAGGCGTATCCGGCGCTGGCTGGACGCGCGATGCCCGAGGTCGGCACGCTGCGCACGCTGGTCCGGACGCTCAAACGCTGGGGTGTATGCCGCCTGGTCGATACCGAGGGCGACGATCCGCAGCCGTTCCATTTGCGCGTACGCCCGGCCATCGTGGAGATCGTCGGCGAGCAATGGCTGCAGCGGCTGGACCAGCATAATCGCGACGACGACATCCCGGATGAAGCTCGCGACGACGCCGACACCGACACCGATGTCACGGAGGACGACGATGCAGCTGCTTGAGCGTGTGCACCTGGTGCAGTTTTTCCTGTTCGAGGCGCAGACCCTGACGCTGGACGCCACCAGCGCGATCATCGCGCCGAACGGTGCCGGCAAGAGCGCGTTGCTGGATGCATTGCAGATCGTGCTGCTCGGTGGCGACCGCAGTCGCATCCGTTTCAATGCGCAGGCCGGCGGCAGTGCGCGGGCGCGCAGCATTCGCGATTACTGCCTCGGCGTGTTTCGCAGCGGCGAGGAAGGTCGCAAACGGCGCACCGCCACCACCTACATCAGCCTGGTGTTCCGCGACCAGGACAGCGGCGTGTCGCTGACCGCCGGCATCGCGCTGGGCGCGTCGGCCGACGAACCGGATCACCGCCTGTACGGCCAGTACCTGCTGCCCGGCGTGGCGCTGGAACTGGACGATCATCTGGAACGCAGCAAGGGTCGCGAACTGCCGCTGGAGTGGGCCGCGTTCCGCGAGTTGGCGGTGCGCCGCTGTCGCGATGCCAACGGCAAGCTGGAGTTGCATCCGACCAGCGAACGCTTCGTCAAGGATCTGCTGTTCCGCCTGCGTGCCGCGCCCACCGCGCACCCGGATGTCGCGGCTTATCGCAAGGCGTTCCAGAACGCGCTCAACCTGCAGCGCGTCGAGGACGTCGACCTGTTCGTGCGTACCCTGGTGGCCGAGGACCGGCCCACCGATATCGCGCGTTTCCGTGGGCTGCTGGAATCGTTTCGCCAGTTGAAGGAAAAGATCGCGCAAGTGGTCGAGCGCATTGATGCGGCCGAGGGCGTCGAGCAGCAGTATGCCAAGATCGCCACGCAGGCTGCGCGCGCGGCCTCCTATCGGGCGCTGGCCGCCGAATACGCCCGCGACCTGCTGGCCGAGCAGGTCGACCAGGCCGAGCAGGCCAGCGAGCAGGCCACCGACAAGCTGGCCGCCACGCGGCGCGCCTTGCAGGAATCGACCCTCGAACAGCAGTCAGCCGAGGACGCGCACCAGCAGGCCAGCGCGCGCCTGCAGGGCAGCCAGGGCTACGGCGAGCAGGCGCAGATCGACGAGCTGGCTGCACGCGATCGCAACGAACTGGCGCGCTTGAAGAAGGAACTGTTGCGCGAGATCAGCTTCGTGCGCGAGCAGTTTCTCGCGCTCGGCAAACTCGGTTTGCCCAACGTGGATGCCGCGATGCTGGAACACGCACAGGCCGCGTGGCATGGCTGGTACGACACGCTGGTGGCGTTGCCCGCCGACGCCGAGCTGCCGTGGGACGCCGCTTCATTGCATGCGCAGGCGCACCGGGCGCTGGCGACGGCCAGCCCGTTGATCGCCGCGGCAGACGGCCACGCGCGCCAGTTGCATGCCACCTTCGAGGACGCGCAGGCGCGGCTCGCCGCTGCCCGCCAGAACCAGAAGCGGCTCGCCGCCGGCCAGGCCGAACTGAACCCGGATGCCGTGCGCCTGATGAGTTACCTGCACGACGAAGGCATCGATGCGCGGCCGGTATGTGACCTGGTGCGGGTCATCGATGCCGCGTGGCAACCGGTGATCGAAGCCTATCTGCGCAGCAACGTCGAGGCCTTGCTGATTCCTGCCGCCGCCGAGGAACGCGCCACCAAACTGTATCGCTCGCTGCAGGGTGGGCGCAGCGTCTATGGCGTGAAGCTGGCGCTGAGCAGCCAGGCGCGCAACGGCCGCAGCAACGACCGGCCTGCATCCGACAGCGTGGCCGCGCTGCTCGATGGCGACAACGCCGATGCGCTCGCCTTCTTGCGCCGCCAGCTCGGCGAACTGCGCTGCGTGGAAACCGAAGCCGAGTTGATCCGCAGCCGCCAGGGTCTGACCCGTGACGGCCTGCTGGCCAAGGGCGGCAGCATCGAACGCCTGCGTCTGCCGGCGGCCGGCGATTTGAAGATCGGTGCCACCGACAACCGCGCGCGCCAGCGCGTGCTGCGCGAAGACATCGAGGCGGCCGAGCGCGACGTGCGCCAGCTCGAACCGGAACTGCGCCGCGCCGAAGCCTGCCAGCGCGGACTGGCACGACTGAGCAACCCCGACGAACCGGCGCAGTCATTGCACGACCACGTGCTGGAACATCGCCAGGTCGCCCAGCGCTATCGCGCCGCATTGGAAAATCGCGAGTCCACGCTCAATCCGGATCTGCTGCGACTGGCCGAGCAGGTGCGCGAGTTGCACGAGCGCATGGCCGAGTGGCGCAAGCAGAGCAATCGGCTGATTGGTGAAGAAGCCTTGGCAGCGCGTGCTGTCGAAGAGGCGCGGCGCCTGTTCGATGGCCTGCGCGCGCAGGAAGCGATGGTGGCGCAGCGCGCCGTCGAGGCTTTCCGCGATGCCGATGTCGACAACGCACGGGTCGAACGCCAGCGCGAGGAACTGGACGCGAAATTCCCCTCGCTGGAAGAACGCGGCAAGCGCTGCACCGAACGTGCCGGCGAAAGCGATGCACGCCTGCGCAGCCTGTTGCCCGAAGCCTGGAGCGGGTTGGCCCAGTATGCGAAGGACCATGGCCTCGGCATGGAATTTGCCCCGGACCAGTGGCGTCCGGCGCAGGCGCTGCTGCAGAAGGAACTGCATCACTTGCGCGATACCGAACTGGCCAACTACCAGGGCCAGGCCGACGAGGCCTACGCCACCGCGGTGGAAACCTTCCGCAGCAACGTGGCCTCCACGCTGTACGACAACTTCAGCAAGCTCAAGTACCAGATCACTACGTTGAACCGAACGCTGCGCGGCAGTCCGGCGTTCTCCAACAACGAGCGCTATCAGTTCCACTACGAGGTGGCACCGGAATATCGCGAGCTGCATCGCTTCATCCAGCGAGCGGCGGATGTGGGCGGCGAGGACAACCTGTTCGGCAGTGCCGGCGAAGTGCCTGCCGCGTTCCGCGAACTGATCGAGGACAACGCCACGACGCGCGGCAGTACGTCACCGCTGGACGACTACCGCCGCTTCTTCCGCTTCGAGGTGCAGATCCGGCAGGACGAACGCGTGGTCGGCACGCTCAGCGAGCGCATGCGCTCGGGGTCGGGCGGCGAGCATCGTGCGCCGCTGTACGTGATCGCCGGTGCTGCGCTGGCGGCCGCCTACGGCAAGAGCGAGGCGTGGCCCGGTGGCATCGGGCTGATCCTGCTCGACGAATTCGGCGACAAGATCGACGCGCAGAACGCCCGCGCCGTGGTCGATTACCTGCGCTCGCTCGGCCTGCAACTGGTGCTGGCCGCGCCGGACACCGCCCAAGGCACCTTGAGCGGCGTGCTGGAAAGCTATATCGAATTGTTCCGCGATGGCGACCTGCTGCAGGCCGAACGCATCGAGGTGAAGCAGGCGGCGCGCGACCTGCTGCTGAGCGACCAGTTTGACCTGCATCCGGCCTTGCTGGCCGAGGAAGCTGCCCGCATCGCCCGTGAGTCATCGAGCGCATGAGCGCGGCGCGCAGCGTGCTTGAGCGCCTGCTGCGCCGCGCCGAAAGTGCGCGTCTGCGTGGCGCCGATGAACACGTTTCGCTGCCGATGGGCAGTACCCGCGAATACACGGATTTGCGCTCGCTGGCCGAGCTGGAACGTTTCCATGCCGAGGTGGCGCTGGCCGAGCGCGACGGCGCGGTCAGCGTACAGCGCGAAGCCCGCAGTGGTGATGGTTCGCGCCTGCTGCGTCTGCGCGTGGCGGATCTTCCCGCATTGGCGCGCCATCTTGATGTGCCGTTGCTGGGTGACCGCGTGACCGAAGCCGCTTCCCGTCTGGCAGCATGGGTCGAACGCTTCCCCGTCCTCGCCGACGTGCTCGACGCTTGGCGCAGCGGACGCAAGCTGCGCAGTTGCGGCCCGGAAGCTGCCAGGGACTTGGCGGACGCGGCGATTGCCGTCGCGGCCCGTGCCGACGATGCCGATCACGAACGCATCCTGCGTCGCGAGAGCGTGCGCCTGTTTGGCGACAGCAAGCGGCTGGAGAAGCTGACCACGTGGCTGGAGTTGCTGGTCACCGGCGAACTGGCCGCTACCGGCTTGTCGAAAGAGGAAGTGTGGTCGGCGATCGGCCTGCGCCGCGAACCACAACCGCTGTTGATTTCCGGCTGCGGCCGGGTCGTGTTGACCGATGCCAGCGTGCCGCTGGTGCGTCCCTATCTGGGCTTGCCGGTTGAATCGGTGCAGTCGGTGGCGGTGACCGCAGACTATGTTCTGAGCATCGAGAATCTCGCCAGTTTTCATGACGCCGCACTTTCCCCGGATGCGGCTGCCGGCTTGCTGCTCTATACCGGCGGTATGCCATCGCCCGCGTGGCGAACGGCGTACGCGCGCATTCTGGGAAGCTTGCCGTCAACTTGTCCGGTTTACCACTGGGGCGATGTCGACGAAGGCGGCTTCCGCATTGCCGCGGTGCTGGCCGGGGTCGCACGCGGTGCCGGCCGCGTTTTGCAGCCATGGCTGATGTCGCCCACCGACCTGGATGCTTCGGTCTTGCGCGTCGCCGACGTGCCTTCGGCATCCGTGTTGGCGGCGATGCGCCACTGGGCGAGCCGGGCCGGTTGGGAGTCGTTGGCGCAAGCGCTGGCGCAACGGCCGACTCGCCTGGAGCAGGAGCGGCTCGATCCCGTGATGCCTGCGCCGGAGTCGTCTACCCGCTGAGCTTGCCCTGCAGTTTGCCGAAGCAGTTTGTCAGATACGAAAAAGGCGACCGACGGCCGCCTTTTTCGCGCATCCGACAGCGTGTCGGACTTACGCCTTGTTCTTCAGCAAATCGCGGATCTCGGTGAGCAGGGTCACGTCAGCCGGCGGCGCGGCGGGGGCGGCTTCTTCCTTCTTGTGCATCTTGTTGATCAGCTTGACCACCATGAAGATCGCAAAGGCGATGATGATGAAGGTGATGATGGTATTGATGAAGGTGCCGTAGTTGATCGCAACCTCGGCGATCTTGTGCTTCGGATCGCTGTTGTCTGCCGGTTTGAGGATCCACTTCATCTTCGAGAAATCGACGCCGCCGGTGATGTAACCGATCGGTGGCATGATCACGTCGTTCACCAACGAGGTGACGATCTTGCCGAATGCGCCACCGATGACGATACCGACCGCCATGTCGATGACGTTGCCGCGCATCGCGAATTCCTTGAATTCCTTCATCATGCTCATCGCTTTCTCCCCGAAATGCTGCCGAATGGCACGAGAACTTTAGCGCAGCAGGCCGGTGCCGCACAGGTTTCCGGTTTGGGAATCGTCCGATATTACGCTCAGACAATACGGCCGTTCAGCTCGGCGATGCCTGCCAGTTCGGCATGGAAGCGGTCGCCGCACTTGAGCGCCGCCACGCCGGCCGGCGTGCCGGTGAAGATCAGGTCGCCGGGCTTCAGTTCGAACAGGGTGGACAGCGCGACCAGGATCGCCGGCACGTCGTGAATCATCTCGCCCAGGCGCCCGTGCTGGCGCAGTTCGTCGTTCACGCTCAGGCGCAACTCGGTATCCGGCCCGGGCGTGGCATCGCTGGCCGGACGCAAGGCCGAAACGGGGGCGGAATGGTCGAAGCCCTTGGCCACGTCCCACGGATGCCCCTTGGCCTTCACCTGCGCCTGCAGGTCGCGCCGGGTCAGGTCCAGGCCCACGCCGTAGCCGAAGACGGCCGCCATGGCCTGCTCGGCGGAAAGGTCGCGTCCGCCAGCCTTCAGTGCCACCACCATTTCCACCTCGTGGTGCAGGTCGGTGGTGATGCTGGGGTAGGGCACGTCGGCACCGTCACTGACCACGGCATCGGCCGGCTTGCCGAAGAACATGGGCGTGCCCTTGTCCACAGCGGAGCCCATTTCGCGGGCATGCTCGGCGTAATTGCGACCGACGCAGAACACGCGGCGGATCGGAAAACGCAGCTCGCTGCCGAGCACCGGCAGGCTGGGGACGGAAGGCGGATCGATGACGTAGCGCATGCGTCCAAGCGTAGCAGTTCACCACGGCAGCGGGTGACACCTGTCACCAGCGATGGTTGATGGGCGTGCATGGTTGCGGCGGTGAGTGACGCCTATCGTGCCAGCCATGCCAAGTGCCAGGGGACAAGGGTGAGCGACACCGATCTGTTGAAGGAATTGCGCATCGAGCGCCATCAGCGCGAAGACCACGGAACGGGCTCGCCACGCTGGCCGTGGCTGGTCGGCGTGCTGGTCGTGCTGGCGCTGGTCGCTGCCGGTGGCTGGTGGTGGTGGGGTCATCGCGCCATGCCGGTGCAGGTGGCCATGGCGGTAGCGCCGTCATCGGACGCCGACGCCGGCGCGGTGCTGCAGGCGACCGGCTACGTCACCGCGCGGCGGCAGGCCACGGTGTCGGCGCAGATCACCGGCACGCTGACCGCGGTGCTGATCGAGGAAGGCGACCACGTGCACAAGGGCCAGGTGCTGGCGCGACTGGACGACAGCGCCTGGAAAGCCGCGTTGACGGCGGCCAAGGCGCAGGCTGCCGCGGCCCATGCGCTGGTGAACCAGTACCAGGCCCAACTGGCGCAGGACACGCGCGACGCGGGGCGTCAGCAGTCCCTGGCGGCACGCGGGCTGGTGGCGAAACAGACGGCCGAACAGGCACGCACCCTGGCCGATACCGCCCGCGCCCAGCTGATGTCGCAACGCAAGCAGGCCGCCGCCGCCGATGCACAGGTCACCCAGGCGCAGGTGAATTTCGACTACTGCGTGGTGCGCGCGCCGTTCAGCGGCGTCATCACCACCAAGGATGCGCAGGTAGGCGAAATCATCTCGCCACTGTCCGCCGGCGGCGGTTTCACCCGCACCGGCGTGGGCACCATCGTCGACATGAATTCGCTGGAGGTGGACGTGGACGTCAACGAGGCCTACATCGGTCGCGTGAAGCCGGACATGCCTGCCGAAGCCGTGCTCGACGCGTATCCGGACTGGAAGATCCCCGCCCACGTCATCGCCATCGTGCCCGCC
This sequence comes from Rhodanobacter glycinis, assembly GCF_900114325.1. Classification (GTDB taxonomy): domain Bacteria; phylum Pseudomonadota; class Gammaproteobacteria; order Xanthomonadales; family Rhodanobacteraceae; genus Rhodanobacter_A; species Rhodanobacter_A glycinis. The sequence continues at coordinate 182,656 of NZ_FOSR01000003.1, forward strand.
GCCGACCGCGGCAAGGCGACGGTGAAGGTGCGCGTGGCGCTGGAGCGGAAGGATCAGCGCATCGTGCCGGACATGGGCGTGCGCGTGTCGTTCCTGGATGCCAAGCCCGAGCCTGCGGCACAGGCGCCCAAGGGCGTGCTGGTGCCGGCCAAGGCGATCGTGCAGCGCGGTGGTCATGCCGTGGTGTTCGTGGTCGATGACGGCAAGGCGTTCCGCCGCGAAGTGCAACCGGCAACGCAGAACTACGGCGATCTGAAGCTCATCCCGGCGGCGGTGAAGGCGGGCGATGTCGTAGTGGTATCGCCGTCGGCCGGGCTGCATGACGGTTCGGACGTCCAGACGGAAGCATCAAAACCCTAACCACTGTAGGAGCGCACCTTGTGCGCGAATGATTTTCGCGAAGGGCTTCATCGCGGACAGCGTGCGCTCCTACACGCGCTCATTCACCGGAGACAATCATGGACACGTTGATCGAAATTCGCGACCTCTCCAAGCGCTACACGCGTGGCAAGCAGAAGGTCGAGGTGCTGCATCACATCAACCTGGACATCGCCGAAGGCGACTTCCTGGCATTGATGGGGCCGTCCGGCTCGGGCAAGACCACCTTGCTCAACCTGATCGGCGGCCTGGATACGCCGACCGGCGGCAGCATCAGCGTGGCCGGGCAGCGCATCGACCAGCTCGGTGGCGGTGCGCTGGCCAAGTGGCGCGCCGCCCACGTCGGCTTCATCTTCCAGTTCTACAACCTGATGCCGATGCTGAGCGCGCAGCGCAACGTGGAGCTGCCGCTGCTGCTGACCAAGCTGTCGGGCGCACAGCGGCGCAAGAATGCGGCGATTGCCTTGCAATTGGTCGGCCTGTCCGAGCGTGCCTCGCACAAGCCCAGCGAGCTGTCCGGTGGCCAGCAGCAGCGCGTGGCGATTGCCCGCGCCATCGTCTCCGACCCCACCTTGCTGGTGTGCGACGAGCCCACCGGCGACCTGGACCGCCAGTCCGCCGAGGATGTGCTGGGCCTGCTGCGCACGCTCAACCGCGAGCACGGCAAGACCATCGTGATGGTCACCCACGATCCCAAGGCCGCCGAATATGCCAACCACACCTTGCAACTGGACAAGGGCACGCTGGTCGAGCAGGTGACGGCATGAACGCGCGTGCTGCAATAACTTCCTCTCCCCTGCGCGGAATCTCCTCTGCTCGTCGTTCCTGCGCAGGCAGGAATCCAGAGCCTTTGCCGCTGGAGGCGTGCAGGCGCTGGACCCCAGCTTTCGCTGGGGTGACGGAGGGTGAGGCGGCAACCGCGCCGCGAGGGTCGGTCAACGCGACGCCCTCTCCCCTCTGGGGAGAGGGCTGGGGTGAGGGGACAACCTCGCCGCGAGAGTCGTTCAAGGCGACCCCCTCTCCCCTTTGGGGAGAGGGTTGGGGTGAGGGGTCAATCTTGCGGCGAGGTTGGGTGAAAGCCCGCTTCGGGAAACCTTGTCACGAGCACCCGCCCCTCATCCGCCCTTCGGGCACCTTCTCCCCGAAGGGGATAAGGAATCATGTCGAGGGGATACGGCCATGAAATACCTCCATCTCATCTGGGCTGCGCTGTTCCGGCGCAAGTCGCGCACCTTCCTCACGCTGGTGTCGATCATCGCGGCGTTCGTGTTGTTCGGCCTGCTCGATTCGGTGCGTGTGGCATTCACCGCCGGCAATGACGTGGCGGGTGCCGGCCGGCTGATCGTGAACTCTAAAATGTCGATGCAACAGCCCTTGCCGGAAAGCCTGGGCGCGCGCATCGCCACCGTGCCGGGCGTAGCGGCGGTGGCGTCGGCGAACTGGTTTGGCGGAGTCTACCAGGACCCGAAGAACCAGGTGGTCAGCTTCGCGGTGAGTCCGAATTATTTCGACCTGTATCCCGAACTGAACCTGCCGGCGGACCAGCGCGCCATCTGGGGCAAGACGCGCACCGGTGCCGTGGTCGGCGCGGCGCTGGCGAAACGATTCGGCTGGAAGATCGGCGACAAGATCCCGCTGCAGTCGACGATCTTTCCGTCCAAGGCCAGCGGCAACCAGACCTGGACCTTCGACATCGTGGGCATCTTCCACGCCAGAGACCCCGCCCAGGCCGGGCGCGAGCAGATGCTGATGTTCCACTGGAAATACTTCGACGAGAACAACGCCTTCGGCTCCGGTACCGTGCACTGGTACGTGGTGAAGGTGGCCCATCCGGCGCAAGCCGACGCGGTGGCGCATGCCATCGACGCGATCTCGGCCAACTCCGACCACGAGACCAAGGCGCAAACCGAGCAGGCGTTCCAGGCGTCGTTCATCAAGCAGATGGTGAACATCGGTTTCATCGTCACGGCGATCATGGGCGCGGTGTTCTTCACCCTGTTGTTGCTTACCGGCAATACCATGATGCAGGCGGTACGCGAGCGCACCAATGAGCTGGCCGTACTCAAGACGATAGGGTTTTCCAACACCAGCGTGCTGGCGATGGTGCTGGCCGAAGGCGTGCTGATGCTGGTGCTGGGCGGTGCGATCGGGTTGGCACTGGTGTCGCTGATCGTGCCGGCCCTCAGCGCCAAAAGCGGCGGCATGATGCCGGTGCACGCGGTGGCCGGCAGCACCTGGCTGGTTGGCGTGTTGCTGATGGTACTCATCGGTGCGGTGGTGGGCCTGCCGCCCGCGCTGCGCGCGATGCGCTTGAACATCGTGGAAGCCTTGAGGATGGGCGCATGAAAAAATTCCTGATCAATCTCGGCTTGCTGCTGCTGATGGTGGTGGCGCTGGTGATATGGACGAAGTTGCCGTGGATCGGTGCCGTGGCGCTGGCGGTGCTGCTGGCCCTGTGGATGCTGCTGACGCGCACCGGGCGGCAGGCGAGCTCAGTGACGGCGGTGGGCATGGGCACCTTGCGCCAGCGGATCGGTTCGTCGTCGGTAATCGTGATCGGCATCGCCGGTGTGGTCGGCGTGCTGGTGGCGCTGCTGGCGATGGGCCAAGGCTTCCAGGCCACGCTGCAGGGCGGCGGGCGCGACGACACTGCCATCGTGCTGCGTGGCGGCTCGGTGTCCGAGGCGCAGTCGGTGATGACGCACGACGACGTGAATGCCATCGAACAGGCGCCGGGCATCGCCCGCGACGCTGCCGGCAAGCCGCTGGTGTCGGCCGAGCTGGTGGTGGCCGCGAGCATGCGCAAGAAAAATTCGGACGACGATGGCAATGCGCAATTGCGCGGCGTGGACGACAGCGCCTGGGCGCTGCGACCGAACCTGAAAATCGTGCAAGGCCGCAAGTTCAAACCCGGTCTGCGTGAACTGGTGGTGGGGCAGGGCGCACAACGCGAGTTCGCCAACCTCGGCGTGGGCGACGAGGTGAAGCTGGGCCGGCAGCGCTGGAAGGTCGTCGGCGTGTTCGCCAGCGGCGACGCCTACGCCTCGGAATTGTGGGCCGATCGCAAGGAGGTGGCGGCGGACTATCGTCGTGGCGACAGCGCCGAATCGGTGCTGGTGAAGTTGTCCAGTGCGTCGGCATTCGCACCCTTCAAGGCGGCGCTTGCCGCCGATCCCAAGTTGAAGGTGGAAGCCGATACGACGAAAGCCTACTTCGCCAAGCAATCGGCAGGGCTGGCCAAGATCATCCGTATCGTAGGTCTGGTGGTGGGCGTGATCATGGCCATCGGCGCGGTGTTCGGCGCACTCAACTGCATGTTCGCCGCAGTCGCCGCGCGGGCCCGCGAGATCGCCACGCTGCGCGCCATCGGTTTTCGTGGTGGCCCGGTAGTGGTATCGGTGATGCTGGAAACCATGCTGCTGGCATTGCTTGGCGGTGTCCTCGGCGCGGTCGTCGTATGGCTGGTCTTCGACGGCTACACCGCTTCCACCCTGAGCGGTTTCTCCGACGTGGTATTCCAGTTCAAGGTCGACGGTGCTCTGATCTGGACCGGCCTGAAATGGGCCCTCGCCATCGGCTTCATCGGTGGCCTGTTCCCCGCCGTGCGGGCGGCACGCCTGCCCGTAACCACGGCACTACGCGAGCTGTAATTGTAGGAGCGCACCCTGTGCGCGATGCTCTTCGGTTATGTACCGAAAAGCTCGCGCACAGGGTGCGCTCCTACCGATCCTTCACGGCATGACCGGCGGCACGTACGTCAGCGTGAGCCCAAGCAACCACAGCAAACCCAGTACCAGCGGCACATGCACCAGCAATTGCATGAAGGTGTAGCCGACCACGTCGCGCGCCTTCAGGCCCAGCACGCCGAGCAGCGGCAGCATCCAGAACGGGTTGATCAGGTTCGGCAGCGCTTCGGCGGCGTTGTACACCTGCACGGCCCAGCCCAGGTGCACGTGCAAATCGTTGGCCGCTTGCATCACGTAAGGCGCTTCTACCAGCCATTTGCCACCGCCCGAAGGCACGAAGAAGCCGAGGATGGATGAATACGCACCCATTACCAGCGGGAAGGTGTCGGTGTTGGCCACGTGCACGAACAGTTGCGACAGCCGGTGCGCCAGCGTCAAACCGCCATGGCCCTGCACGTGGGTGAGCAAGGCGGCGATGCCGCCGTACAACGGGAACTGGATCAGCACGCCCGCCGTGCTCGGCACCGCCCGGGTCACCGCATCCAGAAAGCTGCGCGGACGCCAGTGCAACAACAGGCCCGCCGTGAGGAACAGGAAGTTGTAGGTGTTGAGGTTGGCGATGGCGCTGACTGCCGGCTTGCTGGCGAATTCGTGGCCCAGCCAGCCCAGTCCCAGCAGGCCGATCAACACCGACAGCAGCGGGCTGTATTCCAGCCATTCGCCCGGCCGCGTGCGCGGCGGCAAGGCCGGCGTGGCGGTTTCCTCGGCGACGCCGAAATCCTCGGCGGTGCGTGCATTGCGGTCCGACGGAGCGGTAAGCCAGCACACCACCAGCGAAGCTGCGATCAGGCAGCCGGTGAGCGCGAATGATTGCCACAGGAAAATGGTGTTGCTGAAAGGAAGCACGCCGGTGATGGCGAGCAGGCCCGGCGGCATGCTTGTCGGGTTGGCCTGCAACTGCGCCGCGGACGAGGACAAGCCCATCGCCCACACCGCACCCAGGCCGAGATAAGCCGCCGCGCCCGCCGCGCGGTAATCCATGCGCAGATCTTTCCGCCGCGCCAGCGCACGTACCAGCAATCCGCCGAACACCAGCGAGAAACCCCACGACAGCAGCGAGGCCAACATGCTCACCAGTGCCACGTAGCAGATCGCGCCACGCCCGCTCCTGGGGGCTCGTGCCAGCAGATCGATGAAACGTGCCACCATCGGTGCGGTGGCCACCACGTAGCCGCCGATCACCACGAAGGCCATCTGCATGGTGAACGGGATCAGACTCCAGAAACCACTGCCAAAGGCGTTCACCGTGGCAACCGGCGAACTGCCGAAGCTCAGTGCGACCACGGCCACGATGACCACACCCAGCGCAGCAAATACCCACGCATCCGGGAACCAGCGCTCCGACCACGCCGCGCTGCGCAGTGCGGCACGCGCCATCCGACCTTCATTCACTGTATTCATGCCAGTCCCCATGCGGTGTCCCGGCCATGGTGGCGCGCGTCACGCAGGCAGGACAAGCCGACGATGGTCGATGCGCGCCGCTGCGACGAAGCCAGGCATTTCTCCCTCCCCTGTGCAGGGGAGGGTTGGGGTGGGGTTAGGCGTTGCGGTAGAGCCTCACCCCCTCCCAGCCTCTCCCTGCGCCGCAGAGGGAGGGGAAATGCTGGTGAGTTTGGGCGGCTTCTGCCGAGCCAGCGTGATCACCGCCACACCCAGCAGGATCACCGCCATGCCTGCGAGATCGAACGGTCCAACATGTTCGCCCGCCAGCAGCAGGCCGAACAGCACTGCCACCGGCGGATTCACATAGGCGTAGCTGGTAGCCAGCACCGGCCGCGCGTGCTTGAGCACGTAGAGGAACGCGCTGAAGCCGATCAGCGAACCGAACACCACCAGGTAAGCGAGCGCCAGCGTGGCGTGGGCGGTGGGATGTGCCGGCAAGCGTTCGCCGCCGCCGAAGCCCATGACGAGCAACGCCGCGCTGCCGCACAGCATCTGCGCCGCGGTGTTCATCGGGCCGGAGGGCATGTCCTGGCGCTTGCTCCACACCGAGCCGAAGGCCCATGCGGCAGCAGCGGCCAACAGCGCCAGTGCACCGAGGCGCGAACCGGACAGGCTGCTGCCGAGATTCAGCACGATCACCCCGGCGAAGCCGATCGCAAGCCCCAGGCTTTCACGGCGGCTGGGCCAGTCGTTGTAGAAGCCGGAGAACAGCGCGGCGAACAGCGGCATGCTGGCGACCGCCACGGCGGCGATACCCGAGCTCACGCGCTCCTCGGCGAAGCAAACCAGCCCGTTGCCCAGGCCGAGCAGCAGGATGCCGGTGACCGCTGCATTGCGCCATTGGCGTGGCGAGGGCGGCGCCACCCCGCGGAGTCGCAGGTAACCGAACAGCAGGCCGCCGGCACACAGGAAGCGCACGCCGGCCAGCAGGAACGGCGGATAGCTGGCCAACGCGAAGTGGATGCCGAGATAGGTCGAACCCCAGATCACATACAGCGCGAGCAGGCCCAGCGGCACCATCACGCGCGGATTGGCGGACAGCGGGATCGCCGCAACGGCAGGCGTGGTGGTGGAGTCGTTCATGGGGAGTCGAGGGGGAGGGAGGCGACGCAGTGTAGCGCCGGAAGCATGCTGCATCGTGACGGCAGCAGGCGCCAGCGAGCATTTCGCAAGGCAGGCTTGAGGCAGCGTCAAGACGTCCGGTTTGCGGCAGGTAGGAGCGCACCCTGTGCGCGAAAAGCCTGTTGCAGGCTCAGGCAATCGCGCACAGGGTGCGCTCCTACCGTTCTGCCATGCGTTGTTCGCTGGCCAGAAGTTGGCGCTTGCGCTCCACGCCCCAGCGCCAACCGCCCGGCGAGCCGTCTTCGCGCACCACGCGGTGGCAGGGCACGATCAGCGCCAGCCGGTTGCTGCCACAGGCGTTGCCGACGGCGCGGGCGGCTTTCGGTTGGCCGAGCTCGGCGGCCAGTTCGCCGTAGCTGCGCGTCTGGCCGGAGGGGATGCGGGTCAGCGCGTCCCATACGCGCCACTGGAAGGCGGTGGCGGCCACGTCCAGCGGCGGGAGAGCGGGTGCATCGGCGCCGCTCCAGCCCAGTTGACTGGCGATGCGGGCGATCACCGCATCCAGCCATTCCTCGCGGCCGGCATCCACGCGTTCGCGGGCGGCTTTGGGAAATTCATTGGCCAGGCGCGTTTCCAGTTCGGTGTCGTCCGCACCCAGCGTTACCGAGCAGATGCCGCGGGTGGTGGCGGCCACCAGCAAGCGGCCAAGCGATGTGTCGGTGGTGGTGTAGCGGATGCTGGCGCCGGCACCACCGGCCCGGTAGCTGGCCGGGGTCATGCCGAGCAGACGGTCGCTGTGCTCGTAGACGCGACTGCCCGAGCCGAAGCCGGCTTCATAGACCGCGTCGCTGACGCCGGCACCTTCACGCAGGGCCGCCTTGAGCTGGCCGAAGCGACGGGCGCGGTGGTATTCGGCCGGACTCATGCCATAGCGCCGACGAAAGGCACGCTGCAGATGGCTCGGGCTGAGCCGGGCGGTCTTGGCCAGGGTGTCGAGTGTCGGCGCTTCATCGGTGCAGTCGAGCTGTCGACGCACTTGTTCGAGCGTGGATTCGGTGGATTTGTTCATGGGGAGCCCCATGCGGATACATGGGACGAGATTAGGGCGCGAGTGCCGTTCCGACTATCCGGATCGTGCGCACAGAGCAAATCGTGTGCCGGTAGCCCGTTTTTGTAGGAGCACACCCTGTGCGCGAATGCTCTTGGCCGGATATCGCGAGAAGCCTTTCGCGCACAGGGTGGCTCCTACGAGAGCCTGCATCGTCGGCAGGAGCGGCTTCAGCCGCGGTCCACCCGATTCAACGCGAGACCGGTCGCCCGTGCTGAATCACCACGAATTCGCCTTCCAGCACGTCGGGCTGGTGCGGCTGGCGGCCCTGCATGGCAGGCTTCGCACCTGCGCGACCCTGTTTCCACTGTCGCCAAGCCAGCAACAAGCCGCCGCCGACCAACAGGATGCCGGCCACCATCAGGCCGAAGACCAGCAGGACACCGACCACGGCCAGCCCGATCAGCAGGGACAGGGCACGGGCCAGCGGATGGCGAGGGCGACGCATGGGCGGCAGGATAAAGCGCATGTGTTAAAAATCCGTGTGCTAAAATCAATGACTTACATGTGCAACGATGGGGCCTGACGGCCCGCGAGACAAGTGCCGATGGATACACTCCCCCCGCTCCGCCCATTGTGCCGCCTCGATGATCTGCCCGATGGCGAAGCCGTGGCGCTGGACGCGATGTTGCCCGACGGCGAGGAAAACCTGATCGTGCTGCGCCATGGTGATGGCGTGCGGGCATGGATCAATGTTTGCCCGCACGCCGGGCGTCGACTGGATTGGGCGCCGGGTAAATTCCTGATCACTCGCGGCACCCTGGTCTGCGCCGTACACGGCGCCAGCTTCCGCACCGATGATGGTTGCTGCGTGGGCGGCCCTTGCCGTGGCGACAGCTTGCGCGCGGTGCCGCTGACGATTGAAGACGGCGAGGTGTGGCTGGTACCGGGATGATCGCGGCTGAAGCCGCTCTTACAACGGCACCCGTGGCCGCGATCCCCACATTGTAGGAGCGCACCCTGTGCGCGATGGCTCTTGATCTTGGTCGTCGTCAGAGCATCGCGCACAGGGTGCGCTCCTACAGTGGCAGTCACGTTTGGCGCTTCTATCCGCGTACCTACTGCGTGATCATCTGCAAATTGCCGTTGAAGTTGTCGCTGTCGCGGCCGTCGGTCAGGGTGTACAGCGAATAGCGGCGACCCAGCGTGGCACCGCCGTCGCGGATCAACGGTTGCCACAGGATGTTGGCGCGGTTGACGGTGGAGCGGGGCAGCATCAGGTCGAACGGGATCGAGATGTAGATGCCCTTGTCGAAGCTGCCTTCGCCGTATTGCTTGCCGTCGGCGCTGGTCAACGTCGCGTAGGCGCCCATGCGCACGCCGTTGCGGAATTCACGCGAGACGTCGATGGTGCCGCCCCAGTCGCCGGCGAGATAACGGCCGGCGCTCAGCGCCAGGGTGACGTCGTCCACGCCGGTGTCGATGTAGGCCGTCACATGGCCGGTGGCGACGTGATAGTGGCGGAACGAGAAATCCTGGTCGAAGCCGCGCTGCTTCACCCACGCCGCATCGGCGCCCAGCGCCCAGCGTTCGCCGAATGGGCGGTACAGCACTTCGCCGCCGACGCCGCCATACATGCTTTCGAACATGCCGGCGTAGGCCATGCCGTACCAGTCCTGGCCCAACCGTTTCGTGGCGGTCAGCTGGAACACCGGCAGGGTGATGCGCCGGCTGGTGAGGTATTCGCGAATGTAGGTGCGTACGCGCGGCAGGTTGCTGGGTGCGTCGTAGGTGAACTTGTCGTAGTTGTTGATCAGGTTGGCGCTGACCACGCCGCTCCACCAGAAGTTGGGCGTGAAGTGGAAGTTGGCTTCGTAGTTCGCGGCAATCTGATACAGGATGAACGCGTCGGGGCCGCCCAGGCTCTGGCCGTAGGTGATCGAGGCACCGCCATCGAACTTCTTCGGCTTGGGCTGGTACAGCACTTCCTCGTGCTGCGGCATGGGCTGGTCCTGCTCCACGCTGAGCCGGAACTCGTCCATCGGGATGCGGTGGTCGAGCAGGGCATCGAAGCGTTCGCGATGCACGCTGGTATCGACGATGGGCAGGCCCTCGCGGGTGGATTCCACGGTGAACCAGTCGATGCCCGGCCCCAGGTAATCATCCAGCACGCGCGCGGTACGGCCCATCGCCTTGGCGGTGTAGAAGTAGCGGACCTGTTCGCCGGTGACCACTACCTCGCGGCCGCGACGGGTGATCTTCGACACGCGAATGCCGGCGTTGTCATGCAACTGGCGGCTGACGTCGGCCCAGTTCACCTGTTCCGACGTGGTGGTAACGGGCGTCGTCTTGCGTGGCGGCAGCGGCGGATCGAGCACCTTCGGCGGCGCCGCGTGTTCAGCCAGGTTGGTGTGCAACGTGATGCTGAACATGGCGGTGTTGCCGCGTTCCAGCGCCGCACTGAAATCCACGCTGCGATTCAGTCGGAACACCGCGCCGACGTTAAACGGGCTGCTCTGCGGTTGATTGTCGTTATGCGGCTCGTGCTTGTAGTTGTTGCCGTCGTATTCCACTTTGATCACCAGCGGCTGCCACGGCGTCTGGTAGCTGATGCCGCCGAACAGTGCCGCCGGACCACGGAAATAGGCGTGGCTGTTGAACTCGCCGCCGGTGCTGGAGTGCCCGGTGGGGCGAGTCTTGAACTTGTCGCTGAGGACGCCGAACGGATTGGAGATGTCGCCGCGGGCGCCCATGTAGCCCCAAGCCATGCCAAGGCTGGCGTCGATCGGACCGAAGCGCTTGCTGGTCACCACGTATTCGCCGGAGAACAAGCCAGTGCCACCCAGGTCGCGGATGCCCACGGCTACGGCCGGTAACCAATGGCTTTCCTGCCACAGCCGCACCTTGGCGTCGATCGATTTGTCCTTCAGGCTTTGATTGCCGCTGAGTGACTCGGGACCGTATGGGATGTTGCTGATATCGGAATAGCGAATGATCCCTTCCAGCCACGGCAGCGGCTGCAAGGTGAAGTTGTAGCGTGTGTACGGCTGCGCGTGGCTGGCGGTGAAGGCGACTTCGCCGGCGTCGGCCATGCGTGCGGTCGGGGTCTGCCACAGGCCGGCGCCCCCCCAGTCGCTTTGCGTGGGTGCATAGCCGGTCGGCGTGGTGTCGGCCAGGGCCGGTGCGGCAATCAGCAACCCGGCCAACAGGCAGGCGCGGCGACAGGGAGCGGAAACGCGCGAGCGACGCGTATGACGGATGCGTTGCTTCATGGCGTTGCTCCCGGGCCAGGCAAGGTCTGGGTGGCCAAAAACGCAGCCACGTCATGGTTCAGTGTGGCATCGACGTGCTGGGCGGCGCGCGCCGGCAACGGCACATAGATCACCGCCCCCTGGGCCAGCGACAGTGGCAGGGAGCGGTTCCACAGCGCTACGCCCTGGCGAAATACCCGGCCGTCCGGTTCGATCACGTAGATCCAGTCGTGGTCGGCGCGTCGGGAGTAAGGGCACGCGGCGAGATAGCTGCGTGCGTCCTGCATGGCTTGCAGCGGCAGCGTGCATGGCTGCTGCACCGCGCCGACGACGCGGATCGTAGTGGGGCGCAGCGGATAGAACAGACGGTCGCCCGGCTGTAGCGGCAGGTTGGCAGCGGCATTGGCCTCTACCGGACGCGGGTCGAGCAAGGCCGGCATGCGACCGGTGACTGGCAATGCGGCGATCCGGTTGCGCAGGCGGCCAACCTCTTCCGCCAGCGCCGCGTCACCACGTTGAAGCGCCTGAAGGTGCAGGCTGTCCAGATCGAACAGTACGCCGGCTTTCTGGCGCTGTTGCTCCGATTGCAGCGATGGCCGCAACCAGGCGGCGCCGAGCATGTAGGCGTCAGGCCGTACCTGGGCCGCAAGCGCGGCATCACTGAGACGGGCCGAGTCCTTGAGATTCAGCACGCCAGGGTGATCCACGGCTCCTTCGACGCGTACCTGTACCTGTGCCAGGACGGGCAGGGTAGCGGAGGCCAGCAACATGGCCAGGCTGGTCAGCATCCACCGCTTCATGACGCCTTCCCGCGATACGGGCGCAACTGCACCAGGGTGATGGCCATACCCGGCGCCACTTGCTGCACGCTTTTCCATATGAAGCCGTCGGCTGGATCGACCCAGTAACGGTTGGTGGCGCGGTAGTGGGCGGCCGGCGCGCTCAAGTGTTCGTCCACGCGCAGCACGGTATGCGTCTGGCCGAGGATGGTGAGCTGCTCCGTGCCGGCCGGTACCAGTCGGGCCTGGACCACGACGTCGTAGCGATAACCGGGTGACCAGTCTTCGTGGCGGACGTAATCAAGCGGTCCACTGAGGTGCTGCAGGCCGCGCGCGAAAGGGTTGTCGGGGGATTGATGAAGGCCGTCGAGATTCTGCGACAGCCCGGCGGTTTGCACGATCTGACCGTGCTTGAGGAAGACCACCACGCCGTGACTGCCATACCAGTCTTCGCGCGCACCATCGATATTGCCGAGAATCAGCACGGCGTGGCCTTCACGCGTGCTCGCCTCCATCTGGTAATACGGACGGGCGGCGACTTCGGCGGCCGTCGGGCTGTGGTCACGATGCTGCTGCACCACCAGCTTCACGGCATCGACGGAGGAAGAAGACACTGCCGTGCAGCCGGCAAGCATGGTCACGAGCAGCAGGCTGGTTAGACCGTGGTAGAGCGTCTTGCCTTTGGCCAAGGGCGCTATCCCTGATGCTTCGTATTGTGCAGCGGCGTCATTCCAGCGAAAGCTGGAATCCAGTGCCTTGTGCACCCCAGAGCTTGAAGCCACGGGATCCCAGCTTCCGCTGGGATGACGAATTCTTAGCCATGTCGCAAAAGTGGGGGGCATGGGGTCGGGACGATGAACGAAGGCGTGGCACCGGTGCATGCTGCACATGGCGGTAGCCGCCTGGACCATTCCTGATAGCCGTGAGCGAAAGCTGGAATGATGGCGAGGGAGGCGCGCTTTTCCCGCACCAGAATCACGGGCTCTCAGCCTTGTCGCCAAAGCTCGGAGCAGGGAGGCTGCGTAATGGTCCGGTGACAAGCCGTGGATTCCTTGTTCCTCGGAAGATCGGTTCACGCGGCCATGCGAGGACGCGTGCCTGTTGATACGCGCCGCCAAACGGCGGCGCGGACAATCAGTTGCTCTTGTCGAGATAGTAGTGCGAAGAGGCAGCCGCACTCAGCGCGCTGGTCAGCGGCAGTACCTGACTCAGGAAACGGTTCCAGCGGGTGACCCCGGCTGCGCCCACGAACACCACGTCGCCAGGCTGCACCTGGAAATGATCGGCGAGTGCGAAAGCGGCCGGCGAATGTGCATTCAGCTGGTATACGGTCGCGGGCTCATTCTCGATATTCTTCGCCCCGCGAATCACGTACACCGATTTGCCCTTGGAGGTGGTCTGGCTAAGGCCACCGGCCCGCCCGAGCGCCTGGGTCAGGGTCAGATCGGAGGTCTTGAATGGAATAGCCATCGGGTGGGTAACTTCACCCAGCACGTAGGCTTCCTGGCGATCGTTGTAGGGCAGGTACAGGCGATCGCCAGGCTTCAGATAGATGGCACGAGCCAGATCCTTGCCATGATCGAGCTTGTCCAGATTGATGTGGTAAGTCTGACCATCGCGGGTCAACACCAGATTGGACAGGTTGGCATCCTGGGTGTTGATCGTGGCTACTCCAATAGCTTGTGCCAGCGTCAGTGGGACCGCAGTAATCGGCTGTGGATCGGTTTTCACAAATGCGCCGCTCAACGTCACGTGTTGGCTGCCGTAGCCGATCACGCTGACATCCACCTGCGGCTTCTCGATATAGGTGGCCAGTTTGTTGCTGATGGCCTGGCGCAACTGCTCGATGGTCATGCCCTCGACCTTGAGCTGGCCCACATACGGGTAGAACAACGTGCCGTCGGAGCGCACCAGGCGGCCGTTGGCCAGCGGCTGCTGCTGTGGGCCGGCCGGCGAGGTCAGCTCGGGGTGATCCCACACCGTGATGTACAGCGTGTCGCCCGCACCGATGCGGTAAGGCTGGGGCTGATAGGCCAGCAGCGCGGGCGGTACGGCGGCACTTTGCTCGGAGGCCTGGTCCATCGCCAGCAGCTTCGGCGTGATCTGCACGAGCTGGACGTGGCTGTTGTCGGCGTTGCCGTCGCGCACCAGCTTGCCGGTGGACATGTGCTGACCGGGTGCCCAGATGCAGCCAGCCAGCAGGCTGACGGAGGCGGCAAGGGTCAGGAGCGGGAGTATCTTCATGGCGAGCAGCTACCTTTTCTGCTTTGCAATCAGGCACGAAAAACCGTGCCGGACGCATCCGGCACGGCTGTTCATGCAATCATCACGGCGCGACGAACTTAGTTCGTACCAGTGGTGCCGGTGGTGCCGCCGGGGCCAGTGCCGCCGCCGCCATTGTTCTCGTTACCGTGGTTGCTGCTGCTGGTAGCGCCAGCAAGCACGGCTACAGCCGTGGCGCCCATGCCGATATAGACGGCGGTCAGCGCGCCCTTCGACGCTTGGCCTGCGGTGTTTGCGCCAGGGACGGTGGCTGCAGCAGAAGGTGCAGGCGCAGCCGGGCTCGGTGAAGAAGGCGCCTGGGCGAAAGCCTGGCTAGCCAATCCCGTGGCCAACAGTGCGATGAGCAGTGTTTTCATGGTAGGAGCTCCGTGCCGTGATAGTTGGGGAAGTATAACCATAACTGTGTCGCGGTTGTCTTGCAGTTTTGACACCGATGGGGCACGCATTCAGCTTGCCAGGCCAGTTTCATGCGAAACTTTGCCGCTTGGTCGGGTACCATAACCGACTTTGGCAGGATACAACGCAGCCGGTTGAGTATGGTCTGAGCGTTTAGCTCGTCATCCCAGCGCAGGCTGGGATCCAGTGCCTCCAAGCCAGCAGACACAAGGCACAAGGCACTGGATTCCTGCTTGCTCAGGAATGACGAACCAAAAGCTGGTTACCCAGACCTTTCTTGGATACAAGCTGTCGCATATTCTGTTGCACTGCACAAACAGTGCGAACGGCCGGAATCTCGCGTTATCAGGGGGAGATGCCGGCTACAACCCAAGCCATGCCGAAACGGTGCTTCCTCGGAACGACGGTCAATGGAATGGCTGCCGTGTCGCTTTGCACCTGCGCCGGCGATGATTCGGAGAGTCAAGTCAAGGTGTTCAAAAGGATATTGACGGTCTGCGTTGGCAACATCTGCCGCAGCCCCACAGCCGAATACCTCTTTCGGCAGCAGTTGGCCCACCGCGGCATCGAGGTGGGCAGCGCCGGCATTTCCGCCATGCGCGACTACCCCATGGACGCGACCGCCCTGCAGGTCATGGGGGAGCGGGGCGTGGATGGCTCCGTGCATCGCGCGCGCCAGGTGACGCCGGGAATGCTGCGCGAATCCGATCTCATCCTCGGCATGGAAAAAAGCCACCTGACCACGCTTGCACAACTGGCCCCCGAGGCCAGCGGCAAGATGTTCCTGCTCGACAAGTGGGGGGAAGCGCGGGATATTCCTGATCCATATCGACAGCAGCGCCCGGCGTTCGAGCACGTCTATGCGCTGATCGATCAAGGCGTCCGTGGCTGGCTGCCCTACCTGTAATCAACGTGTCGCACACTTTTAGCCCTTTCAGCCGAAAAGCGAATTCCATGGCAGCTGCGCAAAGCACGACCTCGAACGACGACGAAATCGACCTGAACGCTCTGCTGGGAACCTTGCTCGACCACAAATGGTTGATCATCGTGGTGACGGCGGTGTTCTGCGTGCTCAGTGTGGCTTACGCCATCCTGGCCACGCCGATTTACCAAGCCAACGCCATGGTGCAGGTGGAGCAGAAGGTGCCTGATCTGCCTGGGCTGAGCGCGATTAGCCAGACCCTGGGTGCCTCCAGTTCCGAGGCGACTACCGAGATTGCGATCATCACTTCGCGCTCGGTGATCAGCAAGGCGGTGGACAAGCTCAATCTCAACGTGGTGGTGACGCCGCACCGGTTTCCGCTGATTGGCAATTTCATGGCGCGTCGTTACTCGCCAGCCCAGCCCGGTGACGTAGCCTCGCCATGGCTGGGCCTCAGTCGTGACGACTGGGGTGGCTCCAAGTTGGATGTGTTTCAACTGGATGTGCCAAATGGCTTGCTGGGCAAGCACCTGACCCTGATCGCGGGTGAGCACGGTGCCTACACCGTACTGGATGACGACGATAACCTGCTGCTGCGCGGTCAAGTGGGGCAGGTGGCCAAGGGCCATGGCGTCACCATGCAGGTGAAAACCTTGGCAGCCAACCCGGGAATGCGTTTCGATGTGGTACGTAATCGGGATCTGACGACGGTTAGTGATCTTGCACAGAAAATCAATGCCAGCGAGCAGGGCAAGGATTCCGGCATCATCGCCTTGACCTACGACAATGCCGATCCGCAGCTGGCAACCGATGTGCTGGACCAGGTCGAGCAGGCCTACGTGCGCCAGAACGTGGATCGCAACTCGGCACAAGCGGCCAACAGCCTGCAGTTCGTCAAGGAACAAATGCCGATCGTGCGTGAAAAGCTGGAGAAGGCCCAGGCAGCCTTGAATGCATTCCAGACCAAGGCCCATTCCGTCGATATCACGCTGCAGACCAAGGGTTTGCTCGACCAGATCGTGGCGGTTGAAACCAGCATCCAGCAACTGGACATGCAGAAGGCGGACATGGAGCGCCGCTTCACCAAGGATCACCCGGCCTACAAGGCCTTGATGCAGCAGATTGGCCAGTTGCAGGCGCAGAAAGCGGGCATGGAAAAGCAGGTGGGAAGCCTGCCGGATACCCAACAGGAACTGCTGCGCTTGACGCGCGATGTGCAGGTCAGTGACAGCACCTATACCGGTTTGCTTAACCAGGCGCAGCAACTGGAAATTGCTCGCGCCGGCACCGTGGGCAATGTGCGAGTGGTGGATACAGCCGCCGTCGATGTCACCCACCCGGTAAAGCCGAAGAAGGCCATTATCGTGTTGGGCGGCACGTTCCTGGGTGGTTTCCTGGCGATTGCTTTCATCTTCCTTCGCCAGATGCTGAACCGCGGCGTGGAAGATCCCGCCGATATCGAGCAACTGGGCTTGCCGGTGTATGCCTCCATCCCGCAGAGCGACAAGGAACGCGATATTTCGTTGCGCGGCACACATCAGCACGGCGACGGGCGACAACATCTGCTGGCCGTGACCGACCCCGCGGACTTGGCCACCGAAGCCTTGCGCAGCCTGCGTACCAGCCTGCATTTCGCCCGGCTGGAAGCGAAGAACAACCTGCTGATGATCTCCGGCTCCAGCCCCGGAGCCGGCAAAACCTTTGTGTCGGCCAACCTGGCCGCAGTCATCGCCCAGGCGGGGCAAAAGGTGTTGCTGATCGACGCAGACATGCGCAAGGGTAGCCAGCACAAGGTCCTGGGTGGGCGTGCCGAAAACGGTCTGTCCGAATTGATCTCCGGGCAGCTCGAACTGGCCGCAGCCATTCGCCCCGTGACAGGATTGGACAGCCTGCACTTCATCGCCCGCGGCAAGGTGCCGCCGAATCCGTCCGAGCTGCTGATGCACTCCGGGTTCACCGCCCTGCTTAAGCAGGTGATGCCGCTTTACGACCTGATCATCATCGATACGCCACCGATCCTGGCCGTAACCGACGCCGCCGTGATCGGCCACCATGCCGGCACCAGCTTGCTGGTGGTGCGCTTCGGCCTGAATCAGGCGCGCGAAATAGCACTGGCCAAACAGCGCTTCGAGCAAAACGGCGTGGAGATCAAGGGCGCCATCTTCAACGCAGTGGAAAAACGCAGCGCCGGCTACTACTCCTACGGCTACTACGAATACAAAACCGCCAAATAACTCCCGCCGTTAACTCCCTCCCTCGCAAGCAGGGGGAGGGCTGCGGCGCCCTTAACTCCCTCCCCTGCCTGCAGGGGAGGGCTGGGGAGGGGTAAAGCTTTGGGGTGAGATAAAGCCCCTTAAATTCCAGTGCACAACGCTCAAGAAATACCAGGTCACACGCTCGCCATGAAACATTTCAAGCCCATCATTCCCAGCCATGCTTGATTGACCAACAGTCCTCCGTCCGTCTCCTACCAGAACGAACGGATTCCCCTTCGAACATCACCCAACGGAAGCCTCATGCAGTCACTGGACAACGCGAAGATCGCCATCATTGGCTTGGGTTACGTCGGCCTGCCGCTGGCCGTGGAATTCGGCAAGCAATTCGACGTAATGGGTTTCGACATCCATGCCGCGCGCATCGAGCAACTGCGTGCCGGAGTCGACCATACCCAGGAAACCTCGGCCGAAGAGCTGGCTTCTGCAAGCAAGCTTCGCTACACCACCGATCTTGAAGCCTTGTGTGATTGCACGGTGTTCATCGTTACCGTGCCGACGCCGGTGGACGAGATCAAACGCCCCGATTTCACCCCGTTGATCAAGGCCAGCCAGTCCATCGGCAAGGTGCTCAAGCGTGGTGACGTGGTGATTTACGAGTCCACGGTGTATCCCGGTGCCACTGAAGAAATCTGTGTGCCCGAGCTGGAGCGTGTCTCTGGCCTGAGGTTCAACGTCGACTTTACCGTGGGCTACAGCCCCGAGCGCATCAATCCGGGTGACAAGCAGCGCCGACTCACCACGATTCCCAAGATCACCTCTGGCTCTACCCCAGCAGCCGCTGATTTCGTTGATGCGCTGTACCGCCGCATCATCACCGCCGGCACGCACAAGGCGTCCAGCCTGATGGTGGCCGAGGCCGCCAAGGTCATCGAAAACACCCAGCGCGATGCCAATATCGCGCTGATCAACGAATTCGCCCTGATCTTCCACCGCCTGGGCATCGACACCACCGACGTACTGGAAGCGGCGGGCACCAAGTGGAACTTCCTGCCGTTTCGACCGGGCCTGGTCGGCGGGCATTGCATCGGCGTGGATCCGTACTACCTGATCCAGAAGGCACAATCGGTGGGTTACTACCCGGACATCCTGCTTGCCTGTCGACGCATCAACGATGCCATGGGCCAGCACGTGGCCAGCGAAGTGGTGAAACTGATGATCGGCAAGGGTCATGCCATCAAGAACAGCCGTGTGCTGATTCTGGGCCTGACGTTCAAGGAAAACTGCCCGGATCTGCGCAATACCCGTGTGGTGGATCTGGTAAAGGAATTCGAGAGCTTCGGCGCCCAGGTGGATATCTACGATCCATGGGCTGACGCAGCTGAAGCCAAGGCCGAATACGGTCTGGACCTGCTGCCACACGCTCCCGAACCGGGTACCTACGACGCCGTAGTGATTGCCGTGGCGCATGACGAGTTCAAGGCCGGCGGCAGCGCAGGCGTGCGTGCGTTGGCCAATGGGCGTGCCGTGCTTTACGACATCAAGGGCATTCTGCCCAAGGATGAAGTCGACGGCCGCCTTTGAGTTTTTTGGCCTTTCGTTGCCGGTGCGCGAAGAACTCATCGACAACTGGAGGTTGTTTCGAAGATCTCGATATGTGCCAGGCATCTTGAGGGTGCTCGTCACCCCAGCGAAGGCTGGGGTCCAGTGACTTAAAAGCTGCCCCGCTGCCTCTCACTCATATTCTATGGAGTCTGTATCAATGAAGAAATTCGGTTTGATCGGTGCTGCCGGCTACATCGCCCCGCGCCATATGCAAGCGATCAAGGACACCGGCAATACGCTGGTAGCGGCCTATGACCCCAACGACTCGGTTGGCATCATCGACAGTCATTTTCCGGACGCGGACTTCTTCACCGAGTTCGAGCGCTTCGATCGTCACGTGGACAAGCTGCATCGCTCCAACCACGGCAACAAGCTCGACTATATCTCGATCTGTTCGCCCAACTACCTGCATGACTCGCACATGCGTTTCGCGTTGCGTTCCGGCGCGGATGCGATCTGTGAAAAGCCGCTGGTGCTCAACCCGTGGAACATCGACGCCCTGCAGGACATCGAGCGCGATACAGGGCGCAAGGTCAACACCATCCTGCAACTGCGCGTGCACCCGGCCATCGTCGCGCTGCGCGACAAGGTTCGTGCAGCCGGAAACGATACCAAGCATGAAGTCGACCTGAGCTACATCACCTCGCGTGGGCATTGGTACCTGCAGTCGTGGAAGGGCGATCTCAAGAAATCGGGTGGTATCGCCACCAATATCGGCGTGCATTTCTTCGACATGCTGCATTTCATTTTCGGTGACCTGCAAAGCAACCTGGTGCACCACTCTGCCGACACCAAGGCCGCCGGCTATCTGGAATACGAGCACGCCCGCGTGCGCTGGTTCCTGTCGGTGGACATCAATGATGTGCCGGCTGCACAGCGCGAAGCGGGTCAGCGTACCTATCGCTCGATCACTGTCGATGGTGAGGAAATCGAGTTTTCCGGCGGTTTCACGGACCTGCATACGCGCACTTATGAGCGCATCCTGGCTGGCCAGGGCTATGGATTGGAGGACAACCGCACGGCGATCACGGCGGTATCGACGATTCGCAATGCGCAGCCGCTGGGGTTGCAGGGCGACTATCACCCGTTCCTCAAGAACATCAGCCGTTGAGGCAGGCACCATGACCCACTATCAGCACCCAAGTGCCATTGTCGATGACGGAGCACAGATCGGCGAAGGTTCGCGGGTATGGCACTTCGTCCATGTTTGCGGCGGTGCGCGTATCGGCCAGGGCGTGTCGCTGGGGCAGAACGTATTCGTCGGCAACAAAGTGGTAATCGGCGACCGCTGCAAGATCCAGAACAACGTGTCGGTGTACGACGACGTGACGCTGGAAGAAGGCGTGTTCTGTGGCCCGAGCATGGTGTTCACCAATGTCTACAACCCCCGCTCGCTGATCGAGCGCAAGGACGAGTACCGCAATACCCTGGTGAAGAAGGGCGCCACGCTGGGCGCCAACTGCACCATCGTTTGCGGCATCACCATCGGCGAATTCGCCTTCGTGGGTGCGGGCGCAGTGGTCAACAAGAATGTGCCCGCGTACGCGCTGATGGTGGGTGTGCCAGCGCGCCAGATCGGTTGGATGAGCGAGTTTGGCGAGCAGCTCGAACTGCCGCTGCAAGGCGAAGGCGAAGCCGTGTGCAAGCACACAGGGGCGCGTTATGTGCTCAAGGGCATGCAACTCCAAAAGCTGGGTACATCTAAATGATCGAGTTCTGCGACCTCAAAGCACAACAAGCGCGCATCAAGGACAAGATCGATGCGGGCATCCAGCGCGTGTTGGCGCATGGTCATTACATTCTCGGGCCGGAAGTGGCTGAGCTGGAGGAAAAGCTGGCGGCCTATGTGGGCGCCAGGTACTGCATCACCTGCGCCAACGGCACCGATGCGCTGCAGATTGCCCAGATGGCGCTGGGCATCGGCCCCGGCGATGAAGTCATCACGCCAGGCTTCACCTACATTGCCACCGCAGAGACCGTGGCACTATTGGGTGCCAAGCCGGTGTACGTGGACATCGATCCGCGCACCTATAGCCTGGATCCTGCGCTGCTCGAAGCGGCCATTACGCCAAAGACGAAGGCCATCATTCCGGTATCACTGTATGGCCAGTGCGCCGACTTCGATGCCATCAACGCGATTGCGGAGAAGCATGGCATCCCGGTGATCGAGGACGCGGCACAAAGTTTCGGCGCCACCTACAAGGGGCGCAAAAGCTGCAATCTCACCACGATTGCCTGTACCAGCTTCTTTCCCAGCAAGCCGCTGGGTTGCTATGGGGACGGTGGCGCCATCTTTACCAATGACGACGAGCTGGCCAAAGTCATGCGCCAGATTGCGCGACATGGGCAGGATCGGCGATATCACCATGTGCGCGTGGGGGTGAACAGCCGGCTGGATACGCTGCAGGCGGCGATTTTGCTGCCGAAGCTGGAGATCCTCGATGAGGAGATGGAAGCCCGCCAACATGTGGCTCAAACCTATGGGGAGTTACTGAGTAAAGCCGGAGTGACCACCACACCGCATGTGGAACCACACAACCGCAGTGCCTGGGCGCAATATACGATTCAGGTTGATCAGCGAGCGCAAATACAAGAGAAGCTGAAAGCAGCCGGAATTCCGACCGCTGTGCATTACCCTATTCCGCTTAATCGTCAGCCAGCGGTAGCTGATATCAATGTCAAATTGCCAGTAGGTGATGCTGTTGCCGAAAAAGTGATGAGTTTGCCGATGCATCCGTATCATGCTGAAAACAGCGTTGTTGCCGTGGTGGAATCGTTGATCGTGCGCGAGGAAGTGAGCGGCTGATGATTGCCTCATGGTGGCAACGCGTAGAAGGAATATTACCGAAAGGCCGGGTGGCACGCAGCATCGTTACTTTGGCCAGCGGCACTGCGGCTGCACAAGCAATTACAGTCTGCGTAATGCCTGCCGTGACACGGTTATACACACCATCCGAAATAGGTGTGATCTCGCTGTTTCTGGCATTTTTTAACTTCTGTGCGCCGTCGCTTTCATTGCGTTACGAATACGCATTATTAAACGCACAGAACGATGCCGAATCGCATGTGATCAATCGATTGGCGATGATTTGCGTTGTTGGTACATCGATTATTTCCATGCTGATTCTTGCCATTTTGTGGAATGCAAATATTCTTGGATTTGGGTTATTACCGTGGTGGTCGCCGATAGCGGTCATGATTATACTTTTCGGCTATGGGCAATTCATGGTTTGCCGCTCATGGGGACTGCGCGCAGGTCTGGTGAGTCGCATCACCAAAGCTACCATGGCGCGTTCTGCGGCAAACGCCATCACGCGTATTGGTTTTGGGGCGCTAGGCGCAGGTGTGTCTGGACTGTTTGCGGCTGAATTGGCTGGCGCCTGGGGGCCTGCTGCGGCTCTTTACCGTTCGGTACACAGTCATTTCGCGCCTAGTCGACCTATTCCGATTACTCAAGAAATGTTGAAAGCGACCATGAAGCGTTACCTGAAGTTTCCGATTCTGGAAATGCCTTCAACTCTCGTTAATCAGTTTGCGGCGACCCTGCCAGTGCCAATGATCGCCACCCTGTATGGCCCTTCGGCGGCGGGTTGGTTCGGACTAGCGCGTGCAATGGTGGGAATTCCGAACACACAAATCGGTGCCGCTGTTGGCGATGTATTTCAGGTGGAGTTGGCGCGTGCTATAGCAGAACAAGATCACGCGCGTGGGCGTCGTCTTTTCTACATGATGATGGGTAGGTTGAGTCTATTCGGGTTATTGCCCATGGCAGGTGTGGTAACGCTAGCGCCATGGTTAATGGCAACAGTCTTCGGTCAGGCATGGAGCGAAGCTGGATGGATTGCGGCGACAATTTCTCCTTGGTTATATGTTGCATTGATAGTTAGTTCGCTTAGTCGCCTGTTGTCCGTCTTACAGGTACAGGAGTTTAAATTGTTTTATGACGTGGCTGCGGTGCTTTTATTCGTGGGCGCATTTTTGCTAGCGCGATACATGAAGTGGACATTGTTGCCAATGGTTGCATGCATGTCGGGGGCGGGAGTATTTGCGTATCTTATTTATTTGATAGTTCTTGTTATGGTTGTTGAGTCGCGCCTTCGAAAAGGGCGTGGTGGTCATCAGGATTTGAGATAAATTAGATGGCGCTGAAGAAATCCAGCATATTGGATATCCTTCTCGTATGCATATACGAGACGCTGTTGTCGATTATTTTTGTGCGGTTTATTTTGCCTCTTCATGGTTATGAAGTGCAGATCGCGCAGACAACTGGTGGTTCGGTTAATTATGTCAAGGTCGCACTATCATATGTTGTGACCTGTGTTGCTGTCTTTCTCTTTAGGTCAATAGGAGTGGCGAAGAGGGCGAGCCGCTTTGTGATGCTAATCCAGCTTCTGATGATAGTTGTGCCATTTTGTGTATTGTACGGCTATTTGAATTATCCGACATGGCAGCTTGCATTGGTTTTTCTTGGTTATGGCGGTGCTGTTCTTTCTATAAATGTAATTCCATCTATTAGACTTCCATTGTTGAGTATTGAGGTTAGGAGATTTTTTATATTTCTGGCAGTGGCGATTATATTTTATGTGTATGTTGGCTTGGTGGCGACCGGTGGAATTCAGAGAATAAATTTCGACTTTTCGCAGGTTTATAAGGTAAGGGCGGGTTTGAGTAAGCATGAATTTCCGTTGTCGGGATATTTTATACCGTGGGTAGCATATGTTTTAAATATGGCCATTCTTACCTACTCTTTGAGTATTAGGGGGCGTTCTTTAATTAAGTCTATGTGTGGCGTTTTTTTGGTTATTCTGATGCAGGTGATGTTATTTGGGATGACGAACTTCAAGGCTTTCATATTTTTGCCTTTTGTCATTGTGTTTCTTGTTCTTTTTATGGGAAAAATTAATCTTTTTAGAAGCGCTGTCATGGGTGTATCGGTTGCTTTGTGTTGTTTGATTTTGTTGTCACTGGTTGGGGTTGTGTTTAGTATTGCTATCGTGGATAGGGTGTTTGTTACTCCATCTGCTATCCATAGTTTGTACTTCAATTATTTTTCAACTCACCCTTTGGGTTTGTTGCAAGGAACAGTGGGTAAGCTATTTGGTTCTTCCTATAATGAATCTATTATTATAGTGATTTCCAAGTTTTATTGGGGTAGGGTGTTTTCGCCGAATGTCGGATGGATCGCCGATGCATTTTCTAACTTTGGAGTCATCGGGGTTCCAGTATACAGCTTAATTCTGGCGCTATCTTTGAGGGTCGTTGACGGTTTCGTGGACGAGCGCATGCCAAGTGGCGTGGTGGAGGGTTTGCTGTTTGGCTTTGCGTTCAGTATTACAAATACGTCGTTATTGACATCCTTGCTTACTGGAGGATATGTGGTGGCAGTTGTTGCACTATGGGTCATGACCTCTCGCTGGAGGCGAGTTTCTAGTGTGGTATCGAAGAAAGCTAGGGTGAATTTCTGATGTGTGGTATTGCTGGATATATTTTTCACTCTTCATTTGTGGCCGAGAGAGAAACTTTTTCATCACTATCTTTTATTGAACGGCGGGGGCCTGATGCGAATGGAGTCGAGAGCGAGTTGGTGCATGGACATTCAGTGGCTTTGCTGCATTCGCGTCTTTCGATTATCGATCTGACGGTGCGGGCGCGTCAGCCGATGCGCGACCGTGATTCAGATTGGTTGATTACTTACAACGGCGAGATATTCAACTACCTCGAGTTACGCAGGGAGCTGATCTCTCTGGGGCGGGTGTTCGAAAGCGACAGCGATACTGAGGTCCTGCTGCAAGCGTGGGCGCAATGGGGCGTTGAGGCGCTTTCCCGTCTGAATGGAATGTTTGCCTTTGCCGTGTTCAACAAACGCACTGGCGAGCTATGGCTGGTGCGTGACCGCTATGGAGTCAAGCCCTTGCTATGGGGGCGCTTGCCGAATGGCGGGCTGGTTTTCTCTTCCTCGGTGGCGAGTGTCGCCACTGACGTCGGAGCTGAAATCGATCTCGATTACTGCGCGCGCGGCGCGCGCTACAAGGCATTCGAATTGCCGGAATCCGGCGCACCGTTCCGACAGGTGCATGCTGTTCCACCGGGCTGCTGGGTAAAGGTTCAGATCTCGGATGCTGGCCTCGATGTTACGGAGGGGCAGTGGTATGACTTACGCCATGCTGTCGTCAAGCGAGCGGCTACACTCACATCGTGCACCGATCAGCAGCTTCTGGAAGAGTGCCGGCTGGTTCTGGAGAGCGCCGTTCAGTTGAGGCTGCGCAGCGACGTCCCACTGGCTGTTTCACTCAGTGGTGGGCTCGATTCCTCAAGCATTGCCGCGCTGGCCTCGAGGCGTGTCGCGGATTTGAAGGGCTTCACGTACGGCGCCCCGGACGCGGCGGAATCCGAAGGACCGGTGGTGGCTGACTTTGCGAAGCGGGTTGGCATTGGTGCCGAATTCATCTGGCCCAAGTTCGATGCGAACGAACTGGATGCTTTGCTCGAGCGCACGTTTGTGTCCCAGGAAGCGCCATTCGGCGGTCTCAGTGTGCTGGCCCAGAACGAGGTCTTCCGCACCGTTCATCAAGCCGGCTTCAAAGTTCTCCTGGGGGGGCAGGGGGGCGATGAGTCATTTGCGGGGTATCGCAAGTTTTTCGTGGTCGCACTGCGGGATGCATTGAGTCGGCATGATCCCCGTGGTGCGGTCCATTTCGCCTGGTCGTTGGGCCTTATGCTGTTGCATGAGGCCAGGCAGGCGCGCATGTACTGGCAAGGGCTGAGTCGCTACAGCAACCGCCGACCGTTCGAGTTCCAGTTGCTGGACTGGCAATCGCCGGCAATCAATCTGTGGGGTGACGGTGGCACTGCGCTCAGCGTGCGGCAGATCGAGGATGTTCAGCGCTGGAGCATTCCCAGCCTGCTGCGCTACGAGGACCGCAACTCGATGTCGCATGGCTTGGAAACCCGATTGCCATTCATGGACTACCGACTGGTGGAGCTTGCCCTTGCGTTGCCTGCGCGGCTGAAGATTGCCAAAGGGTTCGGCAAATGGGCGTTGCGCAGCATCGATAAAGGCACAGTGCCGGACTTCATCAGGCTCAATCGGCGGAAGCGTGGATTCGACGTCACCCAATCGTGGATCGAAGGCGGTATAGGAGCGAGCCTGCGCCGACGGATCCAGGACCATCGTGGCGCATTGGCCGCGCACCTCAAGCCGAAACTTGATATCGATCGGCATCTAACGAATGAGCGATTGAGCAATGACAGAAATTTACTGGACGAGGCCTTGATGCTGGCATGGCTGGCCGAACCGGTGCGCGCACCGAATCGCCTGGAACCGGCAGCATGATCCGCGTATGTCACATGTCATCGGCCCATCAAGGCCTGGATATCCGCATATTCGCCAAGGAATGTGTCTCATTGGCTGATGCGGGGTACGAGGTGCATCTGGTCATCACGGCACCGACCGATGCGGTCGCGAAGGCGGCGGCACAGAGGGTGACTATGCATGTTTTGCCGCGGCCCGCTGGGCGCTTGGCGCGCATGTTCAAGCAGGGGTGGCGTTGTTATCGCATGGCAAGCAGGTTGAATGCCGATATCTACCACTTCCATGATCCGGAGCTGATTCCATACGGGATGTTGCTCAGGCTGACTGGAAAGCGAGTGATCTACGATGTACACGAGGACCTGCCGCGAGACATTCTCGACAAGGAATGGATCCCCGCCTGGGCGAGGCGTTGGGTGGCAGCTGGAGCCGAGGCACTGGAGTATATCGGTGCGCGCTGGTTCTTCGCGGTGTCGGCGGCAACGCCGTTCATTGCCGAGCGCTACCGGCGTATTACATCGAGAGTTATTGATATCAATAACTTTCCGATGCCAGATGAGCTCGCGCCCCCGGAAGTCGCTGTCAAGCGGCGCAGGCAGGTATGTTATGTCGGAGGTATCACGCGTGTACGGGGGCTTAAGCCATTGGTGCAAGCGCTACCTGCAGTGACAGATGTCCGTTTGGTCCTATGTGGAAAGTTCACTGAGCCGGCGTTCGAGGCAGAGATCAAGGCGTTGCCGGGCTGGCGGCAGGTGGATTATCGAGGCCAGGTTGGCCGAAAGGACATGCAGCGCATTTTGAGTGAGTCGATGGCCGGTGTCGTTACTTTCTTGCCGATTCCGAATCATACGGATGCCCAGCCCAACAAGATGTTCGAATACATGTCCGCCGAACTTCCCGTTCTCGCATCCGACTTTCCCTTGTGGCGACAAATTGTGGATGGGGCGCAGGCCGGCGTATGCGTCGACCCGCAGTCGCCACAATCCATTGCCGCAGGGATTCGCGAGCTGGTCGACGATCCAGCCAAGGTCCAGCGAATGGGCAAGGCCGGACGCAAGGCGGTGCTGGAAAAATACAATTGGCCAACCGAAGCCGAGAAGCTGGTCAACTTCTACAAGGAATTGCAATGAGGGTCGTAACGGTTCTAGGGGCTCGTCCACAATTCATCAAGGCCAGCGTGGTTTCGGCGGCCATGCTTCAGCACGAAGACATGCATGAGGTGGTTGTTCATACCGGGCAGCACTTCGATGCCAATATGTCGGACGTGTTTTTCGCGGAACTTGGCATGGCGTCGCCAGCGTATCATTTGGATATCCATGGCGGCCAACATGGCGAAATGACTGGGCGTATGCTCCAGGGTATCGAGCGTGTATTGCTGGATGAGAAGCCCGATGCCATGTTGGTCTATGGCGACACTAACTCGACACTTGCTGGTGCTCTGGCAGCGGCCAAATTGCACATCCCGGTGGCACACGTCGAAGCAGGGCTGCGTTCATTCAACATGCGTATGCCCGAAGAGGTCAATCGCATTCTTGTTGACCGCATTTCCAGTTGGTTGTTCGCTCCCACCGACGAGGGCGTGGTCCAACTGCAACGGGAGGGTATTGATGCGGCACGCATACATCAGGTAGGCGACGTGATGTATGACGTGGCACTGCATCATGGCGAACGCGCGAAACGCATGAAAGTCAGTGCGGTCGAGCGGCTGGGCTTGCAGAACCGTGGCTATGTATTGGTCACTGTTCATCGTGCGGAAAACACCGATGATCCACATCGGTTACAAGCGATCGTAGATGCCTTCATTGAGGTCGGGCGACAATTGCCCGTAGTGTGGCCACTTCATCCCCGCACGCGTGGCATGCTGGCCAAGGCGGGGCTGCTATCGTCCCTTGAGCGGGCCGTACGCTTGGTTGAGCCTCTCGGCTACATGGAAATGGTGCAGTTGGAGCAGTCTGCTGCTGTCATCGCTACCGACTCCGGCGGCGTGCAGAAAGAGGCATTTTTTCACCGCGTACCCTGCGTGACATTGCGAGATGAGACCGAGTGGGTGGAGTTAGTAAGTGGTGGCTGGAACCGGTTGGCCCCCCCCAATAATGCATCGCAGGTAGCGATAGCGGTGCTTGAGGCGCGAGGGCGTGCAGGGGACTCGATACAGCCCTATGGTGATGGGCATGCCGCCGCTAAGATCGTGACGGGTCTTGCAGCGCTATGAGAATATTGTTTTTTTCCGACAATTTTCCGCCGGAAAGCAATGCCCTGACCGCACGGCTCTATGAGCATGCGATGTACTGGATCAAGGCAGGACACCAAGTGACGGTGGTCACCTGCGCGCCGAACTTTCCGGAAGGAAAGTTGATGGCGGGCTACAAGAACCGTTGGCGGCAGGTGGAGGACATGGATGGAATCCGTGTCGTCCGCGTAAAGACCTATATGAGTGCCAACAAGGGCTTTTTGAAGCGCATGATCGATTTCATGAGCTTCATGGTGGTCGGCGCGTTCTTCGGCATGTTCGAACGTAAGCCGGACGTGGTCGTTGCGACATCGCCGCAGTTTTTCTGTGCATTGGGTGGTATGGCTGTTGCGCTATTGCGACGCAAGCCCTTCGTGCTGGAGGTTCGCGACCTTTGGCCTGATTCAATCGTCGCGCTGGGTGCTATGCGGCGTAATGCGCTAATTCGATCATTCGAGTGCATGGAGAGATTTTTATATCGTAGGGCGGATTCGATCGTTGCCGTGACCCAAGGTGTTCAAAGGGGAATTATTGATAAGGGAATCGACCCTGGGAAAGTTCATCTTGTCATAAATGGAGTCGAGCTCTCGCTTTATGGGGCATCTTCCTCTGACAGAGAAATGGCGTCCAATTATGATCTGAAAGGTAAGTTTGTTGTCGGCTACCTTGGGACGCATGGCCTTGCGTATGCTTTGAATGAAGTTCTGGATGCCGCGAAGCTTCTTGAGGCGCGAAGTGATATTGCTTTTTTCTTTGCCGGATCCGGTATTAATAGAGAAGCTATCGAGATGCGTGCCAAATCTATGCGCCTGACAAACGTAAGAATGGTTCCTAGGCAGCCGAAAGAAATGATGCCGGCATTATGGGATATGTGCAGTGTCGCGCTAATACCTCTAAAGGCGAATGACTTCTTTTCATTGACTCTGCCAGCAAAAATGTTTGAGGCGATGGGCAGTGGCGTTCCGCTGCTTTTTTCCGGTCCACGGGGCGAGGCTACGGAAATAATAGAAGAAACGGGTGCCGGTATCTGCATGCCCCCGGAAGATCCACAAGCGTTGGCAGATGCCATTTGTCGTCTTGCAGACGATCCACTACAAGTGAAAGAAATGCGTGATGCTGCGCGAGTTGCAGCGCCTGCGTACTCGCGCCAAGTACAAGCAATGCGCATGGAAGATGTACTACGCGCTGTATCTGCATAGCTTCCGGTTGCGACAAACCACCATCTTCAGTTGCCAACCAGGCTTGACAGAAATGTCAGGCTCCAGATCTCCTGAGCCGCATCCGGTGTTTTTGGCATCTGGAGCCGGGAATAGTATTTGTCGACGAACGTACTTTTTTTGGTATCGGCCCCGTCGAGCAGACGATAGATCTGCAGGTTTAATGACCGCAGCGTTTCATTGAATTCCCCCCATTGCGGATATCCCCCGGTCGGATACGACCAAGCCAGACTATATGGAGCCTGGCCTGGTCGGCACTGGTCGGTTCCGTTCGAGTAACCTGCGCGGTACCACCCGTTGCTTCCGTCCCAGAAGTTGCTGAACAGAGGGTGCTGCCTGTCCTTGTTCCATACCTTGTCCACGATCTGATTGGCAAACGCCCGCTGCAATTTAGAGGGATTGAACGAGGGGTTGCTGTAGTCGAAGACCTTGGTCAGATTAGTGCGATTACGTACGAAAGAAGCCAGCGCTGGTACCAGGCGGCGGGCGTGGCTAAGGTCCCAGCCGATACTTGAGTCGACATAGGCGGCTTTGCTTTTTACACGGTAGGTTTTTTGCATCACGCCGAAAATGTTCTGATGACAGGACACGGGACTGGTGAGTGCGTTGTAGGCGGCGTATTTGGAGTCGGCATAGTTGCGCCAGTAGCCGCGATCAATCTCTGCGCGTTGGTCGCCTGATGTATTAAATAGCGTGATCCGGGTAAGGAACAGGTTGAATATGCCGGCGATCTGGCTGTGCTTGGTTTGCAAGGACTGGAATGCTTGCCTCCCTGCGCCTTCCATCTTGACGCCGGTTTCATGTAGTTCAGCCAGGTCGGACAGTATGGTCATGAACCAGAGGTCGCGATCCTGGAAGAAATACGTGGACTGTCCATCCTTGGCATCGGCTGATGTCATTCGGGTACGCGCAGCCACCGACTTGAAGTAGGTGGGTGACAGCCAGTTGTCCACCTGGGTAGCCATGGCGGTGGCGGCGTTGACCACAAAGGCTTTTTCTGCGGCAGTTCGCTGGCTAGTGGGTATGGTTTCCACGATATCGGTGGCAACGGCGCCGAGCAAACCGAGGAACTGCGCACTGCACAGTTGCACCTCTTTGCCGAGCAGATGATTTGCTGGCGTACATGTACTGCCACCAGTACAAACCCATCCACGGGTGCCAGGTGCGTCTGGCAGCGGGCGTAGGGACGCGAAGACGGGGCTGAGCGCATCGACCAGTTCAGCGATCTGCTGGCGGTCTTTGCAACGCCGGGTCATTTCAACGAAGGGCTGCAGCTCTTCCTGCGTATTGTACAGGACGTAGACGTTCCCTTCCTTGTTCAAGCCGCTGCTGATCTGGTTGCCGTAGTAACCGCGCAGTGCGTGTTCCCATAGCCCGATGGCTTGAGCGTGCACGGTTCCGGTGCATGAGAAATCAGGAGAAGTTGGCGGGGGCGTGGCAGACGTCCGCGCGTTAGCCGATGGCGGAGCGCCAATCAAGAAGATGGCTAGGGCAACCAGAGGAATCGCGATGATGCGCATAAGGGCGGCTTCGGAAGTTATGGGGGCCGGGACCGTGAGGTTCCGACATGTGCAGCGTGCACAGCATAACTTTCGACCGAGCTTGGAATTCGGGGATTCGCGGTCGATTTTTCTTGCGTTTCTGTCTGGTTTATTGAGCCACCTTGATTGCCCGTATGAATTTTTGTGGAAACTCAGGGTACAGTCCAAAAGACACCGCCGTATGCATGGCTGCGCTGTACTTCGGGATCTCCGCGATTGAATGGTTCTTGAACTTGGTGAGGAGTGAGCACCTGTTGCGCGAAGAGAAGATCCGCGAGGTATGACCCGCGTCAAAAGGCTCGGGTCGGAAGGTGTCAGCAGCGTGCTCAGCTCCCGTGGATTGGCTCGATTGCTTTCGCTTTCTTTCGAGGTGGCCAGTAACGGCGACCTTCTGCTCTATCGTCGGTTATGGGTGTCCTACCGCTTCTTAGCGCGCGCTTTAAGCTCGCTCACAACGGTCCGCTGCTCCGCGCGCGGCAGCTTTGCAAACGCAATGATCATCTCTGCGATTTCGTCTGTATCCGCATACAGCGCTGCGAGCGGCATTTCCAGTGCGTCTGCGAGTCTTTTTGCGGTGCGTAGGTCGCACTCGTTAACGCCACGTTCGTAGCGGTTGATCCGTGTACGTGCCACTTCAGCCACGATCCCGGTGGCGACGCCAAGCGCTTCCTGAGTCAAGCCTGCAGCCAGTCGGGCTGCACGCAAGCGGTTGGCGAAAATGAAGCGGGCGTCGTCCAAGGTATTGCCACGGGAATGTGAGTCGTAGAGTCAGCATGCAGTCTTGCTCTCGTCTTGTCTGTTACTGTATAAGTAACATTGTGATGCTGTTGCGGCAATCGATTTGCCTGTTTGCCGCTTTGCGGCCAGCGATTCGGGACGCATCACCAGTGCGAGTCATTAGCGGGACATATCTCGCCTGACGACCTTGCAACTCCGAGACACACGGGACCGGCAGGCCAGAAGGGCCAACCAAGGGGAGGGACGCAGCATGAAAACAAGCACGCTACGCAACGCCATTTCCATCGCTTTGCTTGTGGCCGCCACCGGCACCGGCGATTGGGCCATGGCCCAGGACGCCACGAAGGACGCGACTGCGCAGGGCAGGGCGCCAGTGATTGACGCATCAGGTAAGACGCACCTGAAACACACGACAGACGTCACCTCGCCGCCAGCCATCACGAATCTGGAAAGCGTGCAGGTCACAGGCACGCGCATCCGCGGCGGCACCACGCCATCGCCCGTCATCACGATCGGCAGTGAACAGATCCAGCAAGAAGGTTTCACCGACCTCGGCCAAGTGATTCGTAGCGTGCCGCAGAACTTTTCTGGTGGGCAGAACCCGGGCGTCGCGGCAGGCGCAGCGCAAGGTGGGCCCAGTGATCAAAACCTGACTGGCGGTTCGGGCCTCAATCTCCGTGGGCTGGGGCCAGATGCCACTTTGACCCTGCTCGATGGCCGTCGCATGTCCTACGGCGGGGCCGTACAGGCTGTCGACATCAGTGCCATCCCGGTTGAGGCAGTGGAACGCATCGAGATCGTGCCGGATGGTGCCTCGGCCATCTATGGCTCCGATGCGGTGGGCGGCGTAGCCAATGTAATCCTCAAAAGCGACTTCGATGGTGTGACCGTTGGCACGCGCTATGGCGGTGCCACCGACGGAGGGCTGTCCACGCACGAGTACAACGTCACCGCTGGCACTACCTGGGCCACGGGTGGCTTGATTGTGGCCGGGGAGAAAACCTCCAGCGATCCGATCTACTCGGACCAGCGCGACTACACCCAATCAATGTACCGGCCTTCGACGTTGTGGCAGGGCAACGACTTGCGCAGTGGCCTGCTCAGCCTGCACCAGTCGTTGGGAGATGCCGTTGAGCTGCATCTGGATGCACTCAAGAGCGAGCGGGATATCCACACAGCGACGGGTTATGGCAGCGTTTATTACCTCTATCGGGCGCGGACCGATACCACTCTGGTAGCACCCAGTCTCGAAATGGATTTGTCGGGCGACTGGACGCTCACGATCAGCGGGGCGGTGGGGAAAGACAAGACGTCTTTTGTTGAGCCGACGGTGAGTAGTGCGAGCGGGATGGCCATCGCAAGTGGCCTTGGTGCGTACCGCAACAAAAGTCTGATTTACGAGATCGGCGCGGAAGGGCCGTTGTTCACACTGCCTGGGGGCGAAGCAAGGCTGGCTACGGGTGCGGGCTATCGATACAACGATTTTCTATACATGGGTGGCAGGACGATCTACGCCGATGGCGACGAAAACAGTCGTTTTGCCTATGCCGAGTTAAACCTTCCAGTGGTTGGGCCGGAGCAGGGCATTGGGGGCATTGAGCGGCTTGCGCTGACTGGCGCGGTCCGCACCGAAGATGGTGATTACGGGAGGGTGACCACGCCCAAGCTCGGGGTGATCTATTCGCCTAATGCCGATTTCTCGTTGAAAGCCTCATGGGGCAAGTCGTTCAAGGCGCCTACGCTCCTGCAGCGCTATTTCGCCCAGAACGCCGTCTACTATCCGGCGTCGACATATGGCGGCGGTTATCCGACGGATGCCGCGGTGCTGTTTCTGACGGGTGGAAACGCGAGCCTGCAGCCGGAGCGGGCACAGACATGGAGTGCCTCGCTCGCATTCCACCCGGAAGGATTGCCCAGCTTTGAGACGGAGCTGAGCTGGTTCGATATCGACTACACCCAACGTGTCCTGCAACCGATCACTACGAACAATGTGTTCGGTAATCCGATCTATGCGGATTTTGTCGACTACGATCCAACCGAGGCCGCGCAGGCGGCGGTGCTGGCAAGTACCAGTAACTTCTACAACTACGTTGGCACACCTTACGACGCCAGCAAGGTCGTGGCGATCGTTGATGGCCGGTATGTCAATGCATCCCGGCAGCAGATTAAAGGAATCGATCTGTCGGGGTCGTACCGAGCTGACTTGGGCACGGGGCAATTGACGTTCCGTGGCTCGGCCAGTTGGTTGGACAGCACACAATCCCTGACGGCGGCGCAAAGCCCTTACGACCTGGCCGGTACGTTGTTCTACCCAGCCAGGATCAGCAGCCGAGTCGGGGCGGCGTGGCATCAGGGTGGCTTCACCGCTTCGCTGTTTGGAAACTACAAGAGCGGAGTAACCGATACGGCAGACGGCAGGAAGGGCGCCTCGTTTACTACCTTCGACGCCACGCTGCGCTATGACACCGGCGCGCGCAATGACATCTGGTCGAACGTGGCATTGGAGCTGTCGGCACAGAACCTGCTCAATCGCGCGCCGCCGTTATACGCAGTCACATCGTTGACCCTTGCGCCTTACGACTCGACCAACTACTCGGCGATCGGTCGTTATCTCAGCCTCTCTGTTTCCAAGCACTGGTGATGCTGCGTTGGAGCCGAGCGATACATTGCCATGCTGGTATAGGAGTGAGGTCATGATGTCTGTTCCTTTCTACGTCATCACCAGACGGATTTTGAGCCTGGGGCTGTTACTTAGCGTGTTTGCTGCTGTCCCCCAGGCTTTTGCGGTGTCGCCACGGCAACTGGTGGAGATCGCGGACTTCAGTAGTCCAGTGGTTTCGCCCGACGGAATGTATGTTGCGTTCCGGGTGTCGCGAGCATCGATCGAGCGCAATACCTACGACACCGTTTGGTACATCCAGCGGATGGATGGATCGTCGCCGCCGCAACGTGTGGGCGACGGTGGCTTTCCCCTGCGCGACTCGGCCGGCATTCCCGTGCCGGCCACGGTGGTCTGGTCGCCGGACGGGCGCTGGGTGTATTACCGCGCCCGGTTGGGCGGTCGCATCGACGTTTGGCGTGCTTCGATCAACGGCGCGGCTGCCGAGCGCGTGACCGGCGGCGATGCCGATGTGCGAGGCTTTGCCCTGAGCGATGACGGCAAGGTGCTGAAGTACAGCATAGGGCCGACGCGCGAGGATGTGGCTGCGGCGGAGCAGTCCGAATACGACCACGGCATTCACGTCGACCGATCCACTCCACTCGGACAGCCCTTGTTCCGATCCGGCTATACCGAAGGGCGTCCGACTACTCAACGTTTGGGCCTCATGTTCAACCGGATCGACCTGACTGCTGATGTGCCGGATCGCTGGAAGGCGATCGATCTGGCGAGCGGTGCGGTACGGGATCTCGCGCCATCCGAAAGGCCGCCCAAGGTGCTGGAGGCGTCGGATCTTGCTAAACGAGTGCCTCACATCTGGAAATTGGCGCGCGATCGCAAAAGCGGGCGTATCGCGCTAGTGACGCGCACGG
Source organism: Rhodanobacter glycinis (assembly GCF_900114325.1). Taxonomy (GTDB): domain Bacteria; phylum Pseudomonadota; class Gammaproteobacteria; order Xanthomonadales; family Rhodanobacteraceae; genus Rhodanobacter_A; species Rhodanobacter_A glycinis. The sequence goes on from NZ_FOSR01000003.1 coordinate 218,348, forward strand.
GAGCAAGAGCGGGTCGGCCACGGATCGAGCTAGCTATGTTGCCAAGCCGCGACGCACGTCACTTGGTGAAATGCGTGGCGGAGGCGTGTGTCGGCAAGCGGATCAGTGGTGTGCAGTGGCGCCCCGGGACCGATGAAGTGATCTTCACCGTCACGCCCTACGACCGCGGCTTCGCCCAGTCCATTTATCGCTGGAATGTAGATACGGGCGCGGCTCATCTGGTCGCCACATCGAGTGGTTTATTTGGCGGAGAAAAGCGCTGGGAACCCGGAACCTGTGGTGTGTCATCCAAGGCGTTGGCGTGCGTGACAGCCAATGCCAATCGCCCGCCACGGTTGGAAAGGGTCGATCTGCAGACTGGGGCGCGACAGGTGCTATTCGACCCGAATAAGGCCCTGGCGCAGGATCTCGCCAAGATTCCAACACAACTGTTGCGTTGGACGGATGCGAAAGGAAGAACGTTCACCGGCCAGCTCTACTCGGCACGCCGGAGTGGTAACACACCGCCGCCTTTATTCATCACCTACTACTGGTGCATCGGTTTCGTGCGGGGAGGGGCCGGCGACGAGTGGCCGTTGGCCACGATGGCGGAACAGGGTATTTCCACGCTTTGCATTAACTCACCCTCGTTCTCGCCCGATGCCGACAAACGCTACAGCATGGGGCAATCGGCTGTAGAGAGTGCGGTGCAACTGCTCGCATCGGAGGGCCGTATCGACAGATCGAAGGTTGGGATGGGCGGGCTCAGTTTTGGCAGCGAAGTGACGATGTGGACGCTCATCCATTCTGACGTAATTACAGCAGCATCGATGGCGTCGCCCACCACGTCGTTTATGTATTACCTATTGGGTAGCAATATCGGGAAGCCGTTCTTGTCGCTGCTACGGACGAACTGGCAACTGGGTGCTCCGGACAAGACGCCCGCACAGTGGCGGAAGATTTCGCCGACCTTGAATCTGGACAAGATTCACGCCCCGATACTGATGCAATTTCCTGAGCAGGAATACATGTTTGCACTTGGCTATGCCATTCCGCTTATGCTAAGTCATCGCGCGGACGTCTATGTTTTTCCCAACGAGCCACACAACAAGTTCCAGCCCCGACACAAGCTTGCCGTGTACGCGCGTAATTTGGACTGGTTCCGGTTCTGGCTGCAGGGGTATGAGGATCCGGATCCGACAAGGGCAGCGCAATACGCCCACTGGCGCACCATGCGGTCGAGCATGTGCCAGGAAGCCAGGAACACATTGTGCGATAGGGAGCACTCTAGGGCTGATGGCGTACCCAGTTCTCGACCATGCACAAGTCGAACATTCTCAGGAAGGTTCTGTCGCGCGGCGGCAAAGGCCTTGAAAAGAAGGAGCTGATGGCGCGCGTGTCCAGGAGGCCTTGTGACTCGAGACGACCCGATAGCAGGAAGTCTTCGATCTGATGCTTGTTCCGTTCATACATGGCTCCCAGGTAGCTCATGTAAGTCGCCTTGCTTTGGCGGTTCAGCACGTCGGGTGGCAAGCGGTCGGAAAAAGCGGTTCGTGCGACCGCGCGATTTCTGCCCCCGGCGATCCACATCCAGCTTGGTGCCCGGAGGCAGGCTTCCATGACAGGTTGTGTCAATAGTGGAAACCGTAGAGGTCGTCTGTATTTGCGCGCTGCCTGGCTCTCGAAAAGCTGATTCCCAGCCAGATCGAAAATTCGCTCCCGGTCACCCGGTAACGCATTCATGGGAGCCGCAAACCATGGATGTGCTTCCGGCTCTACGTGTGCCGAGCTTGGTGCCAAGAACGTGGGATCTTGATGGAAAGGAGATTGAGGCGGCCGCCGAAGTTTGGAGAGGGTAAGGCGGCCTGCCTTCCAGAATGTGCATTGGTGCAGGCTAGCCAAATTGCGCACGGCAGTGATGGCGTCACCGAAACTATGAGCTCTCCAGGCATCAGCACTGGGAGCCGCGGTCCGGAGATAGCAGAACACTGAATCGCCTCCTCCTCCCGAGTAATAGGCGGTGGCGCCGTGGTGTTTGGCAGCTGCCTCCATGACCTCGTCCACGACATACTGCAAGGGCCCCATCGCGGGAATCACGGAGTCGGGAGGGGGCGTAAAGTTAAAACGTGCCTTGTCGAAGCTCAGGTGCTCAGCGTGGAGTTCGACGCCGAGCTGTTCTGCCACCTGACGCGCGTACTGCTGTTCATCCACTCCGGGAACCGGGGTAACCAAATTGCAACAGGTGACGTGCGCATGGCAATTCCGTAGACATGCCGCGACGATAGATGAGTCGAGGCCGCCGGATAATTCCAGCAATATGGAGCGGTCCACACTCATCCATGCGCGGACAGCACTCTCGACGGCGTGGAGGACCTGGTTCGCCGCATCGCGCAAGTCGCGGTAACGCTGTTCGCGGGCGACGAAATTCCAGGGCGACCACGCTTGCCGGATTGAGACCTCGGTGCCACTTGTACGTAACGAACAGCCAGGCAGCAGTTCGAATAGATCAGCGAGTCCAGTGCGTTCCGTCTTGATGTCGGGATAACGCAGGCGGTGAGCGATGAAATCCCAGTTGACCTGCTTTCGGTAGAGAAGGGCCTGGAGGGCCAGGGAAATGTCTGACGTAAGGAAGCCTGCCCCATCTTTGATAGACCAGACGCACGGAAGATTGCCGGCGGCTGATGGGGCCCGCGTCATCGTGAACGCTCCGGGGTGCCGTGTATCAGGCTGGATAATGAGGTACGAGCCCCAGTAGATTTCCAGTATGTGCTTTTGGGTCTGCGTTGGATCTGAATGCCTTGGAAGTTTTGCGCTGTCGCGGACAGCGATCCCGTCCCGTGTAAACAGGTGGCCGATGACTATCCCCCCGCCAGGCAGTGACAACGTCGACGTGTCCTCCGTCCCGAACAGTGTCAGTTTGCCTGACGCATAGTGGACGCGCATACCTATCGCATGAAGCGTATCAGCCAAGTTGGAAAATTTGGTGTCAGCACTCTCGTCCGCGGGGGCCAGGATAGCGATGTAATCGTTGTCCATCAGATCACCCGTATGGGCGTGAAGGCTGACGTGTGCCCCACAGAATCATTCAGAACCGTGGTCCGAGCTGCGCCCAGCTGTGCGCGGAGAATGGGTCTCCTGTCACGCCGAAGACGAGATCGGCATACAGCTCACGCTTGGCCAGGAACTTGATCATCGCGATGGAATCGAGAAGGCAACACGTATCTATCGGGACGTACAGGCGCGCGCTGCGGAAAGCAGCTGCAGCCTCCAGAACATGGGATTCATTCGGACAGCTTGTTGAAAGTCGAGATGTCCGTTTTCCTCGAAAGGATGCAAGCCTCCAGAGGACCTGCTTCAGACCATGGGTTTTCAGTTGCCGCCGTATTGAACAGACGATTGCCAAGGTGTCCAGCCATTCGCTGACGCTTGTCCGACTGGCGTGAACAACCTCTTCCTCCATCGCGCTACGCGTGGGAGTTTTTGTAAATAAAAGTGGTGTGTGATCGGAGTCGACGAGTTTTTCGATCAGTATGTTTCGTTCGATCAATCTACGAATGCTGCTGGCTGGTGCATCGCCGTTATCCAGATAAGTGACCAACGCAGACTCCAGGCACCCACCGAGACGAAAGTACCGATCGTTTTGGATGTCGAGGAAGATCAGGTGGCCATCGACCCTGCAGAATGACAGGTCACGATGTAGTCTGAGTTGTGTCATTTGCATTACTCCGGAAAAGAGAGGCGCGCCTTTCGGCGCGCCTTGTCGGTTATGCTTCGGAGATGCCGCCAAGCGGGGATCCACCGAAGTTCTCGATGAATCCGCCGGGCCCTTTGGTTTCGACGCTTGCGACGCCGAGTTCGATGACCTCGTCCTGCGCGTTGCTGCGAATGTTTTCGTTCGTGTCCATCTTAATCTCCTGCGTTTGCGTCATGGCTGTTCCATGACGCGGCCACCGTAGGAGCCGGGAAATTTGATCTTCAAATGATTATTGCGTTGTCATCTGATGATTAATCCGGGAGTGTGATGTTCGTCACGTTATGCCGGACTTTGCCGCGATGCTTTTCGCTGACGCGCGCTAGTGAAGGTGGTCGCTGCGCTCGTTCAGCAGGGCCACGATGCACGGGACGAGTTGCTTGCGGCGTTCGTGATAGTCGTGCAGTGCGGCTTTCAGGGCTGGCATGTCGCGCTTTTGCCAGTGCCGGTTCAACTGCGCAAGCTCTTTGCCGAGGTGCTCGATCAATCCCAGTTTGGACCGGCGTATCGGCGCCAGCCGGTCGTTGGCCTGCTTCACGGCATGGTGCAAGGATCTATGGGTTGTTGCGCGGGCGATGGCGTCGAACAGTTGCCACGTCTGTTTGGGCAGGTCGTCGTCGGGTGCGGGCTCCAGCGTTTCCGCTTTCTGGGCTGCCGGTGCTGCGCCGATATCGCATGCCATCAGCAGCAGGCGTTCCATCCAGTCGTAGAGGTCGCGCATGGCCACTTCGGTAAGCAGCGGGACGTGCAGTCCGCCGCGGGCCTGATCGACGACCAGTGCTTCGCCGACCAGACGGTAAAGCGCGAACCGAACAGGTGTGGGACTGGTGTTGAACTCGGTGGCGAGCGTGGCCGGGTCAATCCGCTGCCCGGGGACGTAATGTCCGGATCGCAGTGCGCGCCGAACCTGTCGATACACGAATGCACTTTTGGAGTGGGTCGCATCCATAGCTGATCCCCCTGTTTGTGAGTCGTTGCGTCCTGAGCCGGATGGTATGAGGGCTGGGCAAGTGGGATCAGGCCGCAAATGAAATCCGCACGTCGGTGTGTCTGGATTTGCGAGGAGGGTTTTACCATAGAGTTTCGCTGGATGTGACGAAGCCATGGGATGTGCGGAGCGCGCGTCGCTGCGTATTCCAGCCAGAATGACCACCTGATCCGGCAATAGCTGACCTTTCTTCCGGTGTTGGCCACCGTGCTGCAACCTACCCGTCGGCTCGCCCTTAATTCGCCCGCCGCGTTCCGTGAAGACGCTCTGGCGAGGGCAGGGAAGATCATCGCCTCAGCGATAGAGCCCGGCAGAAGCAAAAGCCAATAGTCGGGCGAAGGGATTGTTGGCGTAGTTTACAAACTACGATTGCGCCTGTGATCGAGCTAAAGCAGACCGAGACATTCGCCAAGTGGGAAAGCCGCCTGCGTGACAAGGTTCGCCCTGAGCGTAATTCCGCAGGGCCGCAGGCATGGAATGCCTATGGATGGCCGTGGCTTTGAGGCGCGAGGAAATTGAAGGGCGCGCGAAGGAGCGCTTCGACTTTGCGTGCTGGCGCAAGCTACGCTCAGCGCGAACGAAATCCATGGCTGAACTTCGTGGCCAATCAGAACGTAGTTTGGGGGCGTTTCCCAAAGCTTCGCGGCGCCGTAGAAATACAAAACCGCTTTGTTTGGCAGTCGGCTGAATAGCGCCTTATTCTGCCTGTACTCCGCCATGCAGCGGACTCTGGCTGGTACTTGGCAGCATGGGGTTTCGGCCGCTTGACGTGATGTCAGCATCATTGGCAGCCGGTGGCCCGACCAAGCCGCGACGACGCGATTCCTGGCGCAGCCAAATACGCGTAACCATGACGACGTACACGCCCAGCAAGGTACCAAATGCCAGCAGGCTAACTTCGGTGCCCAGCATGCGCGTGACCGAGCCGCAGAAGGCGAGGGTGGCGGCCAGTGCGATCAGGCAGACAAGGGTGCGGCGGGAGCTCAGGCCGGCGCCCATGAGGATGTGATGGATATGCCCGCGATCCGGCTTGAACGGCGATTTGCCCTGACGCAGCCGACGGTACATCACGGCGATGGTGTCGAGTACGGGAAGCGCAACGCACCACAGTACGTCGATCGGGGAAATATGCCTTGGCGAAGCCTGGCTGAAATCGATCAGGGTCCAGGCAAACAGATAGCCCAACACCATGGAGCCGGCGTCGCCCAGGAAAATCTTGCGGCCGACCAAGCCGAGATTGGCGGCCAGATAGGGGAGCAGTGCGCAGCCCGTGAGCAGCATCAGCGCGGTCGGGCCGTGCATTTGTGCAGCATTGCTGTACAGCAGGATGGCGCCAATGGTGACCAGCGACAGGCTGCCGGCCAGGCCATCGATGCCGTCCATCATGTTGAAGGCGTTGAGCAGGCCGATGACGGCGACCACGGTAAAGGGCACGCCCAACCAGCCAAGGGCCAGCTCGTGACCGAACAGGTGACCCACGCTGTGAATATAGACGCCCGTCGTCCCGATCACGGTGAGGATGGCGGCGGTTTGCACCAGCAGACGGGCGCGCACACTCAGGTCGTAGCGGTCATCCAGGGCGCCGAGCAAGGCAAGCACTGCCGAGGTGGCGAGCAGCATCTTCACGAAATACGAGAAGCCGTCGAACCATAGCGCGGCCACCAGCATGCCGATGAAGACGGAAAGGCCGCCCACCAGCGGGATGTTGCCTTGGTGCAGTTTGCGTTTGTTGGGGCGGTCAACCAGGCCGAGTCGCTCGGCAAGGTTTGCCAGAATGAACAGTGCGATGGCCGAGACGCCTGCTGCCAGGGCGCAGGCGAGAACGATCCGTGTGTCGAGCATTGGATTCTCCTCAATCCATCCCTGTTGAAAGGCACCGGGCAGACAAAACTGTCCGATAGGGGCGGTAAAGCAATCCTTGACGTCGATCAACGACGCCCGGATGACATACGCATGAAGATTTGGAACCGCCCCCTGTCTGATGCGTCCGTTCCACTCCGTGCCATAGACGTCAAACGAACCGCGATTCTAGCACGTCATTCCAAGCCTGAAACTAAACCGGAGCGAAATAAAACGGCTGTATGTCCATGATTTTGCCGAATATGTGTAGAGGTGGTGAAGGGCGGCATATTCAGGGACGTTTTGGCGGGAACTCGCCGTTTGCGTTATTGCCGCGCCGACTGGTTGCCGCCCGGAGGCGGCGTCAAAATCGTCGTGGTGCAAGGCAGGATGATCGGAGGTCATGATCTTGGGCTCCAATTCGTGACCGATGCTTGTAGCCCGTTGGCGGGCGATGCTCTTGCTGCTATTCCCTCCAGAAAAGCATCGCCCGCGAACGGGCTCCTGCAACAGAATTGTTCGAGGGGCCCCGAAGGGTTCCTCGGAAGACCCATCAATTTGCGTCATTCCGGCGAGGTGCCTTTCGACAGCCGAAGGGCTGGTCGGGCCGGATGACGAGCAAAAAAAGGGGGGGGGGGGGCTCGAGGGTCCTTAAAGCGGCTTTCCGTGACGCCCTCAATGGAACATCAGGTTGATTGCCACCATGGTGATGGCCAGGACCACGAAGGTCAGCGAAATGCCGCACTCGGACGGGCCTTTTGCAGGGCGCGCTTGGCCGAGAAATGTTTCTTTAAGTTGACATTTTTTGATAAATGATCATTATAAGAAACACTTTACGAAAGTTAGCACCATGAATCTTCTCGTATCCAAGTCGGAAACTGCCCTCACGCTCGGGCAAACATTGCGCATCCGGCGCAAGTCGCTGGGTCTGAGCGCAGTGGCGGCTGCAGAAGCCGCCGGGATTTCCCGTGTGACCTGGCATCGACTGGAAAAGGGGGAGGCCAGCGTGGCGGCCGGTTCGCTATTGGCCGCTGCCGAGGTACTCGGCTTGCGTGTCGAGCTGCTTGCGCCTGCTTCGATACCGGAGCAGGCGACGGCTACGGGCCCCCTGGCGGATCATTTGCCATTGCATATCCGTCTGCACGATTTTCCGCAATTGCGCCGGCTGGCTTGGCAGGTAGCCGACGATACGCAGGTGCTCACGCCACGCGAAGCGCTGGATTTGTATGAGCGCAATTGGCGGCACGTTGAACTTGAGGCTCTCGAGCTGCGGGAACGTGCCCTGATCAAGGCATTGCAACAGGTCTATGGCAAGGGACTACTGGATGTTTGAACGCCTGCATCATCGCCGTGTCGCCCAGGTATTGCTGGCCCTGGATGGTGGACGGTTGGATGCCATGCAATGCCGCTTCGGCGGGGGTACGGCCATCGCCTTGCGCTGGGGCGAATTCCGCGAGTCCGTCGACATGGACTTCCTCGTCTCCGATGCAGAAGCCTACCGTGAGCTGCGTCAATGCCTTGCCGGTGCCGATGACCTGGCGCCACTGCTGCGAGCAGGCGTTGCACCGATCCGCCTGCTGCGCCCGTGGCGGATCGACCAATACGGTATCCGCACCGTGCTGCAGGTTGAAAGCAGCGAAATCAAGTTTGAGATTGTGCGCGAAGCGCGCATCGTGCTGGATCCGCCTGGTCGTAATGACCGGCTATGCGGCATCGGGACACTCACTGATATAGACGCGGCCGCCAGTAAATTGCTGGCCAATGCCGACCGTTGGCGCGACGACAGCGTTTTTTCCCGTGACGCGATCGATCTGGCCATGATGAACCAGCCACCACGCCGGCTGCGCCCTGCGCTGGAGAAAGCGCGGTGTGCCTATGGCGATGTCGTGCGCATCGATCTGGACAAGGCACTGAAGCGTCTGCGCGGCGATCCAGTGCATTTGCAGCACTGCCTGGGTGCCTTGTCGATGACGCTGCCGCCAGCGGCGCTGCAACAACGACTGCGTGCCTTGCAGCGTCGACTCGATGTTGTTGCCGCCGATGGCTGCGCGTGATGATGGCAAGTTGCGTGAAGCGCGCACCTCCCACTGGGTATCTCGAATAACCGCTTTATTTGTTCGTCATCCCGGCCTGCGCCGATTGCTGTCCGGAATAATCTGGGCATAGCCCTGATGCATGAGGGCTGTGGAGACTTGTATGGGACTGGTAACGGAGCGACTCAAAATCGGCCAGCGACGACCTATCGTGCTCGTCATCCCGGCGAAGGGCCACTGCTGTCCGGAATAATCCTGGGATGTCCTTCGAGAGTGAATACCCGCGCCGCTTGCGCGAGATGCAACAAGGGGGCGACTCCATTTCTGGCAGCGAGCACCTCTCCGGCTCGTCATCCCGGCGCAGGCCGGGATCCAGTAGCGATCACGCCTGTCCAAGCCATATGGCTACTGGATTCCGGCCTTCGCCGGAATGACGGGCAAAAACCGATTTCGGCATATGCCACCGCACGACTGCGGGTATTCGAAATTATTCCGGACAGCAGTGGGCGAAGGCCGGGATCCAGTAGCGACCACGCTTGTTCAGGCCATGCGGCCACTGGATGACCAGACAGCCGTCTGTTGAAAGGCGCCTCCGGCCTTCGCCGGAATGACGCACTTTGAGAGATTTTTGAGGTTCCCGGTGTGCGTTCAATGAGACAAGAACCTTTTTGAGGGAGGCGATTTCGGCCGCGACCAGATTTGCCTGGAGGCACGTATCGGTTGCGGTCCCCGGCTCGGGTGCCCGCGCGGGTGGAGAAATCATCGCGCGGAGGCGTGGGAGCCCTCAATGGAACATCAGGTTGATCGCCACCAGAGTGATGGCCAGGACCACGAAGGTCAGCGGGATGCCGGCACGCAGGAAGTCCTTGCTCTTGTAGCCGCCGGGGCCGGTGACCATCATCAGGGCGGGGTGGCCGGAGCTGATCAGGAAGGTGTTGGACGAGGACACGGCCACGATCAGCGCATAGGCGGACGGATTGCCGCCGGTGGCCACGGCCACGCTGATCGCCACCGGCACCATCATCACGGTGGCGCCCACGTTGGACATGACCTGCGAGAACAGCAGGGTGAGCGTCGCCAGTGCCAGTTGCAGCACCCACGGCGAGGCGCCGCCCATGTGCACCAGCACTTCCTGCGCCAGCCACGCGGCGGTGCCGGTGGAGTCCATCGACCAGCCCAGCGGGATCAGGCAGGCGGTGACGAAGATGGTCTTCCAGTTGATCGCCTTGTAGGCCTCATCCATGTTCAGCACGCCGGACAGCAGCATGCCGATGGCGCCGGTCATCATGGCGATGGACAGATCGAGATTGGTGAACAGGGCCAGGCACTTGGCGGTGAAGAAGAAGCCCACAGCCTGCCAGATCTTGTTCGGGCGCTGTTCCTCCCGCGGGATGTCGGTGACCACCACCAGGTCGCGGTCCTCGGCGGTTTGCGCCAGTTCGCGCCAGCTTGAATGCAGCACCATGGTGTCGCCGGCGCGCAGGCTGACTGCGCGCACGTCGTCGCGGTATACGTGCTCGCCACGGGTCACCGCCAACACCGAGATGCCGTGGCGCTTGCGCAGGTGGAGGTCGCCGATGGTCTGCTTGATGAAACGCGAGTTGGGCGGAATCACCGCCTCCGAAATGCCCGCGCGAGTCGGATTGAACAGCTCGCCCAACTGGCGCATGCGTGGCAGCAGGCGGCACAGCTGGTTGTTGGCGAACTGATTGAGCTGCTCGCGGGGGCCGAGCACACCCAGCACCGAGCCGACCCAGATCACGTGGTCCGCCGGCGGGGCCATGCGTGCATCGTTGCCGCTCTTGATGGCCAGGATCAGCGGCGCGCCGTGCAGTTGTTCCGCTTCGCCGATGCTCATGCCTACCAGCGGGCTTTCCGCGGTGACGGTGAGCTCGGCGGTCTCGCCGACGATGCCGTAGGTCTCGGCGAAGTAGCTTTCGGTACGGCCCGGGGTCACCTTCTGGCGCGCGTCTTCGCGCTCGGGCAGCACCTTGCGGGTGAACAGCCAGAAGAACAGCACGCCGGTAATGGCCAGCGCCAGGCCCACCGGGGTCACGCTGAACAGACCGAACTTGGGAATGGTCTGCGCGCCCGGCGGCAGGTTGTTGTTGGCGCTGGCGATCAGGTCGTTCAGCATGATCAGCGGGGAGTTCGCGATCAGCGTGGTGTTGGTGGCGGTGAGGATACAAAACGCCATCGGCAGCAGCAGCCGCGAGATCGGCACGCCGGTGCGCGCGGACAAGCGGCTGGATACCGGGATCATCAGCGCGGCCAGCGCCTGACTGGGGATCACCGCGCTGAACAGGCTGGCGACCGAGTTGATCACCACGCCCAGCCGGGATTCCTTGCCACGTGCCATGCGCATCACGAAGCGGGCGGTCAGGCTCAGCACGCCGGCGCGGTCCAACCCTTCGCCCATGATCATGATCGCGATGATCGCGATGACCGCGTTGCCGGCGAATCCGTTGAAGACCTTGTCGGCCGGAATCAGCCCGGTCAGGCCGATCACCACCACCACCAGCAGCGCCACCATGTCGGCGCGGATCCACTCCAGCACCAGCATCAGCATGGTGAAGACCACCAGCCCGAGCACCAGCATCATGTCGGGTGTGAGGGTCAGTCCCACTAGCGAGCGTCCCGGCGGGGCGAGCGATCAGTCTGGCGATGGATGGGCAGTGGATGATTCACGCTGCGGCAGCTTGGGTCCCTGATTGAACGCAAGTATAAGCGGCCAAGTGCAAGGGCTGGTGAATCGGGAGCAAGTGGATCACCGCAGTTCTCGCTTTTGCCCCCACCCCCTGCCAGCAGGGGTGGGTTGGGGTGGGGTAGGTAAGCTTGTGGCGAGAGTGGTTGACCCCCTCCCAACCTCCCTTGCACGCCGTTGCTGATTGTAGGAGCGCACCCTGTGCGCGATTGCCTGAGCCTGCAATAGGCTTTTCGCGCACAGGGTGCGCTCCTACCGGGTAGGTCATTCGATGTGGTGGATCTTGTGCTTCGCGGCGTCAGACGCGACGGTAAAGCAGATCCCACACCCCGTGACCCAACTTCAATCCGCGCCGTTCGAAGTGGGTTTCGATACGCCAGGCGGGCTTTTCGGCGTACTCGCCGGGGGCGATGGCGTTGGACCAGGCCGGCGCGGCTTCCATCACTTCGAGCATGTGCTCGGCGTAGGCCTGCCAGTCGGTGGCCAGGTGCAGCAGGCCGCCGGGGGCCATGCGCGTGGCGAGTTGGGCGACGAACCCGGGCTGGATGATGCGGCGCTTGTTGTGGCGCTTCTTGTGCCACGGGTCGGGAAACCAGATGCGCGCTTCGGCCAGGGTGTCCGGGGCGATCTCGTTTTCCAGCACTTCCACCGCGTCGTGCCGATACAGGCGCACATTGCCGGCATCGCGCGCTGCCAGCACGTTCATCAGCCGGCCGACGCCGGGACCGTGCACTTCCACGCCGAGGTAGTCACGCGCCGGATCGTGCTCGCTGGCCCACGCCAACGCCTCGCCGTTGCCGAAACCGATTTCCATCACCAGCGGTGCGGTACGCCCGAAGCGGGTGGCGAAGTCCTGTGCACAGCCGGTGTAATCGATGCCGAAACGGGCCCAGTGATCGTCGAAGGCGCGTTGTTGCGCGGGCGTCATGCGGCCGTCGCGCAGCACGAAGCTGCGGATGCGGCGGAGATGGTCGGGAACGGGATGGTCGGTCATGTCGGGCGAAAGCTATCGAGTGAGTCCCTCTCACTTTGGGAGAGGGTGCCGGCAGGCGGGTGAGGGTGCGGGCGGAGCGAGTAGGTGCAGGCTTTTCGCAGCAGTGAGCGTGGTTTTTCACCGTTCGCCCTGAGCGTAGCGTAGCGAAGTCGAAGGGCTACCCTTCGACTTCGGCCCCTGCGGGCCTACGCTCAGGGCGAATGGCGTAGGGTGAAGTTCCTCTCCCGGCGGGAGAGGGGAGTGCGATCAGCCGATGATGCCGTCGACCGGGCTGGAGGCCGAAGCATAGCGCTTGCGCGGAATCCGCCCGGCGCGGAAGGCGGCGCGGCCAGCCTGGATCGCCAGTTTCATCGCGTGGGCCATCAGTACGGGATCTTTCGCGCCGGCGATGGCGGTGTTCATCAGCACGCCGTCGCAGCCCAGTTCCATCGCCACGGCGGCATCGGACGCGGTGCCCACGCCGGCGTCGACGATGATCGGTACCGTGGCGTTCTCCACGATTTCCAGCAGGTTGTAGCGATTCTGGATGCCCAGGCCCGAGCCGATCGGCGCGGCCAGCGGCATCACTGCTACACAGCCGATCTGTTCCAACCGCTTGGCCAGGATCGGGTCGTCCGAGGTGTAGACCATCACGTCGAAACCGTCGGCGACCAGTTCCTCTGCCGCCTTCAGGGTTTCCACCACGTCCGGGAACAGGGTCTTCGGGTCGCCCAGCACTTCCAGCTTCACCAGCTTGTGGCCGTCCAGCAGCTCGCGCGCCAGCTTGCAGGTGCGCACGGCGTCGACCGCGTTGTAGCAACCGGCGGTATTCGGCAACAGGGTGAACTGCTCGGGCGGCAGCGCATCGAGCAGGCTGGGCTGGCTGGCGTCCTGGCCGATGTTCACGCGACGGATCGCCACCGTGACGATCTCGGCGCCCGCAGCCTGCGAGGCGGCGCGGGTTTCATCGAAATCCTTGTACTTGCCGGTGCCGGTGAGCAGGCGCGAGCCGTAGCTTTTGCCGGCGATGATCAACGGGTCGGCGATGTCGGTGGTTTTCAGGTTCATGGCGTGGCCGGAATGTGGGGGAAAGGGCGAAGCGTGCGGTCAGCCGCCGCCGATGGCGTGGACGATTTCCACCTCATCGCCTTCGGCCAGCGCGTGCTCGGCATGGCGGCTGCGCGGAATGATCTCGCGGTTCACTTCCACCGCCACGCGACGACCGGCGTAACCGGCTTCATCGAGCAGGTGGGCGATGGTGATCGAGGCCGTGCAATCGCGCGGCTGGCCATTGAGCGTGATATGCATCCGCCTATTGTAGCGGTTGTGCCCGGGGCTGTTGGGAGCGGCCCGGCCTTGGCGCCAGGATGATGGAACGTATCGAAAGTCAATTTGTCCGGATGTTTCATAGTCCGTCGCGCGGAGGAGGTAGGAGCGCACCTTGTGCGCGATGCTCTCGGTAGCACACTGCGAAAAAGCATCGCGCACAGGGTGCGCTCCTACAGTGGCGTCGAAACGGCTGTTTCAGTGCTGCCGATCGTCGCCCGGGTGGTATGCCGGTGCGTGCCCGCCATATCCGCGGCTGGGCGCCGAATGGGCTTGGGGTGCACGCCGTTCCGGTTCTACCCGCGGTGGCTGGCGGAAGGCTGGCGCGCGGTAATCCGGGTGCGGTGCACTGTTGTAGCTGCGCTGGGGGATGTTGTTGTATGAGCGTGGGGCTGCGTTGTTGTAGCTGCGCGGCATCGCGTCGACATGTGTGCGGTAGGTGGCTGGAGGCGCGCGTTCGTCGCGCATGCGCCGGGCTGCTTCGAAGCGCGCGGCGGATTCACGGGCGCCGGTGTCGCGCGGCAGGGATTGCACGCGTTCGAAACGCGGTTCCGGCGGCAGCGCGCCCACGGGATGCTGCGTTTCCCGTGATGGCTCCGATCCGCGACCCACAAAACTCACGCCGGGACGTTGCACGTATTCGCGACGCGTGTCCCGGTGTTGCTGCGCGAAGCGGGCAGAAGGAAGCTCGCCGGTGCGTTGCAGGTCATGCGCGGTGATGAGGCGCGGCGGCGTTGGCAGGGTCGCCGGGTGGTTGCCGCCGTAGGCACGCACGTTGCTGCGCGGCGTGGTGGGTGGTACGTCCGGACGGGCAATCCCGGCGGACACGCGGTAGTCCGGGTGCGCCACGTTGTAGCGTCCGGCACGGACAAAGCGCTCGTCGTCTGGTGCATGGCGCATCACCACGGGGCGACGGAAGCCGGCCGTGGGCAGTGAGCGCAGGCGTGGGTTGCGCGACGACAGTGGATTGACCGGCACGGGCTTCACGCGAACCCCGCGGGCTTCGATCGGCGCATGGGCCAGGCGACGGGGGTCGACATGCAGCAGATGCCGATGCACGTCGTGCGCCTCGGCGAAGCTGCGTTCGGGAACGGCGGTGAAGCCGTGCGGGTGATGGTGGGCGTAGTCCATGCCGGGGGAGGTACGGCCGCGTTGGAAGTCGCCGTAATGGCGTTCGATGCGGCCGGCGATGTCGTGCGGGCTGTGCCCGTGGCGATCGCGCAGGTCGGCGATGTTGACGCGCGAGTAATAGCCGCGGCTGGCGTGGTACCACGGGTTGAAGATCTCGCCCGGACCGAGCGGAAACCAGCCCACCGGTGCACCCAGGCCCACCGATACGCCCCAGTGTCGTCCGCCGCCGACGAAGGCGACCAGCGCCGGTGCATAGATCGGCCGCGCGTAACGCGGACCGGGCAGCCAGCCCCATGCGCCGCGGATATAGGCCCAGCGGCCGTAGTGGAACGGCGCGAAGCCCCACGGTGCGTCATCCACCCAGGTCCAGCCCCATGGCGTGATCCACACCCAGTGGCCGAACCGGTACGGCGCCCAGCCGGCGACGACATGGGCGGGGTACCACACCTCGCCATACTCGGGGTCGTCGTTCCAGTCGCCGTAGTTGTCCAGGTCTTCGGCGCCCACCACTTCGGTGGAGACGTAGCGCGGCGTCATCGCGTCGGTGTAGCGGCGGTCGCGGTCGCTGCACCAGGCATCGAACGCGTCGTTGCCGCCCACGTCGGTGATTCCCACGTCGCTCAGCGACGCGTCGTCGAACTGGTAGCTGCGCCCGGCGATCACGTCCTGCTGTGCGTTGTTCTGGCCGAACACCACCGCGTTGCCGTTGAAGGCGGTGACCGTGGTGGAGCGGCCATCGGCGCCGATATCCACGCGGAACGAGCCCGGCTGATCCATCACCAGCGCCACCGTGGGCGTGTCGATCTCGTAGCTCTGGCCGTTGGCGAGGCTGCGCACGCTGAGCTCCAGCGTGCCCTGGGTCAGCTCGAACTGGCCAAGCTGCCCGTTCAGGGCGAGCAGGCCCAGGTCGGTATCGCCATCGACGTGCAGCATGGCGCCGCCCAGTTCCAGCTCGGCACGCGCATCGGCACCGCTGGAAAGCTGGTCACCGTCGGTCAGCGGGCGGTTGACGTCGGCATCGCTCCAGTCATGCGCACCGGCCGGCAGTACGCCGACATCCCCGGCCAGGTAGGACAGGCGCGCCACCCGTGTGGGCGGGTCGACGGCGGTGGTGTCGGTGGTTTGGGACCACGCGGTGGCGGTCAGGCTCAGCAGCAAAAGCAGCGCGGTTACGCGCCAGCGGCGAAGTGATGGGGGCAGGCTGGTGGGCATGCGCATGACATCCTCTTCTTGCGGGAGCGCGCGGGGACGCGCTTTCGTGAGTCCTGCCCCCGGAACAACGTGCGAATGGCCATGACGATGACAGCGGGCGAGGTGGCGGGCAAGGCCATCGATGAGTCGGTTTCGGCCGGATTCATGCGTGGCTGCGACGCCTGAAGGACCCCGGAAGCCACCGTCGTCCAACGAACCTCGCCAGCCGAACCGCCGCTCAGTACGGAACTCCTCGACTCCGGGCCATTGAAATCAATGGTGCTGGATTGCTGCCTTCGCAGGAATGACGAGCGACCGGGATTCCAAAACCTGCCGATCCCGGGTTACCATCCGCCGGCAACGCGGGTGTAGCTCAATGGTAGAGCTGTAGCTTCCCAAGCTACTGACGAGGGTTCGATTCCCTTCACCCGCTCCACCACGCTGTCCCCGCAGCTGGTTTGAACGACCGGTTCGATCCCCGTCGAACTTCCCCGAATCCTCCAAGCAACCAGCGTGTGCCGATGACTGCAGGCGTGATGACTCTTGGTTGGCGGGAGCGGGTCGGGTTGCCGCAACTTGGCATCGAGCGGCTGCGCGCCAAGCTCGACACCGGCGCGCGTTCCAGTGCGCTGCATGTGGATTCCCTTGAAACGTTCATGCGCGATGGTTCGGTCTGGCTGCGCTTTGACGTGAGCCAGGGGCGGCATGCGCAGTACGGCGTGACGTGCGAGGCACCGGCGCTGGGCCGGCGCGTGGTGACCAACAGCAGCGGCCATCGTGCCGAACGCTGGTTCATCCGCAGCCAGATCCTGCTCGCGGGGCATTGCTTCGACGCCGAGATCAGCCTGACCGACCGCCGCGGCATGCGTTTTCCGTTGCTGCTGGGGCGCACGGCACTGAATGAGCGATTCCGCGTGGACCCGGCCTTGTCCTACGTGGCGGCAACGCTCGCTCACGCCGCGGTCGCCGGGCTTTCGTCACATGCGTGAGATGACGTTGTTGCAACATTTGCCTCGGGTGCCGGGTTGTATAAGCTTGGATTTCCCCGCGGTGGCATGGAGATGGAGTCATGAAACGATGGATTGTCCTGATGGCCGGCCTGGTGCTGGCGTTTTCCGCAGCGGCTGCCGACAGCGTGCGCTTCGGTTCCAGCCTGGTGGTGCTTGGCGATACCGAGGCGCATGTGCTGAAGGTGGCCGGCAAGCCCGCGATACAGAGCGATGTGCAGAACCGCTTTGGCGCGGTGGTCGCGCATCGACTGGACTACGACGAAGGCAACAAGACCATCTCCATCTACGTCGGCCAGGATGGTCGCGTGGCGAAGATCACCGAAACGTACAACTGAACCGGTCGCGCTTTTTCAACGACAGCCGCGCTGGTCATCCCGGAACCCCATGAAGATCGCCATTCTCTCGCGCAATGCGCGGCTGTATTCCACGCGTCGGCTGGTGGAGGCGGCCCGTGCCCGTGACCATGTGGTACGCGTGCTCGACCCGTTGCGCTGCTACGTGCGCATCGCGCCGGAAGCGGTGCAGATGCGCTACAAGGGCAAGCCGCTGCGCGATATCGACGCGGTGATCCCGCGCATCGGCACCAACACCACGTTCTACGGCACGGCGGTATTGCGCCAGCTGGAAATGATGGGCGTGTACACGCCCAACCCGTCCGACGCGGTGCTGCGCGCGCGCGACAAGCTGCGCAGCCTGCAGATCCTTGCCGCCCAGGGCATTGCCATGCCGGTGACGGTGTTCGGCGACAACCCCGACGACACCGACGACGTGCTGGCGATGCTGGGCGAGCCGCCGCACGTGATCAAGCTCAACGAGGGAAGCCAGGGCACCGGCGTGGTGCTGGCGGAAAAGCGCAGCGCCTCGCAGAGCGTGGTCGAGGCGTTTCGCGGCTTGTACGCCAACTTCCTGGTGCAGGAATTCGTGGCTGAGGCGAAGGGCTGCGACCTGCGCTGTTTCGTGGTCGGCGGCAAGGTGGTCGCGGCGATGCAACGCGAGGCCAGCCCCGGCGATTTCCGCGCCAACCTGCATCGTGGCGGCAGCGCCAGCGCGGCCGTGCTGAGCGCGGCGGAAAAACGCATCGCGGTACGTGCGGCCGGTGCGTTGGGTCTGGGTATCGCCGGCGTCGACCTGCTGCGCTCCCATCGTGGCCCGCTGGTGCTGGAAGTGAATGCCTCGCCGGGACTCGAAGGCATCGAAGCGGCGACTGGCGTGGATGTATCCACCTGCATCATCGAGCACCTGGAGCGGAACACGGCAAAGTGAATGTGCGGCGCTGCGCATTTCGAGAGGTTTCATGAACACTGTGCGACCGCGTATGGATGGGATTAACTGCCGCGTAACCCTGCCACCCCTATAAAGACCCCACTGTTTTTTGCTGGACACTTCAACCGCAAGGCTACGGTGGCAGCAGATGACGGTATCGGGGCAAGTAGCTTCAGCCCGGGCAGGGTGGCCGCAAGGTCATGCGCCCGGGCTTTTTTATGCTGTCGGGTGGATCGCGGCCGAAACCGGCCATGCAATGTCCTTTGCAGGGGCGCACCCTGTGCGCGAAAGGCTTCTCGCGATACCCGGCCAAGAGCCTTCGCGCACAGGGTGCGCTCCTGCAAAAGAGCTGGGTGAGGCGGTTTCGGCCGCGATTCACCACGATGCATTCAGCTTTACCGCTTACGTCGGTGCGGCACACCGTTTAAGCTTGAGCTTCCGCCGGACTGTGTGCCGGCAGCGTAGCGGAGTGACGCATGCGCGTTCTGGTGATTGAAGACAACAGCGATATCGCGACGAACATCGGCGATTATCTGGAAGACCGCGGCCATGTGGTGGATTTCGCCGGCGATGGCGTGACCGGCCTGCATCTTGCCGTGGTGCACGATTTCGACGTGATCGTGCTGGATCTGACCCTGCCCGGCATGGACGGCCTGGACGTGGCGCGCAAGCTGCGCCACGAGGCGCACAAGCAGACCCCGGTGCTGATGCTGACCGCGCGCGACGCACTGGAACAGAAGCTCACCGGCTTCGAATCCGGTGCCGACGATTACATGACCAAGCCGTTCGCGCTGCAGGAACTGGCCGCGCGGCTGGAAGTGCTGGCGCGCCGCGGCAAGGGCCCGCAGAGCCGGGTGCTGAAGGTGTCCGACCTGACCTACAACCTCGACACGCTCACCGTGAACCGCGATGGCAAGTCGATCCAGCTCAACCCGATCGGCCTGAAACTGCTGCAGGCGCTGATGGAAGCCAGCCCCTCGGTGGTGACACGACAGGATCTGGAGCAGAAGGTGTGGGGCGAGGAACTGCCCGACAGCGACTCCCTGCGCGTACACATCCACGGCCTGCGCGCCGCGATCGACAAGCCGTTCGACAAGCCGCTGATCCACACGCGGCACGGCATCGGCTACCGCATGGTCGATCCGGATGCAGTCCAGGCGTAAGCTGCGGTTTCGCCTCGTCGTTTCCTTCGCGCTGTTCGGCTTCGGCCTCAGCGCGTTGTTTGCCGTGGCTGCGCTGAACATTCGTTCGCGCGTCGAGGATCAATTGGTCAGCAACAGCCTGCAGAATGAGGTGGACAACCTCAATGCGCAGGTTCGTGCCGATCCGACCAGACCGCCTCATTTCGACATCATCAAGGCTTGGTCGTGGAGCGAGCGGACGATCTACAAGGCACCACTGAACTGGCAAAACCTGGCGACTGGCGTTCATGACATCACTGAGACGGATGCTGACGGTCACACCAAGCGCTACAAGTTGGCTGTCGAGCGGAAGGGTGGTGTCATCAGCTTTCTGCGCTACGACGTATCCCGCGATGAACTGGGCAAACGGCAACTTCTGATCAGTGTCATCGCGGCGGTATTCCTGTTTGGCCTGCTCTCGCTGGCGATCGGCCTATGGCTGTCGCGCAAGGTGCTCAAACCGGTGACCCAACTGGCGCAGCGCCTGCGTGACTTCCGCAAGGCCGGCAAGGCCGAGCCGCTGGCGGCGAACTTCGCCGACGACGAAGTGGGCGAACTGGCGCTGGCGCTGGACGAATACGCCGCGCGGCTCACCGCGATGGTCGAGCGCGACCGCGAATTCAACTCCGACGTCAGCCATGAATTGCGCACACCGCTGGCGGTGGTCGCCAGTACCACCGAATTGCTGCAGGGTTCGCCCGACCTGACGCCCAAGCTCGCCGAACGCCTCAAGCGCATCGAGCGCGCCTCGCGCCAGGCCACCGAGCTGATCGAGGCGCTGCTGCTGCTTTCCCGCGCCGAACGCCGCGGCCCCACCCGCGGCGAAACCACCGAGGTCGGCAAGGTCGCCGCCGACGTGATCGAAAGCCAGCGCCCGCAGCTGCGCGGCAAACCGGTGGAAATCGAGTTGGCGATGAACGAGCCGGTGAGCGTCAACGCCCCGGCCTCGGTGCTGTCAGTGGCGCTGACCAACCTGATCGGCAACGCCATCAAATACACGCTGGAAGGCACCGTGCGCGTGGAAGTGGGGAAAGGCCGCATCGAAGTGATCGACACCGGCCCCGGCATCAAGCCCGAAGATGCCGAACGCCTGTTCCAGCGCGGCGTGCGCGGCGAAGGCGCCGGCGGCAGCGGTGCCGGGCTCGGCCTGGCCATCGTGCGCCGCCTGTGCGACCTCTACGGCTGGAACGTATCGATGCGCCCACGCGGCGACGCCAACGGCGCCATTGCGAGCATCGTGTTTGACTGAGAGTCTGTTCACGACCTTGTCCTTGCAGGTGCTCCACCTTGTGGCTGAAACCGCTCCTGCCGTGGAGCGATGAGGGCATGCGGGCGCGCTAAACGAGATCGTGGACACCAGTTTTCTCCCTCCCCTGCATGCAGGGGAGGGTTGGGGTGGGGTGCTCTTGCTTGATCTTTCCGTTAGCCCGGGTCACGCCCTCCCGCCCCCTGCATGCGCAAGGGGCGGGACCGAACGGGGGCCGCACTCGACGATGTTGGCGTGGCAGGTGCTAATCCAGCGCAAGCCCAGCCTGGGCTCCCGGTGCCACCGCCGGGCGCACCCGCGAATACGCCAGCAACTCGCCCAGCCGGGCGCCTTTCTCGCGCCAATCATGGAACAGTGATTCGCCGACCAGGGCGTAGTGCCAGTTCCGCTCGCCGCGTTGTGAGGGCTCCAGTGCATTGATCCGCTCGCACCACGTGGCCGCGGCCTTCAGCTTGCGCTGCACATTTGGATGACTGATCTGCTCCTGTGCCTTGGTCTCGACCAGGTAGATCGCGTCGGCCGTGCGCACCAGGAAATCCGGGATGTAGAACGCGGGCAGGCCGTCGTTCTTCACGTAGCGCAGCCGCACGAAGTCGTGGCGGTTCTCGCTGATCTTGCAGAACGCCTCGACGCCGGCATCCCGTTGCGCCCACTCGATGAAGGTGCGCTCCAGCCCGCCGCTGCGGGTGGGATAGGGCAGCCGCGTATAGATGCACTTGGACACTTCCAGCGACGCGCTTTCGCGCACCATCAGCCTGGTCACCTCGGACAGGTGGCGATGGCGCACTTCGGTGGTACCGCTGGTGCTGTGTTCCTCGGCGCGTACCAGCGCCAGGCCAAAGATCTTCACGACGTGATCGAGCACCGGCTGCAACAGCAACAGCCGCCAGCCTTCGTCCTCGAACGGCTCGAAGGGCTCGTTGAACAGGCGTTCGCGAATGTAGTCGTCCAGCGCGGTGGCCAGTGCGGCGGTATTCATCTGCAGGTAGGGACGATCCAGGTTATAGGCGATCTTGTTGCCCTTCGGCAACGGATGATTCAGCGCCTGGCTCACGCGCCGGGTCAGCCGCGACAGCAGCTCGTTGTAGCCGCCGACGTTCATCGCCACGCCGTCGACACGGTAGTCGCCGAACAGCGTGCTGCTCTGCAGGTCCTGCGAGGTGAAGGTGTCGCCCTTGCCCAACAGCTCGGCGAGCTTCGCGCGGCTCATTGCGCTGAATGGCGACAGCGTGGCGATGTCGATCGGCAGGTGTTCGACGTTCTCCTCGGTCTCGCGCAGGATGAACGGAATGGCGAAGTCGTATTTCTCGTAACCCTCTCGCAGCTCGGCGGCGATCAGGTCGCCGGTGCTGCTGCCCTCGTCGTCATCACCGGTCTCGCCGACCAGACCTTCGCGCATCAGTTCGTCGTAGAAGCTCTGGAACCCCGGATGCTCGACGATGGAGAGGATGTCGATCAGCGAACCGGGTTCCTCGCCGCGGTTGATCCGCTCACGGTTCTCGCGCTTGATGTCCGCGTATTCCGGGTCGCGCCACATCAGCCGCAGGCCGCGGCCGATGGTCTGCTCCAGCAGGATCTGCGCCTGGCTGGAACGCAGCGGCACGATCACGCAGATGTTGTTGACGTCGAAACCCTCGCGCAGCATCAGTACGCTGACGATCACGCGTGGTTGCGCATGTTTGTCGACATTGAACAGGCGCTGGCGCAATGGTGCCCATTGCTTCTCGCCCAGCTCGGCCTTTCTGCCCGAGTCGACGGTCAGCACGTCTTCGTCATGCAGTCCCTCGTCGCGCAGGAACTGCGCCACCAGCGGCGATACCGTGGTGTCTTCGCATACCACCAGCATCTTCGGATGGCGCGTGGCATCGACGCGGGCGAAATCCGCCTCCAGCTTGCGCAGCTTCTGCAGGCCGGCGCGCAACATCACGCGCTGGCCTTCGGACAGTTGCACGTTGCCGTCCGCATCGCGCTCGGCCTTGAACTCCAGCGGCAGCGCGCCGAGTTCCTTGCGCTTGTCCAGCACCAGCGATTTCACCAGGCCCAGCCGCATCGCGTCCTTGAGGTCGAAATCGACCACGATGTGCGGGAAGTAGACCTTGCGTCGCTTCTTGCCGCCGCCCACGTCGTTGTACGGCGTGGCGGAGAAGTCCATCTGCACGAAGCGGCGGCCCTTGCCCGCGGCGATGATCGACAGGCTCTTCTGCCACTCGACCTCGGTGATTTCGCCTTCCTTCTTCAACTCGTGGATGTGGTGCGCCTCGTCGTTGAACACCATCAGGTCGGGCAGGTCCGCGAGGTAACTCAGGATGTTGCCGCGTGCCCAGCGCCGGTCCAGCACGTCGAGGCTGTTGCCGGTGGCGCGGCCAGGCACCAGTGGCAACACGTCATAGGCCACGCGCGCCGCGTCGGCGACTATGCCGGGCGTGTCGACCCACTCGGTTTCGTTCTGCTCGGCTTCCTCCTCGGCCTCGCTGAGCAGGTGCCAGTTGGTGATCGCGATCATGCCGTTGCCGGTGGCCTTCAGGCCGATTTCCTGCTTCTGGCAGACGTTGCCGCGCACGAACTGTGCGATGCGTTCGCGCCGTGCGGGCGGCGTGAACAATTCCGCGTAACTGGCAATGTCGGAGCTGGCGAAGTCGCGGCTCTTGTCCTCACTTTCCTTGCCGAGGAAGGCGTCGAGCAGCCGCTCGTACACGATCAGCCCCGGTGCCACGATCAGGAAGCGGCGGGTGAAGCGCGGGTCGTCACGCCCCTCGTCCAGCGCCGCGGTCTTGTTCAACAGCTGCCATACCAGCAGCGCCTGCAGCACCCAGGTCTTGCCGGTACCGGTGGCCATCTTCAGGCAGTACTTCGGATGGCCGTGCTTGCCCTGCGCCACATCGGCCAGCCGCGTGCCTTCGAGCAGGACATCGGCGCATACCTGCGTGTACAGGTCTTTCAGGTTCGGACTGTCCAGCACCTCGTGCGCCACGATCACGTTGAGGATCGCCTGCTTCTGGCCCGGATGGAAATTGAACGCGCGCGACTGGCAGGCGTCGTCGCCGAACCACCAGCGCAGCAGCTCGGCGGTCACCGGCGTCACCAGTTCATAGAGGTCGGCGATGCCCTGTTCCAGGCCGATGCACAGTTGTTCGGTGCGGCGGGTCAGTGCGGCAGCCAACGCCAGCGGATTGGCGGGATCACGCATGCTCATGCTCCCCATGCTTGCGCATCGTAAACATATTGTTTACGATGGCCGAGCGAAAGCCGACCAGGTAAACAGGAGTGACCGGGTGATCAGGAGCTTTGTCGACAGGGAAACGGAGCGGTTGTTTTCCGCCGGAGCCGCCAAGCGATTTCCACCGGATATCGTGCGTCGTGCGATCGGACGCCTGCAGCATCTGCATCTTGCCAATCGGGTCGAGGATCTGCGCAAGCCGCCCTCCAATCGCCTCGAAGCCTTGAAAGGTGATCGAGCAGGCCAATGGAGTATTCGTGTCAACGAACAATGGCGGGTGTGTTTTCGTTTTGAAGGCGGCGACGCTTTCGATGTCGAGATCGTCGACTACCACTGAGGAACCGCATACATGTCCATCCCCGCCACCAAAAACGGCATGCCGCCCATTCATCCCGGCGAACTTCTCGAAGAGATCCTGAGTGACCTCGGCATGAGTCAGGCGGCTTTCGCTCGCGTGGTCGGAGTTTCGCCGATGCGTATTTCGCACGTGGTTCGTGGCGAACGTCCGGTGACTGCGGAGCTTGCGTTGCGGTTTGGTCGCGCCTTTGGCCAGACCCCGCAAATGTGGCTGAACTGGCAGACCGACTACGACCTCAAGATCGCCGAGCGCGAGATCAAGGACAGTCTGCGCAAAGTTCAGCGGTTGGCGGCCTGAGAGCCGCTGGAATGACGAGGGCCGGAGCGTCCCACGCGTAATCACTTCCTACTCTCCGCCACCATCTGCACTACCTCGGCCTCGAAGCCGAACACGTCGACCACGCGCACGCAGACGCGGCGCTCGCCGGCCTTGCTCGGCACGTTGAAGCGCGCTTCGGTCACCACGCGCAACGGGTCGTCGTCGTTGGCGGTGTTGCCGCGATAGTCCTGCCACACCGAGCGGAACACCTGGCCGTCGTAGTCCGGGTCCACCGCCCAGTACTCGATCAGCGCCAGCGGTTCGGCGTTGGCGACCTTGAGCAACTTCTTGCGGTTGTCCTCATCGAGGTTGATCGCCTCGGGCGAGAGCAGCACGTAGTTGTCCAGTACGACTTGCAGCTGTTCCTCGTCGCCGCTGCGCGTGCGGCGCACCGGCTTGATCGTGAGGTACTGCAGGCTTGAAAAGCGCACCTGGCCGCGCAGCTTCTCGATGCCGCCCTTCTTGCGCAGGCGGTCGAGAAGGTCGGGCGGGATCACCAGCACTTCCAGCCGCGCATCGTTCAGCGCGGTGATGCTCTGGCCGATCGACGGCTCGAAGTTCCAGCCCAGCACCACGACACGATCCCAGCCGCCGAGCAGGTGTTCGCGCTGGGCGATCGCCTTGCGCAGGGTGGCGTCACCGGTGAGCTTGTTCGGCGAGTCCACCAGCACCAGTGTCTTCCTGCCGCCGAACACCACCGCACCGAGATTGCGCAGCGGGTTGTCCTCCGGCTGCAGAGGCAACGCGCCGTACAGCGACAGCACGATGGACGACAGGTCGCCGACGCGGAAGCTGCGCCCCAGCGAACTCTTCGCCGCCTCGACCTGGTAATCGCCGATCGCCTGGTACAGGAATGGTTTCGCGCCTTGGTCGATCAGCCGCTTGCGCATGATCATGCAGGAGGGCTTGCCGAGGTCGGTGGTGATCCAGCGGCGGCCGAGCTTTTCGGCAACGGCGGCGGTGGTGCCGGAGCCGCCGTTGAAGTCCGCGACGAGGCCACTCTCGGGGCAAGATGCTTTGACGATACGCTCAACCAGAATTTCCGGCTTCTGCGTGCTGTAGCCAATGCGTTCTGACGAAGTGTTGCCTACGCGCGATACGTCTGACCAGATTGATTGCGGGACAGCGCCATCCTTTTCATCGAGATAGACAATCAATCCATCCATGCGGGGCGTGCCATCTTTCTTGAGCGCGATGCGCCCTTGCTCCCACCAAGCCTCGAGCTGCTCCAACGTATATCCCCACCCACGACCAGCACTGGGCATCGTTCCGCGCCAGTTGAATTTGCCGGAGTCGCTGCTCTTTCTCTCAGCAGTCATGTCTTGGCAGGTGTAGAGGCGACCTTTGGGGTCTTTCTTGTAGCGCTTCAGTTGTTCGGAAGAAAATGGAATGCGGTCAGGATTCCAATAGCTATTTTCAGTCTTGGTATAGAACAGGATCGTGTCGTGGATTCGCCCCCACTGCCCAGCCTCGTTATGGGAATTCGTACGCTGCCATGTGATCTCGTTCCGAAATCTATCTTTTCCAAATATCTCGTCAATCACAACTTTGACGTAATGGCCGACATGCCAATCCAGATGCACATAGATCGAGCCGCTATCACTCAATAGCTCCCGCATCAGGATCAACCGCGGCGTGATCATCGCCAGATACGACGCCGTGCCGTCCGACCACGTATCCGAATACGCGAACTGCTCGATCACCGTCGGCTTCTGCTCCAGCTCCACGCCGGGCAGCGCAACCTTGGTGCGGTAGTCCGCCTTGGAATCGAACGGTGGATCGATGTAGATCAGGTCCACCTTGCCGCGCAGGCTGGGCGTGTGTTCGTCGCCGGCCAGCAGGGCGGCCATCGCCAGCAGGTTGTCGCCGTAGATCAGCCGGTTGGTCCAGTCGGCCGTGCCTTCGTCGCCCAGGTGCGCCTGCCGGTTCGCCGCGGTGATCCAGTCGCTGTCGCGTGTGTCCTTCGACGGCAGCACCCACTCGCGCGTCTGCAGGCTGACCCGGTGGCGTCCTTCCAGGCTCTCCAGGATCTTCTCGGCCTGCTGCCGCCCGCGGGCGACGATCTCGGGGAGTTGTTCCAGCAGGGACTTGGGCATGACGACGACCGGCGTAAGGCTTGATCGATCATGAAAGCAAAACTTTCAACATATATAAAGTAAAACTTTCAATGGCGTGACTGGACGGCACCTATGGTCACAGGCCATGAAGATCGACAAGAAAGCCTTCGCCGACCGCCTCCGAGCTGCCTTGAAGCACGAGAGGATCGAGGCCAGTGCGTCGGAGCTGGTGCGACTTCTGGAATTGCAGGGTGAGCAGGTGTCTTCGCAGGCGGTATCAGGCTGGCTCAACGGCAAGCATCGCCCGCGACCGGCACACATGGAGGCGTTGGCAAAGGTCGTGGGCGTGGAGCCGCACGAACTGGAGTATCGGGTGACCCGATCCAGGGGCGTGCAGGACGTGAACATCGCATGGCCGGATCACGTACGTGGTCATGATCGGCTGGCTTTCGAGGACTATCTTCAGTTGTCCGACGAAAAACGGAAACTGGTTCGCGAACTGATCGCGGAGCTGGCGAAGGGGGCACCGGGCAAGCTGCGCTGAGCGGTAACTTCCGCATTCGCTTCTTCCCCAGCTAGCAGGGGAAGGTTGGGTGGGGTGTTTTTGCGGGCTTTCGCGAGGTTGACCCCTCACCCCAGCCCTCCCCCACCCGCAAGGGGACTCCCCTCGGTCGCCGGAGGGGAGAGGGAGCAGAACATCAGCACTCGATGACGTTGACCGCCAGACCGCCGCGCGAGGTCTCTTTGTACTTGTCCTTCATGTCGCGGCCGGTGTCGCGCATGGTCTTGATGACCTTGTCGAGCGAGACGCGGTGCTTGCCGTCGCTCTTCATCGCCATGCGGCTGGCGTTGATCGCCTTGACCGAGCCCATCGCGTTGCGTTCGATGCAGGGAATCTGCACCAGGCCGCCGATCGGGTCGCAGGTGAGGCCGAGGTTGTGTTCCATGCCGATCTCGGCGGCGTTCTCGACCTGGTGGATATTGCCACCCAGTGCGGCGGTGAGGCCGCCCGCGGCCATCGAGCAGGCCACGCCGACTTCGCCCTGGCAGCCCACTTCGGCGCCGGAGATCGAGGCGTTTTCCTTGTACAGGATGCCGATGGCGGCGGCGGTGAGCAGGTAGTCGACGATGCCGTTCTCGTCGGCCTTGGGGCAGAAGTGCAGGTAGTAATGCCCCACGGCCGGCACGATGCCGGCGGCACCGTTGGTGGGTGCGGTGACCACGCGGCCGCCGGCGGCGTTTTCCTCGTTCACCGCCAGCGCGTACAGGTTGACCCAGTCCAGGATGGTCAGCGGATCCTTCAGCGAGGCTTCCGGCTGGTTGCGCAATTCATCGGCCATCGCCGGGGCGCGGCGCGTGACGTGCAGGCCGCCGGGCAGGGTGCCGGGCGAGCGCAGGCCGCGAGCCACGCAGTCGCGCATGGCCTTCCAGATCACCAGCAGGCCGGCGCGGGTTTCCGCCTCGGGGCGCCACACGCTTTCGTTGGCCAGCATCAACTGGGCGATGCTGAGGTGATGCTTTTCGCACTGCGCCAGCAGTTCGTCGCCGGTGGAGAACGGGTAGGGCTGTGCGGTGGTGTCGGCGACGATGCGGTCTTCCGCCGCTTCATCGGTGTTGACCACGAAGCCGCCGCCGACCGAGTAGTAATCGCGCGTGGCCAGTTCGTTGCCGTCGGCATCGTAGGCGGAAAAGCGCATGCCATTGGTGTGGAACGGCAGCTTCTGGCGCTTGTTGAAAACCAGGTCGCGCTTCTCGTCGAACTCGATCTCGTGCTTGCCCAGCAACGACAGGCGACCGCTGCCGCGAATGTGTTCCAGCGTGGCCGGAATCCGGTCGGGATCGACCGTATCCGGATGCTCGCCGGTGAAGCCGAGCAACACCGCCTTGTCGGTACCGTGGCCGCGCCCGGTCATCGCCAGCGAGCCGTACAGCTCGGCGCGCACGCGCACCACGTCGGCAAGCACGCCTTTTTCTTCCAGCCAGCGTTCGGCGAAGCGGGCGGCGGCGCGCATCGGTCCCACCGTGTGCGAGGAGGACGGCCCGATGCCGATCTTGAACAGGTCGAATACGCTGACGGCCATGGCTACGCTGCTGGGAAGATGGGGATGAACGGTTATTCTACGCGGGATCTCCGTCCATCCGCAGCCGCATGCCCCGACTGATCCTCTACCAACGCGACTACTGTCACCTTTGCGACATGGCGCTGGCCGTACTGGCCGAAGCGCGCACGCCGGAGTTCGACAGCGTGTGGGTGGACGACAGCAAGGAACTGGAGCGTCGTTACGGCACGCGCGTGCCGGTATTGCGCAATCTCGACGACGGCCGCGAGCTGGACTGGCCGTTCGACGCGGCCGCGGTGCGGGCATTCCTGGGCAGCAAACGCCTCCTGTAGGAGCGCACCCTGTGCGCGATGCTCTTCCTGTGGCGTTTGCGCCGCAAAGCATCGCGCACAGGGTGCGCTCCTGCATGATGGGGCAGGTGATGCGAGCGACCTACGGTGCGCGTCTCAACCGCTTGAGAATCTCCTCGCGCGCTTCGCGCAGGATCGAATCACGGTCGAGGCTGGCGACGATCTCGGCGACGGCGCGCTTGGCGCCCTGTTCGCCCCAGGACTTGCCGGCGATCAGATAGCGTTCGGCGGCGCGGCCGATCAGCACCGTGGCGTACCAGCCGAGCGCGCCCTGGGCCGCGGCAGTGACTACGGTGGATAGCCCGGCACTGACGCCTTTCAGCGCCGAGGCTACCAGCTGCACGCCCCAGATCGCGCCCATCAACGCGGCGAGCTGGGCGGAGATCACCGCCACCAACCGGCCGGATTCGGCGCGGGTCAGCGGCAGGCCGTAGACGCGCGACAGTTGCACCACCATCGCCGCATCGAGGCCGGCGGCGGCGAGCAGGTCGGCAACGGGGATCGGGTTCAGCGCCACCGCCACGCCCTTGGCGATGCAGTAATGGCGGATCAGCTTGCTGGCCACCGCGCGGCGCGTTTCGGCGATGCGTGCGCTGACCTGATCGGTAAGTCGCCCTGCGTACAAGCCGGCATTGAGCGCGGACAGCGTCTTGCCTTCGCGCGCGGCGATGGCCAGCAGCCGTTCGCGCAGGGCAGCGACGTCGGGCGGCGTGGCTTGTTCGGCGGAAAACCCGCGATTGTTCTCGGCGTCGACGACGCGTTGCGCGGCCGGGCGTGCCGCCACCGCCAGCACATCCTGCTCGCGCAGCAGCCCCTGCGTGCGCTGGCGCAGGTGATCGAGCAGATCCACACGCTCGGCCGCGCTGTAGCGGTCGGCCTTGTTCAACGCCAGCAGCAGCGGGCGCTGGGTGGCGGCCAGGGTTTTCAGTGCGTCGAGTTCTTCGCGGGTCAGGTCGCCATCACAGACGAAGATCACCAAATCGCATATTTCGGCGACGTCGAAGGCCAGCTTCTCGCGTGCCTCGCCATCCAGTTCGTTGATGCCGGGCGTGTCGATCAATACCAGGCCGTCGTGCTGCGCCTCGTCCAGCGTGGCCTGTGCGGCCTGGGTGGTGGTGCCGTGCAGGACGCCCACCGCGAATGCCTCGTGGCCCAGCAACGCATTGGCCAGCGACGACTTGCCGGCGGAGACGCGGCCGAATACCGCCACGTGCAATTCGCCGCGTTCCAGCCGGGCCAGCATCGACTCGATGCGCGCGAAATCGGCGGCCAGTTCGTGGCGAACCGACGGCGGAATGGCGGGATCATCGATCAGGTTACGCAGGCTGTCGGCCACGCGCGTATCGGCGTTGCCGGAGGCTGTGCGCGTTGGCGCAGGCTCCGGCGTGAGCCGGTTGCGCAATCGCTGCCAGAGTGCGTCGAGATCCACGCGTGATCGGCTACTTGGCAGCGAGCACGAGGTGTGCGGTGACTTTCACGTCGGCGCCGATCACCGAGGTATCGGCGTACTGGCCACCGCCCACGTTGAAATCGAGGCGCTTGAGGTTGCCGCTGACATCCAGCGTGGCACCGCTGCCCTGCGGCTTGAAATCCACCGTGAGGCTGACCGGCTTGGTCACGCCACGCAGGGTGAGCTGGCCATCGGCGATCACCTTGCCGCCGACATCGCGGAAACCGGTGGTGACAAAGTGCGCGGTGGGAAATTTGGCCACATCGAAGAAGTCGGGGCCGGGCAGGGCGCTGTCGCGATCACTGTCGCCGGTTTTCGCACTGGCCAGGTTCACGTCGACGTCGAACTTCGAGCTGGCCAGGTGTGCCGGGTCGTAGCTGATCGTCGCGGTCCACTGGCTGAAGCTGCCATCGAAATTGGCGCCCTGGAAAACACCGACGAAACCGAGCTTGCTGGCGGCCGGTTGCACGGTGTAGTCGGTGGCGAAGCCGGCGCAGGGCAGCGTCAGCGCGGCGAGCAACAGCAGGGATTTCAGGGCGGGATGTTTCATCGATGGTCTCCTTCGGGCGGCGTGCGCGGGCGGCCGAACGGCAGCATCCGGCGCAGCACATTGTCGCGATCGAACACGTGATGCTTCAGAGCGGCGCCCACATGCGACACCAGCACCAGCAACAGCAGGAAAAACAGGTATTCGTGCACGTCGCGCACGACATGGCTGATGCCCTCGTTCTTCGCCGTCAGCGCGGGCAGGTTGAACAGCTTGAACCATTGCAGCGGCTTGCCGGTGACCGAGTTGAACCACCAGCCGCTGAGCGGAATCGCCGCGATCAGCACGTACAGAAAGGCATGCGTGGCGTGCGCGACCCGGCGCTGCCAGCGCGGCATCGGTTCATCCGGTGGCGCGCGTTCGCTCAGTCGCCACGCCAGCCGCAGCAGCAGCAAGGCCAGCAGGGTCAGGCCGATCGACTTGTGCAGCGCGAACACGTTGATCTTCGAGATCGACGGCGACATGCCGACCATCAGCAAGCCCCACACGCCGTTGCCGAGAATGCCCAGCGCCATGATCCAGTGGAAGCACTTGATGACGCTGCCCCATTGGCGATGGTTGCTGCGCAGACTCATGGTTTGGCTCCGGAAGTGGTGTCGATGTGATCGTCGCGAATCGCCTCGAGTTCCAGCCATACGGCGACGTTGTGACCGATGGCGTTCGGAAACGCGGTGATGCCGAAGGCAGTGCGGTCCAGCGTGGCAGTGGCCGAGAAGCCGGCCACCACGTGCATGCCGAAGATCGTGCGCGCCAGCCGGTTGAGGGTGAACGGCAACGTGACCGGCCGGGTCACGCCATGCAGGGTCAATTCGCCATGCAACACGCCGTGGCTGGCGTCCTTGCGTTCCACCGAGGTACTGACGAAATGGGCGTAACGTTCGTGCGAGCAATCGAGCAGCGAGCCGCCGCAGACTGCGTCATTCCACTTCGCATCACCCATGTCGGCGCTGCCCATGTCGATGTCCAGCACCGTAGACGCATGGCTCCAGTCATCCGGATCGAAGCGCAGCCAGCCGTGCGCGATACGCAGCCGCCCGAACGGGCGCGAATAGCCGTCGTGGTCGATGCTGAAGACGATCTGGCTGTGCACCGTGTCATAGCGGTAGGTGTGCATGGCGGCTTGCGCCGCTGCTGGCAATAACAGGATGGCCAGGGCAAACGACAACCAGCATGTGGGGCGGAAACGAGGCATGGGCGAAGTCTGGCCGAATGATGCGGGTGATGCCAGTTGCCGGTTGCGAACAAAGTGTTCGCGGGGCGGCGCTGCTCGTTGCGCTTACTTGTTTTGCCGGTTTGCTGCTGTTGCCCGAGGCGCTTTGAGTGGTGTTTTGCTTTGACTGAGGTGATTCGGTCGCGTGCCGCCGCCTATAGTGTCGGGGTTTCACCCATCTGTCGACGGGCGAGTCACTTTCTCTCGCTTGCCCGAGAGAAAGTAACCCAAGAGCCGCACACCCAAGCGTCGAGTTCAATCGCGCGAGCCTGCCCTTCCTAGTCCTCAGTTTTCGGTGACGGCGCGGAGTGGCCGCTGGTGTAACAGGAAGAGCCACCTCTATTCCAAAAAGCCTCGACCGATCAGGCTTGTAGGGTCGGCGGGTCCCACAGGCCATTTCTCTGGGTTATGTCTCTTGACTCCGGGCATCCTGCCCTACGCCCTTCGGGCCAGCTTCGCTGTTCGCCACTGCTCCTGCAGTGGCGTGGGCCAGCAAAGAGAGGTAACTCGGGCGCCGGCAGGCGTCCGAAAGCCCACCGCAGGCGAGCAATCTGGCGATTACGCCCGAACGAGCAAAAGCCCTCTGCAGGCGAGCCACCCGACGCCAACTCCAAGTCAGGCGACAGCCTCACCCAGACACCACCAGCGGAGCCTACGAGGCATCCCCCTCGTCCCGCTCCCGCCAGGCCTCCATCGTCAGCGCCGCCAACTGCCGCATCCGCGCCCCCCGCGCATCCGCCAGCAACCCCTTCAACCGTTCCCCGGCATCCTGCTGATCCAGCGTCTTGCGTTCGGCCAGCGAGGCGGACAGCGCGCGGCCCATCGAATCGAAGATCAAGGCGTAAGCGAATGCGTGCAGCACGCCGCCGCCCAACGTGCCGAGTCCGGGGAAGGCCTTCAGTGCATTGCCGGCCACGGCCAGCACGATGGAACTGCCGGTGCGCAGGGTGAGCCGGGCTTGCTGGATGAAGTCCTCGATCTGGACGTCGCTGACGCGCACGCCGTACAACGTGGCCAGTTCGCGGGTGAGCGCGGTGGCCAATGCGCCCTGGATCACCAGGTCGCTGCCTGGCACCACCGCCGCCAGTGCGCCGACGATGGCGCGCCGCGCGTACTTGCGCACGATGCGTTCGGATTCGGCGGCGCGGGTCTGCGCCTCGAGGACGCCGGTGCGTTCGTGCACGCCGGCCAGCACGGCGTGTTCGCGCAGTGGCTCCAGCCCTTCGGCGCCGGGGGCGGTGAGTCGGGCCAGGGCGTGCAGCAACGGCTCGATGTCGGGCGTGCGCTGGCGTTCGACCTGCTCGGTGCTGCCGTCGGCGAGCCGGCGCTGGAAACGCTCGCTGCCGCCGGCGCTGATCGCCACCACGGTGGCGGCGGTCCCGCGGGTCTGCCGGCGCAGGCGATCGAGCAGTTGCGCGCGCTCGGCCTCGTTCCACTGGTCGGCCTTGTTCAGCGCCAGCAGCAGCGGCTTGCCGAAATCACCGAGCCAGCGCAGTTCATCCATCTGTGTGCGGGTGAGGTCGCCGGCGCACAGGTAAACCACGGCATGCGCGCGCAGGGCTTCGTGGCGGGCCAGGGTTTCGTGCGCCTCGCCGCCGGCCTCGCGGCTGCCGGGAACGTCGGCCAGTACCAACACGCGGCCATCGGGCAACTGGCCGTCGTGGTGGGTGACTTGCTGGGTGGTGCCGCCGCGCACGTCACTGGTAGCCAGCGCTTGCGGCGCCAGTGCGCGAATCAGGCTGCTCTTGCCGCTGGAGATTTCGCCGAACAATGCCACGTAGACACGGGCAGTACTGCGGCGGCGATCGAGTTCGGACAATTCCGCGTTGAGCGCCGCGGTGTCGGTCCCGCGCTCGCGCAGCTGGCCGATGCGTTGCTCCAGGCTGCCGCGATCGGGCGCCGGCACGGGGCGGCGCTTGCGGCGCGGACGCAGCAGCCACCACAACACGCCCAGTCCGACCAGCGCGAAGGCCAGCAGCACGAGGCCCAGGGTCCACTGCAGCCACGTGGGCAGGGTGAGGAAGCGTTGGGCCAGCGCCAGCGCGCGGTCGGCGGCGGCAAACAGCAGCCATGACAGCGCGGCGATGGCGAGTGCGGCGAGCAGCAGTCGGGGGCGTCGGGTCATGCGCCGAAGTGTAGCGGCAGGGTCGCCGACTCGCCCGAACGGCGGGGTTTTGGCATCATGCACGGGTTGTGACGGACCGCGACACGGTCGTCCGTCGTCCAGGGAGGCATGGGGGAGGCTCATGGCGGGGACGCTTTTGCTGGGAATGGCGATGCTGCTGGGCACCACGATGCCTGGTGCTTCCGTGCGTGCGCCAACGCCCCATGCGCCGATGGTCGGTACGGCGCCGGTGGCCTCCGTATCGGCAACGAATACGCCGCTGCCAACCCCGCAGTTTCGCCGCTATGGCACCAGCGATGGCCTGCCCAGCACGCATGTCTATGCCGTGGCGCAATCGCCGGACGGCGCGATCTGGTTCGGTACCAAGGGGGGCATCGCTCGCTTCGATGGCGTGCAGTTCCAGGTTTTCCGGCATGCCAAGAACGATCCGGGATCGCTTTTCGACAATGGCATCGATGCGTTGCTGGTCGACCACCAGGGGCGTCTCTGGGCCGGGGGCCTGAACGCGGGCCTGAACCGTTATGTCGCCGCCACCGGCACGTTCCTGCACTGGGGCCATGACCCGGCCGATCCGCACAGTCTGGTCAGCGACCGCGTCTGGTCGATCGCGCAGACCGCCGATGGCAGCCTGTGGGTGGGCACCAGCGCCGGCCTCGATCGCATGAGTCCGGATGGCAAGGATTTCGAGCATATCGTCAATCCGTTGCTGGGCGACAAGCCGGGCGACTTTGGCCCGGTGGGCGCGCTCTACGTGGATGCGAAGGGGCGGCTGTGGATCGGCAGCGACCACGGCACCTTCGTGCGCGAAGCCGACGGCAGCATGCACGAAGTGCTGGAGGCGGGCAGCAAGCGGCGCGTCGTGCCCTGGCGCATCGAGGGCACCGGCGACGAGGTGCGCATCGCGGCCGTCGATGGCTTGATGATCGTGGGCAAGGACGGCTATGCGCATCCTTTCGGTGCGCCGACGATTCCGGCCACCAACGTGATGTCGAGCGTCCGCGATGCGGCCGGTCGCTTGTGGGTGGGCACGCAGAAGGGCCTGTTCGTGCAGACGACGGCGGGCGGACCGGTTACGCCGGTTAGCAATCATCCGGTGCTGTACGGCAACCTGCCCGGCACCTGGGTGTGGCAGATCATGACCGACCGCGAGGGCGGCGTTTGGATGGCCTTGTTCGACGGCGGCGTGGCCTATCTGGCGCCCGGCTGGAACAGCTTCAGCCGTTTCACCCATGTGCCGGACGATCCGTCCAGCCTGCGCGACGCGATGGCCACCACGATGGCGCGTGGTCGTGACGGCCGACACGTCTGGGTGGGCGAGCGGCGGGGGCGGGTGGATCGGCTCGATCCGGCCACCGGCCATGTCGAGCAGGTGATCTCCGGGCTTGTCGGCGACGTGGTCGGGATGACCCAGGACAATCGGCACCGGCTGTGGGTGGCGGTGCAGGGCGGGCTCTACGTGTGCGCGATTTCGTCCTGGCGCTGCACCAAGGTGGATATCGGATCGGCCGGTGCCAAGCGCCCGCTTGAAGTGGAGCCCGGTCCCGATGGCCAGATGTATGCGCGTACATTCGGCCATGGCGTGTTCCGGATCGACCCGGACAGCCTGAAGGTCACGCGGATGCCGATGGACCAGCCCAGCGACAAGGTGCTGTGGGGCAGCCAGATGACCGAGCATGGCGGCGTTTTCTGGTACGCCAGCGATGGCGGCATGATGCGCCTGAACGCCACCAACAGCCGTTTCGAGATGGTACCCGGTGGGCCGGTGGGGCAATCGGTGGATGCCTTCTCGTTCGATGCGCATGGCCTGTGGATGGCCAACGACAACGGCCTGACCCATTACCACTACCAGGGCGACGGCATCGCGCTGGATCGCACCGTCGACAGCGCGCAAGGCTGGCCGCCGATCAGCGTGGTGGATCTGCGCGTGGATGCGCATGGCCGGGTCTGGATATTCGGCCACGACGGCCTGTGGTGCTTCGATCCGGCCAGCGGGAAATTCCGTGCGCTCGGGCTGCAGGATGGACTGACCAACGGCGAGTTCACGCGTGGCTATGCGCTGATGCCGAGTGGCTACATCTACGCACCCACGCTTGGCGGGGTGGTCGCATTCGATCCCGATCGGGTGCAGGACCATCCCGGCAAGCCGCATCTGGCCATCACCCAGGTCAGCATCAACGCCGGCAAGAACTGGACTGCGGTGCCAGTCCGCAATGGCGTGTTGCACATGGGTTGGGGCGAACACCGCTTGATGGTGCAGACGCGGGCATTCAGTTACCTCGATCCGCCGTCGACGCTCTACTGCTTCAAGCTGGTCGGTTTCGACAATGGCTGGGTCGATACCGGCAATCGCGGCGAACGCACGTTCATCGGCCTGAGCGCAGGCGATTACACGCTGGAAGTGCATGCCTTCGTCAACGGCCACTGGACCTCGCTGGCCGCGCCGTTGCGCATCCATGTGCAGTCGCCGCCGTGGCTGCGCTGGTGGGCGTGGCTGGTTTACGCCGTGCTGATCGTGTTGCTGGCATGGGCCATCCTGCTGGCATGGCGGCGACGCATGGCAAGCCGGCAACAGATCATGCTGGCCGAGCAGCGGCGCAGCCTGGCCGAGCAGGCCAGTGCGGCAAAGAGCCAGTTCCTGGCCACGCTGAGCCACGAGATCCGCACACCGATGACCGGCGTGATGGGCATGGCCGAACTGCTGCTCGCCACGCCGCTCAATGCCGTCCAGCACAGTTACGCCGAAACCATGCAGCGCTCCGGCGAGCTGCTGCTGAAATTGCTCAACGATGCGTTGGACCTGGCTCGCATCGAATCAGGCCGATTGCAACTGGAGCCGGCGCCATTCGATCCCTGCGCCCTGGTGCAGGAGATCGGCCGCCTGCAAACCGGCCACGCGCGTGCCAAGGGGCTGGAGTTCGACGTGGAAATCGAGACCGACCTGCCGCCGCGTGCGATGGGCGACGTGTTCCGCATCCGCCAGATCCTGCTGAACCTTGCCAACAACGCATTGAAGTTCACCGAACACGGTCGCGTGGTGCTTGGCGTGGGTTGCTACGGCGAGGAACTGGTGTTCAGCGTTTGCGACACTGGCCCGGGCATTCCCGAGGACGTGCAGGCGCATCTGTTCGAACCGTTCGAGCAGGGCGAGAGTCCGCAACGCCGCGTGGGCACCGGCCTTGGCCTGTCGATCTGTCGCGAACTGGCCTTGCTGCTGGATGGGCGCATCGGGCTGGAATCGCGGATGGGCGAGGGCAGTATCTTCCGGCTGCACCTGCCACTGCACGAGGTCAGCACGCCGGCACCGCGGACATTGCCGATGCCGCGCCGGGGCGATGGCACGACGCACCGGATCCTGCTGGTGGAAGACGACGCCATCGTGGCGGCAGTCGTCCGTGGCTTGCTCGAACGCCTGGGACACGGCGTTCGCCATGCGGTGAACGGACTGGAGGCGATGGCCGAACTGGCACAGGAACCTTGCGACCTGGTGTTGATGGATCTTGACCTGCCCGGACTCGACGGCTTCCAGGTAGCGCGTCTGATTCGCCAGAACGAAGCGCCCGGCGAGCATGTGCCGATCATTGCCGTCACCGCCCGCACCGGTGGTGACGACGAGGCCCGCAGTCGTGCCGCCGGCATGGACGATTTCCTGCGCAAGCCGCTGACCGGTGCGCAATTGGCTGAAGTGCTGGCGGAATGGGCCTCGCCGTCGACCGCGTCGACGAATTGAGGCAAGAGGCCGAGAGGCTGGCGAGGATGCCGGGAAATGCCATTTGTGGCGGTTTGACAACCGGTCTGCGCGAGTCGACCGGGTCGTGTCGGGGCGGGTCTCGCATTCATTGGGCCGAAAGGCATCGGGATGGCGATTTCGATATTGACTACAATGACGGATCTTTCTCGGCCAGCGCTCCCGAACCTCGATCGATTCGTCGTGACGGCGGGGCTTGGGCATGATGCAAGGCAGCTGCAGGGGAATCGCGTGCGGGC
The DNA here is from genome assembly GCF_900114325.1 of Rhodanobacter glycinis. GTDB lineage: Bacteria > Pseudomonadota > Gammaproteobacteria > Xanthomonadales > Rhodanobacteraceae > Rhodanobacter_A > Rhodanobacter_A glycinis. The sequence continues at coordinate 256,660 of NZ_FOSR01000003.1, forward strand.
GTCCTGGTTATTCGGCTTCGTGCTGGCGTTATCGGCATTCGCGGCATCGGCCAGGCCGGTGGCGGAAGGTGCGCGCGCGGCTGTGCCCGGGATCGCGGTGACTGCGCCCACGCTGACGCCGCAATTTCGTTCCTACAGCGTGAGCGACGGCTTGCCCGGTGGCGTGGTTTACGCCGTCACCCAGGACCGGCGGGGCAACATGTGGTTCGGCATGTCCGGTGGCCTGGTGCGCTACGACGGCGTCAGCTTCAAGACCTTCCTGCACGAGGCCGGCAATCCCGATTCGCTCGTCGGCGGCAACATTTACAGCTTGTCGGTGGATAGCCACGACATGCTCTGGATCGGTGGCATCGACAAGGGCCTGAGCCGGTACGATCCCACCACCGGTGACTTTCGCAACTGGCAGCACAGCGACAAGGATCCGGCCAGCCTGTCGAACGACGAAGTGTGGGCCACCGCCACCACACCCGATGGCCGTCTGTGGGTGGCCACGGACGCTGGTCTCGATCGCATGAATGCTGATCGGAAGGGTTTTACCCATGTCTACGGCAACGCTCCGGGCTTGCGCGACCTCGGCGCGGTTCGTGCCTTGCATGTCGAAGCCGATGGCCGGATGTGGCTGGGCACCTCCACGGGCATCTACCTGCGCCAGCTCGATGGCCGGCTGCAGCGCGTGCCGGTGGATCCGGCATTCACGGCAAAGCTGAAGATCTGGCGCATCGACGGCAGCGGCGACGACGTGCGGATAGCGGTGACCGGCGGGCTGCTGAAAGTCGGCGCCGATGGCGTGGCGCATCCGCTGAAGATCGACGGCCTGGCCGGCCAGCGCGTGATGAGCAGCGTGCATGACGATGCCGGGCGCCTGTGGGTCGCGACCGAGAAAGGGATGTTTTTCGAGAAGGCCCCGGGCCAGTGGCAACTGATCGGTGGCGAGCCGTTATTGCAAGGTGGCTTGCCGGGCAGCTGGATCTGGCAGCTGTGCCGCGATCGCGAAGGTGGCTTGTGGCTGGCCGGCGAAGACGGCGGCGTCGCCTACCTGCCACCGGGCTGGGACCACTTCACCCGCTTCACGCACATCCCCGACCAGGCGGACAGCCTGGCCGGCACGTCGGCGCAGACGATTGCTCTGGGCGACCATGGTTCGCTCTGGGTGGGCGGTACCGGCTGGGTTGATCGGCTCGACCCGGTTACCGGCCATGCGCAGCATGTGGTCACCGGGCTGCGTGGCGCGGTCATCGACATCGTCGAGGACGTGCGCGGGCGCGTATGGATCAATGCCGAAGGCAGCGTGTCCCTGTTCGACCGGGGCAAGCTGACGCCGCTGGATCTCGGCAAGGCGGGTGTCACCCGCCCGGTCAGGCTGGCGACGTTTGCCGATGGGCGGGTTTTCCTGGCCTGTTGGCACAAGGGCCTGTTCGCGATCGACCCGGACAGTCTCGCGTTGAAGCCGTTGCCGCTGGCCGGCTCGGGGGGCACGGTGCCGCTGCCCAATCAGTTGCTGGCGCATGCCGACACGCTCTGGTATGCCTCGAAAAAAGGCTTGTTGCGGCTGGACGACGGCGCCCAGCGCATGCGGTTCGTGTCGGGTGTGCCGCGGGTGCCCATCTACTCGATCGATTTCGATTCGCACGGCTTCTGGCTGGCGCTGGACCAGGGATTGCAGCACTACCACCTCGCCGGCAGCCCCGGGCATGACTTGCACGCGGTGCTGGATGATCGCGTCGACGACCTGCCGGGCTGGTCGGCACAGAACCTGATGGGCATCAAGGTCGACGCGCTGGACCAGGTCTGGCTGCTCGACATGAACGGGCTTCGACGTTTCGATCCCGTGACGCGTGCCACGTATCGCTACGGCCCGAAGGATGGCCTGACGGATGCGCAGTTCCTCAACGAGATCACGGCCACTACCGCCGATGGCAGCATCTACGCGGTATCCAAAAGCGGGGTGATCGGTTTTCGCGCGCTGCGTCGAAAGAGCGAGGCGAAAGCGGGAGTGCCCCTGGTCAGGCTGGCCCGCATCGAGGTGCGTCGCGATGGCCAGGTCCAGTCCTTGCCCATCGACGGCACGACGATCCATCTGGGTTGGCGCGATCGCGATCTGCACGTCAGCGCGCGGGTGGCCTCGTACATGAATCCGGCGGCCAACGACTACCGGTTCCGCTTGAGCGGCTTCGATGCCGACTGGGTCGATACCAGCAGCCGCGGCGAGCGCGACTTTGCCGGACTGGCCAATGGCGATTACCAGCTTCAGGTCATGGCGGCCGGCGCCAATGGCGTGTGGGGCCGGCTGGCCACGCCATTGCAGATCCGGGTGCAGTCGCCACCCTGGCTGCGTTGGTGGGCATGGCTGGTGTACGTCGCGCTGCTGGGCTTGCTGATATGGCTGATCTTGCTGGCCTGGCGCCGCCGGCTGGCACATCGACACCAGATGTTGATGGCCGAGCAGCGGCGCAACCTGGCCGAGCAGGCCAGCGCGGCGAAGAGCCAGTTCCTGGCCACGCTGAGCCACGAGATCCGTACGCCGATGACCGGCGTGATGGGCATGGCCGAATTGCTGCTGAGTACATCGCAGACCGAGCAGCAGCGCGACTACACCGAGGCCATGCAGCGTTCCGGCGGGTTGTTGCTGAAGCTGGTGAACGATGCGCTGGATCTGGCCCGCATCGAGGCCGGCAAGCTGGAGCTGGAGCTGGCGCCGTTCAGTCCGCGCCTGCTGGCGGAGGATGTGGCGCGACTGGAGTGCGGGCAGGCCCAGGCCAAGGGCCTGGTCATGAAGACGGAACTGGATGATGACCTGCCCTTGCGCCTGGTTGGCGATGCGATGCGCATCAAGCAGGTGTTGTTCAACCTGGTCAACAACGCACTGAAATTCACCGAGCGCGGCAGCGTGACGCTGGCGATGCGCTGGCGCGGCGATGCGCTGGTGTGCACGGTCATCGACACCGGCCCGGGCATTCCCAAGGAAAACCAGGCGCGCCTGTTCGAGCGGTTCGAACAGGACGATGGCCCGCAGCGGCGCTCCGGCAGCGGGCTGGGCCTGGCGATCTGTCGCGAACTGGTCGCGTTGATGGAGGGCACGATCAGCCTGCACTCGGCCTCCGGGCAGGGCAGCACCTTCAGCGTGCGTTTGCCGCTGAAGCTGGCGCCGAGCATGACGAAGCGCACGGCCAAGGCGAAACCCAGCGGGAATGGGCGCGTGCTCGACGTGCTGCTGGTGGAGGACGATGCCATCGTGGCCGCGGTGGTACGCGGCCTGCTGGAACACCAGGGGCATCGCGTGCGCTACGCCGGCAACGGCTTGCAGGCGCTGGCCGAACTGGAGCAGGGGCCGTGCGATGCGATCCTGCTGGACCTGGACTTGCCCGGTGTCGACGGCCTGCAGCTGGCCCGGCTGATCCGCCAGGGCGAGCACGCCCGCGTGTGGATCGTCGCGATCACCGCGCGATCCGGCGGCGACGAAGAGGCGCGCAGCCGCGCTGCCGGCATGGACGATTTTCTGCGCAAACCGCTGACCGGTGCGCAACTGGCCGAGGTGCTGGCGATGGTGCCTGTTGCGGGCGCCGTCGAAACCGATTCGGTGTAAGACGATCGCCAAAAACACCACGTGTGTTCTCGCCGTAACCGGGTAGGAGCGCACCCTGTGCGCGAATGCTCTGCGCTTGATCAGAACCGAGGGCATTCGCGCACAGGGTGCGCTCCTGTGAAAAGCGGGGTGGCTGGCTGCAGGGGCCGCCGCCCCTCACATGTCGAACTTGTTCACCTGGAATCCGCGACGCAGGTATTCGCGCCAACGGGTGCGCGAGCCTTCGCGGGCGGAGGGATCGGCCGCCACCACTTCCAGCACGCGTTCGCCGACGGCATCGGGGCAATCGTCACGCAGGTTGATCATCAGCGGTCGCGGCGGCGTGTCGATGCCGGGCGGCGCGACCAGCACCGCGGTATCGGCATCGTCGTCGTCGCCGGCGAGCTGGTGCGGGATGAAGGCATCGTCGTCGAACGCCCACAGCAGATCATCCAGTGCCTCGGCCTGGGCGAAGTCGCGGCACAGGATCAGCGTGGGCTGCGCCGCCGCGCAGGCTTTCTTCGCCAGTTCGCAAACCAGCAACAGCGGCTGCTCGCGAAAGCGCGGCTTGTCGATCAGGTAAAAGTCGGCGCGCATAGGGCAGGAGTGAGTGGAGAGGAGAGAGAAGTGAGAGAAAACGGTGAGCGTGATGATGCCTCAAACGCGCATCTCTCACTCCTCAACTTCTCTTCACTCACTTCTCGCTCCGATCGATCAGCCACTGCGCCAGCAGCGCCACCGGGCGGCCGGTGGAGCCGCCCTTGCGGCCTTCGTCCCAGGCGGTGCCGGCGATGTCCAGATGGGCCCAGCGCTGGCCGTCGGTAAAGCGCGACAGGAAGCAGCCGGCGGTGATCGCACCGGCGCTCTTGCCGCCGATGTTGGCCATGTCGGCGAAGCCGGATTCCAGCTGCACCTGGTAGTCGTCCCACAACGGCAGGCGCCAGGCGCGGTCCAGCGTGGTTTCGCCGGCGGCGAGCAGTTCGGCGGCGAGGTCGTCGTGCTTGCTCATCAGGCCGCTGGCATGCTTGCCCAGCGCGATCACGCAGGCGCCGGTCAACGTGGCGGCGTCGATGATCGAGACCGGCTGGAAGGTCTGCGCGGTCCAGGTCAGCGCATCACACAGGATCAGGCGCCCTTCGGCATCGGTGTTGAGCACTTCGATGGTCTGGCCGGACAGGCTGGTCAACACGTCGCCGGGGCGATAGCTGTCGCCGTCGGGCATGTTCTCGGCCGAGGGCACCACGCACACCAGGTTGAGCGGCAGGCCCATCTTCACCGCAGAGACGAAGCCACCCAGCACGCCGGCGGCGCCACCCATGTCGAACTTCATTTCGTCCATGCCGGGGCCGGGCTTCAGGCTGATACCGCCGGTGTCGAAAGTGATGCCCTTGCCGACGAAGGCGTAGGGCTTGTCACCCTCGGCGCCACCGCGATATTCCAGCGCGATCAGTTTCGGCTTGTTGGCCGAGCCGCGACCCACCGCAAGCAGCGAGCCGAAGCCGAGCTTTTCCATTTCCACGTGATCGAGCACGCGGCAGCTGACCTTGTCATGCGCATCGGCGAAGGCCTGCGCCTGTTCGGCGATATAGGCGGGAGTGCAGATATTCGGCGGCAGGTTGGCCAGCTCGCGGGCGAAGCGCACGCCTTCGGCGATGCCACGGGCCTGGTCGAGACCGGCGTGGGCGTCATCGGCAGCGGCGAAGGCGAGCATGGTCAGCGCCGGCTTGCCTTGATCGCGTGGCTTGACGGTGGCGGTGTAGCGGTAGGCGGCGTAGTCGGCGGCCAGCGCAGCGGTGCGCACGCGCCAGGCGGTATCGTGGCCGGGCACGTCCAGCTCGGTGAGCCAGGATGCGGCATTGTCCAGCGGCAACTTGCCCAGGGCGCGGGCGGCTTCGATGTTCACCTTCTGGAAGCGGGCGGCGTCGAAGCTTTTCTGCGCGCCCAGGCCCACCACCAGCACGCGCTTGGCGCTGATGCCCTCGGGCGCGAACAGCACGGTGACGCTGCCGGCCTTGCCGTTGATGTCGCCGCTTTCCACCTGCCGCTTGATCACGCCGCCGGCGGCACCATCGATGCGCGCGGCGGCGCTGGTGAGCAGGCCGTTCTCGTACACACCGACCACCACGCAGGGGCTGTCGACGGTTTCGGGGGCGGCGGAGACAAGGCTGAACTGAAGCGTCATCGGAAATGTCCTGCAGAGCGCCGGCGGGGTGGAACCGGCTAGACTTGGGGTTTGCCGGCCGCGTGGCGCGGCGTGAAGCCATTGATTCTATCGCATGCTGAGCATCCTCGACCGCTACTTCCTGCGTGAGCTGGGCCAGACCGTGGCCGCGACCGCCATCGTGCTGCTGGCGATCATGTCCGGCACCACCTTCGCGCAGGTGCTCAAGCAGGTCGCCAACGGCAGCTTCCCGGCCAGCGTGATGTTCCAGGTGCTGGGGCTGAACATGCTCGACAGCCTGTCCACGCTGCTGCTGCTGGCCGGCTTCATCGGCATTCTGCTGGCGCTGGGTCGGATGTACCGCGAGAGCGAGATGCACGTGCTGGCTTCGTCCGGCATGGGCCCGCGCGGGTTGCTGCGACCGGTGGCGCTGCTGGCGCTGATCCTCGCGCTGGTGGTGGGGGTGGTCTCGCTATGGCTGGGGCCGTGGGCTGCCGCCAAGTCCAGCCAGGTGGTGGCGGCGGCGAACCGTTCGGTGATCGCGGCCGGCCTCGACGCCGGCCGCTTCACCGAGCTGCCCGGCAAGGGCGGCATCATCCTGGTCGATACCTTGAGCCGCGACGGCAGTCAGCTCGGGCGCACCTTCATCGCCACCGAACGCACCGGCAAGGATGGCGTCCAGCAGGTCAAGCTGATCACCGGGACCAAGGGCCACCTGTACCAGGGCAGCAACGGCGAAGACCGTTATCTGTCGCTGGACGATGGCTGGCAGTACGAGATCCCGCTGGGCGGCGACAACTGGCGGCGCATGCAGTACCAGCGCAACGACACCTCGCTGACAAACGTGCAATCGGACGACGATGACGATCCGGCGCACACCCTGGATACCTTCACCCTGGCGCATGTCGACAACGCCGACGCGCGCGCCGAGTTCGCCTGGCGCACCATCGCTCCGGCGATGGCACTGGTGCTGGTGATGCTGGCGCTGCCGATGTCGCGCCAGAGTCCGCGCGAACCGCGCTTCGGTCGATTGCTGCTGGCAGTACTCGGCTTCTACGCCTATTACCTGGTGCTGGCGCTGTGCCGCGGCCAGATATCCAAGGGCCATTGGCACCATGCCGGCTCGCTGTGGGCGGTAAGTGCGTTGGTGTTCGCGTTGGCGGTGTGGTTGTTCCAGCGGCAGTACGCCGCGCGCAAGCCGCGCGGGGGGACTGCCTGATGGAGGCCCTGCGTATCAAGCGCGTCGACTGGCTGGTCAGCCTGAGCGTGCTCGGCTCGATGCTGATGGTATGGCTGGTACTGACCGGTTTTGACGCAGTGTTCGAGTTCCTGCGCCAGCTCGGCAACGTGGGCAAGAACGGCTACACGATCAACAATGCGGCGGTGTACATCCTGGTCACCGTGCCGCGGCGCTTGTACGAGATGTTTCCGTTTGCGGCGTTGATCGGTGGTCTGCTCGGTCTCGGCGCGCTGGCTTCCAGTGGCGAACTGACCGCATTGCGTGCAGCGGGCATGTCGCGTATGCGCATCGCCGCCTCGGCCGCCGGCGTGGTGGTCGTGCTGCTGGTGGCCGTGGTGGTGATGGGCGAGACGGTGGGGCCGTGGGGCGACCAGCAAGCCCAGGCCATGCAGTTGCGCATGAAGTCCGGCAACCTCGGCCTGACCAACGGCAGCGGGCTGTGGGCGCGCGACGGCGATCGCATCATCAATGCCCGCGCCAGCATGCTCAGGCACGAGGACGGCCACAGCAAAGTGCAACTGGCCGACGTGCGCGTGTTCACGCTGACTCCGGATGGCCAGCTCAGTCGCTTCGACTGGGCCAAGACCGCCGAGCACGTGGGCGGTCAGTGGGTACTGAACAACGTTCGCACCACCACCCTGGACGACAAGGGCACGCACAGCAGCCAGTCCGCGCGCGTGCTGTGGGCGTCGCATCTCAACCCGCGCATCCTCGAACAGTCGCTGATCCAGCCGCAGTACCTGCCGATGCGCGATCTGCATCGCAGCATGCGTTACCTGGAAAGCAACGGCGAGAATCCCGGCCCTTACGCCATCGCATTCTGGGCGCGCGCACTGTATCCATTCAACGTGCTGGTGCTGGTGTTGTGCGCGATGCCGTTCGCGTTTGGCACGCTGCGTTCGGGTGGTCTGGGCAAACGCATCTTCATCGGCATGCTGCTGGCAATCGGCTGGTATTTCCTGCAGAAGGCGATGGTCAGTTTCGGCACCGTCTACGGCGTGCCGCCGGGGGTGGCCAACGTCTTGCCCGCGATCCTGCTGGCGGGGCTGGCATGGCTGTATTTCCGCAAGCGTGTCTGAGCGGCAACCGCCGGTGCGACCGCGTCTTGTGCTGGACACCAATGTCTGCCTCGACCTGTTCGTGTTCGACGATCCGCGTTGCGCGGACCTGCGGGCGGCCTTGCGCGAAGGCCGTGTCGAGGCGGTGACGCGCGACGATTGCCGCGCCGAATGGCTGGCCGTGCTGGCGTATCCGCGGCTGGCACTTGCGCCGAAACGACGCGCGCAGGCTGCTGCCGCGTTCGACGCCTGCGTCCGCTGCCTGCCATCGATGCCGGTGGATGCGCGCTTGCCGCGCTGTGCCGATCCGGATGACCAGAAATTCCTGGAGCTGGCCGCGATGGCCGGTGCGCAGGCCTTGCTCAGTCGTGACGACGCCTTGCTGCGGCTGGCCCGACGCACGCAGCGCGACGGACTGTTCGCGATCCTGCCGCCGTGGACATGGCGCGAAATCGAGTCGGCCTGATGGATCGGTAGCATCGGTCGGGCTGATTCATCGCCATCCCGCACTTGCCGTGGCGGTGCACATCTTCCAATCTGACCGTTTTCCGGAATAGACGAGGTGTGCCGTGGAATGGGTGGATCTGCGCAGCGACACGGTGACCCGGCCCACGCCCACGATGCGCGCGGTGATGGTCGAGGCCGAAGTGGGCGACGACGTCTACGGTGAAGACCCCACCGTCAACGCCTTGCAGCAGCGACTGGCCAGTGATCTCGGTTTCGAGGCGGGGTTGTTCGTGCCCAGCGGCACGCAATCCAACCTGTTGGCGCTGATGTCGCATTGCGAGCGCGGCGACGAGTACCTGGTCGGCGCCGACGCGCATACCTACAAGTTCGAAGGCGGCGGTGCGGCGGTGCTGGGTTCGATCCAGCCGCAGCCGATTCCGCATGACGTGGATGGCACGCTGCCGCTGGAGAAGATCGCGGCGGCGATCAAGCCGGTCGATCCGCATTTTGCACGCACGAAATTGCTGGCGCTGGAAAACACCTGGCACGGTCGCGTGTTGTCGCGGGATTACCTGCGGGCCGCGCATGAGTTCGCCCGCGAGCGCGGCCTGGCCCTGCATCTGGATGGCGCGCGCCTGTTCAACGCGGCAGTGGCCGATGGCGTGCCGGCACGCGAGATCGCGCAGCTTTTCGACAGCGTATCGATCTGCCTGTCCAAGGGGCTGGGCGCACCGGTGGGTTCGGTGCTGGTGGGTTCCGCGGCGCTGATCGACAAGGCCCGGCGCTGGCGCAAGGTGACCGGTGGCGGTTGGCGCCAGGCGGGTATTCTCGCGGCGGCGGGTTTGCATGCGCTGGATCATCACGTCGAACGTCTGGCCGAGGACCATGCGCGCGCCGCACGACTGGCTGATGGCTTGCGGGAGATCCCGGGCGTGCACCTGCTGGGTCATCACACCAACATGGCTTTCGTCGATGTGCCGGCAGATCGCCTGCGTGATCTGGACGTCCATTTGCAGGCGGCGCGCATCCGCATCAGCATCGGTTACCTTCCGACCTTGCGCCTGGTGACGCACCTGGATATCGACGACGACGGCGTGCAACGCACGCTCGAGGCGTTCGCACGGTTTTTCGCACGTTGAGAGAGGTGGTGATGATTCGATTGCAGCAGCGCGCGCAGCGCCCACGCCTGGCGGCAGGCCGACGGCTTTCCGTGATCCTGGCCTGGGGCCTGTGGATCGTCGCGACCGCGGCGTGGAGTGGTACGCCCGTCGCCACCGGAACGAAACAGTTCTCCGGCAACCCGATCCTGCACGGCTGGTACGCGGACCCCGAGTCGGCGATCTTCGGCAAGCAGTACTGGATCTATCCCACCTACTCGGCGGACTACGGCAAGCAATTGTTCTTCAATGCGTTCTCCTCGCCCGACCTGGTGCACTGGACCAAGCATCCGCACGTGCTGGACGCGCGCTCGGTGCCGTGGGTGAAGAAGGCGCTGTGGGCGCCGGCGATCGTGCACAAGGACGGCAAGTACTACCTGTTTTTCGCCGCCAACGACATCCACAGTGACAGCGAAGTGGGCGGCATCGGCGTGGCGGTGGCCGACCGGCCGCAGGGGCCGTTCCGCGACCTGCTGGGCAAGCCGCTGGTCGGCGCCTTCCACCACGGCGCGCAGCCGATCGACCCGGGCGTGTTCCGCGACGACGATGGCAGCTATTACCTGCTCTACGGCGGCTGGGGCCATCTCGTCATCGCGCACCTGAAACCGGACTTCACCGGCTTCGAGCCGCTGCCCGACGGCCAGACGTTCAAGGAGATCACGCCCGAACACTACGTGGAAGGGCCGCTGATGTTCCGCCGCGACGGCAAGTATTACCTGATGTGGTCGGAAGGCGGCTGGACCGGGCCGGACTACTCGGTGGCGTACGCCATCGGCGACTCGCCGCTGGGGCCGTTCAAGCGCATCGGCAAGATCCTGCAGCAGGATCCGGCGATCGCCACCGGCGCCGGCCACAACTCGCTGCTGAACACCCCGGACGGCAACTGGTACATCGTCTACCACCGACGGACGAAGGGCGAGACGGCGGCCAACCATCGGGTGGTCTGCATCGACCGGCTGTACTTCGACGCCAAGGGTTTCATCCGGCCGGTGAAGATCACCCGGCGCGGAGTGGAGCGGCATCCGCTGCGTTGAGCGCAGATTCACCCGAAACCTTTGTGGAGCGCACCCTGTGCGCGAAGGCTCTGGCGCTCCATCCGAGCCAAAAGCCATCGCGCACAGGGTGCGCTCCTACCGAAAGCCGGCGAGGGTCAGCCGGTCGCCTGATCGAACTTGCGGATGAAATCCCGCACTTGCGGGTACACCACTTCGCGCCAGCGTCGCCCACTGAAAATGCCGTAATGACCGGCACCCTCGATCACCTTGTGCGCGCGCCGCTTCGCCGGGATGCCGCTGCACAGGTCGTGCGCGGCCTGGGTCTGGCCGAGGCCGGCGATGTCGTCCAGTTCACCTTCCACGGTGAGCAGGGCGCTGTGCTTGATCGCGGCGGGGTTCACGCGTTCACCGGCCACGTCCCACAGGCCGCGGGGCAGCAGGAATTGCTGGAACACGGTGGCGATGGTGTCGAGGTAGAACTCCGCCGGCATGTCCAGCACGGCGTTGTATTCGTCGTAGAACTTGCGGTGCGACTGGGCGTCTTCCAGGTCGCCGCGCAGCAGGTTCTGGTAGAAGTCCCAGTGCGATTGCAGGTGGCGGCTGGGGTTCATCGCGATGAAGCCGGCGTGTTGCAGGAAGCCCGGATACACCTCGCGGCCATGGCCCGGATAGTTGGCCGGCACGGTGTGGATCACGTTGCCCTTGAACCACGACAACGGCTGCGTGGTGGCCAGGTTGTTGACGCTGGTGGGGCTGCGTCGCGGATCGATCGGGCCGCCCATCATGGTCAGGCTGCGCGGGGTGGCTTCGCCGCGCGCGGCCATCAGCGACACCGCCGCAAGCACCGGCACGGTGGGCTGGCAGACCGAGATCACGTGCAAATGGTCGGCGCCGATGTGGCGGATGCATTGCTCGATCAGCGCCACGTAGTCATCCAGCCCGAACGGGCCGGCGTCGGTGGGCACCATGCGTGCGTCGACCCAGTCGGTGACGTAGACCTTGTGTTCGCGCAGCAGCGTGCGCACGGTGTCGCGCAACAGCGTGGCGTGATGGCCGGACAACGGCGCCACCACCAGTACCACCGGCTCGTTCTTCATCGCTTCGATGGTGGCCGGATCGTCGCTGAAGCGCTTGAAGCGCTTCAACTGGCAGAACGGCGTATCCAGCGCCACGCGTTCGATCACCGCGATCTCGTGGCCGTGGGCTTCGACGCTGTGGATGTCGAAGGCGGGCTTTTCGTAATCCTTGCCGAGGCGGTGGATCAACTCGTAGCCGGCCGCCATGCGCTGCGTGCCGGGCCATTGCGACATCGGATTGCCCGGTTCGTTGAGCATGCGTGCGCTGGCTTCGGCGAAATGGCTGAGCGGGCCAAGGAAGGCGCGCTGCCATTCATGGATCTGATAGAGCATGGGGATGCCCCCGGAAGACCAAAACGCGGATTCTAGCGCGTGGCGGGTGAATTTGTTGCACCGCCACATCTTCGCGGGCGTCGGGCTACCGGGCGACGAAGGTACCGGCGGCGATGTCATGCAACGCACGCCGCTGCGGATCGAACAGGCCGATGCCGAACCACGCGGCCCACGCGATGCCGATCACCCACAATGCGCTCGCTTGTCCCAGCCACGGCGCCAGCCCCAGTCCCAGCAGCGGCAATGCGGCAATGATCAGGCGCAGCACCGCCTGTCGCCATGTCACCCTCGAGCCATCGGCGGCCAGCACGCGAATGCGCCATGGGCGCATGCCCACCGTTTGGCCGCCGCGTCGCCATGACGCGAGAAAATAGGCGGCGACCACCAGTCCCTGCAACGGCTGGTACCACCAGGCGATGTGCGTCTGCGTGTCGGTGGTGATCAGTTGTCCGTGCGTGGCCAACTGGCTGAGCAGGCCCACCACCATCACCAGCGCCACCACGATCAGCAGGTCGTAGACCAGCGCGATCAGTCGACGCCACAGCGGGCAGGGCGTTGCGGCGTGAATGGTCATCGGGCGGATGGCGTTCCTGTTGGCGTGTCGATGCCGGGCGGCGCGTGGCCGGACAAGGTCCGACCAGTGGACGTGTCGGACGGTGCATCGAGTATCGAGCGTATCCGCTGCGCGTCGGCCGCGGTCGCCGGATTGTAGATCACCAGGCCGAGGTCGGGCCGCCCGTCGACGGCAAAGGACGAATACTCGTATGCGATCGCGCCGACGACCGGATGATGCAGGCGCTTGATGCCATTGCCATGGGCACTCACGTCGTGAGCGCGCCACAGGGCTTCGAATTCGGGGCTCGACCGGCACAGTTCGTCCACCAGCGCACCCACTTCCCCGGTGGCGCCGGCGCGAGCCGTGTCCGCGCGGAAGGTGGCCACCACGAAGCGGGCGACGCTGTCCCAGTCGAACTGGGCGGCGCGGACGCGGGGATCGCAGAAGATCATGCGCAGGACGTTGCGCTGTTTCGGCGCCAGTGCGCTGTAGTCGGTCAGCAAGAGGGTTGCGGCGCGGTTCCAGGCGACCACGTCCCAGGTGGTCGTTTTCACCAGCGCCGGGCTGTAGGGCAGCGCGTCGAGGACGTGCTGCAGTCGTGGCGTCACGCCCTCGCCGGCCCGGTAACGGACCTCGGGTGGCCGGCCCAGGCCGAGCAGGAACAGGTGTTCGCGTTCGATATCCGTCAGCATCAATGCGCTCGCGATGCGCTCGAGCACCTCGGCCGAAGGCGCGCCGCCACGGCCCTGTTCCAGCCACGTGTACCAGGTGGCGCTGATATGCGCGCGCTGGGCCACCTCCTCGCGCCGCAGTCCCGGCGTGCGCCGACGCTCCGACGGGTAGCCGAGGGCCGCCGCATCGAGCTTGCTGCGGCGGTCCTTCAGGTAGGTGCCGAGCGGGTTGTCGTTCGCGGTGGGCATGGTCATCCTGTTGATGGATATACCTGTATGAGTGGCTCATTTTACCGCGATAAAGAGCGCATCCAGCGCATGGGTTTCGGGTGGCTCGCCAGCGCCGGTTCGGACCGGGTGGTTCGGAGCGGGGGCTCTGCATTGCGTGATTTTGCTTGCGTCGGGCGCACGCCGCGGTAAGCATCGTGCAGATGCAGGACACGAATGCCGCTACCCCCTCCGCCGCGGATGCCGCCAGCATCGCCGCCTTCCTCGAACGCATCTGGTCGGAAGACGGACTGGCCGACCGCACGCTGGATGCCTATCGCCGTGACCTGGAGGCGCTGGCCGGTTGGCTGGCGGCGCGCGGGCGCAATCTGGGCACGGCGCGCCGCGAGGATCTTTCGGCGTTCCAGGGGCATCGTCCTGTGGCAGTGCGCACGATGGCGCGGCGACAATCGGCGTTCCGGCGTTATTACGCGTTCCGCGTGCGCGACGAACCGGGTTTCGACGATCCCACGTTGCTGATCGAGCGCCCGAGAATGCCGCGCAGCCTGCCCAAGGCGCTGGCCGAGCGCGAGATCGAAAGCCTGCTCGATGCGCCCGATATCAGCAGCACGCTCGGCTTGCGTGATCGCGCGATGCTGGAGCTGATGTACGCCTCGGGTCTGCGGGTATCCGAATTGGTGGAATTGCCGCTGGCGGCGCTCAACCCGCGCCAGGGCGTGCTGCGCATCACCGGCAAGGGCGGCAAGGACCGACTGGTGCCGGTGGGCGAGATGGCGCTGGAACGCATCGAAGCCTATCTCGCCGACGCCCGCCCCGCGCTGGCGAAGGGGCGCCAGCCGGTGGCGCTGTTCCTCAGCAATCGCGGCGCCGGCATGACGAGGCAGATGTTCTGGACGCTGGTGAAGCGCCATGCGCTCAAGGTCGGCATCCAGCCCAAACGCATCTCGCCGCACGTGCTCAGGCATTCCTTCGCCACCCATCTGCTCAACCACGGCGCCGACCTGCGCGCCTTGCAGATGCTGCTGGGCCACAGTTCACTCAGCACCACGCAGATCTATACGCTGGTGGCGCGGGAGGGACTCAAGCGCCTGCATGCCCAACATCATCCACGCGGTTGACGGCGTCGTGCCGGGATGTGATGTCGCAATGACGAGCACGTCCGCGCCCCGCACCCGCTGCTGTGCGAGAATCGGCCGGCATGCCGGCATCCCCGACGGCCTTCGAGGTGTAACGATGTTGAAGAAATGCTTGCTGGCGATTTGCGTCGGCGGATTCGCGCTCAGCGCCTGTGCGGCGGGTAACTCCGACGCGGCCTCCACCGCGGCAAGCACCGCCGCGCTCCCCGCGAATGCCGCGAACGCGCCGGCCGAGGTGCGCCAGGCACTCGAGAAATTCGCGCCCGGGCTGAAGGTGGATGTGGTCGAGCCGGCGCCGATGCCCGGCTTCTACCAGGTGATCGCCGCCGGCCAGCTGGTCTACGTCAGCGCCGATGGCAAATACATGCTGCATGGCGACCTGGTCGATCTGGCCAAGCACAAGAGCCTGGGCGATGTTGCCTGGGCGCAGTTCCGCAAGTCGGAACTGGCCAAGGTGCCGGCCGCCCAGCGCATCGTGTTCGCGCCGCCGCATCCGAAATACACCGTCACCGTGTTCACCGACGTCAACTGCGGTTTCTGCCGGGCGCTGCACAAGCACATCGCCGAGTTCAACAAGGAAGGCATCGCGGTGGACTACCTGGCATGGCCGCGCGAAGGCGTGACCAGCACCAGCGGCCGACCCACGCCGACCTATACCGAAATGGTCTCGGTGTGGTGCCCGAGCGACCGCAAGGATGCGCTGTCGGCGGCGATGGAAGGGCATGCGCCCAAGCCGGCCACCTGCGACAACCCGGTGAAATCGCAATTCGACCTGGGCGTGAAGCTGGGCGTCACCGGCACCCCGACCATCGTGGCCGAAGACGGCACCATGATCGGCGGCTATCTCACCCCGGAACAGATGCTGCAAGCCGTGCGCAAGCACAGCGAAGGCTGACGCTTCTGCCGTTGTCCCTCTCCCGTCGAGAGAGGGGCCGCAGGCGGGAGAGGGTACGGGCGGAGTGTGGCGTTACAGCGTTGCCGAACCCTTACCCCAACCCCTCTCCCGATGGGCGAGGGGCTCAACCGCGCGGTCTGGGGCGGCAGGTTATGCCGTATTGCAGCATCAGGTAGAATGGCGGTTTCCACTTGCATAGCGCCGTTCCCCGCATGATCGCACTCGACGGGCAGAACGCCCTCTCGCCGTTCCGTCTCGATCGCCTGAATGCACGTCTCGATGCCTTGCATCGTGGCGCCTGCGTGCAGGCCTCGTGGTTTGTCTATTTCATCGATGCTGACGCCGCACCGGCAGGCGAGGCGCGCCAGCGCCTGCTGGCCGTGCTGGAGGCGAAGGATGCGGCGCCCGCGCCGGCCACGCTGTGGGTAGGGCCGCGACTGGGCACGATCTCGCCGTGGTCGAGCAAGGCCACCGACATCCTGCATGGCGCCGGCTTCGACGTGCGCCGGGTGGAACGCGGCATTGCCTGGCAGGTGGTCGGCCTGCCGGAAGCCGAGGACCCCGCGCATGCGGCGGTGCTGGCGGTGCTGCACGATGCGATGACGCAATCGGTGCTCACCTCGCTGGAGCAGGCGCAGGGCCTGTTCCTGGCCGGTACGCCGGGTGACCTGGTGCACGTGACGCTGGGCAGCGATGCCCGCGCCGCACTGGCCAAGGCCAATGCCGAGCTGGGCCTGGCGCTGGCCGAGGACGAGATCGACTACCTCGCCAAGTGCTATGCCGAGCTGGGCCGCGATCCCACCGACGCCGAACTGTTCATGTTCGCGCAGGCCAACTCCGAGCATTGCCGCCACAAGGTGTTCAACGCCAGTTGGACGCTGGATGGTGAGGAACAGGACAAGAGCCTGTTCGCGATGATCAAGAACACCCACCAGCACGCGCCTGCGCACACGCTGTCCGCCTACCACGACAACGCGGCGGTGATCGCCGGCAGCGAGGGCCAGCGCTTCTTCGCCGACGCCGATGGCGTGTGGCGTGCGCACCAGGAGCCGATCGATTTCGCGATCAAGGTGGAAACGCATAACCATCCCACCGCCATCGCGCCGTGGCCCGGCGCGGCCACCGGTGCCGGCGGTGAGATCCGCGACGAGGGCGCCACCGGCTGCGGCGCCAAGCCGAAGGCGGGGCTTACCGGTTTCTCGGTGTCGGACCTGCGCATTCCCGGCCATCCGCAGCCGTGGGAAGTGGAGCGCCCGCTGCCGCCGCGCATGGCCAGCGCGTTCGAGATCATGCGCGATGGCCCGCTGGGCGCCGCCGCGTTCAACAACGAGTTCGGCCGCCCGTGCCTGGGCGGCTACTTCCGCAGCTTCGAGATGGAAACCGGCGAGACCGGCGTGCGTCGCGGCTACGACAAGCCGATCATGCTGGCCGGCGGCATCGCCAACATCCGCCACGACCACGTGCAAAAGCGCATGCTGGAACCGGGCCACGCGGTGATCGTGCTGGGCGGCCCGGCCATGCTGATCGGCCTGGGCGGCGGCGCGGCTTCGTCGGTGGCGGGTGGCGCGTCCAGCGCCGAGCTGGATTTCGCCTCGGTGCAGCGTGACAACGCCGAGATGGAGCGTCGCTGCCAGCAGGTGATCGACGCCTGCTGGGCGCGCGGCGAGCACAACCCCATCGTCAGCATCCACGACGTGGGTGCGGGCGGTTTGTCCAACGCGATTCCCGAGCTGCTCAACGATGCCGGCGTGGGCGGTGACATCGACCTGTCGAAAGTGCCGTGCGACGACCCCTCGCTGTCGCCGATGCAGGTGTGGAGCAACGAGTCGCAGGAGCGCTACGTATTGGGCATCGCACAGCCCGACCTGGCCGAGTTCGAGGCGTATTGCCAACGCGAACGCTGCCCGTATGCCGTGGTCGGCACGGCCACCGCCGAGCGCGTGCTGAAGCTGACCGATCCGCGCCGCGGGCTGACGGTGATCGATCTGCCGATGGACGTGCTGTTCGGCAAGCCACCGCGCATGCACCGCGACGCCACGCACATCAAGCCGCGCGTGGACCTGATTCCCGACTTGTCCGGCATCGGCATGGACGAGGCGTTGCTGCGCGTGTTGCGCCTGCCCACCGTGGGCAGCAAGAACTTCCTCATCACCATCGGTGATCGCACCGTGGGCGGCCTCAATCACCGCGATCCGATGGTCGGACCGTGGCAGGTGCCGGTGGCTGATTGCGCGGTGACCATGACCGATTTCGACGGCTATGCCGGCGAGGCGATGGCGATGGCCGAGCGCGCGCCGGTGGCCCTGCTCAGCAGCGCCGACGCGGCGCGACTGGCCGTGGGCGAGGCGATCACCAACCTGGCCGCCGCTTCGATTGCCGACCTGAGCGAGGTCCGCCTGTCCGCCAACTGGATGGCCGCGGTGAACCACCCGGGCGAGGATGCCGCGTTGTTCGACGCGGTCAAGGCGGTGGGCATGGAACTGTGCCCGGCGCTGGATATCTCGATTCCGGTGGGCAAGGATTCGCTGTCGATGCAGACGGTGTGGACCGACGGCGAGACGCCGCAGCGCACCGTGTCGCCGGTGTCGCTGGCAATCACCGGTTTCGTCCGCGTCGACGACGTGCGTCGCACGCTGACCCCGCAATTGCAGCTGGATCGCGGCGATTCCGACCTGTGGCTGGTCGACCTGGGCGCCGGGCGTGATCGCCTGGGTGGCTCGGCGCTGGCGCAGGTGTTCAATCGCAAGGGCGGCGTGCCGCCGGATCTCGATGACGCCAAGCGCCTGAAGGCCTTGTTCGATCTGGTGCAGGAAGCCAACCGCGCCGGCCTGTTGCTGGCCTATCACGATCGCTCCGACGGCGGCGCCATCGTCACCTTGCTGGAGATGGCCTTTGCCGGGCATTGCGGCCTGGAAATCCATCTGGACGGCTGGGCCGAGGCGACCTTGCGCGCGCTGTTCAACGAGGAACTGGGCTCGGTGCTGCAGGTGGCCACGGCCAATCGCGAGACGTTCGAGGCCTTGCTGGTCAAGTACAGCCTGGCCGGCATGAGCCATCGCATCGGACGGCCGAAGGAAAAGCTCGGCATCAAGCTCTTCCTGGGCAGCGAAGCGGTATTCAAGTGGCAATGGACCACGCTGTTCGGCGCGTGGAACGAAACCAGCCACGCCATGCAGCGCCTGCGCGACAACCCGCTCAGTGCCGATGCCGAGCTGGAGTGGCGCATCGACGACGCCGATCCGGGCATCAGCCCGAAGCTCACCTTCGACCCGGCCGAGGACATCGCCGCGCCACTCATCGCCAAGGGCGAGCGGCCGCGCGTGGCGATCCTGCGCGAGCAGGGCGTCAACGGTCAGGTGGAAATGGCGGCGGCGTTCACCCGCGCCGGTTTCGACGCGGTGGACGTGCACATGTCCGACCTCGCCAGCGGCCGGGTGAAGCTGGCCGATTTCCGTGGTATCGCGGCTTGCGGCGGCTTCTCCTACGGCGACGTGCTGGGCGCTGGACGCGGCTGGGCCACCTCGATCCTCTACAACGACATGTTGTGCGCGCAGTTCACCGCGTTTTTCGCCGACGAGACGAAATTCGCGCTGGGCGTGTGCAACGGTTGCCAGATGCTCAGCCAGCTGAAGGACATCATTCCCGGCGCGCAGCACTGGCCGAAGTTCCTGCGCAATGCCTCGGAACAGTACGAGGCGCGCGTGGCCACGCTGGAAGTGCTCGATTCGCCCAGCCTGTTCTTCAAGGGCATGGCCGGTTCGCGCATTCCGGTAGCGGTGGCGCACGGCGAGGGACGGGTGAGTTTCCCGCATGCGTGCAGTCCGTCGAAATCGGGTGGCGCGGTGCGCTTCGTCGACAACCGCGGCAAGCCGACCGAGAACTTCCCGCTGAATCCGAACGGTTCGCCGGGTGGCCTGGCCGGCTTCACCGCTGCGGATGGCCGCGTGACGATCCTGATGCCGCATCCGGAACGCGTGTTCCGCACCGTGCAGTTGAGCTGGCATCCGGAGTCCTGGGGCGAGGATTCGCCCTGGATGCGCATGTTCCGCAACGCGCGGGCGTGGTGCGGCTGAGCCGACCTTCGTTGCCACCGCGATGGTCGGCGTGGGCGCTGACCGTCGCCTGGCTGCTGTTGCTTGCACTGCTGCCATGGTGGCTGGGATTGCCGTTGCTGCTGGCGCTGGCCGCCGCCCTGCTGTCGCAGGTAGCGCGGCTGGCCGAATACACCGGCATGCTGCGCCGGGCGCTGCACTGGGGCGTGCCGGGCTGGTTGCTGTCGGTGCTGCTGGCGCTGGGCGGTGGTCCCCGCGCATGGGTGTTGACCATGTCGGCCGCGTTGGCCGGTTTTTCGCTGCTGGTGTTGCTGGACAACTGGCTGGATCGCGACCGGCCGCGCCAGCCGTCGCCGATGTCATCGGCCGAGTGGAGCGAGCTGGCGATGGCGCCGATCGGCCCGGCGGCGGCCATCATCGAATTGCAGCCGCCGATCTGGCTGGATGTGGGCGAGGGGGTTGCCGACCCTCGTGGCGGCACGCTGCACGTCAGCGGCCGCGTGTTGACGCTGGCCGACGCTCGTCGTGTCGACGGCGTCGAGCCACGCTGCTGTTTCAGCGCCGATGGTCGCTGGCTGGCCATGCCGTTGATGGCCGGACGCGGCACCGTGCTGCTGGACCGCCAGCGCAACAGGCTGCACCGCCTGCGTGGCTGGCAACTGTGCGGCTGGCATGCTGGCCAGCCATGGCTGAATCGTGGCAAGGATGACGCCCCGCTTGGCCTGGCACACGTGCTGGGGCATGACGACCTCGAGCCTTGATGTCTGGGTGCGGGAGGTGTTTGCCGAGTGCATCCCTCTCCCACCGGCAGAGGGTGGCGGTAGCCGGGTGAGGGTACGGTCGAAGCGTGATGCTTCGCTTCGCCCGTACCCTCACCCCAACCCCTCTCCCGACGGGAGAGGGGCTTCCCGCCGCCATGCCGCAGGCGATTTTCTTGCCCCGGCATTCTCCGGCGCCGGCATCTACCGCATACTTGCGCAGTGAACAGCCCCGCTTCTTCCCCCGGATCGGTCAATTTGCCGCTCAGCGTCATCGTGGTGTCCGCCGACAGTGGCGAGACCCTGCGCGATTGTGTGCGCCACGTGCTGGCCTGCCAGGTACCGCTGGAGCTGATCCTGATCGACAACGCCTCGGCCGATGGCGTGCCGCAGGCAATCGCTCGCGCGCAGGAGCACGAGCCGCGCCTGAAACTGCTCTACAACCGCGCCAACCTCGGCTTCGGGCCCGCGGTGAATCGTGCGGCCGCGCAGGCGCGTGGAGAGGTGCTGCTGGTGCTCAATCCCGATTGCATGCTCGATCAGGCCAGCCTTCAACGCCTGCTCGACGTGCTGGACGATGACCCGAAGACGGGGCTGGTCGGCGCGGTGGTCTGTGATGCGCAAGGCGTGCCCGATCCGGCGTCGTATCGGCGCGATCCGCTGCTGCGTCGCGCGCTGGTCGATCTGTTGGGCACGTCTGGCGAGGGCGTCAATATCAAGGGCGCGATACCGGACCGAGTAGTCGAGGCCGAAGCAGTCTCCGGTGCGCTGATGCTGATGCGGCGCACGTTGTTCGAGCGCATCGATGGTTTCGACGAAGGCTACTTCCTGCATTGCGAAGACCTGGACCTGTGCCGCCGCGTGCGTGACACGGGACGGCGCGTGCTGCTGGCCGGCGACGTGCGCGTGCTGCATGGCAAGGGCAGTTCCAGCCGGCATCGACCAGTGTTCGTCAGCTGCTACAAGCATCGCGGCATGTGGCGCTGGTTTCGCAAATTCGATCCGGCTGCGCGCAATCCGTTCGTCGCGGCGGCGGTATGGCTGGGCATCTGGACGCACTTCGCGCTGCAGATTCCCGGGCAAACGCTTAAGGCGAGGAGTGAGAAATGAGGAGTGAGAAGTGAGAGAAAGCCAGAACCCCGCAGCGGGCGATGCCTTGCTCTCTCTCACTTCTCACTCCTCTTCACTCACTTCTGTTCCTGCGCCATGAGTACCTCGCGCCTCGCCACCCTCGCCACTCTCGGCCTGCTGCTGATGACCGCCGTGTGGGGTTCGACCTTCGTCATGATCAAGGATGTGATCGCGCGGATGCCGGTGGCGGATTTCCTCGCCGTGCGTTTCGCGGTGGCGGCGGTGGCGATGCTGGCATTGTTTCCCCGGCATGTCTGGCGGCTGGGGCGGGTCGGCATCATGCGCGGCCTGGTGCTCGGCGCGATCTACGGTGCGGGGCAACTGCTGCAGACCTGGGGCCTGGCGCTGATTTCACCCAGTGTCAGCGGATTCACCACCGGCATGTACGTGGTGTTCACGCCGATCCTTGCCGCGCTGCTGTTCCGCCAGCACGTGCGGGCGCGGGTATGGGGCGCAACGCTGCTGGCCACGCTGGGGCTGGGGTTGCTGTCGCTGCACGGTTTCTCGGTCGGCGCAGGCGTGTGGCTGACCCTGGCTTCGGCGGTGATGTACGCGCTGCACATCGTGGTGCTTGGCCGCTGGGCACGTTCGGACGACGCGTTTGGTTTGTCGGCCATGCAGATGGTGGCGATCGCGCTGGTCTGCGGATTGGCCACGGTGTCGCATGGTGGTCCGATGCTGCCGCCGGATTCCGCTGCGTGGCTTGCCGTGTTGTACATGGCGCTGATCGCCGGTGCCGGCGCGATGCTGTTGCAGACCTGGGCCCAGTCGCATCTGCCGGCCACGCGTGCGGCGATCGTGATGACTACCGAACCGGTCTTCGCCGCCGCGTTCGCGGTGGCCTTCGGCACGGATGTACTCGGTTGGCGGATGCTGGTGGGCGGTGGCCTGGTGCTGGCGGCGATGTACCTGGTGGAGCTGGCGCCGCGTCGCAAGACGGTGACGGCACTACCGGCCGAGGCAGTGCATCACGAGGTGTGACCGGCGGCTTTGCGCCGGGTGGCCCGGGTCTGCATGGCCACGCGCACCAGGTACACCACGATCGCCACGTTGCCGACCAGTGCGGCCAGCTTGAGCCAGCCGAAGCGGTGCAGGGTTTCGTACAGTTCCAGCGGAATCAGCGAGGCGGTGGCGATCACGGTGAACCATTCCGCCCAGTACTTGCCCATCAGCAGGCCGACGCCTTCGATGCCGAACAGCACGGCATAGCCCAGTGTCACCAGGCCCACCGCCACGAATTTGCTCGGTCCGAAATCCACCAGCGTCGACACCAGCTTCCAGCGCAGGCCACTGCTGTCGGTCAGCGGCAGGTGTTCCAGCCAGTGCACCATGTGCTCGAAGTTTTCCGCATGATCGAGATGGAATGCCGCCGCGGCCACCAACAGCAGGCAGAGCGTCTTGACGATCTCGTAGAAGGCGATGACACGCAGGCCGGCACGGTGCGGCGAGGCGGGTGCCGTCTGCGCGGTGGAGCGGGCAGCGGCAGTGGTTTCGAACTCGGACATGCGGAATCGGAGTGACGTGGATCGGAGTTTCCATTGTCCGCGCTGGTGGATGAATGGCCAGTGCGCAATGGCAGGGGCGGGTGTCGGAGCGGAACGGCCCGGCAAAAAGGCCACGCCGAGCGTGTCGGCGTGGCCTCGGGTCCAGGCGGGTTCTTCAGCAGCAGCGGCCGCCGCCACCCTTGTAGCGGGCTTCCTGCCGCTCGCGGAAGAATTCCTCGTAGGTGGGCACCTTGCGCTCGGGATGGTGCTCGCGCAGGTGCTTCACGTACACCTCGTAGTCGGGTACGCCGCAGCACAGGCGGGCGGTTTGCACCGCCCACTTGCGGACGGACTGGAAGCTCGCATTCATCGCGTCATCCTCAGTGGCTCACGCCCATGGTACTCGCCACGCTGTCCAGTGCCACGTACGGTTCTTCGTGCGCGGTTGGGTGGCTGGTCTTCCACGCCTTCACCAGCGCGCGCAGGCAGAACAGCACCATCACCACGATCAGCGCCATGAACAGGCCGGTCAGCGCCATGTCCACGTAGTTGTTGGTGACGATCTGCTGCATCGCGGCCTGGGTCTTGGCCGGAGCCAGCAACTGGCCGTTCTGCATCGCGGCGGAGTACTTGTTGGCGGCGGCGGTGAAGCTGATCGGGCCGCTGAGCTTCTCCCAGCCTGCGGTGAGCGTGCAGATGATCAGCCAGATCGCCGGGATGCCCGGCACCCACATGAAGCGCTCGCGCTTGAGTTTCACCACCACCACGGTGGCCAGCATCAGCGCGATCGCGGCCAGCATCTGGTTGGCGATGCCGAACAGCGGCCACAAGGTGTTGATGCCACCCAGCGGATCGACCGCGCCCTGGTACAGGAAGTAGCCCCACAGCGCCACGCAGATCGCGGTGGCGAGCAGGTTGCCGGCCAGCGAGCTGGTTTCCTGCAGCGGCTTGTGCACCAGGCCGGCGATTTCCTGGATCATGAAGCGGCCCACGCGCGTGCCGGCATCCACCGTGGTGAGGATGAACAGCGCTTCGAACAGGATCGCGTAGTGGTACCAGAACGCCATCATGCCCTCGCCGGGAATGATGTTGTGCAACAGCTGGGCCATGCCCACCGCCAGTGTCGGTGCGCCACCGGCGCGCGACAGGATGCTGTGCTCGCCCACGTCCCTGGCGGTCTGCAACAACTGGTCAGGCGTCACCACGAAGCCCCACTGGCTGATCACGGTGGCGGCGTGATCCACGGTGGTACCGATGATCGCGCTGGGCGAATTCATCGCGAAGTACACGCCCGGATGCAGTGAGGCGGCGGCCACCAGGGCCATGATCGCCACGAAGGCTTCCATCAGCATGCCGCCGTAACCGACCAGGCGTGCCTGGCCTTCATTGGCCAGCAGCTTGGGCGTGGTGCCGGAGGCGATGATCGAGTGCCAGCCCGACACCGCGCCGCAGGCGATGGTGATGAACAGGAACGGGAACAGGTTGCCCTTGAACACCGGGCCGCTGCCGTCGATGAACTGGGTCACCGCCGGCAGCTGCAGCATCGGCGCGGCCAGGAAGATCGCCAGCGCCAGCAGCGCGATGGTGCCGATCTTCAGGAAGGTGGAAAGATAGTCACGCGGCGCCAGCAGCAACCACACCGGCAGTACCGAGGCAATGAAGCCGTAGCCGATCAGCCACCAGGCCAGGCTTTTCGCGTCCATGTCGAAGATCGGCGCCAGCGTGGCCGAGTCGGCGATGTACTTGCCGCCCCAGATCGACAGCAGCAACAGCACCAGGCCGACGATCGACACTTCGAGAATGCGGCCCGGCCGCACCCAGCGCAGGTAGGCACCCATCAGGAACGCGATCGGAATGGTCGCAGCTACCGTGAAGGTGCCCCACGGGCTGTGCGTGAGCGCCTTGACCACCACCAGCGCCAGCACCGCCAGCACGATCATCATCAGCACCAGCACGCCGATCATCGCCACGATGCCGGGGGCTGGCCCCAGTTCCTCGCGCAGCATGTGGCCCAGCGAGCGGCCGTCGCGACGCAGCGACAGGCCGAGGATCATGAAGTCCTGCACCGCACCGGCAAACACCACGCCGAACAGGATCCACAGCGTGCCGGGCAGGTAGCCCATCTGCGCCGCCAGCACCGGGCCGACCAGCGGGCCAGCGCCGGCGATGGCGGCGAAGTGGTGGCCGAACACCACCCACTTGTCGGTGGGCACGTAATCCAGGCCATCGTTGCGCAGCACCGAGGGCGGTGCGCGGGTGGGGTCCATCCTCAACACGGAATATTCGACGAACTTGCCGTAGAAGCGGTAGCCGATCACGAACACCGCGATGGCGGCGGCGACCAGCCAGATCGCATTGATCGGCTCGCCGCGACGCAGCGCGACCACGCCGAGGCAGAACGCACCGACGATGGCGATGGCAGCCCAGAGGATCTTTCCCGCCGGACTGGTTTTGACTGTTGCACTGTGCATGAGGGATCTCCCCGGGAACTCCCCGCAAGAGTCCCCCTCCGCGTGGCAGGGGGTCAATGGCAAGAGCGTTAGCCATTGGTCGAATGCCGGTGGCGCCGAAATGGTGCCGGCAGGGCGGATCACGGCATACACTGGGCCCACCTTGACCTGCAGGAGCCCGCGTCATGCGCATCCGTCCGCGTCACCTTCCGTGCCTGATTCTGCTCGCTGCCGTCACCTTGCCGGTGGCTGCCTCGGGCACCCAGTTCAAGGACCTGCTCAACAAGGCCAAACAGGCGACTCATCTCTCCGACAATTCGCAGGCTGGAGCCAACCTGCCCACCAGCGACATCGCCGCCGGTCTCAAGGAGGCCTTGGCGAAAGGCACCACCAACGCGATCAACAGCCTGGGTCGCAACAACGGTTTCTGGAACAATCCGAAAGTGCGTATTCCGCTGCCCGGCAAGCTGGAGCAAGTCGCCAGCCTGGCGCGCAAGATGGGCATGGGTGCCAAGGTGGATGCGTTCGAGTTGAGCCTCAATCGCGCCGCGGAAAAAGCCGTGCCGCAAGTGGCGGACATCTTCGGCGATGCGATTCGCAAGATGACCTTGAGCGATGCGCGCGGAATTCTCGGTGGCGGCGATCACGCGGCCACCGACTACTTCCGCCGCGTGGCCGGTCCGGCGCTCACGGCACGCATCAGGCCGATCGTGGACAAGGCCACCAACAGCGTCGGCGCCACCGAAAAGTACAAGGCGCTCACCGCCAGCACCGGTGGTGTCGGTGGCGGCGCACTGGGCGGGATGCTCGGTGCGTTGGGTGGACATCACGGAAGCAAGAGCAGCAGTCCGCTGGACCTGAATGACTACGTGACCGAAAAGACCATCGATGGCCTGTTCACCACCATCGGCGAGCAGGAAAAATCCATTCGCGACAATCCCGCCGCCCGCAGCACCGACCTGTTGAAGAAGGTGTTCGGCGGCGGCTGAACGGATCGCGACGTCACATAGCGATCTGTGCAGGAGCCCGCTCGCGGGCGATGTTTTTGTTTTCCGCTTACGGGAGCGCCAGAGCAAGAGCATCGCCCGCGAGCGGGCTCCTACGGGTTCCTGCACCTGTACGGCCGGGCGTTCACGGATCAGTACGCCGGCATGACGCCGTTCCGGCTAAAGTCAACGAAGTCCCCACCCGCGCACGACGAGGTTCCGATGATTCGCGAGATCCTGAAAATGGGTGACCCGCGCCTGCTGCGCGTGGCGCCACCGGTACCCGATGCGATGATCGGCAGCGCCGACCTGGACGCGTTGATCGCCGACATGTTCGACACCATGCACGCCGCCGATGGCGTGGGGCTGGCCGCGCCGCAGATCGGCGTGGACCTGCAGCTGGTGATCTTCGGTTTCGAGCATTCCGAGCGCTATCCCGATGCACCGGAAGTGCCACAGACGATCCTGCTCAATCCCGCCATCACCCCGCTTTCGCAGGACATGGAAGAAGGTTGGGAAGGCTGTCTTTCGGTGCCCGGGCTGCGCGGTGCGGTGAGTCGCTACACCTTGATCCGCTACCAGGGCCTCGATCCGAAAGGCGCGAAGATCGATCGCACCGCCGAAGGCTTCCATGCCCGCGTGGTGCAGCATGAATGCGACCACCTGATCGGTCGGTTGTATCCGTCGCGCATCACCGATTTCGCGAAGTTCGGTTTTACCGACGTGTTGTTTCCGGGACAGTTGCCGGCGGACGACTGAATGGTGCGCCGGAGTCGGGCCCATCCGGTGGGAGCCGAGCTTGCCGGCTGGTTCGCATGGCGCCAGTTCCCCGGCTTTCGAGATTCTGATACGGAGTCGCATCGAACATGAGCCGTTTTGACAAACCCGTGGTAGGCAGCAGCGTCGACTGGAGCGACCCCCAGTTGCAATCGCTGCTCAGCAAGACCGAAGGCTGGAGCCTGGACAATCGCGGCGTGTTTTCACCGGTGGCGTGCGAGCTGCACGTGGGCTGGGGCGCCGGCACGGGCCGACCCGCCACGCTGGTGTTCGAGCGCGGCAAGGTGATGGTGATCGAGGCTGATTTCGTCATTCCCCGCGACGAGCATGTACGCGTCGACCAGGTGAAGGCCGGCGTGCCTCGCTCGACCTGGGGCGTGGTGGTGGACCGGCGCACGGGACATCGTGCCGACGACCATGCCAAGGGCATCGAGGTGTACTGGGTGCACGCGCGCTGAGGCCATCGGGCCGCTTGGTGGTAGTCGGACCTGGTCGTGACGTGGACCACATGTCGCGTGTACCGCGTTTCGGCGGTGCGGCCGGACAGGCGGGTATTCGCGCTGGAACGATCGGCTGATCGCATGCCCGGGTGTCGTCGATTTCAGCAGACGCCAGTTCCCTGCCGGGAGTCGCCGGCCGACTCACTGAACGCAGGCGAAGATTTCGGGCAAGGCAGCCAAGTATTTCGGGTTTTCGGGCATATGCAACGCGCATTGGACCGCTGCACGGCGTAGTCTGCAGGGACTGGCATGAACGAAGGTCTCCGCAATGAAAAAAGATGACGTCAACCACGTGCGGATCGTTTCAGCCGACATCAGCTCCGAATCATTGAGCGGCATGGTCATCTTCCGGCCGCACTGCGTTCCGCGCACCAGCCACGATGCCAAGGCGGTGGCGGAACGCTGGTATGCCTTGCGTCCCGGCGAAGTGCGCAGCTTTGCGCGCGCACTGCTGGATGCGGCCGATACGCTGGATCAGAAGGCCAAGTCACTGCAGGCTGCGCGGATCGTGGAGAGCTGATCGCAGCAGCTGTCGCCGATTGTTCAGCCGTGGCGGTGCCGGTTGATCGTGTCGCGTAGCGTTTGTGCCGCCGCGCGTGCCGCCGTGGCGAAATCCTCGCCACTTCCGGCATAGAGAATGGCGCGCGACGAGCTGATCATCAGGCCGGTGCCATCGGCGGTGAGGCCATGGCGCAGCACGGCTTCCACGTCGCCGCCCTGGGCACCGATGCCGGGCACCAGCAGCGGCATGTCACCGACGCGGGCACGGACTTCGCCCAGTTCTTCCGGCCAGGTGGCGCCGGTGACAAGCGCGCAATTGCCATTCGCATTCCAGTCGCGGGCGATGGTTTCGGCCACGCGCAGGTACAACGGCGCGCCGCCGCAATCGAGTGCCTGGAAATCCGCGCCGCCGGGATTGGATGTGCGGCAGAGCAGGATCACGCCCTTGTCGGCATGATCGAGGAACGGCTGGATCGAGTCGCGACCGAGATACGGGTTCAGCGTCACCGCATCGGCCTGGTAGCGCTCGAACGCTTCGCTGGCGTAATGCTTTGCGGTGCTGCCGATGTCGCCGCGCTTGGCGTCCAGGATCACCGGTACATCCGGGTGGTGTTCGTGGATATGCGCAATCAGCCGTTCCAGCACGTCTTCGGCGCGCAAGGCGGCGAAATGCGCGATCTGCGGCTTGAACGCGCAGGCCAGGTCGGCGGTGGCATCGACAATGGCGGCACAGAAATCGAACACCGCATCCGGCGCATTTCGCAGGTGGGCGGGGAATTTCGCCGGTTCCGGATCCAGGCCCACGCAGACCAGGGTGCCATGCTCGCGCCAGCGCTTTTGCAGGGTGTCGTGGAAGCGCATCGCATGGATCTCCGGCAGGGAACGGGCCGTATAGTCTAGCGAAGCGGCCCGTTCGCGTGCTCCTTCGCCCGGTGGGTGCGTGGACGTGCCCGGGCCCTGTGCAAGGTCCCCGAAGGGTGTGTGAACTCCCGTCCAACGGGCCTATACGCGGATGTTTGCTCTGCACGGTGCCGCGGCGACGTCCGTTTCGCCGGCCGTCGGCGATGATCGGCGAAACGGTGGCTGCAGCCACTGATGGCCGTCAAGGTGGCTTCCCGCGGTCATCTTCGGTGGATCAGCCCTTCGCGGAGGGGGCCGGTTTCCGCATGGGGTTCCGGTTTTTTTGCGCCGCAGCGTGACATCTTTCGCCGTCGGCGTACTAATTGGCTCCAGGGAGCTTAGATCGATCCAAATTTATCGTGATCCAGATCATGCCGCAGTCCGAAAGACTCGCATGGCTGGATCGGTCCGAGGTGGGGAGGGGCAGGGCACGCCGACGCGTGTCGCCATGGCCACGACTTTCCGCCAGACAGATTCGAGGAGAGGTGGAAAGCCGCATGAAACCTGAATTCGCCCGCATTTCCGCGATGGCACGCCCGGACACGACCCGTGTACGGGTGTGGATCGCGATGCCTGCCGTCGCTTCCGGTGGCGCAGCGGACGACCGCCAGCGGCTTTTCCTGCACCCAGTCCGATCATTCGCCGTCGCGCAAGCGCGGTCCTGAAACATCCGGTGTCGATGCTGAGCCGCCGGAGCGCTGGTGGGTAAAATTTAGATCGATCCAACTTCATGAAAAAAGCAAGGCAACAACCGCAAGAATCACGCTTCCAGTTGCATGTGATCAAACGGGGGATCACCGCATCGAATCCGGAAGAACGCACATCAAATGGGGATCAAACAACATGACTGACCTGCTGCATGTCTCTACCCGCAAGCCGTTGTATACCGCGCTCGCCCTGGTGACCTTGTCATTCGGCGGCTACATGGGTGTACCCGAGGTTGCCTTTGCCGCGCAGACCACGCCTGCCGCGACACCGGCGACCACGCCGCCCGCCCAGGCGACCGACAGCGCGAATGCGAAAAAGAAGGCCGACAAGAAAAAGGGCAACGACGCCAACAATCCGGCCAACCTCGCGGCGGTCATCGTCACCGGCTATCGCCAGTCGATCGATCAGAACCTGCAGGACAAGCGCTATTCGAACTCGATCGTCGAGGTCATCAACGCGCAGAACATCTCGCAGTTCCCGGCCAAGAACATTGCCGACGCGCTGGCCCACGTACCTGGCGTGGTCATCACGCGCGAATCCGGCGAAGGCAAGACGGTCAGCATCCGCGGCCTGGCGCCCGAGCTCACGCTGACCGAATTGAACGGCAACTACGTGGCTTCGGCCGACACCTCGTCCGGCCTGACGCGTTCGTTCAATTACACCCTGATGCCGGCCAACATGTTCTCGGACATCAAGCTCTACAAGAGCCTGGAAGCACGTCTGGACGAAGGCGGCATCGGCGGCAATGTCGACTTGCGCACACGCCGTCCGCTGGAGATGGCCGCCAATGACGGTTTCGTCTCCGTCAATGGCGCGGGTGCCGACAACAACAGCAAGATCAAGCCGCAGGTGTCCGCCTTGTGGTCCTGGAAAAACAAGGACGAGACGTTCGGCTTCCTGGTCGCCGGTTCCTACCAGGAGCGTCACGACACCGATTACACCGCCAATGCGTCGAGCTGGCACTGGTGGTCCAACAACTGCACCGATTACGCAAGTTGCACCGCGCCGCCGACGAACGTGAGCGGCCAGGCCTACGGCCCCGACGTGGCGCCCAACCTGGCCCTGTGGCCGGGTGGTGGCGTGGTCGACCAGTCCGGCAAGGTCTACTCGGGTTACTGGATGCCGCAGCAGTTCAGCACCAGCCAGAACCAGCTGAGCCTGAAGACCAAGGGCCTGCAGGCCACCGTGCAGTTCAAGCCCACCGACCATTTCCTGCTGACCGGCAACTACTTCCGCTTCCAGCATCAGCAGACACAGATAACCAATACCCTGGAAGTGCCCGAGTGGGGCCTGCCCAGCAATCACGACTTCACCGACCAGCAAGGCCGCCTGCTTGCGCCGAACGGCCTGACCTTCGATCCGTCGGGCACCGTGGTCACCGGCGCCAATTACGTGTTGCCGCCGGCCGGCGTCGGCTGCAACGCGACGACGAATCCCAGCACCGGTGCGCAGCGTCAGGCGGTGAATGTCTGCTCCACCGAGATTCCGTGGCTCAACGGCAATTACTCGGTTGAAAAGGCGACGTCGCAGACCGTCAACCTCGAAGGCGAGTGGGACGGCAGTGGCAACCTCAGCGCCACGTTCAACGTCGGCCGCACCTGGGCAACCGGCGGCCCGTCGATCGAGCTGGGCATGGCTGCCAAGCCGCGCAACTTCGTCAACGGCCAGTGGGTGGACGGCAGCACCGGCGCCGCATGGACGCTGAATGGCAAGCCGACCATCATGGTCTCGCCCAACGTGTTGCAGAACATGCTGGCAGGCCAGGGACAGGTGGATCTGGGCTCGACCGGCTCCGGCATGGTCAACACCAGCACCTCGCAGAACTTCGCCCAGGCAGACTTCACCTGGGCCTTCGACGACAGCTGGATGCAATCGCTGCAGTTTGGCGTGAAGTACCGCGACAACCACGCCGAACAGCAGAGCAACGAATTGCGCTGGTACTGCAAGGGCACCACGCTGCAGTTCCAGACCTGCGACCCGAATGCCGGCCAGTTGCCGGCGGGCTTCCTGCTGCCGAATGCGCTGAATGGCAACAACGAGGCCTTCAA
Source organism: Rhodanobacter glycinis (assembly GCF_900114325.1). GTDB lineage: Bacteria > Pseudomonadota > Gammaproteobacteria > Xanthomonadales > Rhodanobacteraceae > Rhodanobacter_A > Rhodanobacter_A glycinis. The sequence goes on from NZ_FOSR01000003.1 coordinate 288,470, forward strand.
CGACAACCTCTTCCCGGCGATCAATTTCCCGGCTTACTACAACCACCTCAACTCGACCTACGATCGGGTGCTCTACAACCACCCCGAAAACAAGTCGTCGATCCAGGAGAAGATTGCCGCGGCCTACGTCCAGGCGAACTTCGCCACGGATTCGTTGCGTGGCAATGTCGGCCTGCGTTTCGTCAGCACGCAGCAGGACATCACGGTGGCCGACGAGATCACCACCAACAATGCGGTGTATTACCACGATGCGAGCGGCAACATCCTGATCTGCCCGGCCAGTGGCGTGAACGCCGGTGGCGGACCGTGCGCACCGGGTGACTTCCAGTATCTGCCGCGCGAACAGTCGGTGATCCAGTCGTTCACCAACGCGACCACCAGCAAGCGGTACAACAAGCTGTTGCCCAGCTTCAACATCGCCTGGACGCTGCCGAACAACTTCGTGATCCGTGCCGCCGGTTCGCAGGCGATGGCTCGTGCCAACTACACCGACCTGGCTCAGCTGGGCAGCCTGACCAACAACACGCAGGCCTACTACAACGATCGCAGCCAGTTCGGCGCACCGCCTCCGGGCTGGTACGGCAGCGGCGCCAATGCGGACCTGAAGCCGTTCACCGCCACCCAGTTCGACCTGGCGGGCGAGTGGTACTACGCGCCGGAGTCCGTCATCGGCGTGGACCTGTTCCAGAAGAAGGTGAAGAACTTCGTCGTGCCGGTTACCGTCAACAACATCAACGTGGATGTGGGCGGCACGCAGCAGAACTTCCTGCAGTACAGCACCAACGCCAATGGCCGTTCGGGCACGTCCAAGGGCGTGGAGCTCTACACGCAGCACACCTACGAGTCGGGCTTTGGCTACATCGCCAACTACACCCTCAACAAGACCAGCGAAACGCCGGTTTCGCTGGGCGATACGCAGGTGGGCAAGTCGGAGCTGATCGGCAGCGCCAAGTACGCGGCGAACGTGTCGCTGTTCTATCAGAAGAACGGCCTGCTGCTGCGCGCCTCCGACAACTGGACGGGCCGCACCATGCAAGGTCTGTCGTCGGGTCTGCCGGTCTATACGCGGCCGTACCACCAGATCGATCTGAACGGTGACTACGAGTTCAACAAGCACTTCACGGTGACCGCGTCGATCATCAACCTGACGAAGTCCCTGGAGCGCTCCTACCTGGGTGGCGATACCTCGGCGCGACTGAACCAGCTGGAATACGCCGGACGCCAGTACTACGTGGGCGTCACGTACAAGTTTGGCGATGGCAAGTAAGTAGCAAGGCGCGGGCGCGGGGTCAGGCCCTCCCCCCTGACCTCGCGCGGATGCCGGGCCTCCCATGGGGGAGGCCCGGCATACCGGCAAGGCATCGAGCGGACGGCTCGATGAAAAATGGCCCACGTATCCCGACCCGGTCTGCGCGTCATCCGCCGCAGTCTCCGGCCGCCATGCGTCGGCTCCGGGCCCATGCATGGAGAAGGGCACACCTCCATCTTCCCACCGGAAAAACCATGAACACATCTGCAGCGAACCCCCGTTGCCGCACGTCATCGATCCGCAATCGCTCCAGCGCGCTGGCAGCCATGCTGGTGCTCTTCGCCCTGGGAGGCGCGAGTGCGATTCACGCGCATGACGACAAGGGATCGCAGCAGGCGATGCAGTCCGTCGACGAAGCCAACCCGCTGGTGGGCACCGCGCCGCTGGACAAGCAGTCACTGATCGGCAATGCACCGCCTCCGGGCGAGCCGCTGTATTCGGGCATGGATTCGCCGGGCGCGCGTTTGCCGCACAGTGCGGTCGAGGCAGCGCCGGTCAACAACAATCTCGATCTCAGCTATCCCACCGGCGTGGGCACGCCTTACTACTATCCCAACCCGACGATGATCGGTTTCACCGGCGGTGGCGGTTCGACCTACGGCGGTGGCGCCGAACCGATGATCATGCCGGTGGTGGGCGACTGGACGGTGCCGCCGGACTACGCGCAGTCGTATTACGACAAGACGCGCGAGAAAGCCTCGCCCGGCTACTACTCGGTCTGGCTCAACACATTCCGTACCCGGGTCGAACTGACGGCGACGCAGTGGACCAGCCTGATGCGCTTCACCTTTCCGGCGAGCCATCGTTCCAACGTCATCATCAACCTGCGTCGCCTGGGCGGCAACGTGGAAGTGGTCGGCGATCGCACCATCCGTGGTGTCGATGCAGGCTGGCATGGCAGGAAGGGTGAGTGGTTCGTCGCCGAGTTCTCGCGGCCGTTCGCCAGCTTTGGCACCTTTCACGCCATCCCCAGCCATGACGACTGGGGTATCGGCGACAAGGACGTGCAGGCCAATCGGCGCGTGACCTCGGGCAGTTACGCGGGCGCCTATGTGACCTTCGATACGCAGGCCGGCGAGCAGGTGCTGGTGAAGATCGCCCATAGCCCGACTGCCGCCGAAGCCGAGCAGCGACTGCACGAGGAAGACCCGGACTGGGACTTCGCCCGCGTGCACAAGCAGGCGCGCGAGGCGTGGGCGAAACTGTTTGACCGCGTCCAGGTCACCGGCGGCACGCCGAAGCAGCGCATGCTGTTCTACTCGACGCTGTACGCATCCTTTGCCAGCCCGCGACTGGTGGCCCGCAAGGGCCAGCGGTTCACCGACGTCGACGGCCAAGTCCGGGTGGCGAAGTACGACCGCTACGGCACCGTGCCGTTCTGGGATACCGGCCGCAACCAGATCGTGCTGCTGATGCTGCTTGAGCCGAAGATGGTGCAGGACATCATGCGCTCCGAGCTCGACATGGCACGCGAACGCGGCTACATGGACACCTCGTTCCATGGCGACAATGCGGTGTTCCTGTATGACGGCGCGTGGCAGCGCGGCATTCCGTTCGACTACGCCGCCGCGTACGTCTACCTGCGCAAGAACGCGACCGACCCGAACGGACCGCGCCATTATCTGGCCGAGTACGAAAAGAACGGCTGGATCTCCGACATCGTGCCACCGGGCAATCCCAGTCCGCCGTATGCCGGCGGCAAGGCCGGCGTCGCCACCACGCTGGAATACGCCTGGGACGACCACGCGATGGCCAACATGGCACAGCGGCTCGGCAAGACGGCCGACGCGAAGATGTTCATGGGTCGTGCGGCGAACTACCACAACGTGTTCGACGCGTCGGTGGGCTTCATGCGCGGCAAGACCGCGGACGGCAAATGGATTTCGCCGTTCGATCCCGACGAGCCGTACTACAACTTCATGTCGAAGGAAGGCTCGGGCTGGTCCACGCTGTGGCTGGTGCCGCAGGATGTGCAGGGCCTGATCGACCTGCTCAGCGGACGCGCAGCATTCAACGCCAAGCTCGATACGTTCTTCACCAAACCCTACCGGCCCAAGGGCATCTGCCGCGATTGCACCGGCGTGATCGGGCAATACGTGCAAGGCAACCAGCCCGACCAGCAGGCAGCCTACCTCTACGACTGGAGCGGCCAGCCGTGGAAGACGCAGGCGCTGGTACGGCGCATCCTCGCCGAGATGTACGGCAGCGATGCCAGCGGTTACGCCTTCCCCGGCATGGACGACCAGGGCTCGACATCGTCCTGGTACGTGCTGAGCGCGATGGGCTTCTATCCGGTCGATCCGTCCATGCCTGACTACATCATCGGCAGCCCGATCTTCGACACGATGAGTCTGAAGATGGGCAACGGCAAGGTGCTCAAGATCGTCGCGCGCAACAACTCGACCACGAACAAGTACATCCAGTCAGCCACGCTCAACGGCAAGCCGTGGAACAAACCCTGGTTCAGCCAGGCGGACATCGCCAACGGCGCCACGCTGGTGCTCACGATGGGACCGACACCGAACAAGGCCTGGGGCGCCGACCCGGCCGATGTGCCGCCGTCGATGACGGCGCAGGGGCATGGTCGCCAGTGACCTGACATCTTCCGCGAGCGGGCTCCTACACTGGCGGAAGACGCTCTCCATCTCGCTTTTTCTCCACAAGGAGTTGCACCATGCGTCTACTGCCGCGACTTTTCCTGATATCCGGACTCGCGCTTGCTTCGGGCATGGCCTGTGCCGTGCTGCCGCCGGGCACGCATGACCTTCGCGTGATGACTTTCAACGTGCGTTACGGCGAGGCCAAGGACGGCATCAATGCCTGGCCCAAACGCCGCGACCTGATGGTGCAGGTGATCCGCTCGGAGCACCCCGACATCCTGGGGACGCAGGAGCTGCTCTCGCCGCAGGGCGACTATCTGCAGCAACACCTGCCCGGCTACAAGTGGTTTGGCATGGGCCGCAACGGCAACGAGATCAACACGAACGACAACGAGCACATGGGCGTGTTCTACGACACCACGCGCCTGAAAGTGCTCAAGTCGGGCAACTTCTGGTTTTCCGATACGCCGGACAAGCCGGGCAGCATGAGCTTCGGTCAGCCGATGCCGCGCATGGTCACCTGGGCGGAATTCCAGGACTTGCGCAGCGGCAAGACGTTCTACTACTACAACACGCACTTCCCGTATCAGGATGGCGCCCGGACCGACGCGATCCGCGAGCGCTGCGCCGCGGAAATCCGGAAACGCCTGGCCAAGCTGCCGGCGTCACTGCCGTTCATCCTGACCGGCGACTTCAACACCACGCCCGACAGCAAGACGCATGCCGTGTTGACCCAGGTTCTGCACGACGCGCGCATCTCGGCGCCCCGGCATGAAGGCCCGGAAGGCACCTTCCACGGTTTCACCGGACATGCGACCGACCGCATCGACTGGATTCTCTATCGCGGCGTGAAAGCCGACGACGTCCGCACCATCACCACGCACCACGGCAAGGTCTATCCGTCCGACCACTTCCCCGTGGTCGCGGATTTCAGCTGGTAGGGGTCGGTACCATCACGCTGGCCTGCATCCCTTTCCCGCAGGAGGGGGCAGCATGCTCGAAAACCATCTAGGAGCGCACCCTGTGCGCGAATGCTGTTGGCTTCGATCAGACATCAGAGCATTCGCGCACAGGGTGCGCTCCTACAAAAACGGTCGTTACAAGCGGGTGTGCAGAAGGGGGAGTATTTGCTGCTCCCTTATCATGGATAGGGCGACCGGATCGGCCGCTCCTACCAGCATCAGTCAGGCCAGCTTCTTGTACTTCACCCGGTGCGGCCGTGCGCCTTCGTCGCCCAGGCGGCGCTTCTTGTCGGCTTCGTACTCGTTGTAGTTGCCGGGGAAGAATTCGACGTGCGAGTCGCCTTCGAAGGCGATGATGTGGGTGGCGATGCGGTCGAGGAACCAGCGGTCATGCGAGATCACCATCGCGCAGCCGGGGAATTCCAGCATCGCGTCTTCCAGTGCGCGCAGGGTTTCCACGTCCAGGTCGTTGGACGGCTCGTCGAGCAGCAGCACGTTGCCGCCCTGCAGCAGGGTCTTGGCCAGGTGCAGGCGACCGCGTTCGCCGCCGGACAGGTTGCCGACGATCTTCTGCTGGTCGGTGCCCTTGAAGTTGAAGCGGCCGATGTAGGCGCGCGACTGGATCTCGAAGTTGCCGATGGTGAGGATGTCCGAGCCGCCGGAGACTTCCTGCCACACGTTGTTCTTGTCGTCGAGCATGGCGCGCGACTGGTCGACGTAGGCCAGCTTGACCGTGTGGCCCAGCTTCACTTCGCCGGTATCCGGCTGTTCCTTGCCGATGATCAGTTTCATCAGGGTGGATTTGCCGGCGCCGTTCGGGCCGATCACGCCGACGATGGCGCCCGGCGGTACCTTGAACGACAGATCGTCGATCAGCAGGCGGTCGCCGAAGGACTTGCTGACGTTCTTGAACTCGATCACTTCCTGGCCCAGGCGCTCGCCCGGCGGAATGAAGATCTCGTTGGTCTCGTTGCGGTGCTGGTACTCGACCGAGTTCAGCTCCTCGAAGCGGTTCAAGCGCGCCTTGCCCTTGGACTGGCGGCCCTTGGCGGCCGAGCGCACCCACTCCAGTTCCTTCTCGATCGCTTTCTGGCGCGACTTCTCCTGGTTCGCTTCCTGCTTCAGGCGCTGATCCTTCTGCTCCAGCCACTCGGTGTAGTTGCCCTTCCACGGGATGCCGCGGCCGCGATCCAGTTCGAGAATCCACTCGGCGGCGTTGTCGAGGAAGTAGCGGTCATGGGTGACGGCCACCACGGTGCCCGGGTAGTCGTGCAGGAACTGCTCCAGCCAATCCACCGACTCGGCGTCCAGGTGGTTGGTGGGCTCGTCCAGCAGCAGCATGTCCGGCTTGGACAGCAGCAGGCGGCACAGCGCCACGCGGCGCTTCTCGCCGCCGGACAGCGGTCCGATCTTCGCGTCCCACGGCGGCAGGCGCAGGGCGTCGGCGGCCACTTCCAGCTGGCGCTCCAGCGCGTGGGCGTCGTTGGCGGCAAGAATGCCTTCCAGCGCTTCCTGCTCCTTGGCCAACTTGTCGAAATCCGCGCCTTCCTCGGCGTATGCCGCATAAACCTCTTCGAGGCGCTTCTGCGCGTCGAGCACTTCGGAAACGCCTTCCTCGACGGACTCGCGCACGGTCTTTTCCGGATCGAGCTGCGGTTCCTGTGCCAGGTAGCCGACCTTGGTGCCGGGGTTGGCGCGTGCTTCGCCCTGGAAGTCGGTATCCACGCCGGCCATGATCTTCAGCACGGTGGACTTGCCCGCGCCGTTGACGCCAAGCAGGCCGATCTTCGCGCCGGGGAAGAACGACAGCGAGATGTCCTTGATGATCTGGCGCTTGGGCGGGACGATCTTGCTGACCCCGTTCATGGTGTAGATGTACTGCATGTCGACTCCGGAGGCTGCACTGCGGCGGGCACCCGGCTGGGTGCCGCACAAACCCCCATTATAGCGGTTGCCGCGATCGACCGGCGCCCGCCTTTTGCCATGCCGCCGCACGGCACAAGCCATCTCTGCCAGTGATTCTGCCTGCTCAGCGGACTGGGGCAGGACACATGAACAGGAGCGTGGAACGGGGCGGGGTGCGGCTGGCGGCATTCGATCGCTGGCTGGGCTGGCGATCGATGGCGCGCGGCCGACTCGCCGTCTTCACCCATGAATTCGTCTGTTTTGGCCTGAAACAGGCCTCTGCCTGCCTGTTCGGCGGGCTGATGGTGGCCTTGCTGCTGGTGAGCTGGCGCTGGTATCCACGCGATGCCTGGCTGGCGCGCTACGATTTCCTCACCTTGGCCGCCGTGGCGATCCAGTGCGGCTTGCTGCTGGCCCGGCTGGAAAGTCGCGAGGAGGCGAAGGTGATCCTGCTGTTCCACGTGGTCGGCACGGCGATGGAACTGTTCAAGACCGCGGTGGGCTCGTGGAGCTACCCGGAACCCTCGCTGCTGCGACTGGGCGGCGTGCCGCTGTTTACCGGCTTCATGTACGCGGCCGTGGGCAGCTACATCGCCCGTGCCTGGCGGTTATTCGATTTCCGCTTCAGCCGGCACCCGCCATTTGGGGCGACGGTGGCGCTGGCCGTGGCCATCTACCTCAATTTCTTTACCCATCACTACCTTCCGGATGCCCGGCCGGTGCTGTTTGTGGCGGTGGCGGTGCTGTTCGGCCGTTGCCAGGTGCACTACCGGGTCCGACGGATACACCGGCGCATGCCGCTGCTGTTGGGCTTCGTGCTGGTGGCGCTGTTCATCTGGGGGGCCGAAAACATCGGTACATACAGTCACGCATGGTTGTATCCGGCGCAGCGGCACGGTTGGCACATGGTCCCGCCCGGCAAGCTGGGTTCGTGGCTGCTGCTGATGATCATCAGTTACGTGATGGTGTCGGTGCTGCACCGGCCGAATCGGGTGCCGGTGGCCGCAACCCGGCGGCGGCGCTACACTTTCGGGATTAACCTCCACCACCCACCCGCAGAGGCTCGAATGTTCACCAAGGACTGCACGATCGCCGGTTATGACGACGAACTGGCCAAGGCCATCGCCGACGAAGGACGCCGCCAGGAAGACCACGTCGAGTTGATCGCCTCGGAGAATTACGCCAGCCCGCGGGTGATGGAAGCACAGGGTTCCAAGCTCACCAACAAGTATGCGGAAGGCTATCCGTCCAAACGCTACTACGGTGGCTGCGAGTACGTGGACGTGGCCGAGAAGCTGGCGATCGAGCGCGTGAAGCAGCTGTTCGACTGCGATTACGCCAACGTGCAGCCGCATTCCGGTTCGCAGGCCAACCAGGCGGTGTACTTCGCATTGCTGCAGCCGGGCGACAAGATCCTGGGCATGAGCCTGGCCCATGGCGGCCATCTCACCCACGGCGCCAAGGTCAACATTTCCGGCAAGCTCCTCGACGCCGTGCAGTACGGCGTGGATGACAACGGCATCGTCGACATGGACGAGGTCGAGCGCCTGGCCGTGGAGCACAAGCCGAAGATGATCGTGGCCGGTTTCAGCGCCTATTCGCAGGTGATGGACTGGGCGCGTTTCCGCGCCATCGCCGACAAGGTCGGCGCCTACCTGTTCGTGGACATGGCGCACGTCGCCGGCCTTGTGGCTGCGGGTGTGTATCCCAGCCCGTTGCCGCACGCCCACGTGGTCACCTCCACCACGCACAAGACCCTGCGCGGTCCGCGTGGCGGCATCATCCTGGCCAAGGGTGCGGGCGAGGAGATCGAGAAGAAGCTGCAGTCGATCGTGTTCCCTGGCATCCAGGGTGGCCCGCTGATGCACGTGATCGCGGCCAAGGCGGTGGCGTTCAAGGAAGCACTGGAGCCGGCCTTCAAGGCCTACCAGACGCAGGTGGTGAAGAACGCGCAAGCGATGGCCAAGACCATCATCGCGCGCGGCTACAAGATCGTTTCCGGTGGTACCGAGAATCACCTGATGCTGATCGACATGATCGGCAAGGGCGTCACCGGCAAGGCCGCGGAAGCCGCGCTGGGCAAGGCGCACATCACGGTCAACAAGAACGCCGTGCCGAACGACCCGCAGAAACCCTTTGTCACCTCCGGTCTGCGCGTGGGTACGCCCGCCGTCACCACCCGCGGCTACCAGGAAGCCGATTGCGTGGAGCTGGCCGGCTGGATCTGCGACGTGCTCGATGCGCCGGAAGACGAGGCGGTGATCGCCGCCGTGCGCGCCAAGGTCGAGGCGCAGTGCAAGAAATTCCCGGTGTACGGCTGAGAGCTGGAAGTGAGTGAAGAGGAGTGAGAAGTGAGAGAAGGCCGCAGCTTCTGATGCTTTCCTCTCGCTCCTCACTTCTCTACCCTCACTCCTGACCCATGCATTGCCCCTTCTGCCAGCACGAAGACACCCGCGTGATCGATTCGCGGCTTGCCGAGGACGGTGCCACCGTTCGTCGTCGTCGTGAGTGTCCGCAGTGCGGCGAGCGCTTCAACACCTTCGAGACGGCGGAGTTGAAGTTGCCCGCCATCGTGAAAAGCGGCGAACGGCGGGAGTCGTTCGACGAACGCAAGCTGCGCATCAGCTTCGAGCGTGCGTTGCAGAAGCGGCCGGTAAGCAGCGATGCGGTGGACACGGCGGTACGCGAGATCATCAACGACCTGCGCCGCAGTGGCGAACGCGAAGTGGCTTCGCGTCAGGTCGGCGAACTGGTGATGCGCGAGTTGAAGAAGCTCGACCAGGTGGCTTACGTGCGTTTCGCCTCGGTGTATCGCAAGTTCGAGGACGTGCAGGCCTTCCGCGAAGAGATCGAGAAGCTCGAGCGTGATCTGCCGGAACTGGAGAAATTGCAGCTTTCGCTGCTCGGCGGCGACCAGGGTACGGCGTCGCGTCGCCCCCGCAAGGGCTGACGGCTTTCTTCTCCTCTCCACATGAGGAGAAGGATGGGTGAAAGGACGTTCTCGCCTCACCGTATGCTCGAAGCGCACTCCAGTGCGACACTATCGCCAGCCCGTCCCCTCACCTCGGTCCTCTCCCCGGAGGGGAGAGGAAGACAAGCATGACCTTCACCGTCGTCGATCACCTGCACATGGCGCATGCACTGCGTCTGGCCGAGCGTGGACTGTTCACCACCCAGCCCAATCCGCGCGTAGGTTGCGTCATCGCGCAGGGGGCCGAGGTGGTAGGAGCCGGATTCCACCAACGCGCTGGCGAACCGCATGCGGAAGTGTTTGCGCTGCGCGAAGCTGGCGAGCGTGCGCGTGGCGCCACTGCCTACGTCACGCTTGAGCCTTGTGCCCATCACGGCCGCACGCCGCCCTGCGCCGATGCGCTGGTGGCTGCGGGCGTGGCCCGCGTGATGATCGCGGCCGAAGACCCGTTCCCCAAGGTGGCCGGGCGCGGCATCGAAAAGCTGCGCACCGCTGGCATCGTGGTGGAAAGCGGTTTGCTGCGTGACGAGGCACGAGAGCTGAACATCGGCTTCTTCAGCCGCATCGAGCGTGGTCGCCCGTTCGTGCGGGTGAAGCTGGCCATGAGCCTGGATGGCCGCACCGCGCTGGCCAATGGCGAATCGAAGTGGATCACCGGTGCCGCCGCGCGCGCCGACGTGCAGCGCTGGCGCGCACGCAGCAGCGCCATCCTCACCGGCAGCGGCACCGTGCTGGCCGATAACCCCCGCCTCACCGCTCGATTGAACGAAGGTTTTTCCCTCTCCCCCATGGGGAGAGGGCAGGGTGAGGGGCGGGTGCTCGCGACAGACTCGCCTGATGCCGAGGCCATGGCCTCCGTTCCGCCCCTGCGCGTCGTGTTGGACCGTCACTTGCGCACTCCGCCCGACAGCCACGTGCTGGACGACTCGGCGCCGACCCTGTTGTTGCACGGTGTCGCCGCGGCTTGCCCGGACGATCGTTTTTCGCAGGTCGAACGCGCGGTTGTCGCGGAACGGAATGAGGCATTCGACCTGTCTGCGGTCCTCGCCCTGCTGGCCGCCCGCGACGTCAACGAAGTGCACGTCGAAGCCGGTCCGACCCTCTGCGGCGCGCTGTTCGCCGCGGGCTTGGCCGACGAACTGCTGCTCTACGTGGCGCCGATCCTGCTCGGTGACAGCGCGCGTCCGTTGCTGAAACTGCCGCCGTTGGTCGACATGGCGGCGCGCTGGTGCTTGCAACTGTACGACCAGCGCATGCTGGGGCAGGACCAGCGCCTGCGTTTTCGCCCGGCGAGCTGAGCGGGACGATCCGGCCCCGTGCGCCGGACGCAGCGTTCTCCGGCAGGACACAAGCGGCCGCGGTGGTAGTGCTAGACTGCGCAAGCCGGCTTCTGCCGGCATCAGTACGACGTCTTCAGGGCGGGGCGAAATTCCCCACCGGCGGTAGGCCTTTCGAGGCGAGCCCGCGAGCGCCTTCGCCGCAACGCGAGGGGTCAGCAGATCCGGTCGAATGCCGGAGCCGACGGTTGGTAGCGGGTGACCGCTGCCTCATAGTCCGGATAAAGAGAAGACGGTTCGACACGCGGCCTTGCGGCTTCGCGTCGGCCTCATGCCTTGGGGCGTTCTCGCATTCAACGCGGAGAACGTTTCATGATCACGATTCATCCGAAAGTTCCAGCCACCGCCCAGCGGGAGGTGCGCTGATGTTTACCGGCATCATCCAGACCGTGGGCCGCATCGCGCGGCTTGAACCACGTGGCGGCGACGTGCGCCTGCATGTCGACAGTACCGATCTCGATCTGACCGACGTGCAACTCGGCGATTCCATCGCGGTGTCCGGCGTGTGCCTGACCGCGGTGACGCTGGAGCCGCACGGCTTTGGCGCCGACGTCTCCAACGAAACCCTGGCGCTCACCACGCTGGGCGCGCTGAAGCCCGGCGATCCGGTGAACCTGGAAAAGGCGCTGCGCCTGGCCGACCGGCTGGGCGGGCACATGGTTTCCGGCCATGTCGACGGCCTCAGCAAGGTGGTTTCGATCACCCCGGACGGCCGCTCGCAACGCTGGACCTTCGAGGTGCCGGCGGCGCTGGCGCGCTATATCGCCGCCAAGGGTTCGATCTGCATCGACGGCACCAGCCTCACCGTCAACGAGGTTTCCGGCCTCCGTTTCGGCGTCAACCTGATTCCGCACACGGTCGAGCACACCGCCTTCCGTGCACGACGTGCGGGCGACGCGGTGAACATCGAAGTGGACGTGGTGGCGCGCTATATCGAGCGGCTGCTGTCCGGCGGCGAAGCACCGAAGCTGGACGAGGCGTTCCTCAAGCAGCACGGCTTCGCCTGAAAGCGGGGAGCGAGTGGAGAGGAGTGAGGAGTGAGAGAAAGCCTCGCGCGTGCAGCCTTTCTCTCACTCCTCACTTCTCGTTTCTCACTCCTTCAACAGCGAGCGGCATCAACCTTTCCCGGAATACACCCATGTCCTTCAATACCATCCCCGAAATCCTCGAAGACATCCGCCTCGGCCGCATGGTCGTGATCCTCGACGACGAAGATCGCGAGAACGAGGGCGACATCGTCATGGCCGCCGAAAAGGTGCGCCCGGAAGACGTCAACTTCATGGTGCGCGAGGCGCGCGGTCTGTTGTGCCTCACGCTCACCGAGCAGCGCACGCGCCAGCTCGGCCTGCGCCCGATGGTCAGCGACAACACTTCGCCGTACCACACCAACTTCACCGTCTCGATCGAGGCGGCCGAGGGCGTTACCACCGGCATCTCCGCGCATGACCGCGCACGCACCATCCAGGTGGCGGTGAACACCGACGCGAAGCCGCAGGACCTGGCCCAGCCAGGCCATGTCTTCCCGCTGACCGCGCAACCCGGCGGCGTGCTGACTCGCGCCGGCCACACCGAGGCTGGCTGTGACCTTGCCGGCCTGGCCGGGCTGGAGCCTTCCGCCGTGCTGATCGAAGTGCTGCACGAGGACGGTTCGATGGCACGCCGTCCCGAACTGGAGATCTTCGCCAGGAAGCACGGTTTGAAGATCGGCAGCATCGCCGACCTGATCCGCTACCGGCTGGAAACCGAAAAGACCGTGCAGCGCGTGCACGAGGAAGCCGTCGAGACCGAATTCGGCGCGTTCCGCCTGGTGGCCTATCGCGACGTGATCCGGCGCGGCCTGCATTTCGCGCTGGTGCGCGGTGCGGTGGACGACGGCGCACCCGTGCTCACCCGCGTGCACGTGCGCAATACCTTGTCCGACGTGCTGCACCTGAAGCGCGACGATCTTGGCCTCACCGTCACCTCGGCCCTGCGCCGCATCGCCGATGAAGATCGCGGCGTGCTGCTGGTGCTGTCCGGCGAAGACACTTCCGAAGCCCTGCTCGCGCATCTGCAGCGCCAGCCGCTGCAAGTGGCACCGGAAGATGCCCAGCAACAGGAGTGGCGCCAGCACGGTCTGGGCGCGCAGATGCTGGCCGACCTCGGCGTGCACCAACTGCGCGTGCTCGGCACGCCGCGCAAGCTGGTGGGGCTGGGTGGTTTCGGGCTGGAAGTGGTGGAGCACGTCTGACGCACTGCCGTACATGATGTGTGTAGGAACCCGCTAGCGGGCGATGCTCTTGCTCTGACGCTCCCGTAAGCGGAAAGCAAAAGCATCGCCCGCCAGCGGGCTCCTGCCGCAGCAATGGCTGCATTGGCCGACGCAGGACATGGTTTGGCCATGCAGCGACATGCTTGTCGCCGCATAATCCGGGTTTCTTCCATCGAGCGAGTCCATGCCCGCCATCCAGATCCAACTGATTGCTCCGTCGGGCTATCCGCATGATCGCGCCGCACTGGCGCGGGGCGTGGAACGGCTGCGCGGAGCCGGTTGCGCGCTGAGTGGCCTGGACGTGCTTGATCGCAGTGAGCTGCGCTTCGCCGGCAGCGACGCCGAGCGGTTGGCCGATATTAACCACCTGGCCGATTTGTCGACGCTACCGGACCTGGTACTGACTACCCGCGGCGGTTATGGGGCCTCGCGACTGCTGCCGCATTTGCGCTACGACGCGTTGCGCGAGCGCCTCGCAGAAACACCGGTTCCGCTGGTCGGCCACAGCGATTTCACCGCCTTGCAATTGGCACTGCATGCAAAAAGCGGTCTGTGCACTTTCAGCGGCCCGCTGCTGGCGGACCTGGGAACGGATGCCCATGACGACGACTTCAGCTGGCGGCACTTCTGGTCCACGCTGACGTCAGCGTCGACCGCGCTGGCATGGGCGGACGCAGGCGTGGCCGACGTCGACGCCAGCGGGCCGTTGTGGGGCGGCAACCTGGCCGTGTTGTGCAGCCTGCTTGGTACGCCGTATTTCCCCGGTGCAAAGGGTGGCGGGATCGACGGCGGCATCCTGTTTGTCGAGGATGTCGGCGAGCCGCCGTTCCGCATCGAACGCCTGCTGTACCAGCTGCATCTGTCCGGCGTGCTTGGCCGCCAGCAGGCGCTGGTGCTGGGTGGCTTCAGCCATTGCCGGCCCGGCCCCAACGACAACGGCTACGATCTTGCCGCGGCGTTTGCGCAGATCGAACGAGTCGCGGGCATTCCGGTGGTGCATGGCTTGCCGCACGGCCATGGCGCGCGCCAGCTCACCCTGCCGTTTGGTGCGCCGGCGCGGTTGCGGGTGGAAGGCGGGTCTGCGCGGCTGGATTTCCATGGCTATCCGCATTTGCCGCTTGGCTCCTCCCCAGCCGTCCCCGGCAGGCAGGGGAGGGAGCAAGGGCAAGCAGGATCAACGCCAAACCCGTAAAATGGCCGGTCTGCATGGGCCGTGCGTCCAACCAAGGAAATCCGCAATGAAGATCATCGAAGGCGATTTCGCCACGCCCAAGGGCCGTTTTGCCATCGTCGCCGGCCGTTTCAACGGCTTCGTCGTCGAGCCGCTGGTGGCCGGTGCCCGCGACGCGCTGGTGCGCCACGGCGTGAAGGACACGGCGATCGACCTGGTGCGCGTGCCGGGCGCGTGGGAAATCGCGCTGGCGGCGCACAAGTTGGCGAATTCCGGCAAGTACGCGGCGGTGATCGCGCTGGGTGCGGTGATCCGCGGTTCCACCCCGCACTTCGACTACGTGGCCGGCGAATGCGCCAAGGGCCTGGCCCAGGCCGCTTACAGCGCCGGCGTGCCGGTGGCGTTCGGCGTGCTGACCACCGACAGCATCGAGCAGGCGATCGAACGATCCGGCACCAAGGCCGGCAACAAGGGCGCCGACGCCGCCATGGCCGCGCTGGAAATGGTCAACCTGTACGGTCAGCTGTGATGAACAGCCGTCCCGAGGGTATCGATCTCGCCGCGCGCTCGCGCGCCCGGCGCCGTGCATTGCAGGCGCTGTACGCATGGCAGTTGAGCGGCAGCCACATGAACGCGGTGATCGACCAGTTCCGCCACGAACAGGACATGGAGATCGCCGACCTCGAATATTTCGAGGACCTGCTGCACGGGGTGGAGAAGAACGTCGACGCGCTCGACGAAGCGCTGCGCCCGCATATCGACCGCGAAGTCGCCCAGATCGATCCGATCGAGCGCGCCGCCCTGCGCCTGGCCGCGTATGAATTGAAGTTCCGTCCCGACGTGCCGTACCGGGTCATCATCAACGAGGCCATCGAAGTCACCAAGCGCTTCGGTGCCGACCATGGCCACAGCTACGTCAACGGCGTGCTGGACAAGCTGGCGACCGAACTGCGCGCGGTCGAGAAGCGCGGCTGATGCAGCACGCCAGCGCGGGGTCCGCCGTGGATGGCCTGGTGCCGGTGCTGGAAACCGAGCGGCTGCGCCTGCGTGGCCATCGCGCTGAAGATCACGAGGCACTCGCCGCGATCTGGGCCGACCCCGAAGTGATCCGCTACATGGGCGGTACGCCGTCCAGCTGGCAGGAATCGTGGATGCGCCTGTTGCGCTATCCCGGGCTGTGGGCGCTGCTCGGCTACGGTTTTTGGGCCATCGAAGAGAAGGCCAGCGGACGCATGATCGGCGATATCGGCTACACCGATTTCAAGCGCGAGATCGAGCCGCCGCTGGATGGCATGCCCGAACTCGGCTGGGCACTCGCCCGGGACACGCAAGGCAAGGGCTACGCCAGCGAAGCGCTGGCCGCCGTGCTGGCCTGGGGGCGGGCCCACTTCGGGGCGCACCGCGCCACCTGCATCATCGATCCGGACAATGCCGCATCCATCCGGCTTGCTACCAAGGCGGGGTTCCGCTTCTCACACGCAACCACGTATCGCGGCGACCCCACCCACGTGTTCGTCCGCGACGAAGCCTGACGACACGACGCCGATGGAATTCCGTCTGATCGATCGCATCCGCGAACTCACCGACCAGCCGCGCGACGACGTGAAGCTGGGCATCGGCGACGATGGCGCCGTGCTGGCCATGCCGGCCGGGCAGGAACTGGTGATGGCCATCGACACCATGGTGGAAGGCACGCATTTCCTGCCCGGTACCGCAGCGGCCGACCTGGGCTGGAAATCGCTGGCGGTGAATCTGTCGGACCTGGCTGCGATGGGTGCCGAGCCGGCCTGGGCCATGTTGGCGCTGACCTTGCCGCGCGCCGACGGAGATTTTGTCGAGGGTTTCGCCGAAGGCTTCGCGCAACTGGCCGGGCGGTATCGATTGGCCCTGGTCGGCGGCGACACCACCGGCGGGCCGTTGTGCCTGAGCGTGGCCGTGCACGGTTTCGTGCCGCCGGGACAGGCGTTGACCCGTGCCGGTGCGCGGATCGGCGACGAAGTGATGGTTACCGGCACGCTGGGCGATGCGGTGGCCGGGCTTTTTGCGTTGCGCGATCCGCCGCACGACGACGCGCACCGCGCCGCGTTGCGCCGGTCATTGATCGACCGCCTGACCCGGCCGGAACCGCGGGTTGCCGCGGGTATCGCCTTGCGTGGGCTGGCCACGGCCTGCGTGGATATCTCCGATGGCCTGCTGGCCGACCTCGGCCATATCTGCGAAGGCAGTGGCGTGGGGGCAGAGCTGGAGGCGGCGCAATTACCGCGTTCAGCCGCACTGCGCGAACTGCATGGCGACGATGAGTCGCTGCAACTGGCGCTGGGCGGCGGCGACAACTACGAACTCTGCTTCACCGTGCCGCCCGAACGGGTGGCGCAAGTGCAATCGACACTGGCCGGCATCGGCTGCCCGGTGACGCGGATCGGGCGTATCGTCGACGGCGCTGGCGTCCACGTGCGCGCGGCGGATGGCAGCCCGCAGGCCATCACGATGAAAGGCTGGGAGCATTTCGCATGAGCGCCAGGAAAACACTGAGCCCCGACCAGCGCCGCGCCTTGCTGGCCACGCCGGCCGGCTGGCTCGCCTGCGGTTTCGGTTCCGGCCTCACGCCCAAGGCACAGGGCACGTTCGGTTCGCTGGCGGCGTTGTTGCCGTGGCTGCTGCTGCGCCAGCTTTCGCTGCCGTTGTATGTGCTGGTGCTGCTGCTCGGATTCGGCGTGGGCGTGTGGGCCAGCAACGTGGCCAGCCGCGCGCTTGGCGTGGCCGATCACCGCAGCATCGTATGGGACGAATTCATCGGCCAGTGGATCGCCCTGATCCCGTTGCTGCTCCCGGCCTTCCAGCCAAGCTTCCAGTCAACGAGTCTGACGACGTGGAGTCCGGCGACGTGGTGGAGCGTCGCCGCCGGCTTCGTGCTGTTCCGCCTGTTCGACGTATGGAAGCCGTGGCCGATCAGCTGGCTCGACCGCCGCGTCAAGGGCGGCCTCGGCGTGATGATCGACGACGTGATCGCCGGCATCTTCGCCGCGGTGGTGCTGGGGATCGCGCTGCATTTCCTCGGCTGAATTCGGCCTCGGGACGGCTTCTTTGACACTCCCGGAAATACCTTTCGACGCTGGGTAGGAGCGCACCCTGTGCGCGAACGCCCTGACGCCCGATCGAAGCCAAAAGCTTTCGCGCACGGGTGCGCTCCTACCAGACTCGTCACTTTTCGTTGTGTCCCGGTCCGTAGCGATGGTCGGGGCCACGGTAAGCCGCTACCCGGGCCAGCTGCGGCGTGCCATAGCCGAATTCCAGCGACAGGCGTAGTTTGCGGGTGCGCACCGGGTCCATCCGGGTGAGCTTCTTGTGGCCGATGGTGGTGCCCCAGCACAGCGGCTTCCAGGCATCGTTCTCCCAGTGTTCGACGAGGTGGTTGGCGATGTTTTGCCCGTGAGCGATCGCTTCGCCCAGTTCCAGCGTGTCGAACTCGATTTCGCGGGGCAGCTCGAATTCCAGCCAACTGTCGCGGGCCGTTGAAGCCGCGCTCCAGTACGTGTCCGGGTCGGCGTCGAGCACATGCGCGGGAAGGTTGGGCGCGACGCTGCTGCTGGCGCGCACGTGGGCGCCGCGCAGCAGGTTGTGGGCGAACAGCGCCTCGCGTTGCGCGGTGAAGCCTTGCAACGTGGCAATGTCTTCGCTTTCGAACAGGCCGTCGCGATTGGGCGGCACGTTGAGCAGCAGTTTGCTGTTATGGCCGACCGAACTGAAATACAGCGCCATCAGGTTGTCCGGCGTGCGCACCTGGTCGTTCTGGTCGGCGTGCCAGAACCAGCCGGGACGGATCGACACGTCCGATTCGCCGGGCCGCCATGCACTCCCATGCGGATCGCCGTGGCCGAGCAGGTCGCCGACCCAGGGGCGGTCGTAGCCGGGGTAGGGCACGCTGGCGGGGTCGACGGTGGACCAGCAGGTGTCGGCGGCCTTGCCTTGCTCGTCGCCGATCCAGCGCACGTCCGGTCCGGCGTCGGAAAACATGATCGCGTCGGGCTGCAGTCGGCGCACGGTGGCGTGGATGCGCGGCCAGTCGTAAGCCTGCTTGCGGCCGTTCGGGCCTTCACCGTTGGCGCCGTCGAACCACACCTCCACGATCTTGCCGTAATGCGTCAGCAGTTCGGTGAGCTGGGCGATGTAGAAGTTGTTGTAGGCCTCGCCGGTGCCGTAGCTCTTGGCGTTGCGATCCCATGGCGAGAGATAGAGTCCCGCACCGAGGCCCTCGGCATGGCAGGCATCGACGAACTCGCGCACCACGTCGCCCTTGCCGTGTTTCCACGGGCTGCTCGCCACCGAGTGCGTGGTGGTTGCCGTGGGCCACAGGCAGAAGCCGTCGTGGTGTTTGGCGGTGAGGATCATGCTGCGGAAGCCGGCGGCCTTGGCCGTGCGTGCCCATTGCCGCGCGTCGAGCTTGCGCGGATTGAAGATCGCCGGTGATTCCGTGCCGTCGCCCCATTCCTTGCCGGTGAAGGTGTTCACCGTGAGATGCACGAACATCGCCAGTTCTTCGCGTTGCCAGCGCAGTTGTTGTGGGGAAGGGCGAGGTCGTGCGCTCGTCGGTGCGGGTGTCGTTGCGGCGGCGGTGGCCAGGCGTGAGCCACTGGCACCCAATACGGCGACGGCCGAGCCGGCAAGCAGAAAACGGCGACGATCCATGCATCTCTCCCGAGTTGGCTGCCCGCGGGGTTGCGACGGACACTCGGTGGAATATAGTCCGATTTAATCGACCCAAAAACCGCATGAGCATCGGTCGGGCGTGGACGACAACGTCTTTGCCCGGCATGCTCGCCCGTTACCTGTATCGATGAAGGATTTCCCCATGCAATACCGTCGCCTTGGTCATTCCGGCCTGCAACTGTCCGCGCTGTCGTTCGGCGCCTGGGTCACCTTCGGCCAGCAGGTGGGGCGTGCGCAGGCGCGCGAACTGCTGGCGCTGGCCTACGACAACGGCGTCAATTTTTTCGACAACGCCGAGATCTACAACCATGGCGAAGCCGAGCGGGTGATGGGCGACGTGCTGGCCGACCTGCGCTTTCCGCGCGACAGCTATTGCGTGTCCAGCAAGGTCTACTTCGGCGCGGTGAAGGACCCCAAGCCGACCCAGCGCGGGCTGTCGCGCAAGCACGTGATCGAGGCCTGCCACCAGGCACTGGAACGCCTGCGCATGGAGCACCTGGACCTGTATTTCTGCCATCGCCCCGATCCGGATACACCGATCGTCGAGACCGTGGCGGCGATGGACATGCTGGTGCGCCAGGGCAAGGTGATGTACTGGGGTACCAGCGAATGGCCGGCCGAGGCGATCCTCGAAGCGCATCGCGTGGCGAAGGAAAACCATCTGGCCGCGCCGACCATGGAGCAGCCGCAATACAACCTGCTGCACCGCGAGCGCGTGGAAGTGGAATACGCCTCGCTGTACGACAGTTGCGGCATGGGCACCACGATCTGGTCGCCGCTGGCCTCCGGCGTGCTCACCGGCAAATATAACGACGGCATCCCCGGCGATGCGCGTTTGTCGCAACCGGGTTACGAATGGCTGCGCGAGGAAGTGTTGGGCAAGGGCGATCGCATCGCCAAGGTGCGCCGCCTGCAACCGATCGCCGACGAACTGGGCGTAAGCCTCACCCAACTGGCCATCGCCTGGTGCCTGCTCAACCCGCACGTCTCCACCGTGATGCTGGGCGCCAGCAAGCGCGAACAACTGGAGCATAACCTGGGCGCGCTGGAGATCCTGCCGAAGCTGGACGAAGCGGTGCAAAAGCGCATTGAGCAAGCAGTGGCCTGAACCGGGATCGAGCCCGGACCTTGGCCTGGCTCGCGGTTTTTTTGAGTTTGCGGGCGTGGTGGTTTTTCAACCTCCATTGCAAGATGACCCTGCGAGCGGCTCGCGGATGATGCGATCAAACCTGACGGATTTCGGCATGCATGACTGACGAACTGGCCATTGAAACCCATGGTCTGACCAGGCACTACGGCAAGGTCGAGGCGGTGCGTGGCCTGAGCCTGGCGGTGGAGCGTCAATGCATCACGGGGTTCCTCGGGCGCAATGGTGCCGGCAAGAGCACCACGATCAAGATGCTGCTCGGCATGATCCGTCCCACGGCCGGCACCGGCCGGGTGCTGGGGTACAACATCGCCGATCCCGCGCAGAGTCTGCAGATTCGCCGACGCATTGCCTACGTGGGCGAAGACAAAGGCTTGTACGGCTACATGACCGTTGCCGAACTCATTCGTTTCACGCGCTCGTTCTATCCGGATTGGCAGCCGCACATCGAGGCGCGCCTGCTCAAGGCATACCAATTGCCGCCGGGGCGCAAGGTCAAGGCGATTTCCAAGGGCATGCGCACCAAGTTGGCCCTGCTGCTGGCGCTGGCGCGACGGCCCGAACTGATCATCCTCGACGAACCTTCGGAAGGACTCGATCCGGTTTCCATCGAGGAGCTGTTGCAAACCTTGCAGGAGGTGCGGGCCGGCGGTACCAGCGTGTTCTTTTCCTCGCATCAGCTGAGCGAGGTGGAGCGGATTACCGACCGTGTGCTGATGATCGATCACGGGCAACTGGTCATGAATACCCGGCTCGGCGACCTGCTCGACAACTACCGCAACATCGTCATGGAGTTCGGGGCGCAGGCCCCGGTGCCGACGGCGTTCGCGCTTGCGGGAGTCGAGCGGTTGCGAATCAAGGGGCGGCAGGTCTGGGTGCTTGCCAGCTCCAACGTCGAGGGCATCGTGGCCCATGCGCGTACGCTTGATGCCACCGTGCAGGTGACGCCCGTGAACTTGCGCGATGTCTTCCTCGACCTCGTCCGGGAAGCGCCCTGATGCTTTGGTACAAGATGTGGCGGGAGAGTCGGGTTCGCTTCGCCATCAGTGCGGTGGCCTTGTTGTGGATGTGCGGCGCCGTGGTGCTGTTGCAGCAACAAGTGCGTGCGCATGCCGATGAACCCTTGAGCTATGTGCGCTATATCTGGCATGCGGTTTACAAGGCCAACGCACTGGATCTGTACATCCTGCTGGTGATCGTGCTCGGGCTCGGCGGCGTGCAGCAGGAGCATGCCCAGGGTACGGCTGGATTTACGCTGTCACTGCCGCTAAGCCGGTGGCGATTGGTCGCCACCCGGGCCGTCACGGGATGGGTCGAGGTAGCAGTGCTCGCGCTGTTGCCGGCATTGCTGATTCCGTTGCTGTCGCCCTGGGTTGGGCAAACCTTTCCGTTCCTGCGTGCCTTGCAGTTCAGCGTGCTGTGGGCCGGTTGTGGCATGGTGATCTTTGCGCTGACGTTTTTCTTCTCGACCGTTCTGGCGGGGGCCTACTCGCCTGCGATCGCTTCGGTGGCGGCGGTGGTCGGGTGTTCCATGTCTGCGGGGCTGCCGCTGTTTGAGCGCTTTCCGGCGCTCGATTTGATCGACACCATGCACGGCGCGCAGCTGCTGCTCTCCCCGGGCAATGCATCGCTGGGCGCCTTTGCCGTTCCACTGCCTTGGTTGTCGCTGGGCCTGTATGCATTGCTGGCCTTGTGTCTGACCGGAGTGGCCGGCGTCATCACGGCGCGTCGGGATTTTCCATGAATGCCATGATGCCTTTGCTGTTCAAGGCCTGGCGCGAGAGCCGGGGGCGGTTCCTGCTCAGCGTCACGCTGCTGGCGACAATCTGCGCTGCCGGCGTCATCTTTCGCGGCAGCCTGATGAAGGTGTTTGTCCCGAACGCGTCGTTTGTCGGCGCGCCCTATGTGGGTTACATCTACCGCCTGGTCTACGGCGGCGCGGCGCGCGGCTTGTTTACCATCCTGGTCATGGTGCTTGCGTTGGGCGGCTTGCAGCGCGAGCGCCTGCATCGAGTGGTGGGATTCACGCTGGCGCTTCCCGTGAGTCGTGCGCGGCTGGCAGGTGCGCAGGCGCTGCTTGGACTGGGGCAGGTGGCGGCTCTGTCGGCGCTGCCCTTGATCGTGCTGGGCGTGGGCTCACGCCTGGCGCACGTGTCGTATCCGTTGGAGCAGATGTGGCGCTTCGGCCTGCTATGGCTTGCCGGCGGGGTGGTGTTTTTCGCCGTGGCGTTTCTGGCTGCGACGCTGTTTCGCAGCGAATATGCCGCATTGGCCGTGTCGTTCGTTTTCATGATTTTTTATCCCGTCACGGTGATGTTCCCTCCGCTGAATCGGTATCCGTTGAATCTCCACCACATCATGTCCGGCTTGGCCATGCCGTATTTCGATGCGCGTCGTGCGCTGCTGGTGGGGGCGCCGCCGTGGATGTTGCTGGTTTCGATGATGGCGGTGGCCGGTGCGTTGATCGTGCTGGCGGTTCAAATCACCAGCCAACGCGATTATTCGTAGCGATGGGTGCGTCGCTGGGTGCGGTGGAAAGCATCGCGGCTGAAACCATTGCTGCGCCGGAAGGGCAAGGAATGCAGTGGCACGGGCCGCGGTGCGGGAGATGTCGCGGAAAGCCTTGACACTTAAATGAGAATCATTATCATCAACTCCGCCCCTGACTGATGCGGAGTCCATCCATGTCGCTGTCCACTACCTTGAGCCTTCCCCTCGAAGCGGCCAGCTTGCCGCGTTCGTTCCGTCTGTTGTCGCTGAAGCGTTCCCCGACCCGCGAGGCGGAGAACGACATCAGGCGCATTTCCAGCCAGTCGCTGTTGGCTGGCGAGCGCGAGCTGGTGATCCAGCACCAGGGCAACGAATACCACCTGCGCCTGACTCGCAACGACAAGCTGATCCTGACCAAGTAAGTGCATGGCGGGCAGGGATGCCCGACTCTTCGCATGGCACGGCTCTGTGCCGCGCCTCTTCCTTCTTCCTTCCCCGACCAAGCCGATACCGCCCCCAGCGGTTGCCAGCCGGGCCATCCATGCATCCGTGGAGGTTTCCATGTTCGGCTGGCTGGCAACTCATCCCGTGGCGCTGTGTCGGCGTGCCTCTGCGCCACCGGTGCAGCGACGCTGCTTCCGCATGTCGCCCCTGCAACTGACCGAACATCTGCCGCGGCTGGGGCAGGTGCTGTACGTGGCCGATGCGCGTCCACTCGCGGCGCTGGACGAGCCGCCTCCTGGCTGGCTGGTGGAACAGTGCGAGCTGGCCCCGTTGCTGCACACGCATTGGTTGATGGCCGCCAGCGTGGTCAGTGACGACGGTCCGCGCGAATGGCTGGAATGCCTGGATCGTCGCGGCAATGCCTGTGCCCGGCTGCATCTGCTGCCCGATACCGATTATCTGGCGTGGGACGCCTTGCTGGCAGCGGCTGCACCGACGCCGGAAGCTGCGCGTGGACGCCACGCATTGCGCGCGGGCGATGCCTGCGTGACACGTTTTCGTCGCCGCCATCTGGCCGGGCTGCTGGCATTGGGGCGCGCGGCGGCCACGCCGATTTCGGCCCTGGGGCGGGATATTGCACTGCGCATTGCGCAGGCCGAAGCGGTGAAGCTGCAGTGGCCCGCGATCGGCTGAGATCGGCTTTCGCTTTCCCTGCGGAACATGTGCCGCCGTCCAGCCTTCAGGCTAGCGGCGGCCATTCGATCAAGTCGCGGGTACCGGCTCTGCTGTTGCAGCGATGACCGGCATGCCGAGCCGGCGCAGCAGGCGATAGTGCGACGCGATGCCGGCAGCGAACGTGCGGTTCTGCAGGTAGGGAATGCCGAACTCGTGGCAAGTCTCTTCCACGACGCGCGAAATCGCCGGGTAGTGCACGTGGGAGATGCGCGGAAAGAGGTGGTGTTCCACCTGGAAGTTCAGACCGCCGACCAGCCAGCTGAGTACACGATTGTCGCGGGCGAAATCCACGGTGGTTTCCAGCTGATGAATCGCCCACGGCGTGTCCATCTGCATGCGGTCGGCCCCTGGCTCCGGAAAGGCCGCCTCTTCCACGACATGCGCCATCTGGAACACCAGTGCCAGCAAGATGCCGGCGACCGCAGCCGTCACCGTGTAGAAAAGCAGCACCACGCCAAGCGGGTGAAAGACCAGTGGCAAGCCGAAGGCGAGCGTGAAAAACACCAGCTTGCCGAGCACGAATATCACCAGATCCCGGCCACGCGGCCGCGTAAACGGACGCTCGCCGATGGTGCCGGTGATGATGTCGCGGAAATCGCCATACAAGTGCCAGCGGATCGCGGTGACACCGTACAGCGGCCACAGATAGAAGTGCTGCCAGCGATGCCATGGCCGTCGCGGCTGTCGTGGCGACAGCCGCCCCAGCACGCCGAGGTCGATGTCGCTGTCGTGGCCGGCAACGTTGACCCAGGTGTGGTGGAAGCGGCCGTGCTTCCACTGCCAGAGGTAGGAGCTGCCGCCGACCATGTCCAGCGTGACCGCCGTTGCCTGGTTGATCCAGCGGTGCTTCGAATACGCCTGGTGGCCGCCGTCGTGCATGATGTTGAAGCCGATTTCCGCCATCGCCACCCCGAGCACGATGCTCAGTGGCGAGGCCTGCCATCCGCGGGTGGCGAAGAACACCAGGGCGATGTAGGAGAGCGCGAATACACCAAGGATGATGGCGGTTTTCAGGTACATCCGCGCGCTGTCGCGCTGGCTGTGTCCCGTGCGCTTGAGCTCGGCATCGACGCGCCGTCGCAGTTCCTGATGGAAGGCGTTGTCGCCACTGAATTTCAGTGGCTTCTCACGGGCACTGGAGGGGGCGGCGACAGGGTCCCCGCGATGTGGCGAATCGAGGGGCATGAGAAAACCTGACGGACGATATGCGCTGATCATACCTTGTGGCGCATAACGTGCGTGTTACGCATGTCGGCACGCGCCGGAAGCATCATGTCCATCGCGTGGCGGCTGCGGCATCGCTCGGGCAAGCCTCGCGATGTGCTTGCCGGGGAGCCGTCCCGGCCACGGCGGGTCAGGCGACCGGCAAGCGTTCTTTCCCTTGTCCGATGCCGGTACGGCGGACGTCCGGCTGTCCGCGAGAGTGTCCGCGGACGCCGAATGGTGCCCGGGGTGGTTTTCCAAGTGGATGATCTGAAAGAATTTTATGGGCGACGTCAGGCTGGCACGCGGATTGCTGTAGTGGGTGTGGGGTCGCACGGTATGCGGCCGGGACTGCATCATGATTCGCGACACCTCCGCTCAAGACCGCATGGTCGAGGTCAAACCCAACCGCAAGCGCCGCTTGCTGTTCATCGGTATCGGCGTGGCCGTGCTGGTGGTGCTGGGGCTGGCGATGCCCGGCATCCTGCGGCTGTTTTCCGCCCAGTCGTCGGTCAGCGCGTCGCGCCTGGCATTCGCCACGGTCGAGCGCGGCCCGTTCGTGCGCGACATTGCTGCCGAGGGCAAGGTGGTGGCGGCCAACAGCCCCACGCTGTATGCCACGTATGGCGGTGCCGCCGTGCTGAAGGTGCGTGCCGGCGACACCGTGAAGAAGGGCCAGATCCTCGCCGTGATCGACAGCCCGGAGCTGCACAACAAGCTGGCACAGGAACAGTCCAAGGCCGATGCGATGCAGGTGGATTACCTGCAGGCGCAGGTGGATGCGCGCACCAAGCGCGGCGACCTGCAGAAGTCCTTCGACAACGCGCGCATCGACGAGAAGAGCGCCGAGACCAATCTCGACCGTGAGCAGAAGGCGTTTGCCGCCGGTGCCGCCACCGGGGTGGAAGTCGACCAGGCCAAGGACGCGCTGGAGAAGGCACGCATTGCGCTGTCGCATGCCAAGTCCGACCTGGGCATGAACAACGATAGCCTGAACTTCAACATCCAGGCGAAGAAGCTGGCGCACGACAACCAGATGCTGGTGGTGCAGGACCTGCAGCGCCAGGTGAACGACCTGGACGTGCGCTCGCCGGTGGATGGCCAGGTCGGCCAGTTGTTCATCGCGCCGCAGGCCACCGTGGCCAAGGACGCCCAGTTGCTCAGCGTGATCGACCTGACCGCGCTGGAAGTGGAAGTGAAGGTGCCGGAAAGCTTCGCGCGGGATCTGGCCATCGGCATGACCGGCGAGATCAGCGGCAACGGCCACACCTGGAAGGGTCTGGTCAGCGCCATCTCGCCGGAAGTGGTCAATGGCGAAGTGGCTGCCCGCGTGCGCTTCGATGGCGCCACCCCGAAGCAGCTGCGCCAGAACCAGCGCCTGTCCGTGCGCATCGTTCTGGATCATCGCGACAACGTGCTCACCGTGCAGCGCGGCTCGTTCGTGGACGAATCCGGCGGCAGCTATGCCTACGTGGTGAAAGACGGCATCGCCACCAAGACACCGATCCGCGTGGGTGCGTCGAGCATCGACAAGGTGGAGATCCTGCAGGGCCTGAAGGAAGGCCAGCAGATCGTGATCTCCGGTACCGATAGCTTCAAGGGTGCTGACCGCGTGGCGATCAGCCGGTAACGATTTTTCCTTCTCCCTCCGGGAGAAGGTGCCCGACCTGCAGGCGCAGGATGCGCCTGCGGAACAGCGAAGCTGGCCCCGCAGGGGCGAGCGACAGGGATGTCGCGAGTAAGGGCGGATGAGGGTTCGGACGAAGCGCAGTGTTTCGTTCCAGCCGGACCCTCACCCCAACCCCTCTCCCAGTGGGAGAGGGGCTCCAAAGATCCACCACCACCAAGGAACGCCAACCATGCTGAAGATGACCCACCTGTCCAAGGTCTACCGCACCGAAGTGGTGGAGACCTACGCGCTGCGCGATTTCAACATCGACGTGAAGGAAGGCGAATTCGTCGCCGTCACCGGTCCGTCCGGCTCGGGCAAGACCACCTTCCTGACCATCGCCGGCCTGCTGGAAACCTTCACCGGCGGCGAGTACCACCTCGACGGCATCGAGGTGAGCAACCTCAACGACAACGCCCGTTCGAAGATCCGCAACGAGAAGATCGGCTTCATCTTCCAGGCGTTCAACCTGATTCCCGACTTGAACGTGTTCGACAACGTGGAAGTGCCGTTGCGCTATCGCGGCATGAAGGCGCCCGAGCGCAAGCAGCGGATCATGGACGCACTGGAACGCGTGGGCCTGGCCTCGCGCGCCAAGCACTACCCGGCCGAACTGTCCGGCGGCCAGCAACAGCGCGTGGCGATTGCCCGTGCACTGGCCGGCAGCCCGCGCCTGCTGCTCGCCGACGAACCGACCGGCAACCTGGATACGCAGATGGCCCGCGGCGTGCTGGAACTGCTGGAAGAAATCCACCGCGAAGGCGCCACCATCGTGATGGTCACGCATGACCCGGAACTGGCCGCGCGTGCACAGCGCAACGTGCACATCATCGATGGCCAGGTGGTCGATCTGGCCGAAGACCCGCGCTTCCACGGCAGCGTGGTGGCCGCGCGAGAAAACACCAACCCGGCCTGAGTGCCGGCATTGCCCGTCTCCGTGATCCCCGTCTGCGAGAACCACCCATGCGTGTGAAGTTGCTGCCCGTTCTGCTCCTGCTCGCCGTCGCCCCGTTTCCGGGGCACGGCGAGGACTTGATGGACGCCTACCACCAGGCCGTTGCCAACGACCCGGTGCTGGCGACCGCCAATGCGCAACGCCTGCTGGTGGCCGAAGGCGTGCCGGTGGCGCGCTCCGCGTTGCTGCCGCAGTTGTCCGCCGGGCTGGAGCTGGACCAGATCCACAGCGGCGGGAACAGCCAGACCACCGACGGCAACGGCAACATCGTCAATACCGGCGGCGGTGGCCATACCCGGGATCGCAGCCTCAGCGGCACATTGAGCCAGCCGATCATCAACCTCTCCGCCTTCGCCAACCTGCGTGCCGCGCATGCCGCCAGCGACGCACAGGACCAGACCTATCGCGCCGCCCTGCAGAACCTGTACGTGCGCGTGGCCTCGGCCTACTTCAACGTGCTGGTGGCGCAGGATTCCGTCGACATCAACAGTGCCTACGAGAACGCCTACAAGCAGGAATACGACCAGACCAGCACGCGCTTCAAGAATGGCCTGGCGATGGCAGCGGACGTGGCACAGTCGAAGGCGTACTACCTGTACATCAAGTCGCAGCGGATCAGCGCGCAAGACCAGTTGAAGGATGCGCGCAGGGCGCTGGAGCAGATCACCGGCCAGCCGGTCGGCACGCTCAAGAAGTTGCGTGACGATCTGCCGATGCAGCCGCCCAAGCCTGACGATGCGAAAGCCTGGGTGGATGCGGCGCTGAAGACCAACCCGGTCATCCTGGCCGGCCGCTACACGGTCAGTGCCGACGAGCACAAGGTTTCGGCAGCGCGTGCGCAACACCTGCCCACGCTCAGCGCCGGGGTCGGCTACAACAAGTTCGGACAGTGGTCGAACGCCATGCCAGGCACCTCCGCCTACGGGCCGGCAACTACCACGGTGGGGCTTACGCTCACCGTGCCACTGTTCAGCGGTGGTCTCACCCATGCGCAGGTGAAGCAGGCCATTTACCAGCGCGATGCCGACCAAGGCACGCTGGAAAGCCAGCGGCGCCAGGCCGCGCGCGACGCCAACAATTACTTCAACCTGGTGGTGGACGGCATCGAGCAGGTGGACAGCGCACGAGGATCGGTGGAGGCGGCGAAGAAATCGCTGGCCTCGATGCGTGCCGGCTACGCCATCGGCACCCAATCGCTCACCAACGTGGTGTTCGCCATCCAGACGCTGGCCAACGTGCAAAGCCAATACACCGTCGTGCGCCACCAGTTCATCCTCAACAAGCTGCTGCTGAAGCAGGCCGCCGGCACGCTCGACGTGCAGGACCTGCAAGCCGTCAACGGGTTGCTGCAATGAACGGCACATGCTTGCCAAGCCCTGTCCGCAGCTTCCCCTCTCCCTCCGGGAGAGGGTGCCGGCAGGCGGGTGAGGGTACGGGTGAAGCGTGGCGCCTCACTTCGGCCGAACCCTTACCCCAACCCCTCTTCCGACGGGAGAGAGGCATGAGCGCGAGGAGCTAGGAATATGTTTGCCTACTACCTTGAACTTGGCCTGCGCAGCCTGCGCCGCAATCCCGCGCTTACCGCACTGATGGTGATGGCGATCGGTTTCGGCGTGGCTGCGTCGATGACCACGTATTCCGTATTCCGCGCGGTGTCGGGCAACCCGATCCCCGACAAGTCGGCACAGCTGTTCACGCCGCTGATCGACAACTGGGGGCCGCAGCAGAACAACCAGGGCGAGCCACCGGATGCGCTGGATTACGTGGATGCGACGGCGTTGATGCGTGCGCATGAAGCGAAACGCCAGACCCTGTTGTATCAGGTGCAGATGTCGGTGATGCCGGGTGGCAATCGCGATCTGCCGCTGGCGGCGAATGGCTACGCCGTCTACGGCGACTTCTTTCCGATGTTCGAAGTGCCGTTCCAGTACGGCAGTGGTTGGAGCACGCAGGATGACAAGGCGCGCAGCGCGGACGTGGTGATCAGCGACGAGCTCAACCAGAAGCTGTTCGGCGGGGTGGACAGCGTTGGGCGCACGATCAATCTCAATGGCCACGATTATCGTGTGGTGGGCGTAACCCGGCACTGGAACCCCAAGCCGCGCTTCTTCGATCTGTTCAACACCGGTGGCTTCAAGGATGCCTCGGACTTCTACATGCCGTACACCCGTGCGCTGGACCTGAAAATGCGCAGCGTGGGCAGCAACAGTTGTCGTGGCAAGATCACCTACACCACGTGGGAAGATTTCCTGCAGAGCAATTGCGTGTGGGTCACTGCATGGGTGGAACTGGATAACCCCGCCGCCGTCGCACGCTATCGCCATTTCCTCGAAAGTTATGCCGCCGATCAGCAAAAGGCCGGTCGTTTCGCCTGGGCGCCCAACGTGCGACTGCACGACGTGATGCAGTGGCTCGACTTCCGCCAGGTGGTGCCGCCGGAAAGCCGCATCTCGCTGCTGGTGGCGCTGGGCTTCTTCGTGATCTGCCTGGTCAACACCATTGGTTTGCTGCTGGCGAAGTTCATGCGCCGCGCCGGCGAGATCGGCGTGCGTCGCGCACTTGGTGCGTCGCGCCGGGAGATCTACACGCAATACCTGATCGAGGCGGGCACGGTGGGTCTGGCCGGCGGCGTGCTGGGGTTGCTATTGACGGCTGCCGGGGTGGCTGGGGTGGGTGTGCTGTTTCCGCCGCAGATCGCGAAGCTGGCGCATCTCGACTTCTCGCTGGTGGGACTGACCCTGCTGGTGGCAATTCTTGCGACTGTGCTCGCGGCGTTTTACCCGGCCTGGCGCGCGGCGCA
Organism: Rhodanobacter glycinis; assembly: GCF_900114325.1. Lineage (GTDB taxonomy): Bacteria > Pseudomonadota > Gammaproteobacteria > Xanthomonadales > Rhodanobacteraceae > Rhodanobacter_A > Rhodanobacter_A glycinis. The sequence goes on from NZ_FOSR01000003.1 coordinate 319,126, forward strand.
CGTGCAGCCGGCCTGGCAGCTGAAGTCGAACTGAGAGGGCGGTGATGAACATGCAGATCAAACCCATCCTCATCGCATTGCGCCGGCACAAGGCGGGCACCTTTCTGATCGCGTTGCAGATCGCACTGACCCTGGCGATTGTCTGCAACGCGCTGTTCATCATCCACCAGCGGCTGGCCAACCTGTCCGAGCGCAGCGGCGTGGATGAGGCCAATGTGTTCGTGATCCAGAACCAGTGGGCCGGCGATCGGACGCAGCAGCAAATCGACGCGCAGATGCAGGCCGACGTGCTTGCGTTGCGACAGCTGCCCGGCGTGCGCGATGCCGCTCCCATCAGCGGCGGCTATCCATTGCGAGGTGGTGGTTGGGACAACTTCGTCACGATGACGCCCGATCAGGTCAAGCCGACCACTGATTCGGCGGTGTACCTAGGTGATGAGCATCTGCTCGATACGCTGGGATTGCGGCTGATCGCGGGGCGAAATTTTCGTTCCGATGAAGTGCATGGAATGGGTACCGAGCAAGTGATCATTCCCCCCGTAGTCATCGTGAGCAAAGCCTTGGCTGAGCGGTTGTTTCCCGATGGTTCGGCGTTGGGCAAGAGCTTTTATGCCATGGGTAGCACGCCAAGCACGATCATAGGCATCGTCGATCTCCTGCATCGACAGGGCGCGTCGCAATGGGACAAGGCCCATGCCGGGCAATCACTGATCTGGCCAGCGCGACTGGATGATGTGGCTGGCACCTTCTACGTGGTGCGCGCCAAACCCGGCCAACTCGCCGCCGCGATGCGCGAAGCACCCAAGGCGCTGTACGCACAGAGCCGCATGCGCATCATCGATCCGAAGGACGGCATCCAGGACTATGCCGAGATCCGCCATCGCGTATTCGACAGCGACCGCGGCATGGCCATCCTGATGGGCATCATCAGCGCGGTGCTGCTGGCGATCACTGCGGCGGGCATTGTCGGACTCACCAGTTTCTGGGTGGGCCAGCGGCGCAAGCAGATCGGCGTGCGTCGTGCACTCGGCGCTACCCGTCACGACATCCTCAGTTACTTCCTTACCGAAAACCTGTTGATTGGCATCGCCGGCGTGGCCGTGGGGACGGTGCTCGCGATCGGCATCAACCTGTGGATGGTGACGCGCTTCGAGATGGACCGGATGTCGATGGCCTACGTGGGTGTCGGCGTGATCGTGCTGTTGTTGTTGGGCCAGGGCTCGGTGCTGGCGCCGGCGCTACGCGCCTCGCGCGTGTCGCCGGTGGAGGCGACGCGTTCGGTATGAAATTTCCCCTCTCCCCTTGGGAGAGGGTGCCCGCAGGGCGGGTGAGGGTACGGGCGAAGCGCGATGTTTCGGCCTCGTCGCACCCTCACCCCAACCCCTCTCCCGACGGGAAAGGGGCGTTGCCATCTGGAGAGACGGAATGTTTGGCTATTACCTTGAATTGGCAATACGCAGCCTGAAACGCAGTCCCGGCCTTACCGCGCTGATGGTATTGGCGATCGGTTTTGGCGTCGCCGCGTCGATGACTTCGTGGTCGGTGTTCCGCGCCGTGTCGGGCGATCCCATCCCGTGGAAATCCTCGCAGCTGTTCGTGCCGCAGATTGACACGTGGGGGCCGAACGGTCGCAGCGCCGATGGCGATCCGCCCAATGCGATGGACTATACCGATGCGGTGGCGCTGATGCGCGACCACCGGGCCAAACTGCAGTCGGCGATGTATGAGATATCGCCCTCGATCGTGCCAGCCGATGCGGCCAAGCATCCGATCAATGTCAGCGGCCACGCGGTGTACAGCGAGTTCTTCCCGATGCTCGACGTGCCGTTCAAGTACGGCACCGGCTGGAGCGCCCGTGATGACCAGAATCGCGCCCAGGTGGTGGTGATCAACAGCAAGCTCAACCAGAAGCTGTTCGGCGGCGCCAACAGCGTGGGCAAGAGCATCAACCTCGAACGCCAGGATTACCGCGTGGTCGGCGTGCTGAACGACTGGAACCCGCAGCCGCGCTTCTACGACGTGGTCAACAGCGGCGGTTTTTCGACGGAAGGGGACGCGGTGTTCATGCCGTTCCAGACCGCCATCCAGGCAGCCATTCCGAACGATGGCAACACCAATTGCAATGCGGTGCCCAAGGAGTCGGGTTTCGTCGGGCTGCAACATTCCTCCTGTGTGTGGATCGCCTACATGGCCGAGCTGGACAGCGCATCGGCGGTGACGGCCTACCGCAATTATCTCAATGGTTATGCACGCGACCAGCAGCAGGCGGGGCGCTTCAGTTGGGCGCCGAACAATCGCCTGCGCAACCTGCCGGCATGGCTGGATAGCCAGCACATCGTGCCCAGCGATACCAAGGTGTCATTGCTGGTGGCGTTCGGTTTGCTGCTGGTGTGCCTGGTGAACACGGTGGGCCTGTTGCTGGCCAAGTTCCTGCGCCGCAGCAGCGAGATCGGTGTGCGCCGCGCGTTGGGTGCGCCACGTGCCGCGATCTATACGCAGTTCCTCACCGAAGCCGGCATCGTCGGCGCGGCCGGAGGCGTGCTTGGCCTGCTACTGACGGCGGTGGGCGTGGCCAGCGTGGGCTGGGTGCTGCCCAAGGACATCGCCGCGCTGGCACGGCTGGATGTCTCGTTGCTGCTGCTGACCCTGCTGGTAGCGGTGATCGCGACCATGCTGGCCGGCCTGTATCCCACCTACCGTGCCTCGCGCGTGCAGCCCGCGTGGCAGTTGAAGAGCAATTGAGGATGACGGCCATGACTTTTTCATCGCTCTCGCCATCTGCAGGAGCCCGCTTGCGGGCGATAAAGCAGGATGGAGAAAAGCATCGCCCGCCAGCGGGCTCCTACGGTTCGAACTGCGCCCCGTCGGTCCCGTTCAAGGAAACACAGCCATGAAATTGCATCCCATCCTCGCCGCATTGCGCAAGCACAAGGCCGGCACGGTGCTGATCGCGCTGCAGATCGCGCTGACCCTGGCCATCGTGTGCAACGCCATCTTCATCATCGGCCAGCGCGTCGAGCGGGTGAATCGTCCGACCGGTCTGAACGAGAGCAACCTGTTCCTGATCAGCCAGCAATGGGTGGGCGCGCCCAGCGCGGATGCGCCCGACGGTGTGGAAAAACTCGACGCGCTGCAGCGCGAGGATCTCGCTGCGCTGCGCAATCTTCCCGGTGTGGCTTCGGTCGCACCGATCAACTCGCTGCCGTTGCTCAACTCGTCGTGGACGGGGTCGGTTTCGCTCAAGCCGAGCGCTACGATCGGTGACAAGACCGGTACGCGCACGGCGTATTACTTCTCCGATGAGCAGGTGTTGTCCACGCTGGGTCTGAAGCTGATCGCCGGCCGCAATTTCAATGCCGGCGACGTGCAGCATCAGGGGTTTCGTGACAGTCCGCCGCGGCCGATCGTGATCGTCACCAAGGCGCTGGCCGACAAGCTGTTCCCGCAGGGCAGCGCCGTCGGCAAGGTCATCTACAGCGACGGCAGCAGTTCGCCGAGCACCATCATCGGTGTGGTTGCGCGCATGCAGACGCCGGCCACGGGCAGCTGGGGCAATGACTTCGCGTGGTATTCCACGCTGGTGCCGACCCGCATGGACGCGAACTTCGCGCGCTACGCCGTGCGCACCAAGCCCGGCCAACTGGACGCGACCATGCGTGCGGTGACGCCACTGCTGTACAAGGTGAACCCGCTGCGCGTGCTCGATGACAACAGCATCAGGCCGTTCTCCGAGATCCGCGCCAAGGCTTACCGCGCCGACAAGGGCATGGCGGTATTGATGGGCGTGATCTGCCTGATCCTGATTGCGGTCACCGCTGCAGGCATCGTCGGACTCACCAGTTTCTGGGTCGGCCAGCGGCATCGGCAGATCGGTGTGCGCCGCGCGCTGGGCGCACGCAAGATCGACATCCTGCACTACTTCCAGATCGAGAACCTGCTGATTGCCGGCGCCGGCGCGGTGATCGGCGTGGTGCTCTCGATCGGCCTCAACCTGTGGCTGATCACCCGCTACGAGATGGACCGGATGCCGGTGCTCTACGTGCTGGTCGGCGTGGTCGCGATGCTGATCCTCGGCCAACTCGCGGTGTTCGTGCCGGCACGGCGCGCCTCGAACGTGCCACCGGTGTCGGCGACGCGGGCGGCGTGAACTTGCTTTGCTCCCTCCCCTGCGACCGAAGGAAGTCCCTTTGGGACGCGCAGGGGAGGGCTGGGGTGGGGTGCTCTTGCCGCGAGGAAAAGCCGCCCATCCCGATCTCTACCTTGCTTGCAGGGGGAGGAGACAACCACGGGGAAAGGGAATGTTCGGCTACTACTTCAACCTGGCCATGCTCAGCCTGAAGCGCAACAAAGTGCTTACGGCGCTGATGGTGCTGACCATCGCGCTGGGCATCGGCACCAGCATGACCACGTTGACCGTGATGCACGTGCTGTCAGGCGACCCGATTCCGCAGAAGAGCGCGCAACTGTTCCGCGTGCGCATGAACGTGTTTCCCGATGACGCGTTCAAGCGTGGAGACAGGGTGCCTGACAACCTTACCCGGCGCGATGCCGAAGCATTGCTGCATGATGCGCGCGGCGATCGGCAGGCGGCGATGTCGGCGGGCTCGATGGTGGTCATGTCCGCACAGGGCGATCCACTTAACGTGGAGGCGCGTTACACCAATGCGGATTTTTTCCCCATGTTCGACGTGCCGCTGCGCTACGGCCATGCATGGAGCCGTGGCGATGACGCAGGCCATGCGCATGTGGCGGTGATTTCGGGCTCGCTCAACGAGCAGCTTTTCGGCGGCGCGGACAGTGTCGGCAAGGCACTGCTGGTTGGCGATCAGTCCCTGCGCATCATTGGTGTGCTGGGCGACTGGGACATGAATCCACGTTTCTACGATCTCAGCAATGGCCAGTTCGGCGATAGCGAAGACGTGTTTGTACCGCTGTCCACTGCGCTGGACATGAAGCTGCCAACCAGCGGCCAGACATGGTGTTGGGGCAACAACGGCAATGCACACGACGCCAATGCCCCCTGCATATGGCTGCAGTACTGGGCGCAACTGGATACACCCGCAAAGGCGGTTGCCTACCGTCAGTATCTGCAGAATTACATCGCCCTGCAGCAGAAGGCCGGACGCTTCACCCATTCCGGGCAACTTGAGCTGCAGGACGTGATGCAGTGGCTGGATGCCAAAGGTGTGGTGCCTTCCGACGTACGGTTGCAGATGTGGCTGGCGTTGGGCTTCCTGGGTATCTGCCTGATCAACACGGTGGGCCTGTTGCTGGCGAAGTTCCTGCGTCGTGGCAGTGAGCTTGGCGTGCGTCGCGCGCTGGGTGCGTCGCGCCGATCGATCTTCCTGCAATGCCTGATCGAGGCCGGCATGGTGGGGATGGTTGGCGGTGTGTTCGGGCTGGTACTGGCTGGCCTCGGTGTGCTTCTGGTGCGCCACCAGCCCACCGATTACGCCGCCTACATCCACATGGACCTGCGCATGCTGCTGGCCACTTTCGTGCTGGCCTTGTCGAGCAGCCTGCTGGCCGGATTGCTGCCGGCGTGGCGGGCGATGCAGTTGTCGCCTGCCATCGCGATCAAGTCGAACTAGGAGAGCGCTGCATGCATTTCCGCCACATTCTCAGCGCGCTTGGACGTCATCGCATCGCGGTATGCCTGTTGGTACTGGAAATCGCCTTCTCCTGTGCGGTGGTCTGCAACGCGTTGTTCCTGATTGGCACGCGGCTGGAACGCATGCAACGGCCCACCGGCGTGGACGAACGGCACATCGGGCAGGTGCACGTGCGCAGCGTCTCCGCTACGTCGCCCGAAGCGATCATGGCGCAGACGCGCACCGATCTCGCCGCGTTGCGCGCCCTTCCCAACGTGGTCAACGCGTCCATCGTCAACCAGACCTTGTTCGGCCACTCGTTCAGCGCCAGTGGAGTCAGCCTCAGCGATGCGCCGCAAGCCCCCACAATTCATGTGACCCAATACTTCGGTAATGCGCAACTGCCTGACACGCTGGGGCTGAAGCTGGCAGGCGGCCGCTGGTTCAAGCTGGACGAATTCGTCAGCGACGAGCAACTGGAAGGTGAGGGCGCTACCGTGCCGGTGATCATCACCCGCGCACTGGCCGAGCATTTCTTTCCGGGGCGGTCGGCGGTCGGCAAGGTGATCTATGCCTTCGGTACCAACCGCATCGTGGGGGTGGTGGATCGGCTGGTGCAGCCACGCGATTACGGGACTGCAGAGTCCTACGAATACGCCATGCTCTTCCCGGTGGATTTGCCGTATGCGCAAGGCACCTACCTGCTGCGCGTGAAGGAATCGGAGCAACGTGGCGAAGTGATCCGTAGCGCCCTGCACGCGCTGAAGACCGATGGTCCGCTGCGGCTCGTGTCGCCGAAGGATGCCACTACCCTGGAAGCGGCGCGGGCCAAGTACTACCGCAACGACCGTGCGATGGCATGGATGCTGGTGGGCGTGTGCCTGTTGCTGCTGATCGTCACGGCGGTGGGCATCGTAGGCCTCACCAGTTTCTGGGTGGCGCAGCGGCGCAGGCAAATCGGCATCCGCCGTGCCATCGGCGCGACCCGTGGCGACATCCTGCGTTATTTCCAGACCGAGAATTTCCTGATCGCCACGTTCGGTATCGCGTTGGGCATGGCGCTGGCTTACGGCCTCAACCTGTTGCTGATGCTGCACTACGAACTGGGGCATCTCCCGGCTTGGTATTTCCCGGTGGGTGCGGTGACGCTGTGGGCCATCAGCCAGATCGCGGTGCTTGGCCCCGCGTTGCGTGCGTCGAACGTGCCACCCGTGGTGGCGACGAGGAGCGTGTGATGAAGCGCGAAACCATGAGCCTTCCCATCTCCGGTAGGAGCCCGCTCGCGGGCGGTGCTCTTGTTCCGGTGCGAATCGTGGGTCGAATCAAAAGCATCGCCCGCGAGCGGGTTCCTGCCGAAAGCGCTGCAACTGTTGCAGGAGACTGACGATGTTCGGTTATTACTTCAACCTGGCCATGCTCAGCCTGAAGCGCAACAAAGTGCTTACGGCGCTGATGGTGTTGGCGATCGCGGTGGGCATTGGCGCCAGCATGACCACGCTGACGGTCATGCACATCCTGTCCGGCGACCCGCTGCCGGGCAGGAGCACGCATCTCTATTACCCGCAAGTGGACCCGACGCCAGACAATTCTTATTACGGGCATCACAAATACCCATTGCCAATGATGGACGACCGCTCGGCGGTGGACCTGTGGAGCGCGCACCGCGCCGACCGTCAGGCGCTGGTGGTGGACAGCGCGGTGAAGGTGCGCTCTCCCGATTCCAGCCTGCCGCTGATGATGCTGGGGATGACGTCCACTACGGCGGATTTTTTTCCGATGTTCGGCGTGCCCTTTGAATATGGCAGCGCGTGGACGCCTGCCGACGACGCGGGCCATGCGCGTGTGGCGGTGATTTCGTCGAACCTCAACGCCAGGCTGTTCGGCGGCAAGGACAGCGTGGGCAAGACGCTCCGCCTGAAGGACAGTGATGTGCGCATCGTCGGTGTGTTGAAGCCGTGGCGCCCTATTCCGCGCTTCTACAGCGTCGCGGGTGGCATCGGTGCAAACGGGCAGGGGGCCGATCCCTACGCCAAGCCGGAGGACGTGTTCACGCCGTACTTCACCGGTCTGGAAATCAACGATGGCAATTTCCAGCAATACACCTGCTGGGGCAATCCACCGGTGCCAGGTCATCTGGAAAATTCGCCCTGCGTATGGGTATCGCTGTGGGTGGAGCTGGGCAGTGCGGCGAAGGCTTCGGCCTATCGCGACTTCATGGCCAACTACGTGCAGCAGCAGAAGGCGCTGGGGCGTTTCCAGCAGACCGACACGCGCATGCTGGACCTGATGGGCTGGCTGGATGCCGAGCATGTGATTCCCAGCGATGCGCAATTGCAAATGTGGCTGGCGTTCGCCTTTCTAGCCATCTGTCTGTTCAACACGGTGGGCTTGCTGCTGGCGAAGTTCCTGCGCCGCGGCGGCGAGATCGGCGTGCGCCGTGCGCTGGGTGCTTCGCACCGGGCGGTGTTTGCGCAATGCCTCACCGAAGCGGGGTTGATCGGTTTCATCGGCGGCGTCGGCGGATGGCTGCTGACGCTGGTGGGTCTGTGGCTGGTACGCCGGCAACAGACACCGTATTCCGATCTGGTGCACATGGACACGGCGATGTTCACCATGACCATCGGACTGGCGATTGCGGTGAGCCTGCTCGCGGGCACGTTGCCCGCGCTGCGCGCCAGCCGCATTGCCCCGGCTTTGCAACTCAAGACGCTGTGAGGACGCCTGCCATGCACATCCGCCCCATCCTCGTGGCACTGCGCAAGCACAAACTCGCCACTTTCCTCATTGCCATGGAAATCGCGCTGGCCTGCGCAGTGCTGTGCAATGCGGTGTTCATCATCGCGAATCGCCTCTCCGCCATGAACATCGTCACTGGTGTGGACGAAGCTTCGCTCGGCGAAATCGTCGTCACGGGTTTCGAACCGAAGGAGGCGAGCGACTTGAACGCGCGCATGATCGCTGGCCTCGCTGCGATTCCCGGCGTCGAATCCGTCCACGCGGTTTCTTCCGTGCCATTCGGCCCGCAGGCGGGAGTGGCTGGCGTCACGCTGGATCACAAGCACTACGGCACCGTGATTGATTACTACGTGGGCGATTCGGGCACGATCAAGGCGTTGGGCTTGGAACTGGTTGCCGGTGCCATGCCCGATGCCGACGACTATCAGGCCATACCCGACAAGGCCTGGCTGCCGCCCTCCGCGCGCGTGCTGGTGACGCGCGCCCTTGCGGATCGCCTGTGGCCGGGCGAGAGCCCGCTCGGCAAGATGTTCTGGACGGGGCCGTACCAGTACCGAGTGATCGGCGTGGTGGCGAACTTCATGGGCGCGGCTGCAAACGGCGGCGGCAGGGCGGAATGGTCTGCGTTCGTGCCTGCGCTACCGGGTGGGACGCTGGCTGGCACGTACCAGATCCGTGCGAACCCGCAAGACCTGGAGCGCGTGATGACGGAAGCACGCAAGACAGTGGCGACCATCGCGCCAGACGTGGTGCTGGATCACGAAAACAGCCAATCGATACCCGTCTTGCGCGCGGCACACTTCGCCACCGACCGTGCCATGGCCGGCATGCTCATCGGCGTGATCGCGGCATTGCTCGGCGTCACCGCGTTGGGCATCGTCGGCCTCGCCAGCTTCTGGGTCGCGCAACGGCGCAAGCAGATCGGCATTCGCCGTGCCATTGGCGCCACGCGTGGCGACATCCTGCGCTACTTCCAGACCGAGAATTTCCTGATCGTCACGTTCGGCATCGTCATCGGCATGCTGCTGGCGTTCGTATTGAACGCGGTGCTGATGAAGTTCTACGAGCTGCCGCATTTGCCGCTGTATTACCTGCCGATCGGGGCGCTGGCGCTGTGGGGATTGGGACAGCTGGCGGTGCTGGGGCCGGCCTTGCGTGCGGCGGCGGTGCCGCCGGTCGTCGCGACGAGGAGCGTGTGATGACAGCCGATGAAGCTCCGTTCATTGGTAGGAGCCCGCTCGCGGGCGATGCTTCTGCTCTGGTGCGCGTCGTGATTCGAGTCAAAGGCATCGCCCGCGAGCGGGCTCCTACCAGAAGCGCTGCAGCTGCTGCGGTTGCAGGGGGCTGACAATGTTCGGTTACTACCTCGATTTGGCATTGCGCAGCCTCAGGCGCAACAAGGTACTCACCGGGCTTATGGTGCTGGCCATCGCGCTGGGCATTGGCGCCTCGATGACCACGCTCACCGTGCTGCACGTGCTGTCGGGTAATCCGATTCCCGGCAAGAGCGCGCAGCTCTATCACGTGCAGATTGATCCGCGTGACAGTTTCGGCTACCGGCCGGGCATGGAGCCGATGGATCAGGTGTCGTGGATCGACGGCATGAACCTGCTCCACGCGCAGGGAGCGCAGCAACAGGCGTTGATGACGGGTGGTCGCGTGGCGATCCAGCCGCCGCGCACGACGCTGGATCCGTTCTTCGAGGCTGCGCGTTACACGAGTGCCGGATTCTTCCCGATGTTCGACGTGCCGTTCCAGTACGGGCGTGCATGGACTGCCAAGGATGATCAGGATCGTGCACGCCTGGTGGTGCTGAGCCACGTCCTCAACGACAAGTTGTTCGGCGGCAAGAACAGCGTCGGAAAGATGCTGAGACTAGGCGGGCATGATTTTCTCATCATCGGTGTGCTCGGCGATTGGCGGCCGAATCCGCACTTCTACGACTTGAACGTGCAGAGCTACAACGAAGACGAGGGTGTCTATATGCCCTTGACCACTTCGCAGGACGCCGGGTTTGACCACGACGGCGGCACCGACTGCTGGGGCAATGGCGCCGATGGAAAGGACATGACCCGCAATGATCACTGCGCATGGCTGCAGTTTTGGGTGCAACTCGATACGCCGGCCAAGGCTACGGCGTACAAGCAGTTCCTGATCCGCTATTCCGAGGAGCAGAAATCCCTCGGACGCTTTCAGCGGCCGCCGAATGTGCGCTTGCGCAACGTGATGCAGTGGCTGGATTACAACCAGGTGGTGCCGTCAAACGTGCGCCTGCAGACGTGGCTGGCGTTCGGGCTTCTGCTGGTGTGCCTGGTCAATACGGTCGGGCTGATGCTGGCCAAGTTCATGCGCCGGCAAGGCGAGTTGAGCGTGCGCCGCGCGATGGGCGCTTCACGCCGCATGTTGTTCACGCAATTGCTGGTGGAGTCCGGCATGGTCGGGTTGGCAGGCGGCATTGGCGGATTGCTGCTGGCGTTGATGGGTCTTTGGGTCGTGCGTCACCGGCCCGCCGAGTATGCCTCGCTGGCGCATCTGGATCCGGCCATGCTGTTGATCACCTTTGTGCTGGCCATCGGTGCCAGCTTGCTGGCCGGCCTGCTACCGGCATGGCGCGCTTGTCACATCGCCCCCGCCTCCGCCCTGAAGAGTCAGTGACATGCAAATCCTGCCGATCTTCGCTGCACTGCGCCGCCACAAATTGGTGATGTGGCTGCTGATCCTGGAAATCGCGCTGACCTGCGCGATTGTCTGCAACTCGATGTTCCTGATTGCGCAGAACCTGCAGCGCATGCACATGCCCAGCGGCATCGCCGAGCACGAGCTGGTACAGATCCAGATGGCCTACATCGGCACGCGCCCGGACTCCGGGGCGCGCACGCAGGCCGATTTGGCTGCGCTGCGGCAGATTCCGGGTGTCACCCAGGTGGCGCTGGTAGACAAGCTGCCGTTCGGAAGTGGCAACAACAGCAATATCAAACTCAAGCCCGATCAACCGCAGCCTTCGATGAATGCGGGCCTGTATTTCGGCGAGAACCTGTTGCCGACCTTTGGGGTGAAGTTGATCGCCGGGCGGAGCTTTGCGCCGGAAGAATTCGTGACGCTCGATCAGGCATTGCAAGGGATCAACGACAACAGCCCTAACGACTTGCCGCACGTCGCAATCGTCACGCAGGCGATGGCGCAGCGGTTGTGGCCAGTACAAAACGCGCTGGGCAAGACGTTTTATATCGGCAAGGACATCCCGCTGCGGGTGGTGGGTGTCCTCGCGCGTTTGACACGGCCGAACACGCTTCAAGCAGGGCCTGCCTTCAGTTTTGTCGTGCCCATCAGCGAAAACCTGAGCGATGGTGGAGGCAGCTACGTCGTGCGCAGCAAGCCGCAGGATCGTGCACGGGTACTCCGCGATGCAGTCGCCAAACTCAAGGCCATCGACCCGAATCGCGTCGTACTGGCACATCGCACCTACGACGAGGCGCGCGCGGCATTCTTCCAAGCTGATCAATCGATGGCAGGCACCTTGGTTGGCGTGTGCGTGGTGTTGCTGGTGGTGACGGCGCTGGGGATTGGCGGATTGGCCAGCTTCTGGGTCGCGCAGCGACGCAAGCAGATCGGCATTCGCCGTGCGATCGGTGCGACACGTGGCGACATTCTTCGCTACTTCCAGACCGAGAATTTCCTGATTGTCTCGTTCGGCATCGCCATCGGCATGCTGCTGGCGTTCGTATTGAACGCGGTGCTGATGAAGTTCTACGAGCTGCCGCATTTGCCGCTGTATTACCTGCCGATCGGGGCGTTGGCGCTGTGGGGATTGGGACAGCTGGCGGTGCTGGGACCGGCCTTGCGTGCGGCGGCGGTGCCGCCGGTCGTCGCAACGAGGAGCGTGTGATGAGGCCGGGAACCGGTAGGAGCGCACCCTGTGCGCGAAAACAATCTGCAGCAGTGTCGCAACGTGCATTCGCGCACAGGGTGCGCTCCTGCGGACCATGCGGAACAGGAGTGATGGGATGATGTTCGGTTACTACCTCGACCTGGCCTTGCGCAGCCTGAGGCGCAACAAGGTGCTGACCACGCTGATGGTGCTGGCGCTGGCGCTGGGTATCGGCGCGTGCATCACCACGCTGACCGTGCTCAAGCTGCTGTCGGGCGATCCGATTCCGCAGAAGAGTGCGCAGCTGTTCTATCCGCAACTCGACCCCTATCCGGCGAACCAACCCTTCTCGCGCAGCGGGAAGCGGTTGCCGTTCCTGATGAGCTATGTCGACGCGATGAACCTGATTCATGCGCACAAGGCGGAGCGTCAGGCGGCGATGGCCATGTCGCAGGTCAAGCTGATGCCGCCATCGGGCGAGGGCAAGCCGTTCTACGCGCAGGGCGTGCTGGCTACGGCAGACTTTTTCCCGATGTTCGACGCGCCATTCCAATATGGATCGGGGTGGACGGCGGCGGACGATGACAGCCGCGCGCAGGTCGTGGTGATCGCCGGCTATCTCAATGACAAGTTGTTCGGTGGCGCGAACAGCGTGGGAAAGATGATCCGCATCGAGGATCACGACTTCCGCATCATCGGGGTGTTGCGCGCATGGGCGCCGCAACCGCGCTTCTATGCGCTGCACCTGGGCGGGCGCAGCTACGGCAAGGGTGATGCGGTGTTCCTGCCACTGCAGGGCGCGCGCGCCGATGGACTGATGCCGAGCGCGATGATGGGCTATGGCAAGTCGATTGATGTGGATCACCTGGAGTCGGCCGAGGCGATCTGGCTAGGTCTGTGGGTGCAGTTGCCGAACGCTGCCGCTGTCTCGACGTATCGATCATTCCTGGGCAATTACGCCAGGGAGCAGGTGAGTCTGGGCCGATTCCGGAAATCGCATACGGCGCTTTCCGGCCTGATGGAGTGGATGCGCAGCGAACATGTGGTGCCCGAGGACGTGCGCCTGCAGGCGGGTTTGGCCTTCGGCTTTCTGCTGATCTGCGTGGTGAACACGGTGGGTCTGCTGCTGGCCAAGTGTTTGCGGCGCTCGCGCGAGATCGGCGTGCGTCGTGCGCTGGGGGCATCGCGCGGAGCGATCTTCGCGCAGTTCATGGTGGAGGCGGCCATCGTGGGTCTGGCCGGCGGCGTGCTTGGCCTGTGCTTCGCGGAACTCGGCCTGCTCGGCATCCGCCATCAGCCGGCGCAGTACGCCAGCCTCGCGCACCTGGATCTGTCGATGTTCCTGTTTACCTTCGTGGTGGCACTGGCCGCCAGCCTGGTTGCCGGCCTGCTGCCCGCGTGGCGCGCCTGCGTGGTGGCGCCCGCCCCGCAACTGAAAGACGCCTAAAGGAGAACACCCATGGAAATCCGTCCGATTTTCTCCAGCCTGCGTCGGCATCGCATTCCGGCCCTGTTGATCGTGCTGGAGATCGCACTGGCCTGCGCGGTGCTGTGCAATGCGGTGTTCATGATCGGCCAGCGCATGGCGAACATCCATTGGCCCAATGGCATCGACGAGGCCGGCATCTCGGTCATCACGGTGAACGGCACCGATGCCAAACTCGCCGCCAGCAACATTCCGCGTGACCTGGCTGCCCTGCGTGGCGTTGCCGGCGTCACGGCGGCTGCAGCGGTGACCAGCATGCCGCTGGATCAGAGTCCGGCCTTGACCGGATTCACCACGACACCAGACGGCAAGACCACAGTGAACACGTCGGTGTATTTCATGGGGCGTGGCGGCGAGCAGGCGCTTGGGCTGCATCTTCTGCAAGGGCGCTTTTTCAACGCCGAGGAATATGCGGACAGCGGCTTGAAGGATTTCCAGTCCACTGCGCATGTCGCGCTGGTGACTGCCAGTGATGCGAAACGGCTCTGGCCCGGCAAGGATGCGCTGGGCAAGCAGCTGTATGCCAACGGCAAAAGCTGGACCGTGGTCGGCGTGGTCAGCGATGTGCTGGCGATGGATCCGACCACCAGTGGCCCCGGAGGTCGCTATTCCAGCGTGTTCTATCCGTCGCAACCCGACGGCATGATGGGCAACTACGTGGTGCGCAGCGCGCCGCAGGATCGCGACCGCATCGTGCGCGAAGCGGTGCAAACCATCAGCGCCCTGAACCCGGGAGCGGTGGTGGAAGGCAAGACCTATGCGCGGATGCGCAGCGACTATTTCGCCAACACCAGCTCCATGGTGTGGATGCTGGTGCTGGTGTGCGCGGTGATGCTGGCGGTGACCGTGTTCGGCATCGTCGGGCTCACCAGCTTCTGGGTGGGCCAGCGTCGGCGTCAGATTGGCATCCGTCGCGCCGTGGGCGCCACGCGCGGCCACATTCTTCACTACTTCCAGACCGAAAATTTCCTGCTCAGCACGGGCGGCGTGGTAGTCGGCATGCTGCTGGCCTTCGGCATCAACCTGTACCTGATGCAGCACTACGCGATGACGCGCATGCCCTGGTACTACCTGCCGGGCGGTGCGGTTGCACTGTGGTTGATCGGTCAACTCGCGGTACTTGGGCCGGCGTTGCGCGCCGCAGCGGTACCGCCGGTGGTGGCGACGCGGAGCGTGTGATGTTTTCCCTTCTCCCTCCGGGAGAAGGTGCCTGAAAGGCGGATGAGGGTACGGGTATAGCGTGGCGTTGCGCGTTGGCCGAACCCTCACCCCAACCCCTCTCCCGACGGGAGAGGGGCTTTGAATCAAATGTGAGGAGTAAGCGGATGTTCGGCTATTACCTGGATCTCGCATTGCGCAGCCTCAGGCGCAACAAGGTGCTCAGTGCGCTGATGATGCTGGCGATTGCGCTGGGCATTGGTGCATCGATCACCATGCTGACGGTGCTGCACAATCTGTCGGGCAATCCGTTGCCGCAGCGCAGTGGCGTACTGTTCCATCCGCAGGTGGATCCGCGACCGGCGAATCTTCCTGGTGCCTCCAAAGAGCCGCCGGACGGCCTCACATATCTCGACGCGGTGAATCTGTATCAGCTCGGCATCGCGCCGCGTCGCGCGGTGATGAGCGCCAACTGGCTACCCACGCGGCTCGATGCGCCGGACAGTCCGCTGGCGATGCGTACCGACCGCGCGACCACGGCGGATTTCTTCGCCATGTTCGACGTGCCGTTCGTCTACGGTTCGGCGTGGTCGGCACAGGATGACGCGAACCATGCGCAAGTCGTGGTGTTGTCGAAGGCGCTGAACCAGAAGCTGTTTGGTGGTGCCGACAGCGTTGGCAAGACGCTGGTGATTGCCACCAAGACCTTTCGCGTGGTCGGCGTGATCGGCGACTGGAATCCGCAGCCGCATTTCTATGACGTGGATGACGTTAATGATGGCGGCGCCTTTGCCGATGCCGAGCAGATGTACCTGCCGTTCTTTACCTGGCTGAACCTGCCACAGGACTACGGCTACGGGCCCATGCGCTGCTGGGGTAACGACCCGAACGCTGGCGGCCATGATCCGAAGGCGAAGCAATGTACCTGGGCGCAATTCTGGGTAGAGCTGGACACGGCGGCGCAAGTGGACAGCTACCGCTCCGCACTGAAGCAGTACAGCGAACAGCAGCACCAGCTTGGTCGCTTCCAACGCGCGCCCAATGTGCGTTTGCGCGGGCTGCTTGATTGGTTGGACTACAAGCACGTAGTCCCGGTGACGGTGCGTATGCAGACCTGGATCGCATTCGGCGTGTTGTTGATCTGCATGATCAACACGGTGGGCCTGATGGTGGCCAAGTTCCTGCGTAAATCCGGTGAGATCGGTGTGCGTCGTGCGTTGGGTGCCTCGGGCCGCGCGGTGTTCCTGCAGTGTCTGGTGGAGGCTGGAGTGGTGGGTGTGGCTGGTGGCCTGCTTGGCTTGCCGCTGGCCTGGATCGGGTTGTGGATGGTGCGGCAGCAGCCGGTGAGCTTTGCCGCTTCGGCGCACCTGGATCTCTCCATGCTGGGTGCGGCCTTGTTACTGGCGTTGCTGGCTACCTTGGGGGCCGGCGTCTGGCCGGCATGGCGTGCCTCGCGCGTAGCGCCCGCCTTGCAGGTGAAGTCGCTATGAGAACCTTTCGTCAGATACAGCCCATTCTTGCCGCGTTGCGCAGTCACAAGACAGCGGTGATTTTGCTGGTGTTGGAGATCGCGCTGACCATGGCGGTGCTTGGCAACCTGGTATTCATCGTGTACGGCACGATCCAGCGCTCGCACGTATCAACCGGGGTGGCGGAAAGCCAGATCGGCTTGATCCAGAGCATCACCGTGATCGGTGAGCAGTCGCAGGGAACGACGGCTGGTGATCTGGCGGCGCTGCGCAACGTGCCCGGTGTAACGCATGCGGCCTATGGAGGTCCGCCGCTGTGGTACGTCGAGCGCGACCCGGTGTTTCTTGATCCATCACGCCAGCACCCGGTGGCGCAGATGTACGAGTTCCAGGGTAGCCAGGACCTCAGTCGGACGCTGGGGTTGCACATTGTGGAGGGGCATGACTTCAGCGATGACGAATTGCCCGTGCTTGCCAAGATGAGCATGAGCAAGGATTTCCAGTTCCCGGTACTCATCACGCGTGCGTTGGCTGACCGCCTGTATCCGGGAGGCAACGCACTCGGCCGCGTGCTGTACGACGGCAATGCCGCCTCGCGGGTGGTGGGGATTGTGGATCACCTGCGAGGCGAGATTACCGGCCGCCCTGATGATGACTATTCGATGGTCTACGAGTACGTGGTCGGCGCACAGAACATGGGGGGCGGCTTCATGATCCGGGCCAGCGATCCGGCACGCTTGCCGCAGGTTTTGCATGCTGCCGCCGCAGCCTTGCAGAAGGCCGACCCGGCGCATGTGCAGAACAAGCTGTTCACCATGCCGGAACTGCGCGCCAAGTATTTTCGCAGCGACCTCGCTACCGGCCGCATGTTGCTGGCGATCATCCTGATCCTGCTTGTAGTCACCGCGCTTGGCGTGAGCGGATTGGCCAGCTTCTGGGTGCAGCAACGTCGTCGGCAGATCGGCATGCGTCGCGCGCTGGGTGCCACCCGCGGCGACATCCTGCGTTACTTCCAGATCGAAAACTTTCTCATCGTCACTGGCGGCGTGCTGCTGGGCGCGCTGTTCGCCTATGCGTTGAATCTGTTCCTTATGCATCGCTTCGAGTTGGCGCACCTGCCGGCGAACTACCTACTGGCGGGGGCCGTGGCGTTGTGGCTTCTCGGGCAGTTGGCGGTATTGGGTCCGGCGTTGCGTGCGGCGGCGGTACCGCCGGTGGTGGCGACGAGGAGCGTGTGATGACAACTGGAAGTGCGGTGATTCCCGTGATGGCAGGAGGCTCATGATGTTCGGTTACTACCTCGACCTGGCATGGCGCAGCCTGAAGCGCACGCCCGTACTCACCGGCCTGATGGTGCTGGCCATCGGCCTGGGCATCGGTGCGTCGATGACGATGCTGACGGTGTTGCACGTGATGACTGACGACCCGATGCCGGGGCGCAGTGCGCACTTGTACACGCCGCATCTGGATCCCTTGCCGCGGGACTACAAGCTGCGGGACGGCAGTCCGGACCCCACCGACGACATGACCTGGCCCGATGCGATGGCGCTGCTCAAGGCGCATCGCGGTGTGCGGCAGGCGGCGATGTCGGGCGGCTCGTTGCTGCTGCGTCCGGCGCGCGCGGATCTGCGCCCGTTCTACGTGAGCGGGCGCTACGCCACGACGGATTTCTTCGCGCTGTTCGGCGTGCCGTTCGAGCAGGGCAGTGGCTGGAGCGCGGCGGATGACGCGGCCGGTGCACAGGTGGTGGTGCTGTCCGAGACACTGGCACGCAAGCTGTTCGGTACGGGCAAGGCGGTTGGCCAGACGGTGCGCCTGGGTGAGCACGACTTCCGGGTGATCGGCGTCACTGCCGATTGGGCGCCCAAACCGGTGTTCTATGACGATCAGACTGGCACCCAGTACAGCGATGCCGATTTGTTCTTCCTGCCGCTGTCGGTGGCAGTGGACGAAAAGTTGCAGGTCAGCGGCAACCGGTCCGGCTGGGTCCACGGTGACGATACTTCGTTGACCAGCGCAAACATGACTTGGCTGCAGTTCTGGGTGCAACTGGACACACCGGCCCAGGTGGCGGCGTATCGGCAATACCTGGTCGACTACTCCGCGCAGCAGAAGGCGCTGGGCCGTTTCCAACGCCCGCCTACCAACGCCAAGCTGTACAGCCTGATGAGTTGGCTGGCGCACGAAAACCTGGTGCCAGGCGACGTGGACCTGCAGTTGTGGCTGGCGCTGGGTTTCCTGTTCGTGTGCCTGCTGAACATCGTGGCGTTGCTGTTGGCCAAGTTCCTGCGTCGCAGCGGCGCGATCAGCGTGCGCCGGGCGCTGGGTGCGCGGCGACGCGACATCTTCGTGCAGCTGGGCATCGAGTCCGCGCTGATCGGCGTGGCCGGCGGCGTGCTGGGCCTGGCCATCGCCCAGCTTGGCCTGTGGAGCATTCGTCAGCGCCCGGACGACTACGCCAAGCTGGCGCAGATGGATATGTCGATGCTGCTGGGCACGCTGGGGCTGGCCGTTCTCGCCAGCGTGTTGGCCGGCCTGCTGCCGGCGTGGCGTGCCTGTCGCGTGCCGCCGGCACTGCAACTGAAGGGAGGCTGAGACATGCCGATTCGACCGATTCTTTCCACGCTGCACAAGCACAAGCTCACCGCCACCTTGCTGACCCTGCAGGTGGCCTTCACCTGCGCCATCGTCTGCAACGTGGTGTTCATGGTGGCGCAGCGCGTGCAGCGCATCAGCGTGTCCACCGGCATCGCTGAAAGCGAGCTGTCGGCGATCCACAGCCGCGGCATTGAAAAAGGCGAGAACCCGCAGGCACGCCATACGGCCGACCTGGCGGCCTTGCGCGCGATTCCCGGCGTGCAATCCGTGGCGGCGGTCAGCTATGCGCTGCCGCTGGACCAGAGTGAATCCTCCAGCGGCATCTGCCCCAGCAAGGAGGCGCTGGACCGGGCGATGCAACGCAACTCGATCGACGGCAGCGGTTGCATGGAACCTGCCATATACGACGGCACGCCGGGCCTGGTCGGCACGCTGGGCCTGCACCTGGTGGCGGGGCGCGATTTCCTGCCGGATGAGTACGTGAGCAAGGGCAAGCCCGCGGTGGCGATCATCACGCGGGCCCTCGCGCAGAAGATGTATCCGGGGCAGGCGGCGCTGGGGAAGGACATGTATGACGGAGACAACTTCATCCGCGTGGTCGGCATCGTCGATACCCTGCTGCGGCCGGCCCCACGCCAGCCGGGCACCGCCGACGACAGCATGATCTTCCCGCAGTTGCCTGACCATGCCAGCGCCACTTATGTGTTGCGCAGCGCGCCCGGCGATCGCCTGCGTGTGCTCAAGGCGGCCGAGGCCGCACTGCTCAAGGCCAGCCCCAACCGCATCATCGATCCGAAGCAAATGGAGACCTACAGCCAGATCCGCGCTGAATATTTCCAGCGCGATACCACCATGATCGGCCTGTTGATCGCCTCGGCGCTGGGTTTGCTGTTCGTCACCGCGCTGGGCATCGCCGGGTTGGCGAATTTCTGGGTGCAACAGCGCACGCGCAGCATCGGCATCCGCCGCGCGATTGGAGCAACACGCAGCGACATCCTGCACTACTTCCAGGCCGAGAACTTCCTCATCGTTACCGCCGGCGTGGTGCTGGGCGTACTGCTGGCGATCGGCCTGAACCTGCTGCTGATGACCCACTACGAATTGCCGCGCCTGCCGTTGTGGTACTTGCCCGTGGGGGCACTGGCGCTGTGGGTGCTCGGTCAGCTTGCGGTGCTGTCGCCGGCGCTGCGCGCCTCGAACGTGCCGCCGGTGGTGGCCACGCGCAGCGTGTGAGCTTTTCCTTCCCCGTTAGGGTGGGGCGATATGCAAGGCCTCCCGAAGGGGAGGGAGTTTGGCAAGGAGAAGCGGAATGTTTGGTTACTACCTCGATCTGGCGCTGCGCAGCCTCAGGCGGAGCAAGACACTTGCCACCATGATGGTGATGGCGTTGGCCGTGGGCATCGGTGCCAGCATGACCACGTTGACGGTGGCGCATCTGCTGTCGGGCGATCCGGTGCCGGGACACAGCGCGACGCTCTATCACCCGCAATTGAATCCCACCATGCCGCCGCGGTTGGTTCACGAGCCGACCAGTGCGATGGATTACCGCTCCGCGATGGATCTGTGGAGCGCGCATCGTGCCGACCGCCAGACACTGGTCGCGAGCAGCCCGGTAAAGGTGCGGGTCGAAGGTTCGGGCGAACCGCCGTTGCCGCGGCAGGTATTGCTGACGACCAGCGATTTTTTCCCGATGTTCGATGTGCCGTTTCGCTACGGCGGCCCGTGGGCGCCGACGGACGAAGGACCGCATGCACGGGTGGTGGTGATCTCGTCAACGCTAAACGAACAGCTGTTCGGTGGAGCCAACAGCGTGGGCCGAAGCCTTCGCCTGCGCGACAGTGATGTGCGCATCGTGGGCGTGATGGCACCTTGGCGGCCGGCGCCGCGCTTCTACGACATCTGGCAAGGGCGCTACCGGCACGGCAATACCGAGAGTTTCTACAACGATCCGGAGGACATCTACACGCCTGTTGCCACCGGCCTGGACATCTTCGCGGGGCAGGTGCCCGGCGTGCCCGTGCATTTCTGCTGGGACATGGGCGCGGACGGAAAGTCGATGCAGACCGCGCCATGCGCGTGGCTTTCCCTCTGGGTGCAGCTTTCCAGCCCAGCCAAGGTCCACAACTACGCCGAATTCCTGAAGGGATATGCGCAGCAGCAGAAACGACTGGGCCGTTACACCAGCGACCAGACGCGCCTGCAGAGCCTGATGCAGTGGCTGGAATGGAACCGGGTGGTTCCCGGCACCGTACGCATGCAGGCCTGGATGGCACAGGCCTTCCTGCTGATCTGCCTGGTCAACACGGTGGGACTGCTGCTGACCCGGTTCCTGCGTCGCTCCGGCGAGATCGGCGTGCGGCGCGCGATGGGTGCCAGCCGCCGCGCCGTGTTCACGCAATGCCTGGTGGAGGCGGGTCTGATCGGCCTGCTCGGGGGAGTGGGTGGCTGGTTGCTGACCCTGCTGGGGCTGTGGATGGTGCGCCAGCAGCCGGTGGCCTATGCCGACCTGGCGCATCTGGACCTGCCCATGTTCTTCGGCACCTTCGCGATGTCGCTAGCTGCCAGCCTGTTGGCGGGCGTGCTGCCGGCCCTGCGCGCCAGCCGCGTGCCGATCGGTTTCCAGTTGAAGACGCTTTGAGGAGATGGCCATGCCCATTCGCCCCATCCTTCGCGCGCTGCGCCATCACCGCTTCACGACCGCATTGATCGTGCTGGAGATCGCGTTGGCTTGCGCCGTACTGTGCAACGCCAGCTTCATCGTGGCCGGGAAATTGAGCCTGATGCATATCCGCAGCGGCATCGACGAGCCTGCGCTTGCGGTGGTCACCCTCGACAATTTCGAGCGTCAGCGCGCGGACGACCTCAATGCGCGCGTAGTGAACGGCTTGCGCAAGATCGACGGGATGCAGTCGGTCGATCTGGTCAGTGGATTGCCTTTCCTGGGTGCAGGAGGGGAAAGCGTTTCGCCGGACCGCGAGGGGAAGCGCGGTTCGTACCTCACCAGCTTCTATTTCGGTGACCCGGGTGCCTTGCCCGCGCTCGGCATCGCCTTGACGGCCGGGCGATTGCCGCGCGACAGCGACGTCGTGCCGGACGACGCCACCATCGTGCAGTCGGTGATCACCCGGTCGCTGGCGGATCGCCTGTGGCCACATGCCAACCCGCTGGGCAAGGTGCTCTGGTGTTGCCATGGAACCGGCGGCTTCCAGGTGATCGGCGTGGCGCGGGAGCTGATCCAGGCCATGCCGCGCGACGACATCTCGGTGGGCAATGCGATCTTCACCCCGCAACGGTCCGGTCCCATGCTCGCCGGCCAGTACCTGCTGCGCGCCGATCCGGCGCGGGTGAACGAGGTGCTGCGCAAGGCACGTGCCGCGATGGCCACGCTGGCACCGGATGCCACGGTGGATGATGAACACACCGGCACTCTCGGCGATTTGCGTCACCGCTATTTCCGGTCGGATCAGGCCACGGCCGACATGCTGATGGGCACGATGGTCGCGCTGCTGGCGATCACCGCGCTGGGCATCGTCGGACTCACTGGCTACTGGGTGCAGCAACGGCGCAAGCAGATCGGCATCCGCCGCGCTGTCGGCGCCACGCGACGCGACATCCTTCGTCATTTCCAGATCGAGAACTTCCTCATCGTCGGCATGGGCATCGCTCTGGGTGTGCTGCTTACCTATGCGTTCGACGTGGCGCTGATGAAGTTCTACGAGCTGCCGCACCTGCCTCCGGCGTACCTTCTCGTGGGTGCCATCGTGCTGTGGCTGCTCGGCCAGCTCGCCGTGCTCGGCCCCGCGCTGCGCGCAGCGGCAGTGCCGCCGGTGGTGGCGACGCGCTCGGTGTAGGAGCGCACCCTGTGCGCGATGGCTCGTGTGCTTGATCGAAGTCGGAAACGTTCGTGCACGTGGTGTGCGCCAACGATGAAACGAAACAAGGAAGACGGGATGTTCGACTACTACCTGCGACTGGCCTTGCGACGCTGCCGGCAGAACCTGCCGATGGTGGGATTGCTGGTGCTGACCATGGCCATCGGCATCGCCGCGACGATGACGGCGATGACGATCTTTGGTGCGCTCGCCGGCGAACCGTTGCCGGGCATCAGTTCGCATCTGTACGTGGCGACGATGGACGCGCGCGAAGCGGTGGACAAGGACAATCCGGACTACAAGCAACCGGACAGCCTGCTGAAGTTTTCCGATGCCAAGGCCCTGGTGGATGCGCACCATGCCATGCAGCAGGTGGCGGTGGCGGCGAGCCTGACGCAGTTCGCCCGGCCTGACGGCAAGCGGTCAGAGAAAGCGTATGGCTTGATGGCTTACGGCCCGGTGCTGCAAGTGCTCGGTGTGCCGTTGCGCCATGGGCGATCGTGGACCGAGGCCGAGCAGGCATCCGCTGCGCCGGTGGTGGTGATCGATACCGAGGTGGCGCAGAAACTGTTCGGTACGGAGAACGCGGTGGGTCGCAGCGTGACGCTGGGGCGGCGCGACTTTCGCGTGATCGGCGTGAGTGCACCATGGAATCCGCGTGTGCGGATGTTCGACGTGCGGCAAAACCAGGGCACGGTGATGGGCCAGAAGGAGATGTTCCTGGTGCCGGCGCAGGCGGCGCTGGACGCGGGCGTGGGGCCCTTGCTTGCGGGCGAATGCGGCAAGGACGCGCCGGTGGCCAGCTTTCAGTCCGCCGCGGTGGCGCAGTGCCGCTGGATCGAAACCTGGGTGCGGCTGGACACGCCGGCCACCGTGGCAACCTATGACCGGTTCCTGGCCGGCTATGCGAATACGCAGCATGACGCTGGTCGCTTCGTCTATCCGCCGCAGGCGAAACTGGTCGGCACGCAGGCATGGCTGGCGCTGAACCACGTGGTGCCTGACGACGTGCACCTCAACCTGCTGTTGGCGGGCGGCTTCCTGCTGTTGTGCCTGGTCAACGTGGCAGGACTGCTGGCGGCGCGCTTTCTGCGCCGGCAGGGCGACGTGGCGATCCGCCGTGCGCTGGGCGCATCCAGGCGAACCGTGTTCGTGCAGCATCTGGTGGAGACCGGTCTGCTTGGCTTGATCGGTGGCGTGCTGGCATTGCCGTTGACCTGGCTGGGGTTGTGGATCGTGCGCATGCAGCCGGTGAGTTATGCGGATGCGGCAAAGTTCAGCCCCGGCGTATTCGGTGTCCTGTTCGCGCTATCGCTGATCGTGGGGCTGCTGGTCGGCATCCTGCCGGCGTGGCGTGTGTGCCGGCTGCCGCCGGCCTTGCAGATCAAGCTGGGTTGAAGGAGCTATCCATGCGACACATCGTCAAGCCCTTGCTCCGCCATCGCATGATGCCGCTGCTGGTGGTGTTGCAGGTGGCACTGGCCTGCGCCATTGCGTGCAACGCGCTGTTCCTGTTGCAGCAGAAGCTGGTGCCTCTCCTCACGCCCGATGGCGTGGGGCAACCGCAGCAGCTGGTGGTGGCCTGGAACCTTGCGCCGCGCGGCCAGCCTTGGCCGGTGAGCACGCTGCGCCAGACGGCGGCGGAGCTGCGCGCCATTCCCGGCGTGACCGTGGTGAGCCTGGCCGGTTCGTGGCCGATGGAGACCATGGCGCAAATGACCGGTACCGTCCTCGCGGATGGCAGGGATGGCAAAGCCGATGCGGTGATCTATATCGGCGACCATCTGCGCAGCACGCTGGACCTGAAGCTGGTGGCCGGGCGCGATTTCAGCGCCGCCGAGGATGTCGTGGTCTACAAAAACATTGGCATTGACGATGATGGGCCGACGATCATCACGCGGGCACTGGCCAATCGTCTGTTTCCCGATGGCCATGCGTTGGGCAAGGTCATCCGCATCGGCGACCAGGCGGATGCCGGGCGTCGCACCGTGGTCGGCGTGGTGGCGCACCTGATGCGCAACAAGTTCAGCCAGGACAACCGCGATGACATCGACTACAGCATGCTGTTCCCCGGCACCCCGTCGAACTGGCCGGTACCGATGTTCGGCGTGCGGGTGCGCTCGGCGGCGGAGGTGGCCAGCGTGCTCAAGGCGGTCAAGGCCACGGTCCAGCGCGAGCTGGGTTCGAACATGATCCAGGGCATCGACCCGGCCTACGAAACCTATGGCGACATGCGCCAACGCATGCTGGCCCAGCCCAGGGCCGCCGTGTGGCTGCTGTCCGGTGTCAGCCTGATCGTGCTGCTGGTGGCGCTGGTCGGCATCATGGGCATGACCAGCTACTGGGTGCAGCAACGCACGCGGCAGATCGGCATTCGCCGTGCGCTGGGCGCGAAACGCAGCGACATCCTGCATCACATCCAGTGGGAGAACCTCATGGTGATGAGCGCCGGCATCCTGCTGGGCATGGTGTTGGCGTATGCGGTCAACCTGTGGCTGATGCGTCACTACGAATTGACCCGGCTGCCGTGGCAGTACCTGCCACTGGGCGCCGTGCTGATGCTGGCGCTGGGACAGTTGGCGGTGTTGTCGCCTGCCTTGCGCGCGGCGAAGGTGCCGCCGGTGGTGGCGACGCGCAGCGTGTAATCGTTTGGCTCCCACCTTCCGCCTGCGGGAGATGGGAGTGGCATGAGGCCTTTCCCGTCAGTGGGTGAGGAAGTTCGCGTTTCAAGGAGCGATGGATGTTTGCCTACAACCTCGAACTGGCATTGCACGGTTTGCGCCGTTTTCCCAGAAGTACGCTGTTGGTCGTGCTCACGGTGGCGCTCGGTCTGGCCGCTTGCATGACCACGCTGACGTTGCTGCACGTGCTCAGCGCCGATCCATTGCCGGGGCGCAGCCAGCATCTCTATCTGGCATGGGTGGATACGGTGCTGGCCAAACCAAAGGGCAACGGCTCGACGGACATGGCCCTGGATGGCATTTCTTATAGCCAGGGCTACGAGCGCATCAAACTGGCCGACGCACAGGCGTTGCTGGCGGCGCACCGTGCTCCGCGGCAGGTGGTCGTGACCGACATGATTGCCGACATCGTCTCGGAAGACGGCAAGCATGCGCAGAACCAGCAGTTGATACTCGCCACCAGTGCGGACTTCATCCCGATGTTCGGTGTGAGCCTGCGTTACGGGCGCAACTGGACCGCTGCGGAAGATGCCGCGCATGCCCCCGTGGCGGTGATTGATACCGACCTGGCGCGCGAGCTGTTCGGTACGGCCGATGCGGTGGGGCGCGGCGTGCGCCTGAATCACACGGTGTTTCGCGTGGTTGGCGTGATCGTGCCGTATGCGCCGCAGCCGCGCTTCTACGGGTTGAATTTCGGTGCCTACAGCAGCGACGGCGGCGAGGGTCTGTACCTGCCGTATACGGCGGCGCTGGACGCGGGGCTGACGCCGCCGGACGCCGATGCATGCGATGCCGCGTATCAGGATGCGCACCATGGCATGTCGGGCGATCCGAAGCACTGCGCCTCGCTGAATGTCTGGGTGCAGCTCGATACGCCACATCAGGTCACGGATTACCGCCGTTTCCTGCAGAACTACGTGGAACAGCAGAAAGCGTTGGCCGGTTTCGGCAAGCCGGCACGATCGACACTCACGGACGTGGCCGACTGGTTGAAGCGCAACGATGCCGTGCCCGACAGCGCGCGCCTCAACGTATGGTTGGCCGCGTCGTTCCTGCTGTTGTGCATGTTCAATGTGGTGGGCCTGCTGTCGGCGCGCTTCCTTCGGCAGAGCGTCGAGGTCGGTATTCGCCGCGCACTGGGTGCGCCCAGGCGTGCGATCTTCCTGCGCCATGTGCTGGAGGCAGGCTTGGCTTGCCTGGTCGGTGGCGTGCTGGCGCTCCCGCTGACCCTGTTGGGCCTGTGGGTATTGCGCCAGCAGGGCGACGAGTTTTCAGGTCTGGTGCGGCTCGACCCAACGATGTTCGGCGCCTTGTTCGCGCTGGCGCTGGCGGTGGGCGTGCTGGTGGGATTGGTGCCGGCGTGGCGGGTGTCGAGGGTCGAGCCCGGCCTGCAGGTCAAGAGCGAATAAGGAGGTTTGCCATGTCGATCCGCGTTCTTCTGACCACCTTGCGTCGGCACAGCCTGATGCCCTTGCTGGTGCTGCTGCAGGTGGCATTGGCCTGCGCCATCCTGAGCAATGTGCTGTTCCTCGGCTGGCTGCAGCTCCAGCCCATGCTGGCGCCCAGCGGCATGGATACCGCGAACCTGATCTTCGTCGATCACCTGGATGCTGGCACCGGCGAGTGGACGGCCGCCGAGGTACGCGCAGGAGCGGAGGCCTTGCGCGAGGTCCCAGGCGTGCGTGCGGTCAGTGCCGCCAACAGCCTGCCGATGACTTCCGGCATGATCTACGCCTATGGTGCACAGGGGCCCAGCGGAATCAAGGTTGGCGTCAACGCGTATACGGGCAACGGGTTGCTGCATACGCTGGGTATTCGGCTGGTCGCCGGCCGTGACTTTCTGCCGGACGAATACCGCAACGCTGGCGACTACAAGGGAGTGCCGGAGCCGATCATCATCACGCAGGCGTTGGCGCACAAGCTGTTCGACAAGGCCCGGGCACTGGGCCGACGAGTGGCCGACCCCGAGAACCCGACTGGTGCCGGGTACCTGGTCGTGGGCATCGTGCGTCACCTGCTGCGCAACCAGCTTGGGTTGGCGACGCGCGGTCGTGCCGACGACACCATCCTGTTGCCGGAACGCATCGCGAAAACGCCGGTGCTGCTGTATGCCGTGCGGGTCGACCCTGCCATGCGCAAAGCGGCGTTGCGTGGCGTGCGCAAAGCCATCCAGCACCAGTTTGGTGCCCGGTTGCAGACGGGTGCACAGCCGAAAGTCGCGTTCTACGACACGCGCAGCAGTCAGGCTTTCAGCGGCCGACGCGCCGCGCTGTGGTTGTTCCTCGGCGTGGCATCGACGGTGTTGGTGGTGACCCTGATAGGCATCATGGGCCTTACCGGCTTCTGGGTGCAGAAGCGTACGCGGCAGATCGGCATCCGCCGCGCGCTGGGCGCGCGGCGGGCCGACATTCTCGTGCATTTTCTCACCGAGAACGCCTTGATCGTGGGCGCCGGCATCGTGCTCGGCATGCTGCTGGCCAGCCTTGGCAACCGCTTGCTGATGCATTACTACGAGCTGCCGCAATTGCCATGGATCTGGCTGCCGGTTGGTGCGGCACTGATGCTGGCCCTGGGGCAGCTCGCTGTACTGTCGCCGGCGCTGCGCGCTTCGCGTGTGCCCCCGGTGGTGGCGACGCGGAGTGTGTGATGCGCAGATATTTTCGTATACGTAGGCTGGTAGTCATGGCAACCTTTTGGGCCCGGGATGCATCCATCCCGGCATGTGCAGGAAAATCATGAGAAGCGTACTCATCATTGACGACAACCCGGGCGTGGGCGAGGCGCTGTCGCTGCTGCTTTCGCTGCACGACATCCGCCCGCTGGTGGCGCTGAATCCCGATGAGGGCATGGCGATGCTGGCGCGCGAGCGGGTGGACGTGGTGATCCAGGACATGAATTTCACCGCGGACACCACCTCGGGCGAGGAGGGCGTGGAACTGTTCCGCGCGATTCGTGGACAGTATTCCGATCTGCCGGTGATCCTGCTGACCGCGTGGACGCACCTGGAAACCGCGGTGGAACTGGTCAAGGCCGGTGCCGCCGATTACCTGTCCAAGCCGTGGGATGACAGCAAGCTGCTGGCGACGGTGGAGAACCTGCTGGAACTGTCCGAATCCAGCCGCGAGGTGAGCCGGACCCGGCGCGAGCGTCGGCGCCGGCGCGAGGCACTGGAGGGCAAGTACGAGCTGGACAGCCTGGTGTTCGCCTCCGACGCGATGGCGCGCACGCTGGAACTGGCTTGCCAGGTGGCGCGCTCGGACGTACCGGTGTTGATCACCGGACCCAATGGCGCGGGCAAGGAGCGCATTGCGGCGATCGTGCATGCCAACTCGGCGGTGAAGAAGGGTCCGTTCGTGGCGGTGAATTGCGGCGCGTTGCCGGGCGAACTGATCGAGGCGGAATTGTTCGGCGCCGAAGCCGGTGCCTACACCGGCGCGAACAAGGCACGTGAGGGGCGTTTCGAGCTGGCCGATGGCGGCACATTGTTCCTCGACGAGATCGGTAACCTGCCGCTGCCCGGCCAGATGAAGCTGCTGCGCGTGCTGGAAACCGGCCAGTTCGAACGGCTGGGCTCCGGTCGCACACGGCAGGCCAAGGTACGCGTGCTCAGCGCCACCAATGCCGACCTCAAGGCGATGATCCGCGCCGGCAGTTTTCGCGAAGACCTGTATTACCGCCTCAACGTGATCGAGGTGAACCTGCCGTCGCTGGCCGAGCGCACGGATGACATCCTGCCGCTGGCCGAGCATTTCCTGGATGGCCGCGCCGAACTCGGTGATGTGGCGCGTGAAGCCCTGCTCAACTATCCGTGGCCGGGCAATGTGCGCGAATTGAAGAACGCGATCGAACGCGCCGCATTGCTGGCCGGCGACGGTCCCATCACTCCCGAGCTGCTCAACTTGCCGCAGCACACCGCGGTCGGTACGCGCAACCTGGACGAACCCAGTCGCGAGGCCGTGGAAGTTGCCTTGGGCAAGGCCGGCGGCGTGGTCAGTCGCGCGGCGCAATCACTCGGTTTGTCGCGGCAGGCGCTGTATCGGCGGATGGAGCGCTACGGGCTGAGCGGGCAAGGCTGACAAGCTGCCAGTCACGCCTTTCGGCAGTGGGCATCCGGGGCCGTCCCGGTGTAGAACATCACGAGCCGCGGCACGAGGAGAGCAGGTCATGCGAAATTGCCGGTTGATCATTCTTCCCCTGTTTTTGCGGATGGACGATGCGTTGGAGCAGACCGCGGCGTCGGATACCCGTGTGCAAACGCACGGGCTGATGATGGGCGCCGGCAGGGTGGATGCGAATGG
This sequence comes from Rhodanobacter glycinis, assembly GCF_900114325.1. Taxonomy (GTDB): domain Bacteria; phylum Pseudomonadota; class Gammaproteobacteria; order Xanthomonadales; family Rhodanobacteraceae; genus Rhodanobacter_A; species Rhodanobacter_A glycinis. The sequence continues at coordinate 348,883 of NZ_FOSR01000003.1, forward strand.
TGGCCCGCCGATGGGTTGCCAGCACACCCCGGTGGACCGGCAATGCCGCTGATGCCGGTGTCACGCACAAGGCGTCGCGCATGCGCCGGCTGAATTCGCTGGAAGGTCGCCTGACCGGCCTGCTGGCACTGGCCGGCTTGTGCGGGGCGCTGCTTTACGCGGGGCTGACCGAATGGCCGTTGCCGCAGTTGCTGGCGTGGGCGCACGATGACCTGAAGCTGGACATACCCGGCCTCGCGGCGATGGGGACTTACGGCGCACTGCTTCTTTGCCTGATTCTGCTGTTGCCGCTGGCGTGGTGGCTGGCGCATGGGGTGATGGGGCCGCTGAAGCGATTGCTGCGTGCACTCGAGGGTGCGGTGGCCAGCTATCGCGATGGCGATTTCAGCTTTTCCATCGCGATGCGCCGGCGCGACGAGCTGGGCGACCTGATCCATATGCACAACGCGCTGGGCCAGACCTTGCGCGAGCAACGCCAGCATCTGGCGCAACGCGAGTTGCTGCTGGACACGGTGGTGCAGAACACGCCGGTGGCCCTGGTGTTGACCGATGCGATCGGCCGCGTGGCCTACGCCAATATCGCCGCGCGCCATCTGTTCAACGAGGGGCGCAGCCTCAACGGGCTGGACTTCGCCAATCTGCTGGCCGGTGCGCCCGAGGCATTGCGCACCGCGGTCGATGGCCACGAAGATGCATTGTTCACGGTGGACATGGACGGCAGCGAGGAAACCTTCCACCTGTCGCAGCGCGCCTTCCGCCTGCAGGGGCGGCCGCATCGGTTGCAGTTGTTCCGGCGCATGACGCGCGAGCTGTCGCGGCAGGAAGTGGCGGCATGGAAGCGGGTGATACGCGTGGTCAGCCACGAGCTCAACAATTCGCTGGCGCCGATTTCCTCGATGGCCCATTCCGGTGCCGAGTTGGCGCGCCGAGGCAATCTGGAGCGCCTGCCTGGCGTATTCGCCACCATCGGTGAGCGTGCGCGGCACCTGCATGGCTTCATCGACGGCTATGCCCGCTTTGCCAAGTTGCCGACACCACAGGTGGTGCCGGTGGCGTGGCCGGCTTTTCTCGACGGGCTGGCGCTGCATTGCCGCTTCCGTCTGGTCGGCGAGCTGCCCACGCAGCAGGGCTGGTTCGACCCGGCGCAGATCGAGCAGGTATTGATCAACCTGGTGAAGAACGCGCACGAGGCCGAGGGTGATGCCGATGAGGTGACGCTGGCGATCGGTGTGGTCAGCCGTGACGTGCGCATCGAGGTGGCCGACCGCGGCCCCGGCATGAGCCAGAACGTGCTGGCACAGGCGCTGTTGCCGTTTTATTCCACCAAACGCTCCGGTACCGGGCTGGGCCTGGCGCTGGCGCGCGAGATCGTCGAAGCCCATGGCGGTCGCATTGCCTTGGCGAACCGCGCCGAGGGTGGCCTGCGGGTAAGCCTGTTGTTGCCGCTGGCGCCGCCATAGCGCGCTTCCCCGGGCGCGTTACGTAATCACGTAACCGCCCCCGGCGCGTAGCTCGCCTATACTGCGTGCTTTCAACGGAATGTGGGGGCGGGTCATGGGAAGCTTGTTTGCGCTGGTGGTGGTCGTGGTGGTGGTGATCGTGCTGGCGAAGCTGGTGCGCATCGTGCCGCAGGGTTACGAATGGACGGTGGAGACGTTCGGTCGCTATACGGGCACGCTCTCGCCTGGGCTGCATTTCCTGATTCCGATCTATCAGGCCGTGGGCCGCAAGATGAACATGATGGAGCAGGTGCTCGACGTGCCCTCGCAGGACGTGATCACCAAGGACAACGCCGTGGTGCGTGTGGATGGCGTGGTGTTCTACCAGGTGCTGGACGCGTCCAAGGCCGCCTACGAGGTGGCCAATCTCGAGCAGGCTTCGCTGGCGCTGGTGATGACCAACATCCGCACCGTGCTCGGCTCGATGGATCTGGACGAGAGCCTGAGCAAGCGCGACGAAATCAACGCGCGGTTGCTGCGCGTGGTCGACGAGGCCACGCATCCGTGGGGCGTCAAGGTCAACCGCATCGAGATCAAGGACATTGCGCCGCCGCGCGACCTGATCGATGCCATGGCGCGGCAGATGAAGGCCGAGCGCGAGAAGCGCGCGAACATCCTGGATGCGGAGGGCTTCCGCCAGGCAGCCATCCTCAAGGCCGAGGGCGAAAAGCAGTCGGTGATCCTGTCTGCCGAAGGCGAGAAAGAGGCCGCCTTCCGCGCTGCCGAAGCACGCGAGCGTTCGGCCGAGGCCGAAGCCAAGGCCACCACCATGGTGTCCGACGCCATCGCCGGCGGCAATGTCAACGCACTGAACTACTTCGTGGCCAACAATTACGTGGAAGCGTTGAAGGTGATGGCACAGTCGCCCAACCAGAAGCTGTTGCTGCTGCCGGTGGAAGCCACCGGCGTGCTCGGTTCGCTGGCCGGTATCGCCGAGCTGGCCAAGGACGCGCTGAGCCAGCAGCCATCGCGCGGAACGCCTCCGGCGAAGCCGGCGGGAACGCGCATTCCGCCCCCGATCGGTTGACCTTCGCGCCCCGCTTCCGATGCTGGAAGCGGGGCCATTGCTTACCCACGGATATTCATCATGACCGGACATTACCTGTGGTGGATCCTGGCGTTGGTGCTGATCGCCATCGAGGTGGCCGTGCCCGGCTACTTCATGCTCTGGATCGGTATTGCCGCCGCTGTCACCGGCGCCTTGTTGTGGGCGATGCCTGACCTGTCGCTGTTGTCGCAGGCGATCGCATTCGCGTTGCTGACGTTCGCTTCCTGCGCGGTGTACGGCTTCTGGCTGCGGCCCCGGCTGCGACGCAGCCAGCCTGGTGCGGAACGCTTGAACCGGCGTGCGGAACAGATGATCGGTCGTCGCTACGTACTGGTGGAGGCGATCGTCAACGGTCGCGGCAAGGCGCAAGTGGGCGACGGCCAATGGCTGGTCAGCGGACCGGATCTGCCGATCGGCAGCGCGGTCGAAGTGCTGTCGGTCGACGGGACCACCTTGCTGGTGCGCGCTGCAGTGTGAATCGCGAGGGCAACGGGCATAGGCATGGACGTCCAAATCGGTTTTACTAGTCGCATGCCTTTCCGCCCACTCCCTCGTCCACGCATGGTCCCCACCGCCTTCGGGCCGGATCGGGGGAGCATGCCGTCATGCCCATGAACGAGCCGGTCCACGTCATATCGCCGGCTTCCGCTGCGCTCAATACCCGCATTGCGTTCCTGGTCGAGCTGGCGCGTCGGCTGCACAAGTACGGCACCTCGGCACCGCGCCTGGAGATGGCGATCTCGGGCGTGGCGCAACGGCTTGGCCTGATCGCGGAAGTGTGGTCCAGCCCCACCGCCATCATCATCTCCTTCGCCGACCAGGGGCAGGGCGAGGAAGGCCTGGCCCAGGTGACCCAGGTGGTGCGGCTGCTGCCGGGCGACGTGAATCTGGAGCGTTTGTGCCGGGCGGACGATATCGCCGACCAGGTCATCGACGGCCAGCTCGACCTGCGCGAGGGCTTTCACCAGTTGCGCGCGCTGGACTTGCCGGATACGCGGCGCGACCAGGCCAATGTGATCATCAGCTACGGGCTGTCCGCCGCCTGCATCGCCGCACTGTTCCTGCACAGTTCGTGGGTGGACATGGTGGTGGCCGGGGTGATCGGCCTGCTGATCGGCGGCATCACCATCCTTGCGTCGACCCGGCCGCGCCTGTCGGTGGCCAGTGATGCCATCAGCGCCCTGGTGGCGACGATGATCACCATCGTGGTGAGCGCGTGGATCGTCCCGCTGGCGATCAAGTCGGTGATCCTGTCCAGCCTGATCATCCTGATTCCGGGTATGTCGCTGACCACGGCGGTGCGCGAAATCTCCAGCCAGCACCTGGTATCGGGCATGGCGCGCATGGGCGGCGCCATGTCCACCCTGCTCAAGCTCGGCTTCGGCACGCTGGCGGCGAGCGAGGTATGCAACGCACTGGGCATCCATGCGCGCGACTTCGTGCTTCCGCCCTTGCCGAGCTGGACGGATTATCCGGCCTTGCTGATAGCCGCAGTCGCGTTCGCGATCCTGTTCCGTGCCGCCAGACGCGACTGGCCGGTGGTGATTCTCGCGGTGGTGGTGGGGTATTTCACCACGCGCTGGGGCGGCGAAATTGCCGGTCGCCTGCCCGCCGCGCCCTTCGGCGTATTTCTCGGTGGCCTGGTATTGAGTGCCTTGGCCAACCTGTATGCCCGTTTTGCGCATCGGCCCGGTGCCGTCATTCGCGAACCCGGCATTCTGCTGCTGGTGCCGGGCAGCGTGGGTTTTCGCAGCGTGTCCTATTTGCTGGAGCGCAGTACGAAGCTGGGCATGGATACCGGGTTGTTGCTGATTACCTTGCTTATTGCACTGGCCGCCGGCCTGATGTTCGGCGAATTGCTGGTGGCCCCCAGGCGATCCCTGTAAATAGGGGCTTCCTGAAACAAAGGCGGCCGCGATCCTTCAAGCCTGCAGGTAGCCTCGTGTCCGCCAGGAAAACGAGCCCGCCTGGCCCATTCGGCCCCTTTCCTCACCGAGGAGAGTGTTGGGGTGAGGGGGCAATCCAGCGCAACTTTTCTTTCTCCCGCCATTCATAATAAAACGCCGGCTTGAAGCCGGCGTTTTTTATGTTCGTTGGCAACGATGAATCAGATCGCCAGATCCTTTTCCTTCTTGCCAGCCTTCAGTGCATCGTTGAACCAGCGCGGGCGCTTGCCGCGGCCGGACCAGGTCTGCTCCGGATCGGCCGGATTGCGGTACTTCGGAGCCACCGTGCCGGTGCTGCGACGCTTGCCGCGAGTGCTGCCGAAAATGTCCTCGAAACTGTAGCCCTCGGCCTTGATCAGGGCATGCACCTTCTCGCGCAGCTTGACGACTTTTTCCTTGCGCAGTTCGTTCTGGCGCTGCTGCGCCTTGCCAATCAGGTCGTTGAGCTGATTGTGATTGAGATTCTTGAGATCGACGGCCATGAATGGCTCCCGTTAATGGTGGACAGTGGGATGGAGGAATGTTGGAAACGCCCGGTCCATCGGTGCGCCGATTCTTGCTCAAATAATGGCGAATTGCAAAGCGGAATTAACGGTCGGCGTCATCCCGGTGCAGAGCTTGTCAGGATTATGTGATGAGATTCCACATAATCGATCAGGGTGCGGCGTTATTACCGTGGCACGCCGTGCGAACGAAAACGGCCGCGGATAGCGGCCGTTTTCATGGAGCACGAGTCAGTATCAGTCGAGCAACTGGAACAGTTCGTCGCGGGTAATGGCGCGATTTTCTTCTGCATCGCGTGCGCGGTATTCCAGCGTGCCGGCAGCGAGTCCGCGCTCACTGACGACCACGCGATGTGGAATGCCGATCAATTCCATGTCGGCAAACATCGAGCCGGGGCGCAGGCCGCGGTCATCCAGTACGGTTTCGATGCCGCGCTCGGACAATTCCCGATACAGCGACTCGGCGGCGGCGGCGATGTCCGGATTGCGCTTCGGATTGATGATGCACACGGCCACACGCCACGGCGCCATCGCCTCCGGCCAGACGATGCCGGCCTCGTCATGGCGCTGCTCGATGGCGGCGGCGACGATGCGGCTGACGCCGACGCCGTAGCAGCCCATCAGCATGACCTGCGCCTTGCCCTGTTCGTCCAGCACCGTGGCACCCAGCGCCTGTGCGTATTTGCTGCCGAGCTGGAACACATGGCCCACCTCGATGCCGCGGGCGAATTGCAGCGTACCGTTGCCGTCCGGCGAAGGGTCGCCGGCCACCACCTGGCGAATGTCCTCGACCCGGGTGAGGCGGGCGTCGCGCGCCCAGTTGGCGCCGCTGTAGTGGGTGTCGTCGGCGTTGCCGCCACAGATGAAGTCGGCCAGCACGGCGGCGCTGCGGTCCACGATCACGGGGATCGAATCGGGTAGCCCGACCGGGCCCAGGAAGCCGGGACGCGTGCCGGTGGCGGCGAGGATTTCCTCTTCGGTGGCCAGTACGGATTCGTCCGGCAGTTCGGCCAGCTTGGCGGCTTTCACCTCGTTGATCTCGTGGTCGCCGCGCAGGCACAGTGCAACCAGTCCATCGCGCCCCTTCACCAGCAAGGTCTTGAGCACGCGATCGGGCGATGTGCCGAAGTGCGCGGTGACATCGTCCACGGTGCGCACGCGCGGCGTGTCGACCCGCTTCAGTTCGGCGGACGGAGCCGGGCGCGCCATGGCCGGTGCGAGGGCTTCGGCTTTCTCGATATTCGCCGCGTAATCGGAGCCATCGGAAAACACGATGGCGTCTTCGCCCGAGTCGGCCAGAACCTGGAATTCATGGCTGGCATTGCCGCCAATGGCGCCGGTATCCGCCTGCACGGCGCGGAACTTCAATCCGAGGCGCGTGAATATGCGCGTATAAGCCTGATACATCGCCTCGTAGGTCTCGGCCAGCGACTCCTGGGTGAGATGGAAGGAATAGGCGTCCTTCATCAGGAATTCGCGGGCGCGCATGACGCCGAAACGGGGACGGATCTCGTCGCGGAACTTGGTCTGGATCTGGTAGAAATTGACCGGCAGTTGCTTGTAGCTGTTGAGCTCGTTGCGCGCGAAGTCGGTAATCACTTCTTCGGCGGTGGGCGCATAGCAGAATGCCTGCTCCTTGCGATCATTGATCTTCAGCAATTGCGGGCCGAATTTCTGCCAGCGGCCGGTCTCTTCCCACAACTCTTTCGGCTGGATCGTGGGCATCAGCATTTCGAGTGCACCGGCACGGTTCATTTCCTCGCGCACGATGGCTTCCACCTTGCGCAGCACGCGCAGGCCCAGCGGGCTCCAGGTGTACAGGCCGGAGGCGAGCTTGCGGATCATGCCGGTGCGCAGCATCAGCTGGTGGCTGGCGATCTCGGCGTCGGCGGGGACTTCCTTGACGGTGGCCAGGTGGAATTGGCTGAGGCGCATGAGCTTGTAATCCGGCGTTTTAAAGCGCCGATTATAGCTTTCGGCGCCACCGAATTACGTCGATGGCGCAGGTATTTGCAACGAAAAAGCCCGGGGGCGGATCAGCTGGCGCAGTAACGCTGGTATTGCGCCTGGGCGTTGCTGACCTGCTGCTTGCGCTGGGCCGCGTCGATGACTTTCTGCTGCCCGTTGACTTGCATGACCACCGGTTGGTTGCCCTTGAGCGTATTCAAGTTGCTTTGCAGCGATGCGCAAAGCTTCTTGCGGTTGGCCGGCGTATCGGCCACCGGCTGCGGGGCGGCCGCAGGCGCGTTGTCCGCTGACGTTTCGGCGTTGGCTTCGTGGCTGGGCGGCGTTACCGGATCCACCGTGCCATTGACCGTGACGCGGCTGTACTTGGTCCCTGTCGCCGGCGGCGTCTGGGAGTAATGCACCGTGCCGTGGGCGTCGGTCCACTTGAAGACCTGGGCGCATGCCAGCGGCGCGATCAACAGCAAGGCTACAGCGAGGGACAGGCGACGCATGGCATTCTCCAAAAGTGGCAAATCGGTCCATTCCGGGCGCTTGGCGCCTGGAAAGTCTTCCGACGGCACGAAACGGTGTCGCGGGGCTGGTCACCCACCTGCTTGCGCGGAGCGGCTCCCGTGGTGTTCCCGGACCCTGTCTAGTTAACAACCGGGCCGCTCCGGACTCAAGCGGCGAATGGTTTACACTGCGCGCATTCCGTCACGGATTGATTCATGAGCGACGATACGCCCGTCCGGCGGCCGCGACACCGCGGCATCTATCTGCTGCCGAACCTGTTTACCACCGCGGCCATGTTCGCCGGTTTCTACGCGATCGTGGCCAGCATTGGCGGTCGCTTCAGCGAAGCCGCCACCGCGGTGTTCGTGGCCGCGCTGCTGGATGGCCTGGATGGCCGCGTGGCACGGCTCACCGGCACGCAAACCGAATTCGGCGTGCAGTACGACTCGTTGTCCGACCTGGTCAGTTTCGGCCTGGCGCCAGCCCTGGTGATGTACAACTGGGCGTTGGCCGGGTTGCGCGACTATGGCCCGCTGTGGGGCAAGGTGGGCTGGGCGGCTGCCTTCATCTACGCTGCCTGCGGCGCGCTGCGGCTGGCCCGCTTCAACACCCAGGTAAGCGTGATCGACAAGCGTTATTTCCAGGGGTTGGCCAGTCCGGCGGCAGCGGCGGTGTGCATGTCATTTGTGTGGAGCATGGACAAGTCGGGCATCAGCGGCGACGACCTGTGCTTCGTGATGCCGTTCTTCGCGGCCATCGTTGGTTTGCTGATGGTCAGCCGATTTCGTTACTACAGCTTCAAGTCGCTGCCGGTGGGCGGCCATGTGCCGTTTGCGTGGATCGTGGTGACCGTGCTGCTGTTGGTGTTGCTGTTCCTGGATCCCCCGCACGTGCTGTTGGCGGTGTTCTCCGTCTACCTGTTGTCCGGCCCCGCCGTGACCCTGTGGGGCGTGGCCGCGCGGCGACGCCTGCATCATCGGGGCGCCGCGTGAACGTCGTGGCCACCACGCCGGCGCATCGGGTGCGCGTACTGCATGCCCTGGGCATCACGCCGTGGCGTCTTCGTGGCGTGGCGGCGCCAGTGCCGGATATCGCCATGACGGAGGCCGCGGCAATGTCGTCCTCGATGGCGACTGACTGCGTGGTCGTCGTGCCGGCCAGATGCACAGCGCGCGAGCTGGATTTGCTCGGCCGCGCCTTTTGCACCTTCGGACCGAAACTGGCCCGGGCGGCACGCATCGAGGTCGGCACCGACGCGACGCGAATCCCCCATGCGCGGGCTTATCTGGTGCTTGGCGAAGCGCAGGCGCATGCGCTGGGCCGTGATTTGCCCGCCGAAGTGATGCACCAGGCCCATATCGTGCTGGCGGACACGCCGGCGGAAGTGTTGGCAGGCGGTGCTGGCAAGCGCCGCTTGTGGATTGCGCTGCGCAACCTGCGCCGCGCGCTGGCGGCAGCGGGGAACTGACCCGTGGTCGCGGTGGCGCACCCGGCGACGGAAATGCGGCTGATGCGCCGCGAAGACCTGCCGACCATCAACGCCATGGAAGCGGCGTCCTACGAATTTCCCTGGACCCCCGGCATCTTCGCCGACTGCTTGCGCGCGGGACATCCGTGCTGGGTGCTGTGCGTGGATGGCGCGATTGCCGGCTATGGCGTGCTGTCGATCGGCGCCGACGAGGCACACGTGCTGAACATCTGCATTGGTCCGGACTGGCGTGGCCGGGGGCTGGGTCGCCATCTGTTGCGCCGCCTGCTCGACATCGCCCGCTGGAACGGCGCGCACCAGGTATTCCTGGAAGTGCGCCCATCCAACCCGGTAGCGCATGCCTTGTACGTGTCGTTCGGATTCCACGAGATCGGCCGGCGCCCGCGCTATTACCCGGCGAAGGATGGCCGTGAAGAAGCGATCGTGATGACGATGGAACTGACTCGCCCGGGCCCGTTGCCGGTGATGTAGGGCGCCCATGCCGGGCGACCCCACGGGGATGACGCGCAAAATCAGACCATCCTTACGTCGACAGCTTGCCTGCCTGCTCGCGCAAGGCGGCCAACTGGGTGTTCCAGTCGGTGATGCGCTGGCGCTCCTGCGCCACCACCTCGGCGGGCGCGTTGGCGACGAAATTGGCGTTGCCGAGCTTGCCTTCGCACTTCTTGATCTCGACTTCGATGCGGGTGATTTCCTTGGCCAGCCGTGCTTTCTCGGCGCCAAGGTCGATCAGCCCGGCCAGCGGAATCAGCACGCGTAGCGAACCGACCACCGCCGCGGCCGTGGCCGGTTCGTCGGCGCCGGTTTCGATCCACCGGGGTGTTTCCACGCGCGCCAGGAAGGCAATTTGCGCGGCGAACTTGGTGGCGCGGGTGCGGTCCGCGGCATCGCCGTCGGCCAGCAGCAAGGGGATGACCTTGCCTGGTGCGATATTCATTTCCGAGCGAATCTTGCGAATGCCCGACAACACCGCCTTGAACCACTCGATTTCGGCACTGGCGGCGGCATCGCTCGCGAAATCCGCGGGGCGCGGGTAGGGGCGCGCATACACGTTGATTTCGACCAGGCCGAGCCGCGGCGCCACATCCTGGTAGATCTCCTCGGTGATGAAAGGAATCACCGGGTGCAGCGCGCGCAGCACGGCTTCGAGCACTACCAGTAGCGTGTGCCGCGTGGATGCCGCGGCCTCGGTGTCATCGCCGTTCAATGCCGGCTTGGCGAGTTCGAGGAACCAGTCGCAGTACTCGTTCCAGACGAATTCGTACAGCGCCTGTGCCAGATGGTCGAAGCGGTACGAAACGAAATGCTGCTCTACCTCTGCCAGTGTCTGCGACAAGCGCGTCAGAATCCACCGCTCGGCCTCGGTCGCCGGCTTGCTCCCTTCTCCCGTGGGGAGAGGGGATGAAACATTCATCAGCACGAAGCGCGCCGCATTCCACAATTTGTTGCAGAACGCCTTGTAGCCCTCGGCGCGCTTGATGTCGAAATTGATCGTGCGGCTGTAGCTGGCCAGTGCGGCGAAGGTGAAGCGCAGCGCGTCGGTGCCAATCGCCGGGATGCCGTCGGGGTAGTCCTTGCGGATGCGCTTTTCGACCTTGGCACGCACCTGCGGAATCAGCAGCGACCTGGTGGATTTGGCTACCAGCGGTTCCAGCGCGATGCCGTCGATCAGGTCCAGCGGGTCCAGCGTGTTGCCCTTGGACTTGGACATCTTCTGGCCTTCCGCATCACGCACGATGGCGTTGATGTAGACCTCGCGGAACGGGATCCGGCCGGTGAAGTACTTGGTCGCCATCACCATCCGCGCGACCCAGAAGAAGATGATGTCGAAGCCGGTGACCAGCACCGCGCTGGGCAGGAAGATCTTGTCGTGCTGCCAGTCGGCAACCACGTTGCCGTGAGCATCCTTCACCGGACCATCAAGCGGCCAGCCCAGCGTGGAGAACGGCCACAACGCGGAGGAGAACCAGGTGTCGAGCACGTCGTCGTCCTGGCGCAGCGCGCCGACCGGCTCGCTGGTGGCGTTGGCGCGCGCATCGGCCTCGTCCTCGCCCACGAAGATGTTGCCGGCCTCGTCGTACCACGCCGGAATCCGATGACCCCACCACAGCTGGCGGCTGATGCACCAGTCCTGGATGTTGTCCAGCCACTGCGTGTACGTGTTGGCCCAGTTTTCCGGCACGAACCTGATCTCGCCCGAACGCACCGCATCCAGCGCCGGCTCGGTGATTTCCTTGCGGCCCTTGTCCGAGGTCAGGTCGACGAACCACTGATCGGTCAGCATCGGCTCGATCACCGCATCCGAACGCTGGCTCACCGGCACCTGCAGTTTGTGCGGCTTGGTTTCGACCAGCAGACCGAGCGCTTCGAGGTCGGCCAGTACCTGCTTGCGCGCGTCGTAACGATCGAGGCCCCGGTACTTCGCCGGCGCGTTGTCATTGACCTTCGCGTCCAGCGTGAAAATGGTGATCGGCGGCAACTTGTGACGCTGGCCGATGGCGTAGTCGTTGAAGTCGTGCGCCGGGGTGATCTTCACGCAGCCGGTGCCGAAATCCTTGTCCACGTAGTCGTCGGCGATCACCGGGATCTCGCGGTCCGAGAGCGGGAGCTTCAGCGTCTTGCCGACCAGGTGGGCGTAGCGTTCGTCTTCCGGGTGTACGGCCACGGCGACGTCGCCGAGCATGGTTTCCGGACGCGTGGTGGCGACCACCAGGCTCTCGTTGCTGTCCGCGACCGGGTAGCGGATCGACCACATGTGGCCGTCGCGCTCGACGTTGTTCACTTCGAGGTCGGACACGGCCGTGCCCAGCGCCGGGTCCCAGTTCACCAGCCGGTTGCCGCGATAGATCAGGCCTGCGCGATACCAGTCGATGAACACCTTGCGCACCGCGGCGGACAGGCCTTCATCCATGGTGAAGCGTTCGCGCGACCAGTCGGCCGCGGCGCCGATGCGGCGCATCTGGTTCGTGATGGTGGAGCCGGACTCCTCCTTCCATTTCCACACGCGTTCGACGAAGGCGTCGCGACCGAGGTCGTGGCGGGTCTTTTCCTCGACCGCCAGCTGGTTCTCCACGATCTTCTGCGTGGCGATGCCGGCGTGGTCGGTACCCACCTGCCACAGCGTGTTCATGCCGCGCATGTGCTGGTAGCGCACCAGCATGTCCATCACCGTCTGCTGGAACGCATGCCCCATGTGCAGCGTGCCGGTGACGTTCGGCGGCGGCAGCAGGATGCAATACGGCTCGCCCTGGCCCGACGGCTTGAACACGCCGCTGGCTTCCCAGCGTGCGTACCAGGTGGATTCGATCTGGGCGGGTTCGAAGCTCTTTTCCATCAGGGACTCGCGATGGCACGCCCGGACGGGCGCGCTGGTGTGGACGGTAAAGCGGCCATTGTACGGGCCGGGGGCAGGGGCTGCCAAAGGCGGTCCCCGTTCGCGTTGAGCGTAGCCCGCGCAGCGGGCGGAGTCGAAACGCCCGGCCAGAGAGCGCCGCCGAAGACGCACAATCACGGCCAAGTCACCTGATTGCCCTTGCGCCGCCCGATGCCCGTGCTGTCATGCCCGTAACGACTGGTGCGAGAATAGCCGGATGAATCTGCTAGCCATCGAAACCGCCACCGAATCCTGTTCCGTTGCCCTGGTGCATGGGGACATGGTGATCGAGCGCAGCGAGATTGCCCCGCGCAAGCACGCCGAGCGGGTGCTGCCGATGGCCGACGAGCTGCTGGCCGAGGCCGGTTTGGGCCGACATGCGCTGGATGGCATCGCCGTGGGCCGCGGTCCCGGCGCGTTCACCGGTGTCCGGCTGGCGGTGTCGCTGGCGCAAGGCATGGCGCTGGCGCTGGATCTGCCGGTGGTCACCGTGTCCTCGCTGGCGGCGCTGGCGCTGGAAGCGCCCGACGATGATGCCGCGATTCTCGCGGTGATCGACGCGCGCATGGGCGAGCTTTACGCGGCCAGCTACCGGCGCGACGAAAATGGGGGTCTGGTTCCTCTCGATGAAGAACGGGTGTGCACGGCCGAAGCCTTGGTGCTGCCCGCTGCCTCGGCATGGCACATCGTGGGCAGCGGCTGGACCACCTACGCCGATAGCTTGCGCGATTGCCTCACCGGCGAGCTGCGTTCAGCCGAAGGTGGTTGTTATCCGCAAGCTCGCCATGTCGCCGAGCTGGCCGTGCGCGAATTCCGCGCTGGTCGTGCGCAGGATGCCCAGCACGCGCTGCCGGTCTATCTGCGCGACAAGGTGGCGTTGACGCTGGCGGAGCAGGGCAAGCCACAGCCGTAAGTCCATTGAACGGGATCTCCGGGCCCGACCTGCTGGCCAAGCCCGGAAATGGGTGTCTCTCTGCTCGCCGGGGCCACGTGTCGCGACCTCGGGCGAATGCGTCAGAGCTGCCCGATGACCAACTGCACCAGCAGGCTGCTTACCGAAACCGCTGCCCACACGCCCAAGCCGAGCAGGATTGGCTTCGCGCCGCTGGCGATCATCCGGCGCAGGTTGGCGGACAGGCCGATGGCGGTGAGCGCCACGATGATCATGAACTCCGCCAGGAAGTGGATTGTCGGCTGGATGGCGACGGGGATCCAGCCGGCCGTGCGCACGGCCGAGGCCACCAGGAACCACAGGATGAACCAGGGGAAGATACGGCGCAGGCTGAACTGGGTGGCGCCGCCGTTCTGCTTCGACGCGCGCTTTTCGCGCCAGGCCACGGCGAAGGCCAGGATCAGGCAGACCGGGATGATCAGCGTGGCGCGGGTCAGCTTGACGATGGTGGCGTAGTCGCCCGCCGCGTGGCTGTAGCTGTAGCCGGCCGCCACTACCGACGAGGTGTCGTTGATCGCGGTACCGGCCCACAGGCCGAAGCCCAGGTCGCTCAGGTGCAGCAGGTGGCCAAGCAGCGGGAACAGCAGCACCGCCACCACGTTGAACAGGAAGATGGTGGAAATGGCGAAAGCAGTGTCGTGGTCGTCCGGGCGGATGATCGGCGTCACCGCGGCGATCGCCGAGCCGCCGCAGATTGCGGTGCCCACGCCGATCAGGATCTGCAGCTTGCCGTGCACCTTCAGCATGCGCCCCAGCATCAGCGCGCTGACGAAGGCGACGGTCATCGTCACCAGGGTCACCGACAGCGACTCCAGACCGGTCTTCGCCACCTGGGTCAGGCTGAGGCCGAAGCCCAGCGCGATGATCGACCATTGCAGGATCTGCTTGCCGCCGAACTGGATGCCCGGCGTGAACTGCGCGCCGGGCGAAAGCAGGTTGCGCACGGCAATACCCAACACGATGCCGAACACCGGACCGCCGATCACCGGCACCAGTCGACCCAGCCACAGGGCGAGCAGCGCAATGCCGATGGCCAGCAGCAGGCCGGGTGCGCGGGTGCGCAGGGTGGGGTGGGTAGCGGTGGCGATCGAGGTGGTGCTCATGGGGACGGCACGTGGTGGTGGGGTGGCGTTATTGTCCCCGCTGCCGGTTATTAGGAAAACTTGGAATATCTAATGCGGCGTATAAAATAAGCTGATGATCAACATCAGCCCGCGCCAACTCGAAGTGTTCGTGCAGATTGCCTTGCACGGCAGCGTGCGTGCCGCCGCCGAGCAGCTTTACCTCACCCAGCCGGCCGCCAGCATGGCGCTGGCCGAGATGGAGCGGCAGCTCGACGCGCCGGTGTTCGCACGCGAACGCGGCCGCCTGCGATTGAATGCTCGCGGCCGTGAATTGCTGCCGCTGGCGCAGGAACTGCTGGAGCGCTATGCCGAGTTCGGCCGCCTGGGGTCCGGTGGCACGCAGACCCTGGTGGGCGAATTGCGCATTGGCGCCAGCAATACGGTGGGCAACTATCGCGTGGGCGAGCTGCTGGGCACGTTCGTGCGTAGCCACCCGCAGGTGGCCGTGCGCTTGCGCGTGGCCAATACCGACGCGATCACCGCGGCCATGCTCGATCACAGCCTGGACGTGGGCTGTGTCGAGGGGCCGGTGGCGCATCCGTTGCTGGAGTCGCGGCCATGGCGGGACGACTCGCTGGTGGTTTGCGCGCCGCCCGACCACCCGCTGGCGCGCAAGCGCCATCTCAAGCCGGCGGATTTTGCCGGCGCACGCTGGGTATTGCGCGAACCCGGGTCGGCCACGCGGGCGACCAGCGAACGCGTGCTGGCGCAATTGCCGGCGGGCGAAACCGTGCTGGAGCTGGACCAGATCGAGGCGATCAAGCAGGCCGTCGCCGCCGGGTTGGGCATTTCCTGCCTGCCCGAAGTGGCGGTGGCCGACGCAGTGGCTACCGGCCGCCTGAAGGCGCTGAAGACGCCCTTCCTCGACCTCACGCGCAAGCTCTCGTTGCTGCTGCACCGGGAAAAATACCGCGGGGCGGTGCTGGAGGCGTTCCTGGACGCGTCCGACGCCTGAGATTCGCGACCTCGGGGTACCCGGCGTTATCACCGGGACAGTTGCCCGATGACCGGCACTGCGTCGCGCACCATCCACGGGAGATCACGGGTGCATCTCCTGTGCGCGGCGCGCTTCGACGTGTGGCGCACGCAAAAGCATCGCCCACAGGGTGGGCTCCAGGGAAGTGTGGGGGTTCGGTGAGCCGGGGCGCGATCAGGCTCGGCTGGGTGCGAAGCCCGGGTCCAGGTGCGTCAGCAGGGTTTCCACGTCCTCGTGGGTGTGCGCGCGCAACAGGCTGGGCGCGCGATGGCGCAGCGCGGCGTGGTCGAGCGCGGCAATCCGATCGCGCACGTGCAGCAACTGCCCCGGATGCATGCTGAATTCGGCCAGGCCCAGCGCCAGGAGCAGGGCGGTGAAACGGGTGTCGCCGCCGATCTCGCCGCACAGGCTGACCGGCTTGCCAGCGCGCCGGCCGCTGGCGATCACGTAGGCGATAAGGCGCAGCAGGGCCGGTTGCAGCGGGTTGTAGATGTTTTCCAGCGCATCATTGCCGCGATCGGCGGCGAGCACGTACTGGGCCAGGTCGTTGGTGCCGATGGCGAGGAAGTCGGCGTGATCCAGCAGTGCGCGCACGTTGAGTGCAGCGGCGGGGACTTCGATCATCGCGCCCAGCGGCAACTTCTCCGGCAGGTCAACGTTCTCGCGCTTCAAGTCGGCGCGCGCCAGCTTGAACAGCGTGCGCACCGCGATCAGCTCGTCCGGCTGGGTGACCATCGGCACCAGCACGCGCAGCGGGCCATAGCAGGCAGCGCGCAGGATGGCGCGGATCTGCGTGGTGAACACCGCGGGATAGCGCAACGACAGCCGCACGCCGCGCACGCCGAGCGCGGGGTTGTCCTCGCCGCGCAGGGCCAGCCCCGCGGCATCGGCCTTGTCGGCGCCCAGGTCCAGCGTGCGGATGGTCACCGGCAAACCGCCCATGCCCAGCACCAGGTCGCGGTAGGCGATGAACTGCTCGTCCTCGGAGGGCAGGCCCTTGTGGCGCAGGAACAGGAATTCGGTGCGGTACAGGCCCACGCCGTCGGCGCCGCGCGAACGGGCCAGCGCCACGTCGGCTACCGACTCGGCGTTGCCCAGCAGGCGGACGTCGATGCCGTCGCGGGTACGCGTGGGGGCATTGGCGAGAGTGGCCAGGCGACGGCCTTCCAGTGCTGATTCGCGCTGCCAGGCGCGATAGCGCGCCAGGTCCTGCGCAGTGGGATGCACGATCGCGTCGCCGCGCTCGGCGTCGAGCAGGATCAGGTCGTCGTCGTGGATGTTCGCCAGCGCGTCGCGCGTGCCCACCAGCATCGGCAGGCCGAGGCTGCGCGCCAGGATGGCGCTGTGCGAGTAGGGACTGCCGGAACTGGCGACCACGCCGAGCAGGCCGTTGCCGGCCAGGTGCGCCATGTCGGCCGGGGCGATGGTATCGGCGATCAGGATCTCGCCCACGCGTGCGGCCAGCTTGCGTTCCTCGACGCTGGTCTGGCGCTGCAGGGCGGAGATCACCCGCGCGATGACCTGGTCGATGTCTTCCTTGCGGCTGCGCAGGTAGGGATCGTCCATGGCCTCGAATACCGCGGCGAGCTTGTCGCGCTGTTTCTTCAAGGCGGCACCGGGCCGGTAATGGCCAACCTTCACCAGGTCGTCCAGGCCGCGCAGCAGTTCGGGGTCATCCAGCAGCAGGCTGTGCGCGTCGATGAATTCGTTGACCTCGCGTGCCAGCGCGCCATGCAGCTTGCCGCGCAGTTCGCGCAGTTCCTGCCGGGCGGTATCCAGCGCCAGATGCAGCCGGGTCAGTTCGCTCTCGATCTCGTCGTCGGCCAGCGGGCGGGTGTCGACCGCATAGCGGCTGGGCTGCACCAGTCGGGCGCGGCCCAATGTCATGCCCCTGGCGGCGATGGTGCCGGGAAGGATATGTCTCATCGCGGTGCCCCAGCAGGGCGTGCAAGCGAGGCGTGGGCCCGCGAAAGGGGCAACGGCAAACGAACGCGGCTCGGCGTGCATCGCCGCGCGAGGCCTGGGTGGCTGCCCGATGTCCGATGTCCGATGCCCACGCGAATCATGCTCCTTCGTCGAACTTGCGCTCGAACAATGCGATGACCGCGTCCAGCGCGGTGTCTTCGTCCGGCCCTTCGGTGCGCACCGTCAGTGGCGTGCCGAGGCCGGCGGCCAGCATCATCACGCCCATGATGCTTTGCGCATTCACTTCGCGACCCTTGCTGATCAGCCATACGGTGGACTTGAAGCCCTGTACCAGTTGCACCAGCTTGGCCGATGCGCGTGCATGCAGGCCGAGCTTGTTGGAAACCACGATTTCTTTCTCAAGCATGATGGACGTCAGGCATGGTCGATGAAAATTCCCCCGCGGCCACCGGCGGCCGCGATCTCGGCCAGTTCGTCCAGTGGTTTTTCCGCATAGTTGAGTACACGCAGCAGCATGGGCAGGTTGAGTCCGGAGACACATCGTAGCCGCACGCCGAGCGAGCCGAGCGACAGGCCGATATTGCATGGTGTGGCACCGTACAGGTCGGCCAACACCAGCACGCCGCCGCCCTCGTCCAGCTCGCGGGCGTGGTGCGCGGTGAGCGTGCGCATGACGTCAGGATCGGCCTGCGCCGGCACTTCCACCGCGGCCACTTTCAACGGCAGCTTCGGCAGCACGTGGCGGGCGGCGGAGATCAGCGCCTGGCCGACCGCCTCGTGCGTCATCAGGAGGATGCCGACGCTCATGGCTGCGTGGCTTTCCGATGGATCGGCAGGTTCATTCAAGTTCCCGGTGGAAGGTCAGCACGCCTTCGCGGCTGGCGCGAAAATGCGCGGCGAGTTGTTCGACCAGGTACACCGAGCGGTGACGGCCGCCGGTGCAGCCAACCGAGATGGTGACGTAACTGCGGTCGTCCTGCTCGAAGCGGGGCAGCCACGCATCCAGCCAGCGCGCCGTGTCGGTCAGGTATTCGCCAACCACCGGTCGTGCTTCAAGGAAATCGCGGATCGGACCGTCCTTGCCGGACAGCGGGCGCAGCTTCGGATCCCAGTGCGGGTTGGGCAGGCAGCGGGCATCGAAGACGAAGTCGGAATCCAGCGGCAGGCCACGCTTGAAGGCGAATGACTGGAACATCAGGGTCAGTCCTTCGGTGGTCTGTGCGTAGCCGGTGGCGATCAATCGGCGCAACTGGTGCACGTTGAGGTCGCTGGAATCGATCACCTTTTCGGCGATCGCCATCAGCGGACGCAGCAGCCGGCGCTCCTCGACGATGGCGTCGGCCAGCGACACGCCGCGTTGCGCCAGCGGGTGGCGGCGGCGGGTTTCCGAATAGCGCTTGATCAGCACCGCGTCGTTGCAGTCGATGAACACGAGGTGCACCTGCACCCCCTTGCCGGCCAGTTCGGACAGCACCAGCGGCATGTGCCGGAAATCCTCGCTGCGGTTGCGCACGTCCACGCCCACGGCAATGCGCCGGCGCTTGATGCTGCTGCGCATGGTGGCGTCGACCAGCTGCGGCAGCAGCGTCGAGGGCAGGTTGTCGACGCAGTAGAACTCCAGGTCCTCCAGCGCGCGCAAAGCCACCGTCTTGCCGCCACCGGACATGCCGGTGAGCACGATCAGGTGCACGGCATCGGGGTCGTTCACTACGGGGGATTCGGACGGGTCACGTTCGTTCATGCGGTCACCATGGGGGGAGGCGGCGCATCTGGTGCGCCTGGCGGTCGATGAAGGTCTGGGCAGGGTCGATGCCCTTGCTCTTGAGCATGTGGCTGCGTACGGCGGCTTCCACCAGTACGGACAGATTGCGGCCCGGTGCCACTGGCAAGGTGATCATCGGCACCGGTACCTCGAAGATGTCGCGATGGCCGGTATCGCCGGTGATGCGGGTCAGCGCGTCTTCCACTTCGCCGTCACGCCAGGGCTTGAGGTGGATGATCAGGCGCAGGTACTTGGATGGCTTGACGGCAGTGTGGCCGAACATCTCCAGCACGTTGAGCACGCCCAGCCCGCGTACTTCCAGCAGATCCTGCAGCAGCTCCGGGCAGGTGCCATCGATCACGTCGGGAGCGATCAGGGTGAACTCGGGTGCGTCGTCGGCGACCAGGCGATGGCCGCGGCTGATCAGTTCCAGCGCCAGCTCGCTCTTGCCCGAACCGGCTTCGCCGGTGATCAGCACGCCGATGGAAAACACTTCCAGGAACACGCCGTGCAGCGTGATGCGCGGTGCCAGCATGCGCGCCAGGTGGTATTGCAACCAGGTCAGCAGTTCGTGGCCGCGCTTGGAGCTGTTCCACAACGGCGTGCCGGTTTCCTCGGCGATATCGCGCAGGTCGGAAGGCACCGGCTGGTCGTGGGTAACGATCAGTGCCACCGGTTCGCTGGCGGCGATCTTGTGCATCGCTTTCCAGCGCTGGCGCGAATCCAGCGCATCGAGGTATTTCAGCTCCTCGCTGCCGATGATCTGCACCTTGTTCGGATAGATGACGTTGAGGTAACCGATCAGCGATGGTCGCCGGGTCTGCGTGGCGCCGGGATCGAGCGCACGCGATTCGCCGCGCATGCCGGAGATCCAGCGCAGCGCCATGCGCTCGTGGACACCATCGTAGAGTTGTCGGGCAGTAAGCCGGTCCAAGCTGGATTCCTTGACGTGAAGGCCCGTCCGGGCCATCGCGACAGGCATTGTGCCAGTTTGGCGGTAGGGGCGTGTTCAGGGAGTGTGGTGATGGCGCGTTCCGCGCGCGGTCGCATGCGTGCCGCCGCCTTTGGCGACGGAGGTTTCGCCCACCTGCCGGTGGCCGAGTCACTTTCTCTCGCTTGCCCGAGAGAAAGTAACCCAAGAGAGGGGCACCCTGCGTTCGCGCCCACCGGCTCTGCGAGCCGGCGGGTCCGCGCCCGGCTACGGGGGTTCGCCGACAGGGCTCCTGCCCTGGCGTCGAACTGGCCGGCATCCATGCCGACCACCCTGCGGGCCTGATCCTCCGCCGCGCGCCGCTTCTCGAAGGGTTGGAAGAGCCGCGCACCGCAGCGTCGAATTCAATCACGCGAGCTTGCCCTTCCTAGCCCTCGGTTATCGGTGACGGCGCGGTGTGGCCGCGCGTGTAACAGGAAGAGCCACCTCTATTCCAAAAAGCCTCGACCGATCAGGCTTGTAGGGTCGGCGGGTCCCACAGGCCCTTTCTCTGGGTTACGTCTCTTTGGGCCAGCAAAGAGAGGTAACTCGGGCGCCGGCAGGCG